>NZ_LMPE01000010.1:158011-165396 GCF_001424325.1 Rhizobium sp. Leaf341
TCATCGCCACACCGCCGGCCTTACAAGCTCAAACGGCGGACGGCCTTTTCGCGAGCCCGGCGGCGGGGATATGCGTCATCCCCCCATCGCCGGCACCGGCCCCGCTTCGCCGGAACGCCTTCCGGTGCATCCGATAACGGGACGCGGCCAGTATGGCGGCGGAAAAACCGGCGTGGAAAAGAAACGGGGAAAAGAAAGGGCGTTTTTTTTCGGGGGCCGCTGGCGCGAACGATCTCGAGGGGCGGCCCGGCGCTTGCCGCCTGCCGCGCCGATCGTCCCGCGCCGAACGTTGCCCGCCGGCTCTGCGCGGCCTTCGCGCGCGCCGTCCGCGCGTTCCTCCTCTGGCCGTCGCCCGCATCCGCGCTTATGGTCGCCGTCATGTCCGATGATTCTGTCCATGTCCCCAAGATTTCCGTGACGGAGACGCTGTTCGGCATCTTCCTGCGGCTCGTGGCCATCTCGTGCTTCTGGTTCGGCCTGAACTACTGGGCGCTGCTGATCGGCTATTCCTTCAACGGATCCGGCCGCTTCGATCTTCTGACCGTTCCCTGGCGCGTCGCGGCGGCCACGCTGGCGGTGGCCTATCCCGTGGCAGCCCTGGGTTTGTGGCTTCTCGTGTCCTGGGGGCCGGTCATCTGGGTGGTGGCGGCAGCGACCGAAATCGTCATGTTCGGCTTCTATCCCGAGCTCTTCGGCGCCAAGCCGTCGATCCTCGTCCTGCACGGCGGCGCGGCCCTGACCTTCGTGTTTTTCCGCGCTCTCATTCTCTATCAGCGTATGCGTAAGGGACGTATTGCAAGATTTGATTCACCCTGACACAGCAGTCGCCAATGGTAAGCTCATGTTAAGGCTGCGGTTTAAGTAGAATTTTATACGTATTCGATAGTGTCTCCTCAAGGCGGGAAAACATAACCACCGCCACCCAAACAGAGAGAGACCGTCATCATGAACACCAAGCTCAAGGCTCACGCTTCCGCCACGTCTGCCGCCAACACGATCGTCCACAAGGACCCGCAGGAAGACGCGATCCGCAACCTCTACATGGAATCGCTGCACCTCGTCGAGCGCCTGCACCGTCGCCTGCTCGACGTCATCAAGGACGAATTCGACCGGCAGGGCCGCTCCGACGTCAACGCCGTCCAGGCGCTCCTCCTGTTCAACATCGGCAATTCCGAACTGACGGCAGGCGAGCTGCGCTCGCGGGGCTACTATCTCGGCTCCAACGTCTCCTACAACGTCAAGAAGCTCGTCGACCTCGGCTTCATCAATCACCAGCGCTCGCGCATCGACCGTCGCTCGGTCCGCATCAGCCTGACGGAAGACGGCCAGCACATCGCCGAAACGGTCGCCAAGCTCTATGAACGCCACATCGGCTCGATCCACAAGGTCGGCGGCATCGGCACGGACGAATTCAGCCAGATGAACAAGCTGCTGCAGCGCCTCGACCGCTTCTGGAACGACAGCATCGCCTACCGCATGTAAGGCAGGACAGGACGATCCTCTTTGAAAAGGCCGGACGCGGAATGGCGTCCGGCCTTTCGCGTGTCCGCTTCTGGCCCCTCCGGCCTTCGCACACCTCGCAGCCGATACCCAAGTCCAAGTCCATGCCCCATACCCAAGCCCCTTGCCCACGCCTTGCCGCAAACAAGCAGACCCGGCGAACGCGGGTCCGCCGGGTCTGTTCTGCCGGGTGATGGTTCCGGATCTCTGCGGCGAAGCGCTAGAAGTCCTGCCAGGATGCGGTCGCGGTGTTGCCGGCGCCGCCAAAGGCGCTGGCGATCTTGCGGCCGAGCGCGCGTGCCGGCGAGTTCACGGGCCGCGCCTGTTCGGTGGCGAGCCGCGCCTGCGGGGCATGGGCCGATGACGCAGAGGAGGATGCGCCCAGATTGAACTGCGCGATCAGCCTGTTCAGCGCTTCGGCCTCCCCGGCAAGGCTATGGCTTGCCGCGGTGGACTGCTCGACCATGGCCGCGTTCTCCTGGGTGCCCTGGTCGATCGTGTTGACGGCCGTGTTGATCTCCTGGATGCCGACCGACTGTTCGCGCGCCGACTCCACGATGGCGCTGACATGCTGGCTGATCTGGTTGACCTCGTCGACGATGAGGCCGAGCGATCTGCCCGTCTCGCCGACAAGCGACACGCCGACCCGCACCTGTTCGCCGGAGGTGACGATCAGGGCCTTGATCTCCTTGGCGGCCGTGGCCGACCGCTGGGCCAGCTCCCGGACCTCCTGCGCGACCACGGCAAAACCCTTGCCGGCTTCTCCGGCGCGGGCGGCTTCCACCCCGGCGTTCAGCGCCAAGAGGTTGGTCTGGAAGGCGATCTCGTCGATCACGCCGATGATGTTGCTGATCTCGCCCGACGATCGCTCGATCTGCTGCATCGCGTTGACGGCGGAGCGGACGACGTCTCCCGCCTTTTCCGCGCCCACCCGCGTTTTCGACACGAGATTTCCCGCTTCCTCGGCGCGCTTGGTGGAGTCCTTCATGGTCGTGGTGATCTCCTCGAGGGCCGCGGCGGTTTCCTCCACGGACGCTGCCTGCTGTTCCGTCCGCCGGGCAAGGTCGTCGGCCGCCGAGCGGATCTCGTTTGCGCCGCTGTCGATGGCCCGGGCATTGCCGTGGACGGTCTGCAGCGCTTCATGAAGCTTGGTCACGGAGTTGTTGAAATCGGTTCGCAGCGCATCGAGCGGGGCGACGAACGGCGTCGAGATCCGGTAGGCGACATCGCCGTCCGCAAGCCGGCCGAGACCGGTGGCCAGCGCATCGACGACCGTCTGTATGTTCGCAGCATCCCGCGCCTTCTGGGCATCGCGCTCCCGGCGCTCGGCCTCGCTCATCGTCCGGGTGGCGTCCGCCTCCGCCTCCATCGTCGCCTTGGCGATCGCATTGTCCTTGAAGACGGACACGGTCTCCGCCATCGCGCCGATCTCGTCGATGCGGTCGCGGCCGGGGATCTCGATGCTGGTGTCGTTGCCGGCGAGACGTGTCATGGCTGTCGTCATGGCGCGGATCGGCTGGGAAATGCTGCGTGCGACGAACCACATGGCAAGGACACCGCCGACGGCAATGGCGACGGCGACGATGATCTGCAACAGGCTGTCATTGTGGTTGCGCGTGGAGAGCGCGCTGTCCAGTGCCGTCGCCTCGGCCATGGCCACGGTGGTGGGAACATCGATCAGGACGGACCACGGCGTCTTTGTCCGTCCGACGAGGATCGGCGCAAAGGCCGTGAAGGAGTGCCCATCGGCTTTCACATGGCTGTTTCCGCCCTGGACGATCGGCAGGAACTGGGTCAGCGTCGGATCGGTCTTGTCGAACGGCTGGCCGATGGTTTCGGGATGTTCGCTCGAGGCGACGACAAGCCCCTTGTAGCTGACGATCTCGACGCCGGCCTTGCCGCCGAAGATCGACGCCTTGACCTGTTCGGCGAGCTGCTGGACGAAGGCGAGGTCGAAATCGGCGCCGGCAACGCCGGCGAACTTGCCGTCGATCATGATCGGGACCGACATCGTCGCGAGATAGACGTTCTTTCCCTGCACGATGTAGGGAAGGGGATCGAGAATGCTCTCGCCGCCGCCGTTCTGCGGGCCGATATACCAGCCGCCCTTCATCACCCCGTTGGGATGCAGCTCGTGGCTGTCATACTCCACCAGCGATTGGACGTCGACGGTCCCCGCCGCGTCACGCGTCCAGTAGGGCAGGAACCGGCCGGTTGCATCCGACCCCATTTTCCGGTTGTTCCGGAAGGCCTCGTCCTGCCCGTCGAGGGCGTTGGGCTCCCAGGCGCTGTAGGTGCCGTTGAAGCGCGGATTGTCCTTGAGAACGTTGAGGAGAATGCCGTTGAACTGTGCCCGCCTTGCCTGCGCGGGCGTCGCGGCGGGAAGGCCGGATGCGGCCACCTCGAACATCCGGGCCATGTTGCGGGCGGAATCGAAGGCGCTGTCGAGCGACGACCGGATGACGCCGGCCTGGGTGGACGCCAGCGTCGCCAGGCTGTCCTTCGTCTTCTGTTCGGTGAGGTCGCTCACCGACCGGGCGACGAAATCCTTGCTGTTGCCGGCGGCAACGACGCTGTAGCCGACGAGAGCACCTGTCGCCGCAAGGACGCAGATGCCCGAAAGCAACGCTATCTTCATCTGGATGGATCGAAATTGCATGTCATCCTCGCATGGGTTGGCTGCCCGGCCTCGGTTCAAGGCGGGGATCAGCAGTGGTGGCGATGTCGGGAGAAGGTGGGAGAGGGACGCTTGCGCGTCCCCTGAGGTGCACGCGCGACCTTACGGTCGGCCCGTGCACAGGCCGTGGTTCAAGGCGTACGCGGATCGATCACCCGAGCGGCGGCGAGGCGACAGCGGGGAGGCTGCAATTCCCCGAGACGCCGGCCGATCGACGGCGGTCAAGGTCCGGCCGATGGCGGGGGCGAAAAGGCGCATGTCCGCGCCGAGGGCTGCTCATGTCCAACAAGACTTGCTCCATCGTTTGACGACGAGGAACCCTTTCTTGCCCGTCATGAGCGAGGTTTCCAAGGCCGCAGTCATCTGCGGAATCCGAGTATAAAGGTGGAAGAGTCCCTGTGGCGTCGACACGAGAGCGGTGACGGTCAGGGTCTGGATGCGACGTCCGGCCTGCATCTTGGCGAGATGCCGCGTCCGGCCAGAATTCAGGCACGTGTTTTGAATTTTGTTTTGAAAAAGGATCGATGCGTCTGATGTGTTAGAAAGTAGACGTCTGATGCGCAGCCATTTGATGCGCATTTGGAGAATCCGCGCCGTCCTCTTTGGAGAGCTGCAAATTCAAGAGAAGAACGGTGGCGTAGGCCAGCAATGCGTTTACATTGCACATCTCCAGCCGGAGGCGGAGGATACTGTCCATTCGGGTGGGATCGTCTTCAAAAGAATGTAGGGTATTCTGTGATGTATGTGCCATTTTCCTATCCTGATCTATCGGTAAAAATATTATGCATTAGTAAAGTCTTTGTAAACGCGCGGCCGGGCGGAGATGCCGTCGGCGGCGGGATTCGCAGATTTGCGACAGTCCGGGAGACAAATCCGGCGGCGCAGGGAACTCGTCGTCATGAAGGCTGCAGGCCGGCTGTTGCGGTGCGTCATCGGTCGCTCTTTGGCGCGGTCCGACGGTAGCGCGGACGCGCGCGAACGTCCTTGATTCAGATCAAAGGGTAAGCGAGGGCGCAGACGAGCGGGTGGCGGCGCCTTCCGGGCGGTCGAAAGCCCCAAGGCGCTCAGGAGCGATGTCACGCGATCGTGTCCGGCCCGGTATCTGGCCCGGTGTCTGGCCCGCGGCCTTGGGTGTCGACGTCGCTCGGGCGCCCGTCGTCCTGCCCGCCAGGTTCGGGCCGGGCCAATCTGTACTATTCGGGCCCTGCGGGGCAGGGGCGCGCCGGACCGGTGCCGGATCGGGGAAGGCGGTTGTGGGGCTGTGGCAGGAAGGACGCAGTGCCTTGATTCCCGGCCTGTCGACGGGCTTTGCCTCTGGTTGTGTGACACCGTTTGGCCATATTGATATGGGAGGTCAAACGGATGAAAAACCGGCCTGTCAAGGCGGGTCTGACACCGGTTTCGGCGCGACCGCGCAGGGCCGGGGCGGCCGGAAAGGCCCGCAAGGTCTCAGACATGTCTGGGGCCTGCACGCTCAAGCCAAGGCCTGTCCGCGCGGGCGGCATGTCCGGGATCCGCCGATGGCGGGCTCCGGCGGGTTCGATCCGGGTCTGATCGGGTCAGTCAGGCCTTTCCCGCCGCGGGCCGGTTTGGCTTTGGTTAACCGTAATCGTGATAGCGCTGAGGGCGGAATTGCCTCGCAGCATCTGATGGTAGGGATCATGTCGAAGAAAAACGGAATTGATGCTCACAGCCGCCGCGCCTTCCTGCGCTCCGCCGCCACGCTCAGTGCGGCAGCCTGGGCCGGTGGCGCGTTCGCGCAGGACGCTCTGGTGGACATCATCAATGCACCGCGCCGCGGCGTGTGGGACGACCAGTTCGACGCGCAGGCTTCGCGCACGGCGCTGGCCGTTTCGTCCAACACGCCGATCTTCAGCATGGACACCATCTACAACACCCAGACGGCGATCGGCCAGTATCAGCGGATCGTGTCTGCCGGCGGCTGGCCCGAGGTCAATCCGTCGCAGCGTCTGGAGCTCGGCGTGTCCGACCCGGCGGTGCGGGCGCTGCGCCAGCATCTGATGGCATCGGGCGATCTCGAGCAGTCGGCCGGCATGTCGGACAATTTCGACAGCTATGTCGACGGCGCGGTCAAGCGCTTCCAGGCCCGCCACGGCCTGCCGCCGGATGGCGTTCTCGGTGAATATTCGCTGAAGGCGCTGAACATCTCCGCCAATGTGCGCCTGCAGCAGCTCAACACCAATCTCGTGCGCCTGCAGTCCATGTCGGGCGATCTCGGCATGCGCCACGTCGTGGTCAACATCCCGGCGGCCCTGATCGAGGCGGTGGAGAACGGCCGCGTCGTCCAGCGCCACACGGCCATCGTCGGCCGCCTGTCGCGCCCGACGCACATCATCAATTCCAAGATCTACGAGGTCATTCTCAACCCGTACTGGACCGCGCCGCGCTCGATCGTCGAGAAGGACATCGTGCCTCTGATGCGCAAGGATCCGGAATATCTGAAGAAGAATGCCATTCGCCTGATCGACGGGCAGGGCAACGAGGTGTCGCCGGAGACGATCGACTGGAATGCCGACAAGGCGCCGAACCTGACGTTCCGTCAGGATCCGGGCAAGATCAACGCCATGGCATCGACCAAGATCAACTTCCACAACCCGAACAACGAGTACATGCACGACACGCCCTCGCAGGGCCTGTTCAACAAGCTCGCGCGCTTCGAGAGCTCGGGCTGCGTCCGCGTGCAGAACGTGCGCGATCTCACGACCTGGCTCCTGAAGGAAACGCCCGGCTGGAGCCGCCAGCAGATCGAGGCGACCATCCGGTCGGGCCAGAACAACCCGATCAAGCTCTCGGTCGAAGTGCCGGTGTACTTCAAGTACATCACCGCCTGGGCCGCCAAGGACGGCGTCGTGCAGTTCCGCGACGACATCTACCAGATGGACGGCGAACAGGAACTGGCCCTGCAGACCACCACCGGCATCGAACCCGTCACCGACGGCCTCGACGGCGGCGTGGCACAGTAACGTCCCCTCGTTCGACCTCATCCTCCCGACCCCTCGACGGCCGCGCTTCCCGGAAGCACGGCCGTTTTGTTTGGCGGCGTAGCCCCTCATCTGCCTGCCGGCATCTTCTCCCCGCGTGCGGGGAGAAGAGACGCGGTTCCCTGCTTTGTTTCCCCATGGGGAAGGCAGGCTCGTCCCCTCTCCCCGCAGGCGGGGAGAGGGTTAGGGTGAGGGGCGGCCCGCAC
>NZ_LMPE01000010.1:165430-166086 GCF_001424325.1 Rhizobium sp. Leaf341
CCGTCGTAAAGCTGGACCAAGGCACGGCGGCGCTGACCGTGGTCATGGCCGTTTGTTTGGCGGCGTAGCCCCTCATCTGCCTGCCGGCATCTTCTCCCCGCGTGCGGGGCGAAGAGACGTGGTTCGCCGCTTCGTTTCCCCCAAAGGACGAGGTACGCTCGTCCCCTCTCCCCGCGGGCGGGGAGAGGGTTAGGGTGAGGGGCAGCCCGCACGCGCAAAAAGGTCGTTGTAAACTCGACCAGGGCACGTCGGCGCTGACCGAGGGCATGGCCATTTTGTTTGGCGGCGTAGCCCCTCATCTGCCTGCCGGCATCTTCTCCCCGCGGGCGGGGAGAAGAGACGTGGTTCGCCGCTTGGTTTCCCTCATGGGCAAGGCACGCTTGTCCCCTCTCCCCGCAGGCGGGGAGAGGGTTAGGGTGAGGGGCAACCCGCAGGCGCAAAGGGTCGTCGAAAAGCTGGACCAGGGCACGGCGGCGCTGACCGAGGGCACGGCCGTTTGTTTGGCGGCGTAGCCCCTCATCTGCCTGCCGGCATCTTCTCCTCGCGTGCGGGGAGAAGAGACGTGGTGCGCTGCTTGGTTTCCCCCAAAGGGCAAGGCAGGCTCGTCCCCTCTCCCCGCAGGCGGGGAGAGGGTTAGGGTGAGGGGCGGCCCGCAC
>NZ_LMPE01000010.1:166112-166322 GCF_001424325.1 Rhizobium sp. Leaf341
TCGTCGTAAAGCTGGATCAGGGCACGGCGGCGCTGACCGATGGCATGGCCGTTTGTTGGGCGGCGTAGCCCCTCATCTGCCTGCCGGCATCTTCTCCCCGCGTGCGGGGAGAAGAGACGTGGTTCGCTGCTTGGTTTCCCCCATGAGCAAGGCAGGCTTGTCCCCTCTCCCCGCCTGCGGGGAGAGGGTTAGGGTGAGGGGCGGCCCGCA
>NZ_LMPE01000010.1:166360-166624 GCF_001424325.1 Rhizobium sp. Leaf341
CGCGCAATGGGTCGTTGTAAAGCTGGACCAGGGCACGTCGGCGCTGACCGAGGGCATGGCCGTTTTGTTGGGCGGCGTAGCCCCTCATCTGCCTGCCGGCATCTTCTCCCCGCCTGCGGGGAGAAAAGACGTGGTTCGCCGGTTCGGTTCTCCCATGGGCAAGGCAGGCTCGTCCCCTCTCCCCGCAGGCGGGGAGAGGGCTAGGGTGAGGGGCGGCCCGCAGGCGCAAAGGGTCGTTGTAAAGCTGGGCCAGGGCACAGCGGC
>NZ_LMPE01000010.1:166644-321102 GCF_001424325.1 Rhizobium sp. Leaf341
GCTGACCGAGGGCACGGCCGTTTGTTGGGCGGCGTAGCCCCTCATCTGCCTGCCGGCATCTTCTCCCCGCGGGCGAGGAGAAGAGACGTTGGTGCGCCGTTTGCTTTTTCCGCGAGAGCAAGGCACGCTCGCTGCTTTCTCCCCGCGGGCGGGGACAGCGTTAGGGGCGGGGTCGCCCGCAAGTGCGGAGGGGGCATGAGAGGGCCGAACCTGCGGACGACGGCGCGAGCGCGTCAGCTCAGACAAGGGGACAGCGAGGCGGAGCGCTTGCTCTGGGGCGAGCTGCGCGGGCGGCGACTGAACAATCTGAAATTCGTACGGCAGCTGCCCATCGATCGCTACTTTGCCGATTTTGCGTGTCGCGAAGCCCGTCTGGTCGTGGAGGTCGATGGTCATCAGCATGCAGGCAGCGATCACGACCAGGTCAGAAACGCGATCATGGCAGACCGTGGCTGGAACATCGCCCGGTTCTGGAGCCATCACGTGACGCGCGAGATGCGGTCCGTCCTGGAAACCATTGTGGCGATCGCAGACGGCCGACTGAAAGAACCGGTGCGTTCGATCGACTTCACGTTTGTGCTGGCCGCAGCGTCATCGACATGAACGCCCTTGCCAGGCGCCTCCCACCCCACCCATCCCGTCCACAGCGCAGACGCCGCGGCAAATGGCGCAAAACGCGGGGCGCGGGTTGCCCTTGGCATGCGAGGGAGATAAACACCGTGCCACCGCCCTATAGGAGCCTGATCATGAGCGATGCAGCCGCCAACGACGTCTTCTTCAACCGGTCCCTCGCCGATAGCGATCCGGATATTTTCGGTGCGATCGAGAAGGAGCTGGGCCGTCAGCGCCACGAGATCGAGCTGATTGCATCCGAGAACATCGTGTCGCGCGCCGTGCTCGAAGCCCAGGGCTCGATCATGACGAACAAATATGCCGAGGGTTATCCGGGCAAGCGCTACTATGGCGGCTGCCAGTTCGTCGATATCGCCGAGGAACTGGCCATCGACCGCGCCAAGCAGCTCTTCGGCGTCAACTTCGCCAATGTGCAGCCGAATTCCGGTTCGCAGATGAACCAGGCGGTGTTCCTGGCGCTGCTGCAGCCGGGTGATACCTTCATGGGCCTCGACCTGAACTCCGGGGGACATTTGACGCACGGCTCGCCGGTCAACATGTCCGGCAAATGGTTCAACGTGGTCTCCTACGGCGTGCGCGAAGAAGATCACATGCTGGACATGGAGGCGGTTGCCGAAAGCGCGCGCACGCACAAGCCGAAGCTCATCATCGCCGGCGGCACCGCCTATTCCCGCATCTGGGACTGGAAGCGCTTCCGCGAGATCGCCGACGAGGTCGGCGCCTGGCTGATGGTCGACATGGCGCACATCGCCGGCCTCGTTGCCGGTGGCCAGCACCCGTCGCCGTTCCCGCATTGCCATGTTGCCACCACGACGACACACAAGTCGTTGCGCGGCCCGCGCGGCGGCATGATCCTGACCAATGACGAGAATCTGGCGAAGAAGTTCAATTCGGCCGTCTTCCCCGGCCTGCAGGGCGGCCCGCTGATGCACGTCATCGCCGCCAAGGCCGTCGCCTTTGGAGAGGCGCTCAAGCCCGAATTCAAGGCGTATGCGGCCCAGATCGTCAAGAACGCCAAGGCGCTCTCGCAGACCCTGGTCGATGGCGGCCTCGACATTGTCTCCGGCGGCACCGACAACCACCTGATGCTGGTCGACCTGCGCAAGAAGAACGCAACCGGCAAGCGGGCGGAAGCGGCCCTCGGCCGCGCCTACATCACCTGCAACAAGAACGGCATTCCCTTCGATCCGGAAAAGCCCTTCGTCACCTCCGGCATTCGCCTCGGCACGCCGGCCGGCACGACGCGCGGCTTCAAGGAAACCGAATTCCGCGAGATCGGCAACCTGATCGTCGACACGCTGGACGGCCTCAAGGCCGCCAATTCCGACGAGGGCAATGCGGCGGTGGAAGCCGGCGTGCGCGAGAAGGTCGTGGCCCTGACGGACCGCTTCCCCATGTACGCCTACCTGTAAGGCCATATCGGAATGCGCTGCCCCTTTTGCGGATCGGAAGACAGCCAGGTCAAGGATTCCCGACCGGCCGAAGACGGGGCGGCGATCCGCCGCCGCCGGATCTGCCCGGATTGCGGGGGGCGCTTCACGACGTTCGAGCGTGTGCAGCTGCGCGAGCTCATGGTGTTGAAAAAGACCGGTCGGAAGGCACCTTTCGACCGGGAAAAGCTGATGCGATCGTTCGACATCGCGCTGCGCAAGCGGCCGGTGGAGCGCGAGCGGATCGAACGGGCCGTGTCCGGTATCGTCCGGCGGCTCGAAAGCTCGGGAGAGAGCGAGATCGCGTCCGAGGAAATCGGACTGCAGGTGCTGGAGGCGCTCAAGGGTCTCGATGATGTCGCCTTCGTGCGCTATGCCTCCGTCTATCGCGATTTCTCCCATGCCGAGGATTTCGAAAAGGTCATGGCGGAACTCTCTGCAAAGATCGCCCGCGACCCCGGCGCCTGACCGGAACTGCCGACATGACGCCTTCCCATGATCGAAACGCCGAGGATGCCGCCGCGACAGCGGACGGCCAAGCTGCAGACGGCATGGCTGCAGACGGCATCGCCGTCTCCGCCGGCGTGCCGGTGGACGAACAGCTGATGGCGGACGCCATTGCGGTCGGGGCCGGCCATCTTGGGTTCACCGGCAGCAATCCTTCCGTCGGCTGCCTGATCGTGCAGGAGGAGGCGCACGGACCGCGGATCATCGCCGCGGCCGTCACCGCGCCCGGCGGACGGCCGCATGCGGAAACGCAGGCTCTGGCGCAGGCCGGGGAGGCGGCGCGCGGGGCGACGGCCTATGTCACGCTCGAACCCTGTTCGCATCATGGCCACACGCCGCCCTGCGCCGAGGCGCTGATCCGCTCCGGCGTTTCGCGCGTCGTCATCTCCGTCGTCGATCCCGATCCGCGTGTTTCCGGGCGTGGTATCGCCATGCTGCAGGAGGCCGGCATCGTCGTGGAAACCGGGGTGCTGGCATCCCAGGGTACGCGCGCGCTGGAAGCCTACCTGATGCGCATGCGCCTCGGTCGTCCGCACGTCACGCTGAAACTTGCGCTGTCGCGCGACGGCATGATCGGCGATCGTGCCCGTGGCGCGGGGCAGGGGCAGGTGGCGATCACCGGGCCGGAAGCCCGAACCTATGTGCAGCACCTGCGCGCCCGCACCGATGCCATCCTCGTCGGGATCGGCACGGCGCTCGCCGACGATCCGGACCTGACCGTCCGCCTGCCGGGGCTCGAAGAGCGTTCGCCGGTCCGCATCGTGCTGGACGCCGATCTGCGACTGCCCCCGGACAGCAAGCTGGCGCGCTCCGCACGGCAGGTTCCGGTCATCGCGGTGGCCCGTCCGCTGGCGTCGGAGGAAGACAACGCCGAGACGCATGCGCGGCAGCTGCGGATCGATGCCCTGTCGGCGCAGGGCGTCGAGGTGCTCGAAGGGGATCCGCGCAGGCTCGACCTCCTTCTGCCGGCGCTGGCAAGCCGCGGCCTGTCCTCGCTGCTGGTCGAAGGTGGCGCGCGCACCGCGGCCTCGTTCCTTGCGGCCGGGCTGGTCGATCGCCTGCTCCTGTTTACGGGAACGCCCACCATCGGGCCGCAGGGCGTGGCCTCTCCCGTTCGTCCCGGGCTTGTGCCTGCGCAATTCCTGCATATGTCTGGCGAGGCCTTCGGACCCGACCATCTGGATATCTACGAAAGGACTGCCTGATGTTTACCGGCATCGTGACTGACATCGGCAAGGTCGAGCGCGTGACGCCGCTCGACGCGGGCATCCGCCTGCGCGTGGCGACAGCCTACGATCCTGCCACCATCGACATCGGCGCCTCCATTTCGCATTCCGGCGTCTGCCTGACCGTGACCGCGCTGCCCGAGCAGGGCGCAAACGAGCGCTGGTTCGAGGTGGAGGCCTGGGAGGAGGCGCTGCGCCTGACGACCATTGCCGGCTGGTCTGCCGGTGCGCGCATCAACCTCGAACGGGCCCTGAAGATCGGCGACGAGCTCGGCGGTCACATCGTCTCGGGCCATGTCGACGGCACGGCCGAAATCCTGTCGGTGGAGGCGGAAGGCGAAGCGACGCGGTTTCGCCTGGACGCGCCCGAACACCTGGCGCGCTTCGTTGCCCCGAAGGGCTCCGTCGCGCTCGACGGCACGTCGCTGACCGTCAATGCCGTCGACGGCACGGTGTTCGACGTTCTCCTGATCCGCCATTCGCTGGAGGTCACCACCTGGGGCGAACGCAAGGCCGGCGACCGCGTCAATTTCGAGGTGGACACGATGGCCCGCTATGCGGCCCGGCTCGCGGATTTCCCGGCCGGGAACGTCTGACGTCGCGTCAGCTTCTCGACGTCTCCCGGTCGTGGGGTCGCGCGGCCTCGGGGTCCTGTGACCGGGCGGTGAAGAGGCGTTCGCAGAGAACGACCGGTGCGCCGTGATAGACCGTGCGCGCCATCTCGCGGAAGCCGAGTTTGGAGGCCACGCGCAGCGATGCAGTGTTGGCAAGATAGATGATGCAGGTGCGCCGGGCCTTGGGGTAGGTCCGCTCGCCCCATTGCAGCGCCGCCGATACGGCCTCGGTGGCGTAGCCGCGGCCGTGGGCCGCGGGGGACAGGGCCCATCCGGTCTCCATCGTGCCTTCGAGCGAGGGCTGGATCACGCGATGCAGATCGTGGAACCCGGCCTCGCCGATGAAGGCGCCGCTCTCCTTGTCCTGCAGGGCGAAGAAGCCGAAGCCGAAATAATGCCACATGCCCACCTGGCGCAGAAAGCGCGTCCAGGCCTGTTCCCGCGAGAACGGCACGCCGCCGATGAAGCGCACGACCTGCGCATCGGCAAAGAGGTTGGCATAGGCCGTAAAGTCGTCGCGCCGGTAGGGGCGAAGAAGCAGGCGGTTTGTTTCGAGGGTCGGTATGGCGTGCATGATATCTGTCTTAAAGGCGAATCGCGCCGATCGCAAAGCTGCCCTGCGTCACGCGATAGGGAAAAGGCTTGCCATTGCGGCCCCGCCGTGGTTTGACCCGTGCCTCTGCCGACCAAGCGACCGGCGACATCCACATTTCCATTGCCCCCATTTCTTAGACAGGTGAACCGATGGCCGAAAGCGGCAAGCCCCATATCCTCATCGTCGAAGCCCGCTTCTATGACGACATGGCCGATGCGCTGCTCGACGGTGCGACCTCCGCGCTGACGGACGCCGGCGCTACCTACGACGTCGTGACCGTGCCCGGCGCGCTCGAAATCCCCGGCGCGATCGCCATGGCGCTCGACGGCATCGACAACGGCGCCACCGAATATGACGGCTTCGTCGCGCTCGGCATGGTCATTCGCGGCGAAACCTACCATTTCGACATCGTGGCCAACGAGTCCTGCCGCGCCATCATGGATCTGACCGTCAGCGAGAGCCTCGCCATCGGCAACGGCATCCTGACCGTCGAGAACGACGAGCAGGGCTGGGCCCGTGCGCGCAAGTCGCAGGGCGACAAGGGTGGCTTCGCCGCGCGCGCCGCCCTGACGATGATCGCCCTGAAAGCCAAGCTGGGGGGCGAACAGTGAACACGCCGACCGAACAGACGCCCCCGCTGAAGCAGGCGAACCAGCGCGGCGCAGCGCGCCTTGCCGCCGTGCAGGCCCTTTACCAGATGGATATCGGCGGCACCGGCGTGCTGGAGATCGTCGCCGAATACGAGACGCACCGCCTCGGGCAGGAGATCGACGGTGACACCTATCTGAAGGCGGACGCCTCCTGGTTCCGCTCCATCGTTTCGGGCGTCGTGCGCGACCAGCGCAAGCTCGACCCGTTGATCGGCACGGCCCTGCAGGACGACTGGGCGCTGTCGCGCCTTGATTCGACCGTCCGCGCCATCCTGCGCGCCGGCACGTTCGAACTGACCGAACGCAAGGACGTCCCCGTCGCGGTCATCGTCACCGAATATGTCGAGATCGCGCGGGCCTTCTTCGAGGAAGACGAACCGAAGCTCGTCAACGCCGTTCTCGACCGCATTGCCCGCCAGTTCCGCACGGACGTGCGGAAGTAGGTTTTTTCACGATGTCACGTTGATCGGTTTTGGGGCGGATGTCTTCGGGCGTCCGCCCTTTTTGCTGTTCGTGCGGCGACCTTGCCGGCGAGCGCGATCGTCCGCCGCGGCGCACGTCGATGCGCGCTTCCCATCTCCGGCACCCTGTGCGGGAGGCGGCTTCCGGTCGGCGGGTCAAGGACGAAGCGCGTGCCGAAAGGGCGCAGGAGCATGGCCATCGCCGCGGGATGCCCTTTTCCAAGTTGCGGGATTCTCGACACGAAGTCCGCTTGACCTTGCCATGCTGCCGCCGCAATCTGGCGTCGTTCCCGTTATGCGTGAGGAGGCGCGGCGGGACGAAGACGGGGCTTTGGCGAGGCGTTGCCTGCCGGCCTTCCAAGGGAGGAAACATCCGACATGATTGTTCTACTGGGCGTAATTCTATGCGGGCTGGTTTCGGTGGCCTATGCCATCTGGGCGACGCGGTCCGTGCTGGCTGCCGATCAGGGCAATGCCCGCATGCAGGAAATTGCAGGCTATATCCGCGAAGGGGCGCAGGCCTATCTCGCACGGCAATATCTCACCATCGCCATCGTCGGCGCCATCGTCTTCGTCGCGGCCTGGCTGCTCCTCTCGGGCACGGCCGCCATCGGCTTCCTGATCGGTGCCGTCCTCTCGGGCGCGGCAGGCTTCATCGGCATGCATGTTTCCGTCCGGGCGAACGTGCGAACGGCGCAGGCGGCCTCCGTCAGCCTGTCGGCAGGTCTCGATATCGCCTTCAAGTCCGGTGCCATCACCGGCATGCTGGTGGCGGGCCTCGCGCTGCTCGGCGTGTCCCTCTATTACCTCATCCTGACCGCGGGCCTCGGCCATGCGCCGGGTGACCGCGAGGTCATCGATGCGCTGGTGTCGCTTGGCTTCGGCGCGTCGCTGATCTCGATCTTCGCCCGCCTCGGCGGCGGCATCTTCACCAAGGGCGCGGATGTCGGCGGCGATCTCGTCGGCAAGGTCGAGGCCGGTATTCCCGAGGACGATCCGCGCAACCCCGCGACCATCGCCGACAATGTGGGCGACAATGTCGGCGACTGCGCCGGCATGGCGGCCGACCTGTTCGAGACCTATGCTGTCTCGATCGTCGCGACGATGGTGCTGGCGGCGATCTTCTTTGCTGGGAGCGCGACGCTCGCCTCGACCATGGTCTACCCGCTCGCGATCTGCGGCACCTGCATCATCACCTCGATCATCGGGGCCTTCTTCGTCAAGCTCGGCTCCAACGGCTCGATCATGGGCGCGCTCTATCGCGGGCTGATCGTCACCGGTCTCCTGTCGATCGTCGGCCTTGCCCTCGCGACGACAGCCACCGTCGGCTGGGGCGTCATCGGCACGGTCGACGGCAAGGACATCACCGGTGCGAGCCTCTTTGCCTGCGGCATTCTCGGCCTCGTCGTCACGGCGCTGATCGTCGTCATCACCGAATATTATACCGGCACCAACAAGCGGCCGGTCAACTCGATCGCCCAGGCCTCCGTCAGCGGCCACGGCACCAACGTCATCCAGGGCCTTGCGGTGTCGCTGGAATCGACCGCCTTGCCCGCCATCGTCATCGTTGGCGGCATCATCACGACCTACCAGCTTGCCGGCCTGTTCGGCACCGGCATCGCCGTCACCGCCATGCTCGGCATCGCCGGGATGATCGTGGCGCTCGACGCCTTCGGTCCGGTCACTGACAATGCCGGCGGGATCGCGGAAATGGCGCATCTGCCGCCGGAGGTGCGCAAGTCGACGGACGCGCTCGACGCGGTCGGCAACACCACCAAGGCCGTCACCAAGGGCTATGCGATCGGCTCGGCCGGTCTCGGCGCGCTGGTTCTCTTTGCCGCCTACGCCAACGACCTGAAGTATTTTGCCGCCAATGGCGACAAGTATCCCTATTATGCCGACGTCGGAACGATCTCCTTTGATCTCTCCAATCCCTATGTCGTCGCCGGGCTGATCTTCGGTGGCCTCATTCCCTACCTGTTCGGGGGCATCGCCATGACGGCCGTCGGCCGTGCGGCGGGCTCCGTCGTGGAGGAGGTGCGCCGGCAGTTTCGCGAAAAGCCCGGCATCATGGCCGGTACGGACCGCCCCGATTACGGCCGGGCGGTGGACATGCTGACCAAGGCGGCGATCCGCGAGATGATCGTTCCGTCGCTGCTGCCGGTGCTCGCGCCGATCGTCGTCTACTTCGGCGTCCTCGCGCTTTCCGGTTCCAAGGCCTCGGCCTTTGCGGCGCTCGGCGCGTCGCTCCTCGGCGTCATCGTCAACGGCCTCTTCGTCGCGATCTCCATGACCTCGGGCGGCGGCGCCTGGGACAATGCGAAGAAGAGCTTCGAGGACGGTTTCGTCGACAAGGACGGGCAGCGTCACCTCAAGGGCTCGGAAGCGCACAAGGCGTCCGTCACCGGCGACACGGTGGGTGATCCCTACAAGGACACGGCGGGCCCGGCCGTCAACCCGGCGATCAAGATCACCAACATCGTCGCCCTGCTGCTGCTGGCGGTTCTCGCCTAAAGGGCGTCGCCTCAAATGAAAACCCGCAGGGCCGGCCGGCGCTGCGGGTTTTTCTGTCTTGCGAAGTCGCGGCGTCGCGGGCTTGCGCCCGGCGCGGAAGGATCAGCGGTTGCCGACGTCGGAGGAGAGGACGGACCGGGCCATGCTCTTGCCGATGCCGTTGCCGGTCAGCAGCTGGCTGAGGAAGGTGAGCTCCTTGCCGCCGGTCGGCGTGGTGCGCGAGATCATGTCGAACACCTTGCCATCCTGCTGCGTGTAGTGCGCCAGCTGGGACACGGTGCCGTCCTTGTCGAAATAGACGGCGAGGATGCTCTGGTCGATCAGCTTCGGCTTCATGAAGGCGACCGGGCGGCGGCGCTTCTGCGAGATGTAGTAGAACACCTCGTTGTCGAAGGTTGCCGTGGTGGAAGGCGTGCCGAGCGAGAGCAGGACCTGCTCGCGGCTGGAGCCGACCGGCACGAGGGCGAGCGTCTCCTGGTCCACCACATAACCCTGGTTATAGGTCTGCGACACGGTGAACAGATCGCCCGAGCTCTGGCAGCCGGCCAGAAGGCCCGCGCACAGGATGACGGCGAGACCCGTCCGGTTCACAATATGCATGTCGGACTTGAAAAAACGTCTCGTCAACGACATCTCCCTTGAAGATACGCCGGCAGATGCGCCATTGCTTTTCGTGCCTGCTTCGGTAAACCAGCTTCCGCGATCATGCAACAAGACGATGCGCGTGCCCCCGGTGTTTCAGCGTGTTTGAAGCGGGGAAAGTTGGGCTTAATGATGTTTTTCGGGCTGTTCGGCAAAAAAAACGGGAACGCCGCGATCGTCGCCCGTCAGTATGACCTTCTGACGGCCGCCGCCCGGCAGCCGATGCTCTACGAGAGCATGGATGTGCCCGATACGGTCATGGGCCGGTTCGAAATGGTCTCGGCCATGCTGATTCTCTACTTCCGCCGGACGCGGGCCTCGGCGCGGCCCGGGCAGGAGATCGCCCAGGAAATCGTGGACGCCTTCTTCGAGGATGTCGATCACTCCATCCGCGAACTCGGTGTCGGCGACGTCAGCGTGCCCAAGCGCATGAAGAAGCTGGCGTCGATGTTCTACGGCCGTCTCGAAAGCTATTCCGCAGCGCTCGACCAGGGCGACGGCCCCGCGCTCGAAGCCGCGCTCCGCCGCAATTTTCACCCGAAGGCGCCGGCGGAGGCGCCTGCGATGACGGCGTTGGCCGACTACATGATCGCGGTCGAACGGAGACTGAGCGCGACCGACGAGGCCATGGTCGAAACCGGCACGCTCGCCATCCCGGCGCCCGGCCCGGACGCCGGCCATGGGGCGGTTCCCGGGATGTCCGCATCAACGGTGTCTCCGGCTGCCAACCCGATCCCACACACAGACACGACGCAAAGGAGCGCCCCTTGAAGTCCCCCGCTCAGCCGCCCGAAAAGCCCGATGACGCCCCTGCCTATTCGCATCTGGTCAAGGTCGGCGCGCTCTCGGCCAGTCTGACGACGCTGCGGCTCGCCGCGGACGCGGCGGCGCTCGAGGCGCTGGCCCGGCAATGGCGCGTGACAGAGGTCCGCAGCCTGACGGCCGAGCTGCAGATCGCGCGCTGGAAAAAGGACGGCGTGCGCGTCAAGGGCCGGGTCACCGCCGATCTGGTGCAGGAATGCGTGGTGACGCTCGAGCCGGTGGAAAGCCATATCGACGAGCCCGTGGAGGCGACCTTCGTGCCCGACGGATCGCGGCTGGCGCGCGCGCTGACCGCCGAGACGGCGGAGACGGTGATCGACCCCGACGGTCCGGATGCCCCCGACGTCTTCGTCGGCGATACGATCGATATCGGCCAGACCGTCGCGGAGCACGCGGCGATGGCGATCGACCCCTATCCGAAGAAGCCCGGTGCGGCCTTTCCCGACCACATCGAAAGCACGGAGAAGAACGACAAGCGCCCCAATCCGTTTGCCGCTCTGAAAGACTGGAAAAAGGACTGAACGGCCGATCCTATCGGTTCTTGTTCAGGGCCGGTTCAGGTATGAATCTTGGAAAAACGGCCGTTTTGACGGAAAGCGGCCGGAGGAATTGCGGGATCGGCTCGCATTCGGCCGCGTGAACGGTTAAGGACCAGTCCGGATTGCCATGCAGGAGCGCCGGCGCTTCGCGTCGCGGACGGGGCAGGCGGGCACGAAACGGACAGCAGGATAGGAAACACGTGGTCAGAATATCCCTCGATCTGATGGGCGGCGATCATGGTCCGCAGGTCATCATCCCCGGCGCTGCCAAGGCGCTCGAGCGGCATCCGGACATCCGATTCGTGCTCTACGGTCTGGAGGCCGACTGCCTGCCGATCCTCGAGAAGTACCCGAAGGTCAAGGCTGCAAGCACGTTCCACGCCTGCGAGCTTGCGATTGCCATGGACGAGAAGCCGAGCCAGGCGCTGCGCCGCGGCCGTGGCAAGGCGTCCATGTGGCAGGCGATCGATGCGATCAACCGCAACGAGGCCGACGTCATCGTGTCCGCCGGCAACACCGGCGCGCTGATGGCCATGTCGGTCTTCTGCCTGCGCACCATGGCCGGCATCCAGCGTCCGGCGATCGCGGCGATCTGGCCGACGCTGAAAGGCGAGAGCATCGTGCTGGACGTTGGCGCGACGATCGGCGCCGATGCGCAGCAGCTCATGGACTTTGCCCTGATGGGCGGCGCCATGGCGCGCGCGCTGTTTGAGATGGATCGCCCGACGATCGGTCTCCTCAATGTCGGCGTGGAAGAGATGAAGGGCCAGGAAGACGTCAAGGAGGCCGGGCGGCTGATCCGCGAAGCCAATCTCGACGGCATCGACTATTTCGGTTTCGTGGAGGGCGACGATATCGGCCGCGGGACCGTCGACGTCGTGGTCACCGAGGGTTTTTCCGGCAATATCGCGCTGAAGGCCGCCGAAGGCACGGCTCGCCAGATCGCGGAATATCTGCGTGCGGCCATGTCCCGTACGCTTTTGGCCAAGATTGGCTATATACTGGCGAAAGGCGCCTTTGACCGGCTGCGCGAGAAGATGGATCCGCGCAAGGTCAATGGCGGCGTCTTTCTCGGCCTCAACGGCGTGGTGATCAAGAGCCATGGCGGTGCGGATTCCGAGGGTTTTGCAGCGGCGATCGATGTCGGCTACGACATGGTCCGCAATGGATTGAAAGCCAAGATCGAGACCGACTTGGACAAATACCGCGCGACCCGGGCCCCCGAAGGGGCGCCGACGGGTGCCGGTGGCGAGGTTTGACAAAGACATGATCCGTTCTGTGGTTCGCGGTTTCGGGGCAGCGCTCCCGAAACAAGTGGTGACCAACCGTGACCTGGAGGCGAGGGTCGACACCACCGATGAGTGGATCGTGCAGCGAACCGGCATCCGGCAGCGCTACATCGCCGGCGAGGGCGAGACGACGGCGTCGCTCGGCGAAGCCGCCGCACGCGCCGCCCTCGACCGCGCGGGCCTGACGCCGGCCGATATCGACGTCATCATTCTCGCGACATCGACGCCCGACAACACCTTTCCGGCCAGCGCCGTCAACATCCAGGCACGTCTCGGCATGCAGCATGGTGCGGCCTTCGACATGCAGGCCGTCTGCTCGGGCTTCGTCTATGCCATGGCGACGGCGGACGCCTATATCCGCGGCGGGCTTGCGCGGCGCGTTCTCGTCATCGGCGCGGAGACCTTTTCCCGCATCATCGACTGGAGCGACCGCACCACCTGCGTGCTCTTCGGCGACGGCGCCGGCGCCGTGATCCTGGAGGCGGGCGAGGGCAACGGCACGACGGCGGATCGCGGCATCCTCACCTCGCATTTGCGCTCCGACGGCACCCATCGCGAAAAGCTCTACGTCGACGGCGGGCCGTCGACGACGGGCACGGTCGGCCATCTGCGCATGGAGGGCCGCGAAGTCTTCAAGCATGCGGTCGGCATGATCACCGACGTGATCGAGCAGGCCTTCGAGGCCACGGGCACGACGGCCGAGGATATCGACTGGCTGGTGCCCCACCAGGCCAATCGCCGGATCATCGACGGCTCGGCCAAGAAGCTCGGCATCCCCCCGGAAAAGGTCGTCATCACGGTCGATCTCCACGGCAACACGTCGGCCGCCTCCATCCCGCTCGCCTTGAACGAGGCGGCAGCCGACGGACGCATCAAGCCGGGCGATCTCGTGCTGCTGGAGGCCATGGGCGGCGGCTTCACCTGGGGCTCCGTGCTGCTGCGCTGGTAACCGGCGGGCCCGCCCGTCGCTCGATGAAAAGCGAAAGGGAATGAAGCGCTTGACCCACGTGGTCAACGGCAATAGTCTCCCACGGAAATCGAGATTCCAGAAGATCTGTGGGGGATCATGAGCGGTAAAACGGTAACGAGAGCAGACCTCGCCGAGGCTGTTTTTCGCAAGGTCGGCCTGTCGCGTACCGAATCCGCCGAACTGGTCGAAACGGTCATCGACGAGATCTGCAACGCCATCGTGCGCGGGGAGAGCGTCAAGCTCTCCTCCTTTGCCACCTTCCAGGTGCGCGACAAGAACGAGCGCATCGGCCGCAATCCCAAGACGGGTGAGGAAGTGCCGATCTCGCCGCGTCGCGTGATGACCTTCAAGGCCTCCAACGTGCTGAAGCAGCGCGTGCTGAAGGCCCATCTGGCCCGCAAGGCCAAGCAGAAGCCGGCCGCGCCTGCACCCTGACAGCCACGCCCTGCGGGCGCATGTCGACGGCGCCCGTTCGGGCGCCTTGCTTTTTCCGGTTGAAAACCTTCGCGTAAGCCGTTGAAAGACGGCCCGATTGTGCGATCATGCAGCGCAGAGCGCAGGGTTGTCCCGAATCGGGACGTTGCGGCACCCCGGTCATGGCCTCTCGGGATCATGACCCCTATGGCTGATTGAGGACGACATGGACAAGAGCCCGGATGCGTTTCGCACGATCAGCGAAGTCGCCGACGATCTCGACCTGCCGCAGCACGTGCTGCGCTTCTGGGAGACGCGGTTCGTCCAGATCAAGCCGATGAAGCGCGGCGGCGGGCGACGCTACTACCGGCCCGAGGACGTGGACCTGCTGAAGGGCATCCGCCACCTGCTCTACGATCACGGCTATACGATCAAGGGCGTCCAGAAGCTCCTGAAGATGAACGGCAACAAATTCGTCGCGGCGATCGCCAGCGGCGACCTTGCGACCGTCGAGGCTCTGGCTGCCGCCAGCAACGACGAGCCGCCGGTCCAGCAGCAACCGAAGATCGGCATGGCCGATGAGGACCAAATCGTCGGCCGCGCCAAAATGCCGACCAGCCGCCGTTTCTTCTCCTTCAACAATGGCGCCGACGACATGCCCGAGGTGTCCGTCGGCAAGACCTCCGTCAACAAGGAAGACCGGGCGTTGCTGCAGGAGGCCCTCTACGACCTTCTGGAGTGCAAGCGGCTGCTCGACCAGGTCCGTTGATCACAGGCTTTGGGGACCGACCCGCTCTGCCGGTCCCCGGCGTGGCCGTCAGTCGACGACAGGCGCGGCGGGCCGCATTTTAGCCGCGCGCCATACGCCAGATCGTTCCCGATGTTCTTGTTTCGTCCGATACCGGACGCTTGTCCGCGCGGCGGGCCTAATGCCGGTGACGGAGGGAACAGCTTGCCTTTTTAAGGGTTCTTCAGGTCTCAACGCCGGCAGAATGCCAGGCGAGACGAGGAGATGAGAACAATGGTAAAGACCTATTTGACCGCAGCGCTTGTCGCGCTGAGCCTGACCGGCACCGCCCTTGCACAGACCGGCACAAGCGCTTCTGGCGCAGCCAACGGTGCAGCACCGATGACCGGTGACCAGCCGAACACGACCGCAGCCGGCACCTCGTCGACGGGCGGCATGGCAACGGGCGCGGCCGGCACCTCCGGCTCTGCCATGGGCACGACGACCGGCGCCACGGGCGGCACCGCACCGATGACGGGCGACCAGCCGGCCTCGAGCGACAGCTCTGGTGCATCCGGCTCCATGGGCGCGACGACGTCCGGCGCCGGCAGCGCAGCGGCACCGACCGCAACGGCACCGATGACGGGCGACCAGCCCTGCGCACCGGGTGCGACCACGACGGCATCCGGCATGGCTTGCCCCACGCCGTAATACATATCCAGCTGATGACTTCCAGGCTCCGGCTGGTCCTGGAAAACGCCTGTCCAGCCGGAGCCTTCGAGGCCCCGACTGGACGGAGCGGCAACGATCTCCTGTCGATCCCGATCGGCATGGACACGGACTTCGAAGGTTGCCTTGCGGCCATGCTGCAACAGGCGACTTACTAATGGTCCGGCATGTCTGCGATAGCATGTCCCGACCCGGTAACGGCCCTGCTCGAACCCTGAGCCCGAGCGCCATGCTCCCGCCGTCACACCCTCTCCCTGTCTTTATATTTCAGACAACGCCTCGACGCCGAACGCGGATTGCAGTTCGATGTCGCGCGTAACGTCTCCATGCAGCGCGCCTCCATTCGTGTCACCGAACCTGTGCGTCGGTGGGGACCGCTTCAGCCCTGCGTCTCGATGCCCGTGTTGGATGGTCTCTGCTGCCGGAACATCCGTGCTCGGTTCGCCGGTGCAGGCAACGGGAGAGAGGGGGTAGCAGTCCTGGCCTACGGTCCGCCTTCAGGCCATCCTTGAACCAACAGGATCATTGGCGCTGTTCACCTCCGGCAACGAGCATTTTGCAGTCAGCCGGACATGTCGGGTCACCGCTCGTGCGGAATGCCGTGCGACAGGGTAGGACGAGGGCAGGGCGGCGGTTGAGGTAAACTTGTCTGTCTGTTGGAAATGGCATGCCGCGCGGGCCTGTGCGCGTTACGTCTTGTTGCGATGCGTATCGCTTCCCGAAACCGCTGCACACGTTCGTGCGATCTGCATTGGGACGACACGCGCTCGACGGCCGCCAACGGCCTCGGGCTGGAGTCCTTGACAAAAAGAAAGACCGCCGCTCCCGGGAGAGCGGCGGCCGATGTCGGTGTTAGCGAATGACGAGGCGGAAGACTTCCGGTGCGTAGTAGTATCCGTCGCTGTGGCGGCGGTAGCCACGACGCGCCTCGCGATACCCGCGGTGCCCGCGCCAGTAGCCACGACGCTCCTCGCGACGTTCTATCCGGCGCTCGTGACGACGGTCGTGGCGCTTGATCCAGCGCGGACGATCGTCGCGATGGCGATACTGGACCGCCTGCGCATCGGTCGTCATCTGCACGGGCGCCGGTACGACAGGCGCTGCAGACGCGGTCGAGAAGCTTGTGAGGCCGAGGACGGCCGCAACAGCGGCGGCGCCGAGAACCTGGGTCAATCTGGTCATGGTGTCTTCCTTGCTAAGTAAGTCTTACTATTATTCGGTAAGCGATGAACCTAGGGTGAACCGACGATCCGGCCAGAGGCGGGTACGTTTTTCCTGTCGCGTGCGCGAGGCAGCGACGTCCGCCAGGGACGAATGCGATCACCGCAGCCGCGCTTGGGGGCGGTGTCCGGACGATCGGGGAACGAGAAAAAGGGCCGGATGACTCCGGCCCCTTCCTTGGCGATCTCGCCCGATTACAGCGTGCGGCGCGGATAACGCGCGCGTTCCTGCTCGACCTCTGCGGCGCCATAGGGGGCAGCCGTGTCGTCGAACTTCGTCCAGCCCTGCTCTGCATAGGCATTGCGACGCTCGACCGGATCGACCCAGTTCGACTTCTTCAGAATCGCTTCCGCGTCCATCTGCAGGGCATCGTCAACCTTCGCGGTGACCAGCGTGCCGCCGCGGCGGACGCCCTCGGCGTAGACATGCGCATGGTCTTCATCGACACCCGACGACGTCAGCGCACCGATGAGGCCACCTGTGGCGCCACCAGCGGCAGCGCCGGCAACGGCACCGAGGGCTGTTGCGGCGAGCCAGCCGGCCGCGACGACGGGACCGACGCCCGGAATGGCCATCATGCCAAGACCCGTGAGCAGACCGCCTGCGCCGCCGACAACGGCGCCAATGCCGGCGCCCGTTCCGGCGCCCTCGGCAGCCTTGCTGTCATGGTCGCCATCCTTGTAACGGCCATCCGCATTGTTGGACACGATGCTGATATCGTCGGATCGGATGCCACGGGCCTCCAAGGCGCTCACGGCAGCGCTTGCATCGCTATAATCGTCGAACAGTCCTGTTACAGTCTTCATAATGATTTCCTTTCAGCGCACGGACGCTTGTTATTTGGCGACGACGTTGCCCTGGTAATCCATGGAAACCGCAACGGATTTCCCATCCTTCATGGCTTTCGCCTGCCAGATGCCCTTGTCGTCCAGCATCAGGCCGTCGAGGCCTGTGTAACCGGCAGCTTCGATCCGTTCCTTGGCCTGCGCTTCGGTGAACGAATTTGCGCCTTCGACAGGTGCCGTCGGGTTGGCGGTGTCGGGCGTCGCGACTGCCGGCGTGTTGCCATCGGCGGACGGCGCGGGCGTCGTCTGGGCGCTGGCGCCAAAGGCGGATGCAGCAACGATCGCCGCAGCGAGAATGATCTTTTTCATTGGGTTCCTCCGTTCAAGACCCGTGTGCAGGTCTCGATGGGTAAGCTTTTGCCAAAGGAAATGTTCCGCAGAAATGCAATGATTTCGCGACTTTAAAGAGAGCGGTCCTTAACAAGCGCGCGATCGCTCGCAAGGATTGCAGCGCCTCGACGCCCAGCGGAGAGGCCGCAATAGGTGTCCCGCCAACGTCCGGCTAAGGACGGAAACCGTGTCCGCGCAAGGGCGAACCCGCTCCCCCTGTGAAGAACGAAACCTTTCCTTGACACATGCCCCCGACCGTGAACAAAATAGGAACATAGTCCGCCAGTTCCGAAAACATTCCCACCTGAGAGTCGGCCCATGACCCATGTCCAGCACCATGCCAACGAACCCCTGGAGATGTCGATCGACGTCCTTGCCGAACATATCATCACCGAGCACGCGGGAGACGCGGTGGAGGCGGTCAAGACGCTCGTCATGGAGCTGGACTTCACGCGCGATCAGCTTCAGATCGCATCCCGCTTGCTCTCGACGGGGATCGGGCGGGGATGGAAGCCGCGCCTGGAGCGCCTGCCGGCCCGTCCGGAGGCGTGAGGTCATGAAGCACAAGCGCGGAATCGACCTGCGCACCGACATGGCCGCGCCGTTCGCGCCGGCCCGGATGCGCGAGGGGAGCTACGACCTGTGGCGTCCGATCGGAGATCTGGCGCAATATGAGATCATCGGCGGCACCTGCCCGACCTGCGATCATGTCGGGTGGCTCGACATGGCGATCGTTCGCCGAAGGGTCGGCGCCGAGATGAGCCTTCTTCATTTTCAGGAAAAGCTCGTCTGTCGGTGTGGCAACCGGGACGGCAACAGGCTGATGATCGGCACGCTGGCGCGATGACCGCCTGACGACGACAAGACGGAACGAAAAGCCGCTTAAAGGGCTTTTATCGAGCATGCGCACGACACCCCGTCGTCACAAGCGCGATACCAACGGAGTTTTCCATGGATCTTCCCCAGAATGCAGTCGTCGCGGTCGCCGACGGCAAGAAGCTGTCCCTCTTCAAGAATGAAGGTCAGGCCTCCAGCATCCAGCTCAAGGCCTTGCCCGAACCGGACATCGATGATTCGAAAATCCCGTCGGGTGGCCGCCATTCCAGCAGCTCTGCCAATCCGGGCGACGGACAGCAGGACGAAGACGGCTTTACCGCCGGCGTGATCAGCGCGCTGAACAAGCAGGTTCTGGATGGCAAGATCAAGAAGCTGGTGATCATCGCGGCACCGCGCACCCTGGGCGAGCTTCGCAAGGGCTATCACAAGGCCCTGTCGGACGTCATCGTCGGAGAGCTCGACAAGGATCTCACCGGTCACTCGATCCACGACATCGAGAAGGCGATCGCAGCGGCCTGATCGACAGCCCTGCAAGCCGAGAGAGCCGCGTCTGTTCGGCTCTCTCCCGACACCGCAGACCGGACATCCGGGACCGCGGCACAGCGTCCGTTCGCCGCTCGATCGCAGGATCGGGCGGCTTTTCATCATATGGGGGATGGCGTTCGGGCCGCAGGTCAAAACCGGGCGGCACCCGTGAGCTCTGGGGGAGCTCAGATCAACCCGCTAAGCTGTCGGCGGCTGGGGTCTTGGCACACAGGTCTACGCCGATACGATCCAGACGTACCCGATTGGCGGGCGCTGCGAGCTGTCGGCGGTGGGTTCGCGTATGCAGTCTGTGGAGGAGACGGAGGCGCTGGCGGCGATTGGTGCGGCAAATGCGGAGCGGGTAGCGGGTTTGGTGGAGTGAGGTAAGTTCTCAATTGTCTTCAAAGCGGTGCGCAAATCAGGCTACGCCCACGGTCGAGACACAAGCTGTTCTTTCGTGCTATGCACACCTATATAGCGGATAGATTCTCACTCTCGAACATAGGAGGCAATATGTACGACGCTCGGCAAATCGCCAACTGGTTCGTACGCCGTGCAAAGCAGGATGGTAAGACATTGACCATCATGCAACTGCTTAAGCTTGTGTATATTTCGCACGGTTGGCATCTCGAAATAACAAAAGCTCCATTGATCGCAAACAAGGTGGAAGCCTGGAAATATGGTCCGGTTATCCCTGACGTGTACAATTCGTTCAGGAAGCAAGGGATCAATGCTACTGGCGAGGTAACAGCCGTGGGTTCGGCGGTTTCTGATTCCAATGCAGCGCTATTGGAGCAGATCTACAACATCTACGGCTCTATGTCCGCACGACAGCTTTCTGACCTAACTCATGAGCCAAATGGCCCTTGGGATCAAGCCACTAAGCGGTGGGGTTATTTCGCACCTATTCCTGACGACTTGATTAGGCCGCACTACGAACAAAAACGTGAGAGAGCATTCCGGGCGGCGGCTAATGTCACCACCTGAGCTCCCGCTCCCGGGGCCGTCAGACCCAAGCTATGAGCGCGCCAAAGTTATCGAGCTGGAGCAGCGCATAGCCGATCTTGAGCTTAACAGCGCAGCTGGGCAGCTAAGCCACGAATATGCTCATCGAGCGCTTCTAATTGCAGAAGTTAAGCAGCGGATCAGGGTCAGGTACGCAGCGTTCATTATTTCGATGATCACCATGGCATTTATGGGCTTTGTTCTGTTACACGCAGTACATAACTACTTTTGGGGGCCGTTCGTGCTTGTTCCTCCGTCAGTGGCTATCGCAATGTTTGTGGCGCCGACGGTCTCAATAAGTGCTATCACTATTATGCTCTTAGTCGGTGCGTTTAGACGTTTCAAAGACGATGACATGGATAACATCCATCTACCGAGCATTACCGCAGAGGCAGTGAAGTCATCTATTCTTAATTGATATAATTCTTCGCGACGCCGCGCGTTGTAAGCCGCAGGTGCTCGGCCGCTTCGCCGAGGGTGTAAACGTCGTCGTTGAGGGGTAC
The DNA here is from genome assembly GCF_001424325.1 of Rhizobium sp. Leaf341. Taxonomy (NCBI): domain Bacteria; kingdom Pseudomonadati; phylum Pseudomonadota; class Alphaproteobacteria; order Hyphomicrobiales; family Rhizobiaceae; genus Rhizobium; species Rhizobium sp. Leaf341. The sequence continues at coordinate 186,673 of NZ_LMPE01000010.1, forward strand.
CGATTAGGCCTGCTTCCGATTAGCGATCTTCTTCTGGATACAGTCGAGCACTTCGCTCTTCACAAAGGCGAGCCGTCGATTACCGAAGTCGACGGCAGCCGGGAAGCGGCTAGAGGTTCGATACGCGTTTAGCATCGTGCGAGACATGCTTGTCCACACAGCGGCCTGGTTCAACGAAACCAAGACCGCGATGTCGTCGTCGTGCTCGTTAAACATATGGCTCTCCTTGGTTACTGAGGTGAGCATCGTCAGCAAGGTTGACTGGGCAACGAGGGCGCGAAAAGAATTGTTCTCTAAGGTATTGTATTAATTTACAAATTTGTCAAACGTGTTTGCGTCAATCTTACGCCAGGCCCCTTGCCATGAAGCGCACTGCTCATGGCGCGGCGTTAGCTGCTGCCGGCCGCTCGCCTGACAGGCGGGCAGAAATGGAAAGAGCCAGTGGCGCTGGAGGACGCCACTGGCTCTATAAAGTTCGATCCGAGGCCATGGGGCAGGGGGAGGAAGTGGCGCTCGGTGTTGATTTAACTCCGTAACCTACGAAGTGTTCCTCCCATACCGAGGAACAGTAAACCGGGAAGGCGCCGAGCGAAGCCGCATTCTACGACACCCTCCCGGCACCACGCACATCAAAAGCGCGCTACACCGAGAAGATAAATAGCAGGGCGAATGTTCCGCGTGTGGAAAAGTGGCTCAGGATGATCTGGCTACAATGCGGCTACAATTTTTGTAGCTCGGTGCTCAGCTGGGGGCTAAGTCTTTAAAAAGATGGTCGGAATGGCCGGATTCGAACCGACGACCCCTTGACCCCCAGTCAAGTGCGCTACCGGGCTGCGCTACATTCCGTTCCGAGGGAAGGCCTATATTCTCAGGCTTGCAGGTGCAAGGGGAAAATGGCGCGGGATCAAGAAAATGGTGGAAGGCCGCAGCGGGGCAGGGGCAGGGGCAAGGGGGGCAGGGGCCGAGCGGCGATCGGGCGCCGGTTGCGCGCTGGTCGCGGGAACGTGATGCCGCAGGTGAGGCGGGGATATTGTCGCGGGCGGTTGGCGTCCTAGGTTCTGTCCTACGAAAGGAAACACCATGAAAAAGCTTATCATCGCATTCGTTTCGCTCGTAACGGCCTTTTCCGGCATCGGTCCGGTCAGTGCCATGCCGCTGCCGAAAGCCGGACCGGTAGAGACCAGCACGGACGTCCAGCAGGTGCGCGACCGCTACATCATCCGTCGCCATGGGCGCGGGGGTTGGGATCGCGGGGACTGGCGCGGCCATCGCAGTGATTGGCGCGGCCATCGCGGCGACTGGCGCGGTCATCGGGCCTATCGCTACGACCGCCGTTACCGGGATCGCTACTACCGTGGCGATCGCGGCGTCGGCCTCGCCCTGGGCGGCCTTGCCGCCGGCGCGATCATCGGTGGTGCGCTGAGCCAGCCGCGCTACGTGGCGCCGGGCTACCGCCGGGTCTATGGCGGCAATTCGCATGTCGCCTGGTGCCAGGCCCGCTACCGGTCCTATCGCGCCTATGACAACACGTACCAGCCCTATGGCGGCCCGCGCCGTCAGTGCAACTCGCCGTACTGATGAAGGCATGTCGCCCGAACGTGTGCAGCGGTTTCGGGAACGACGTGAATCAAAACAAGACTTAAAGCGCGTTGGGTGAATCCTTTTTCACGCAACGCGCTTCAGGGTCCGAGGATCGCGGTTCGCCGCACACGAAAAAAGCGCCCGCCGGGATCTCCCGCGGGCGCTTTTTTTTGTCGGGTTCCCGGATGGTCGGGAATGCGTTGTCAGCGCCGCGCGCGGACCATCTTGTAGACGGCCTCGGTCTCGTCGATCATCACGTCGAGCGCGAAGCGGGCGCGGTGATGCTCGGCAGCGGCCCGGAAGGCGTGAAAGGTCGATGGCTCGGCAAGCGTCACCATGGCGCTCGCAAGCCGGGTGGCGTCGCCGTCATTCGGCACAATGAAGCCGGTCACGCCGTCTTCCACAGCCGTCGTCGCGCCGCCGACCGCGGTGGTGACGATCGGCCGGCCGGCGGCAGCCGCCTCCAGCATGACGTAGGACATCGCTTCGTAGCGGCTCGGCATCACGAGGCAGTCGAAGGCCGGTACGGCCTGCGGGCCGGTGAAGGCGGATGTCAGGTGGATGCGATTCTGCAGGCCGCTTGCGGCGATCGCGGCCCGCACCGGCGCTTCCTGCTCACCCGATCCCACCATGATGAGATGGGCCTCCGGCAGCGTCGTCGCCGCGTGACGAAAGGCCTCGATCAGACGCTCGGGCGCTTTCTGGTGCGACAGCCGGCCGACGAAGCCGAACACGAAGGTCTCCGGCGTGATGCCGAAGCTGGCCCGCACCGTCAGTGCCATGTCCTTCACCGGCTGGGAGACGCCATTGACGATGACCGACATGCGCTTTTCGGGAATGCCGAGCGATACGGCATGCTGGTACTCGTCCTGCGAGACGCAGATCAGGTGATCGGTGAGGAACCGGCCGAGAAAGCTCTCGACCGACCCGAACAGCTTGCGGCCGGTGGAGCCGAGCGTCGGGTCCATCGTGCGGAAGGCGTGGGGCGTATAGATGCGCGGCACGTGCCGGCCGGGCAGGCGCAGGCGGGCCAGCCCGCCGGCCTTGGAGCTGTGGCCGTGGACGATGTCGAAGCCGCCGCGGGCGATGATGCGGTTCAGCTTCTTCCACGAGGCGATATCGGCGCGGCCGGGCGAGCGGGTCATCGCCACCTTGTGGATGGCCGGCAGCCCGAGCGACTTCAGCTCGCGCACGAAGCTTTCCTCGGCACGGAGCGGCGAGACGACGGCCTCCACCCGATGTCCGCGCCGCGACAGGCCGTGGCAGAGATCGAGGAAGTGTCGGCCGGATCCGCCGCCGGATGGCTCCAGCACCTGCAGGATCGACAGGGAGGCGCGATCGGCATCGGTTTCCGGTCGCGCGGTCTCGCCGTCGCGCAAAGGCGCATCGGTCGCATTCGGTTCGCTTGAGGTCGGGCTGGTCATGATCTTCGATCGCGGTGGCGTGTCAGGCCGCTGCGCCTTCTGACGTCGTCGTGTGCAGGCCGGGTGCCTGCGACCGTCTGCTGTAGCGGTATTCGAGCGCGCCGCAACCCCAGATGATGCCGAGGAGGAGATAGAAATGGCGCCAATGGTCCGTATCGATCACATTTCCGATACCGGCATGCCCCAGGAGCACGATCCAGCCGATCATCAGATAGGGCTGCCAGGGCCGATCCAGCAGCATGAAGCGGAAGCCGATCGACAGCGTCCAGACGATCAGCGTCACGTAGGAGACAAAGCCGAGCCAGCCGTAGGAGGTCAGGGTCTTGAGCCAGACATTGTGCTCGTCTTCCGGAAAGATCTTGGAAAACATCATCGGGCCGATGCCGAGCGGACGTTCCATGGACAGGAGAAAGCCGAAGCGGTGGCGTTCGAAGCGGCCGAGATGTCCGCCGTCATAATCCTGGACGAGCTGCGTGCGGCTGGAGAAGAGATCGGCCACCTGCGGGATCTGCAGCGCCACCACCAGCGATGTCACCATGAAGATCATGCCGGACAGCGCAATCACGAAGATCTTCAGACGAAACGCGCCGGTGCGCTCCTTGAGCAGCATGATGAAGACCAGCATGCAGGCCGAGAACAGGTAGAGCGCCCAGGCCGCCCGCGAAAAGGACAGAAACAGGCCGAAGGCCATGATGAGGATGCCGAGCGCGCGCAGCGGCAGGTCGATCAGGCGTCCTTTGAGCACGCCGTGAATGAGGAAGAGCGAGGGGGCGACCAGAAAGGGGCCGAAGACGTTCGGATCCTGGAAGGCGCCCATGGCCCGATCGTAGCGGGTAAAGGCCTCCGCGCCGGGGATCAGCCCGAAATACCCGAGAATGCCGAGGGTGGAGGTGCAGACGCCGGCCCAGACCCAGGCCTGGAACATCAGCTTCAGCCGTTCGTGGCGTGCCTCGATGATCGCGGCGTAGAAGATCGCGGTGATCGCGAGAAAGCCGGACACCGCCATGTACATCGGCGCGACGTCGAGATCGTCCATCATGGTGAGCGACAGGATGCCGCCGATCATGAAGAGCACGAGGAGCGTGAACAAGGGGGCGGTGAAGCGCGAAAGGCGCAGGCCGCAGAACGCCCAGATGGCGATGAGCGCCGCGACGAAGAGCTCGTGCGGGGAGGGTTCCACCATGACGAAGCCCTGGAGGAACACGCCGAACGCCACCGCCGCCGAGCCGAGAAGCCCGAACGCAGCCCGTTGCGGCCGGAACACGCCGGGCAGGCCGGCAGGCGCGACGATCGTGCTCAATAGGCGTTTTCCGTGTTGAGAAGGCGGATGGGCGTGAGGAACAGGATTTTCAGGTCGAACCAGAGCGACCAGTTCTCGATGTAGTGGAGGTCGAACGCCGTGCGGAAGCGGATCTTCTCGTCATTGTCGATCTCGCCGCGCCAGCCGTTGATCTGCGCCCAGCCGGTAACGCCCGGCTTGACGCGGTGCCGGGCGAAATAGCCCTCGACGACATCACTGTAGTTGCGATCCGCCGTCTGCGCAGCCACGGCATGGGGGCGCGGACCGACGAGCGACAGCTGCCCCCGCAACACGTTGAAGATCTGCGGAAGTTCGTCGATGGAGGATTTTCGCAGGAAACGCCCGACGGGGGTCACGCGCGGATCGCCCTTGGTCACCGCATTGCGGGCGCTGGGGTCGCTCATGTTCGTGTACATCGAGCGGAATTTGTAGACCTCGATCTGCTCGTTGTTGAAGCCGTGGCGCATCTGCTTGAAGATGATCGGGCCCGGCGAGGTCAGCTTGACGGCGAGCGCAGCGCCGATGAAGACAGGCCAGAGCAGCACGAGCGCGACGACGCTGAAAACCACGTCGAAGATGCGCTTGGCGACCGAATCCCAGTCAGCGATCGGCTTGTCGAAGATGTCGAGCATCGGCACCTGGCCGACATGGGAATAGCTGCGCGGGCGGAAGCGCAGATTGGCGGCATGCGCCGCCAGCCGGATATCCACCGGCAGGATCCACAGTTTGCGCAGAAGATCGAGAATACGCCGCTCGGCCGACAGCGGCAGCGCGATGATCAGCATGTCGATGCGGGCCAGTCGGGCAAAGTCGACGAGTTCGGAAAACGTGCCGAGCTTGGGATAGCCGGCGATGATGTTGGGCGAACGACGCGCGTCGCGATCGTCGAAGATGCCACAGATGCGGATATCATTGTCGGTCTGCTGCTCGAGGACGCGGATGAGATCCTTGGCGGGCTGACCGCCGCCGACGATGACGACGCGGCGCTCCATCATGCCGTTGCGCGCCCAGCGCCGGATGGAAAAGGCGATGAAGGCGCGTTCGATCAGAAGGAAGGCCGCGCCCGCGAGAAACCAGATGCCGAAGGACAGGCGCGAGAAGCTCTCGCCGGTCTTGGCGAAGAACATCACGATGGTGATCGCGGCGAACGCCAGTGTCCAGGCGCCGAGGAGGCGCGGCATGGCGCGGGAGACCGACCGCAGCGTGGGGATCTGGTAGCCATCGGCAAACTGCAGGAAGATGACCGTCAGCGCGGAGCTGGCTGCGAGCATCGCGGCGTACTGGAGCCAGCGTTCGAAGCTCGGCGCGACATAGAGACCCGTGATGATGTAGCCGATGATGAAGAGGGCGGCGAACTCGAATAGGCGGAGGCAGCCGAGCACCATGGCCGGCGAATAGGTGTCCGCGCGAAACTGCGCCGCGATCCGGCGCGCCAGCGGATTGAGCTCCTTCTGCGGCTCGACCGGGCGCACCTCGTCCCGCCCGATTGTCCGGATTTCGGAGATCTGCCGGCGCAAGGCCTCGGGGTCGAACGTTTCCGGCTTCTCGATCTGGTTCATCACGCTGCCCATCCTGCCATTGGCTCGCAAAGACATAGCAGGGAGGCGCTAAGAAACGTTTACACCCGGGACGGCCCGGCAACCTGGTCAACAATGGGTTAAGGGCATTCGAGCCGCAAATTCAACGGTCTGTCCGCGTGCCCATGGGCAACTCCGCCAGTGCGGAGCGGGGCGGCGGCGGGCCTGTCTCAGCGTTCCGCGTCCGCAACCAGCCGCCGGTAGAGCCGCATCATCGCGGCGGCCATGGTCGCCGAGGAGAAGGCGGCCTTGAAGCGCTCGGGCTCGGGCATGGTGCGCCGGGCCCAGCCGTCTTCGGTCAGGGCGCGATGCATGATGTTGGCAAGCGACTGTGCATCGTTGGGCTCGGCCAGAGCCGCGCTGTCAGGGCCGAGGATCTCCGGCACGCCGCCGACGCGTGCGGCGATCACCGGCCGCTGGGCAGCCACCGCCTCGAGCACGATATAAGGCATCGATTCGGCCCGCGACGGCACGACAACGAACCGCGCGCTGGCAAAAGCCGTGCGTGCGGGCATGGCCGGCTGCATGCCGATCCGCTGCCCCAGTCCGCGCTGAAGCTTCATGCGCAGATAGTCTTCCTGCTGCGGTCCGTCGCCGATCATCATGGCGCTCAGCGGCCGGCCGGCCAGCCGCTCCGTGCGGCCGAGCGCATCGATGAAGATGTCCGGACCCTTCATGTCGCGCAGCATGCCGATATAGAGGAAGTCCACCGCATCCGGCGCCGGCTCGACGGGCACGAATTCGCCGTCCTCGACGCCGTTGTAGATCGTTTCGGCCAGGGGCTGCGGGCGGCCGACCTTTGCCTCGTAGGTGGCGCGCTCGTAATTGCAGACGAAGACCAGCGCGTCCGTCGCATGTTCCTGGAAGCGCTCAAGGGACAGGATGCCCTTGCCCTTCCATGTCCGCCGGTCGAAATGGAGACTGCCGCCGTGCGGGGAATAGAGGCGGGCCACAGGCGATCCGTTGACGCGCAGGATCGTGCCGATGGTGCGGGCGAGCGCTCCGCCCTTGGCGCCGTGGCCATGGAGGATGTCGGGCTGGAGCTGGCGCAGCTCCTTGTAGCTTGTCCACAGCGCCTTGGCGTCCGACGGGCCGATGGACCGGCGGATCGGCAGGCGCACGAGACCGAGCGCGAGATGGGGAAGGATCTCCGCGAACAGCCGTTCCTCGTGGGGCCCGCCGGTCGTGCTGTCGCAGAGGATGCCGACCTGGTGCCCTTCGGCCGCATGCGCCGCGGCGAGATCGCGCACATGCCGGAAGATGCCGCCGACCGGCGAACGGAAACAGTGGATGATCCGCAGCGGCCGCTCGCCTGTCCGGGGCTGCGCGGGGAGGGGCGCCTGCGGCACGGATACGGTCCGGTGGGTGTCCGCCTGGAGCGGGTCGCTCCCGCCACGATCCGGCTGCATGGGCTCTGTCTGCGTATGATCGGGCTGCACGGGATGGGACATGGTCTCAGAACAGCCGTTCGCGGACATAGACGGTGTCACCCGCCATGATCGGATCGGAAATCGAGACGCGCCCGGTGACGATGCGTCCGTTGATCTTGCGCGTCACGTCCACCGTCTTCTGGTTGGCCCGCTGCGAGAAACCGCCGGCCACGGCGATGGCGTTCTGCACCGTCATGCCCGGCACATAGGAATACTGTCCCGACTGCCCGACCTCGCCCATGATGAACACCGAGCGATAGCGATCGACCTCGATTGTGACGTCGGGATCGCGCAGATAGCCGGCGCGCAGCTTCTGGGCGATCATGGTCTCCATCTCGCTCAGCGTATGGCCGCGCGAGGGCACCGAGCCTATGAGGGGGAAGGCCACGTAGCCGGCCTGGTCGACGGTGTAGGAGCCGGTGAGGCCGGCCTGTTCGAACACGCTGATGCGCAGGCGGTCGCCGCTGTCCAGCCGATAGGGCTGGATCGTGGCTTCGCTGAACGCCCGGGGCGCAGGTTCGTAACTGCTGCAGCCGGCGATCGTCACCGACAGCAGGGCGATCCCCAAGGCCAGACCTGACTTGCATCGTGCGACGGTCATGCGATTCTCGTGTTTCAGGTGAACGTGACGCTGTTATCGATCTGTTAGGGTTAACAGCCGGTAAAGACCCGCTCTCAACCTGACGTTTCCGAATGCTCTAAAGTATCGTCCGGCCAGGTTGTGACTTGTATCGTTAACGCTCGGGTTACCATCTTTGTTTACCGTGCCCGCCAACAGGACTCGGGTACAGGTGCGTGGATGTCAGGCTTCAGCGGCAGTCAACAGGACGTGGATATCGACCTCGGCGGTCTGTTCGGGGCGATCTGGCGTCGCCGGACGCGGGTGCTCCTGACCACGGTGGCCGTGGCGGCGCTCGCCTTTACTGGCGCGCACATGATCTCGCCGCGCTACGACAGCGAAGCGCGGCTGCTGATCGAGCCGCGCGAGCCGGAATTCAGCTCGACGACGCTCCAGCCGTCCGCTTCCAGCGCCACATCCTTTGACGAGCCGGGGATTTCGAGCGAAGTGCAGCTGCTGCGCTCAGTCGACCTCATCAAGCAGGTGGCGCGCAACATGCGGCTGCACGAGTTCAAGGAGTTCGATCCGACGGCCGATCCCTCCGCCGTTTCCGACATCCTCGTCATGCTCGGCCTCAAGCGCAATCCGCTCGACATGCCGCCCGAGGAACGCGTGCTGAAGGAATTCCAGGAGAAGCTGCAGGTCTACCAGGTCGAGAAGTCGCGGGTCATCGGCATCCAGTTCACCTCCAAGGATCGCGCGCTCGCCGCCGCAATTCCCAACGAGATCGCCAAGATCTACCTCTCGCTCAAGGCGGGGGCGAAGCTCGACAGCAACACCGAGGCCAGCCGCTGGCTGGAGCCCGAGATCGCCAACCTTCGCGAAAAGGTGCGCGCGGCCGAGGCGAAGATCGCCGAGTATCGCGCCACCTCCGACCTTCTGCCCTCCGGCGATACCGGCACCTTCGCCACCCGCCAGCTGACCGACATCTCGACCGAGCTCGCCCGAGTTCGCGGCGAGCGGGCGAATGCGGAGGCGCGCGCGGAGAATGTCCGGTCCGCCCTGTCCAGCGGACGCGGTGCCGAAACGCTGAACGAGGTCGTGGGCTCCGCGATGATCCAGCGGCTGAAGGAGTCGGAATCGCAGATCCAGAACCAGATCGCCGACCTGTCGACGACCCTGCTCGACGGGCATCCGCGCATCAAGGCGCTGCGCTCGCAGCTGACGGGCATCCGCGCGCAGATCCGCGAGGAGACGCAGAAGATCCTGGCAAGCCTCGAGAACGAGGCCAAGGTCGGCGAACTTCGCGAGCGCCAGCTGACGCAGCAGATGAACACGCTGAAGGCGTCCTCCGCCAAGGCCGGCGAGGACGAGGTCGGCCTGCGCGCCCTGGAGCGCGAAGCCGCCGCCCAACGCCAGCTTCTGGAAACCTATCTGTCACGCTACCGCGAGGCGAGCTCGCGCACCGGGGCGAGCGCCGCGCCGGCCGATGCGCGCGTGATCTCCAGCGCCGTTGAGCCGACAGAGGCGAGTTTCCCCAAGATCCTGCCGATCACCATCGTCGCCGCCATGGCCGCGTTCCTGCTCAGCTGCATCGTGATCCTGTTGCAGGAGCTCTTCAGCGGTCGCGCCCTCAGGCCCGTCGGCGCGCCCGGTGCTCTCCCTCGCGCGGCGTCTCCGCAGCTGCCGCCGACACCCCCGACGCCTGCACCCTCGACGCCGACACCCCGGCGCGGCTGGTCCTTCCGGCCAGATGCCAAGCCGCGCGAGAGCGTGCGCGAGACGGCCCGCCCTGCTGCCGCCGCCAATATTGCCGTCGCCTCCGCTGTGACGGAAACGACCGGACACGACGACGAGACCGATGTGCCGCTCGACGGCTTCTTCGTGGAGAACGTGGCGGCTGCGCTGATCGTCGACCGCGTGCCGATCGCCTTCGTCGTCTCGCCGACCGGCGACGCCGGCTCCGTGCAGACGGTTGCGCTCGCCCGGATGGTCTCGGAGGAGGGGCGGCGCGTGGTGCTGATCGATCTCACGGCTTCCGGCTGCCCGACCGGCCTGATGGCACCGTCGGCCGACCTGCCGGGCATCACCGATCTCCTTGTCGAGGATATCGCGTTCGGCGATGCGCTTCATGCCGATCATGGTTCGGATGCGCATGTCGTTCCGCGTGGTACGGCAGATCCGGCGATTGCCATGCAGGCGATCGACCGCTTGCAGGCGATCGTCGCGGCGCTGACCGACGCCTACGATCTCGTTCTCGTCGAATGTGCGGATGCGGATGCCGCGGCGGTCTCGCGCCTGGCGCCGGCCGGCGACGTCGAGATCATCTTCTCGGTGCCTGCGGTTTCGGCCGAGGATCTGGTCGAGATCATCACGGAATTTGCCGAGGCCGGCTACGACCGCATCCAGATCATGGATGCAAGCCTTTCGGGCCTTCCTCCTGCCGGTGAAGCCGTGCCGCAACCGGACCGCCGCGCGGCCTGAGCCGACCGGCTCCCGGCATCAATCCGCGTCGGTTGCCGTCGGCTCCGGCGCGGCCTTGCCCTGATGCTTCTGGCGCAGCCGCTGCACGAGGCCATAGACCTGGCGGTTCGATTTGATGGCGCGCTTGATCCGGACGAGAACCCGGTGGACGCCCGCCGCGATCCGACCGCGCAGCGTCAGCGGCACGACGATGTCGTAGAGCGGCGTCTCGATCGTGCACCAGGACCGCTTGTAGAGCTGGTCGCCGATCCCGAAATCGAACAGGGAGACACCGTCGCCGCAGGCACGCTCGATGATCCTGTGGAACAGAAGCTCGCCCGGGCTCGCATCCGCTGCCAGCGTTTCGTCGATCGATCCGAACTGGCAGATCATGTGGTCGCCCTTGCGCGACACGCCCGCGACCGCGACGATCCGGCTGTCGGCCTCGCCGCGCAGGCGCAGCGCATGCAGGGTAAGCGGATGGTTTTCGGCCGCGCCGGGACACGAGACCACAGCGCGCAGGAAAGCCTGCGTGGCCGGATCCCGGAAGACGTTGGGCAGGCCCAGCGCCTCGAAACGCACCGCCTTCTGGATCAGGAACACGTCGAGGATCGCGCGCTGCTCCTCCGGGCTCTCGCCGACGATGTAGTCGTAGCCGCCATAGGTCTCCATCCGCCGTTCGGAGAGGCGGAACTTCTTGCGCCGCCGTTTTGCGTTGATCTGCGCGAGCGTTGTGGAAAAATCGGGAAAGAGCGGCAGCTGGTAGGAGGCGTTCTGGTGCCGGATCAAGGGCAGCGACGCGAGCGGATGAACCGCGCCGCGCCATTCGCGCGGCATCTTGTCCAGCGTGACGATATCGGCGACGTGGGCAAGCTTGACGGTCAGGCCGGCCAGGACGCCGGCGGCCAGCTGCTCGCGCGACAGGCCGCCGAGATCGTCGGCAAAGAGGCCCGTATTGATATTGTTGTGCGGCGACGCGATGAAGCGTGCCGTGCGGAACAGACCGTTGCGGACGAGTTCGAGCGGCAGGATGACGATCGTCCGGTCGCCGAGCCGACCCCGCACGAGGAGCGGACGCTCGACATGGGTCGACAGCCAGCTGGCGCACCAGTCGAAGCTCTGGTGCATCGAGGCGGCATTCGACGCCTCCAGCAGACGCCAGTCCTTTTCCAGGGCCGACATCGACACGTGCACGGACAAGACGAGATCCGTCGGGCCGGCAACGGTCGGCATCAGGTCGGCCGGAGCGCTGCCGCGCTTGGCCGGTCCGTGTGGCCCGGCGCGCGGCGCGTCGAGAGAAAGGGCGGTGATCTGGGCATTCATCGCGAATGAGCCCTCCGTCTGAAACACGTTGCCGGCATCTAGCCTGTAAAGCCGCTGATGTTGACTTAAGGCTGCGTAAATCCGCCGTGCGGCGGCGCGATATTCCAAGATGCGGTTACCATGCGGTTAACGCGTCCCGCGCGGTTACATCCATCCCGTGGCCAGCGCCCGCGCCCAATCCGGACGACCGTTCGCTGCGGCACGCGCGGCCGCGGCGAGATGGTCGTAGGCCAGGAGCCGGAAGGCAACAGCGAAGGTGCCGTCCGCCGCCCGATCGACGACCGCATAGGACGCACGCGGCGTTCCGGTCTCCACCCGGTGCGCGACCGGTTGCTCGTCGGCATAGGCGGGGCAACCGACGCTGCCGGGGTTCAGAATCATGCGTCCATCCGACAGCGTGACGAGGCGCGGAATATGCGTGTGGCCACACAGGAGGAGGGGCAGCGCGATGCCGGCAGCAAACCCTTCGATGCGCGCCGCATGGGCCCGGTGGACGATGCCGTCGGGCGAGACGTCCTCCAGCCAGTAGGTGAGGTCGGAGTCCGGCGTGCCGTGGCAAAGGAAAAGGCCGTGCTCGGACACCGATCGTGTCGGTTCGAGGCTTTCAAGCCATGCGAAGTGATGGTCCGAGAGGGCCGCATGGGTAAAGCGGTCGGTTGCGATCATGGCGTCGGGCGCGGCCGTCAGCAGGGCGCGATCATGGTTGCCGCGGATCGAGAGAAGGTCGCGTGCCATCAGAAGCTCGGCCGTGCGCGCCGGATCGATCGGGCCGCTGAGGGCGTCGCCGAGATGGACGATCCGGCGGATGCCCTGCGCGTCGATGTCGGCCAACACGGCCTCGAGTGCGGCGGCATTGCCGTGGATGTCTGCGATGACGGCGATCTTCATCGGCGTGATCCCTCTGCCGCGGCCAGACCGGATCGTGTCACCGCTTGCCGGGTTTTTCCATCCACTTGATGATGAGCATCGCCGGAAGCACCCAGAGAAGACCGCTGAAGAAGAAGTAGAGGAGATGGACCCACCACGGGGACGCGCCGAGCCGGACTTCGGCGACGACGGTGGCGATGATGGCGTAGGAAATGACGAGCACGAGGAGGAGGATCGTCCCGATCAGTTTGCGAAGGCGTACCGGCATTGTCTTAAACGTCTCCATTCGCTGCGATTTCAGGCCTGGGTGCAGCGATGCACCTGGCCCTGCACAGGGCGATGCACATGGCGCTGCACCGTGTCGCGCCCACCGGCCGCGACGGCATGCCGCAAAGGCCCTCCTTGTCATGCCTGCCCGAGTGATGCAAATCAACGCTGGACCCGCGGACATTTCCTGATCCTTGTCCCCGGCGACCGCCAGCAGGGCGAACGGAGCAGCGCGATGACCAGTGCCAACCCCATGATGACGCAGACGACGACGCCGGAGAAACCGAGGCTCGAGATCGACAGCGCCCGGCGTCATCGCCGGCAGATCCGTCTCTGGCTCGGCTTCGTCGTCTTCGCGCTGTTTGCGCTGGTGCTCGTGGGCGGCGCCACGCGCCTGACCGAATCGGGACTTTCCATCACCGAATGGAAGCCGATCCACGGTGTCGTTCCGCCCTTGTCGGAGGCGGAGTGGGAGGAAGAGTTCTCGCTCTACAAGCAGATTCCGCAATATCAGCAGATGAACAGCGACATGACGATGGAGGGGTTCAAGACCATCTTCTGGTGGGAGTGGGCACACAGGGCGCTGGCCCGGTCGATCGGCGTGATCTTCGCGCTGCCACTCGCCTTCTTCTGGCTGACGGGGCGGATCGAGCGGCGGCTGAAGCTGCCGCTTCTGGGCATTCTGGCGCTCGGCGGCTTCCAGGGTTTCGTCGGCTGGTGGATGGTCTCCTCGGGTCTCGTCAACCGGACGGATGTCAGCCAGTACCGGCTGGCGACCCATCTCATCATCGCCTGCCTGATCTTCTCGGCCTGTCTCTGGATCCTGCGCGGTCTGACGCCACACCGGGGAGACGCCCCGCCGACGCGCTATTCCTATGTGGTCGCCGGCGCGATCGCGCTGATGGCGCTCGTACAGATCTATCTCGGCGCGCTGGTCGCAGGGCTCGATGCCGGCCTCAGCTACAACACCTGGCCGCTGATGGACGGTGCACTGGTCCCAAGCGATCTCTTCATCCAGAGCCCGGCCTGGCGAAACCTGTTCGAGAATCCGAAGACCGTCCAGTTCGTGCATCGCTGCGGCGCCTATGTCCTGCTGACGCTCGTTCTCGGGCACATGATCGCCAACCTGCGTCTTGCACCACGCTCGAGCCATGCCCGACGGGCCGTCGTTCTCGCGGGCCTGGTGCTCCTGCAGGCCTCGATCGGCATCATGACGCTGTTGCTGCAGGTTCCGATCGGCTGGGGCGTGGCGCATCAGGGCGGCGCGCTCGTCGTGCTTGGCTTTGCCATTGCGCATTTTCGCGGCTTCTTCGGGGAATATCCTCTGGACGCGCAGACCGTGCACGGCTGACCGACACCGAGGCAGCCGATCATCATCGCCCCGGCGCCGCAAGGGAGGCGGGGCGATGCGTCATCTCGTCAAGACGTCGCCGGAGAGCGATGCTCAGGCCGACAGCATCAGGTCCATGTTCTGGACGGCGGCGCCGGAGGCGCCCTTGCCGAGATTGTCGAGCAGGGCCACGAGGTTGACATGCTCGCCGCCGGGCGTTCCGAAGACGAAGAGCTTCATACGGTCCGTGCCCGCCAGTTCCACGGCATCCACACGCGCCAGCGCCGCGCTGACCTCCAGCGGCACGACCTCGACCACGTCCTGGCCGGCATAATGCGCGAAAAGCGCGCCGTGGATGCTTTCGAGCGTCGCGCCGTTGCCGACCTCCTCGAGGAACAGCGGCACCTGCACGATCATTCCCTGCGGGAACTTGCCGACCGACGGGGAAAACAGCGGCGTGCGTCCGAGCATGCCGTGAATCTTCATCTCGGCAACATGCTTGTGCTTGAGCGGCAGGCCGTAGAGGAAGCCCGGCGAGGTGATCGGATCCGGATTTTGAGGATCCTCGATCTGGGCGATCATCTGCTTGCCGCCGCCGGTATAGCCGGAGATGGCGTTGACGCTCACCGGATAGGCCTCCGGCAGGATGCCGGCCTGGCGCAGCGGCCGCACGAGGCCGATGGCGCCCGTGGGGTAGCAGCCGGGATTGGCGACGAAGCGCGATCCGCGGATTTTCTCGGCCTGGGCGGCATCCATCTCCGCGAAGCCATAGGCCCAGTCCGGCGCGACGCGATAGGCGGTCGAGGTGTCGATGATGCGCACGGCGTCGTTGCCGGACAGCATGGCCACGGCCTGACGCGAGGCATCGTCGGGCAGGCAGAGAATGGCGATGTCGGCGCTGTTCAGCAGGTCCTCGCGCATGGCGGCATTGCGCCGCTCGGCCTCCGGGATCGACAGGAGCTCGACATCCGTGCGGTCGGCCATGCGGGCGCGGATCTGCAATCCCGTGGTGCCGTGCTCGCCATCGATGAAGATCTTAGCCGTCATGTCTTTGTCCCGTCGGTTCAAGAGGTTG
The DNA here is from genome assembly GCF_001424325.1 of Rhizobium sp. Leaf341. NCBI lineage: Bacteria > Pseudomonadati > Pseudomonadota > Alphaproteobacteria > Hyphomicrobiales > Rhizobiaceae > Rhizobium > Rhizobium sp. Leaf341. Next base: position 201,869 of record NZ_LMPE01000010.1, read on the forward strand.
GGGCGTGTGCCGGACTCAGTCTCTCACGCCGTTGATTCTGTTTGATAACAGTGTGGCGGCCCTTGCCGGCAATGTTCAGCGGCCGGCGGCCAGCCGCTCCGCACGCAGGCCGAGCATATACATGGCGACGGTGGATGCAGCAATGGCGGTGATGTCGGCGTGATCATAGGCCGGTGCGACCTCGACCACGTCGGAACCGCGAATGTCGAGCGGGGCCAGCCGGCGAAGCACGGACAAAAGTTTGGCGCTGGAGAATCCGCCTGAAACGGGCGTGCCCGTGCCCGGCGCAAAGGCCGGGTCGAGGCAGTCGATATCGACGGTGAGATAGACGGGCGCCCCGCCGGCCTGCGCGACGATCTCGGCGGCGATGGCCGAGGCGGTCATGTCCTCGACCGCATCGCCCGGGAGGATACGGATGCCGAAATCGTCCGGCGCATGGGTGCGGATGCCGACCTGGATGGAGCGTGCGACATCGATCAGCCCTTCGCGCACGGCCCGACCGACGAAGGAGCCATGGTCGATCCTGCCTTCCGCGTCGGGCCAGGTGTCCTGATGCGCATCGAACTGGACGAGGGCGAGCGGCCCGTGCCGCGCGGCGTGCGCCCGCAGCAGCGGCAGGGTGATGAAATGGTCGCCGCCAAGCGTCAGCAGGTAGGGCACCGATTTGATGATCCGCGCCGCCTCCCGGGCGATCGTGGCGGGCGTCTTTGCGTGGTGGCCGTAATCGAGCAGGCAGTCGCCCGTATCGATCACCGCCATCTCGGCGAAGAGGTCGCGCTGGAACGGGTGTTGCGGATCGTTGTCGAAGATGGCCGATGCCCGCCGAATGGCCTGCGGCCCGAAGCGGGCGCCCGGCCGGTTCGATGTCGCCGCATCGAAGGGCACGCCCCAGACGGCGACGTCCGCTCCGGTCAGGCGCTTGGTATATCTGCGCCGCATGAAGGACAGGATGCCGGCATGTGTCGGATCCGACGCGGCACTCTTCAGGGACGGGGCCGTGATCGCGTGATCGATGGTCTTGGATGCCATGAGAACTCCGCAGGACGTTTGCGCCGGAACCTGCTGGAATTCCGCAGCGCCCGCAAGACACTTTCCTCCCGTTGGAGAGGCTGCGCACCGAAACGCCGGGCTTGGGCACCGAGGCGGGCCGATCGGCTTGTCAAAGATGAATGACTAAATTAGTAGATGCCGTGTTATCGCAGGGGTTTGGATGAGACGGCATGCTTCATAGACGCGAGATCGACGGCCTTCGCGCCATGGCTGTCACCGCCGTGGTTCTCGACCATGCGGGCCTGCCGTATTTGCCGGGAGGCTTCCTCGGGGTGGATATCTTCTTCGTCATCAGCGGCTATCTCATTACCGGCATCATCGTCCGGGACATCGAGGCCGGCCGGTTTTCGATGCGGGCGTTTTACGAGCGGCGCGCCAGGCGCATTCTGCCTGCGCTGCTCGTCATGTTGCTGGCCACGATTCCCTTTGCCTGGATCTGGCTGCTGCCGCTCGACTTCAAGGACTATGCGCAATCCCTGCTGGCGAGCCTGTTCTCCTATGCAAACATTCACTTCGCAACAAAGGCAGGCTACTTCGCGCCGGATGCGCATCGTGTGCCCCTGCTTCACACCTGGAGCCTGGCCGTCGAGGAGCAGTTCTATCTGCTGTTTCCGGTATTCGTCCTCCTGGTCGCCCGCAAGGGGAGAGGCCGCCTCGTCCCCGCGATGGCCGGGCTTTGTTTCCTCAGCTTCATCGTCTGTCTGATCGGAGTCCGGGCTTTCCCGACGGTCAATTTCTATTGTCTGACCAGTCGCGCCTGGGAGCTTCTGGCGGGCGGCCTGTTCTCCTTCACAGGATGTTCCCGGTCGCGTCGCGTCAACGAGGCGGCGTCTCTTGCGGGTTTCGCGCTCATTGCCCTCTCGATCCTCGTTCCGACGTCGCAGCAGGACTGGCCGTCGTTTCTGACGCTCGGTCCCGTCCTCGGGACCGGCCTTCTGCTTGTCTTCGGGGTCGAGCGGACCGTCATGGGGCGCCTCCTGTCATGGCCGCCCTTCGTCGGGCTCGGGCGCGTCAGCTACAGTCTCTATCTCTGGCATCAGCCGATCTTCGCCTTCGCACGCATTCGCAGCATGGGGGAGCCGACGCTTCCGGTCATGATCGCCCTGTCCCTTGCGGCCCTCGCCGTATCCATTCTGTCGTGGCGGTATGTCGAGCAGCCGGTTCGGCAACACATCGGCCCTTGGCGGATCGGCTCGAGAACGCCGCGCCTTCTCGGCGGCGCCGCAGCCGCGCTGATCGTGTCCACCGGCGTTGCAGGAAATGTGACCAAGGGCCTGCCCTGGCGCTTGCCGTCAGCCGTCACCGCGATGGTCCGCGCCAGCGCGTGGAACAAGGCGTGCCTGTATACGGCCGAAGCCGATCTTCCCGTCTTCCCGCTGAAGGACTGTCTTCACAACCCGGGCCATCCCGTCACCTATGCCATCTGGGGCGATTCCATCTCCGCATCCGTGTCGGAGATTTTGGCCGCCGAACTGGACAGGCGCGGGACGAGCCTGCAGCAGCTCACCCATGGTTACTGCGCGCCGCTTCCCGGGGTGTCGGTTCCGTCCGTTGCCAAAAGCGCGCATTGCGGCCCGTTCAACGAAAGCGCGCTCGCGCAGATCCTCGCGTCTCCCGAGATCACCACCGTGGTGATGGCGGCGTCATGGATCGTGTTCCTGTCCTATCCCGAATACCAGATCGACGGGGTGACCCAGTCCGCCGGCGATGAGGTTCCGCCCGAAATCCGGCAGCGCCTCCGGGACACGATCGCGACGATCGAAGCGTCGGGCCGTCGTGTGGTGCTCGTCTATCCCCATCCTAAACCGGCTGTGAACGTCATCGGCACCGTCACGCAGCAGATGTTGGCCGGCGTGGCGCGACCGGAGGTGACGATGGCCTATGCCGACTTTGTCCAGAACAGCGCGCGGAGCCGCGCCGTGCTCGATGCTGTGGCCAGCCCTCGGACGATCAAGGTGTTTCCCGAGGAGGTGTTCTGCGCGCGGTCGCAGGGCGGCACATGTGCTCTGACATCGGACGGATTGCCCTATCTGGCCGACACCCTGCATTTCACCGCGTCCGGAGCCCGACTTGCGGTGGCCGCGATCTTGGGCAAGCTTCCGATCGTGCCGGTGCTGCCGATGGGACCCGTCCCCGACGCCGCCGACGATCCCGCGCGGTAGGCGCCATGGCAGGAGCCTCGGACGTCACGGCGGCTCCCGTGCCGGCCCACATCCCCAAACGGAAAAAGGCGGAGCCGAAGCCCCGCCTTTGACACTGTGCGTGATCCGAAGCGATTAACGCTTGGAGAACTGGAACGAACGACGGGCCTTCGCCTTGCCGTACTTCTTACGCTCGACGACGCGGCTGTCGCGGGTCAGGAAGCCACCCTTCTTGAGCACGGTGCGCAGGCCCGGCTCGTAGTAGGTGAGGGCCTTGGAGATGCCGTGACGAACGGCACCGGCCTGACCGGAGAGACCGCCGCCGGCAACCGTGGCGTCGATGTCGAACTGGCCGTCACGAGCCGCCGCGAAGATCGGCTGACGCAGGATCATCTGCAGGACCGGACGTGCGAAATACTCGGGGTAGGCCTTGCCGTTGATGGTGATCTTGCCGGAGCCCGGCTTGACCCAGACGCGGGCAACGGCGTTCTTGCGCTTGCCGGTCGCATAGGAGCGGCCCTGGGCGTCGATCTTCTTGACATGAACGGGAGCAGCGTTGCTGGCTTCCGCGACCGTGCCAAGTTCTTTCAGAGAGGAGAGGTCGGCCACGATCAGGCGCTCCTTACGTTCTTCGTGTTCAGCTTGGCGACGTCGAGAACGGTCGGCTGCTGGGCTTCATGCGGATGGTTCGTGCCTGCGTAGACGCGAAGGTTCTTCATCTGGCGACGGCCGAGGGGGCCGCGGGGAACCATGCGCTCGACAGCCTTCTCGAGAACGCGCTCCGGAAAGCGGCCTTCGATGATCTGGCGCGCGGTGCGCTCCTTGATGCCGCCGGGGTAGCCGGTGTGCCAGTAGTACTTCTTGTCGGTGTACTTCTTGCCGGTAAGCACGGCCTTCTCGGCATTGATGACGATGACGTTGTCGCCGTCGTCGACATGCGGAGTGTAGGTGGCCTTATTCTTGCCGCGCAGGATGTTGGCGATGATGGTCGCGACGCGACCCACAACGAGGCCTTCGGCGTCGATGAGGATCCACTTCTTCTCCACCTCTGCAGGCTTCTGAACGAAGGTTGACATGATGAAACTCTTTCGTTGGGAACCCGATACGTTGCCGCCGGGCGTTTTTTGTTGCTTGGTTTGCGGAAAGCGACCCGGAGGACGACCCTGCAAAGTGGACACGGACGCGGACGCCCGTGAACAGTGCGGCTTATAAGGGGAGGTCGGTCGGCCCGTCAAGAGGAGCGGTCAGGCAGGGCTCCAGCCGCCGTTAACGAAAACAATGGGTTATCTATGTGGTAAGATGATACCACAATAAATGTGACGCGTTTTAGTGACGTTTTCCGCTGTGGCGCGGCCATTTGCGGCGCTGCGGCTTGAAAGCGCGGGGCGGGCGGCGTAGCTGGAGGTCGCATCTTTGCCCCCGAAAAGGAGCCGACATGGCCGATATCGTTTCCCTGCGCCGCCCCGAGCCGCGCGACCTCGTTCTGCGCGTGCGCGACGGCGATGTCCTTCGCCTGACGCTGAACCATCCGCCGCTCAACACGCTTTCGACGGATGTCGTCGACGCGCTCCTGAGCGAGCTCGAGGCTGCGGCGGGCGATGCGGCGCTGCGCGTCGTCATCCTCGCGGCAACCGGAGCGGTGTTTTCGGCCGGTCTCGATCTCGAGGACCTGGACCGGCGGCGATCGGATGACGATGCCGGCCGCGCGGCGCTCGAGGCCGCTTTTGCGCGCTCGGCCCGGCTCATGACGGCCATCTCGACCTTGCCGCAGCCCGTCATCGCGGAAATCGACGGGCTGGCGACGGCGGCCGGCTGCGAGCTGGTGGCGGCCTGCGATCTGGCCATCTGCACGGACACGGCGACCTTCTGCACGCCCGGGGTGAATATCGGCGTCGCGCCGATGGGGGCGGTCGTGGCGCTGGCGCGGTCCGCCGGCCGCAAGCAGGCGATGGAGATGCTGCTGACGGGGGAAACGATCGACGCCTCCACCGCCAAGGATTTCGGCCTCGTGAACCGCATCGTCCCGAAACAGTATCTGCGGCAGGTCGTCGACAAATATGCCGCCGTCATCGCCTCGAAATCGCAGGGCGCGCAGCAGGGCGTGAAGTCTGCCTTCGCACGGCAGGCCGTGATGTCGCGGGAGGACGCCGCCGCGCAGGCGGCACAGGCGGAAGCCGCGAGCGCGCTGACACCGGATGCGGTCGAGGGCATGGCGGCGTTTCTTGCAAACCGCACGCCCGTCTGGCCGAAGCGCTAGGCGTCGACGAGCTTCAGCATCAGCGCCCCGAGCGCGATGAGGCATCCGGCTGCGATGCGGAACGGGCTGATCCGCTCCTTCAGCACGGTGACCGAAATCACGATCGCAAAGAGGATCGAGGTCTCCCGGAGGGCCGCGACGGTTGCGACCGGCGCCCGGGTCATGGCCCAGAGCGCAATGCCGTAGGAGCCGATCGAGCCGGCGCCGCCGACAAGGCCGCGCCAGGCATTGCGCCGGATATGGCCGATCACCGGCGGCGCTCCCCGCCTGAACATCGCCCAGCCGAGCAGCAGCACGGGCGGAAGCTGCGCCATCCATAGGGTATAGGCGATGGCATTGCCGGACAGCCGCGCGCCGAGACCATCGACGAAGGTGTAGGCGGCAATGAAGACCGCATTGATGAGCGCGAGCGTGAGGGCCCGCCTGCCGCTGCTCCGCCCTTCGAAGGCTAGCGTGAAGATGCCGGCGGAGATGGCGAGGATACCCAGCGTTGCGCCCCGGGTCAGCGTCTCGCCGACGATCATGCTGCTGGCCGCGGCGACGAGCAGCGGGGCGCCGCCCCGCATCAAGGGATAGACGAGGCCGATATCGCCGGCGGTGTAGGCGGCGGCGACCAGATGGAAATAGCCGAACTGCAACAGGGCCGAGGCCAGCAGGAACGGCACCGCCCGCGCGTCCGGCAGCGGCATGAAGGGCAGGAACGGCCAGGCGATCACGGCGGCGCCGAGCGCGATCATCGCGGCGTCCAGCGACTTGTCCGTTCCGGCCTTGACCATCGCGTTCCACCCGGCATGCAGCAGGGCACCGAAGAGAACGAAGAGAAGAACGTCGAGCGGCACGGGCAAACCGGATGGTGGGACGAAGCGAAAGCGCCCGTCCGTTGTCGCAAGCCGGGGTGGCGACCGCAAGCGTCGCGCGCCTCCGGCGTGACGGTTTTGTGACAGGTTCGGCCGCTATGCACAGCTCCGAGCGGGGGTTTCGACCCGGAAATCCACGTTTTCCGGGAACACACGGTGCCGCCCGTGTTTTTCCCGTTGCCCGACGTTTTTCCCGCGGGTCGACGTTTTTTCCGTCGGCCGACGTTTTTCCTTTGGAAAGCCCGATGACCCACGTCAGAAAGAGAGGCAGGAGGACAGCATGAATCACGATCAGTACCCGGATATCTATCTCACCGATATTCTGCGCTCGACGCGAACGATCGCGCTTGTCGGCGCGTCTGCCAATCCGGAGCGTCCGAGCCACCGTGTCATGGGCTTCCTCCTGCGCAAGGGCTATGCCGTCCATCCGGTCAATCCGGGCCTGGCTGGTCACCAGCTTCTGGGCCGTCTCGTCTATGCGCGTCTAAAGGACATCCCCGAGCCGGTCGACATGATCGACGTCTTCCGCGCCGCCGATGCCCTGCCGGCCCTGGTGGACGAAATCCTCGCGCTCGAGCCGCTGCCGAAGGCGATCTGGGGCCAGCTCTCCGTGCGCAACGACACCGCCGCCGCCAAGGCCGAAGCACGCGGCATCAAGGTCGTGATGGATCGCTGCCCGGCCATCGAGTATCCGCGGCTCGTCGGCTGAGGAGAATGAAATTCTAAAGCCGCGTCTTTTCCGAGAGAAAGATCGCTGAATCCGCCCGGTATAGCCGCTCCGTCCCCCTTCCGATCGGCCTCCGGCTCTGGAATAGTGCCCAGGACAAGTTCCCGAGGCTGAAACGCGACCATCATCGCGCGGGCGCCGGGAGCGTGCACGATCGGGCGCCGGAGAGGCGTCCGCGAGAGGGAGGATACGATATGACGCAAGCACCGGGGTTTCATACGCTGGCCGTCCACGCTGGGGCGCAGCCGGATCCGACGACGGGCGCACGGGCGACGCCGATCTACCAGACGACGAGCTTCGTCTTCGACGATGCCGATCATGCCGCGTCGCTCTTCGGCCTGCAGGCCTTCGGCAATATCTACACCCGCATCATGAACCCGACCCAGGCCGTGCTGGAAGAGCGCGTTGCAGCGCTGGAAGGCGGGACGGCGGCGCTGGCGGTGGCCTCCGGCCATGCCGCCCAGCTGATCGCGTTCCATACGCTGATGTCGCCGGGCGACAATTTCATTGCTGCGCGCAGGCTTTACGGCGGCTCGATCAACCAGTTCGGGCAGGCGTTCAAAGCCTTCGACTGGCAGGTGCGCTGGGCCGACACGGCCAGCCCCGAAAGCTTCGAGGCGGCGATCGACGGACGCACCAAGGCGATCTTCATCGAGAGTCTCGCCAATCCGGGCGGCACCTTCGTCGACATTGCCGCCATCGCGGAGATCGCTCATCGCAACGGCCTGCCGCTGATCGTCGACAACACGATGGCCACGCCCTATCTCGTGCGGCCGATCGAGCATGGCGCCGATATCGTCGTGCATTCGCTCACCAAATTCATGGGCGGTCACGGCAATTCCATGGGCGGCATCCTCGTCGATGGCGGCACGTTCGACTGGTCGGCATCGGGCAAGTATCCCGCTCTTTCCGAACCCCGCGCCGATTACAACGGCATGGTGCTGCACACGACCTTCGGCAACATCGCCTTTGCCATCGCCTGCCGGGTGTTGGGCCTGCGCGATCTCGGCCCGGCCATCTCGCCGTTCAATGCCTTCATGCTGCTCACCGGCATCGAGACGCTGCCGCTGCGGATGCAGCGCCACTGCGACAATGCGCTCGTCGTGGCCCGCTATCTCAGCCAGCACGACAAGGTGGCCTGGGTGAACTATGCGGGCCTCGAGAGCGACGCGAACCATGCGCTGCAGCAGCGCTATTCGCCGCGCGGGGCCGGGGCCGTCTTCACCTTCGGGCTCAAGGGCGGCTATGCCGCGGGCAAGGCCTTCGTGGAAGGCGTCGCGATGCTCTCGCATCTCGCCAATATCGGCGACACGCGCTCGCTCGTCATCCACCCGGCCTCCACCACCCACAGCCAGCTGGACGACGAGCAGCTGGTGGCGGCCGGGGCCGGGCCGGAGGTCGTCCGCCTGTCGATCGGCATCGAGGATGCGGCCGACATCGTCGCCGATCTCGAGCAGTCGCTGGCGAAGGTCTGATGTCGATGACCTTTGCGCTCGCCTTCGACATCACCGGTATCCAGCCGGATATCGGCGCCCCCGCCGAGGATCGCCTGCTTGCCGGCGCCCCGGAGTTTCGCACCTGGAACGTCGAGGAGGCCCCCGGCGGCCTCTATGCCGGCATCTGGGAGGCGACACCCGGCAAGTGGCGGATCGTCTACGAGGAGTGGGAGTATTTCCACGTCCTGTCGGGCCATTCCGTCGTCACCAGCGACGAGGGCGACATCTTCGACCTGAAGACAGGCGACAGCCTCGTCCTCAGGCCGGGCTTCAAGGGAACGTGGGAAGTGCTTGAAACGACTCGCAAGGATTATGTCATCCGGGTGTGAGCATATCGCGCCGGACCGGCTCGACCGCGCTTAGCCCCAGGCGAGGTCCAGCCGCTCCAGGCCGTGGAAGTGATAGCTGTCCTTGAACGCCGGCTCGGCTGCCAGGCGCAGACCGGGCAGCCGTTCAAACAGGATGGGCAGCGAGAGCTTGAGCTCCAGTCGGGCAAGCGGGGCGCCGATGCAGAAGTGGATGCCCGCGCCGAAGGAAAGGTGCGGGCCTTCGTTGCGCGCGGGGCGGAAGGCGAGCGGATCGGTAAACCGGCGCGGATCGACATTGGCGCCCGCCAGCAGCAGGCCGATGCGGTCCCCCTTGCGCAGCGAGATGCCGTCCTCGAGCGCGATGTCGGACAGGGCGTAGCGCTGGAAAATGTGGAGCGGCGCGGCGTAGCGCATGCACTCCTCGACGGTGCGCTCCGTGGTGCCGTCGTCGGCAAAGAGGCCAGCCGGTTCCGCGCCGGACTCCAGAATGGCCGCCACGGCGTTGCCGAGCTGGTGCACGGTTGCCTCGTGTCCGGCGTTCAGCAGGAGGACGGCGGTCGAGACCAGTTCGTCCTCGCTCAGCCGTTCGCCGTCCTTTTCCGACGCGATCATGTGGGACAGAAGGTCGTCACCCGGATGGTCGCGCTTGAAGGCGATGATCTCGCGCAGATAGGCATCGAACTCCGCCGAGGCACGGTTGGCATCGTGCTCCGTTTCGACGGAGGGGTTGAACACGTACATCTTCACCATGCGATGGGACCAGTCGAGCAGGCTCGGCGCCATGTCGACCGGGACGCCGAGCATGCGCGCGATCACCGTGACCGGGACGATCTCGGCATAGGTCTTCAGCAGCTCGACATGTCCGTCGTCCGCAAACCCGTCGATCAGCCGGTGGCAGAGTGCGGCGATGTCGGGTCTCAGCGTTTCGACATGCCGCGACACGAAGGCGCGGTTGACGAGCGTGCGCAGGCGGGTGTGCGCCGGCGGCTCCAGCTCCAGCAAGGAATGGTGCTCCAACCGGTCGAAATCGGCGAGATGCGGTTTCGGCTCAGGCATGGCCAGCTCTTCCCGGGTCGCCACATGCAGGATCTGGCGCCCGAAGCGGCGGTCGCGCAGCAGCGCGTTCACCTGATCGTAGCCGGTGAAGAACCACTGACCCGGCTCCTCCCAGTAAAAAGCGGGGCAGGTGGCGTGCAAGGCGGCATAGGTCGGCAGCGGGTCGCGGTAGAAGGTGGGGTCGCGGATGTCGAGCCGGACGCGGCGGGTGGCGACATCGATGATTGCGGCGGACGAGGAAGCGTGTTTGGCAGTCGGCATGGCATGTCCAGTATAAGCAACGATGGGAGAACGACGCGGTCGCAAGGCGGGGAGAGGGAGACCTTGGACAGAGGGATCTCGGGCAGGGGGATGGTCAGATGCAGGGCTGTCGCGAACGGACGCCTCCGGCATGCGGCGGATGCCACAGAAGGCTGCCGGACGGGACGGATGTCAAGATCGGGTTTTCGCTTTCAAGAGGGCGGTTTCTACCGGGCGCGCCGCCACCCCCCCCGCGCGGACGGCCGAACGGAAGTCTGAGGGACGTCAGCCGGGATCATCGCTCTCCTGTCCGTTTTTTCGGGAAGCGGTGTTGCAGCGGTGCGCTGCCTTGTCAGCCGCGCTCTGCTCGCTACATCCTGAAGACCGCCTTCGACCGAAACCGACCCGAGTATCGAAAAGCCAAGGTAAGTGCCGCCATGTCGCAAAAACGAGCCACGCCCGTCCCGTTCCTCAGCGCGGGCCTCAAAGCCGGCAAGTCGGCGGGCGGTCTGTTGGCGGCACTGCGGGCGCGCCGCGTGCCTCTGCCGGGGCGGGAGGCGTCCGCCGGCGCACGGGGCGATACGGTGGTTGCCTCCTACAACATCCACAAATGCGTCGGAACCGACAAGCGCTTCGACCCCGGCCGCATCATGGATGTGATCTGCGAGATCGACGCCGATATCATTGCGCTGCAGGAGGCCGACCAGCGCTTCGGCGAGCGCGCGGGCCTGCTCGATCTCGAGCGGCTTCACCGGGATTGCCATCTTCTGTCGGTGCCGATCGCGGCCTTTTCGCCCAAGGGGCATGGCTGGCACGGAAATCTCCTGCTGGTGCGCGAGGGCGCCGTCGCCAAGGTCAACCAGCTGAAACTGCCAGGGGTCGAGCCGCGCGGCGCGCTGGTGGTGGATCTCGACCTGAAACATGGACCGCTGCGCATCATCGCCGCCCATTTCGGCCTGCTCCGGCATTCGCGCAGCCAGCAGGCCCGCGCGATTCTTGCGGCGATCGAAGAGGCCGAGGAACGGCCGACATTGCTGATCGGGGATCTCAACGAATGGCGGATCGGCCGCCGTTCGGCCCTGTCGCTCCTGTCGCCGGTCTTCGACCACTCGATCTCGGCCGTGCCGAGCTTTCCGTCGCGTTATCCTCTGCTTGCCCTTGACCGGGTGATGGGCAGTCCGCATACGCTGGTAACGCATGTGGAGGTGCACCATTCCACCCTGTCGCGTGTGGCCTCCGACCATCTGCCGCTGAAGGCCCATATCGATCTGAAAGCCGCGCTTGCCACCCGCAAAGACCTGGTCGCCGGGGCCACGCCCCGCAGCGAGACGGCCCCCACCGGCGAGACGGATGGCAAGGGACGGCAGGGGCCGACGGCACAGCTGGGCTAGGCGCGCGCTTTCTTTTCGCTGCCGCACCCCGACCCACCGGAGGCTCTCGACCGCTTCATGAACTGGATGACCATCTCCCTTGCGATCCTGGCGATGCTGGCAGCGCTCGGCACCATCTACGTCTATGGCCGCTTCGGCCGGCATCTCTACGGTCAGCCGGCCAAGGCGATCGAGCCGGTGGAGGGGCAGACGGCGATCGACCGGGACAGCGTGCCGCTGCTGGCGGGCCGGGATGGACAGAGCGCAGCGACGCTGGTCGCGGACAACCTCGACGCCTTCTCCGTCCGCGTCGTGTCCGCCCGCAAGGCGGGACGCAGCCTCGACCTGCAGTATTACTACTGGCGGCGCGACCTGACGGGACGGCTTTTGGCTGCCGAGGTTCTCGCGGCGGCCGATCGGGGCGTGAAGGTGCGCCTGCTTCTGGACGACATCAATGCCGGGCTGCACGACCGCTTCTGCCTGGCGCTCGACGCGCATGACAACATTCAGGTGCGGCTGTTCAATCCCAGCCGCGCGCGCAACGACCGCTTCCGCCGCGGGCTGGAGATGATGCTGCGGCCTCTGCGCGCCACGCGCCGCATGCACAACAAGACCTGGATCGCCGATGGCCGCCTCGTTGTCGCCGGCGGACGCAATATCGGCGATGCCTATTTCGATGCCGCCGAGCAGGCGAACTTCCGGGACCTCGACATGTGGATGCTCGGCCCGATCGCGCGCGAGGCGAGCGCCGTCTTCGACGACTACTGGAACAGCTCGATGGTGCTGCCGATCGGTTCGCTGCGCACGCCGCACCGGCACTACCTGCCGCGCCTGCGCCGCAAGCTCGGCAAACTCGCGCGCGGCAAAGGCGGGCGGCATTACCTCGGGCATGTCGAAGCCGCCGAAGCTGCCCCGGGGCTCTTCCACGGCAGCGGGGACCTCCGGTTCACCGGCGACATCACGATCAAGGCCGATCCGCCCGAAAAGGCGCATCTGGAGCGTCGGCAGAACTGGCTCATGCAGGAATTGCTGCCGCATATCACCGCGGCCGGACGCAGCGTGAAGATCATCTCCCCCTATTTCATCCCCGGCACCGACGGCGTGAAGACGCTCTGCGGGCTGGTCGCGCGGGACGTGGATGTGGCGGTCCTCACCAATTCGCTGGCGGCAACCGACGTCGCGGCCGTGCACGGCGCCTATGCGAACTACCGCCGCAGGCTGGTGGCGGGCGGCGTCGCGCTCTACGAGCTGAAGGCCGTGTCGGAGGCGACCGAGACGCAGCGGCTCTCGCTGTTCGGATCGCGCGGCGCGAGCCTCCACACCAAGGCCTTCACCATCGATGGCAAGGGGGGCTTCGTCGGGTCGATGAATTTCGACCCCCGGTCGGCCTCGCTCAACACCGAGATGGGGGTGCTCTTCACCTGTCCGGCCCTGGTCGCCGACGTCGATGCGGTCTTCGCGCTCGAGACCCACCCGGGCACGAGCTTCCGGCTCTCGCTGGAGAACGGCCGGCTCTGCTGGAACGACGAGGCGCAGCACTGTTCGCGCATGCTCGAGCGCGAGCCGGATGCCGGTTTCTGGCGACGGGCGACAGCCGCGATCATCGGCTTTCTGCCCATCGAATCGCAGCTCTGACGCCACCCTCGGGCAAGCGCCTCTCGTTAACGTTATAGACGGCAGCCGACTTGAAGTGCCTACCTCTGACACTCTATGTAAAGGGGCAGAGATATTCGAATGATTCCGATACGCGAAGTGTTCGCGCATTCATGAGACGAAGGGCTGACATGACAAATCCCGTTGATACCGCTATGGCGCTCGTGCCGATGGTCGTCGAGCAGACCAACCGTGGCGAACGCTCCTACGACATCTTTTCGCGCCTCCTGAAGGAGCGCATCATCTTCCTCACCGGCCCTGTGGAAGATCATATGGCAACGCTGGTCTGCGCCCAGCTCCTGTTTCTCGAGGCGGAAAATCCGAAGAAGGAAATCGCCATCTACATCAACTCGCCGGGTGGCGTCGTCACCGCCGGCATGGCCATCTACGACACGATGCAGTTCATCAAGCCGGCCGTCTCGACGCTGTGCATCGGGCAGGCCGCATCCATGGGGTCGCTGCTTCTGGCCGCCGGCCACAAGGACATGCGCTTCTCCACGCCGAACGCCCGCATCATGGTGCACCAGCCCTCCGGCGGGTTCCAGGGTCAGGCCTCCGACATCGAGCGTCATGCCCGCGATATCATCAAGATGAAGCGTCGCCTCAATGAGGTTTACGTCAAGCATTGCGGTCGGACCTACGAAGAGGTTGAACAGACGCTTGATCGTGACCACTTCATGACCTCGGACGAGGCGCTTGCCTGGGGCGTGATCGACAAGGTCATCACCTCGCGCGAAGCCATGGAATCGGCCGTCGAAAGTTGATCATGGCTTTTGTGTCGCGGATGATGCATTTGTGACACAATTGTAACTTTCAAGGGTCTTTATCCCGAGACCAAAGCCGTTACTATCAACCGTTAATGCTATGTTGAGTTCTCGCGTCCTAGCATCCGGTTTTCGGTGGGAGACAAGTTGCCGCCGGCCCGCGTGAAAACGCGGCCGGTTCGTACTCCCGGAAGCAAAGCACATTGACGCTGAACGGCGCGCCAGTCTGCGGAGCGGTTTGAGTGGTTCGTTGCGTCCCGCACGGGATGCGCGGCGTGCTGGAAGGAAAGTGAAATGAGCAAAGTCAGCGGCAGCAACGGCGGTGACTCTAAGAATACCCTGTATTGTTCCTTCTGCGGCAAGAGCCAGCACGAAGTCCGCAAGCTGATTGCCGGCCCAACCGTTTTCATCTGCGATGAATGCGTCGAGCTGTGCATGGACATCATCCGCGAGGAAAACAAGACCTCGATGGTCAAGTCCCGCGATGGCGTTCCCACGCCACAGGAAATCATCAAGGTTCTCGACGAATACGTGATCGGCCAGCAGCAGGCCAAGCGCATCCTGTCGGTTGCCGTCCACAACCATTACAAGCGCCTGGCTCATTCGGCCAAGGGCAGCGACATCGAACTGGCCAAGTCGAACATCATGCTCGTCGGCCCGACCGGCTGCGGCAAGACCTATCTCGCCCAGACGCTCGCCCGCATCATCGACGTTCCCTTCACCATGGCCGATGCGACGACGCTGACCGAAGCCGGCTATGTCGGTGAGGATGTGGAGAACATCATCCTGAAGCTGCTCCAGGCGGCCGACTACAATGTCGAACGCGCCCAGCGCGGCATCGTCTACATCGACGAAGTCGACAAGATCTCGCGCAAGTCCGACAATCCTTCGATCACGCGGGACGTGTCGGGCGAAGGCGTGCAGCAGGCGCTGCTGAAGATCATGGAAGGCACCGTCGCTTCGGTTCCCCCGCAGGGCGGACGCAAGCATCCGCAGCAGGAATTCCTGCAGGTCGACACGACGAACATTCTGTTCATCTGCGGCGGCGCGTTTGCCGGTCTCGACAAGATCATCTCTGCCCGTGGCGAGAAGACGTCGATCGGCTTCGGCGCGGCCGTCCGGGCACCGGAAGATCGCCGCGTCGGCGAGGTCCTGCGCGAACTGGAGCCGGAAGATCTGGTCAAGTTCGGTCTTATTCCGGAATTTATCGGCCGTCTGCCCGTTCTGGCGACGCTCGAGGATCTCGATGAATATGCGCTGATCCAGATTCTGTCGGAGCCGAAGAACGCGCTGATCAAGCAGTACCAGCGCCTGTTCGAGATGGAAGACGTGGAACTGACGTTCCACGAAGACGCGCTGCGCGAGATCGCCAAGCGCGCCATCATCCGCAAGACCGGCGCTCGCGGCCTTCGCTCGATCATGGAGAAGATCCTGCTCGACACGATGTTCGAACTTCCGACGCTCGAAGGCGTGCGCGAAGTCGTCATCTCCGACGAGGTCGTCAAGGGTTCGGCCCGTCCGCTCTACATCTACTCGGAGCGCACGGACGAAAAGGCCAACGTTTCCGCCTGATGGCGCCAGAGACTGTTGAAAAAGGGGCCCGCAGCGATGCAGGCCCCTTTTGGTTGCGGATCGCGGTCTTCGCAGGGAGGGCGCCTACCGGTTATAGACGGCGGTGAGGCGCGCCGTGGCGAGGGTCGCGCCGCCGATCATGAAACCGGCAAGCGCGTTGCTTGCATCCTCCGGCAGATCGAGCGCCGGGACGCTGAGCGCGTGCACGGTGAAGATATAGCGATGGACGGCGCCGGGCGGCGGGCATACGCCGCCGAAGCCTCGCGTTCCATAGTCGTTCTTGAGTTCGACGGCGCCCTTGGGAAGGGCGTCGGTGCCGCTGATGCCGGCGGAAAGCGCGGTGGTGGCGGCCGGGATGTTCACGATGGCCCAGTGCCACCAGCCGGACCCGGTCGGCGCGTCGGGATCGTAGGCGGTGACGGCAAAGCTTTTGGTCCCGACCGGTGCGCCGGACCAGGACAGGTGCGGGGAGGCGTCGCCGCCGTCGCAGCCGAACCCCTTGAAGACCTGCGCGATCTCCAGCTTGCCGCCCTCGCGCATGGACGTGCTCGTGACCTTGAAGTCTTCTGCCGCGGCGCGTGTGGCGAGGCCTCCGAGCATCAGGCCGCCGACGAGGAGGCTGCAAAACACGAGGCCGGTCTGCTTGGCACTGATGGCAGTGTTGGAACGGGATATGGGCTGAACGGACGACATTTTCTGTCCCTTTCTGGAGAGGATGGAAGACCTCTGCAGCGTATCCGTCTGTGACCGTCGCCGCTTTCGCCCGGCCTTCATCTTTTGTCGAAAAACGCTCAATCGACCGCGACGCGGATGGCGCGCGGCGGGATGCCGAAGCGCCTTCGGAAGGCATCGGAAAAGTGGGACTGTGTCTTGAATCCGCAATCCTGCGCGACGTGCGAGACCGGAAGTTCCGTCGTCTGCAGCAGGGCCAGTCCCTTCTCCAACCGGGTGTTCTGCAGGATCTTCGAGAAGCCCAGCTCCGACCCGCCAAGCCAGCGACGGAGGGTCGCCTCGCTCATGGCAAAATGCCGGGCGACCTCCGCCACTCGCCAGGGATGGCTGAGATCCGTCTCGAGAAGACGGCGAAGCCGGATCATGGGCTGGCGATCAGCCTGCGCCGGGAAGTGCACGCCGTGATGCTGCAGCCAGAGAAGCGGCTCCAGCAGGCGGTGTCGGCGGATCGCATCCGGCAGGTCTGTGGCCGACAGCGTGTCCCGGATGAGACGAAGCAGGGCGCCCGGCTGATGATCGGCCCGGATGATCTGGATGCCGGGCGAGGCGGAGCGGGGGTGCTGATGCGGAAAGACCGCGTCGACAAGATCCTGCGTGAAATAGGCGCCGTCCGCACGATAGGTCTCGTTCCGGAGCGCGCGGTTTTCCAAGGTCACGACGGCGCCGGGCGGGAAGGCAAGCAGGTCGCCTTCGTGGCCGATGATCTCGCCATTGATCGGACAGGACACGCGCTTGGAGCCGACATGGATAAAGCAGAGGAAGGCGAGACCGATGAACACATCGGAGAAGGTGGCCGTGGTTGCCTGGCTGATCGACAGCAGGGTGACATCGCCCGCCGTCGGGACCTCCGGGCCGACCCGGGGACGGGAATGAAGGTTCACAGGCGTTCCAATCGCGGGGCGGGTCTTCGTACGGCTGGGGTGCAGGGCCCGGGCGCGGGGCTAGAAGATGAAGTGGGGTAGGGACCGGACGGATGAATCCGGCCCGTCAGCGTTGCAGATCGCCCGTCGGTCCGCAAGGGCCGAGCGCTATCGGGACCCCGCTCATTCCGCCATTGCTAAAGCATTCCGACCGCGCGATGATGTGACGGTTTCGTGTCGCGGGCCGGAGGGCCGAATCATGACGCGTCGGTCGCATGGCAAGGTCCGCGACAGTCACGTAGCCTCTATTGGGCGATACGCTTCGATAGCTGCCGGGAATGCTGCCGGCCGGACCGTCGAAGGGTTGAAAACGGGTCTCGCAGCCTCCACCTGTGACAGTGGAAAAAGTGATGACCGGAAGCATCCTTGAAGTGCTTCGGGTAACGCTCCCGGAAACGGGACGGAAAGGAAATGACATGACGAACAAAACGTCTTCGGCAGCCGAGAGCGGGACCTTCCCAGTCCTTCCCCTGCGTGACATCGTGGTGTTCCCTCATATGATCGTGCCCCTCTTCGTGGGTCGCGAAAAGTCGATCCGCGCCCTGGAAGAGGTCATGGGTACCGACAAGCAGATCATGCTTGCGACCCAGATCAATGCCGGCGATGACGATCCGGAGCCCTCCGCGATCTATCAGATCGGCACAATCGCCAATGTCCTGCAGCTCCTGAAGCTTCCTGACGGCACCGTGAAGGTGCTGGTCGAGGGCCGGTCGCGCGCGGAGATCGATGGCTATACCCGTCGCGAGGAATTCTACGAGGCGATGGCGCACCCGCTGGCCGAACCCGCGGAAGATCCGGTCGAGATCGAAGCCCTTTCGCGCTCGGTCGTCTCCGAGTTCGAGAGCTACGTAAAGCTCAACAAGAAGATTTCGCCCGAGGTCGTCGGTGCCGCCAGCCAGATCGAGGACTACTCGAAGCTGGCCGACACGGTCGCCTCGCATCTCTCCATCAAGATCGTCGAAAAGCAGGAAATGCTGGAAACGACGAGCGTGAAAGCGCGCCTGGAAAAGGCGCTCGGCTTCATGGAAGGCGAGATTTCCGTGCTGCAGGTCGAGAAGCGGATCCGCTCGCGCGTCAAGCGCCAGATGGAGAAGACCCAGCGCGAATACTACCTGAACGAACAGATGAAGGCGATCCAGAAGGAGCTCGGCGACGGCGAGGAAGGCCGCGACGAGATGGCCGAACTGGAAGACAAGATCAACAAGGCCAAGCTCTCCAAGGAGGCGCGGGAAAAAGCCGACGCCGAGATGAAGAAGCTGCGCCAGATGAGCCCGATGTCGGCGGAAGCCACCGTCGTGCGCAACTATCTGGACTGGCTGACGGGCATTCCGTGGAACAAGAAGTCGAAGGTCAAGACCGATCTCAACGCGGCCGAAAAGGTGCTGGAGCTCGATCACTTCGGCCTCGACAAGGTCAAGGAACGCATCGTCGAGTATCTCGCCGTGCAGGCGCGCTCCGCCAAGATCAAGGGCCCCATCCTGTGCCTCGTCGGTCCTCCGGGCGTCGGCAAGACGTCGCTCGCCCGGTCGATCGCCAAGGCGACCGGCCGCGAATACATCCGCATGGCACTGGGTGGCGTTCGTGACGAGGCCGAGATCCGCGGCCACCGCCGGACCTATATCGGCTCGATGCCCGGCAAGGTCATCCAGTCGATGAAGAAGGCCAAGAAGTCCAACCCGCTCTTCCTGCTCGATGAAATCGACAAGATGGGCCAGGACTTCCGAGGCGATCCGTCGTCGGCCCTGCTCGAGGTTCTCGATCCGGAACAGAACGCCACGTTCATGGACCACTACCTGGAGGTCGAATACGACCTTTCGAACGTGATGTTCATCACGACGGCGAACACGCTGAACATTCCGGCGCCCTTGATGGACCGCATGGAAGTGATCCGCATCGCCGGCTACACGGAAGAGGAAAAGCTGGAGATTGCAAAGCGGCACCTCCTGCCCAAGGCGATCGCCGATCATGCCCTGAAGCCCGCCGAATTCTCGGTGACGGACGGCGCGTTGATGGCGGTCATCCAGACCTATACCCGCGAGGCGGGCGTCCGCTCCTTCGAGCGCGAGCTGATGAAGCTCGCCCGCAAGGCGGTCACCGAGATCCTCAAGGGCAAGGCCACCAGCATCGAGGTGACGGCCGAGAACATCCATGACTATCTGGGCGTTCCGCGCTTCCGCCACGGCGAAGCCGAGCGCACCGACCAGGTGGGCGTGGTCACGGGTCTGGCCTGGACCGAGGTCGGCGGCGAACTGCTGACGATCGAAGGCGTGATGATGCCCGGCAAGGGCCGCATGACGGTGACGGGCAACCTGAAGGACGTGATGAAGGAATCGATTTCGGCGGCAGCCTCCTATGTCCGCTCGCGCGCCATCGACTTCGGCATCGAGCCGCCGCGTTTCGACACGAGCGACATCCACGTCCACGTTCCCGAAGGGGCGACCCCGAAGGATGGTCCCTCGGCCGGCGTTGCGATGGCCACCGCCATCGTCTCGATCATGACGGGCATTCCGGTCGACAAGAACGTGGCCATGACAGGGGAAATCACCCTGCGCGGCCGGGTTCTGCCCATCGGCGGCCTGAAGGAAAAGCTTCTCGCGGCCCTGCGCGGCGGGATCAAGAAGGTGCTGATCCCGGAAGAAAACGCCAAGGATCTGGCGGAAATTCCGGATAATGTGAAGAACAACATGGAAATCATTCCCGTGTCGCTGATTGGCGAGGTTCTCAAGCACGCTCTGGTCCGCATGCCCGAAGCCATCGAGTGGGATCCGGCGAAGAACGCCGCGCCGGTCAAGGTTGCGGACGATACGGACGAAACCACAGCGGGTTTCGCCCACTGAAGATACAGGCCCGGGGGAGCAAACGCTTCGCTCCCCCGGTGCTCTCCGACCGGTCTCGCAAGGGGCAGGGGCGCGAGGGTTCGGCTCTCCCTGGAGGGCGCCTGCACCGTTATCCATCGCTTTATCAGTGGAAGACCGGCCTTTGTGCCGGTCTTTTTTCGTAAAATGCACCGCAAAGCCTTGCATTTCCGGGCATTCGGCGCGATTGGGTTGCCAAGGCGACCGCTGCGACGATGGTACGGTCGCCCGAAAACAAGTCGTTTCGGACCAAGTTGAAAGGGTGGAAACATGAACAAGAATGAGCTCGTATCGGCTGTTGCCGAAAAGGCCGGCATCACGAACAAGGAGGCTGCCGCCTCTGTCGAAGCACTGTTCGACGTGATCCAGGGTGAACTGAAGAACGGCGGCGACGTACGCCTCGTCGGCTTCGGCAACTTCACCGTCAGCCGTCGCGAAGCCTCCAAGGGCCGCAACCCCTCCACCGGTGCGGAAGTCGATATTCCCGCGCGCAACGTTCCGAAGTTTGCGGCCGGCAAGGGCCTCAAGGACGCGGTCAACTCCTAAGGCCTTGCGATCCCCGGGGCGGCGTCAACGCTTCGCCTCAGGGGTCGTGACATCAGCGTTCGGCGCCGGCATTCCCAAGGGAACCCCGGCAGACCGCGCGCTTCAAGCGGCGCTGCGATGCGGGATCAGGGGCTTCTCCCGGTCCTGCCATCCGCCAGCAACAGGAGAGGGCTCAGGCCGCTCTCCTCGTCTTCCGGCCCGGGTCATCCCGGGCCTTTTTCGTTCCTGTCATTCCCCTGTCATATGGGCACGCCAGAAATCCGGCAGGTGCCGCGACCAGTCTGCCGGCACCGCGGCTTGGACGCCGCGATCATGTCGAGGGGATGTCTCATGAAAACCGTATCCGTCACCGCCGCGCTCGCGGCCCTGCTTGCGGCCTCGGTGGCCGGCCCCGCGTCTGCGGAGCCCGTCTTCAACCGCATCGCGTCCTTCGCCGTGGCGGACAACCTGCCGGCCGGGGTCGATCGCAAGACGGTGACCTCTGCCGAAATTGTCACGGCCACCGACGACGGAATGACGCTGGTCTATTCCGACAGCCCCCAGAAGGCGATCGGCTTCATCGACATCACGAACCCTGCGTCACCGAAGGCGGGCGGCGTCGTCCGCTTCGACGGCGAGCCGACCTCCGTGACGGTTGCCGGCCCGAAGGCCCTCGTTGCCGTCAATACGAGCCCGAACCGCGCCAATCCGTCAGGCAGGCTTGCGGCGGTCGACATTGCAAGCCGCGCCGTGACGGCGGCTTGCGAACTGGGTGGCCAGCCGGACTCGGTTGCGGTGAACAAGGACCGGACGCTCGCCGCCATTGCGATCGAGAACGAGCGCGACGAAGAGGTGAACGACGGCGCGCTGCCGCAGATGCCGGCCGGCGATCTGGTCATCGTGAAGCTCAACGACGGCGTGCCCGACTGCGCCACCATCCGCCATGTCGCCTTGACCGGTCTGGCCGACGTCGGCGGCGAGGATCCGGAACCGGAGTTCGTCGCCTTCAACAGTCGCGACCAGATCGCACTGACGCTGCAGGAAAACAACCATATCGTCATCCTCGACGGGCGCTCCGGTAAGGTCGTCTCGCATTTCTCGGCCGGCACGGTGGATCTTGACGGCATCGACACGAAGCGGGACGGCAAGCTTTCCTTCACCGGCACGCTGAAGGGCGTGGCCCGGGAGCCGGATGCGGTCAAGTGGCTCGACGACGACAGGCTGGTTGTCGCCAACGAGGGAGACTGGAAGGGCGGTGCGCGCGGTTTCACCATCTTCGATACCCGCGGCACGGTGCTCTTCGAGGCCGGCGCCAGCCTGGAGCATGCGGCGGCGGCCGTGGGTCACTATCCCGAGAAGCGTTCCGCGGCGAAGGGCATCGAGCCCGAGGGGCTGGTAGCGGCGACCTTCGGCGATGATCGGCTGTTCTTCGTGCTCGCCGAGCGGGCATCGCTCGTCGGTGTCTACAAGGATACCGGCGCCGAGCCGCACCTGCTCCAGCTTCTGCCGTCGGGCATCTCGCCGGAAGGCGGCGTGGCCATTCCAGGCCGAAACCTGCTGGTCACCGCCAACGAGGCCGACCTCGTCGAAGACGGGGCGGCGCGCTCGCACGTTATGATCTACGAGCGCAAGGAGGGCAAGCCGGCCTATCCGCAACTCCGCTCCGCAGAGAAGGACGGCGTGCCGATCGGCTTTGGCGCTCTCTCGGGTCTGGCGGCCGTGCCGGGTGCGCCCGGCAAGCTCTATGCCGTCAGCGACAGCGTCTATGGCGCCGAACCGCGCATCTTCACCATCGATGCGACGAAGAGCCCGGCTGAGATCACGGATGCGCTGACCATCACCCGCGACGGCGCACCGGCGCAGAAGCTCGACATCGAGGGCATCGTCGCGACGGAGGATGGCTTCTGGCTGGCATCCGAAGGCAATGCCGACAAGCTGGTGCCGCATGCGCTCTACCAGGTCAACGCCAAGGGCCAGATCAAGAAGGAAATCCCGCTTCCCGAAGAGCTGCGCGCCGCAGAGACCCGCTACGGTTTCGAAGGCATCGCCGTTGCCGGAAAGGGCGATGATACGACCCTGTGGATGGCGGTGCAGCGCGAATGGAAGGACGACGAGAAAGGCTTCGTCAAGCTCGTCTCCTACACGCCGAAATCGGGGGAATGGGGCGCCGTGCGCTATCCTCTCGAGACGACGGGCGAGGGCTGGGTCGGCCTATCCGAAATCACGATCTACGGCGACAACGCCTATGTCATCGAACGCGACAATCTCGTCGGACAGGCCGCGAAACTGAAGAAGATCTTCCGGGTGTCACTCGCCCAACTGAAGCCGGCCAAGCTCGGTGGTCCGCTGCCGGTCGTCGCCAAGGAGGAATTCCGGGATCTGCTCCCCGATCTGAAGGCGCTGAACGGCTACGTGCTCGACAAGGTCGAGGGTTTTGCGATCGACGGGACGGGCACCGGCTATGTCGTCACCGACAATGATGGCGTCGATGACAGCTCGGGCGAGACGATGTTCTGGACCATCGGCACGATCAACGCGATGTGACCGCTGTCGGAGGACAGGACCGGGCCTCGTGCCCGGTTCCTCTTGGCCGTCCGGCGTTCGTCCTGGCCCTCCGGCCGGTGCGATGACCCGATGGCCCGATCGCGTTGGCGCAGCGCCAGCTGTCGGCGCTCAGGCCTCGTGCGCCGTCACCGACGCCATGGCGGCCTCGTCCTGCTCGCGCCGCTCGCGGATTTCGTCCGTGCGACGGACCAGCTTGCTGACGATGTCGTGCAGCTGGTCGAGCTGCTCGTCGTCCAGTGCCGAAAAGATTTCCTCGATCAGCTGTTTGCGCGGATGTTCCGCGGCCTCGAGCGCGATCCGGCCGACATCGGTAATGGACACGATCTTGGCGCGGCGATCCTCGGGGTCCGGCTGGCGGACCACCAGCTTGTCGCGCTCCAGTCCGTCGATGGCTTCAGTCACCGTGCGGGGCGCGAAGTTGAGCGCGCAGGCGATATCCGTCGAGCGGCAGGGACCGAGCTTGTTCAGGAAGAACAGGAACTTGCTGCGGGCCAGCGACACGCCTTCCTCCGTCATCGACTGGTTGATGAGCCGGTGGACGCGATGATAGAGCTCGAACAGCTTGTCGGAGACGTCGAATGTCGTTTTCATCACGTGGAGATGGACGTTATGAGGGCCCATGTCAAATGCCTTCGCGGCGATCTGAAACCGGGTCGCGTGAAAGTGGATCGGGGTTCCTGAAGAGCAACACAAGCCGCCGGAGCCCATGCGCCACAGCATCCGGCCAGTGAGGGCGTGTGCAGGTCGGAAGGTGACCGCCCGGTGGAAAGACGACGGCGAGAACGCCGAAACGATTGACGTCCGTGCGCTGGCAGGGCCATGGTCGGGCATGGCTTTCCGCTTCATTCATACCGCAGACCTTCACCTTGATTCTCCTCTCCGCAGTCTGGCGCTCCGCAACGGGGAGCTCGCAGAGCATGTCCGCGGTGCCACCCGCGCCGCGCTGACGGCCATCGTCGATCTCTGCATCGCAGAGGCCGTCGATGCCCTCCTGATCGCGGGGGACCTCTACGACGGGTCGCAGACCTCGATGAACACGGCCCTGTTCCTGATGGGCGAGATGCGCCGGCTGGAGACGGCCGGCGTGCGGGTCTTCGTCATTCGCGGCAATCACGACAACCAGTCGGCCATTCGCCGCGAATTGACCTTTCCCGACAACGTTCATGTCTTTTCCAACCGTGCGAAATCCGTCAAGGCGGCGACCCTGGCCGACGGGCGCGCCGTCTATATCCACGGGATCGGCTTCGACCAGCCGCATGCGCCCGACAGCCTCCTGCCGTCCTTTCCCGGGCCTCAGCCGGAGGCCGTCAATATCGGTATGCTGCACACGAGTCTGGCCGGGGCGCCCGGCCACGATCTCTACGCCCCGTGCAGCGTGACGGAGCTTGTCGCGCACGGCTTCGATTACTGGGCGCTCGGCCACGTGCATCATCGCCTCGTCCACAGCGAAAGGCCGCTGATCGTCATGCCGGGGATGCCGCAGGGCCGCGACATCAACGAAGCCGGTCCGAAGAGCGTGACGCTCGTCACCGTCGGTGAAGGGGGCGACATCCGTCACGACGAACGACGTATCGGCAGCGCCGTGTTCGAGCGGGCGATCGTCGACCTGACAGGCATCTCGGAATGGCGGGCGCTGCTCGCCCGGATCGGCGACGATCTCGCGCGCCGCGTCGCGGCGGCGGGTGCGCAGCATCTCATTCTGCGCCTGCAGCTGACGGGCACCACCGCGCTTGCCTACCGGCTCAAGCGCGATCCCGGCTTTCTGACGGATGAGGTGACCGGGCTTGCCAATGCCTTGCCCGGCTGCTGGGTGGAGAAGATCGAGATCGACTGCCAGGCGCCTGATCTTGCGACGACCCCCGGCCATGACGCCGCGACGGGTCTCGACCCGGCTGCGGAACTCTCGGTGCTGATCCATCGCGACGTGCTCGGCGCACACGGGTTTCGCCAGCAGGCGGCCGACCTGATGGCCGAGCTTCTCGGCCAGCTGCCGCGCGAATTGCGGGAGACCTTCGGTACGGATGAAGCCGCTGTCGAGGCGCTGCTGGCCGAGATCGCGCGCGACGGCAGCGACGAGGTGCTGGCGCATGTGCGGGCCGGCGAAGGGGATCTCTGATGCGTCTGTCCGCCCTCGATCTCGTCCGCTATGGAAAATTCACCGGCAAGCAGCTCCATTTCGGCCCAGCCCGGCCCGGCAAGCCGGACCTTCATCTGGTCTACGGACCGAACGAGGCCGGCAAGTCGACATTGTTTTCGGCGGTGCTCGACCTGTTCTTCGGCATCGAAGGCCGCAGCCCCTATAATTTCCTTCATCCCTATCCCGCCATGCGCATCGGCGCGACGGTGGACACCGGGGGGCGCAGCCAGTCTTTGTTTCGGGTGAAGCGGCAACAGAACACGCTGATCGACGCCCATGACCAGCCACTGCCCGAGGGCCTTCTCGCCAATGCCTTGGGCACGGTGGACCGGGCAACCTACCAGCTGATGTTCTCGCTCGATGACGACAGCATCGAAAAAGGCGGGGAAAGCATCCTGCGCAGCGAGGGCGAGCTGGGAGCGCTGCTTTTTTCCGCCAGCTCCGGGCTGCCGGACCTGACCGGCGTCATGGCCGACCTCAAGGGCCGGACGGATGCCTTCTACCGTCCGCAGGCGCGCAAGCATCGGCTGGCCGAACTCAAGGCCGAACTCGATGCGCTGAAGGACGAGCGCGCGGCGATCGATGTCAGTCAGCGGGAGTACACAGCGCTTCGCAAGACCCGTGACCTCGCGACGGAACGGCACGAGGCCGCCCTCGCCATGCGCGCTGCGCTCCGCGTCCAGTGGGACGCGGCGAATGCCAAGCTCGAGGGCCTGCCGCTGCTCCTGCGGCTGCGCGCGTTGCGCGGTGATCTGGCCGCCCTGAGCGACCTCCCGGATCCGCCCGCCGTCTGGCACCAGATGCTGCCGGACCTGATGCGGGCCGAAACGGAGATCGGCATCCGTCTTGCGCAGGTCGCTGCCGATATCGCGCGGCGCACGCAGGAGCGGGATCTGCTCGCGCGTGACGAAGCCGTTCTCGCCCTGCGCGACGACCTGCGTCGTCTCGAAAGCTCGGGGCTCGAAGCCCGCTACCGCACGGCGGCCCAGGACATGCCGTCGCGCACTCAGGAACGCGCCGTCGTTGCCGCGGATCTGGCGGTGCGGCTGCTGCAGCTCGGCCGGCGCACCGACGAGAACCCTGAAGCGCTTCTCATTCCCGCAGCGACCATTGGCCGGCTGCGAGCCCTGGCCGAGTCCCATGCACGCCTGACCGAGCGGCAGGACGCATCCCGCAGGGAGCTTGCCTTGAGCGAGGCCGCGCACCGCACGGCGCTGGACGACGTGGACACGAACGGCCAACCACGGGCAGGGCGGGCGCCGGGCGCGACCCCCGCTCGCGATCTGCAGGCCCGCGACCTGCAAGCCGGCGACCTGCAAGCCGGCGGCCTGCAAGCCCTGTCTGATCTCCTGCGCGCGTTGCGGCGTGAAGATTTCCCGCTTCGCCAGACGGCCGCGCGCGAAGAGACGGCGCGGCTCGAGGATCTCCTTTCCGATCAGCTGGCGTCGCTTCCGGGCCGGCACGATGGCGAGAGCCTCGCCCGCGTGCCCGTTCCCGCCGAGGGCGATCTGGCGGACTGGTCGTTCCGAAGCGAGCGTGTGGCCGAGCGCCTGCGGCTCATCGACGAGCGCCGCGCAGAAATCGCCCTACAGCTGGCCACCGCGCAGGCCGAGCGCGATTCCCTGCTCGCCCAGGCGGAATTTGCCGATGACGGGCGCGTGGCCGAGCTGCGCCGGGCGCGCGATGCCGCCTGGCGGGCACACCGCGAGACGCTGGCCGCCGACACGGCCGACAGGTTCGAGAGCGCGCTGGACAGGGATGACCGGGCGAGCGCCTTGCGGCTGACGCAGACCGAACAGATCGCCCGGAGCCGCGCTCTGGCGGTGACGATCGCCGACCTCGTCGCGCGTCAGACAGCCTACGATCAGCAACGTGCCGAGCAGCTGGCGGAGCGCAGCGCGCTCGGTGACGCGATCGCGCAGGCGGCGGAGGCCTGCAACCTGCCGGCGGACCTGTCGCTCCCGCGGCTGGAGGACTGGTTGCAGCGTCGCCTGAAGACGCTGGAGACGCGGACGGCCCTGCGCGCCATGCGGCAGAAACAGGCGCAGGCCGACGCCGACGAGGCGCGCGCCATGGCCCGATTGGCGGCCGCTTTCGGCGAGGATGCCGCGCTGCCCGACGATTTCGAGACGGCGCTGGCCTTCGGCGAGCGCGTGCTGGCTGCGGCACAGGCCGAGGCGGCCGAAGGGCGTGCGCGTTCGGAGGCTCTGAAGCGCACGGAAGCCGCGCTCGCATCGCGGCGGAGCGACGCACAGGCGGCGGAGGCCGCGATGGCGGAATGGGCGCAATCCTGGGCGGACGTCCTTTCCGGGCTCTGGCTGGCGCCGGACGGCGTGGTGCCGAGCCCGGCCGAGGTCATGCCGTCCCTGACGGTGCTGGCCGAGATCGACCGGCTGGTCCAGCGCCGCAACGATTTCGACCATCGGATCCAGGCGATGGGGCGCGACCAGGCCGCCTTCGTCGCGGCCGTTTCCGCCTGCTGCACGCAGCTCGATCTGGAGGTCGGCGACGATCCGCTGGCGGTATACACACGGCTGCTACAGCGCGTGGCGGCTGCCGAGCAGGTCGAGGCGCTGTTCGACCGTCTGTCCCGGGAGCTGGACGAACGCGCGCGTGAAGCGCATTCGCTGGCCGAGAGCCAGGAGCGGCACGACGCCAGCAAGCGCGATATGCTGGCCTTCTTCGGCTGCACCGAACTCGGCGACGTCGCGAGCCACCTCGAAACCGCGAAAAACCGAACCCGATTGCGCGAACGTATCGGCGAAACCGAGTCCGATCTCGCAGCCCGCCTGCGGGTCGCGACAGCGGAGGAGGCCGAGATGATCCTCGTTGCGCTCGACGCGGAGGGGCTGCGCCGCGAGGCGGCCGAGCTCTCCGCGCGCCATGACGAGGCGGATCGGATGGTCCAGGATCGGCATGCGGAGTTGCGCGATGCGGAGCGGGGGCTGGAAAAGGCGGCCGGCGACGATGCGGCCGCCTTTATCGAGGAACGCCGCCGCACGGTTCTCGCCGATATCGAGGAGCAGGCGCTGGCCTATCTCCGGCTGCGCGCCGGGCTCCTGGCCGCCGACATGGCCTTGCGGCTCTACCGCGAACGGCATCGCAGCGCGATGATGCAGCGGGCCTCCGCCGCCTTCGCCACCATCAGCGGCGGGGAATATGAGGGCCTTTCGACCGAGATGGAAAAGGGGACGGAATTCCTGCTGGTCCGCTCCGTGACGGGGGCGACCAAGCTTGCAAGGGATCTGTCGAAGGGAACACGGTTCCAGCTCTATCTCGCGCTGCGCATGGCGGGCTTCCACGAGATCAGCGCCCAGCGCGAGGCCCTGCCGTTCATCGCGGACGATATCATGGAGACCTTCGACGATGGTCGCGCCTTCCACGCCTTCCGGCTGATGGCGGAGATGGCGGGGGTCGGACAGGTGATCTACCTGACGCACCACGAGCATCTCTGCGCGATCGCACGCGAGGCCTGTCCGGACGTGGTTCTGCATCGTCTCTGAGCGATTGCCGGACGGGATGATGGGGTGGACTTGCGGGCGGGCGGCAACTGGCTCTATAGGGAGGCAGCCAGTCGGCGTCCCGGGCGCGGTCGTGACGGGGCCGTGCGGCTCTTGCGTTTAGACAACTCGAGAGGCCGACGGAGCGCCGCGGCGCCTGCAGGGCAGGTGACCGATCAACCGAGGTGGGCCATGTCCGGCCGGAGGCAGCGATGAACAATTTCCATGTCGGCCAGAAGGTCGTCTGCATCGACGACAAGTTCAAGAACGTCTCGATCGACCAGCTGATCCGCAAGGGCGAGATCTACACCATCCGCTGGGTCGGCGCCTACAGCCACTATATCGACGGCGAGTTCATCGGCGTGAAGCTCGAGGAGATCCACCGGGGCAATGACGACGGGCCGGAAGGCTATGGCGCTGCCGACATGCCCTATCGCGCGACCCGGTTCCGGCCGCTCCTGAAGGACCGGCTGTCGACGCTGAAGAACCTCCTGGCCCCGACACCCAAAGGCGAGACGCCTTACGCCCCTCCGGCACCCGAAGAGCCGAAGCGCGCGGCGCCCAAGCGGGAAAAGGAAAAGGTCGACACCTGAGCCGGTGCGGCCGCTGTTGGCTGGATGGGGTTCCGCGCAACGGAACGGCGCGCTTAGCGCTCGCTCCTGCCGCGGGCGCTGTCCTGCAGCAGGTCCTGCAGCGCGGCTTCGCTGATCATGCCGCACTGGAAGACATGAATCCGGCGCGCGGCGGCGATGTCCCCCGTCTCCGCACCGGCCGTGCAATGATCCTCGAAGACGCGTTCCAGCGCATGACCTCCGCGAGAGGCATGCTGTGCGTCCGGATGTCCTTCGGCGAGATGGCCGAAATTCCGTGTGGGCATGGTGATCTCCACCGATTTGACGGGCGTGCCGAGATACGCGCGCGCACATAAACAGACGTCCGATTGTACAGGACCCAGCCGGACTGGCGATTACCAGATCTGACCTGTCATTCGTCGCAGGCGCGATGAATTATTCCGAGCGTCGTGAAATATCCTACGCAACGGCGATGACGCAGACATGACCGTTCCGTGACAATGCGGAGGCAGGCCCTCCGCGTCAGAGCGCAGACGCCAGAAGGCGGCCGACATCGCCGACATTGAACGGCTTCTGCAGGACGGGCGCGGACAGTCCGGAGCCTTCGAGCCCGGCAGCGCCATAGCCGCTGGCGAACACGAAGGGAATCCCGCGCGTGCGCAGCAGCTCGGCGATGGGAAAGGACTGTTTGCCGGCGAGGTTGATATCGAGGATGGCGATATCGACGTCGATCGTGCGGGCGAGCTCCAGGGCCGGTTCGAGCCGCATGGCGATGCCGGCGATTTCGCAGCCCAGCTGGATGATGAAATCCTCGATGAGGAGCGCGACCAGCATCTCGTCCTCGACGATCAGGACACGTTTACCGGCAAGCTTATCCAAGATCGGCGCTTTCGCGGATGGCGGACAGCGGCGCCGAAAGTTCGAACACAAGGCCCTCGGGCCTGTGGTGGATGCGCACTTTTCCGGACAGCTCGACGGGAAGGGCGCGTTCCAGGAGATGGAAGCCGAAACCGCGCCGCTGCGGCGTCTGCACGGGCGGCCCGCCTTTCTCCCGCCAGGTCAACCGGAAGACCTCCTCATCCTCCAGCCGGGCGGTCTCGCAGACGATGTCCACGCGGCCGTCCGGGCGCGACAGCGCGCCGAACTTCGCGGCATTGATGGCGAGTTCGTGGAGCGCGAGCGCGAGGGACAGGGCGGCATGCGGCTCCAGACGAAGTGCCGGGGAGGTCACGTCGAACCGGGGAGGGTTCGGATCCCCGTCGAGCACGAGCGCCGTGTCGAGGACGTCGGACAGATCGGCGCCCGTCCAGTTCTGCGCCGTCAGCATGTTGTGCGCCCGCGAGAGGGCAAGGATCCGGTCGTTGATGGAATCGGATGCTTCCCGCAGCGACATCGCACCGCGCAAGGTCTGCGTGGTGATGGCCTGAACTGAGGCGAGCGTGTTCTTGACGCGATGGTTGAGCTCGTTGACGAGCAGGCGCTGGCGATGCTCGGCGATGACCCGTTCGGTGACGTCCGAGCCCTGCACGAAGATATGCGTGACGGTGCCGCTGTCGGACTTGATGGGCTGATAGACGAAATCGATGAACCGCTCCTCGGGGCCGATATCGGGCGAGCGAATGATGACAAGGCGCTCGGACCAGCGGCTGACAGGCTCGCCTGTGTGATAGGCCTGATCGAGAAGCGCCCAGAAGCCTTGGTCGGCAAGCTCCGGCAAGGCGTCGCGGGCGGGCTTGCCGATGACGTCGCGGTCGCCGATCAGCGCCTGATAGTTGGGATTGAGCATCTCGAACACGTGATTTTCGCCGCGCAGCATCGCCATGAAAGTCGGCGCTTGGGCAAAGAGCTGCAACAGGCGCTCGTGCTCGCGAGCAATGCGCTGGCGCGCCACGACCTCGCCGGTCGTTTCCACCACGATGGCGATGACACCGGCCGGCGTTCCCGCTTCGTCGAGCACCGGCGAATAATCGAGATTCATCCAGACCTGTTCCGGGACGCCGCGCCGGTGCAGGGTCAATTCCTGGTCGCGATAGGCCAGCGTACCCCCGGCGAGGCCGACCTTCATGACGTGATCGTTGAAATCCGCAATTTCGGCCCAACCCTCGCGGACCTTGGAGCCCAGAAGCTGCGGGTGGCGCTTGCCGGCAAAGACGGAATAGGCGTCGTTGTAGATCATGATGCCATGCTCGCCCCACAGCATGACGATCGGCACGGACGACTGCACCAGAAGCGCTGTCGCCGTCCTGAGGCTGCCCGGCCACGTCTCCACGCGTCCGAGCGGCGTGGCACCCCATTCAAAGTCGCGGATCAGCTGCCTGATCCCATTCCCTTTCCCGAGAAAGGCGAACGCGTCTTCGGTCCGGTTGTTCTCGGTCATTCCCACCACCGTCTGTCCGTCCGTCCGTGAGGCGACGGCTCCAGTGGCGCGCCTCATTTCTCTGACGACATAGCAATCCGGCCTCGTCTGGCAAGGTGTCGTGGCGAGAAGTCGCGATGCCCTCCGGAACAATCGCGCCGATTTACGTGTTGCTAAGACAACGCCGGAGCAAGAGGCGCGGGAGGATGACCGTCATGAGCAGCAATGTCGAACCGAGAACGTTCGGGCACGGAAACATGGAAGGCAAAAAGGATGTCGAGGCGTGCAAGGCGAACCTCGCCGACGCCTTCCAGTCGATCACGCGCAGCGGTGAGGTCAGCATGGGCTCGGCGGCCGGTGCCGAACTGCCCGACGAACTGCAGGAGCTGGTCAAGCAGGCGGAAGCCTCCGGCTGGCACCGCGATGTCGCGGAAGAGGCGATCCGTCAGCTGGCGCGTGAACTTCTCGGCGCCCGCGGTGCCGCCTTCGACTGAACTTCGACGGAAATGCCGAACGACGATACGGCTGAGGAGACGATCATGCTCAAATCCCTGATGACCGAAATCTTCGGCGTCGGCCCCCATCCGGAGGAAACGTCCGGCCATCTTCATGACCTGCAATGGGAAAAGCGCATTCTGGTGATCTTCTCCGATCCCGCAGGCATCAAGTCGCAGGCCCAGTTGCTGGCGCTGAAGGCCGACAAGGATGCCCTGCGCGATCGCGATCTCGCCGTGTTCTCCGTCGACGGCAATGATGTCCGCCCGGAGTTCGGCTCGGATGTGGTGCCGCAGGCGCATATGCTGCGCAAGGAACTCGGCTGCACGCCCGGAACCTTCGCCCTCGTGCTCGTCGGAAAGGATGGCCATGTGAAGGCTCGGTACGATGACGTCGTCGAACCCGCCCTTGTTTTCGCCGAGATCGACAGCATGCCCATGCGGCGAGCCGAGGCCGGCCTTTAGGCCTGCACCCCGCCGCCGACGTTTCTGGAATTCCCGTCTGACAGGAGACCCCATGTCCACCGTAGCCGATATGTCCACCGTACCCGATCCCGTTCTTCCGCCGGCCCCCGGCAATCCGCCGATCCCCACGCCCATGCCGCCGATCACAGAACCGGAGCCAGACCGGCTGCCGGACGAGACGCCGAATCCC
Organism: Rhizobium sp. Leaf341; assembly: GCF_001424325.1. NCBI lineage: Bacteria > Pseudomonadati > Pseudomonadota > Alphaproteobacteria > Hyphomicrobiales > Rhizobiaceae > Rhizobium > Rhizobium sp. Leaf341. Next base: position 234,671 of record NZ_LMPE01000010.1, read on the forward strand.
AATCCTGACGAGACCGACGCGCCGCCCTTGTCGGTATGAGCAGTCGGCATCGGTTTGAGCGGTCGGCCTTGGGGATTGCGCACAGCTTCTTTGGTGCGAAATAATCCGTGCGCGGCACGCGCGGGGAAAGGTTGATCACAACTTTCGGCTGTCGTGTTTTGCGTGTTTGCGGGCGCACGGCGCGGTCGAGCCCGCGGCGAGGTCCGTCCCGGATATGGCCTTTGACGTAAGGTGCGGGAGGAGTTTGACGCCGCTTCCCGGCCGTCTGTTTGCCCGGGTCCTCTGCTGTTCACCGGGTTCGGATGGACAGCCTTTCTTGCAACCGGCGGGATGATCGACGGCCCGCCGCCGGTCCGCCCGGTGCTGGCGGACGAGATCGGGCAAGGGTTGCGTTTCCCCAATTTTTCGCCTTTGCTGCCGCTTTGGCGCCCCGAGATGGCGCAAACGGGCAAGGAGAGTATCGATGACCGCACCCCTGACTGGACGCCGGCCTTTGCCGATGACGACCATGACGCGGACCCTGCGACGGGCCGCCCTGATCGGCTCGCTGTTGCTGGGCGCAAGCCCCGCATTGGCCGAGGTCGTGCTCAATCGCGGCAATGCCGGTGAGCCCCAGACGCTCGACCAGGCGCATACCTCGATCAACATCGAGGAGTTCATCCTCAAGGATCTCTACGAAGGTTTGACGATCTATGACGCCAAGGGCGAGATCGTGCCCGGTGCGGCGGAAAGCTGGACCGTCTCCGACGACGGGACGGTCTACACCTTCAAGCTGCGCGACAATGGCAAGTGGTCGGACGGATCCCCGGTGACGGCGGAGGATTTCGTGTTTTCGCTGATGCGGATCGAGGACCCGAAGACGGCGGCCGGTTATGCCAACATCCTCTATCCGATCAAGAATGCCGAAAAGGTCAACAAGAGCGGCGCACCGCTCGACCAGCTGGGCGTGAAGGCGATCGATCCGAAGACGCTGGAGATCACGCTCGAGCGCGCGACGCCCTACTTCCTCGAATTGCTGGCGCACCAGACGGCTTTGCCGATCTCGAAGGCGAGCTTCGAGAAGAACGGTGCCGATTTCGTCAAGCCCGGCATCATGGTGTCGAACGGTGGTTTCAAGCTGACGGAACATGTCGCCAACGATCATCTGACCCTGACGAAAAACGAGAACCATTGGGACGCGGCCAACATCAAGCTCGACAAGGTCGTCATCTACCCGCTCGAGGATCAGGCCGCCGCGGTCCGTCGCTACGAGGCGGGCGAGCTGCAGGTGAACTACAATTTCTCGGCCGACCAGATCGAGCGGCTGAAGAAGCAGTTCGGCGACGAGGTCCATATCTCGCCGGCGCTTGCGACCTACTACTACGTGTTCGACACCCGGACCGCGCCGATGGATGACGTGCGTGTCCGCCGCGCGCTGTCGATGGGCATCGACCGCGACTTCCTCGCGACGGAAATCTACAGCGGCTCGCAGCAGCCGGCCTACGGCTTTGTGCCTCCGGGCCTGCCGGACTACGGCGCCCCGTCGCTCGCCGATTTCGCGACGAAGAGCCAGCTCGACCGTGAGGACGAGGCTCTTGCGCTTCTGAAGGAGGCGGGCTTCGGCGAGGGTGGCAAGCCGCTCGAGATCGAGATCCGCTACAACACCAACCCCAATCACGAGCGCGTCGCAACGGCGGTCGCCGACATGTGGAAGACGGCCTTCAACGCCAAGGTGACGCTGGTCAATCTCGACGTGTCCTCGCATTACGCCTACCTGCAGGAGGGCGGCAAGTTCTCGGTGGCGCGCGCCGGCTGGACGGCCGATTACGGCGATCCGGAAAACTTCCTCGCCATGAACACGACGAGCAACAAGACCTTCAACTACGCCAAGTGGAGCAATGCGGACTACGACGCATTGATGGCGAAGTCGAACGACGAGAAGGACCCCGCGGCCCGTGCAAAACTGCTGCACGAGGCAGAGGCGCTGCTCATGAAGGAGCAGCCGGTGGCCCCCCTTCTGTACCAGAACGAGCTGTGGCTCGTGTCCAAGAAGGTCAAGGGCTGGGTCGACAATGCCAACAACCAGCATCTGAGCCGCTTCCTCAGCATCGGCGAGTAAGCCAAGTGAGTCAGGGCTTGCTCGGTCATGGCTGAGTGAGCCCTGGCCGAGTGTGCCTGACATGGCGGGTCCCGGCCGCTGCCCTGCGCGCCGCCGCCTTTCACGCTTTCAAAACGTCACGGTCGCGCGAGCCTTTTTCAAACGTTCCGCGCCGGACGGCCCCTCGCTCCCGCCCGCCTTGCGAACGACCGCAACCGATCCGGCCTCGTGCCGGCGTCGTCGGTCCGGTCGATCGGGGCACGTGTCGCTGTTCCTTCCGCCCTCCCATGGAGACGGCCATGCTATCCTTCGTTCTTCGCCGCCTTGCGAGTGCCGTGCCGACGCTGTTCATCGTCGTCACGATCTCGTTCTTCCTCATGCGCTTTGCGCCCGGTGGCCCGTTCAATCTCGAGCGGCCGCTTTCGCCCCAGACCATGGCCAACATCAACAAGGCCTATGGTCTGGATCTGCCGCTCTGGCAGCAATATCTGCGCTACCTCGGCAATGTCGTGCGCGGTGATTTCGGGCCGAGCTACATCTATCGCGACAACACGGTCGATCAGCTGATCGGCATGGGGTTGCCGTATTCGATCGAACTGGGCCTCTGGGCGCTCGGGCTTGCGCTGGTCGGCGGTGTCGCCGCGGGCACGTTTGCCGCCCTCAGGCAGAACAGCCTGCTCGACGTCGGCCTGATGACCCTGTCGACGGTGGGTGTCACGGTGCCGAATTTCGTCATCGGGCCTGTCCTGACCCTCATCTTCGCGGTCACCCTGTCCTGGCTGCCGGCCGGCGGCTGGGGGGACGGATCGCTGCGGTTTCTGATCCTGCCGATGATCGCGCTGGCGCTTCCCCAGCTCGCCGTCTTTGCCCGCCTGACGCGCGGCGCGATGATCGAGGCGCTGCACACGGACCATATCCGCACGGCACGCGCCTACGGCCTGCCGGCCCGGACGGTGGTGGTGACGCACGCGATGCGCGCGGCCATGCTGCCGGTCGTCTCCTATCTCGCGCCTTGCGCCGCAGCGCTGCTGACGGGCTCCGCCGTCATCGAGACGCTGTTCACCATTCCCGGTGTCGGCCGCTTCTTCGTGCTCGGCGCCATCAATCGCGATTATACGCTGGTCATGGGCACGGTCGTGCTGATCGCGGTCTTCGTCATCGTCTTCAACCTAGTGGTCGACATTCTCTACGGCCTGCTCGATCCGAGGGTTCGCCATGAGTGATCTCGCCCAGATGCCGGCGGTAATGCCGGAAGCGGCAAGCCGCAGCCTGTTCCAGCTCGCCGCCACGCGCTTTCGGCGCAACCGCGCCGCCATGGCCGGCAGCGTCGTGCTGGTGCTCGTCGCCCTGTTCTCGTTCCTCGGGCCGCTGTTCATCAGTCACGCCTACGACCAGGTCTTTCCCTCCTATGTCTCCGTGCCGCCGAGCCTCGAGCCGCGGCCCGGTGCCGACAGCCTGGAGGGCGCGATCTCGGCCGCAGCCGCCCGGGCCCGCGTCACGCTGCAGGCGTTCGACGTCGAAGGACAGACCTTCACGGCGACCTTCACGGCCGACGCGGCGATCGATCCGCGAACGACGCGCTATATCGATCGCGCCAATGAGTTCGACGACACCAAGGTCACGGAAACGCGCGACGATGGACGCACGATCGTGGTCGAGGGGCGCGTGTCGCGCGAGTATTTCCTGTTCGGCACCGATTCGAACGGCCGGGATCTCATCGCGCGCGTCATGCTCGGCGGGCAGATCTCGCTCGCGGTCGGACTGCTCGCCAGCCTCGTCTCCCTCGGCATCGGCGTTCTCTACGGCGCAACGTCGGGCTATCTCGGCGGTCGGGTCGACAATGTCATGATGCGGTTCGTCGAGATTCTCTACTCGTTGCCCTTCGTCTTCCTCGTCGTCGTGCTCGTGGTCTTCTTCGGCCGCTCCTTCATTCTCATCTTCCTGGTGATCGGCGCGGTGGAATGGCTCGACATGGCGCGAATCGTGCGCGGGCAGACGCTGGCGCTGAAGCGCCGGGAGTTCGTGGCCGCCGCGCAGGCGCTCGGGCTGACCGACTGGCAGATCATCCGCCGCCACGTCGTGCCCAACACCATCGGACCGGTCGTCGTCTTCGTCACCGTCGTGGTGCCCAAGGTGATTCTCCTCGAGAGCTTCCTCTCCTTCCTCGGCCTCGGCGTTCAGGCGCCGCTGACGAGCTGGGGCGCGCTGATCTCCGAAGGGGCCAACAACATCCAGTCGGCGCCATGGCTGCTGATCTTTCCCGCCTTCTTCTTCGTCCTGACCCTGTTCTCTTTGAACTTCGTCGGCGACGGGCTGCGTGACGCACTCGATCCGAGGGACCGCTGACATGTCGGAACCAGATGACATCATTCTCGACGTTCGCAATCTCAAGGTGACTTTCGACACGCCGGATGGACCGGTCGAGGCGGTGAGGGGCATCGACCTCGACGTCCGGGCCGGAGAAACGCTGGCCGTCGTCGGCGAAAGCGGTTCGGGCAAGAGCCAGACCATGATGGGAATCATGGGCCTGCTCGCCGTCAACGGACGCGTCAGCGGCCAAGCCGCCTATCGCGGGCAGGACCTGATCGGCCTGCCGGTGAAGGCGCTGAACACCGTGCGCGGCGCCAAGATCACCATGATCTTCCAGGAGCCGATGAGTTCGCTCGATCCGCTCTATACCATCGGGCGACAGATCTCCGAGCCGATCGTCCACCATCGCGGCGGCAGCTTCCGGCAGGCGCGGGCGCGCGTGCTCGAGCTGCTCGACCTCGTCGGCATTCCCGATCCGCAGCGGCGAATCGACAGCTATCCGCACGAGCTTTCCGGCGGCCAGCGCCAGCGCGTGATGATCGCCATGGCGCTTGCCAACGATCCCGACATCCTCATCGCCGACGAGCCGACGACGGCCCTCGACGTGACGATCCAGGCGCAGATCCTCGATCTCCTGAAGTCGCTCCAGGCACGCTTCGCGATGGCGGTGGTTCTCATCACCCATGATCTCGGCGTCGTCCGGCACGTGGCCGACCGCGTCGTCGTGATGCGGCGGGGAGAGGTGGTGGAACGGGGCGCGACGACGGACATCTTCGAACGGCCTCAGGCCGACTACACGAAGATGCTGCTGGATGCCGAGCCGCGCGGCGAGAAGCAACCGGTGCCGGCCTCCGCGCCCGTCCTTCTCGATGGGCGGCGTGTCTCGGTGGACTATGCGATCGGAGGTGGCCTCTTTTCCAAGCGTTCCGGCACCTTCCGCGCGGTCGACAGTGTCAGCCTTCGGCTCTGCGAAGGGCAGACGATCGGCGTGGTCGGCGAATCGGGCTCGGGAAAATCGACGCTCGGACGGGCGCTTTTGCAGCTCGTGCCGGCCTCGGGCATCATCCGCTTCGACGGGCAGGACATTTCGGGCTTCGACCGGAAGGCAATGCGCCCGCTCCGCCGGCAGATGCAGCTCGTCTTCCAGGATCCGTTCGGTTCGCTATCTCCGCGACAGACCGTCGGCGAGATCATCACGGAGGGGCTCTATGTCCACGAGCCGGATCTGAGCCGCGCCGACCGCGACAAACGTGCCATCGAGGCGCTGAAAGAGGTCGGGCTCGATCCGCAGGCGCGCAACCGCTATCCGCACGAATTCTCCGGCGGCCAGCGGCAGCGCATCGCGATCGCGCGGGCGATGATTCTCAAACCGCGTCTCGTCGTTCTCGACGAGCCGACATCGGCGCTCGACCGCTCGGTGCAGGGGCAGGTGATCGACCTTCTGCGCCGCCTGCAGGATGCCCATGGCCTCTCCTATGTCTTCATCAGCCACGACCTTGCCGTCATCAAGGCCATGGCCGACTACGTCATCGTCATGAAGGATGGTGAGATCGTGGAGGAGGGGGACACCGAGGCCCTGTTTGCGGCTCCGCGGCAGGCCTATACGCAGACGCTGCTCAGCGCGGCCTACACCGCCTGACGGTGCAGCGCCGCTGCGGCAGGCCGGCGCCGTCACGCGCACGAGACATACCGGTACGCGGACGCGCACCCTGAACGTATCTGCGCGCGGACGCGCACACGAACCATACCGGCGCGCGGACGCGCGTCGGGTCCACGCCCGACAAGCATGTAGGAACACGCGTCTTACGTCCCGTGAGGGAGCACCTGGATAACGTTCGGAGTGGGATAGCAAGGCGGGGAAGAATGGTGGGCGATGACGGACTCGAACCGCCGACATCCTCGGTGTAAACGAGGCGCTCTACCAACTGAGCTAATCGCCCGCCGCGTTGGTGGCCGTGATGTATTCGGAACCGCCGCAAACCGCAAGACCGGATGACGGGTTTTCCGGTGTTTTTTTATGGAGGCCGCACCTCTCCCTCTTTTCTCCCGCATTTCCCGGCATCGCGCGCGCCGCGAAGGATGTTTTCCGCCTTTTTCGCAAGCGTTTCGGGCGAAGACGAGGGGGGTGTGGAAAAGCCGCTTCATTTTCTAAGATACGGAAAACGAGACGATTTTCGCCCCGACGCCCTGTGTTGCCGGGGTTTGCCGGCCAGCGGCGAGGGATCGACAGGCGGGCCTTCGGGAAGAAAATCCAGATTGTCATCATTTTGTATTTGAACGCGCTTGACACTCCCCGAAACCCCCCGTAAACAGCCGCTCATCGAACGGCGCAACGCCGGACGGTCACGGAAGACGGACTGAAAAGAACGGTTTTCCAAACAATGCGCGGGTGTAGCTCAGTTGGTTAGAGTGCCGGCCTGTCACGCCGGAGGTCGCGGGTTCGAGCCCCGTCACTCGCGCCATTTTACTTTCACAGTAAAATGAAAATGTCGATCAGCGGTCCTCGAAAGAGGACCGCGACATTTTGCCCCTTCGCCCTTTTGAGGGCTTCCCCACACTGGTAATCTTCCCGGAAACGACTATGTAGGTTGTAGCTCTGCAATGCCTCGGACATGGTCCGGACGGCTGGAGGAGAACCACGAAATAGCGGGACTCTTCATTCGCTCCAACGAGCGGATGAAAACAGGAAGCGAGGCTTGCGCCATGGCGCGGGCTGCGCTAACGACTTTGGCGTTGCAACATTTTCGGCCTGCAGGCAGACGCCATTCGCGCCTCACCGGTGCGGCCGCGGGCAGGGACAAAATAATGACAGACCTTCTCGGTTCTTATATCCCGATCGCCATCTTCATCGGCATCTCGCTCGTCATCGGCCTCGCCCTCCTGGCGGCGCCGTTTGCGGTTGCCTTCAAGGCGCCGGACGATGAAAAGCTTTCGGCCTACGAGTGCGGCTTCAATGCGTTCGACGATGCGCGCATGAAGTTCGACATCCGGTTTTATCTCGTGTCGATCCTGTTCATCATCTTCGACCTGGAAGTCGCGTTCCTCTTCCCCTGGGCGGTGGCGTTCAAGGGCATGGGCTGGTTCGGCTTCTGGTCCATGATGGCCTTCCTCAGCGTGCTGACCATCGGATTCATCTACGAATGGAAGAAGGGAGCGCTCGAATGGGAGTAGCAACCACGAACCCCATGGTGGCACAGTCCCCCAAGGGCATCATCGATCCCTCGACGGGCAAGCCGGTCGGCGCCAATGATCCGTTTTTCGGCGAAATCAACAATGAACTCGCCGACAAGGGTTTCCTCGTCACCTCCACCGACGAGCTGATCAACTGGGCCCGCACGGGCTCGCTGATGTGGATGACCTTCGGTCTCGCCTGCTGCGCCGTGGAAATGATGCAGATGTCGATGCCGCGCTACGATGCCGAACGCTTCGGCTTTGCGCCGCGTGCGTCGCCGCGCCAGTCCGACGTGATGATCGTCGCCGGCACGCTGACCAACAAGATGGCGCCCGCACTTCGCAAGGTCTATGACCAGATGCCGGAGCCGCGTTACGTCATCTCGATGGGCTCCTGCGCCAATGGCGGCGGCTACTATCACTATTCCTACTCGGTGGTGCGCGGATGCGATCGCGTCGTGCCTGTCGATATCTACGTGCCGGGCTGTCCTCCCACGGCAGAAGCGCTGCTTTATGGCGTGCTGCTGCTGCAGAAGAAGATCCGCCGCACGGGTACGATCGAACGTTAGGCCCAACTGCAGCCCCCGCGCGTTCGGCGCCGGGGGTCTTCGGCCACAGGCTTCAGGGATGTCTTGTCCCTGACCGGGTGGTCATCCGGATAAGGACACGCCATGAGTGAAGCTCTGAACAGCCTCGCCACCTATCTTCGGGAAACGAACGGCGCCCTGTTCGCCGAGGCGACGATCGCGTTCGGCGATCTGACGCTGACGACGACCGGCGAGAACATCGTCGCGCTGCTCACGTTCCTGCGCGACGACGCCCGCTGCGGTTTCGTCAACATCATCGATGTCTGCGGCGTGGATTATCCCTCGCGCCCCGAGCGGTTCGATGTGGTCTATCATCTCCTGTCGCCCAAGCAGAACCAGCGGATCCGCGTGAAGGTCGCGACATCGGAAGAAGAGCCGGTTCCCTCGATCTGCGGCGTTTTTCCGGGCGCCGACTGGTTCGAGCGTGAGGCCTACGACATGTACGGCATCCTTTTCACGGGGCATCCCGACCTGCGCCGCATCCTCACCGATTACGGTTTCGAGGGGTATCCGCTGCGCAAGGACTTCCCGCTGACAGGCTATGTCGAAGTCCGCTACAACGACGAAGCCAAGCGCGTGGTCTACGAGCCGGTCGAACTGAAGCAGGAATTCCGCAACTTCGATTTCCTGTCGCCCTGGGAAGGGACGGATTACGTCCTGCCCGGAGACGAGAAGGCGAAGTGACGGTCTGGAAAACGGGGCTTTGCCCATCGGCAATCGTTTGAAGGAGAGGTCGGACGGCGATCTCCTCCTCGGGAACAGGTTTCGGCTTCGTCTCCCGGATCCGGAGATCGGCCGCGTCCGTTGCGGCCGAAATCTCCGGACGGTACAGCAGAGAATGGGGCTCTTCCGTGCATCATCTGACGATCGCACAAGGGTCTTCAAGGGAACGCAAAGCGCACCGTATCCGATCGGTGCGGGTGGGCATGATCGACGCGGACCGCCTGACGACGTCTCTGGAGGATGCGACGGACATTGGAAAAATGTCGCGTGTCCTGATAGGGGTCTTGCGAGATGGACGGTATCAGCGTGACGTGTGATATGAACGACCCGACTGCCGACTGGCACCTGGCTAATTGCAGAGAGCGCGGAGCGCGAAGCGAATGAACGAACACAACATCCGCAACTTCAACATCAACTTCGGGCCACAGCACCCGGCGGCGCATGGCGTGTTGCGTCTGGTGCTGGAGCTGGACGGCGAGATCGTCGAGCGGGTCGATCCCCATATCGGTCTCTTGCACCGCGGCACCGAGAAGCTGATCGAGGCGAAGACCTATCTGCAGGCCCTGCCGTATTTCGACCGTCTCGACTATGTCGCGCCGATGAACCAGGAACATGGGTTCTCGCTGGCGGTGGAAAAGCTGACGGGTACCGAAGTGCCGATCCGCGGCCAGTTGATCCGCGTTCTCTATTCCGAAATCAGCCGCATCTTGTCGCACCTTCTGAACGTGACAACGCAGGCGATGGACGTCGGCGCGCTGACCCCGCCGCTCTGGGGCTTCGAAGAGCGCGAAAAGCTGATGGTGTTCTATGAGCGCGCCTCGGGTTCGCGCATGCACGCCGCCTATTTCCGCCCGGGCGGTGTCCATCAGGACCTGCCGCACGAGCTGGTCGAGGACATCGGCAAATGGATCGATCCGTTCCTGAAGACCGTTGACGATATCGACGACCTCCTGACGGGAAACCGGATCTTCAAGCAGCGCAACGTCGATATCGGCGTCGTGAGCCTTGAGGATTGCTGGGCCTGGGGCTTTTCGGGCGTCATGGTCCGCGGCTCGGGCGCCGCGTGGGACCTGCGCAAGTCGCAGCCCTACGAGTGCTATGCCGACATGGACTTCGACATCCCGATCGGCAAGAACGGCGACTGCTACGACCGCTACCTGATCCGCATGATCGAAATGCGCGAATCGGCGAAGATCATGCGCCAGTGCGTCGATCGCCTTCTGGGCGACGCCAAGGTCGGACCGGTCTCCTCGCTCGACGGCAAGGTCGTTCCGCCGAAGCGCGGCGAGATGAAGCGGTCGATGGAAGCGCTGATCCACCATTTCAAGCTCTATACCGAGGGCTACCACGTTCCGGCCGGCGAGGTTTACGCCGCGGTCGAGGCCCCCAAGGGCGAGTTCGGGGTCTATCTCGTCTCCGACGGCACCAACAAGCCGTATCGCTGCAAGATCCGGGCACCGGGTTACGCGCATCTGCAGGCGATGGACTACATCTGTCGCGGCCACCAGCTCGCCGACGTCTCGGCGATTCTCGGCTCGCTCGACATCGTGTTCGGGGAGGTCGACCGCTGATGCTGGATCGTTCCGTCGCCGCCCGCCGCTTCGTCATCCAGACGCTCGATCGTCTTCTGGCCCAGTCGGCCAAGACCGGCGCGTCTTCCGCCGCGGTCGATCGCCGCGAACAAAATACATCCGGATCCGAGCAGCTGCTGAGCAGCCTGTTTGCCGGGTCGAGAAACTGAAATAGGGTGCGGTAAACATGTCCGTTCGTCGATTAGCCGATGAAGCCGTCCAGCCGCAGCAGTTCGCGTTCAGCGAAGCCAATGCTGCCTGGGCGCAGACCACGATCCGGAAGTACCCGGAAGGCCGCCAGCAGTCCGCTGTCATCCCGCTGCTGATGCGGGCACAGGAACAGGATGGCTGGGTAACCAAGGCGGCAATCGAGAGCGTCGCGGACATGCTCGACATGCCCTATATCCGCGTTCTCGAAGTCGCGACCTTCTACACCCAGTTCCAGCTGAAGCCGATCGGCACCCGCGCCCATATCCAGGTCTGCGGCACGACACCCTGCATGCTGCGGGGCTCCGAAGAGCTGATCGCGCTCTGCAAGCGCAAGATCCACGGCCAGCCGCTGACACAGAACGAGAGCGGCACGCTGTCGTGGGAAGAGGTCGAGTGTCAGGGCGCCTGCGTCAATGCGCCGATGGTGATGATCTTCAAGGACAGCTACGAAGACCTAACGGTCGAGCGGCTGGAAGAGATCATCGATGCCTTCGATGCCGGCCGTGGCGCCGAGATCGTCCCGGGTCCCCAGATCGACCGGATCTTCTCCGCGCCGATCGACGGACTGACGACGCTGACCGAAGAGCCGACGCCCCAGCGCAACCAGGTGACGGAACCTGCGGCGTCGCCGGCCTCGGCCGAAGGCGCGTCCGTTCCTCCGTCGGAGGCCGGTCGTCCGAAGAGCACGGACGCCGAGACCAATCCGACGATGAAGACGCCGGCCACGGCCAAGAGCGAGGCGGCGGCGAACGCGAAGAGCGAAGGCGGCGAAACCAAGGATGCCGCAACCGTCGACACGCCGGAGGGCGGCGAAAAAACCGACCTCACGGCCGGTGCCGGCAAGCCGGCGCCCGAAGCGAAGTGACAGGACGGCCGGGCACCGTCGCGCCGGTTCGGCGCACGGTTGCACTGGCCATGGGCTGCGAAGCCGAGTACACCGGAGAGATCGGCGACCGCCGACGATCGGTGCCACGAGGCTGACGGCGCGAGCCCGACGAATGGACGCAAGACTGACCCGCCGACATGGCGGACCCATATTCTCGAAGAATCGGCGGACTGAGCCATGCTTGACGATAAAGATCGCATCTTCACCAATCTCTACGGCCTTCACGACAAGTCGCTGAAAGGCGCGATGTCGCGCGGCCACTGGGACGGCACCAAGCAGATCCTGGAAAAAGGTCGCGACTGGATCATCAACGAGATGAAGGCCTCCGGTCTGCGCGGCCGCGGTGGCGCGGGCTTCCCGACGGGCCTGAAATGGTCCTTCATGCCGAAAGAAAGCGACGGACGTCCGCATTATCTCGTCGTCAACGCCGACGAATCGGAGCCCGGCACCTGCAAGGACCGCGACATCATGCGGCACGATCCGCACACGCTGATCGAAGGCTGCGTCATCGCGAGCTTCGCCATGGGCGCCCACGCCGCCTACATCTACGTCCGCGGCGAATACATGCGGGAACGCGAGGCGCTGCAAGCGGCGATCGACGAATGCTATGACGCTGGTCTGCTCGGCACGAACAACAAGCTCGGCTGGGACATGGAGATCTTCGTCCACCACGGCGCCGGCGCTTATATCTGCGGCGAGGAAACCGCCCTGCTCGAGAGCCTGGAAGGCAAGAAGGGCCAGCCGCGCCTGAAGCCGCCGTTCCCGGCCAATATGGGTCTCTATGGCTGCCCGACGACGGTCAACAACGTCGAGTCGATTGCCGTGGCGCCGAGCATCCTGCGTCGCGGCGCCGGCTGGTTCTCCTCGATCGGCCGTCCGAACAATGTCGGCACCAAGCTGTACATGGTCTCCGGCCACGTCAACAAGCCGTGCACGTTCGAGGACGCCATGGGAACGCCGTTCCGCGAGATGATCGAGCGCCATTGCGGCGGCATCCGCGGCGGATGGGACAATCTTCTCGCCGTCATTCCGGGCGGCTCATCCTGCCCGGTGGTCAAGGCCGAGCACATCATCGATGCGCCGATGGACTTCGACGGCATGCGCGACGTGAAGTCGTCGTTCGGCACCGCCGCCATTATCGTGATGGATCGCTCGACCGACATCATCAAGGCCATCTGGCGTCTGGCCGCCTTCTACAAGCATGAGAGCTGCGGCCAGTGCACGCCGTGCCGCGAAGGCACCGGCTGGATGATGCGCGTCATGGAGCGCATGGTTCAGGGTCGTGCGCAGAAACGCGAGATCGACATGCTGTTCGACGTGACGAAGCAGGTCGAAGGCCACACGATCTGCGCGCTGGGCGACGCAGCGGCATGGCCGATCCAGGGACTGATCCGCAATTTCCGTCCCGAGATGGAAGCGCGAATCGATGAATACACACGCAACGCCTCATCGCATGGGGCCGTTCTGCAAGCCGCGGAGTGACAAGATGGTAAAGTCGTCGATCGAGGAAGGGCAGGCAGGTTTTGCAGACGCGCATGATACTTCCTCGTCGAGCGGCGACCCCAGGGGCTTTGCCGGCTGGACGAAGGAGGGCGGGCCGCCCTTGCCGCCGCTGATGCAGAACCCGACGGCATCCGTCGCGGCAGCCGCCGCGATGGGCTTTGGAATGGCAAGCCATATTGCCGGCTTCATGCTCGGTGCGATGCAGGGCTTCATGGAGGCGGCACAGAAGGCCGCAGCCACCGCCGAGGCTGAACGACAGGCAGGGCAGGGGGCAGCGCCCGCTGAACCCGCAGAGCCGACGGCGGACGACGCGCTTGCGCCCGAACCCTCCGCCGACATGGCGGCACAGGCAGCCGAGGTGACGGCGGCGGCAATGGCGCGCGCATCGGATGCGGTTGCAAAGGCTGCCGCACCGGTACCGGCAGACGCCAAGGTCACAGGCGTCGCCGACAAGCCGGCCCGTGCGCGTCGCGGCAAGGCGGCGGATGACCTGAAGAAGATCTCCGGCATCGGCCCGAAGCTGGAGCAGGTGCTGAAAAATCTCGAGGTCACGCGGTTCAGCCAGATTGCGGCCTGGAACGAGGACGACATTGCCCGGTTCGACCGGGAACTGAATGTGAGCGGCCGTATCGCGCGGGATCGCTGGGTCGAACAGGCAAAGGTGCTCGCCAAAGGCTGAGCGCCTGGCGGGGCCGCCGGTCACGGCGGCGCGCCGCCTGGGTGACCGACCACGCTTCGGGTGCCTGCGGGCCCCTACAAACGATCGAGGCCGCTGGCCTCGGGACAGACAGGGCCGACGAGGCTCTTTGACGATCGATCCGTCGCTTGAAGACCGGCGGAAGAGGACAGGATTGAGTGCGAAGATGGCAAAGCTGAAAGTCGACGGAAAAGAGATCGAGGTCCCGGATCATTTCACGCTGCTTCAGGCGTGCGAGGAAGCCGGCGCCGAGGTTCCGCGCTTCTGTTTCCACGAGCGGCTGTCGGTAGCCGGCAATTGTCGCATGTGTCTGATCGAGGTGAAGGGTGGCCCGCCGAAGCCGGCGGCCTCCTGCGCCATGGGCGTGCGCGACCTTCGCCCCGGCCCGAACGGCGAGACGCCGGAAGTCTTCACGACCACGCCGATGGTCAAGAAGGCCCGTGAAGGCGTGATGGAATTCCTGCTGATCAACCATCCGCTGGATTGCCCGATCTGCGACCAGGGCGGCGAGTGCGATCTGCAGGACCAGGCCATGGCCTTTGGCGTCGACTCGACCCGCTACAACGAGAACAAGCGTGCGGTCGAGGACAAGTATATCGGTCCGCTGGTGAAGACGGTGATGAACCGCTGCATTCACTGCACACGCTGCGTCCGCTTCACCACCGAAGTGGCCGGCATTGCCGAGCTCGGCCTGATCGGTCGCGGCGAGGACGCCGAGATCACCACCTATCTCGAGCAGGCGATGACGTCGGAGCTGCAGGGCAATGTCGTCGATCTCTGCCCGGTCGGTGCTCTCACCTCCAAGCCCTACGCCTTCAATGCGCGCCCCTGGGAACTCGGCAAGACCGAGTCGGTCGATGTCATGGACGCCGTCGGCTCCGCCATCCGCGTCGATACGCGCGGCCGCGAAGTCATGCGCGTCATGCCGCGCATCAACGAGGAGATCAACGAAGAGTGGATCTCCGACAAGACCCGGTTCATCTGGGACGGCCTGAAGACGCAGCGTCTGGATCGCCCTTACGTCAAGAAGGACGGCCGGTTGCAGCCCGCGAGCTGGGGCGAGGCTTTCGCCGCGATCCGGACGGCCGTGTCGGCAACCAGCGGCGACCGCATCGGCGCAATCGCCGGGGACCTTGCATCCGTCGAGGAAATGTATGCGCTGAAAGGCCTGATGATGGCGCTCGGCTCCGAGAACATCGATTGTCGTCAGGACGGCGCAGCGCTCGATCCGTCGTTCGGACGTTCGAGCTATCTCTTCAATCCCACTATCCAGGGCATTGAAAACGCTGACGCTCTCCTGATCATCGGCGCCAATCCCCGCTTCGAGGCCTCGGTGCTCAACGCCCGCATCCGCAAGCGCTTCCGCATGGGCCCATTCCCGATCGGCGTGATCGGCGAGGCAGCCGAGCTGCGCTACGCCTATGACTACCTCGGCGCCGGGACCGACTCGCTGGGCGAACTCCTCGCCGGCCGCGGCAGTTTCTACGAAGTGCTGAACAAGGCCGAGCGTCCGATGATCATCATCGGGCAGGGCGCCCTGATCGGCGAAGGTGGGGCATCGGTCCTTGCGTCAGCTGCCAAGCTTGCCGGGGCGATCGGTGCGGTGTCCGACGGCTGGAACGGCTTTGCCGTCCTTCACACGGCGGCGGCGCGCGTCGGCGGTCTCGACCTCGGCTTCGTGCCGGGCGCCAACGGCAAGACGGCGCACGAGATGGTGACGGGCACGGACGTGCTCTTCCTGCTCGGCGCCGATGAGATCGACCTGGCGACGCGCATGAGCGGCTTCACGGTCTATATCGGTTCCCACGGCGACAACGGTGCCCACGGCGCGGATGTCATCCTGCCGGGTGCGACCTACACGGAAAAGTCCGGTCTATGGGTCAATACCGAGGGCCGCGTCCAGATGGGCAACCGCGCCGGCTTCGCACCGGGTGAGGCCCGCGAAGACTGGGCGATTCTCCGGGCACTGTCCGACGTGCTCGGCAAGAAGCTGCCCTACGACTCGCTGGCCGAACTGCGCCGCAAGCTGGTCTCGGAATATCCGCATTTCGGCGATGTCGACATGATCGCCCCGGCGGTCGACGGCGAAATTGCCGCACTGGGACAAAAAGCGGGTGAGATGACCAAATCCGCGTTTGCGTCTCCGGTGAAAGACTTCTATTTGACGAACCCGATAGCGCGCGCTTCCGCGGTCATGGCCGAATGTTCGGCGCTGGCTCGCAACAATTTCAAAGCGGCAGCGGAATGAGCGCGGGAGAATAAGGCACCATGGACGGTTTTCTTTCGACCTACGTCTGGCCGGCGGCCATCATGATCGGCCAGTCGCTTCTGCTGCTGGTCGCTCTCCTGATCTTCATCGCCTACATTCTGCTGGCGGACCGCAAGATCTGGGCAGCGGTGCAGCTGCGCCGTGGACCAAACGTGGTGGGCCCCTTCGGCCTTTTCCAGTCCTTCGCCGATCTTTTGAAGTTCGTCGTCAAGGAACCGGTCATCCCGGCCGGCGCGAACAAGGTTCTCTTCCTTCTGGCGCCGCTCGTGTCGGTGACGCTGGCGCTCGCCGCCTGGGCCGTCGTTCCGCTGAACGACAACTGGGTGATGGCGAACATCAATGTCGGCATTCTCTACGTTCTCGCAATCTCGTCGCTTGAAGTCTACGGCGTCATCATGGGCGGCTGGGCGTCGAACTCGAAGTATCCTTTCCTGTCGGCACTGCGCTCGGCGGCTCAGATGGTGTCCTACGAAGTCTCGATCGGCTTCGTCATCGTCACCGTCCTGCTGTGCGTCGGTTCGCTCAACCTGACGGACATCGTCAACTCGCAGCGTGACGGTCTCGGCACGATGATGGGCCTGCCGGGCTCGTTCCTCGACTGGTACTGGCTGCCGCTGTTCCCGATGTTCATCGTGTTCTTCATCTCGGCGCTGGCCGAGACGAACCGCCCGCCCTTCGACCTTGTCGAGGCCGAGTCGGAGCTCGTCGCGGGCTTCATGGTCGAATACGGCTCGACGCCGTACATGATGTTCATGCTCGGCGAATATGCCGCGATCTGCCTGATGTGCGCATTGACCACGATTCTCTTCCTCGGCGGCTGGCTGCCTCCGGTGGACATCTGGTTCCTGAATTGGGTTCCGGGGATCATCTGGTTCGTTCTCAAGGCGTCGCTGGTGTTCTTCATGTTCGCGATGGTCAAGGCATTCGTGCCGCGCTACCGCTATGACCAGTTGATGCGTCTCGGCTGGAAGGTCTTCCTTCCGCTCTCGCTCGTCATGGTCTTTATCGTTGCAATCACGCTGAAGCTCGGCGGATGGGCCTGATGCCCGTCCCCAGTTTCGCGACAGTCGCTGGCATCTCCCAGGCCAGCTCATTCGGAGGTAAATGATGGCCGCCATTTCGCAAGCCGTCAGATCGCTGTTCCTCAAGGAGTTCGTCGGCGCGTTCTTCCTGTCGATGCGCTACTTCTTCGCGCCGAAGGCGACGCTGAACTATCCGTTCGAAAAAGGCCCGATCAGCCCGCGTTTTCGCGGCGAGCATGCGCTGCGTCGCTATCCCAACGGCGAAGAGCGCTGCATCGCCTGCAAGCTGTGCGAAGCGATCTGTCCCGCCCAGGCCATCACCATCGAGGCCGGTCCGCGCCGCAATGACGGCACCCGCCGGACAGTGCGCTATGACATCGACATGGTGAAGTGCATCTATTGCGGCTTCTGCCAGGAAGCCTGCCCGGTCGACGCCATCGTCGAAGGGCCGAACTTCGAGTTCGCCACGGAAACGCGCGAAGAGCTCTACTACGACAAGGAACGCCTTCTCTCGAACGGCGACCGTTGGGAGCGTGAAATCGCCCGCAACATCGGCATGGACTCGCCCTACCGCTAAGGTTTCGGCGGCATCTCTGCCAAACGCCGCCCGCCCGGGCGGCGATACACTGCAAATTTGGGTGTCGGCCGGACCTCTCCGGTCGGCCAGGAACGGTCTGCGCAAAGGCACACCGCTCCGGGGAAGACGAAAAAGGCACCGGTCATGGGTCTGCAGACTCTATTCTTCTATCTCTTCGCCTTCATCGCCGTGGCGTCGGCGTTCATGGTGATTTCGGCCAGGAACCCGGTCTATTCGGTCCTGTTCCTCATCCTGTGCTTCTTCAACTCGGCGGGTCTCTTCCTGCTGACGGGAGCCGAGTTCCTCGCGATGATCCTGCTGGTGGTCTATATCGGCGCCGTCGCAGTTCTCTTCCTCTTCGTCGTGATGATGCTCGACATCGACTTCAACCAGCTCCGCGCGGGTGTGCTCGACTATGCGCCCGTCGGTGCGCTGGTCGGCCTGATCCTCGCCGCCGAACTGATCATCGTCGTGGCCGGCAGCACGTTTTCTCCCGAACTCGCCAAGACCGTCTCGATGCCGATCCCGTCCGTTGCGGACCGGACGAACACCGCCGCGCTCGGCGACGTCATCTACACCCACTACATCTACTACTTCCAGATTGCCGGCCTCGTGCTGTTCGTCGCCATGATCGGCGCGATCGTCCTGACGCTGCGCCATCGCCCCAACATCAAGCGTCAGAATATTTCAGAGCAGGTCGCCCGTGTTCCCGCCACCGCCGTCGAGGTGGTGAAGGTGAAGCCGGGGCAGGGGCTCTGAGGCGGTACTGAAGGTCAAGGACACGACATCATGGAAATCGGCATTTCCCATTATCTGACCGTCAGCGCCATCCTGTTCACGCTGGGCGTCTTCGGCATCTTCCTCAACCGCAAGAACATCATCGTCATCCTGATGTCGGTGGAGCTCATCCTGCTCGCGGTAAACATCAACATGGTCGCGTTCTCGTCGTTCCTCAACGACATCACCGGCCAGGTGTTCGCCCTGTTCATCCTGACGGTTGCCGCGGCGGAAGCTGCCATCGGTCTTGCAATTCTCGTCGTCTTCTATCGTAACCGCGGCTCCATCGCGGTCGAAGACGTCAACATGATGAAGGGCTGATCGGCCATGGATACCATCATCAAAGCGGTCGTCTTCCTGCCGCTCGTCGGCTTCCTGATCGCGGGCCTGTTTGGCACCAAGATCGGCGCGAAGGCTTCGGAATACGTCACGACAGGCCTGATGGCCGTCGTTGCCGTCCTGTCCTGGGTCGTGTTCGTCCATGTCGGCCTCGGCGAAACGGAGATGATCCGCGTCTCCGTCATGCGCTGGATCCAGACCGGCAACTTCGATGCCGAATGGGCCTTCCGTGTCGATACGCTGACGGCCGTCATGTTCGTGGTCGTCAACACGGTGTCGTTCCTCGTGCATCTGTACTCGATCGGCTACATGCACCACGATCCGCACCGTCCGCGGTTCTTCGCCTATCTCTCGCTGTTCACCTTCGCCATGCTGATGTTGGTGACCTCCGACAACCTGCTGCAGATGTTCTTCGGCTGGGAAGGCGTCGGTCTTGCCTCCTATCTGCTGATCGGTTTCTGGTACAAGAAGCCGTCGGCCAGCGCCGCGGCGATGAAGGCGTTCATCGTCAACCGCGTCGGCGACTTCGGCTTCGCGCTCGGCATTTTCGGCGTGTTCGTCCTGTTCGGCTCGATCTCGTTCGAAACCATCTTCGCCGCCGCCGCGACCTATCTCCCGGCCGAGGGTGCCGCCAACGCGGCCGATCCGGTCATCACGCTGTTCGGCATGCATCTCGATCGCGCCGATGCCGTGACCGGCGTCGCACTGCTTCTCTTCATGGGCGCCATGGGCAAGTCGGCCCAGTTCCTGCTGCACACCTGGCTGCCGGACGCGATGGAAGGCCCGACCCCGGTCTCCGCGCTGATCCATGCCGCGACCATGGTCACTGCCGGCGTCTTCCTCGTCGCCCGCATGTCGCCGGTGTTCGAGCTGTCGCCGACCGCCCTGACGGTGGTGACGCTCATCGGTGCCATCACCGCCTTCTTCGCGGCCACCGTCGGTCTCGTGCAGAACGACATCAAGCGCGTCATCGCCTATTCGACGTGTTCGCAGCTCGGCTACATGTTCGTGGCGCTCGGCGTCGGTGCGTATGGCGCGGCTGTCTTCCACCTCTTCACGCACGCCTTCTTCAAGGCGCTCCTGTTCCTTTGCGCCGGTTCGGTCATCCATGCCGTCGACGGCGAGCAGGACATGCGCCACATGGGCGGCCTGCGTCCGCACATCAAGATCACCTTCGCGATGATGCTGATCGGCACGCTCGCCATCACCGGCGTCGGCATTCCGTTCACGCCGGTCGGCTTTGCGGGCTTCTTCTCCAAGGACGTGATCATCGAGGCGGCCTATGCCTCGCACTCGCCGCTCTCGGGCTTTGCCTTCACGCTGCTGGTCATCGCCGCGCTCTTCACGAGCTTCTACTCGTGGCGCCTGATGTTCCTCACCTTCTTCGGCAAGCCGCGGGCGAGCCATGAGGTCATGCACCACGTGCATGAATCGCCGATGGTCATGCTGCTGCCGCTCTTCGTGCTCGGCTTCGGCGCCGTCGTGGCGGGCTTCCTCGGCGAAGGCTATTTCTACGGTCATGAATATGCCGAATTCTGGCAGGGCGCGCTCTTCACCTCGGCGGAGAACGAACTGCTCGAAGAGTTCCACCATGTCCCGGCTCTGGTCGCCCTCAGCCCGTTCATCGCGATGGTGCTCGGCTTCGTGACGGCCTGGTACTTCTACATCAAGTCGCCGGAAACGCCGAAGGCGCTGGCCCGCCAGCATCGCGGCCTCTACCAGTTCCTTCTGAATAAGTGGTACTTCGACGAGCTTTACGACTTCCTGTTCGTTCGGCCCGCCAAGCGCCTTGGCACCTTCCTCTGGAAAGAGGGTGACGGTCGCGTCATCGACGGCTTCGGTCCGAACGGCGTTGCCGCCCGGGTCATGGACGTCACGCGCGGCGTCGTACGCCTTCAGACCGGTTACCTCTATCACTATGCGTTCGTGATGCTGATCGGCATTGCCGCGCTCGTTACCTGGATGATGCTCGGGAGCTCCTTCTGATGACCGATTGGCCCATTCTCTCGGCGGTCACCTTCCTGCCGCTGGTCGGCGTTGTGCTCCTGCTTCTGATGCGCGACGACAGCGCCGCCGGTCGCCGCAACGTGCTCAACATTTCGCTGGCAACGACGGTCGTCACCTTCCTGCTGTCGCTGTTCATCTGGACCGGGTTCGACAATGCGAATCCGGGATTCCAGATGGTCGAGCGCCACGCCTGGCTTGGAACCGGCATTTCATACCATCTGGGCGTCGACGGCATTTCGATGCTGTTCGTCATCCTCACCACCTTCCTGATGCCGTTCTGCGTGCTGGCCAGCTGGCACTCGGTGGAGAAGCGCATCAAGTCCTACATGATCGCCTTCCTGCTGCTGCAGGTGGTGATGACGGGCGTCTTCGTTTCGCTCGATATCGTGCTCTTCTACGTGTTCTTCGAAGCAACCCTCATTCCGATGTTCGTCATCATCGGCGTCTGGGGCGGCAAGGAGCGCGTCTATGCGAGCTACAAGTTCTTTCTCTACACGCTGTTCGGCTCGGTGCTGATGATGCTCGCCATCATGGCGATGTACTGGCAGACCGGCTCGACGGACATGATCGAGCTCACCAAGGCCGGCTTCCCTGCGGGAATGCAGACCTGGCTTTGGCTCGCCTGCTTTGCGGCCTTCGCCGTGAAGATGCCGATGTGGCCCGTCCACACCTGGCTTCCGGACGCCCACGTTCAGGCGCCAACGGCCGGCTCCGTCATCCTGGCCGGCGTCATGCTGAAGCTCGGTGGCTACGGCATGGTCCGCATTTCGCTCGGCATGTTTCCGCTCGCATCCGAGCAGTTCGCGCCGCTGGTCTTTACCCTGTCCGTCGTTGCCATCATCTACACGTCGCTGGTTGCGATGATGCAGCAGGACATCAAGAAGCTGATCGCCTATTCGTCCGTCGCCCACATGGGCTACGTGACGATGGGGATCTTCGCCGCCAACGTCCAGGGCGTTCAGGGGGCACTCTTCCAGATGCTGTCGCACGGCATCGTGTCCTCCGCGCTGTTCCTCTGCGTCGGCGTGGTCTATGATCGCCTGCACACCCGCGAGATCTCTGCCTATGGTGGTCTCGTCAACAACATGCCGAAATACGCCGTGATGTTCATGATCTTCACCATGGCGAATGTCGGGCTGCCCGGCACGTCGGGGTTCGTCGGCGAAGTCACGACGCTGCTCGGAGCGTTCCGCGCCAACACATGGGTCGCCTTCTTCGCGACAACCGGCGTCATCCTCTCGGCCTGCTATGCCCTCTGGCTCTACCGTCGCGTCATGTTCGGCGCGCTGGAGAAGGAGAAGCTCAAGGCGTTGCTCGATCTGTCGCCGCGGGAGAAGGTGATCCTCTATCCGCTGGCAGTGCTCACCATCTTCTTCGGCGTTTATCCGGCGCCGGTCTTCGATGCCACGGCGGCTTCCGTCGATGTGCTGGTCAATAACTACACGACCGCCGTTCAGGCAGCGCAGTCCCTTGCGCTCTCGGCAAACTGACGACGGGGCGAGAGAAACATGAACGCTGATATTCTGGTCGCTAGTCTTCATCTGTCGCTTCCCGAAGTGACGCTTGCCATCGGCGCGCTCGCGCTCCTGATGATCGGCGTCTTCTCGGGCGAGCGCTCGTCCGGCCTCGTCACCTGGCTAGCGATTGCGGTTCTGGTGGTTGCCGGCGTTCTGCTGACCACCACGGGCGACGGCTTCGCCTATAACGGGGCCTTCGTTGCCGACCCCTTCGCCCGCTTCATGAAGATGCTAACGCTGTTTGCGTCCATCGTCGCGCTCTTCCTCTCGGCAGGGCAGGCGAAGATTTTCGGGCTCGACCGGTTCGAATATCCGGTTCTCGTCGTCCTCGCGACGCTGGGCATGCTGCTGATGATCTCGGCCAACGACATGATGTCGCTCTACATGGCGCTGGAACTGCAGTCGCTCGCGGCCTATGTCGTCGCCGCCATGAACCGCGACGATCTGCGTTCGACCGAAGCCGGCCTGAAGTACTTCGTTCTCGGCGCCCTGTCCTCGGGCATGCTGCTTTACGGCATGTCGCTGGTCTACGGTTTCACCGGCCATACGGGCTTCGTGGAAATCGCGGCGGCCCTGTCGGCTGACGGGCGCTCGCTCGGACTGGTCTTCGGCCTCGTCTTCGTGCTTGCCGGTGTCGCGTTCAAGATCTCGGCCGTGCCCTTCCACATGTGGACCCCGGATGTCTACGAAGGCGCGCCGACCCCGGTAACGACCTTCTTTGCCGGCGCGCCCAAGATTGCCGCGATCGCCATGCTGGTGCGCGTCGTCATCACCGCCTTCGAACCGATCCAGCTCGACTGGCAGCAGATCATCGTCTTCATCTCGATTGCCTCCATGGTGCTCGGCTCCTTCGCCGCCATCGGCCAGAAGAACCTGAAGCGCCTGATGGCCTATTCGTCCATCGGACACATGGGCTATGCGCTGGTCGGCCTCTCGGCCGGTTCAATGGCGGGCGTCCGCGGCGTCGTGCTCTACATGCTGATCTACATGGTCATGACGCTCGGCACCTTCGCCTGCATTCTCGCCATGCGCCGCAAGGAAGGGCATCATGTCGAGCAGGTCGAGGACCTCGCCGGCCTGTCGCAGACCAATCCGTTCATGGCCGTCGTCCTGACGATCCTGATGTTCTCGCTTGCCGGCATCCCGCCGCTCGCCGGTTTCTTCGCCAAGTACTTCGTGTTCATGGCGGCCATCGAGGCGAAGCTGTACGCGCTCGCGGTCATTGGCGTGCTCGCCTCGGTCGTTGGTGCCTACTACTACCTGCGCGTCATCAAGCTGATGTGGTTCGATGAGCCGGCCGGCGAATTCGCGCGTCCGGCGGGCTCGCTGAAGCTGATCTATGGTCTCTCCGGCCTCTTCATCGTCGGCTATGTCCTCGTTGGCGGCCCGATCGGTGCTGCGGCCGAAGCGGCAGCCCGGACATTCTTTTGAGCGGCCCGAGCCCGCTCGCCCGCATGTCCGTAGACGACTTCCGCCACGTCGCTCTGGACGAGGTGGGCTCCACCAACACCGAATGCCTGGCGCGCGCGCGCGCCGGCGATCCGGGGCATCTCTGGATCACGGCCGGCCGGCAGACCGATGGTCGCGGCCGGCGCGGTCGTGCTTGGCGTTCCGAGCGCGGCAACCTCTATGCCTCGCTCCTGGTGATCGACCCGGCGCCCCTGGAGATGATCCCGTCTCTGCCGCTTGCCGTGGCCGTTGCCGTGCGCGACGCGATGCAGGCGGTGCTGCCGGCGGGCGCCCGGACCGCTGACATCAAGTGGCCGAACGACATCCTCATCGGCGGCAAGAAGACCTGCGGCATCCTGCTCGAAGGCGAGCGTCTCCCGGACGGACGGTATGCGCTGGTCATCGGCTGCGGTATCAATGTGGCGACGGCGCCCGATCACGGGCTTTACCCGCTGACCGATCTGCGCAGCGAAGGTTCGGCCGCCTCGGCGGAGGACGTGTTCGCGCATCTTTTCATGAGCATGGCCGATACGCTCGGCATCTGGGACGCCGGACGCGGGATCGGTGACATCATCGCCCTTTGGCGGCGTTACGCCGTGGGCATCGGACGCCCGATCAAGGTCAACCTTCCGGATCGCTCCATCACAGGCATTTTTGACGACATCGACGGCTCCGGCCAACTTATTCTCACGGACGAACACGGCATGCGCCGGCACATTGCGGCCGGCGATGTCTTCTTCGGATGAAACAAGGCATATTCTCTGATGACTGAGAAAAACGAACTGGTTTTCCTGCCCCTCGGCGGCGTTGGCGAAATCGGCATGAACCTCGCGCTCTATGGCTACGGCCCGGCCGCGAACCGCGAATGGATCATGGTCGATTGCGGCGTGACCTTCCCCGGACCGGACCTGCCCGGGGTGGACCTGGTGCTCCCCGATATCCGTTTCCTTGCCGACCAGCGCAAGAACCTCAAGGGCATCGTCATCACGCATGCGCATGAGGACCACTACGGCGCACTGTCCGATCTGTGGCCGGGCCTGAACGTCCCTGTCTATGCCTCGCCCTTCACGGCCGGCATGCTGGAAGCAAAGCGCCAGTACGAGCGCAGCCGCAACGAGGTGCCGATCACCATCTTCAAGCAGGGCGACCGCGTGCAGATCGGCCCGTTCGAGGTCGAGGCCGTCGGCGTCAACCACTCGATTCCCGAGCCGATGGCGCTTGTCATCCGGACGCCGCTCGGCAATCTCGTACACACTGGCGACTGGAAGATCGACCATGCGCCGTCGCTCGGCCCGCTGACCGATGGCGACCGGTTCACCGCCGTCGGCGACGAGGGCGTTCTCGCCCTGATGTGCGATTCGACCAATGCCCTGCGCGATGGCGTCTCGCCGTCCGAGGAGGAGGTGTCGGCGAGCCTCGAGAAGGTCATCCGCGCGGCGGAGGGCCGCGTCGCGATCACGACGTTCTCGTCGAATGTCGGCCGCATCCGCTCGATCGCCAAGGCGGCCGCAGGCGCTGGCCGCGAGGTTCTGCTGATGGGGTCATCCATGAAGCGTGTCGTGCAGGTCGCGCGCGACGTCGGCCTCATGGAAGGCGTTCCCCCGTTCATCAGCGAAGACGAGTTCGGCTTCATCCCGCGCGAACGCGTCGTCGTGATCCTCACCGGCAGCCAGGGCGAGCCCCGGGCCGCTCTGGCGAAGATTGCGCGCGACGAGATGCGCAACGTGGCCTTTTCGGCCGGCGATACGGTCGTGTTCTCCTCCCGAGCCATCCCCGGGAACGAGAAGGCGATCAACGACATCAAGAATGGCCTGATCGAGCAGGGCATCCTGATCGTCACCGACAGCGATGCGCTGGTGCACGTGTCGGGCCACCCCCGCCGCAACGAGCTGAAGCAGATGTATCAGTGGATCCGTCCGAAGCTTCTGGTTCCCGTTCATGGCGAAGCCGCGCATCTCGTCGGACAGATGGAGCTCGCGCTGCAGTCCGGTGTTCCCAACGTCCCGCGGGTCCGCAACGGCGATATTCTCCGGCTTGCGCCCGGCATGGCGCAGGTGATCGGCGAAGCGCCGCATGGTCGCATCTTCAAGGATGGCGGCCTGATCGGCGATTTCCAGGAGATGGGCATCGGCGACCGCCGCAAGCTGTCCTTTGCGGGTCATGTCTCGGTCAATGTCGTGCTGGATGCACGCTATGATTTCGCGTCCGACCCGATCGTCGTGCCCATCGGTCTTCCCGAGTTCGACGACGAGGGCGAGGACATGAACGATACCTTGTACGACGCGGTTCTCGGCGCGGTGGAAAGCATTCCGCGCGCGCGCCGCAAGGATCTCGCCATGGTGCAGGAGGCCGTCCGCCGCGCCATTCGGGGCACCGCCAATGACGTCTGGGGCAAGAAGCCGGTCGTGACGGTGTTTATCAACCGCCTGTCCTGACGGCGCGCCGTTTCCGGTCGAAAGACGGCCACATCGCCATTCAGAAGGCCTCCGATGCGTTTGCGTCGGGGGCCTTTTCCGTCTGATCCTGCTTCCAGCCGGGCAGGGTGCAGCGTATAAGGGCGGCATCCGTTCAACCGGGATATCGCCATGCCGCTGTTTTCCGTCTTTGCCATCTATTTCGTCATCTGGTGGATGACACTTTTCATCGTGCTGCCGATCGGCCTGCGGACCCAGGCGGACGAGAGGGATGTGGTGCCGGGAAGTGTCGAGAGCGCGCCGGCCCGATTTCGCGCGCTTCGCGTTTTCGGCCTGACCACGGTGCTCGCCGCCGTGATCCACGTTGCATGGTACGTGCTGTCGGTTCGATACGGCTACGGCATCGATTCCATCCCGCAGTTCGCGCCGAAGTTCTACTGAGCGGCATCAAGACGCGGTGACATGCACGCCGGTGCCTAGGACGATGCGATCCCTTGGCGTCTCGGCAATTGCCCAACAGATGGGCATATCTTCGATCAGCTCTGTGCTCGCTGAGAGGGAGGGGTCGCATCCCTGATGCGCCCCTCCGACCGACCTGAATGTGGTGTGAGAAAACCAAAAAAAAACAAGGCCAGAAGCCTTGTTTCTAAGAAATCGCGTGACCCGTAACCGTTGCCGGTGGCTGCGTATGACCGCGCCTAAGATCTGATCCTCCCAAGACTTTTTCCGCGACGTCGGCAAGAATTTAATCTTCCTGCCTGTTTTGTGGGCTGAAAATAGCCGAATTCCCAAGGGGTGTCATCCTGTTTTTTTGCATTTATGCCATAGTCCAGCAAAAAATATCCATTGACACTGAAAGGTCTGTTGAGGTTACTCGACGCCCCTTTTTCCGGCTGTTTCCGCAGGAGAAAAGTGTCTCCGCCCCCGATGGCGCAGGCTCTCCGCGCCATCGGTCATGCACGGGTTTTCTTCCCGCCGCGAAGCGTTTAAGACGAGCCACGAAGATGATGCCGGATTCGAACGACCGGATCCCATCCTCTTTCGTCCGTCGATACGGCCCCGCACAAGGCAGATGCCGTAAGCAAACCTCATTTCGCCCGAATCCGTGACTAGACGGAAGGCGCCACTCCGGAACCCGTTCATGCGTCTGTCCCGCTATTTCATGCCGATCCTGAAGGAAAACCCCAAGGAAGCGGAGATCGTCTCGCATCGCCTCATGCTGCGTGCCGGCATGATCCGCCAGCAGAGTCAGGGCATATATTCGTGGCTTCCGCTCGGCAAGCGCGTGCTCGACAAGGTCAACGGCATCATCCGCCAGGAGCAGAACCGCGCGGGCGCCATCGAGCTCTCCATGCCGACGTTGCAGTCGGCCGAGCTCTGGCAGGAAAGCGGTCGGTACGACGACTACGGCAAGGAAATGCTGCGCATCAAGGATCGCCAGGAGCGCCCCATGCTCTATGGGCCGACCAACGAGGAAATGATCACCGACATCTTTCGCTCGTCGGTCAAGTCCTACAAGAACCTGCCGCTGAACCTCTATCACATCCAGCTGAAATTCCGCGACGAGATCCGTCCGCGCTTCGGCACGATGCGGTCGCGCGAGTTTCTGATGAAGGATGCCTATTCGTTCGACCTGACCAAGGAAGGGGCCGAGCACTCCTATCGCAAGATGTTCACGGCCTATCTGCGCACCTTTTCGCGGCTCGGCCTGCGCGCCATTCCGATGCGGGCCGACACCGGCCCGATCGGTGGCGATCTCAGCCACGAGTTCATCATTCTCGCGGAGACCGGCGAGTCCGAAGTGTTCAGCCATCGGGATTTCGTGAACTTCGACATCCCGGCCGAGAACACGGATTTCGATGACGTCGCCGCCCTGCAGGGCGTGTTCGACCAGTGGACCTCCGTTTACGCCGCGACCTCGGAAATGCACGACGAAGCCGCGTTCGACGCGATCCCCGAGGGCGAGCGCCTGTCGGCCCGCGGCATCGAGGTCGGTCACATCTTCTATTTCGGCACCAAGTATTCCGAGCCGATGGGCGCCAAGGTTCAGGGTCCCGACGGCAAGGAACATCTGGTCCACATGGGGTCCTACGGCATCGGCCCGACACGGCTCGTACCGGCGATCATCGAGGCGTCGCATGATGAGAACGGCATCATCTGGCCGGCGTCCGTTGCGCCCTTCGACGCCATCATCATCAATATGAAGGCCGGCGACGCTGCGTGCGATGCCGCCTGCGAAACCCTCTATGCCGCCTTGTCGAAGGCCGGCATCGACACGCTCTACGACGACACCGACGACCGTGCGGGCACGAAATTCGCGACGGCCGACCTGATCGGCGTTCCCACGCAGATCATCGCCGGGCCGCGCGCCGTCGCCGCGGGCGAGGTCGAGCTGAAGGACCGCAAGACCGGTGCGCGTGAGACCATGACCATCGAAGCTGCGATCAACAAGCTGACCGCTGCGAAATAAGGACCAGGCATGAGCGCCGCTTCCACGGACCCGAAACCGGCAAAGGCGTCGGCACCGCCGTCCCAGACCGGACTGAAGACAGCCTCGAAGGGCGCGGCGCCGAAGGAAACGCCGTCGGGCGGGCAGGCATCGAAGGGCGGCTCCAGCCGTCCCTTCTCGAGCTTCGAGCGGCTGGTGGCCTGGCGCTACCTGCGCTCGCGGCGCAAGGAAGCCTTTATTTCGGTCATCGCCGGCTTCTCCTTCATCGGCATCATGCTCGGCGTGGCAACCCTGATCATCGTCATGGCGGTGATGAACGGCTTCCGCACGGAACTCATCTCCCGCATTCTCGGCATCAACGGCCACATGATCGTGCAGCCGCTGGACGGCCCGCTCGACAATTATGCCGATCTCGCCACGCGCTTTTCCGGCATCAAGGGCGTCACCATGGCGATTCCCATGATCGAGGGCCAGACACTGGCTTCCGGTCCGGGCGGAGCCGGCACCGGTGCGCTGGTGCGCGGCGTGCGTGCCGACGATCTCTTGAAGATGAAGTCGATCTCCGAGCATCTGAAATCGGGCGATCTGACCGGCTATGCGGCCGGCGGCGGCGTGGCGATCGGCTCGCGCATGGCCGACCAGTTGGGCCTTCAGGCCGGCAGCACGATCACGCTGGTGGCCCCCGAAGGCGACGTGACCCCGATGGGCGTCAACCCGCGCGTGAAGTCCTACACCGTCTCCGCGATCTTCGAGATCGGCATGTCGGAATATGATGCCTCGATCATCTTCATGCCGCTGGAAGAAGCGCAGCTCTACTTCAATGCGGAGGGCATCGCGCAGTCGATCGAACTCTTCGTCGAAAACCCCGACCTCGTCGACAGCCTGCGCCAACCGGTGGAGGATGCCGCCCAGAGACAGGTTCTGATCAGCGACTGGCGCGACCGCAACAAGACGTTTTTCTCCGCACTTCAGGTCGAGCGCAACGTCATGTTCATGATCCTGACCCTCATCGTGCTGGTGGCGGCGCTCAACATCGTTTCGGGCCTCATCATGCTGGTGAAGGACAAGGGCAGCGACATCGCCATCCTGCGCACCATGGGGGCGTCGTCCGGCGCCGTCATGCGCATTTTCTTCATGACCGGCGCGGCGATCGGCATCGTCGGAACGCTGGCAGGCGTCGCGCTCGGCGTCGTCGTCTGTCTCAACATCGAATCGATCCGCCAGTTCTTCTCCTGGATCTCGGGCACGACGATCTTCAACCCGGAACTCTACTTCCTCAGCCAGTTGCCGGCCGACATGAATCTCGGCGAGACCGTCGCCGTCGTCGGCATGGCAATCGGACTGTCGTTCCTGGCAACCATCTTCCCCGCCTGGCGGGCCTCGCGACTGGATCCGGTCCAGGCGCTGCGTTACGAGTGACAGGAACGACATCATGGCCCCTCGCGTGGCACTAGAGCTATCCGGCGTCGAGCGCCATTACAGCCAGGGCGAACAGGCGCTCTCGATCCTCAAGGGCGCGGACTTCCGCCTGCTCGGTGGGCAGACCGTCGCGCTGGTCGCTCCCTCGGGCACCGGCAAGTCGACGCTTTTGCACCTTGCCGGCCTGCTGGAGCGGCCCGATGGCGGCGAAGTCTCGATCAATGGTCGTGCCTGCGGCTCGCTCAGCGATCCCGAGCGCACGGCCATCCGCCGCAACGAGATCGGCTTCGTCTACCAGTTCCACCATCTGCTGCCGGAGTTCACGGCCGTGGAGAACATCATGATGCCGCAGCTGATCGCCGGGCTCTCCAAGAAGGAGGCGCGGGAACGGGCGTCGGCCTTGCTCGACTACATGCGCATCGGCCATCGCGCCGACCACCGCCCGTCGGAACTGTCGGGCGGCGAGCAGCAGCGCGTGGCGATCGCCCGTGCCGTGGCCAATGCCCCCTTCGTCCTGCTGGCCGACGAGCCGACCGGCAATCTCGATCCGGAAACCGCGGGCTACGTCTTTGAAGCTCTGAAGGCGCTGGTCAAGCAATCCGGCCTTGCCGCGATGATCGCGACTCACAATTACGAGCTCGCGTCCAAGATGGACCGTCGCATCACCCTGCAGGACGGCAAGGTCGTCGAGCTCGCCTGACGCCTCTTCCCCGCGCAGAAGCGCTTCGGGGACCCCTCCCGCAACAACACGAACCCCGCGCCGCAGAGCGGCTCACACCCCTGGTGCGTGCCGCTCTGCGGGCGTCTGCGCTGTCGGCCGCCACCATCCGGCGGATCAGGGTCGCGGTTTCCGATCGAAATTTGTTAACCGTCCATCACAGATGCAGCTTGAAACGGGAACGGAATTAGAACATAAAGGGAACACAACCAAAAGGAGCCCGCCATGTCCGACTTCCTTCGCGATCTCGCTGCCTTGACCTCCGTCGCCATGTTCATTGCCAGCTTCTCCATCCTGCTGCTTGGTCTCTGACCTCTCGTCCTTTCGTCGCCGGGCAAGTTCCGGGGGAGAAAGGCGACACCGTTGTCGCTTCGCGACGTCGAAGGGCGTATGCTCCCACCTCATGCAAGAGTCGGAGTGACCTATGGCGGATGCAGGCGAGAGCTTGGCGGGCAACACAGGCAATGGCAACAAGCCGGTGCCCCAGTTCGTCCATTTGAGAACCCATTCGGCGTTCTCCCTGCTCGAAGGCGCCTTGCCGATCAAGAAGATCATCGGCAAGGCCGTGGCCGATGCCCAGCCGGCGATCGGTATTGCCGATACGAACAACCTGTTCGCGGCGCTCGAATTTTCATTGAAATGCATGGACGACGGGATCCAGCCGCTGATCGGCTGCCAGCTGTCGATCGATATGGAAGACGAGGTCGAAGGGGAGAAGCGCGGGCATGCCCAGCATCTCGCCAAGCTTCCCGCCATCGTGCTGATCGCGGCAAGCGATCAGGGCTATGTCAACCTCGTCGACCTCGTCAGCCGCGCCTATCTCGGCGGGGAGGGCAACCAGAGTGTTCGGGTCTGTGTTTCCTGGCTGAGGGAGATCGGCACCGATGGCCTGATCGCGCTGACGGGCGCAAGCGGCGGGCCGATCGACATGGCGATCCGGTCCGGACACGCGGCGCTGGCGGAAGCCCGGGCGCACGCCCTGATGGACCTCTTCGGCGATCGTCTCTATGTCGAACTGCAACGGCATGGGCGCCACGACAGGCAGCACGAGAACCGGATGATCGACCTTGCCTACCGGCTGGAACTGCCGCTGGTGGCGACCAACGAGCCGTTTTTCCCGACCCCCGGCGACTACGACGCGCATGATGCGCTGATGGCCGTGGCGCACAATGCCATGGTCTCCGACGACACGCGTTTTCGGCTGACGCCCGATCATTATCTGAAGAGCCGGCAGGAAATGGCGAAGCTCTTTGCCGATCTGCCGGAGGCGCTCGACAACACGATCGAGGTGGCGCGTCGCTGTACCTTCGTGTTGAAGACGCGGGCACCGATTCTGCCCCGCTTTACCGGCGCGTCCGATGATCCGGCCGAAGCCGAAAGGGCGGAAACGCGCGAGCTTCGCCGCCAGGCCATCGAGGGCCTCGAAGAGCGGATGCAGAAGCTCGGCCTGTCGCCGGGTTACAGCGAGACGGACTATCGCGAGCGCCTGGACTTCGAACTCGGCGTCATCGAACGCATGAAGTTTCCGGGCTATTTCCTGATCGTTGCCGACTTCATCAAATGGGCAAAGCAGCAGGACATTCCGGTCGGCCCCGGCCGCGGCTCGGGTGCGGGTTCCCTCGTTGCCTATGCGCTGACGATCACCGACGTCGATCCCCTGCGCTTCTCGCTGCTGTTCGAACGCTTCCTCAATCCGGAACGCGTGTCGATGCCCGACTTCGACATCGACTTCTGCCAGGACCGGCGGGAAGAGGTCATCCGCTACGTCCAGGCGAAATATGGACGCGAGCAGGTGGCCCAGATCATCACCTTCGGGTCGCTCCAGGCCCGCGCCGCGCTGCGCGATGTCGGCCGCGTGCTGGAAATGCCCTATGGCCAGGTCGACAAGATCTGCAAGATGGTGCCCAACAACCCGGCCAATCCGGTCACGCTGGCGAAGGCCATCGAGGACGAGCCGCGTTTCCAGGAAGAGGTCGACAAGGAGCCGGTGATTGGCCGTCTGCTCGATATCGCCCAGAAGATCGAGGGCCTCTACCGCCACGCATCGACCCACGCCGCCGGCATCGTCATCGGTGACCGGCCGCTGTCGAAGCTGGTGCCGATGTACCGCGATCCGCGCTCCGACATGCCGGTAACCCAGTTCAACATGAAGTGGGTCGAGCAGGCGGGTCTCGTGAAATTCGACTTCCTCGGCCTGAAGACGCTAACGGTTTTGAAGACGGCCGTGGATTTCCTCGCCAAGCGCGACATCCACGTCGCGCTGGAAGCCTTGCCGCTCGACGATGCCAAGACCTACGAGATGCTGTCCAAGGGCGACACGGTCGGCGTGTTCCAGGTGGAAAGCGCCGGCATGCGCAAGGCGCTGATCGGCATGCGGCCGGACTGCATCGAGGACATCATCGCGCTCGTCGCGCTCTATCGGCCGGGCCCGATGGAGAATATTCCGGTCTACAATGCGCGAAAGCATGGCGAGGAAGAGATCGAGTCGATCCACCCGACCATCGATTACCTGCTCAAGGAAACGCAGGGCGTCATCGTCTATCAGGAACAGGTGATGCAGATCGCCCAGGTTCTCTCCGGCTACTCGCTCGGCGAGGCCGATCTTCTGCGCCGCGCCATGGGCAAGAAGATCAAGGAGGAGATGGACAAGCAGCGCGCGCGTTTCGTCGACGGCGCCGTGAAGAACGGCGTGGCGAAACCCCAGGCCGACATGATCTTCGACCTGCTCGCCAAGTTCGCCAACTACGGCTTCAACAAGAGCCATGCGGCGGCCTATGCGATCGTCTCCTACCAGACGGCCTATTTGAAGGCGCATTATCCGGTCGAGTTTTTGGCAGCGTCGATGACGCTCGACATGGGCAACACGGAAAAGCTCGTCGATTTCCGCCAGGATGCCGGCCGTCTGGGGATCACCGTCGTTCCGCCCTCCGTCCAGACCTCGTTCCGCCGGTTCGAGACGGGCGATAACCGCATCTTCTATTCGCTCTCGGCCATCAAGGGCGTGGGCGAGGCGGCCGTGGATCATATCGTGGCCGTGCGGGGAGAGATCCCGTTCAAGAGCCTCGAGGACTTCTGCCTGCGGATCGACCCGAAACTGCTGAACCGCCGCGTCTTCGAAAGCCTGATCTTCGCCGGCGCCTTTGATGGCTTCGGCTATGACCGGGCGCAGCTCAGCGGCGGTCTGGACCGGATCCTCGGCTTTGCGCAACGGGCGCTGACCGACAAGGTCAGCGGACAGAGCGACATGTTCGGCGCCGGTGCGGCCACGGGGCCGGAAAAGATCAGCCTGCCGGATTTCACGCCCTGGCTGGCCTCGGAAAAGTTGCAGCGCGAGTTCCAGGTGCTCGGCTTCTATCTGTCTGCCCATCCGCTCGACACCTATAACGATCTTCTCGCGAAGATCCGGTGCCAGACATTTGCGGATTTTGCCCTGTCGGTGAAGAAGGGCAACACGGCCGGTCGGCTGGCCGGTACCGTGACCTCCAAGCAGGAGCGGAAGACGCGCACGGGCAACAAGATGGGCATCGTCACCTTCTCCGATTCGTCCGGGCAGTACGAAGCCGTCCTGTTTTCCGAAATGCTGCAGCAGTATCGCGACCTCTTGGAGCCGGGAAAATCGCTGGTGCTGACCGTGCAGGCAGAGGAGCGCCCGGAGGGAATCGGCCTGCGCATCCAGACCCTGCAGTCTCTGGAGGAGCGCTCGTTCCAGATGCAGAAGGCCTTGCGCGTCTATGTCCGCGACAGCGGGCCCTTGCGCTCCGTCGCCACGCATCTGAACACGAAGGGCGACGGGCAGGTGTCCTTCATCATCGTCAAGGACAATGGGCAGCGTGAGATCGAGGTGGAACTGGGCGACAAGTACCGGATCTCCGCGGAA
Source organism: Rhizobium sp. Leaf341 (assembly GCF_001424325.1). NCBI lineage: Bacteria > Pseudomonadati > Pseudomonadota > Alphaproteobacteria > Hyphomicrobiales > Rhizobiaceae > Rhizobium > Rhizobium sp. Leaf341. The sequence continues at coordinate 269,240 of NZ_LMPE01000010.1, forward strand.
ATCGCCGCCGCACTGAAGACGGCACCGGGCGTGATCGACGTGGAACTGGTGTCGTAAAAGGCGGCGGACCGCGGCGGATCGCGTCCGCGCTCACGGGCGCCATCCGCAGGCGGCAGCGTGCGCGAGCAGGCCGTCTGGCGTCCGAGATGACAAGCTGCCCGACAGCGGCCGCTGTTCAGCCCTTGGCGGGGTGCGTTATGGTCACAAAATCCGTACCGCGTCCGGTCTCCGGTCCGAGGCCCATGTCGGAAACCGTGAGCGAGGAGCCGGGCGCAAGGAGATCCTCGACCTTCTCGCGCAGCGCGTCCGTCATCTGGATGCGATCGAGAACGCGTGTTGCCGCGTTATAGGCGAGCGCATCGTCGTCCACGGTGATCCCGAGCCGCGCCTTCATGCCCTTGGGAATGGTGTTGTCCAGCGAGAGCGAGAACCAGCTGCCCTTGCCGGTCGCGGCATCGATATCCTGAAACTGGTAGAAGTGTGCGCCCAAGGCCACGTCCGGCTCCGCGATCGTCACGGGCGCCTCGAACAGAGGGGCGAAATCGCGGCGGACCAGGAGCTGGCCGTTGGCAGGTGGCGGCAGGTTCGCCTTCCTGAACAGGACGTCCACCAGATCAGGCGTCAGCCGGCCCTTGGGCTCGCGTCCCTCGGCCAGTTCGAATGCACGGATAGCGGCAATGGACCGGCTGCCGAGCGCGCCATCCGGCACGCCCGCGTCATAGCCGAGGGTGTTGAGCGCCGCCTGCGCGTCGAGCGCCAGCTCCCGGGGCCCGCGCCGGGTGATGAGGATCCGGATCGGCGCGCGGGTATCGTCGGCGCGGACCGCTGGCGCTGCCGGCGAGGGCGGAGCGGGTTCGCTCATCGCGACCTCCACCGCGCCGCTCGCGACCTGGGACATGGCCGGGCGCAGCGTGGCATCCGACAGCAGCTGCTGCTCCGGTGCGGCTGGCTGGAACAGGAAAGGATGCGACACCGCCTGCGGCGCGATCTGCCGATCGGAGATCACGACATGCAGGCCCCGCTCGGTCAGTTTGAAGAGCGTCTTGGCAAACGCGTTCGGCAGGCGCACGCAGCCATGCGATGCCGGATGCGCGGGCACGCTGTTGGAGGCATGCAGTGCAATGCCGGACCACGTCAGGCGCTGCATGAACGGCATGGGCGCGTTCGAATAAATATTGGATTCGTGATAGCGGCTCTTTTCAAGGATTGAGAAGATGCCGGTCGGGGTTTCGTGGCCGCGTTTCCCCGACGACACCTTGGATGTCGCGACGACGGTGTCGCCGTCGTAGACCACAAGCGATTGCTTGTCCTTGGAAACGACGATCTGCAGCGGCGCCTTGCCATCGGCGGCCTGCACCGTCGTGCTGGCGACGGCAAGGAGCAGCAGCCCGAGACCGAGAGTAGAACGCAAAACCATCAACACCATCCGGATCACTCGAACAGGGTGAAGCCTATGGGAAGAGGTTTAAGGAAGCTTTGCGCAAGCGTTTGGAGAGCGGGCAGATCGTCGTATTCCGTGCACGAAGACGTGAAGCCTGTTGATAACGCCGGCGTCGGGCGTGATGCCGTGGATGGCGACGGAACGGGGCCAGCCGTGGCCGGGATCAGCCTTCACCGCAGGAGGTGCTGGCGGATGATCCGGGCCGCCTCGTGCCAGTCCGCTGCCGTCTCGATTCCGTCGTCCGGGGCAGGGGCCATCGCCAGGAAGGTCGCATTGGCCATCAGGCGGATCAGCAGACAGTCGGGCGCGTGCTCGCGTACGGACTCCAGATTGCGCAGGATATCGTCGATGAACACCACCGGCACGTCGCGTGCATCATGGAGCTGCCGCACGACCGGTCCCTTCGGCGCTTCGGTCGCCAGCAGCGGGTAGGCCGACAGTCCGTGCTGGTCGAGCAGGCGGCGGCGTATCTCGGTGTGCCGCGGCGGCATGGCGGTCAAGAAGACGATGTCTGCCGCGCCCGAGAGATCCTCGAGCGTCTCCGCCACCTGATGCGCCGGCGTCTGCCACGCATCCTGTTTGAGGAAGAAGTCCTCGATAAGGGTTGCCACGGTCGCGTCGGCAACGGGCTCGCCATTGTCCTTCTGCACGATATTGCCGTGCAGCCGGAACGACCGCGGCACGAGGTCGCGCCCGCCCGCCCTCAGAAAGTTCTGGAAGGGTGTCACGAATTCCAGCACGACCTCGTCGATATCGCAGACGATCAGCGGCCGGTCGGTCAGCGTGATATGGTCGAACGACAGGGGTGCCTGTGGATCGAAGGTCTCGATCGTCATGCGCTGCCCGTATCCCCGCGAAAGCCGGAAAGGGCGGCATGCGCACGTGCGACGGTTTCCGGCTTCGTCTCCGTCGCCTCACAGAATTGCAGCAGCGTCGGTTCGTGATCCATGACGAAATCGAGCAGGCCGGCCATGAACCCGGGGTCGCCGACAGCACCGCGCAGGCTCGTCGGATCGGTGCCGGTCAGGGCCAGGAAGCGGCCGAGAAGCTCCGGCTCGCCTGCGAGCCAGCCGAGCACGGCAATGGCGGTCTCATCGGCTGTCGTCACGGTTTTCCACCCTCTCGTCAAACACATCGGCTTTTCTGGCCCATGATTACCTTTTTTTCAACCAAATAGGCCTAATCCTTCATGCGTCATGCGCGATTGCTGGTCTTGCAGCCGATGGAATGACCCCCGGCCATGGCCGTAGACGCGGAAGGTTCTGATATGCCGAAACAGGTTATGATCGTCGAGGACAACGAGCTGAACATGAAGCTCTTCCGCGACCTGATCGAAGCATCGGGCTACACGACCATTCAGACACGCAACGGCCTGGAGGCGCTGGACCTGGCCCGCAAGCACCGACCGGACCTCATTCTCATGGACATCCAGCTTCCCGAGGTGTCGGGGCTGGAGGTGACCAAGTGGTTGAAGGAAGACGACGAACTGCATGTTATTCCTGTCATCGCCGTTACGGCCTTTGCCATGAAGGGCGACGAGGAGCGCATCCGTCAGGGGGGCTGCGAGGCCTATGTCTCCAAGCCGATCTCGGTGCCGAAGTTCATCGAAACCATCAAGACCTATCTCGGCGACGGCTGACCGACGCCTGTGACGGCTGCAACAAGGCGGCCATGACGGTGCGCCAACGTGATCATGGTATTCCTCGCATCGGCCGGAACGGGCTCTGAAGGCCGGGGGCGATAGGACAGGACGAACCGCATGACTGCACGCATACTTGTCGTCGACGACATACCGGCAAACGTCAAATTGCTGGAAGCGAGGCTCGTGGCGGAATATTTCGACGTCCTCACGGCGTCTGACGGCTATCAGGCGCTGGCCATCTGCGACAGCCGGCCCGTCGACATCATCCTTCTCGACATCATGATGCCCGGCATCGACGGATTCGAGGTCTGCGAGCGGTTGAAGGCCAACCCGAAGACCGCGCATATTCCCGTGGTCATGGTCACCGCGCTCGACCAGCCCTCCGATCGTGTCCGCGGACTGAAAGCCGGTGCCGACGACTTCCTGACCAAGCCGGTGAACGATCTGCAGCTGATGTCGCGGGTGAAGAGCCTCGTGCGGCTGAAGAATGTCAGCGACGAGCTGCGCCTGCGTGCCGAGACAGCCAAGAGCGTGGGTTTCGAGGATCTCTCGCGGGCCGAACGCCCCGACGAGCCCGGAAACATCCTGCTCGTCGATGCGCGGGCCAGCTCGCAGGACAGGATCGCCCGGGCGCTGAAGCCCGTCGCGGGCCTGACGGTCATCAGCGATCCGCAGGCAGCCCTTTTCGAGGCGGCCGAGCAATCCTTCGATCTCGTCATCGTCAACGCGAACTTCGACGACTATGATCCGCTGAGGCTCTGCTCGCAGCTGCGCTCCCTGGAACGCACACGCTATATCCCGATCCTCCTGGTGGCAGAGCAGGGGGCCGAGGACCTTGTCGTGCGCGCGCTCGACCTCGGCGTGACCGACTACATCATGCGCCCGGTTGATCCGAACGAGCTGATCGCACGGTCACTGACGCAGATCCGGCGCAAGCAGTGCAACGACCGCCTCCGGCTGAGCGTCCACCAGACCATCGAGCTTGCCATCACGGACGGCCTGACGGGGCTTCACAATCGGCGTTATCTGGACAACCATCTCAAGCTGCTGATCGAGCGTGCCACGAAGCGAGGCCGCAACCTGTCGATCTGCGTCGCGGATATCGATCGTTTCAAGGCCGTCAACGACACCTATGGGCACGATGCGGGGGACGAGGTGCTGCGCGACTTTGCCCGGCGCCTGCGCTCGACCGTCCGCGGCGCGGACCTTGCCTGCCGATTCGGAGGGGAGGAATTCGTGCTGGTGATGCCGGACACGGATGCCGCGACCGCAAGCGCGATTGCCGAGCGGCTGCGCGTCAGCGTCGAGACGGCGCCCTTCTTCGTGCAGGATCGCAGCATCGCGCTGACCATCACGGCGTCCATAGGGATCGCCGTCCTCGACCCGGCGGGGGAAACGCCCGACAGCCTGCTGAAGCGTGCCGACACGGCGCTGTATCAGGCCAAGCGCAACGGTCGCAATCAGGTCGTGGGCGCGGCCGCCTGAAGAGGTGCGCGCAGGGAGGCCGCGCGTCGAACGCTGTCTTTCGCCTGACATCGAACCATGGCATCCTCCCATGGCGCCGTATCACGCAGTTGTGCAATGCGAAGACACGTTCGATGATCTGTGGCGAAATCTGGCCGCAATTTCTCCCGAATCGCCCTGCAGGTCATGGTTATCGTTAACCATGACTGTATCAAAGCGGGCCAAGCTTTAAGATTTCATTGATTTTCTTCGGTATCTCGCCGATGTTCTATGCAGGGAGACGTAAAGCTCCCAAGCCGATCAGTTACCCCATGATGTCAGGTCCGCCGCATCTCCTGGGTCGTGGGGTCGTCGGCCGGTGCGTAACAGTGGTTCCTCGTGCCGCTTGCGTGCCGGCCGGCATCCATCAAACGCCGCTTCTGGTTTCAGGAGCGGCGTTTTTTCATTTTGGGTGCCAGAAACAGGCAGAGATCAACACAGCCCGGCGCGCCTGCGCCCAAGCCCGGACGCAAAAAAGGCGCCTGACGATATCGTCGGCGCCTTTCTGGCAGTGCTGGGAACCCGATCTTACTTGATCTTGGTTTCCTTGAATTCGACATGCTTGCGCACGACCGGGTCGTACTTCGTCATGCTGAACTTGTCCGTCTTCGTACGGCTGTTCTTCGAGGTCACGTAGAAGAAACCTGTGTCGGCCGTCGACAGCAGCTTGATCTTGATTTTTGCAGCTTTCGCCATGGTCGTCCTGCCTTCTGAAATAACAAAGCCGGACTTCGTTCAAAGGTCCCGGCGAGCTTGGCGCGAAACTACAAATCGCGCCCGAAAAGTCAACCCCGTTTCGGGTTATAAACCAGCCGAGCCAGGGAAAGCACGATGTAAAGCCCGAAGAACGCGGCGATGGACCAGGCAAAGCCGTCATTGCCGAACACATCCATGGAGGCGCCGATGACCTGCGGGCCGGCGACCGTTCCCAGGGCATAGCAGAACACGAACGCCGCATTGGCGGCTGCAAGCTCGGGCCCGTGGAGACGCGTCCCGAGATGGCTGAGGCCGATCGTGTAAAGGCCCGAGATGATGCCGCCCCACAGAAGCAGAATGGTCGCCAGCGCATACCAGTTGGTCGACAGGACGGGCAGGCAGAGCGCACCGACAAGGCCGATCACGGTCAGCGCGACCAGCAGCTTTCGGCGGTCCTTCATGCGGTCCGACAGGAGACCGAGCGGGATCTGGAAGATCAGATTGCCCACGCCCATGATGGTCAGGAGAAGCGCAGCCTGCGATTCGGAAAAGCCGACGCGTGTGCCGTAGACCGGAAACAGCGACAGGCCGCCATATTCCACCGCGCCGAAGACGAAGACGGCGGCCGTCGCCATCGGCACCATGAACACGTAGCGCAGGAAGTGCATCTCCGGCATCTCGTCGATATCCGGGCTTTCCTTGCGGGCGATGATGATCGGGATGGCGCCCAGCAGGATAATGCCGGCGCCGACCGCGAAGGGCAGAATACCCTCGCTGCCGAGGAGCGAGAAGAGCAGGGGGCCCGCCGCAAAGCCAAGCGAGAGAACCGTCCCGTAGATGCCGAAGACGAGCCCGCGCCGATGGGGCGGCGCCGTGGCGTTGATCCAGAACTCCGACAGGACGAACAGGATGGTGATGCCGCTCTGGAAGACGATCCGCAGCGGGAACCACAGCCAGAAATTCTCCACGAAATAGAAGCCCAGCGCAGGCGCCGCCGCGAGCACGACGGCGACCACCATGATCTGCGCGACGCCGAATCGATGGGCCAGCCGCGTCGTGAAGGACGCCGCGACCATGGAGGCGAGCCCGGCCACGGTCGAATTGAGGCCGATCAGCGTCGAGGAAACGCCGCGGCGTTCCATGATGAAGCTGAGCAGGGGGACGCCGAGGCCAATGGCGATGCCGACCGTGGTCACGGCCGCAAGAGCCGCGATCAGCGACAGCCAATGGATATCCTCAACCGGCTGAGACGAGCCAGGGGTCGTCAGAGACATTCGGTGTCCTCACAGAAGATCGCGGATGGGGCGTCCATTCCGGACATGGAAATACGGCACGGTGCCGTCAAAGCGGAGCAGCGGGTCGGCGTCAAGCCTTGCATGCAACGCGGCAAGAATGCGTGCGGTGATATCGGGGATGGCAACCCCGGACGGATCGCCGACGGAGATCCAGCGGAAGTCCTCCAGCTCCCGGCTGTCCTGCAGCGCGCCGAGATCGAGATCCACCTCGTCGGTGAACAGCGCGAAGAAATGCGTATCGAATCGTCGCACGAGTCCCGTCGGCGTCACGGCTCGGGCGACATAGCGCAGCCGCTCGAGATCCGGCTGGAAGGGCAGGCTTCCTTCAGGGCGGATGGACCCCGGCCAGGCAGGCCCGACGGCGAGGTTGGTCTCCTCGTGCAGTTCCCGCATCGCGGCCAGAGCCAGGGCACGCACTGCGGAAACCGAAAGGCGCCCGCGATAGATGCCGACCAGGCGCTCGAGCAGGGCTTCGGGAAGATCGCGTGCATAGGCGATGCGGTGATCGGCCGGATCGCGCCTGCCACCGGGAAACACGTGGACGTCCGGCATGAACACATGCTGCCGGCTGCGCCGTCCGACCAGCACGCGGACATCGCCGCCGCGTCGATCCAGAAGCAGGATCGAGGCCGCCAGCCGGGGACGCAACGCCTTTGCCGGCGCTGGCGCCTCGGCGGCGTCGGTCGGCTTCGTCGGCTCGCTTGTCGTCCTGGAGACGGCCTTGAACGCGCCGCCCGCTGCGGCGGCATCGTTGCGCATCAGGTGCGATCCTGCGCTGGCAGTTCGTCTTCCGGTCGATCCTCGTGGCCACCGAAGCCATGCATGCGAAGCGCCCATTGCAGCCCCACGACGCCGCCCTTGACCGGCTGCATGAGAGCAAGCGAACCGAGGATCGTGATCGGCACCCAGATGGCCAGGTGCTGCCAGTTCGACAGCGACACCAGCATTTCCGTCATCATAAAGCCTCCGAGGACCAGATGGCCGACGATCGTGACGACGATGTACGGCGGAAAGTCGTCCGCGCGGTGATGATGAAGCGCCTCTCCACAGGTAGCGCACGTGTCGTTGACCTTCAGGAACCGCCCGAACATGCGTCCCTGACCACAGTTCGGACAACGGTTGAGGAGCCCCCGCCGAATGGATCGGCCGATCGGCCGATCGCGGATCGGCGTATCGCCGAGATGCAGCGTTGCAACGTCCGAGGATGTCTCGTTCATGCGGTCACCATCTTTCATGGGAGTCAGCGCCGCCCGCGCGGCGGTCGGGTGCCGGGCGCCTTGCGTGCGCCCGCCCTGTCGCGGCGTCCGGCCTTGTGGAACGACCGCGTTGCCGTCGGCATCTTGCGGCCCTCGTCCAGCATTTCGAAGCGCAGGGCGCCCGCGAGCGGCACGGCGTCGACAAGCTTGACCCGCACCTCGTCGCCGAGGCGATAGCCGAGACCCGTCTTGTCGCCGACCAGCGCCATGTGGGCTTCGTCGAAGATGAAATAGTCACGGCCGAGCGTCGAGATCGGCACGAAGCCGTCGGCCCCATATTGGGGCAGCGAGATGAACAGGCCGGACTTGGTGACGCCGGACACGCGACCATCGAACTCTTCGTTGACACGGCCGCTGAGATGGTGCGCGATCAGGCGATCGACCGTATCGCGCTCCGCTGCCATCGCCCGGCGCTCGAATGTCGAAATCTCTGCGGCGATGTCTTCGAGCGCCCCCTCTTCCGCCGGCGTGATGCCGCCCTCGCCAAGCCCGAGCGAACCGACCAGCGCCCGGTGGACGATGAGGTCGGCATAACGGCGGATCGGCGAGGTGAAGTGCGCGTACTTCATCAGGTTCAGACCGAAATGGCCGATGTTCTCGGGGCTGTAGACCGCTTGGCTCTGCGACCGGAGCACCATCTGGTTGACGATCGTCTCATAGGCCTGATCCTCGGCTTTCGCGAGGATGCCGTTGAAATGGTTGGCGCGCATGTTGCCGCCCTTGACCAGGGTCAGGTCGAGCGTCGCCAGGAACTCGCGCAGGGTCTCCTGCTTGGCAAGCGACGGCGCATCGTGAACGCGGTAGACCAGGGGCTGGCGCTTGATCTCCAGCGTCTCGGCCGCGGCCACGTTCGCCTGGATCATCATCTCCTCGACCAGCTTGTGCGCGTCGAGCCTGTCCGGCACGAAGACGCGGTCGACCGTCCCGTCCGGCTTCAGAATGATCTTTCGCTCCGGCATGTTGAGTTCGAGCGGCTGGCGACGATTCCGCCCGACGGTGAGGATGCGATAGGCATCCCAGAGCGGCCTCAGGATCGGCTCGAGCAGCGGGCCGGTCCTCTCGTCCGGCGCGCCGTCGATCGCAGCCTGTGCCTGCTGATAGGAGAGCTTGGCGGCGCTCTTCATCATGATGCGGTGGAACGTGTGCCCGATCTTGCGGCCCTCGCGGGTGAAGCGCATGCGCACGGCCAGCGCCGGCCGATCGACCGTTTCTTTCAGCGAACACAATTCGTTGGAGATGCGCTCGGGCAGCATCGGCACGACACGGTCGGGGAAATAGACGGAGTTGCCGCGCTTCTGCGCTTCGTTGTCGAGCGCGGATTTCGGGCGCACGTACCAGGAAACATCGGCGATCGCGACCGTCACGATCACGCCGCCCTCGTTCTCCGGCGCGGTGTCCGGTTCCGCATGCACGGCGTCGTCATGGTCCTTGGCGTCGGCAGGATCGATCGTGATCAGCGGCAGGGATCGCCAGTCCTCACGATGCGACATGGTGGCCGGACCCGCGGCATCGGCCTCGCGCAGCACGCTGTCGGGAAAGATATAGGGGATGCCGTGCGCGTGGATCGCGATCATCGAGATCGCCTTTTCCGAAGCGACAGAGCCGATGACCGATTTCACCTCCGCCTTCGCGAGGCCGAAGCGGCCGGAGCGGACAATTTCCACCTCGACCAGATCGCCGTCCTTGGCATCGTGGACGCCGCTTGCCTCGACATCCATCTCCTCGCCGCGCTTGTCGATCGGCAGAATGCGGCCGGTGCCGGCGGGCATTTCCCGGAAGACGCCGAGCGCTGCGTTCGCGCTGCGGCGGCGATCGAGAACCTTGACGATGCGACCGGTATAGGCTGGTCCCGTCGGTTCCTTGGAGGGGAAGATCTTGGCGAGCACCCGGTCGCCGATCCCGCCGACAGGCATCTTGCCCTTGGCCTTCGCGACGCTTGACTGGCGGATGAGGACGGCGGGTGCGACGCCCGCATCGTCCGGCCATTCGGCGGGGCGGGCGACGAGTTCGCCATCCTTGTCCCGGATCGTGATATCGAGAACCGCCACCGGAGGCAGGGCGCCCGGCCGGACGAGCGCCTTGCGCTTCTTTTCCAGCAGCCCGTCGTCCTCGAGATCGCGCAGAGCCGCCTTCAGCTCGATGCGCGCCTCGCCCTTCAGACCGAAGGCGCGCGAGATCTCGCGCTTGGAGGCCTTGTCGGGGTTTTCCGCGATGAACCGCATGAGCACGTCGCGCGGCGGCACGGCGCCATGAATGATCGGCGCATCATCTGCGGGCGGCAGGGCCGTGCCCGCACGGGCCAGCCGGACCGAGGGCTTTGCGGTCCGTCTCATGCCGATGCGAGGCGATTTGCTCACGGTCTATCCCTTCTGTGCCTTGGCGGCTGCCGCCGTCTTGGGTTTTGCGGCAGCCTTTGCTTTTGTCGTCTTCGCGGCCGGCTTGGCCTTTGCCGCGGCGCGCGGCTTGGCAACCGTCTCGCCGCCGTCTGCCGTAGCTTTCGCCTTGGTCGGTTTTGCCGTCTTTGCCTTAACGGCCTTGGCCTTCACAGGTTTCGTCTTGCCGGCACGTTCTGCCAAAAGCGGCAAGGCCTCCTCCAGCGTGACCGAGGCCGGATCCTTGCCCTTCGGCAGGGTCGCATTGACCTTGCCCCAGTTGACATAGGGGCCGTAGCGTCCGTCGCGCACCGTGATGGCGCCGCCATCCGGATGTTCGCCGAGCTCCTTCAGCGCCGCGACGGCCGCGCCGCGTCCGGCCGGACCTTTCGACGCCTTGTCGGCGAGCACGGAGACGGCCCGGTTCAAGCCGATCGAGAAGACGTCCTCGATGGTCTCGACATTCGCGTATTTCCCGTCATGCAGGATGAAGGGCCCGTAGCGGCCGAGGCCGGACGAGATCATCTTGCCGGTTTCCGGATGCTGCCCGATGTCGCGGGGGAGCGAGAGAAGGGCCAGCGCCTTCTCGTGGTCGATGCTCGCCGGCGTCCAGCCCTTGGGCAGGCTGGAGCGCTTGGCTTCCTTGCCGTCTCCGCGCTGGACATAGGGGCCGAAACGGCCGTTGCGCAGCGTGATCTCCTCGTCCGTATGCGGATCCTTGCCAAGCGCCTGCGGCTCGTTCGAGGCCTGCGCTTCCGCATCGCCGTCCGAGGACAGCTGGCGCGTGAAGTTGCACTCCGGATAGTTCGAGCAGCCGACGAAGGCGCCGTACTTGCCCAGTTTCAGCGACAGCTTGCCGGTGCCGCAGACCTGACAGATCCGCGGATCGCTGCCGTCTTCGCGTTTGGGGAAGACGAGCGGCGCAAGTTCCTCGTTCAGCGCATCGAGAACATTGGTGACACGCAGTTCCTTGGTGTCCTCGATCTGCGCGAAGAAATCCTTCCAGAAGTCGCGAAGCACGTCCTTCCAGTTGAGTTCGCCCGCCGAGATCCGGTCGAGCTTTTCTTCGAGCGACGCGGTGAAGTCATACTCCACGTAGCGGTGGAAAAAGCTCTCGAGGAAAGCCGTGACAAGACGTCCCTTCGCCTCGGGGATCAGCTTGCGCTTGTCGATCACGACGTATTCGCGGTCGCGCAGGGTCGCCAGCGTCGAGGCATAGGTCGAGGGCCGGCCGATGCCGAGCTCTTCCATGCGCTTGATCAGGCTCGCTTCCGAATAGCGTGGCGGCGGCTCGGTGAAATGCTGGCTCGCATTGACCGTCTGCTTGGCGACGTTTTCGCGCGCCTTGATCTCGGGCAGGCGTCCTTCGTCCTCGGCATCGTCACTCTGTTCGCCGTCTTCCTTCTGATCTGTATAGGCGGCGATGAAGCCGTCGAAGCGGATGACGGAACCCACGGCCCGAAGTCCGGCCTTGCGGCCTCCGTTCTCGGCCAGGATTTCCACGGTCGTGCGTTCGATCTCGGCCGAAGCCATCTGGCTGGCGATGCCGCGTTTCCAGATCAGGTCGTAGAGACGTAACTGGTCGGCGTCGAGAAACCGGCGCAACTGGTCGGGCGTCCGGGTGAAGTCGGTCGGGCGCACGGCTTCGTGCGCTTCCTGCGCGTTTTTCGCCTTGGTCGAATAGAGACGGGGCTTCTCGGGCACATACCGTGCTCCGAACTGGTCGCCGATGGCGCTGCGGGCGGCGTCGATCGCTTCTGCCGCCATCTGTACGCCGTCGGTTCGCATATAGGTGATCAGACCGACGGTCTCGCCGCCAAGGTCGATGCCCTCGTAAAGCCGCTGGGCCACCTGCATGGTGCGCGACGCGGAAAAACCGAGCTTGGAGGAGGCCGCCTGCTGCAGCGTCGATGTGGTGAAGGGTGGCGAGGGATTGCGCTTGACGGGTTTCGCCTCGACCGTATCGACGACATAGGATGCGCCTTCGAGCAGGGCCTTCAGATCGTTGGCCTGTTCGCCATTGGCGACCGAGCGCGCCTGAAGGCGCTTGCCGTCGGCGGCCACGAGACGCGCCTCGAAATCGTCGCCCCGCGGCGTCTTGAGGACGGCCGACAGGTTCCAGTATTCTTCCGAGACGAAGCGTTCGATCTCCGACTCGCGGTCGCAGACGAGCCGCAGCGCGACCGACTGGACGCGGCCGGCCGAGCGGGCGCCCGGCAGCTTGCGCCACAGGACCGGCGACAGGTTGAAACCGACGAGATAATCGAGCGCGCGGCGCGCCAGATAGGCATCCACCAGGGGCACGTCGATGTCCCGCGGATTGGCCATGGCGTCGAGAACCGCCTTCTTGGTGATGGCGTTGAAGACGACCCGGCTCACGGGCTTGTCGCCGATCAGCTTCTTCTTGCGCAGAAGATCGAGCACGTGCCAGGAAATCGCCTCGCCTTCGCGATCCGGGTCGGTCGCCAGAATAAGACCGTCTGCGCTCTTGAGCGCGGTGCCGATGTCGTTCATGCGCTTGGCGGACGCGGTGTCCACCTCCCAGAGCATGGCGAAGTCTTCGTCGGGCTTGACCGATCCGTCCTTGGCCGGAAGGTCGCGGACGTGACCGAACGAGGCCAGGACCGTGTAGCCGGGGCCGAGATACTTGTTGATGGTCTTTGCTTTGGCCGGCGATTCAACGACGACGACATTCATGGTCATAGGATTCAGCAACCATTGAGGAGGGTGACAGACTTCCCTCGGCCGTCACGCCGGGAACTTTTGAAGCCTCGACATGGAGGGGGATTTCCTCGCGGTCAAGTGGTGAGCATGAAATTAGCCAGTTTGCATGAACAGGCAGACGATCTGAAACCCTTTCATTTATAGGGGTTTGATGATGTCCCTGCGACAAGGTGCCGACCCCGGGCGATCCCGACCGAATACAACGCGCCACAACCTAAGGGGGATAATGTTATTATTGCAATTAGGAATATTTGGGTTATCGTCTGCCGGAGACGAGAAGGCGCATCGATGAACGCGCGGTGGTGACGGCCTGACGGCCGCCGCCGCTCGGGCTGTCTGCTGCCGTCTCGAGAGCAAGGCCAAGCCCATTAGGACGTTTCATGGTGCCCGTATATAATGACTCCGCAGTTCCCGCGACGCCTCCGGACGAGAGCCTGGCCTATATCCGTCAGATGCTGGGAGAGCTGCGGGGCGTTGCGGATGAAAAGGGGGCGGACATGCTCTGCTACCTGCTGGAAATGGCCTATGTGGAAGCGGGCGACCTGATGTCCGGACGCCGCGCTTTGTCAGCCAAGCGGATCGATGGAAACGCGGCCGCCGGGGTGTCGGTGAAGCCGGCTGGCAAGATCAAGCTCTAGAAGCACGAGATAGACCGCGGAGGCGGAAAAGCCGGTGTGCCGGATGATGTCGTCGATGTCGACCGGCGTCGGTCCCAGCGCATCGACGATCGTCTCGCGCTCGCGCTCGCCGGGCGGCGGGGTCATCCGCAGGGTCTCCGCGCCCACGTCCGTCTCCTCCGCCTCGCGCGCCTGCGGCTGGTCGAAAAGGTCGATGCGGCTCAGCGGCGCGAGGGCTTCCAGAATGTCGCGTGCTTCGGTCGTGACCACCGCGCCCTCTTTCAGGAGGCCATTGGTCCCGTGACAGCGTGGATCGAGCGGGGATCCCGGAACGGCGAAGACGAGACGCCCGAAATCGGCGGCGTAGCGTGCCGTGATCAGAGAACCGGATCGGCTCGCGGCCTCCACCACCGCGAGCCCGAGAGCCACGCCGGCGATCAGCCGGTTGCGGCGCGGAAAGTCGCGCGCCCGCGGTTCCCAGCCAAACGGCATCTCGCTGATGGCGAGGCCTTGCCCGTTCGTGATCTCGTCGAGGAGGGGAACGTTCTCGGGCGGGTAGGGCATGTCGATGCCGCCGGCCAGAACCGCGATCGTGCCGGTGTCGAGGCTCGCGCGATGGGCAGCGGTATCGATCCCCCGGGCAAGCCCCGAGATGATCGCATAGCCCGCCCGCCCGACGTCGCGAGCCAGCATCGCCGCAAATTTGGCGCCGCTGATGGAGGCGTTGCGCGCGCCGACGATCCCCAGCGCCGGCGTGGTGCCGGTCGCGGCATGTCCCTTGACGGCAAGGAGCGGGGGTGCACCGTCGATCTGCCGCAGCGCAGCGGGATAGTCAGGTTCGCCGATACCGACGAATCGGGCACCGCAACGCGCGGCGGTGGCCAGCTCCCGCTCGGCCTCTGCGACCGTCGCGATGCGGATGGCGCGGGTCGATCCGCCCCGGCGCGAGAGTTCGGGCAGCATTTCCAGCGCCGTCTCGGCCGATCCGACATGATTGATGAGGTCGCGGAAGGTGACGGGGCCGACATTGTCGGAGCGGATCAGGCGGAGCCAGGCAATCCTTTGACGATCCGTCAGCGCGATACCTTTGCCACCGGGGGCCTTCGCGCTGTCGCTCATCGGCGCCTATCCCTTCTGACCGATTCGGCTTTCCGTTCCTGCGATCAGACGCTCGATGTTGGCGCGATGCTTGATCCAGGTGATGAGGCTCAGCGCGACGAACAGGAGGCCGATCCGTCCATAACCGGCGACGAGGAGCACGATCGACACCACAACGGTGGCAACCAGCGCCGACAGCGAGGAATAGCGCGTGACCTTGGCGACGAGCAGCCAGCAGGCGGCGAAGACGAGGACGACGACAGGCGCGAGACCCAGGAGCACGCCGATATAGGTCGCGATGCCCTTGCCGCCCTTGAAGCCGAGCCAGACCGGAAAGAGATGGCCGAGAAACGCGCCGAAACCGGCCGCGATGCCGGCGTCCGGACCGAGCAGATAGGCCCCGACCGCTGCGGCCAGCGTTCCCTTGAGCGCGTCGAGAAGCAGGGTTGCCGCCGCAAGCTTCTTGTTGCCCGTGCGCAGCACGTTCGTCGCACCGATATTGCCGGATCCGATCTTGCGGACATCGCCAAGGCCGGCCGCCCGCGTCAGGATCAGACCGAACGGGATCGAGCCGAGCAGGTAGCCGAACAGAAGGAAGCCGAGCGTCGGCAGGGCCGGGAGCGGCCACATGAACAGGTCCATCGATGTCCCCTCGCGTCAGCCCCCTACAGGCTGTGCACGCACTTTCCTGCAACATAGGTGCGAACGGCGCGGCCCGTAAAGCGGGCATTTTCGAACGGCGTGTTTTTCGAGCGCGAAACGATCGCCTCCTTTGCGACCACCCAGGGTTCGTCGAGATCGATCAGCGTGATGTCGGCCCGCGCGCCCGGCTTGAGCGTGCCGGCATCCAGCCCGAAGATCTGCGCCGGCCGGGTCGACAGCGCATCGATCAGCCGGATCAGCGGCACTTCGCCGCTATGATACAGCCTAAGGGCGGCAGCCAGCATCGTTTCGAGACCGATCGCGCCGTCGGCGGCATCGGCGAAGGGCAGGCGCTTGGTGTCGACGTCCTGCGGATCATGCGAGGACACGATGATGTCGATCCGCCCGTCGGCCAGGGCCTGAACCATGGCCTTCCGGTCGTCCTCGCCCCGCAGCGGCGGCGTCACCTTGAAGAAGGTCCTGTATTCCCCGATGTCGTTCTCGTTGAGGGACAGATGGTTGATCGAGATGCCCGAGGTCACGTTGACGCCGCGCGATCTGGCCAGCGTGATGGCATCGACCGACTCCGGCAGGGAAATCTTGGCCGCATGGTAGGCGGCGCGGGTCAGCCCGGCCACGCGCAGGTCGCGTTCCAGGGGAATGATCTCCGTCTCGCGCGGTACCCCCGAAAGTCCGAGCCAGCTGGCCAGCAGCCCTTCGTTCATGACGCCGCCGGCACCCAGATATTTGTCGCGCGACTCCAGTGCGATCACCATGCCGAATTCACGGGCATAGGTCATCGCCCGCCGCAGGACCAGCGTATCGTGCAGGGCCGCCCGGCCGTTGGTGAAGCACACGGCGCCGGCCTCGCTGAGAAGGCCGAATTCGGTCATCTCCGTGCCATGCAACCCCTTGGTCAGCGCGGCGGCCGGATAGACGTTGACGACCGCCTTGTCGCGGGCCGTCTTCATGACGAATTCGACAAGCGCGATGTCGTCGATGACGGGGTCGGTATCGGGCATGGCGATGAACGAGGTGATGCCCCCGACGGCTGCGGCTTGCGCGGCCGAGGCGATCGTCTCGCGATGTTCGGCGCCGGGTTCGCCGACGAACACGCGGGCATCGACCAGCCCGGGCACGGCGACCAGGCCCCGGCAATCCTGTACGGTCGCGCCTTCCGGATGACCCTGGCGGGTCGCATCGCTGCCGGCAGCAAGGATAACGCCGTCGCGGATGACGATCGTGCCGGTCTCATCGAGGTTGCGCGACGGGTCGATGATGCGCAGGTTGGTCAGGACGAGGTCGGTCATGCGCGGAAACCCTGGTTGTTGAGGCCGCCCTGATGCTGGGAGACGAGCAACGCCTCCATGACGGCCATGCGGACGGCAACGCCCATCTCGACCTGCTGTTCGATCACGCTCTGCGGGCCATCGGCGATTTCGGATGCGATTTCGACGCCGCGGTTCATGGGGCCGGGATGCATGACGAGCGCGTCGTCCTTGGCCGCCTTAAGCTTTTGCGCATCGAGGCCGTAATAGCGGAAATATTCGCGGACCGACGGCACGAAGGCCCCGGCCATCCGCTCGCGCTGCAGCCGCAGCATCATCACGACGTCCGCGTCCTTCAGGCCTTCTTCCATCGAGTGGTAGACCTCCGCCCCCATTTCGGCGATGCCGGCCGGCAGCAGCGTTGCGGGCGCGACGACGCGCACGCGTGCACCCATCTGGTTCAGCAGAAGAATGTTGGAGCGCGCGACGCGCGAATGGAGCACGTCGCCGCAAATGGCCACGATGATGCGCGACAGCTTGCCCTTGGCCCTGCGGATGGTCAGCGCATCGAGCAGCGCCTGGGTGGGATGCTCGTGCTGTCCGTCGCCGGCGTTGATGACCGAGCAGGATACCTTCTGCGCCAGAAGGGCGGCGGCACCGGCCGACGAATGGCGAACGACCAGCACGTCGGGATGCATCGCGTTCAGCGTCATGGCGGTGTCGATCAGCGTCTCGCCCTTCTTCACCGACGAATTGCCGACCGACATGTTCATGACATCCGCGCCGAGGCGCTTTCCGGCAAGCTCGAAAGAGGATTGCGTCCGGGTCGAGGCTTCGAAGAACAGATTGATCTGCGTCAGGCCCCGGAGCGTCGAGGTCTTCTTCTCACGCTGGCGGGAGATTTTCACCGCCTCGTCCGCCAGGTCCAGAAGTCCGGTGATATCGCGCTCGTTCAGGCCCTTGATGCCGAGAAGATGGCGATGCGGAAAGAAATCCATGGGAAGCCCGCCTCAGATGGTCGCGTTGTCGCGCTCTATAGAGCCTCGGCAGGAGGGCGGCAAGGCAGCGCGCGCGAACAGCTGAGGACAAAGCCGACCTTCCGTTCGCGCACGCGCTTCTCGCGGTGGGAGAACGGCGTCCGTCACGGCCGCATTCGATTTTGCGGGAGGGCGTGGCCGGTGCTGTTCCTAACCCACGGGACTTCGGCTAGAACCGGATCATGACCGTGACTCGACCCGATGCGACCCCTGACGACCTCAACCAGCCAAAACCCTGGTCGGGTGTCAATGCCTATCGCTCCGACCCGCTGCTGACCGATGTCGCAAGCGGACTGCCGAAGACGTTGCGCGACGATTTTGACGGGCTCGGGCGCTATGTGACGTCGCCCGAGGCGCAGGACCTTGCACGCATGGCAAACCAGGGCGTGCCGCAGCTGCGCACGCACGGACCACGCGGCGAACGGCTGGACGTGGTCGATTTCCACCCCGCCTGGCATGCCCTGATGCGGCGCTCGATGGCGGCCGGCCTGCACGCGTCCATCTGGGAGAACCTGACCGACGAACGCGGCCATGCGCACAAGGCCCGTGCTATCCGCTTCTACCTGACCGCGCAGCTCGAGAGCGGGCATCTCTGCCCGCTGACGATGACGAGCGCCTCGCTCGCGGTCATGGCGGCAACGCCGATGGTGCAGAAGGAGTGGGCGCCCAAGATCCTGCAGCGGAAGTACGACGCGTCCAATCGCCCTTTCCTGCAGAAGTCCGCCGTGACCGTCGGCATGGGCATGACGGAAAAGCAGGGCGGGACGGATGTGCGCGCCAATGTCTCCACGGCCGAGCGGGTGGGCGAGGGGATCTACCGGCTGTCCGGCCACAAGTGGTTCATGTCCGCGCCGATGAGCGACGCCTTCGTCATGCTGGCCCAGACGCGCGAAGGTCTCGGCTGCTTCCTTGTTCCCCGTCTGCTGGAAGACGGATCGGCCAACGGCCTCCGGTTCCAGCGATTGAAGGACAAGCTCGGCAATCGTTCGAACGCCTCCGCCGAAGTAGAGTTCTCCGAAACCTTCGGCTTCATTCTGGGCGCGCCGGACGCCGGCATCACGACGATTCTCGACATGGTCACGCTGACGCGGCTCGATTGCGCCTTGTCCTCGGCCGGCATGATGCGGGCGAGCCTTGCGGAAGCCGTGCACCATACCCGCGGACGCATGATGCTCGGTCGCCCGCTCGTGGCCCAGCCGATGATGACGCGCGTCCTCGCCGACATGGCCCTCGACGTGGCGGCGGCCAGCGCGCTGTCGTTCCGGCTGGCCGATGCGTTCGACCGTGCGCGCGACAGCGCGGAGGAGGCGGCCTACGCCCGCATCATGACGCCGGTCGTCAAATACTGGGTGTGCAAGACGGCCCCGACCCTGATCGCGGAGGCCATGGAGTGCCTCGGCGGCAATGGCTATGTCGAGGAGCGCCCGATCGCGCGCCACTACCGGGAGGCACCGGTGAATGCGATCTGGGAGGGCTCGGGCAATGTGATGGCCCTCGACGTGCTGCGCGTTCTCAAGCGCGGTCGCGAACTGTTCGAGGCCCTGTTCGAGATCATCGGCCGCGACCTCGGTCCGGCCGCGCGAAAGACCATCGATGTGCTGCGCGCCGCGATCCTGCTTTGCGAACGCGACGAAGGGGCGGCGCGCCTGCTGGTCGAACAGCTGGCCCTGGCCGCTGCCGCGGCCGAACTCTATCGGCTCGGCGCCGGCCGAATCGCGGACGCCTTCATGGAGTCGCGGCTCGCCGCCGGCTGGCGCTCCACCTATGGCATGCTCGATTCGCGGTTCGACAGCGCGATCATCGTCGATCTGCTCTACCCCGCCTCCAGCTAGTCGGCTTCGCCCGCAGCGCGGGCGCGATGCTGCGCAGAAGCCGCCCGAGGCGGCGTGCTTCGCGCACGTTCCTTGGCACTCCCCCGCATTAACCTTAACGAAAGGTTGACGTTGCCTCGTCAAGGTTAACGGCCCATGTGTTGCGGATCGAAGCCGCACGGAGCCCGCATAATGCGCGCAGTCCTGACGTTCATTCCCATGTCGATCTTTGCAGCCGTCACGATGGACGTGGCCGTACCGGCACTGGTCCTTCTCGTCTGCGTCGTCGCCAGTCGCGCCCTCGCTGCCGTCAGCGGGCGGCGCATGCGCGGTGCAGCGTCATGAGGGGGCGAGCGGACGTGAACGCGACAACGGCCACGGAAGGAAACCGGACATGAAATGGCTTCTCATCCTCTGGGGCGGCCCCGTCCTGTTCCTGACGAGCTGGTACACGCTCTCTTACAACGACATCAATTTCGGCATCTTCATGTTGTCGCGCGAGGCGAATGATCTCGTGTTCCAGCTCTACGGCAACGTACTCGGGATCGATCCAAAGGCCATTCCGCCGCTTGTTGCGCGCGCCATGATCTTCGACAGCTTCGTGGTCTTCGGTCTGCTGGCGCTGCGCAAGCGCAAGGCGATCATCGCCTGGTACCGGCAGCGCAAGGCTCAGTCGTCTCTCGGTGCAGCCGCCCGGACGAGCGACGCCAACCTGTCGAGTGCGCCCTGAAGAATGAAGGACGCAGCCGCCGAATCGATCCGGTCCGCGCGCTTGGCGCGGGAGACGTCCATCTCGATCAACGTCCGCTCGGCGGCGACCGTGGACAGCCGCTCGTCCCAGTAGACGAAGGGCAGGGCGGTCTTCTGCTCCATGTTGCGCACGAAAGCGCGCGTCGCCTGCGCGCGCGGCCCCTGCGATCCGTCCATGTTGACCGGCAGCCCGATAATGAAGGCGATGATCTTTTCCCTGTCGGCGAAGGCCAGAAGAGCATCCGCGTCGGGGGTAAACTTGATGCGCTTGATGACCGTTCGCGGCGTTGCCAACCCCCGTCCGAGATCGGATACGGAAAGGCCGATCGTCTTCGTGCCCAG
Organism: Rhizobium sp. Leaf341; assembly: GCF_001424325.1. Taxonomy (NCBI): domain Bacteria; kingdom Pseudomonadati; phylum Pseudomonadota; class Alphaproteobacteria; order Hyphomicrobiales; family Rhizobiaceae; genus Rhizobium; species Rhizobium sp. Leaf341. The sequence continues at coordinate 289,734 of NZ_LMPE01000010.1, forward strand.
GTCGAGCCCGGCAATCGCCCCGCGCGGTGGCAGTGCAAGTGCCAGCTCCTCGATGGTCATCACGCTCATGGAAATCCTTTCCGTCGGCCTTTGTCTTTGCCCGTCGGTGTTCCATATGCTCCGCGGGCGCCGATTTCGCCAGCGCGCTTTTTCGCGCGGCCGGTCAGGGCGCGCATGCTACAGATGACAGGAGATATGTCATGAAGATCAAATGGCTCGGCCATTCCGCTTTCCACATCGAAACGGCAAAAGCCAGGATCCTGATCGACCCGTTCTTCACGGGCAATCCATCCTTCGACGAATCGACCCGCAAGGACGCGGCGGCCGGCCTCGACTACATCCTGCTCACGCATGGGCACGGCGACCACGTCGGGGACACCATTGCCCTTGCCAAGGAAACCGGCGCGACGGTCGTCGCCAATGCGGATCTCGCAAGCTGGATCGGATCGCGCGGTGTGTCTGCCCTCGAAATGGGCAATACGGGCGGAACGATCCACCTCAAGGGCTTCTCCACCACCTTCGTCAACGCGCTGCACTCCTCCGCGCAGATCACCGAAGACGGCGTTTCGCACGCGCTCGGCAACGCCAACGGCCTGGTGCTGCATTTCGAGGACGCACCGACGCTCTACCACATGGGCGACACCGACATCTTTTCAGACATGGCCCTGATCCACGAACTTCATCAGCCCGACATCGGTCTCGTCCCGATCGGTGACCGCTTCACCATGGGCGGCGCCGTGGCTGCGCTCGCTTGCCAGCGCTACTTCAAATTCACCACCGTGCTCCCCTGCCACTATGGTTCCTTTCCGATCGTCGACCAGACCCCGGACCTCTTCATTGCCGCGATGGAGCCCGCCAGCACGAAGGTCGAAGTCCCCGCCGTCGGTGGCGTCGTGACCGTCTGATCGGGGCGCCGAGGCGGACTTGGCCTGAATCCCCCGTTGCGCGCGTCCGTCGTGGTCAGTATAGCGGGGGATCATTTCCCGTCAGGCCCGGAGTCCGCTATGTCCGTCGATCTCGCCACCGTCAAGCGCGTCGCACACCTTGCCCGCATCGCCGTCAGCGAAGACGATGCCAACCGCATGACCGGTGAGCTCAATGCGATCCTCGGCTTCGTCGAACAGCTCGGCGAGGTCGATGTGTCCGGCGTCGAGCCGATGACCTCCGTGACGCCGATGGCGATGAAGAAGCGCGAGGATGTGGTGACCGACGGCGACAAGGCCGACGACATCGTGGCCAATGCGCCCAATTCCGACCGCAACTTCTTCCTCGTGCCGAAGGTCGTCGAATAGACCGTCCGTCCAGACCACGCTGAAGATCGTTTCGCCCGCCTGTCGTTTTCGAAAGTCCCGTCCGCCATGACCGAACTCACCCACCTCACCATTGCCGAAGCGCGCGACCGGCTGGCCGCCCGCGACATCACGGCCGTGGAACTGACCGATGCCTATCTCGCCGCCATCGATGCGGCGAACGGCGCCTTGAACGCCTTTGTCACGGTGACGCCCGAGAAGGCCCGGGCGATGGCGAAGGCGTCCGACGAGCGCCTCGCCGCCGGCAAGGCCGGTGCGCTGGAGGGAATTCCGCTCGGAATCAAGGACCTGTTCGGCACCGAAGGCGTGCACACGCAGGCCTGCAGCCACATTCTCGACGGGTTCGAGCCGCGCTACGAGTCGACGGTAACCCAGAATCTCTGGAACGACGGCGCCGTCATGCTTGGCAAGCTCAACATGGACGAATTCGCCATGGGCTCGTCGAACGAGAGCTCCTATTACGGCCCGGTCAAGAACCCCTGGCGTGCCGAGGGATCCAACCTGGATCTGGTGCCGGGCGGCTCCTCCGGCGGGTCGGCCGCGGCTGTCGCGGCCTTTCTGTGCGCGGGCGCCACGGCCACCGATACCGGCGGCTCCATCCGCCAGCCGGCGGCCTTTACGGGCACGGTCGGAATCAAGCCGACCTATGGCCGCTGCTCGCGCTGGGGCATCGTTGCCTTCGCGTCCTCGCTCGACCAGGCCGGCCCGATCGCGCGTGACGTCCGCGATGCCGCGATCCTTCTGAAATCGATGGCGAGCGTCGATGCCAAGGACACGACGTCGGTCGATCTGCCCGTCCCGGATTACGAGAAGGCGATCGGCCAGTCCTTGAAGGGCATGAAGATCGGCATTCCCGCCGAGTATCGCGTCGAGGGCATGCCGGAGGACATCGAGACGCTGTGGCGTCAGGGTATCGCCTGGCTCAAGGACGCCGGTGCCGAGATCGTCGACATCTCGCTGCCGCACACGAAGTACGCGCTGCCGGCCTACTACATCGTCGCGCCGGCCGAGGCGTCCTCCAACTTGGCGCGCTATGACGGTGTGCGCTATGGGCTGCGTGTCGACGGCAAGGACATTGCCGACATGTACGAACAGACCCGCGCCGCCGGCTTCGGCCAGGAGGTCAAGCGCCGGATCATGATCGGCACCTATGTGCTCTCGGCCGGCTATTACGACGCCTATTACCTGCGTGCCCAGAAGGTGCGCACGCTGATTAAGCGCGATTTCGAGACGGCCTTTCACGCGGGCGTCGATGCGATCCTGACGCCAGCCACGCCGTCCTCCGCCTTCGGCATTGCCGACGAGGCGCTCGCAGCCGATCCGGTCAAGATGTACCTCAACGACATCTTCACGGTGACGGTGAACATGGCGGGACTGCCGGGCATCGCCGTTCCCGCGGGTCTCGACGGCAAGGGCCTGCCACTCGGCCTGCAGCTGATCGGCAGGCCCTTCGAGGAGGAAACGCTGTTCAAGACGGCGCATGTCATCGAGCAGGCTGCCGGCCGCTTTTCGCCCACGAAGTGGTGGTAGGCATCAAGCACCGGCGACGTCAGGGCCGCAGGCACCTGCCGTCGGCGGCGTAGGATGTGAGCGCGCGGCCCTGCAGGAAGCCTGTCTGCGGCTGGATGGTCGCCAGCAGCTTGACCGTCCCGGCCATGCAGGCGAAGGGCTCGGCCGTCACCAGGAGGACCCGCAGGCCATCCTGAAGAGGCGCGTAGGTCCGGTCCTGCTCGTAGCTGTTGCGCAGCGGCTGGCCCGTCGGCCGCGCACGGACCGCAATCTCCGAACCGCGCAAAGTGTAGACGAGATCCGCGAGGATATCGCGGTCCTCGGCGACGATCGTCGTCAAACCCTCCGCCCGGGCCTGATCCGCCAGCGACAGGCTGAGCGCGCTTCGCCCGAGATACCGGTTGAGGATCGGCGGCTGACCGGGAAGATGCGTTTCCGGGAAGGCGCAGAGGAGGGGCAGCGCGACGGCAACCGCGCCATTGAGGGCGAGACTGATCCACAACCCTCTTTTCCAGGTGGCGTCGAGATGGCAGACGGCGAGGACCACGCCGGCCACATAGGCCGTCGCCGCCCAGTTTGCATAGGCGCGCGACATCAAAGCCTGCACGACGAGCAGTCCGATGATAGGCCATGAGAGGATCACGAGCTGGCGGTCGGTGGCTGTGCCGCGACCGCGCAGCGTCAGGATCAGCGCTGCGATCATCGCGCCGAAGATGACCGGGCCCACCACGCCGAACTGCGCGGCGAAGAAGCCGGCCGCGCGATCGACATGCAGATGAAACCCGCTCCAGCCGATATTGTCCGACGTATGCCGGAAGGTCGCGCCGCCATGCCGGGCATTCCACACGAGGTTGGGAAGAACCGTCATGAAAGCCACCAGCGTGGCGATGGCGGCGTGCTGCCAGCGCAACCGTGATCGACGGACGACATGGGCGGCAAGAGCCGCGGTGACCGGGAAATAGAGCATCGCGTATTTCGACAGAAGACCGAGCCCGATGGCGAGACCCAGCCCGAGCGCGGAGATCATGCCCGGGGCGATCATGGTGGCCGGGGGGCGGCCTGGGGCCGGGTCCGCGCGTTCGCCCGACCTGTCCATGTCCCTGCCTATGCCCATGCGAATGTCGACGTCGGCGCGCACGGCATGGAGGGTGCTCAGGCGGGCCGTTGCGAGCGCGGCGAGCGCGTAGAAGAGCAGAAGGCTCGTATCGGTCGACACGAACACCGATGAAAGTGCGACGCCCGGCAAGGTCACGAAACTTGCGCCCGACCAAGCGGCGATCCGGGCCGATCGCGTGACGGTCCGGGCAAAGTGCATGAGGGCGAGGGCGGTGGCGCCGTGCAGCAGCGGCGAGGAAAGGCGGATCCAGAAGCGGCTGTCCGAGCCGCCGAGCGCGGTCGTCAGATGGATCACCCAGGCGATCATCGGCGGCTTGGAATAATAGCCGAAGTCCAGATGCTGCGACCACATCCAATACTGCGCCTCGTCGACGAACAGATCGGTCCGGTCGAAGGCAAGCAGCAGGATCCGATAGGCCGTGAGCGCAAGGATCAGGAGAACGACGCGGCTCGACGTCATCGGGACAGGCGCGTCAGGGGTTCGCGCCCAGCGCCGGCCCGGTCTGCCCGCCGTGATCGCCGCGGCTGCGATGGATGAGGACGATGTTGCGCGCATAGATCGCCACCCCCATGACCTGTCCGAGAATCAGCACGGGTTCGCGACGATGCAGGCCGTAGGCAAGCAGCGTCAGGCCGCCAAACAGGGAGAACCACCAGAAGGCATGGGGGATGACCGAGCGCTTTGCCTTTTCGGAACGCAGCCACTGGATGATGAAGCGCAGCGAGAACATGGTCTGCGCGAACAGCCCGACGATCAGCCAAGCGAGATCCGTCGGGGACTCGATTCCGAAGAAGACGAGAATGTCATGCATGAACGGACGCCTTGTTCCTCCGGCCGGACGATCTTGCGGCGCCGGATCAGCCAGGCGACGCCGACGAGATCATGGAGCCCGACCAGCGCGCGTTGCAGGTTGGTGTAGTTGGAGACCCCGGCATGACGCGATCGATGTGCAACATCGACATGCGCAAGCGTAAACCCCTGCGCCGCGACCAGAGCCGGCAGGTACCGGTGCATGTGGTTGAAGTAGGGGAGTTCGAGGAAGACATCGCGCCGAAACGCTTTCAGACCGCACCCCGTGTCCCTTGTCGCGTCGGAGAGGACACGGGCACGGATCGCGTTGGCGATGCGCGAGGCGATGCGCTTGGAGAGCGTGTCGGCCCGATTGACCCGCTGTCCCGCGACGAGCCCCAGCATCTCCGGACGACCGGGAACGAGAAAGGGTGCCAGGAGATGCGGGATCTCGGACGGGGGATTCTGACCATCGCCATCGAGCGTGCAGACAAGCGCCGCGCGGGCGGCGAGGACGCCGGAATGGACGGCCGCCGACTGTCCGCCGGAACGGCCATGGACGACAAGCCTCAGCCAGGGTCGGCTTGCCATGGCGGCCAGGATGCGCGCGCGCGTCGCGTCGGTCGAGCCGTCATCGACGAAGATGGCCTCGATGCAGACGTCGCGGCATGCCTGTTCGATTTCGTTGACGAGAAGCTCGACGTTCTCCGCCTCGTTCTTCATGGGGACAACGATGCTGGCGACCAGAGGCAGCGCAGAAGAGGGTGGAGCCCGCATGAACGTCTCGATATCACCAAGGAGCGAAATTGGGTGCCGGTCCTGGGGCCGACGCATGCGCGCTACATTAGATCCGTTTCATAAAGCTTTTGTGTCAGAGATGCCGTCTGTGCTTTGCCCTCCGTCCGGCAGCCGTCTGCCCCTTGCCCGTGGCCGTTGCCTTGAGTTCGGCCACGGCCCATGGCAGTCTTGCACGCTTTCGAAGAGGGGAATGTGGTCGTGACGACGATCCGGGCTGCGCGGGAAGACGAAGCTTCGCTGCTGGCCGATATCGGGCTTGCCGCCTGGGAAAGCGCCATTGCGGGCGTCGATGCCGGATCGGCGGAAAACGTGTCCATGCAGGAGGTCGCCCATTTTGCCTTCCTTGCCTTTGCGCGGTCGCGCTGGCACCGCATCCACGTGGCCGAAACCGACGGACTGGTGATCGGCTGGGCCGCCTGCGAACGCCCGGACGGCGTGATCACCGACTTCTGGATCCACCCGGATTTCCAGCGAAAAGGGGTGGGCGCCCGCCTGATGGACAAGCTCGAGATCGACATTCTCTCGGAAGGGACGGAGGTGGCGGAGACCGCAACCCATGTGGACAATGCGGCTGCCCTGGCCTTCTTTGCCAAGCGCGGCTTCCACGTCGCCTGGCTTTCGACGCGCTACGCAGCGCGCCTCGACCGTGATGTCGAGCAGATCGGCCTGAGAAAGTCGCTGATCTGCGCCGACGAGACCGAGGACGGTGTCTACGGCGCCTCGGGAGCGGGCGTGTGATCGCCCGCGAATGTCGGCAGGTGCGGCACGCTGTCGACGCTGCGAGCCTTGCAACGCCGGTATAGATGTTTTACCGAACGGGCTGCCCGCCTGCGAAAGAACCGAGAGCTGTCATGACCCTTGTCGACGTCCGTACCCCCGATCCGAAGCGCTTCATCCCCGGTGCCACTGGCGACTGGGAAGTGATCGTCGGCATGGAGGTGCACGCCCAGGTGACGAGCAACTCGAAGCTTTTCTCGGGAGCGTCCACGACATTCGGCAATGCGGCCAATGCCAATGTTTCCCTGGTCGATGCGGCGATGCCCGGCATGCTGCCCGTCATCAACGAGGAATGCGTTCGCCAGGCCGTCCGCACGGGGCTTGGCCTGAAGGCGCAGATCAACCACCGCTCGATCTTTGACCGGAAGAACTATTTCTACCCCGACCTTCCACAGGGCTACCAGATCTCGCAGTTCAAGGATCCGATCGTCGGCGAGGGCAAGATCGTGATTTCGCTCGGCCCGGACCGTCAGGGCAATTTCGAGGACATCGAGGTCGGGATCGAACGTCTGCACCTCGAGCAGGACGCGGGCAAGTCGATGCACGACCAGCACCCGACCATGTCCTATGTCGATCTCAACCGATCGGGCGTCGCCCTGATGGAGATCGTGTCGAAGCCGGACATGCGCTCGTCCGACGAGGCCAAGGCCTACATGACGAAGCTGCGCTCGATCGTGCGCTATCTCGGAACCTGTGACGGCAACATGGACGAAGGCTCGATGCGCGCCGACGTGAACGTTTCGGTGCGCCGCCCGGGCGCCGAATTCGGTACGCGCTGCGAGATCAAGAACGTCAACTCGATCCGCTTCATCGGCCAGGCCATCGAATACGAGGCCCGTCGCCAGATTGCGATCCTCGAGGACGGTGGCAAGATCGATCAGGAGACGCGCCTCTTCGACCCCGGCAAGGGCGAGACGCGGTCCATGCGCTCCAAGGAAGATGCGCATGATTACCGTTACTTCCCGGATCCCGATCTCCTGCCGCTTGAATTCGACGAGGCCTTTGTCGCGGCGCTGAAGGCAGACCTGCCGGAACTGCCCGACGACAAGAAGGAGCGCTTCGTGCGCGATCTCGGCCTGTCGATCTACGACGCCTCCGTCCTCGTGTCGGAAAAGGCGATCGCCGACTACTTCGAAGCCGTGGCCGCAGGCCGCGACGGAAAGGCGGCGGCCAACTGGGTCATCAACGACTTGCTGGGTGCGCTCAACAAAGCCGGCAAAGGCATTGAAGAGACTCCCGTTTCCCCGACCCAGCTCGGCGGCATTCTCGACCTGATCAAGTCCGAGGTCATCTCGGGCAAGCTCGCCAAGGACCTGTTCGAGATCGTCTTCAACGAAGGCGGCGACCCGGCCGAGATCGTCGAGGCCCGTGGCATGAAGCAGGTCACCGATACCGGTGCGATCGAAAAGGCTGTGGACGACATCATCGCCGCCAATCCGGATCAGGTGGCGAAGGTTCAGGCCAAACCGTCGCTTGCCGGCTGGTTCGTCGGCCAGGTGATGAAGGCGACAGGCGGCAAGGCGAACCCCCAGGCCGTGCAGTCGCTGGTGAAGGCAAAGCTCGGGCTCGAGGACTAGGGGATGTTCTTCGTCCGCTCAGCCACGGACCGCGATCTGGCGGCCATCAGCACGCTTCTCAGCGAAACGGCGCATGCGACCTACGACGCCACCTATGGCGCCGACAAGGTGGCCGAGATGACGGCCAAGTGGCACGCGGTTCCTGTCCTCAAGGCAAACCTCGCGCGCAAGAACAGCGAGTTCGTCGTGGCCGACGACGGCAAACGCATCGGCGGAATGGCCTATGCCGCGATGTCGCCGACGCTGCACGAGACGGCCGTCCTCCACCAGCTCTACGTGCTCCCGGCCTACCAGCGCCAAGGCCTGGCGCGCGATCTCTTTGCCGAACTCGAAACGTGTTTTCCCTATGCCGGACACATGCGGGTGGAGGTCGTCAGCGACAATGCGCCGGCCATCGCGTTCTACGCAGCCCATGGGTTCACCGAAATCGGCCCGGGATCGGACGCCTGGGGCATGCCGACGGTCGAGATGGAAAAGGTGCTGGACGACGCCCGATAGGGCACATCCCGCCGGCGGTCGACGGCGCACGGCGCAGCACCCGCAGGCTGGACAAGACCGGCTCGGCAGGCCATAAGCAGAAGCAATCATAAGGCATCCGCGCACGGCTTTCGTGCGCCGGTCCAAGGACGGTTCGATGAAGACTTTTCTGCAGATTTTCACCTGGTGGAACGGCTCGACGATCGGGACCCGGTTCCACACCTGGCGCTTCGGCAAGAAGGTCGGGCAGGACGAGCTCGGCAACACCTATTACGAAGGCGGCAAAGACTCCGAGGGCCGGACCCGCCGCTGGGTCATGTATAACGGCTATGCTGAGGCGACGGCGATTCCGCCGGGCTGGCACGGCTGGATGCATCACCGCACGGATATTTCCCCGGCCGACGAGAGCTACGCTGCCCGCGAATGGCAGAAGCCGCACCGTGTCAACATGACCGGCACGGCCCAGGCCTATCGTCCGCCGGGATCGCTGGCCAATGCCGGCGAGCGCCCGCGCGTGACCGGAGACTACGACGCCTGGACGCCGCGCTCTTAAGCGTCCGGCGGTCGCAGACCGTCCCGAACGAACATGTCGCGGCCATGATTGTCCTCTAGACCGACTGCGAGACGCGACAGGTGACGATTGCGCTGCGCGTTCGAGGGTCCGTCCCGACCATCGGGGTCTGGCACCCAATATCCCGCTGCGCCTGTGAGGACGGAGCGGGACGTGTCGCCGGGATGATGCGGTCGACCTTCGGGCGACCGGACACGCCAGCGGGATGCCGACGGGGCAGAGAACGGAAATTGCAGTGAACAGGAAGATCCGCACCGTGTCGATGAACCGCAATGTCGCGATCTGCCGCAAATCTTACGCCCGCGCGATCCTGCCGCTCCTCGTCGCCGTCTCCGCTTTCGCTGCGAGCGCGCTTCCGACAGAGGCCGCACGGCTGGCCAATCCCGTGGCCGTCTTCTCCGGGATCGACAAGATCACCGGTCGCATCACCACCTTTGACGTCTATATCGGCGAGACCGTGCAGTTTGGCGCGCTGCAGGTGACGCCGCGCGTCTGCTACAGCCGCGATGATACGGAAGCCCAGAAGACGACGTCCTTCGTCGAGGTCGAGGAAATCACGCTCGACCGCAAGATCCGTCGCATCTTCACCGGCTGGATGTTTGCCGACAGTCCCGGTCTGAACGCTGTCGAGCACCCGGTCTACGACGTCTGGCTGCAGAGCTGCAAGGCCAAGTCCGACCTGCCGCCCCCGGACAGCGCGTCGAACACGCGGTAATCCCGCTCCAAGGCCTCCGCAAGGCTTCGGCCTCATCGTTCCAGATGATGCCAAGAATACTAGAACGCGCCGTCAGAACCGCACATGGGGCTGCGCGACGGCCTGTGCGAGCAGGGTAGCATAGTCGGCCTTCGGCACGTCGATTGCGCCGAACGTCTTCAGGTGCTCCGTCGTGAACTGCGTGTCGAGCAGGACGAACCCGCGGTCGCGCAGATGCTGGACGAGGTGGACAAGGCACATCTTCGACGCGTCGGTGCGGCGCGAGAACATGCTTTCGCCGAAGAACGCCGCACCGAGCGAAACGCCGTAGAGCCCGCCGACCAGATCGTCCCCGTCCCATGCTTCGACGGAATGCGCATGACCCATCCGGTGGAGGGCCGTGTACAGGCCGCGGATCGTGCCGTTGATCCAGGTCGTGGGTCGATCCGGCGCCGGCGCGGCGCATCCTCGCATGACGGCCTCGAACGCCGTGTTGCGCCGGACGGTAAAGGATGAGCGACGGATTGCCTTGGCAAGGCTGCGGGAAACGTGAAAATCGTCGAGCGGGATGATGCCGCGGACCTCGGGTTCAACCCAGAAGAGCTCGGGATCATCTGCCGAGTCGGCCATCGGGAACAGGCCGATCGAATAGGCGCGCAGCAAGAGCTCGGGGGTGATGTCCGGTTGCTTGGCGCGGCTACCCTTCATGTTCTGCCTCGGTTTGCGCCCATCTGTCCGCCGCCCGACAAACGCGTCAGCCGGCAACGGGCAGGAACGTGAGGGCCGGAGCGCTGGCGCAGAAGGGCGTCAACGCTCCGGCAGGTTCTCATTCTCCGGGCTGGGCCAGGTAGTGTTCCAGCCAGTGAATGTCGTAGTCGCCGTTCGCGATGTCCTGATTGTTGATCAGGTCCTGAAACAGCGGCAACGTCGTCTTGATGCCGTCGATGACGAACTCGTCGAGCACCCGGCGCAGACGCATCATGCATTCGACGCGCGTTCGACCATGCACGATCAGCTTGCCGATGAGGCTGTCGTAGTAGGGCGGGATCCGGTAGCCCTGATAGGCGCCGGAATCGACCCGGACGCCGAGACCGCCCGGCGCATGGAAATGCGTGATCGTGCCGGGCGAGGGCACGAAGGTGCGCGGATCCTCGGCATTGATGCGGCACTCGATGGCGTGGCCCTGGAAGGTGATTTCGTCCTGGGTGACGGACAGGCCGGCGCCGGAAGCAACGCGGATCTGCTCGTGGACGAGATCGATGCCGGTGATGGCCTCGGTGATCGGATGCTCCACCTGGAGACGCGTGTTCATCTCGATGAAGTAGAACTCGCCGTTCTCGTACAGGAACTCGACGGTGCCAGCGCCGCGATATTTCAGCTTGCGCATGGCATCGGCGCAGATCTCGCCGATCTTCATGCGCTGCTCGACGTTGAGTGCCGGCGAATTGGCTTCTTCCCAGACCTTCTGGTGCCGCCGCTGCAGCGAGCAGTCGCGCTCGCCGAGATGGATGGCGTTGCCCTCGCCATCGCCGACCACCTGGATCTCGATGTGGCGCGGCTTGCCGAGGTACTTCTCCATGTAGACGGCATCGTTGCCGAACGCGGCCGCCGCTTCGGAGCGTGCCGTCGACACGGCTTCCTCGACCTCGTCCTCGTTCCGCGCGACCTTCATGCCACGGCCACCGCCGCCGGCCGTCGCCTTGATGAGCACGGGGAAACCGATCTCGCGGGCGATCTGCAGGGCATTTTCCGGGCGCACCTCGCCGGTCGAGCCGGGCACAACCGGAATCCCGAGCGCCTTGGCCGTTTCCTTGGCGGTGATCTTGTCGCCCATGATGCGGATATGATCGGCGGTCGGCCCGATGAAGGTGATGCCGTGCGCGTCGAGAATATCCGCGAACTTGGCATTTTCCGACAGGAAGCCGTAGCCGGGATGGACAGCGTCCGCCCCGGTGATCTCGCAGGCGGCCACGATCTGGTGGATGTTCAGGTAGCTGTCGCGCGAAGGCGGCGGGCCGATGCAGACGCTTTCATCCGCCAGGCGCACATGCATGGCGTCGGCGTCAGCCGTGGAGTGCACGGCAACGGTTGCGATTCCGAGTTCCTTGCAGGCGCGAAGGACACGGAGCGCGATTTCGCCGCGATTGGCGATGAGAACCTTGGAGATGAGGGGCATGGGCTTACTCGATGACCACGAGCGCTTCACCGTACTCAACCGGCGCGCCGTCTTCCACGAGGATCTCGACGACCTTGCCGGAGCGCGGCGCAGGGATCTGGTTCATCGTCTTCATGGCTTCGATGATGAGGACGGTCTGGCCCTCCTTCACCGTGGCGCCGACCTCGACGAAGGGACGCGAGCCGGGGGCCGGCGACAGGTAGGCTGTGCCGACCATCGGCGCCGTCAGCGCGTTCTTGGATGTGCGGGCAGCGGCCTCGGGAGCCGCCGACGATGCCGCGACCGCGATGGGTGCGGCGGCCGGGACCGGCGCGGAGACATATTGCGGCGTTCCCGCGCGCGACACGCGAATGCGCAGGTCTTCCTGCTCGATCTCGATCTCCGTGAGGTCGGTCTCGTTCAGGATATTGGCGAGATCGCGGATCAGTGCCTGATCGATGCCGGTCTTCTTGTCAGCCATGAGAGCCTCTTGTTCTTTTTATTTCGATGTATGAAGGAGCGTACTTAGCGCATTGAGCGCCAGAATGTAACTATGCGCGCCAAAGCCGCAGATCACGCCTTTCGCCGCTGGGGCAAGCATGGATTTGTGGCGAAATTCCTCGCGCGCATGGACATTGGAGAGATGCAGTTCGACCACGGGGATGCCGATCGCGCGTGTCGCATCGTGAAGGGCGATCGAGGTGTGGGTATAGGCACCGGCATTCACCGCGATTCCGGCGGCGCTGCTGCCGGCTTCGTGGAACCAGTCGACCAGCACGCCCTCGTGGTTGGTCTGGCGGAAATCGACGGTCAGCCCGAGCTTGTGACCTTCCTCGACGCACATCGTTTCGATATCGGCGAGCGTCTGGCCGCCATAGATGCCAGGTTCGCGCTTGCCCAACATGTTGAGATTGGGGCCGTTCAGGACGAAAATCGTTGGCATGTCACAAGCATCCTCGCGTCGTGCCGCCAGCTATAGACGGTTGGGCTGCCGAAAAAAAGCCTTTTGGGACCGCCGCAAGGCTGCAGGCGCCGGGCGTCCGCCTTGTCCACAAGGCAGGCGTTTCCCGTCAACAGGCTGTCTTGCCGCAGCGGCGCATGTTGGCGATCTTGGAGGCCAGTTCATCGGCACCGACAGCCCCGAAGATCGCCTCGTTGCCAATGACATAGGATGGCGTACCGGTCACGCCCAGAGCGTTGGCAAGCGTGTAGGCCTGGCGGACCTCGTCGTCCTGGCTCGGATCCACCATCTGGGCGCGGATGTCGGCCTCCTTGACGCCGAGCCGTTCGGCAACGGCGATGGCCGTTTCTTCCGTCGCGCGCTCTTCGCCGCCGAGAAGCGCCTTGTGGAAGTCGCCGTATTTTTCCGGCGCCAGCTTGCGAAAGGCCGAGCTGACCCGGTGCGCGTCGAGCGATTCCTGACCGAGAATCGGCAGTTCCTTCAGGACGAAGCGAACATTCTTGTCGGCATCAAGGATCGCCTGCATGTCCGGCAGGGCGCGTTTGCAATAACCGCAATTGTAATCGTAGAACTCGACGATCGTGACGTCGCCCTGGGGATTGCCGAGCGAAACATCGTACTTCGAATGGAAGATCGCGTCCTTATTCGCGCTGATTGCCGATTCGGCGACCTGCTGTGCCGCGGCGGCCTGTTTGGCCTTCAGCGCTTCCTGCACCTCGAGCATGACCTCGGGATTGGCCACCAGATATTCGCGGATGAAGGCCCCGAATTCGGCTTTCTGCTTGTCATCAAGCGCCATCGCAGGAAGAGCAAAACTGACGGTGGTGGAAGCGAGCATCAGCGATGCGGCAAAGAGACGGCGTAGGGAGATGGTCATTCGGTCCTCGCTGATGCGGAACGGCCCATATCCAGGAAAGGCCGCTCTTTCGTCCTCGTGCGATAGCACAGGGACAGCCGAGGGGACAACAAAAGGTCGAGAGCAGGGACCTCGTGACGCCCGGCCCTTGTGAAGCCGGCGCGGTTGGGGCAATGCCTTCCACAAGAAACGACCCGCCCTGCGACCTGCGCATCACGCATCCCGGGGCGGCGATTGCAATGAGGATCCCGCCATGACAACGCTTTCCCGCCGCAGTGCCGTGGAGCCCTTCCATGCCATGGATATTCTGGCGGAAGCGACGCGTCGCCGCGATGCAGGCTACCCCGTGATCTCCATGGCTGTGGGGCAGCCGAGCCATCCCGCTCCCAAGGCGGCGCTGGACGCGGCACGCGCAGCGCTCGAGCACGGGCGGCTGGGCTACACGGACGCGCTCGGTACCCTCTCCCTGCGAGCGGCGATCGCCGGGCACTACCAGCGGCACTACGGCGTCTCGGTGGATCCGCGGCGCATCGCCGTCACGACGGGTTCGTCAGCCGGATTCAATCTCGCCTTCCTCGCCTTGTTCGATCCCGGCGACCGCGTGGCCATCGCGCGGCCAGGCTATCCGGCTTATCGCAACATTCTCGCGGCTCTCGGGCTGGACGTCGTCGAGGTCGATGCCGATGCGTCGAACGGCTTTACGCTGACGCCGGACGGGCTGGCCGAGGCCGAAAAGCGAATCGGGGGGCCGATCCACGGCGTGCTCCTCGCCAGCCCGGCAAACCCGACGGGAACGGTGACAGGGCGAGCGCAGTTGCAGGCGCTCGCCGACTACTGCGCGGACCGGAAGATCGCGTTCATTTCTGATGAAATTTACCACGGCTTGACCTTCGTCGGAGAGGAGACGACGGCGCTGGCCGTGACGGAGGATGCCATCGTCATCAACTCCTTTTCGAAATACTATTGCATGACCGGATGGCGGATCGGCTGGATGGTTCTGCCGGAGGACAAGGTGCGCGGTTTCGAGCGCATCGCCCAGAGCCTTTACATCTCGCCGCCGGAACTTTCGCAGATTGCCGCAGAAGCTGCGCTCGGCGCCTCCGTCGAGCTGGAGGTCTACAAGGAAAGCTATGCGGTCAACCGTGCGCTCCTCCTGAAGCGGCTCCCGGAACTGGGGTTCGCCATCGCCTCTCCGATGGACGGGGCCTTCTATGCCTATGTTGACGCGAGCCGCTTTACCAATGACAGCATGGCCTTTGCTCACCGCATGCTTGCGGACATCAACGTAGCCGCCACGCCCGGGCGCGATTTCGATCCGATCGAAGGCCATCGCGCCATGCGCTTTTCCTATGCCGGCGCTCCGGCCGACATCGAGACGGCGGTCGAGCGCATGGCAGGCTGGCTGAAAAGCTAGGGCTATCAACACCTTCCGCGCATAGGCGGATTCAGATCGGGAGCGGCTTGAATCAATGTCTGAGCCGTGTCGCGCCGCGTTGCCGGACGCAAGCTTCGATCATGCCCAACGAAAAAGGCCAGCCGAATCGCTCCGGCTGGCCTTTCTGTCTGTTCGTCCGGTCAGCGGATCAAAGGAAGCCGCGCTTCTGCCACCAGCCGCCCTTCTTGGGCTTTGCCTCTTCTGTCGTCTCGTCAGGGGACGCAGCGGAGGAGCGAACCAGCGGCTCGCTGGCGATCGTCTCGATGTTCCGATTGTTGCGCGCAGGCTTGTCGTCCGACGTCTCGGGCTCAGCAACCGACGGGCTCTCGCCAGCGGTGTCTACAGCCACATGGGCCTCGTCGCTCTCGCCGAGCGAGGCGGATGCCTCTTCGGTGCGAGCCTCTTCGGAGGCGGGTGCCTGTTCGCTCACGACGGCATCCGGCGTGGCTTCGACGGCAGCCTGGGCTGCGTCGTCGGTCGAGACAGCGTCGCCTGCGGCCTCGGGCTGAACGACGACATCCGTCACGAGGTCCTGAGGCGAGCGACGGCGCCGGCTGCGCTTGGGAGCCGGAGCCCGATCTTCGGTCTCGGCAACCGCGTCGCCGGCAAGATCGTCGGCTTGCGCTGCGACCACCTGGCCTTCGGCTGCGGTCTCTTCCGAAGCGTCGGCGTTGTCGACGGCATCGACCTGCGAGAGGCTGTCGGCCCCAGCAGCACCGGCATCACCGGCATCCGCCGCTGCAGCCTCGTCCGAACCCGCTTCGATCTCGCCATCCTTGTTGCGGCGACCACCGCGCTTGCCGCGACGGCGACGCTTGCGCTTCTGGCGATCTTCGCCGCTCGCGCCCTCGGTCTGATCCGCAGACACGGCGTCATCCGCCTCGTCCTCGTCGTCCCCCTCGTCGGCGTCGTCGTCGGATGCGACATCCGAGCCGGCAGCGTCCGCCGATGCCTCGGCATCGCCGTCACGGCCGCCACGACGGCGACGACGACGCTTGCGCTTGCGACCGTTCTGATCGTCGCCGTTCTCGCGCTCGGCACGATCCGGACGCTCGGCCCGTTCGGGCTTCGCCTCGATCAGAATTTCTTCGTCGTCCTCGATATCGTCTTCGATGATGACATCATCGTCCTCGTCCTCGATCGGAGCTTCGAACTGGAGGATCTGTTCGATCTTCACCGGGTTCTCGACAGCTTCGCCGCGATCGATGGCGAAGTGCAGCCCGCCGACATGCGCATCGGCTTCCACCACGATGGCGACACCGAAGCGCGCCTCGTAGTCGGTGATCGTCGAGCGCTTGTAGTTGAGCAGATAGAGCGCAATGTCCGGCGTCGCGCGCACGGTGATGTCATGCGTCGTGTTCTTGAGGAGATATTCCTCGACGCCGCGCAGGACATGAAGGGCGATCGACGACTGCGACCGCACATGGCCGGTTCCCGCGCAGTGCGGGCAGACCTGGGTGGTTGATTCGAGAACCGATGCGCGGATGCGCTGGCGCGACATTTCCAGAAGGCCGAAATGCGAGATCCGACCGACCTGGATGCGGGCTCTGTCGTTCTTCAGATGGTCCTTGAGGCGCTTCTCGACGGCGCGGTTGTTGCGCTTCTCTTCCATGTCGATGAAGTCGACGACGACGAGACCGGCAAGGTCGCGCAGGCGAAGCTGGCGGGCAACCTCTTCGGCGGCTTCAAGGTTGGTCTGGAGCGCGGTATCCTCGATCGAGTGCTCGCGGGTCGAACGGCCCGAGTTGACGTCGATCGCGACCAGCGCTTCCGTCTGGTTGATGATGATGTAGCCGCCCGACTTCAGGGTCACCTGCGGCTGCAGCATGCGGTCGAGCTGTGCCTCGATGCCGGAGCGCGAGAAGATCGGATGCACGTCGCGATACGGCTGAACCACCTTGGCGTGGCTCGGCATGAGCATCTTCATGAAGGCCTTCGCTTCGCGATAGCCTTCCTCGCCGGAAACGACGATCTCGCTGATATCCTTGTTGTAGAGGTCGCGGATCGACCGCTTGATCAGGGAGCCTTCCTCATAGACGAGGCAGGGGGCGGTGGACGCGAGCGTCAGGGTCCGGACATTTTCCCAGAGACGCATCAGATATTCGAAGTCGCGCTTGACCTCGACCTTGGTGCGGTTGGCACCGGCCGTGCGCAGGATGACGCCCATGCCCTGGGGAACGTCGAGCGCGCGGGCGATTTCCTTGAGGCGCTTGCGATCCGGCAGGTTGGTGATCTTGCGGGAAATGCCGCCGCCTCGTGCCGTGTTCGGCATGAGAACCGAGTAGCGGCCGGCGAGCGACAGGTAGGTCGTGAGCGCTGCACCCTTGTTACCGCGTTCTTCCTTGGCGACCTGGACAAGCAGGATCTGGCGACGCTTGATGACTTCCTGGATCCGGTACTGCTTGCGCGGGCGACGATCCTTGCGATCCGGAACCTCTTCCATCGCATCTTCGGCACCGACCGACTCGATGACTTCCTTTTCCTCGTGATGACCGTCGTCATCATCGTCGTCGTGACCGCGGCGGCGGCTCGGCGCTTCGGAAATCGTGTCCGTATCAACCATCGCGGCCATTTCGCCGTTGGGGCCGCGGCCCTCGTCGGTCTCGCCGGCTGCGCTGTCGTCGGTGGCCGTGTCGTCGGGGGTCGTGTCGTCGGCGGTCGCGGCAGAGGCTTCCGCCTCGGCGGCTTCGGCGGCCACTGTCTTCTTGGAGCGGCGCGCGCGCTTCGGCTTGGCCTTGGGCGCCTCTTCGACGGCCGCGGCTTCTTCGGAGATCTCGCTTGCAGCGCCACCTTCGATAGCCTCGGCGGCAGCGCCGTCGGCCACGTCCGGCGACGACGTCACAGCGACAGTCTCGACCGGCGCTTCAGCTTCGGAAGCGACGGCTTCAACGGCCGTTGCGGGCGAGAGATCGTCCGCGGCGCCTGCGGTCTCGTCGTCCGACGCATCATCGTCCGAGTCGAGATCCGTCCCGGTTTCGACATGCTCGATATCGTCGTCGCGGCGCGCTTCTTCCGCCTCGGCGCGCAGCAGCGCCTGGCGGTCGGCCAACGGGATCTGGTAATAGTCCGGGTGGATTTCGGCGAAAGCCAGGAAGCCGTGGCGATTGCCGCCATAATCGACAAAGGCGGCCTGAAGCGAGGGTTCGACGCGCGTTACCTTCGCCAGGTAGATGTTGCCGCGGATCTGTTTCTTGTGTTCCGACTCGAAGTCGAACTCTTCTATGCGGTTGCCACGTACGACAACGACCCGCGTCTCCTCAGCGTGAGACGCGTCGATAAGCATTTTCTCTGCCATGTAGGTTGTGCTCCTCGGCGTGAGCGTGACAGGGCAGGAAAAGGACGTCCCGGAGGCGGTTCCCCACGCAGGTCACGGCGTTCGCCGGATAGATAAATTCCCGATGGATACCAGACATGGGCAAACAGCCGGACGGCAGAGGCAAGCGTTCCGTTTCCGGCGCTTTTCGCTTCTGACCGATCCTGCTGCGTCGACATGAGATACCAAACAAGGAATGCCAAAGTCATAGGCCGTGTGGCCCGATGAGTGTGCCCTTTGCAGGGCGTGGTGTCAGACACCGTATCTTCCGGCCACCGCCGGACTGTTCTCGATTCGGAATGCGGTGAAAAGTGAAGCGACGGCGGATGAGACACGCTTGCTGCGAGGACATGATCGCTGGAAGCGCGTAGTCCGCTGTCCAATCATGCTCTGGCGCCAGGGTTACTCCCTTGGCTGCCCGGTCGTGGAATCTATCCCGTCAACACTTTTTACCTGTGCAACGTTTATGGTTTTCATGTCACAATGGCAAGAGAAAAGCCCTTCCGCCTTAATATTGATGGATTTGCTTGTCTCGTTTTGACGCGGCGGCGCCGCTGATCCTAACGCGTGGGCCTGTCTGCCTTTTTGGCGGTAAGTTTTGGTTAACCTCCGTGCGGCAAGGATGCGGATCGGTCGAGACCCATCGATCCGCTTCGTCCGCCCGCCTTGGCAAAGCGCAGTTCAGGACGCGTACCGATGCAGGGGCGCAAGAGGTTATCACGAGGGGACGGTTTTGACGGAGACGGCGCGGCAGGAAACGGCAACGAGGGCGAAGACGCGCAAGATCGCCTCGGATCGGCAGCGCCGCGCCGGCAGGGTCCTGTCGCTGCTGAGTGCTGTCGCCGCGACCCTGTGGTTGGCGGGGCCCGTTCAGGCGGAGCCGGCGACCGGGCAGGGACCGCTTCTGGCCTATGGTCTGCGCATTGCCGGTGATGACGCGCGGACCCGCGTCGTCGTCGATTTCGACCGCAAGCCCGATATCTTCGTCCACTACGTCGACAATCCGCCCCGGGTCATCGTGGATCTCCCGGAAACCTCCTTCGGGGTGAAGCCGGAGGACGCGCAGGCGCGAGGGCTGTTCAAAGATATCCGGTTCGGCGCCATGGGTGCCAGCAGCGCCCGTATCGTCCTCACCGCAATCAAACCGGTCGAGATTACGGTCGCGGACGTCAAGACCGATGACGGCGGCAAGAGCTTCCGCCTCGTGCTGGATGCCGAGCGGATCGACCGGAAACGCTTTGCGCAACTCCTGACCGAGCAAACCTGGACGGGCAGCGTCGCCGCGACGAAGGCCGCGCGTGTCGAAGAGGCTCCGGCCCCCTCGAGCGACTTCATCATCGCCGTGGATGCAGGCCACGGCGGCATCGACACCGGTGCCGTCGGCGTCGACACCAAGATGGAGGAAAAGGCGGTGACGCTTGCCTTCGCGCGGGAGCTTGCCGATACGCTCAACCGCGAACCCGGCATCAAAGCCGTGCTGACGCGCGACGACGACGAATTCCTTTCGCTCTCCGAGCGTGTCCTGATTGCCCGCCAGAAGCAGGCGAAGCTCTTCATCTCGCTCCATGCCGACACGTTGAAGCAGCACGACATCCGCGGCGCCACCGTCTACACGATCTCGGACAAGGCGTCGGACCATCTGGCGCAAAGCCTTGCCGAACGCGAGAACCTGTCGGACCAGCTCGCCGGTGTGCCATTGGCGGACGAGCCCGCTGAGGTCGCCGATATCCTCATCGACCTCACGCGGCGCGAGACGCAGGCCTTCTCGGTCAACCTTGCGCGCTCCATCGTCTCGTCCTTCGAGGGGCAGATCAACCTGATCAACAACCCTCACCGCTTTGCCGGCTTTCAGGTTCTGCGGGCTGCGGACGTGCCGTCCATCCTGCTCGAACTCGGCTTCATGTCCAACAAGGAGGACGAGAAGCTGCTGGTCGATCCGGTCTGGCGCAAAAAGGTCTCCGAGCGCATCGCCGCCGCCGTGCGACAGTATCGCGGCGGCGCACGTGCCGACGGCGGCTGAATATCCCCTGAGACCCGTGTGCAGCAAGGCGATATCTCGGAAAGCCGACGCTGGCCAGGCCGAGGCACCGACCGGATGTACCCTTAAAATTCAGGATGACTTACATATTTTCGTGTCGCCCGGGCCACAGGCGCGGTGACATCCACGTGGGCAACAGGCTAAACTGCGCCAAGAGCCCTATTTTCCTCACATTCCCGTCGCTATCCCTCATACATACGCGACGATGTGGAATCGCCGGGCGGGCTGGACATGCCGCGCGCCCGAAGCCGGAAAAGCGGGCGGTACCCGCGCCGTCTCGGTTCGGATCTGAGGCCGGGCGTGACCTTCGTTCCTGACGGATGTGAGGCGGGCGCACAGGTCACGGCGTCAACATCGTCACCGGTGTCCTGCACCGTGACGGACGACATGCAGAAAGGTGCGGCGGGAACGCTGCCTTTCATTTGATAGCGACGACGAAGGGACCGGTAGCCAACCGATGATCAGACTGATTGGATACTTCTTCGGCGCCGGCGCCTTCCTCGTGCTGATCGCGGCGGCGGCAGCGGCACTCTATCTCGGAAACCTGAACAAGGATCTTCCGGATTACGAGGTGCTGGCGACCTACGCGCCCCCTGTGACAACCCGCGTCCATGCGGGCAATGGCGAGCTCATGGCGGAATATGCCCGTGAACGTCGTCTCTATCTGCCGATCCAGGCCATTCCCGACCGCGTCAAAGCGGCCTTCATTTCGGCCGAAGACAAGAACTTCTACCAGCATCCCGGCGTCGACCTCATGGGTCTCGGCCGCGCGATCCTTGTCAACGTGCAGAACATGGGCTCCGGTCGCCGTCCCGTCGGTGCCTCGACGATCACTCAGCAGGTCGCCAAGAACTTCCTTCTCTCGGCTGACCAGACGATCGACCGCAAGATCAAGGAAGCCATTCTCTCTTTCCGCATCGAGCAGGCCTATTCGAAGGACCGAATTCTCGAGCTGTATCTGAACGAGATCTTTTTCGGGCTGAACTCCTACGGCATCGCCGGTGCGGCTCTGACCTACTTCGACAAGTCGGTCACCGAGCTGACGATTGCCGAAACCGCCTATCTCGCTGCGCTGCCCAAGGGCCCGTCCAACTACCATCCCTTCCGCCACGAGGCTGCCGCGCTCGAACGCCGCAACTGGGTGATCGACCGGATGGTGGAGAACGGTTACGTCACGCGGGCCGATGGCGACGAGGCCAAGACCCAGCCGCTCGGCGTTGCCGTGCGCCGCGGGGGCTCGCATCTGTTCGCGTCGGACTACTTTGCCGAAGAAGTCCGGCGCCAGATCATTCAGCGCTACGGCGACAATGCGCTGTACGAAGGTGGCCTGTCCGTTCGCACGTCTCTCGACCCCAAGATCCAGGTCGAGGCGCGCAAGGCCCTGCAGGATGGTCTGGTCAATTACGATGAACGTCGCGGCTTTCACGGCCCGCTGAAGAGCATCGAGATCGGCGGCGATTGGGGCATTGCGCTCGGCAAGCTCGACGCGCTCTCCGACGTACCGGAGTGGAAGCTCGCCGTGGTGCTCGCGGTGGACGAAAAGGGCGCCGAGATCGGCATTCAGCCCTCTAAGGACGGCGCCGGCAAGGTCGGCCCGGACCGTGTGACCGGGCGCATCTCGGCCAAGAACATGCAGTGGGCCTATCGCTCGTCCGACGGCAATCGCCGCACGGCGCGTTCGCCGGAAGGCGTGGTCGGCCCGGGCGATGTCATCTATGTCGAACCCCTGGAAACGGACGGCGACTACCGCCTGCGCCAGCCGCCGAAGGTGCAGGGCGGCCTTGTGGCCATGGACCCGCAGACCGGCCGCGTTCTCGCCATGGTCGGCGGCTTCTCCTACGGCCAGTCGGAGTTCAACCGCGCAACGCAGGCCATGCGCCAGCCAGGCTCGTCGTTCAAGCCGTTCGTCTATGCGGCGGCACTCGACAATGGCTATACGCCTGCGTCCGTTATTCTCGACGCACCCTTCGAGCTCGTGACGGGCGGCCAGGTCTGGCGTCCGGAAAACTACGGCGGCGGCTCGGCCGGTCCGTCGACGCTGCGCCTCGGCATCGAGAAATCGCGCAACCTGATGACCGTGCGGCTGGCCAACGACATGGGCATGAACATCGTCGCCGAATATGCCGAGCGTTTCGGCATCTACGACAAGATGCTGCCTGTGCTCGCCATGTCGCTCGGCTCGGGCGAGACCACCGTCATGCGCATGGTGTCGGCCTATTCGGTCATTGCCAATGGCGGCAAGCAGATCAAGCCGTCGTTGATCGACCGCATTCAGGACCGTTACGGCAAGACCATCTTCCGCCATGAGGAACGGACCTGCGAAACCTGCAATGCCGCGGACTGGCAGGAGCAGGACGAGCCGACCCTGACCGACAACCGCGAGCAGGTGCTCGATCCGATGACGGCCTACCAGATCACGTCGATGATGGAGGGCGTCGTGCAGCGGGGAACCGCCGCCGGCAAGGTCACGCTCGACCGCCCCGTGGCCGGCAAGACCGGAACGACGAACGACGAGAAGGATGCTTGGTTTGTCGGCTTTACGCCCGATCTGGTGGCCGGCCTCTATCTCGGCTTCGACAACCCTGCGCCCCTCGGGCGCGGCGGCACAGGCGGCAGCCTCGCAGCTCCTGTCTTCAACGAGTTCATGCAGGCCGCGCTTGCAGGCACGCGTCCGACCAAGTTCATTCCGCCGGAAGGCATGAGCCTGGTGCCCGTCAACCGCAAGACCGGCATGGCCGCGGCCGAAGGCGATCCCGACACGATCATCGAAGCCTTCAAGCCGGGCACGGGCCCGGCCGATACCTTCTCCGTCATCGGCGGTGCCGATGCCTATGTGCCGCCGGAAGAGATCCTGCGGACCTCGCCCCAGGCGAACCAGGCCGTCACGTCCGGCTCGAACGGCCTGTTCTAGCATCCCCGATTGCGATGCGCCCGCTGCCTTTACATCGGCGGCGGGCGTCGCTATTTCACGAGCAGGCACTTCCGCACGATCAAGACCAAGACATTGAAGAAAAGAGACAATGCGTAACGAAATCGAGAACATCGTCGACGAGATCAAGCAGGCCGTAAGCCTGCTGAGGAGGCATCTTTGACTGGGATCAGGCGGTAAGACGACTGGACTGGTTGAACAACAAGGCGGAAGATCCGAGCTTGTGGAACGATGCGGCCGAAGCCCAGAAGCTGATGCGCGAGCGGCAGAGCCTCGATGAAGGCATCAACAGCGTTCGCGCCTTCGAGCAGCAGCTGAAGGACAGCATCGAACTCATCGAACTCGGCGAGGAAGAGGGTGATGCCGACATCATCCGCGATGCCGAGGAAACGCTGAAGGGCCTGCGCACGGAAGCCGCGCGCCGCCAGGTCGAGGCCATGCTGTCGGGCGAAGCCGACAGCAACGATACCTATCTCGAGGTGCACTCGGGCGCCGGTGGAACCGAGAGCCAGGATTGGGCGAACATGCTCTTGCGCATGTACACGCGCTGGGCGGAACGTCAGGGCTACAAGGTCGAACTCATGGAAATCCATGATGGGGAAGAAGCGGGCATCAAGTCCGCAACGCTTCTCGTCAAGGGTCACAACGCCTATGGCTGGATGAAGACCGAGTCCGGCGTTCACCGCCTCGTCCGCATCTCGCCCTACGACAGCAACGCCCGCCGACACACATCGTTCTCGTCCGTGTGGGTCTACCCGGTGGTCGACGACTCGATCCAGATCGACATCAACGAGAGCGATTGCCGCATCGATACCTATCGCTCGTCCGGCGCTGGTGGACAGCACGTCAACACGACCGAC
Organism: Rhizobium sp. Leaf341; assembly: GCF_001424325.1. Classification (NCBI taxonomy): domain Bacteria; kingdom Pseudomonadati; phylum Pseudomonadota; class Alphaproteobacteria; order Hyphomicrobiales; family Rhizobiaceae; genus Rhizobium; species Rhizobium sp. Leaf341. Next base: position 313,900 of record NZ_LMPE01000010.1, read on the forward strand.
TCGGCTGTCCGGATCACCCATATGCCCTCGGGCATCGTGGTGCAGTGCCAGCAGGAGCGCTCGCAGCACAAGAACAAGGCGAAGGCCTGGGACATGCTGCGCGCCCGGCTCTACGAGTCCGAGCTGAAGAAGCGCGAGGAGGCAGCCAATGCCGAAGCCGCGTCGAAGACCGAGATCGGCTGGGGCCACCAGATCCGCTCCTATGTTCTCCAGCCATATCAGCTGGTGAAGGATCTGCGAACGGGCGTCGAAAGCACGGCACCGTCCGACGTTCTGGACGGCGCACTCAACGATTTCATGGAAGCAGCGCTTGCCCATCGCGTGAACGGCGGCGCGGATGCGGCGGTCGATGATCTGAACTGAACGGACGGCTGCGCGAAAGCGCAGCCGCGTCTTCTCGGCCGAGCCGAGGAGCAGACAGCGCGCCTAAAGCGTTGCGCGAAAAAGGTTTTACGCAACTTGCTTTAAGGTCTTGTTCTTATGCGTGTCGTTTCCCGAACCCACTGCACCCTTTCGGGCGACCTGCACTAATTCGATTCGCGCTCGATGCGGATATCGCCGAATTCGTCGATCAGCACCGTCCAGGTTTCGATATCGGTCGCGGCCGGATCCGTGCGCAGATAGACGGTCGCGAACAATCCGGGCTGCTGGGTCACGCCATCGGAGGTTTCCGGCCGGATGTCGGTCACGAACGCCTTCATCCGGGAAAATTCGTCCAGCTCCGTCGACGAGACGATTCGCGGCCCTGCCGGATCGAGGGCGACCTGTTGCAGCACGACATGCGCCGTGCCGTCCGTCTGGCGAAGGGCGATCAGCTTATAATAGCCTTTTTGTGCGGTCGCGGCCGCCGCTGCTGGCGGCTTCGCGTTCTCAGCGGGATTGGAGCTACCCGATCCCTCACCACTGTCCTCCCAAAAGCCGGAGCTCGTGACGAAGGTCACATTGGCGGGAAGCACGTCCTCGGCATGTGCGTTGAGCGAACCAACCGTGACAGCGGCGGCAACAAGACCGATCCTCCACACCTGCATCATACGACCATCGTGTCCTGCACCTGATTCCCTCCCACTGCGTAAGCCTGCCATAAAATTCTTCGCGAATCGAATCAGTTGGAAAACTGCTCGGCCAGAATGCGGTCGGACCAGGAGTAGTCGGGATCCGAAAGGATGCGTGCCGTCATTTCCTCGGACTCGGCGATACGAACCGACACGACCGATTTGACTTCGACATGATCGGCCACGGCATTGACCGGCCGCTTGTCCGTTTCCAGGATCTCGATTTCCACCGTCACCTTGTTGGGCAGCAGAGCCCCGCGCCAGCGCCGCGGGCGGAACGGACTGACCGGCGTCAGGGCCAGAAGCGGCGCCTCGAGCGGCAGGATGGGGCCGTGGGCGGAGAGATTGTAGGCCGTGGATCCGGCAGGTGTGGAAAGAAGAATGCCGTCGCAGATCAGCTCTTCCAGACGCACCCGTCCGTCGACGGTGATCTTCAGCTTGGCGGCCTGATAGGATTGCCGGAACAGATAGACCTCGTTGATCGCAAGGGCACTGAAGCTGCGGCCCTCGCTGTCGCGCGTCTGCATTTCGAGCGGACGAAAGGCGTTTTCCACGGCATTTTCCAGCCGCTCCCGCAGATTTGCCGTGCTGTAGCGGTTCATCAGAAACCCGACGGAGCCACGGTTCATGCCGTAGACGAGCTTGCCGGTGTTCATGGTCTGGTGAAGCGTCTGGAGCATGAAGCCGTCGCCCCCGAGCGCCACGATCACGTCGGCCGCTTCCAGATCCGCATTGCCATAGATAGCCGTCAGTTCTGCCGCCGCTCTCTGCGCTTCCTCTGCCTGCGATGGGGCAAAGGCGATCGTCTCGAAGGTGCGTAGCATAGGGTGCCTTGCCATTGTCTGGACACGCCGCCGAGGCGGCCGGGGCCGAGGCCGGCCGAGCGTCATCATGCATAAAATCCCGCTGTATGAAAGAGATAGCGAAAAGAAACCGGCGCTTACGACCGCCGGAATCAAACGACACTCGTGTTGAAAAGGTCGTGCTGACACCTCATCGAAAACGCCGCGCGCCTTGGGGCACGCGGCGTCTTGTCTCAAGCGCTTCGAGAAACGGCGAGCGCTTGTTCTTATCTCGATCGTCGGCGACCGACTAGATCATGATCTCGCCGCCGGTCACCGGCACGACCGCGCCCGTCATGTAGCTGCCGAGTTCGGACGCAAGGAGCACATACGCGCCCGCGAGCTCCGCCGGCTGTCCGGCGCGACCGATCAGGGTCTGTTTGCCAAACTGCGCCGCCTTTTCCGGAGGCATCGTCGAGGGAATGAGAGGTGTCCAGATGGGACCCGGCGCCACCGCATTGACGCGGATTCCCTTCTCGGCCAGCATTTCGGCAAGACCGGCCGTGAAATTCAGGATCGCGCCCTTGGTGGAGGCATAGGCCAGAAGCTGCGGCGAGGGCTGTTTGGACTGGATCGACGTCGTGTTCACGATCGAGCTGCCGGGCTTCATATGCGGAACGGCGGCTTTCGAGAGAAAGAACGACGCGTAAATGTTGGTGCGGAAGGTCGTATCCCACTCGTCAGCCGTGATATCGGCAATATCCGCATAGGTTCGCTGGAATGCGGCATTGTTGACGAGGATGTCGATGCGGCCGAGATCGCGGACGGTCTGGTCGACCAGAGCGATGCAGTGTTCTTCCGACTGGATATCGCCGCGGACCACCACGCATTTGCGCCCGGCCTCGCGAACCCATTTGGCGGTCTCTTCCGCATCCTCGTCTTCATTGAGATAGGAAATGACGATGTCGGCGCCTTCACGGGCGTAGGCAATGGCCACCGCCCGTCCGATGCCCGAATCGCCGCCCGTAATGAGAGCAACCTTATCCTTGAGAAGATGATTGCCCTTGTAGGTCTTCTCGCCGTGGTCCGGCAGGGGATCCATCAGGCGCGTCAGCCCGGGCGGTGCCTGTTGCTGTTCGGGATGGGGCGGGGTCGGTCGGTGGGCATCGGACATGGAGGTCTCCTTCAAGCGTTCCGACGCTAACGACGACATCCCCACATCGTTCCCGACCGGCGTGCGCTTGCGCGGCGGCCGGACGCCGGGCCGGGAGACCCGTTCCTCGGTCCGGTCGATGCGGCGGGCAGAGCGGCATCGACGAGTGCCGGCACCTCTGCGCCGCTACGTCTGCTCCTGCTGCCGGCGTCAGCGGTTCTGCATCACCCGCACGACCTTCGCCGTCGGCCGCTTGGCAATCATCGACTGGAGATCCTCGTAATCCAGGCGACCGGCCGTGATGGCAGCGACCATGCGCTGGCACGCAACCCGCTTGGCATCCTTCTCCGGCACGTCGAGAACCAACGCGGCGCCCTGGACGCCCGTCTGCGTAAACCCGGCGATGCAGTCGGCCGTGACCTTGTCCCGTGCCCGCTTGCTGCCCTTCATCGTCTCGACGGCAACCTGAAACTGCGGCTTTGTCGGTCCGCAGCCGGCCATCAGCACCGCAGCCAGCAACACCGCACCGATGCGATACCCGTTTTTCATCATTTGCCTCCCAGAGATGTCAGAACAGTGAGTCTGCAGCACCGCAACCGCGACAACCTAACAGGGGTCGACGGAGGCGCAAGAGCACAGGGGCGGGTGTAAGGGTCAACGGGATCCACGATGTCGCCGGGACGCTCGCGCAGCCTGCACGTGCCGACAGGATCCAGAAGGGGACGTTGAGCCGGGGAGGGTGCCGATGCTCAGTTGCTGCCGATCCCGCATTCCGCTCTCTCGTCGTACACCCTGCCATCGCGGGCCGGACGATCGATCGTAAGGTCGTCTTGCGCCGCCTTATCCTGCGCATGGTCCGCCTCGGGCACATGGATTCCAAGATTGCCTGTCCCGAGCCAGTGCGCACGCTCGCGCCGGATGCCGTCCGCGACCATCTTGGTCGGATCCGTCTCGCCCCGTGTCATGTGCTCGGCAACAATGGCCCAAGCTGTCCGCCAGATATCGTCCGATGCCACCCGTCTCTCCCGATTGTGCAGGTGAGCTTAAGCGCTCTGGCTGAAGCGAAGCTTGCGGACAACCGGAAGGATGCCTTCTGTAAGGCAGAAGCGAGATAGAAGTTTGGCCCTGTGGCCCACCATGCCGGCAATGGCGACGACGTGAGTAAACGCCGGCACGAGAGGGCTCTCGGCTGCTCAGCGGCTGTAGTGGTGACAAATCTGACGGTGTGTTGGTGCCCCCACCAGGACTCGAACCCGGGACCCCCTGATTACAAATCAGGTGCTCTACCAACTGAGCTATAAGGGCAGCAGCGGAGGAATTAGCAGATTCCTCCGGCGTGTAAAGCGGAAATGCGCGGGCGCGAGGCCCGGGCTAGCGTTTGAGATGCGCGCGCGCGGCATAGAGCGCGATGGCTGCCGCGTTGGAGACATTGAGGGATTTGATGGCGCCGGGCATGTCGAGGCGTGCGAGCGCGGAGACGGTATCGCGGGTCTTCTGGCGCAGGCCCTTGCCTTCGGCTCCCAGCACCAGCGCAACGCGGTCGCCGACGAAGGTTTCTTCAAGCGGCGCCGGGCCTTCCGAATCAAGGCCGATCGAGTGAAAGCCGAGGCCGTGCAGTTCTTCCAGCGCGTCGGCGAGGTTGGTGATCTGGATGTAGGGGATCAGCTCCATCGCGCCGGACGCCGATTTGGCCATGACGCCCGACTCTGTCGGGCTATGCCGCATCGTCGTGATGACGGCACCCGCGTCGAATGCCACCGCCGAACGGAGCACGGCGCCGACATTGTGCGGGTCGGTCACCTGGTCGAGGACGAGAATCAGCGGGCTGTCCTTCAGCGCGGACAGGCGGCGGACCGGCAAAGGCTTTGTTTCCAGCATGACGCCCTGGTGGATGGCGTCCGGCCCGAGGATCTTGTCGAGCATCTGGGGAGAGACGATGTCCACCGGGAAGGGCAGGGCATCGGTGTTCTCGATCTCAAGACGGACGAGCGCGTTGAGGGTCGCCGAAAGGCTGACGATCTTGCGCTCCGGATTGGCAAGTGCAGCCTTGACCGTATGGATGCCGTAGAGCTGGACCTGGTCGGGCGCAAGCGGCGGCGCCTGCCATGCGGCCTTCCCGCCCTTTGCGCCCTTGGCATCCGCCATCTGTCGGCGACGGTCCTCCGGCGGCGTCGGGATTTCTCCGCGCTCGCGCTTCTGGTCGCGATGGGCGCGGCGCAGGGTTGCGTAATGGGTGTCTTTGGCGCTCTTGTCGCCGGAAGGATCTTTGCTCATGCGGGCCTTATATCGAGCGCGGGCCGGCAGGGAAACCATTTTCCCCGCCAGCGCCCGCGGCGCGTCAGTGGAGACCTCGCATGAGGAATGCCTGCGCATGCATCGGTAGACGATGCGCCTTGCTGTGGACGATTTCCCACTTTTGAAAAAACTGCCAACGTTGTGTTGACAGGAGGAAACGGGGCGGTCATATACCCGGCGCAGATCAAGGGGCGGCACAAACAGCCGCTTCCGAAGATCGGACTGGTCGCTTGATCCCGACGGAATACTGGAGGGATGCCCGAGTGGTTAAAGGGGACGGACTGTAAATCCGTTGGCTCAGCCTACGTTGGTTCAAATCCAACTCCCTCCACCATTCTGTCGCACGGATCAAGACCCCGCGGGTATAGCTCAATGGTAGAGCAGCAGCCTTCCAAGCTGAATACGCGGGTTCGATTCCCGCTACCCGCTCCATTTTCCTCGCTAAGTCTGTGTCTCCATAGCCGAAATACTTTGTAGGTTACGCGCTAGCCAACCGGCTGGCCAGCGTGCCCGACATAGGATGCGATCCAATGCGACATGGCGAAGGCACTTGTCGGTTGGGCCTCCTCATTCAATGGTTTCTACAGACCACTCGAAAGCAGCGAAGTCTCGACCGTCGAGATTTGTACGCACCCAGGCGGGCAGGGCGGCTTCCTCGAAGATACCGACACTGGTCCATCCTCGCGTCTCGACACGCGATGGCAGCGATTTGCCGATACGGCGGTACAGGCGGCGGTCGGGAAAATGTTCCGATTTTAATAGCTCGACAGCACTCATTGGTTTCCTCACGGTCAAAGAAGCCAATCCTCGCACAAGTCAGCCTGGACCGCATTGAAGGAAACGGGAATTTTTGACTATTGCGACGGCGACCACGCAAGCAACGCCCCAAGGCAGAGCTCACGATAGCGCAGCATGGCTTTCGGGCTGCTCGATACCGGATTAATCGGCTCATCCTTGAGACCGGCGATATCCCCGGCTTCGGCCATATCGACGAGGCGGGCGAGCTTCGCGCGGAAGCGCTTGTGCGTCTCGGCCGAGGAATCAGGGGCCGCCGGCAGCTCGCCGCGCTGTGCGGCTTCTACGGTCGCCGCACGCTTCCCCTTGGGCCTCGGTACCGCCGGGACGGCCGGATCGGCTTCCTGCGCTTTCGCTGCCGGTCTGGCAGTATCGCTTTCTATCGTGCTTTCATTCCGTGCAGCCTCGATCATGTCCTTCGGGACAAGGACCGTGAAGCGTTCGGGGGTGATTGCGTAGATCATCGCGGGCTTGTTCGATCCAGCGACGATCTCATCGGCGATCTTGATCGCGCCTCGCAGCGTCGGCGCCTCGCGGTTTACCTTCTCGGTCGGGCCGGTGCGAAGATGGACGTTGAAGTAGATTACGGTCTCGACCTTGGCGCAATCGGCGATGTCGGCGGGATGCGGTGGCTTCGGCATTGATGGTCTCCTCGGTGGAGACGTGTGTTATGACCACGTCACAAAAGAGCAACTGGGACTTCTGCGTGATGGCGGAAGAACGACAGGCTAAGAACTTTTGGAAATGGTGATCGAGCATGACCGCAAGCTTTTCAAGGCTGGGGTTGAGATCCGGCAGCGGGTGATGCGTGTCGCGGCTACCTCCACGCTCAGCCGCGCGTTTGAGGCGATCGTCCGGCATGCGCGACCGTCTTGCAATTGCCGCGGGGCACTCCCATTTGCAGCGTCGAAAGCCCGCATCTCGCGGGTGAGACGACGGCCTGTCCCTCCCGCGCAAATAGGCCTTGCGCAATTCTTGCGAAACCCTTAAACGCCTCCCCAAACCGGCCGGCGGCACACTGGCCTGCCGGGCCGTATCTCATTGATCACAGGAAAACATACCCATGGCAAAGAGCAAGTTTGAACGCAACAAGCCGCACGTGAACATCGGAACGATCGGTCACGTC
>NZ_LMPE01000010.1:321154-321323 GCF_001424325.1 Rhizobium sp. Leaf341
ATACGACCAAATCGACGCCGCTCCGGAAGAAAAGGCCCGCGGCATCACCATTTCGACGGCCCACGTCGAATATGAAACGCCGGCCCGCCACTACGCGCACGTCGATTGCCCCGGCCACGCCGACTACGTCAAGAACATGATCACCGGTGCAGCGCAGATGGACGGCGCG
>NZ_LMPE01000010.1:321396-321492 GCF_001424325.1 Rhizobium sp. Leaf341
ATCCTGGTCTGCTCGGCTGCCGACGGCCCGATGCCCCAGACCCGCGAGCACATCCTGCTCGCCCGTCAGGTCGGCGTTCCCGCGATCGTCGTCTTC
>NZ_LMPE01000010.1:321573-321720 GCF_001424325.1 Rhizobium sp. Leaf341
TTGAACAAGGTCGACCAGGTCGATGACGCCGAGCTTCTCGAGCTCGTCGAGCTGGAAGTGCGTGAGCTTCTGTCGTCCTACGACTTCCCCGGCGACGACATTCCGATCGTCAAGGGCTCGGCACTGGCTGCTCTCGAAGACAGCGAC
>NZ_LMPE01000011.1:0-223 GCF_001424325.1 Rhizobium sp. Leaf341
CGCGCAACTTCCGCCGCCCACGTTTCTCTTTCTCATCTTCAATTGTCAAATAACCGACCGAACCATCAAGTCCCGTCCCGTCCGCAGCCACCCGACCCTCAAGCCAGACACCGCAAAATCATCCCACACAAGAGCCCAGGCTTCCCGCCCAAGACCTCCAATCACGCCCAAAAAGTCAAGAAACTTCAGAGCGAGTTCGTCGGTCGCCAGCAGCGCCGCCGCC
>NZ_LMPE01000011.1:282-323877 GCF_001424325.1 Rhizobium sp. Leaf341
GCCACGGAAAAATAATGGAAATTCCGATCCGTCACCCGCAAACGCGCCGAACCCAAACGAAAACGACGCCCGGAGCGGGCGCTCGGGCGTCGTTTCTGTCGTCGTGACGTTTTGCGTGGCACCCCGGTCCAGGGTCGGGCCGCGGAGCCACGTGCTTGACGCGTCAGGCGGCCTGCTTGGCGGCGTTCAGCGGGATCTCGACATCGATCTCGAGGATCGACATGTGCTCGTCCCGGTCCATCTTCACATGCACCTTGTCGCTGTCGATCTGCACGTGCTTTGCGATGACGGCGAGGATTTCCTCGCGCAGGATGGCAACCAGGTCGGATCCGGCTGCACCGCGTTCGTGCGCGAGCAGAACCTGCAGCCGCTCGCGCGCCATGGGCGCGGACCTCTGTTTGGTGAAAAGGCGGAAAATGCTCATGCGGCCCTCCGTGCGAAGATCTTGCCGAACAGGCCACGCTTCTCACCGGGGATCGTCACCGGCAGGGTTTCCCCGGCCAGCCGACGGGCGGCATCGAAATAGGCCATGGCCGGCGGGCACCGCACATCGGCGAGCGTAACCGGCGCGCCGATATTGGAGGCACGCAGCACATCCATGCTTTCGGGGATGATGCCGAGCAGCGGGATCGACAGGATCTCCAGCACGTCCTCGACCTTCAGCATGTCGCCACGCTCGGCGCGGACCGGGTCGTAACGCGTGAGAAGCAGGTGCTTCTCCATGCGTTCGCCATTTTCGGCCTTCAGCGTCTTGGAGTCGAGCAGACCGATGATGCGATCGCTGTCGCGCACCGACGAAACTTCCGGATTGGTCACGACCACGGCGACATCCGCATGGCGCATGGCGAGCGTCGCGCCGCGCTCGATGCCGGCCGGGCTGTCGCAGATGATCCAGTCGAAATGCTGCTTCAGCTCGGCAATGACGCGCTCGACGCCGTCTTCCGTCAGATTGTCCTTGTCGCGCGTCTGCGACGCGGGCAGCAGGAACAGGGTCTCGAGCCGCTTGTCCCGGATCAGCGCCTGCGGCAGCTTTGCGTCACCCTGGATGACATTGATCAGATCGTAGACGACGCGGCGCTCGGCGCCCATCACCAGATCGAGATTGCGCAGCCCGACATCGAAGTCGACCACGACAACCTTTTCGTTCCTCTGAGCCAGGGCGGCACCGAGGGCGGCCGTGGACGTGGTCTTGCCGACCCCACCCTTGCCTGACGTAACGACGATGACTTTCCCCATCTTGCTCTCCTGTTTTGGCCGTTTGCGGCTCACTTGAGTTTCTCTGCCATGATCGCATCGTCCTCCAGCCACAGCTGGACGGGCTGTCCGCGGAAGCCGGGGGCCATGTCTTCGGCCATTTTGTAGACGCCGTCGATCGCGACCAGTTCGGCCTCGAGCTTCCGGCAGAAGATCCGTGCGGCCGCGTTGCCGACGGCGCCCGCCATGGCGCGGCCACGCAGCGCGCCATAGATATGGATCGAGCCGCCAGCAATGATTTCGGCACCCGAAGCCACCGAACCGACCACGGTCACATCGCCCTCGGTAAAGACGACGGATTGCCCGGACCTGACCGGCTCCCGGATGACGAGCGATTGCAGCGCCGGGCGGGGCTCGTCCGCGCGCGCCTCGGTGGAGTCCGGCACCGGATCGCCGGACGTTTCGGCATCCGTCGGATCGCTGGTCGCGACCTCGAAGTCGGAAGCCGGGCGTCCACCCTTCAAGGCCGGCGGCATTCCCGGCGCGATTGCGGACGGACGCGCGCCTTCGATGCCCATGATGCTGACATTGCGCTGCGTGAGTTCGTCGACGAGCGCTTTCAGCTGTGCCCGGTCGAGCTTGAGGTCCGCGACATCGAGGACCGCCGGCCGGCCGAAGAAGAAGCCTGCAGATCGCGCGGCGAGGTCATCCAGCCGGATCAGCCACGCGTCGAGCGGCAGGTCCGGTGAGAGAACGACCGCGAGAAAGGAGCGGCCCTTGATACGGATCGAGCGGGCGTCTGTGGGCACTGTGTCCATCTGGGTTAAGGATTCGTTTACGATGTTTAACGCTGGGTTGGTTAATGAAAGGTTAACAGGACCGGCCTTGCCCAAGGCTTGCGGACGGATCGACAGCAGTCAAAACAGCTCTTTCAGGAGCGCTGCGAGCCGTCACGGTGTGCCTTGGGGAACATCCCGCGCCGCGGCACGTTCCAGTGCCACAAAAATGTAAGGGATGGAGGATTGATGGTCACGTCAGAGATTGCGACACAGGATCAGGCCGCAGGCCCCCTGACGAACGGCGCCCTCGACCTGCCCGCCCTGACGATCGATGACTACAATATCGAGATTCGCGACAAGGATGGCTTTATCGGCGACAAGGCGACGAAAGCCGAGTTCCGCGCCAAGCTGGACGCCTGGCGCAAGGTCATGCGCGCGGTCGACATCGACCCGATCGGAAAGGTGCCGACGGCCGATCTTCCGAAGCGCGAGATCGACGGCTTTCTTAAAGGCAAGAACGCCCAAGCATCAGCCCTGGTCTGGAGCGCGGTCGAGGATTTCGCGCAGGAGTTCGCGGATGTCGTCACGCGTTTTCTGAAACAGAAGCACTGGTCCGGCACCGAACGGATCGCGGTCGGCGGCGGCTTCCGGCAGAGCCGGTCGGGCGAACTGGCCATTGCGCGCACCGAGATGCTGCTTGCCGAGCGCGGCGTCCATGTTCACCTGGTTCCGATCGTCCATCATTCCGACGACGCAGGCCTGATCGGCGCGGTACATCTGATGCCGGCCTGGATGCTAAAGGGGCACAAGGCGATCTTCGCCGTGGATATCGGCGGGACGAACATGCGGGCGGGCGTGGTCGATCTCGGAAAGGCGAAGTCCGACAACAGGCATTATCTTGAGGAGGCTGCCGTCTGGCAGTCGGAGATCTGGCGGCACGCCGACGATCGCCCGAGCCGGAGCGCAGCCGTCGAGCGGCTCATCGGGATGCTCAAGGACCTGATCGCCCGTGCCAAGGCGGAAAACCTGGCGCCGGCACCCTTGATCGGTATCGGTTGCCCGGGGATCATCCAGGCGGACGGGTCCATCGAGCGCGGAGGACAGAATCTTCCCGGCGGCAATTGGGAAAGCGACAGCTTCAACCTCCCGGCGGCCATCAAGAAAGCCATTCCCGAGATCGACGGCCATCAGACCGTGGTGATGATGCACAATGATGCGGTCGTCCAGGGCCTTTCCCAGATCCCCTTCATGACAGATATTTCCAAATGGGCCGTGCTCACCATCGGCACCGGGCTCGGCAATGCGCATTTCGTCAACAAGGCGAAGGCGAAGGCCTGAAGGAAGATAGTCCGGTGTCGCATTTGTGAAGCGACGCTTCCTCCGTTCCCGTCTACCGTTTAAGAGACAGGACGAGAGGGAGATGTCGCGATGACGCGCCTGACAGCCAAGGATTTCGACCAGGAGCTCCTGGAACTCTACGATTACTATGCTCATGGAAAGATCTCCAAGCGCGAGTTTCTCGACCGCGCCGCCAAATTCGCGATCGGCGGACTGACGGCTGCGGCGATCCTTTCCTCCATGAGCCCGGATTATGCGCTTGCGCAGCAGGTCGCCTTCACCGATCCCGATATCGTTGCCGAATACATCACCTATCCATCGCCCCGGGGACACGGAGAGGTGCGCGGCTACCTCGTCAAGCCGGCGAAACCGCAGGGACGCGTTGCTGCGGTGGTCGTGGTCCATGAGAACCGCGGCCTCAATCCCTATATCGAAGACGTGGCGCGCCGGGTTGCAAAGACCGGCTTCATAGCCCTGGCGCCCGATGGCCTGAGTTCCGTCGGCGGCTATCCCGGGAATGACGAGAAGGGCCGCGAGTTGCAGAAGACGGTCGACCCGACGAAGCTGATGAACGATTTTTTCGCAGCCGTGGAATTCCTGATGAAGCATGACGCCGCGACCGGGAAGGTCGGAATGACAGGCTTCTGCTATGGCGGCGGTGTCTCCAATGCCGCGGCGGTTGCCTATCCCGAACTGGCCGCGGCCGTGCCGTTTTACGGTCGTCAGCCGAAGTCCGAGGATGTGCCCAAGATCAAGGCGCCCTTGCTTCTGCATTTTGGGGAGCTGGACAAAGGGGTCAACGAAGGCTGGCCCGCTTACGAAGCCGCCTTAAAGGCCGCCGGCAAGACCTATGAGGCGCATATTTATCCCGGCGCCAACCATGGATTCCATAACGACTCGACGCCGCGTTACGATGAAGCGGCCGCAAAGCTGGCCTGGGATCGGACGATCGCCTGGTTCAACCGATATCTCGCATGAGCCGTGGACGATCGTGCCCGGAGCCGAAGGTCGAACACCATCTTTTCGACCGGCGCCCTTTCGACCGGCGCGGGTTCCGGGCAAGCCGCCGGCTTCCGGAACGTCCCCCTTCGCCGGCACAGGTGGGATGCTCCGGGGGCACCGGCGTCAGAATTTCTGGGTCAGCGACACCTTGAAGGTGCGTCCGGCTTCCGAATAAAACGCGGATGCGTTGGCGATGGCCTTGACCTCGAGAGCATCGAGATAGGTCTTGTCGAACATGTTGTAGATACCACCCTGGAGACGCAGGCCGTTCGCCTGTGCGGGCTCCCACCAGCCCGTCAGGTTGACGACACCGTAGCCGCCGGGACGGGTCGCAGCCGCTGAGTCCGCATCGACGGCAGCCGCGGTGACAAGGCTGAGGTCCGTTCCCCAGATCTCGGTGTTGTATCCCAGGCCAAGAATTGCCTTCAGGGGTGCGACGGAGGCGAGGAGCTTGTGCGTATCGAGATCGGTTCCGCGGGCATAGGCGAGCGATCCATGGAGATCGATGCCCGACGACAGCGTTTTCTGCGCACGCGCTTCGACGCCGGAAATCCGAACGCGCGCGCGATTGAAATATTCAACGGTGCCGACCCGATACCCCGCCTCGGGCGTTGTTTCCGTGTCGATGAAGTTCGTATAGCGCGTGCTGTAGGCTGAGACGCGCCCGCCGAAATTCTCATCGCCAAAGCTGGCGCCGGCTTCAAAACCGAAGCTCGTCTCCGGATCAAGATCCGGATTGCCGATCTGCCGGTAGAGCGGGGCATTGTCGTAATTGCTGTAGAGCTGGGCGACGTTCGGCGCCTTGAACGCGGTCGCCACCTGGGCGTAGAGCTCGATGTCCGGACGGACCTGCCAAGCCGCGCGCAATTTGGGCGAGAGGCGGACATCGCTCTGTCCGTCGGGCAGATTAGGGCTGCTGCCAATGCTGGTATAGGTCGCGGTCTCCTGCGGATCGTAACGGTACCCGTCGAGGCGTAGGCCGGGTGTCAGGGAGATGTCGCTCTGGCCGATCCCGATGGTGTCCTCGGCAAACAGGCCCACCATCATGCTGTCGGTATCGGGCATGTCAGAGCGGTTGTTGTGAAAGTTTGCGCAGGGAGGGGCAAAGACGATGTCGCAGCTATCGTCGCCCTTCTGGTACTGGGTTGTCCGGGTCAGGTCGAGATTGCCGCCGAAGGTAAGCTGGTGGCTGAACGCGCCGGTATCAAAGCTCGATCGCGCATAGGCGCTCGCGCCATAGGAGCGCGCTTCATTGGTGCTCGATCGCATGTAGAAGCCGGCCGGTGCGGTCAGCCGGGTGCCGTGGGTGCCTTCAACGCGCTCGGCGCGCTGGAGATAAACGGTCGCAAAGGCGCTGTCGATCCAGCTTCCGTCGCTTTCGGCATCGAAGACATAGTCGAGCGATAACCGGTCCCGCTTCTTGTCGGAACTCCGGTCATAGTCATCTGGCTGGTAGGTCACGCCCTGGGTCTGACGCAAGTTGGTCGACGTGTTCTGGTCGTAATGCTCCGCCGTCCAACCGATCGTATGGCCGCCTTCGAGCGATTGGCGCATCTTGAAGAGAATGTTGCGTCGGTTGAGATCCTGCGGATCGGCCTCCGTGCGCGTCGGGCCGTAACCTCCGGTATCGCCACCTGTCTTTTCCTCATGTCCGTATTTGTAGGAACTCTGGAAGAGCACGGTGGTGTTGTCGAAGCGTTTGGCAACCGCTGCGGCCCCGGTCAGCGCGCGATCGGCGCCGTCATAGCCGAGCTTGGCCACACCGCCGACCGTCGCACCCGCAGCCATCAGGTCTTCCGGCTCCAGCGTATGCAGAATAACCGCGCCGCCGAGTGCTCCGGAGCCGGCCCGGCTCGAATCGGCACCGCGTAGAATGTCGATCGTACCAAGAGACGCGAAATCATAGGTATCGACCCCGCCAAGAGATCCGCGCACGCCGTCCGACAGGTAGGGAATGGGGATGCTGTCAATGGTCGTGCGGACGCGATCGTTTTCCAGACCGCGAATATTGACGCTCTTCGTTGCCGATACGAAACTGACGCCCGGCTCCGTGGTATCCCCGAGATCGTCGAGATTGTCGATCTCCTTCCCTGAGATTTCCTCTGCCGTTGTCCGGGTTGCGAGCGGGGTAACTTCCGGCGCGCCCTGCCGGACGCGTTTGCCCTTGACGACAATCGCAGGCAGCGCCGTCGGCTCTTGCAACGCGGTAGCGTCCTGCGCCATCCCCCCGTCTTGTGCGGCTACTTTGGTTGAGGGTGCCAGCGAACCGATGGCGATAAGGCAAGAGCAGGCAAGACGAAGGGACCGGACGCTCCGAATGATCATGTCGTTTCCTTTCAGCGGACACGGCAAGCCCATTCGCCGCAGGGTTTCCCGCGGAGATGACATGACATGGCCGACATGTTGAACCGGCAGACGAATGCCTGCCCCCTGCTGTGACAGCTATAAAACATGACAATTATAGTCAATATTAAAAGCTGATGTTCGATCCTTGGTTTCTGGGGGTGACAACGAGCATGACGGCGGAGAAAAGCCGGCTTCGACATGGACAAGGCCGTTCCGCCGACTACTTGGAGACCATGCGGTCGCGACGTGTTCGACCTGCTGCTCGGCATGGGTCACGATTCTGACCGACGCACCGCCTGGAAGGAACGACACGCATGCCCCTGCCCCCGCTTTCGGATCGAACGGAGACGCTCGTCGTTCTCCAAGGCGTCTCGAAAAGCTATGGGACAGCCGAGGGCCCGCTCATGGTCCTGCAAGCGATGGACCTCACGCTGGACGCAGGGCAAAGCCTCGCGCTCACCGGTGAATCTGGCAGCGGCAAGAGCACGCTGCTGCATCTGGTCGCGGGCCTCGATCATCCCGACCAAGGCCGGATCATGGTTGACGGACAGGAAATCGGCGGTCTCGACGACAAGGGGCGGGCTAGCCTGCGTCGGTCGACGGTGGGACTGGTGTTTCAGCAGTTCAACCTGATCCCATCCCTGACCGTTGCGGCAAATCTCGCATTTCATGCGCGCCTTGCTGGCCGTTTCAACGCGACGTGGCAGCGGCAGCTGACGGAAAGGCTCGGGCTTGACCACCTCCTTGCCCGCTATCCCGAACAATTGTCCGGCGGCCAACAGCAACGCGTGGCAATCGGGCGTACGCTGGCCGCACGCCCGAAACTGGTGCTGGCGGACGAACCGACCGGCAATCTCGACGAAGCAACGGGCGATGCCGTGATGGCCCTGATGCTGTCGCTCGTGGCGGAAACGGGATCCTCGCTCCTGATGGTCACGCATTCCGACCGTCTGGCGCGATGCCTGGATCGCCGCATCCATCTGCGCTCGGGCTGCATCGACGCAACGACGGTTCCCACGGCATGATGCGCCGCACCGCGATGGCAGCGCTCTTGTCGCATTGGCGCAGACGGCCGATGCAGCTGGTCATGCTGCTCCTTGGTCTGTCGCTTGCGACCGCTCTCTGGTCCGGCGTTCAGGCGATCAATGCCGAGGCGCGCGCGAGCTATGATCGCGCGGCCGCAACGCTCGGACAGGACCGTCTCGACCGGATCGTCAGCGGTACGGGCGCGCCGATCAGGCAATCCGATTATATCGCGCTACGCCGCGCGGGATGGCTCGTTTCGCCGGTGGTCGATGGGACGCTCCGCCTCGGTCAAACGCGCCTCAACATCATTGGCATCGATCCTCTTACCATGCCGACCGAGGGGCTGAATGCGGATGTCGCGCGCGACGGAGATCTCGCAGCCTTCCTCACGCCTCCCGGTCTGCTCTACCTGTCTCCCGAAACGGCGGACAAGCTGTCCGGATCCTCCCTACCGCCGATGAAGCGAACCTCTTCCCTCCCCGCCGGCATCGGCATGACCGATATCGGCGTTGCACAGCAGCTTCTCGGCAAGCCCGGCGAGATCAGCCAGTTGATCGTCGCGCCCGGTCAGCGACGGGATCTGCGGGCGATCGGAGAGATCGCGCCGACATTGGTGGTCAAGGCACCGGATGCGCGAGGCGACCTTGCGCGCCTGACCGACAGCTTTCACCTCAACCTGACCGCCTTCGGATTTCTCGCGTTTGCGGTCGGCCTGTTCATTGTCTATTCCGCCATCGGACTGGCCTTCGAACAGCGACGGGCGACCTTCCGCACGCTCCGCTCGCTGGGCCTCCCGGCATCCACCCTGACAGGCCTTCTTCTGGCGGAGCTTGTGGGGTTCGCCATCGTCGCCGGCGTCGCTGGCGTTCTGCTCGGCTATCTCGTCGGTTCCATCCTTCTACCCGGTGTTGCCGCGACCCTGCAGGGACTCTACGGCGCGAGCGTTCCCGGCACGCTGTCGCTGCGACCACAATGGTGGGCGTCCGGTCTCGCGATCGCGCTGTTTGGCACGCTTGCAGCCGCGGCGCAGAGCCTCTGGCGCGTGTGGCGCATGCCCCTTCTCGCACCGGCCCAGCCACGCGCGTGGGCGCGCGCATCCGAGTCCGGACTTCGGTTGCAAGCGGCAGCGGCCGCGACGCTGTTTGCCGCGACGATCGCCCTTGCAGGCTTTGGTTCGGGCCTCGTTGTCGGTTTTTCCGTGCTCGGGGGCCTGCTTCTCGGTGCCGCGCTGTTGCTGCCAGTCCTTCTCGCGCTGTTCCTCGCCCTCATGCAGCGGCTGGCCCGGCACCCTACCGCACAATGGTTCTGGGCGGATACCCGCCAGCAGCTGCCCGGCCTGTCGCTGGCCCTCATGGCGCTGCTCCTTGCCCTTTCCGCCAACATCGGCGTTGGCACCATGGTCTCGAGCTTCAGGCTGACCTTCACCGGCTGGCTCGATCAGCGGCTTGCGGCCGAGCTTTATGTGACGGCCCGTAGCGAGCCCGAAGCCGCAGCCCTGCGCGGATGGCTGAAGGGCCGGGTCGATGCGGTTCTGCCGATCTGGAGCGTTTCCGGAGAAGTAGCCGACGCACCGGCCGAGATCTACGGTGTCGCGGACGATCCGACATATCGTGAAAACTGGCCGCTCCTCGCCCGCACGACGGAGACCTGGGATCGTGTGGCGAACGGTACCGGGGCGCTGGTCAACGAACAACTGTCACGGCGGGACGGACTTGAGATCGGCGACAGCCTGACGCTTCCTGGCGGCTGGACCACGACGATTGCCGGCGTCTACTCCGACTACGGCAATCCCCTCCCCCAGGTGATGATCGGTCTTGATGCGCTGACCACCCACTATCCCGACGTCGCGCGCCTTCGCTACGGGCTCCGGCTTCCCCCGGAAAACGTCGCCGCTGTCTCGGAGGCTTTGCGCGCGCGCTTCGACCTTCCGCCGGAGAACATCGTCGATCAGGGGAGCCTCAAGCGCCGTTCCCTCGCGGTTTTCGAACAGACTTTTTCGGTCACCGCCGCCCTCAACGTTCTCACGCTCGGCGTGGCTGGTCTCGCCATGTTTGCCAGCTTGATGACGCTTTCCACAATGCGGCTGCCGCAGCTTGCGCCGATCTGGGCCATGGGACTGACCCGCCGCCAGCTTGTCGTTCTCGAACTCGCAAGAACCCTGGTTCTGGCCGTGATCACCCTGATTGCGGCCTTGCCCGTCGGGCTCGGGCTGGCCTGGGTGCTGCTCTCGGTCGTCAATGTCGAAGCTTTCGGCTGGCAGCTTCCCATGCATGTCTTCCCCGCCGACTGGGTGCGGCTTGCGATACTTGCCCTTGGCGCGAGCCTTCTGTCGGCCCTCATTCCCCTGCGCCAGCTGGCCGCCACGGCGCCTTCCGACCTCCTGAAAGTCTTTGCCAATGAACGGTAGGCTCCCCACCGCCAAAGTTGTCATTCTGCTCCTGATGTCGGTTCTGCTCGGCTTCAGCCAGCCGATGCCGGCCGGCGCGCAAGGTTTCGCCGGTCTCGGCACGACGGCCGAAGGCTTCGCCGTGCCAGAGCCCGGCAAAAGCTTCGCGTTCCCGCGCGATCATGGCGCGCATCCCGATTTCCGCATCGAATGGTGGTACATCACGGCCAACCTCATGGGCGCCGACGGAAAGGCGTACGGGGTGCAGTGGACGCTCTTCCGGTCCGCGCTGCAGCCGGGAGACCATGAGGGTTGGAACAGTCCGCAGATCTGGATGGGACATGCCGGTCTGACGACGCCGGACCGGCACTTCGTGGCGGAGCGCATTGCCCGAGGCGGCATCGGTCAGGCCGGCGTCACACCGGAGCCGTTCGACGCCTGGATCGATGACTGGCGCATGCAGGCCGCCGCACCGGCGAAAGGGTCGGAGACGAACGCGCCGAGTGATGGACTTGCGAATGTCACGCTCAGGGCCACGGGAGCAGAATTCGGCTATGCGCTCGGCCTCACAGCGAAGGGTCCGATCGTGCTGCAGGGGCAAGGCGGATATTCGGTCAAGTCTGCCGCGGGACAGGCGAGCTACTATTATTCCCAACCCTTCTACACCGTCCGCGGCACGATTTCGTTGCCCGGCGGCGATGTCGCGGTCACCGGCCAGGCCTGGCTCGATCGGGAATGGTCGTCGCAGCCCTTGGCAGCGGACCAGACGGGCTGGGACTGGTTCTCGTTGCATTTCGACAGCGGCGACAAGCTGATGGGCTTTCGTCTTCGCGACAGCGGCGCCGGCTACACATCCGCCACCTGGATCGCGGCAGACGGAACGCCCTCCCCCCTCCCCCCGGGGGCCCTGACGGTCGAGCCCCTCTCCTCTGCGCAGGTTGCGGGGCGGACGGTGCCTGTCGGATGGCGCCTGAGGCTTCCCGCCCGCGGTCTCGACATCACAACCACCGCCGTGAACCCGCAAGCGTGGATGGCGACACGGACGCCCTACTGGGAAGGCCCGATCAGCGTCTCCGGTAGCCATCAGGGGCGCGGCTATCTGGAGATGACCGGTTATTGACGGCAGACGCGGCGACGGGCAATGGACGACGTGGTGGATGTCGTCCGTGATTTCAGGGCATCCGCCGACGAATAGGATTAGACGTTTCAAGGCGTAACGGATAATTTACACGCAATGAACGCAGCGATTTCAGTCGAAAACAGTGCACAGCCGGATTTTCGTTCTCAGGACGCCGCAGGTAGACTCGACGTTGGCGCGCGCGCCGACGAGGAACGGATGAGACGATGACAACTGACCTGGGTTCGACGGCGATGACCGGCGTGAAGGGCCTCGACGACGTGCTGGCAGGCGGCCTCTCACGCCGGCACGTTTTTCTGCTGGAAGGCTCCCCTGGCACGGGCAAGACGACGATCTCCTTGCAGTTCCTGCTGGAGGGCGCGGCCCGCGGAGAGCGCTGTCTCTATATCACGCTGTCGGAAACGGAGGATGAACTCCGCAGCAGCGCCACCTCCCACGGCATGACGATCGGCGAGGACATCACGATTTTCGAACTCGTGCCGCCGGAAAGCCTGCTGGACTCCGAACAGCAGCAGAGCCTGCTTTACTCCTCCGATCTCGAACTCGGCGAAACGACCAAGCTGATCTTCGAAGCCTTCGAGCGCGTGCGCCCGAGCCGGGTCGTCATCGACAGTCTTTCGGAGATCCGTCTCCTGGCGCAGAGTTCCCTGCGCTACCGGCGCCAGATCCTTGCATTGAAGCACTATTTCTCGAAATCGGGCGCGACCGTTCTGCTTCTCGACGATCTTACCGCGGATGTCCTCGACAAGACGGTGCACAGCGTCGTCCATGGTGTCATTCATCTGGAGGAACTGTCCCCGAACTATGGCGCCGAACGTCGCCGCCTGCGCATCATCAAGTATCGCGGCAGGGCCTATCGCGGCGGCTACCACGACTACATCATCGAAACCGGCGGCGTCGTCGTGTTCCCCCGCCTGCGCGCGACGGAACACCGGACGGACTTCGCGCGGACCATGCTTAGCAGCGGCATTCCCGCCTTCGACGGCCTTCTCGGCGGCGGCATTACCCGCGGATCGAGCACGCTCCTCATCGGGCCGGCCGGCACGGGCAAAAGTCTCTTCGGTCTGCAGTTCGTGGACGCAGCGGTCAAGCGCGGCGAAACCGCGGCCATCTTCGTCTTCGACGAGGAACTGGGCCTGCTCTTTGCCCGCACGCGCAGCATGGGCATCGATCTGGAAGCGATGCGCGCTGCCGGACACCTCTACATCGAACAGCTGGATGCCGCAGAACTGTCGCCCGGCGAGTTCGCGCAGCGCGTTCGCGAAAGCGTGACCCGTTCCAACGCGAAAACGGTCCTGATCGACAGCGTCAATGGCTATCAGGCTGCGATGCCGGAGGAAAATGCGCTCATTCTCCACATTCACGAGCTTTTGCAATATCTCAACCGCCAGGGCGCAAACACCTTCCTGACCGTTGCCCAGCACGGCTTGGTCGGCGACATGAAGTCGCCCGTCGACGTCACGTACCTCGCGGATACCGTCATTCTGCTGCGCTATTTCGAGGCGATGGGGAAGGTGCGTCGAGCGGTCTCCGTCATCAAGAAGCGGACAGGTCACCACGAGGACACGATCCGCGAATACCGGATCGGGTCGGATGGCTTGAGCCTTGGCGAGCCGCTGGTGGGCTTTCAGGGCGTGCTTCGCGGCGTGCCGGTTCTCGCCAGCGGGGGCCCGTCGCTGATGCCGCCTGCCGATGGGAGTGGCGACAATTACTGATCGCGTTGCGACCGTTCTCGTCCTCGCGCCTGCCGGGCGCGATGCCCAGATAGCAGCATCCCTGCTCGCGGAGGCGGGGATGACATGCCTATCCGCAGAAAGCATGGCCCAGTTCGTCGAGAGGCTTGGCGAAAACATCGCCTTTGGCGTCCTCACCGAGGAAGCCCTTCGTTCGACCGATCTCAAGGCCCTTTCCGGCTGGATTTCGGCACAGCCAAGCTGGTCGGATCTTCCCTTCATCGTGCTCACACAGCGCGGCGGCGGACCCGAGCGCAATCCTGCGGCCGCCCGGCTCTCCGAGGTGCTCGGCAACGTCAGTTTCATCGAGCGACCGTTCCATGCGACGACCTTCATCAGCGTCGCCCGAACGGCCATGCGTGGACGACGTCGGCAGTTCGACGCGCAACTTCGGATGCAGGCGCTGGACGACGGCGAGCGGCGATTGGCCACGGCACTCGAGGCCGGAAGGCTCGGCGCCTGGGAGTTCGACCTCGCCACGGAAGCGTTAACGACGTCCGTCACGTGCCGTTCGATTTTCGGACGCGGCGCGGATGACACGCTGAGCTACGACGAACTGATCTCGACCATCCATCCGGAAGATCGCGAGCGGATGATCGACGCGGTCCGGCATACGATCGAGACCGGGCAGGATTACGCGATCGAATACAAGGTCGTCTGGCCGGACGGGTCGCTGCACTGGGCGGAGATCCGGGCGCAGGTCTATCGCGATGGTCACGGCCGGCCGGTCAAGCTCGTCGGTGTCTCCGCCGATATCACGGAGCGGCGCCGGCTTGAGGAACAGCAGCGACAGATCAACGAGACGCTGGAAGACCGCGTGACGAAGCGGACGGCAGAGCTCGAGGAAGCGCATGCCGCGGTCATGAGCGAGGTCGCGCAGCGCGAGAAAGCCGAGGAGCAACTGCGACAGGCGCTGAAGATGGAGGCCATCGGACAGTTGACGGGGGGTGTCGCGCACGATTTCAACAACCTGTTGATGGCGGTCCTCGGAAACCTCGAACTTCTGCGCAAGCATGTGGATGGCGACGCCAAGGCTGTTCGACTGATCGACGGTGCCGTCCAGGGCGCGCGCCGCGGCGCGTCGCTGACCCAGCGCCTGCTGGCCTTTGCGCGACGGCAGGACCTACAGGTCGGGCCGGTGGACCTCCACAAGCTGGTGACGGAGATGGAAGATCTTCTGCGCCGATCCGTCGGCTCCGCCATCACCTTGCAGAGCGAGATTACCGCAGATCTGCCGCCGGCAGAGGCAGACAGCAATCAGCTCGAACTTGCTCTCCTCAATCTCGTCGTCAATGCGCGCGATGCGATGCCGGACGGCGGAACCATCACCATCCGGCTCGACATGGAAGATCGCGCCGTTGCCACCGACGTGCTCTCGGCCGGTCGCTATCTCGTGCTTTCGGTTACCGACACCGGCACCGGGATGGATGCGGAAACGCTACGCAAGGCCATCGATCCGTTCTTTTCTACCAAGGAGCTGGGAAAAGGTACCGGCCTTGGTCTGTCGATGATCCATGGCCTCGCGATCCAGCTGAAGGGCGCGCTGCAGCTGTCGAGCCGGCCCGGCCAAGGCACGACGGCCGTCCTGCGCCTCCCGGTCGCAAAACCAAGCGAAGCGCGCGAAACGGCTTTCCCGCCGGAGGTTCCGTCTGTCGGTCCGTCGCAAGAGTCGGGCTCGCTGCGAATCCTCATGGTCGATGACGATGCCCTGATCGCCATGAGCACCGTGGACATGCTGGAAGATCTCGGTCACAGCGTGGTCGAGGCCAATTCCGGTCGTCAGGCCCTCGGTATTCTGGAAGGCGGCGACGTCTTCGACCTGATGATCACCGACTTCTCGATGCCGGGTATGAACGGGGCAGAACTGGCCAGGAAGGCACTGGCGATGCGGCCGCATCTGAAGATCCTCATTGCGACGGGATATGCAGAATTGCCTGCGGGAGCGGAACTCAACATCCCGAGGCTCGGCAAGCCCTATTCGCAGGATCAGTTGGCAACCGAGATCGCAAAGATCGTCTGCCAGTCCTGAAGCGGAAATGAAGCGGCTACCGCTTGATGCGCAGGATTGTCTCGATCTCCACCGTCATGCCGTTGGGCAGCGAGCCCATGCCGATCGCCGACCGCGCATGACGTCCGTCCTCGCCCATCACCTCGATCAGCAGGTCGGAAAACCCGTTGATGACGAACGGATGGTCGGTGAAATCGGGCGTGGCGTTGACCATTCCAAAAACCTTGATGACCTCGACCGCGTCGAGATCCCCCACCGCATGCTGCACCGTCGACAGAACCTGAAGCGCGACGATACGGGCGTGGCCTCGCGCCTCCTCGATCGAGACATCGCGCCCGACTTTTCCCGTATGCCAGCCTCCGCCGGCCCGTGCCGCACCTCGCCCCGCCAGATAGAGCATGTCGCCCGCTTTCTTAGCCCGCACATAATTACCGCCGGGTGCCAGCGGGGCCGGCAATGCCAGGCCTAGTTCCTCCAGTCGTCGGTAGCAGCTCATGGCCTCCCCTCCCCTCTCTAGACGCTGCTCAGAAGCAGGCTCGTCTCGCTGTTCGACACGCCCTCGATCATCCGGACCTCACGAAGCACCCGGTCGAAATCCGACAAGGTCGCAGAACGCATGTTCGCCACCAGATCCCAATTTCCGTTGGTCGTATGGAGCGCGTAGATTTCGGGAATACCCCGAAGCCGGCGGATCACCTGGGTCGTCGATTTTCCGACGACCTCGATCATCATCACGGCATGGATGGTCTGTGCATCGAAATCCTCGCGCAGGCGCACGGTGAAGCCAAGGAGGGTTCCGGTGTCCAGCAGGCGGTCCAGACGGTTCTGGACGGTGCCGCGTGCGACACCCAGCGCGTCCGACAACTTGGATAGCGATGCCCGTCCATCTACCCTGAGATGGGCAATGATGCGCCGATCAAGATCGTCCGGCACATAGATCGCCGTGGTCGCGTCCTTGGAATATCTCACAGATCACATGTCCATCTGCATGGGAAGTTGGCGGATTAGACATTGTTGATCGCACTTTGTCATCCCCTCTGTCACTGACGCAAAGCGCCGCCGAATCACAAGGTCCGGCGGCGGGTCGTGACGCCCGATGGGATCGCAGGCCTATTCGGCGGGCTGAAGATGCGGGTGGTCCCCCTCTGCCGACGTCTTCAGCGGTCGGTTTCCAGCCAGCCTGCGCACCAGCACATAGAAGACCGGGGTCATGAAGATCCCGAAGATCGTGACGCCGATCATGCCGGAGAAGACGGCGATCCCCATGGCGGCCCGCATTTCGGCCCCCGCCCCCGTGGAGATGACGAGCGGCACCACGCCCATGATGAACGCCATCGACGTCATCAGAATGGGGCGCAGACGCAGCCGGCTTGCCTCGACAGCCGCCTG
This sequence comes from Rhizobium sp. Leaf341, assembly GCF_001424325.1. Classification (NCBI taxonomy): domain Bacteria; kingdom Pseudomonadati; phylum Pseudomonadota; class Alphaproteobacteria; order Hyphomicrobiales; family Rhizobiaceae; genus Rhizobium; species Rhizobium sp. Leaf341. The sequence continues at coordinate 16,622 of NZ_LMPE01000011.1, forward strand.
CAGGGGCGTCCGTCCTTCGAACTCCAGCTCGCGCGCGAACTCGACGATCAGGATGGCGTTCTTTGCCGACAGTCCGACAAGGACGACAAGGCCGATCTGGGTAAAGATGTTGTTGTCGCCCCCTGTCAGCCACACCCCGGTGAGCGCGGCCAACACGCCCATCGGCACGATCATGATGATGGCAAGGGGCAGTGTGAGGCTCTCATATTGGGCCGCGAGCACGAGATAGACGAGAAGCAAAGCGAGCGGAAAGACCAGGAACCCGGAGCTGCCTGCCAGGATCTGCTGGTAGGTAAGATCGGTCCATTCGAAATCGATTCCGGAGGGCAGCGTTTCCCGCGCGATCTGCTCGATGGCGGCTTGCGCCTGACCGGACGAGAATCCCGGTGCCGGTGCGCCGTTGACATCCGCCGCGAGGAAACCGTTGTACCGGGTCGTTCGCTCCGGCCCTGTGGTGGCATCGACGTTCAGAAGCGCCGACAACGGGATCATCTGGCCCGTCTGCGAGCGGACCTTCAGCTGTCCGATATCCTCTGGCTTTGCCCGATATTTCGCATCCGCCTGGACACGTACGCTGTAGGTTCGCCCGAATGCATTGAAATCGTTGACATAAAGAGAACCGAGATAAATCTGCAGAGCATCGAAGACGTCTGTGACCGACACACCGAGTTGTTCGGCCTTTGTACGGTCAAGGTCTGCAAAGAGCTGCGGAACATTGATCTGGAAGCTGGAGAAGATGCCCGCCAGCTCCGGTGTCTGGTAGGCCTTGCCGATGAAGGCTTTGGTCGCCTCATCCAGGGCCTGATAGCCGTAGCCGGCGCGGTCCTCGATCTGCAGCTTGAAGCCGCCTGTGGATCCAAGACCGTTGACGGGCGGCGGCGGGAACATGGCGATGAAAGCATCCTGGATGCCGGCATATTTCTGGTTCAGCTGCATTGCGATGGCGCCGCCCGAAAGCTCCGGCGTCGTTCGTTTTTCGAAGTCATCCAGAATGGCGAAGACGATCCCGGCATTGGAGCCGATCGTAAACCCGTTGATCGACAGTCCGGGGAAGGCGATCGCATTCTTCACGCCTGGCTGCTGCAGCGCGATGTCGCTCATCTTCTTGATGACGCTCTCGGTTCTATCGAGGGTCGCACCATCGGGAAGTTGGGCGAAACCAATCAGATACTGCTTGTCCTGCGCCGGGACGAACCCGCCGGGAACCGCGTTGAACATGGCATAGGTCGCGCCGGCCAGCGCGAGATAGATGACCATGACGACGCTCTTGCGCGACAGAAGTCCACCAATGCTGCGGCCATACCCGTTGGACGCCGCACCGAAGGCACGATTGAACCCCCGGAAGAACCAACCGAGCGCCTTGTCCATAGCGATCGTCAGAACGTCCTTCTTGGCATGATGCCCCTTGAGCAGCAGGGCGGCCAGCGCCGGTGACAGCGTCAGCGAATTGATGGCGGAGATCACGGTGGAGATTGCGATGGTAAGCGCAAACTGACGGTAGAACTGCCCGGAAAGCCCCGTAATGAAGGCCAGCGGTACGAAGACGGCGACCAGCACCAAGGCAATCGCGATGATGGGTCCGGAGACCTCCTGCATCGCGCGATAGGTCGCTTCGCGCGGTGCCAGGCCATTTTCGATGTTGCGCTCGACATTTTCCACAACGACGATCGCGTCGTCCACGACGATGCCGATGGCTAGAACGAGACCAAACAGGGTCAACGCGTTCACCGAGAAGCCGAAGACATACATCACAGCGAAGGTGCCGATGATGGAGACGGGAACGGCAATCAGGGGGATGATCGACGCGCGCCATGTCTGCAGGAACAGGATGACGACGATGACGACAAGGGCGATCGCCTCGAGCAAGGTATCGATCACCTTTTCGATGGACGCGCGAACGAACTCCGTCGTGTCATAAACGATCTCGAACCGAACGCCCTCGGGCATGGCTTTCGCCAGTTCCGCCATGGTCTCCCGAACGTTGTCGGAAATGGCGATGGCGTTGGAGCCCGGCGACTGGAAGACGGGCACAGCCACGGCGGGTTCTCCGTCCAGAAGCGAGCGCAGCGTATAATCGGCGGCGCCGAGCTCGATCCGGGCAACGTCCCGTAGCCGGGTTATCTCGCCATTGCTCCCGCTCTTGACGATGATATTGCCGAATTGCTCGGGCGTTTGCAGACGTCCCTGCGCGTTTACGGAAAGCTGCAGATCCGTGCCGGGAAGCGTTGGAGACGCCCCGATGATGCCGGCTGCAGCCTGCACGTTCTGCTGGCGGATGGCGGTGGTGATGTCGCTGGCGGCAAGCCCGTATTCGGCGGCCTTCTGGGGGTCGATCCAGACACGCATCGAGTAGTCGCCGGCTCCGAAAACCTGAACCTGCCCTACGCCTTCGATGCGCGCGAGCCGGTCCTTGATGTTGAGAACCGCATAATTGCGGAGATAGGTGAGGTCGTAGCGACCGCCGGTAGACACCAGATTGACGACCATCATCAGGTCGGGCGAACTCTTGACTGTCGTGACGCCAAGCGCACGGACTTCTGCGGGCAGACGGGGTTCCGCTTGCGATACCCGGTTCTGGACGAGCTGCTGCGCCTTGTCGGGGTCGGTGCCGAGCTTGAACGTGACCGTCAGCGTCAGGACGCCATCAGCCGTTGCCTGGCTGGACATGTAGAGCATGTCTTCGACGCCATTGATCGACTCTTCCAAGGGGGTCGCGACGGTTTCCGCGATCACCTTCGGATTGGCGCCAGGATATGTCCCGCGGACGACGATCGATGGGGGAACGACATCCGGATATTCGGAAATCGGCAAGGCGCGCATGCCGATCAGGCCTGCAACGACGATAAGAACCGACAGGACGCCGGCAAACACCGGTCTGTCGATGAAAAACCTCGAAATGTTCATGTCATAACCCCTCTCCGGGACTGATCAGGAGACGAATGACCCTGCTCGCGGCAGGGAGACCGCAAGGTCGGGCAATGGTAAAAACTGTGGGTTTGGGAGGCGACCGATGCCGATGAAACGAGTTGTCTTCCATCAGCATCGGTCTTGCGAGGCCGCGGCCGGTCTACTGCTGGGCGACCTTCGCTTCGGTCTGTGGATCGACCAGTGCTCCGGGACGAACCCGTTGAAGCCCGTTGACCACGATCCGGTCTCCTGCGGTGAGGCCCTTTTCGACGATACGCTGGCCATCGACGGTGGTTCCGAGCTCGATCTGGCGGTAGACGATCGTATTTTGAGGATCGACCACGAAGACGAACTTCTTGTCCTGGTCGGTTCCGACAGCCTTTTCGCTAATCATCAGGCGGTTTTCCGGCGCGGGATCACCCATGCGGATGCGCACGAACTGTCCTGGAAGCAGACGTCCGCCGGGATTGTCAAACACGGCGCGAACACGCACTGTGCCGCTTTGTGCGTTGACCTCGTTGTCGATCCACTGGAGCTGACCGTGCACGGCTGTCCCCTCCCCCGCTCCCGTGGCGAGTTCCACGGGTATGCGAGACAGGTCCGGCGCGCCTGACGTATCATGACCGAGTTGCGCAAGCGTCCGCCGGACCAGATCCTCGGTGACATCGAAACTCGCATAGATCGGATCAATCGAGACGAGCGTCGTCAGCACAGGCGAGCCCGATCCTGCTGCCACCAGATTGCCCTCGGTGATTTCACGACGCCCGACCCGTCCGGAAATCGGTGCCCGAACCTCGGTATAGCCAAGATCCAGTTGGGCGACATGCAAGGAGGCTTTTGCCGACTGAAGGGCTGCCAATGCTTCCGCCTTTGCGCTGCGGCGCTGGGCAAGGTCGCTGTCGGAAAGCACGTTCTTTGTTGTCAGTCGCTCGCCGCGATCCAGCTCCGTGCTCGCATAGGCAAGCCGTGCTTCTGCCGACGCGACCTGGCCTTCCGCCTGCGCGACGGCCGCCTGATAGGGTTCCGGATCGATCGTCACGAGAAGATCTCCAGCCTTGACCAAAGCGCCTTCGCGAAACGCAACGGACTGTACCGCCCCGGCGACCCTCGGCCGGATCTGTACCCGGCCGACAGCCTCCAGCCGGCCGGAAAACGTCTGCCAGGTCGCGACATTGCGCGCTTCGACGGTTGCAACCGTCACAGGCACCGCCTGCGGAGCCGCCGCCGCAACAGGCTCGGCCGCCACTGCGCCCCCGGTTCGTTCGAAATAGAAGGCTGCCCCCGCAACGGACGCAGCAATGCTCAGGCCGGCGCCCATCAGGGCCCAGCGGTTTGTTCTTGCTGTCATGTTCAACTCCTTGGCCCCGGATGGCGCCGCTTTAAACTGTTGCCCGATCCCCCGATCGCAGCTCGTTGACGAAACCCGAAAACTCGGCGCCCACCGCCTCGATCCACGGTCCCGCATATTTCCTGTAGAGTCCCGGCCATCCAAAGCCGACCGGGAGAACCTTTTCTCGGACTCGCACGCCGGCGTCTCGAAGGCGCCCTGCATAGGACCGGACTTCGTCGCGCAGCGGATCATCCTCCGACGTCATCAGAAGCGCCGGAGCCACCCGCATCAGCCGAGAACATTCGCACGGCGCCGCGTACGGGTGCTGCCCACCGCAAACGGCGCGCATATAGTGCTGCCATCCGTCCGCCCATCGCTCGCGCTGGCTGATATCTGCCTCTCGCATCGAAATCGACGTCATGCGCGGATCGATCATCGGTGACAGAAGCATCTGCCCAGCGAGGCGACCCGGAAAGCGATCGCGCGCCTTGAGCGCCACGCCAGCGGCAATATTTCCGCCGGCTTCATCGCCAACGACGAAGACCGGTGATTTCGCGGATCCTCCAAGCAGTCTGCGATGTTCGTCGATATAGCGAAGGACCGAACAGGCATGATCGAGAACCTCCGGGAAACAGAAGTCCGACGCACGTCCATATTCCGCGTCCACGACCACTGCCCCGCTCTCCGCGATCGCCCTGGGAATGGCTCGTTCCTCCTCCAGGCAGGTCGTGTCGAGAAACGCGCCACCCTGCAGACAGAGAACCAAAGGCTGTTGCTTGTTCGACGTGGAGCCCCTGTAAATGCGCGCACCAACGTCCAGACCGCCATCGGTCTGAATCTCGATCCTTTGTGAAGCGCTGTTCATCACGAATGCCGCCCTTCATAGAGCACCTTGCTCCTTCTGGTCTTTATCTAGTATTGTCCCGCAGCTCTGCACAAGCTACGCTAATCGGACATCAATGTTCCGGAATGTCGAACAATTGATCGTAGACTGGAGACCGAGTAATGGATCAGTTGACTGCAATGCGTGTTTTCGTTCGTGTCGTTGAGACCGGTAACTTTACACGTGCTGCGTCCACCTTGAGCATGCCGAAGACGACGGTGACGAACTATGTCCAGAGCCTCGAAGCTCGTCTTCAAGCGACACTTCTCAATCGGACGACGCGTCGGGTCATCGTCACAACGGATGGAGCCCTTTACTACGAGCGCGCCGTTCAAATCCTTTCCGAACTCGATGAACTGGACAGCAGTCTCAGCAACTCCCAATCCCAGCCAAGCGGACGGCTGCGCGTCGAGATGGCTGGTGCGTTTGCTGACCTGGTCGTGATCCCTGCCCTTTGCGACTTCTATCAGAGATATCCTCTGATCAAGCTGGATATCGGCGTCGGTGATCGGCTGGTTGATTATGTGGCCGAGAACGTCGACTGCGCCTTGCGTGGTGGCACGCCGGGTGACCAATCCTTGATCGCGCGCAAGGTTGGCGACATGACCATGAAGCTCTGTGCTGCTCCGCTCTATCTGGAGAAATTCGGCGAGCCTCATGAACCCGAAGATCTCACCCGTGCTCACGTTGCTGTCGGCTATCTCCTGGCGCAGTCCGGACGCATCATGGATCTCGAACTCGAAAACGCTGCGCGCGCGGTCGCGGTGACACCAAACTACATTCTGTCCGTTAACGATGCACGCTCCTACGTCAATGCAGCCATCGGCGGATTGGGCGTCGCGGCAGCCCCGGGCTTCATGATCGATGCTGCTCTGAGTGCTGGTACGCTGCGGCAGGTGTTGCCGGGATGGAGGGTCAAGCCGATCCCGCTTTATGTCGTCTACCCTCCGCGACGGCACTTGAGCAACAAGGTTCGGGTCTTCGTCGACTGGTTGGCCAAGCTCATGCAAACCTTGCCAGCTGACAGGGTTTTGAAGACGGACAGGCTGCCTTAGCGTATTCGAGGTCAACCGCATGGCTCCAACACAACCGGCGCCGAGCGCCCGCCTGCCCCGCGCGCCTTCAGAAGACCCATCATCATCTGCGACGACGAAAACTCTCCAGCCTTGGCCTTTTGCGTCAGATGGCGGAGATATCCACCAGGCGATCGAATATGGTCGCTCCGCTCGAGAATGCAGCTGATCGCCACCGCTGTTGAAACTGTGCCCATCGTTACACACGCGTCTTCGTACGCTGATGGACTGATACCGAACATGCGGCCAACGATATTTGCGGCAGACGCCAGATCTCGCCAGTCACGAATTTCACAGCGAGACGCATAGTCCGAGATAGACGGGCATGTCTTCAGCACGAGAGATAGTGACGTCGCTATTTCAGGACGAGGTTGATCGACGCTTCGTTTTTCGTTCTCGTTTCTTGGTTTGGTCGATGCCTCAGAATCAAAAGAAGATTCAGATTCTGATATCTGTATGTGGCGCTCATTTTGGCAGGGATTGGCGCTCAGTTTTTCTGGAATCTTTTGTGCATCCAAGGCCTTGATGATGTCATTACGCAGCTGCCGGAGCTGGCCGTATGCGTCGACCACAGTCTCCATTGTGACGCTTCGGGGAAGTGCGTCGATGATGGACCGAAAGGTCTCGTGATGAAGGTCCCAGTTTCCGGGCGTGCCATCTGCCCTTGCAAGAGCAATCAGCTTTGCGATGTCCCGTCGGCAGATGGTGAGGTTTTCACGCATTTCCTGTAGCTGCAGGCGCTCGGTGAGCACGGCTTGCGCCATTGCCTCAATCTCCGATGAACGGGCGAGAAGAGGCGCAAGCGAGAATCCAAAGGCTTCCTTCAGCTCGCCATTGCGATGGCGGCGCGTGTAACGTTTGCCATTGGCGCTGTCTTTGCGCACGATCAGGCCCGCGTCGACCAGAAGCGCCAGATGCCGCCGGATGGTCTGCTCGGCCATCCCGTTAGCCCGCAGCGAAAGTTGCTGGTTGGACGGGAAGACGACAAGGCCCGTCTCGGCCGAGATCTCGTTCTTCGGGTAGAAGGAGAGGAGCGCGTTAAGAAGCGCAAGTGTCCGGTCGGAAATGCCGAACCGCGCTCGGGCTTCGCACAAAGCCCGATACAGCTTCCATTTATCGACCGTTTGCGAGAGTTCACTCGTTGCCGTGCTCTGTCCTGTGAGCATGGCACGCGTCATCGGCCGCCGCCCAAAGGGCGTCGTCACAAGATTCGTGTCCATTTTCGTTGCCTCCAAGCGTAGGGCAAACGATTCCGGTCACCAAAGCGGCGTTCTCACGTTGACAAGTGATTCGAAGGGAGCTATTCGTTTCTCTGCTACAAGACAACAAAGGCTCTCAGGTGGTTCGCCGCTTGGGGGCCTTTCGTTTAACCGATACAGCATCCTTTCCTATTTAATGTTTCGTGACCCCTCAAACGGGGAAACCCTGTCATGTGACAGGGTTTTCAGGTGTCCGCGTCGTCCTTGCGCGCAAATCTCTCGACCAATCGCGGCATTTCAGCCTGCAGAAAAGCCGAGAAGGCTGCGCCTTTCGGGCCGACATGAACAATGCGTAATTCTTTGGCTGACACTTTCACCCGGGCGATGTCCCGTCCGTCGGCATCTCTGAGCGAAAGGACATCGGCGGCACCGTCGTCCGTCTCGGGGTCACGAGTCTTCAAAGCCGTCAGTGCCAAGCGAAAACGGTCGTCAGATCCGATAGCCGACATTCCGTCGGCCCGCAGACGTTTTTCCACCAGGGCCGACCCATTTCCGGATGCCGAGAACAGCTTGGCAAAGTCGCCCCATCGCGGCCGACCGACCTTGGGCGCACGTCCGATAAGCTCAATCACGTCGAGCGGCACGGCGCGATAGACACCGCGCATCCGAGCAAGCTCCGCATCATCAATCGCCAGCGCCGATTTGATGTCTCTCGGCTTGATCTGGGCGTCGTCCATGCGCGCCGCAAACAACGCGCGCTCGATCCATGTGAGGTCCTGACGAGCGGCATTCTCGATGCCTTGTGACACGACGAGGTCGCGATCAGACATCTCAACGACCAGCGCGCGCACCGGCAAGCCAAGTTCCTTAGCCGCCTTAAGACGTCTGTGGCCGTAGATGACCTGGTATCGACCGGGTCGATCCGGATGCGGCCTCACCTGGATCGGGATCTTCTGGCCTTCCGCCTCGAACGTAGCTTTGAAAGCGGCAAAATCCTGCGCATTGTCGTCTGCTAGCCGGTCCGGATACGGCGACGGATCGATCAGGGAGGCGTCAAGCTCCAAACTGGCACCGGCGCCGGACTCCACCAGCGCCTTCAGCCGGTCCCGTTCGTCGCGAAGTTCGCCGATGGAACGCTGAGCGGCCCCGATCACACCGGCCCCGACACGGGGGAGAGTAGGGGAGGGGGGCTGGACTGCCGCTGGTTGCGGTTCCGCAGGCTGCGGGTCGGAATCGACGGCTGCCGACAGGATCCCGAAATTTGCAATGATCGATTTTCTGGTCTTGCTCATGTCCTGCCCCAGCTCTGGCGGACAAGGTCGAGAATGCTCTCGTTGACCGCATCCATGGCTTCCCGCGCACGGCGATGCGTATCGCGCCCCACCTGTCCGATCTCTAGCTCGTAGAGGCTTCTCTTGGCGAGCCCTGCCGCTTCGACCGCCGTGCTTTCGACGGCCGTTGCAAGAAGAACATCCGAGCCGAAAAGGTGACGCAGCATTGCAACGACCTGCGACTGGGGCTGGTCGTTCGGGTCGTGACGGGTGATCAGATAACGGAAGAAATCCTGGTTCAGCTCGGCACCGTTTTCATTCAGCACCTGGATCAGATCGCCCATCATCAGCAGGAACTGGCTCATCGACGCGACATCCAGCATGGCCGGATGCACCGTCACGATCATGCCGGTCGCCGCATAAATGGCGCCGAGCGTCAGAAACCCGAGGGACGGCGGCGTATCAAGGACGACGACGTCATAATCCGCCTCCACTTCGAGAAGCGCCATTTTCAATCTTTCGAAGAAGATTCCGCCTGCGCCGCCGCCGCGTTGCGCCAGCACGCGTGGCGTATCGTGTTCATACTCCATGACCTCGAGATTGCCGGGTATCAGGTCGATACCGTCGAAATAGGTCTTGCGAATGATGTCGCGGATCGGTCGACGTTGCTCGTCATAGCGCAGGGCTGCGTAGATCGTTTCATTCGGGCCGACATCAACCTCGGGCTGGGCGCCGAACATGGCGGAAAGCGACGCCTGGGGATCGAGGTCGATCGCAAGAACGCGGTAGCCGTGAAGGGCGAGAAAATGCGCAAGATGCACACTCGTGGTGGTCTTTGCACTGCCGCCCTTGAAGTTCGAAATTGCCAGCACCTGGAGATGTTCGCCGTCCCGCCGGTGCGGCAGGAACCGCTGCGCATCCGACGGCTTCTGCTCGGCGAAGAAATTACGTAACTCGTTGATCTGAGTGAGGGTATAGGCCCGATGGTTGTTCTCAAGGCGGCTCGGTACCGGCCCGCGACCTTCAATAGACAGGAGCTTCAGGGTCGAATCCGGTATAGAGGTCAGCTTTGAAACTTCGTTCGTCAGAAAAAAGCGGAGGTTTTTTTCGGCCTTCGGCGGGTACATCCGGGCGCGCAACTGCTGAAGCTGGTTGGACAGCATTCCGGCGTGGCGCATGATCTTGGCAGCAGCGTCCTCTTGCCCGGCGGTGTCGCGCCGCACGTCATCTCTTAGCGCCATTTGTCCCTCTTGTCGGCCAATATGCGTTTTAGCGGCCATCCGTCGCTAAGCTACGCCATGATTCTTGATCGCCGTCCAGCGAAATAGCGAGAACGGGTGGCATGTCGGCTAATGAAGCCTGGGGATAGCGGCCTGTAAACCCGTTTCAAATGAGACGGTTACGCCACTTGAAGCAACAAAAGCCAGACACGGTCTGTCCGGGTTCCCGCCGCTCTGTTCGGTATCAAACGCCCATGACACCGCCACTCGGACTCAAGACCGTCCCGAATCGTTTTTTTTTGACCAATCGCTGCAAGCGGTTCGAATCGGGGCACATTTCGTGATAGCTAACATACAGAGGGCGAGAGAGGGAGCGACGTGGTGCTCGCCCGGCCCGCGAGAGATGGATGTGAAGCGAATGGACCCCGCTGCCCTTTCCCCTGTTGCCTTGCGCATGAATGCGGAACTTGCTGCCGCCGATCCCAGTCTGGTTCAAAATGCGGATCTTCTGGCGGCCGTTTTTGCGGGATGCGGCGATTGTATCAAGATCCTCGACCTCGATGGGCACCTCCAATTCATGAGCGATGGCGGCAAGCAGGTGATGGAGGTCGACGATTTCGACACGATCCGGAGCTGCCCGTGGCCGGATTTCTGGTCCGGGGATGGAAACGCTGCCGCGAAGGCGGCGATCGCCTCGGCGCGAGAGGGCAGGGCGTCCCGTTTTTCCGGATCGGCCGTAACCCTCAAGGGAAGCCCACGGTATTGGGACGTTCAGGTTCTGCCCATCGTCGGGGCCGACGGTGTCCCAACCCATCTCCTGTCGATCTCGAGGGACATCACCGAAACCCGTCTCGCGCGGCAGGAGGCGAGCCACCTCTCGGCCGAGCTTCAGGTCGCGGCCGTGCGGGAAGCGGACAGCATGCGTCGGCTCTTCGAAAGCGCGCCGAGCTTTCTCTGCACGCTTGAGGGACCCCACCACGTCGTGAAGATCGTCAACAACGCCTTTTCACGGCTGATCGGTCCGCGCCCCTCGGTGGGCCGTCCTTTCCGGTCCGTCTTGCCGGAGCTCGAGAGCCAGCAGGTTCTCACGCTGTTCGATCGCGTCTACGCCACGGGCGAGGCCCTGACAGGTCGCGGCGAACTGATCCGCCTGAAGCGTTTCGAGGGCGAGGCCGAGGAGGACTTCTATCTGAATTTCGTCATCCAACCCGTTCGCGATCCGCAGGGTACGGTCACGGGCCTGTTCATCGAAGGACATGATGTCACCGATCTGAAACGCGCCGAGCTTGCGCTTCGCCAGCGGGAGCTGCAGCTGCAGCTCGCACTCGACTCTGCCGAAATGGGCGTTTGGGAAGCCGTGCTTGTCGACGGGCGGATCGTCTCGACGTCGGAGGATGCTCGAGCGTCGCTTCTTCTCGGCCGACACTCCGGGGAACATCCTGTTTTCGAGACGTTTGCCGCCGGGGTGCACCCGAATGATCGACCGGCCTTCGATCTGGCGATCCGCCAGGCCATCGACCCCCTGGGGGAGGGGCACCTCGATGTAGAATATCGGCTCCTCTCCAGCGAAGACCGTCCGGAACGATGGATCCAGGCGCGGGCACAGGTCGTTTCCGACCCCCAAACGACACGCCTGATCGGCACCGTGCGCGATATCACGGCGATCAAGGATGCTGAGAGCCAGTACACGCTTCTCAACGGCGAGCTCCAGCATCGGATCAAGAACACTCTGGCGATGGTCAGTGCGATCGCATCACAGACCTTGAAGGGTGATGCCATCATGGAGCAGCGCGACACCTTCAACGCGCGCCTGCACACACTTGCGCATGCGCACGACCTTCTCATGGGAGAAGCCCAGGAGAAAGGCAGCATACGCGACGTCATCGAAACGGCTTTGGCGCCCCATCGTGCCGCTGCGGCTCAGTTTGACGTTTCCGGTCCCGATCGGTTCCTGTCGCCGAAGCAGACACTGTCTCTCGCCCTTGCCATCCACGAGCTGGCGACCAACGCGGCAAAGTACGGCGCGCTTTCCATGCCGGACGGGAAGGTGCGGGTCACCTGGCAGGAGGATGCGCGGGGAGCGGCCGCCCAGGCATTTGCTCTGCGGTGGGAAGAGCAGGGCGGGCCGACCGTCGTTCAGCCCACCCGATCCGGATTTGGCTCTCGGTTGATCACGCGCGTCCTCGCCGCAGACTTCAAAGGTGAGGTGAGGCTCGACTTTGCGCCAAGCGGATTGATCTGCACGCTGGTTTCACGGTTTCCGATCGCGCAGGGGTCGTGATGCGCATGAAAAAGACCGCCTGTCGTTCAACAGGCGGTCCATGACGGGTGTTCCTTAGCCGGCTTTAGACGCGAACGTCGTCCAGATCCCGCTTGGTGCCGGCAACGCCGCCGAACCATGCGGCAACTGCACCGAGGACCAGAGCGATGAAGCCGAGGATGGCGCCGGTCGAGACGGCAGCCGTCGCCGTCTGCGCAGCTTCGATGGCCTTCTGCTTGGCTGCTTCCATGTTCTGACGGTAGGTCTGCTCATACTGCTGAACCTGGGTGCGGGCCTGGTCGACCGGGATGTTCTGCGCACGAGCGAGAGCTTCGGCAGCCCGCGTGCGGGCTTCCTCGGCGGTTGCCTCGTCACCGGTGACAACAGCCTGAACGGCGGAGACGGCCGCGCTCTGCAGCGCCTGCGGGTCGTTGCCCGTCGTGTTGCGGATCTGCTGCTCGATGCCGGCCATCGGATTGGTGACATCGGCGAGTGCCGGTGCTGCGGTCGTGGCAGCCGTCGCTGCCGTGCGGCCAACGCCACCAACAACGCTCGAAAGGCCGCTGAAGGCACCGCCGACGATCGCGCCGACGGAGGTCGTCAGCAGGTAGAGAACGACGAGCGCCGTGACGGCCCAGGCTGTGACACCATGATAGCCACCGGTCGACTTGCTGGCGCGGCCTGAAAGACGGCTGGCGACATAACCACCGACAAAGGATGCAATGATGCCGGAGACGACAAACCAGGCACCACCGGCCATTGAAAAGGTGCTCGCCTGCGGATTATCGTACTGGGCCGGATCGATGACGGCTGCGCCGATGCCGACGCCGAGGAGATTGAGAAGGAATTGAACGGCAAGTGCCAGTGCGACACCGGCGAAAATGGAACCCCAGGATACTTTGTGCAATGACGCAGTTACTGAAGGCACGCCACCGTAGACGGTTTCGGTCGGACGATAGGAAGAAGCTGGGATTGTCATACTGATCGGGTCCTCTAGAGCCTGTCGCAAACGTGCGAGCGGTCTGAGAACGTGGAGTTTCGTCAGAAGTTCCAGACATTAGAAAAATATAATGAGGTGACGTCTCTTCGGCTGCTCTAGGGTGGCTTCTAACGATGCCGACCACGCTGCCGTCGAGTTGGACCCGTTCGCCGTGGCGGCTTGATGACGCCGCAGAGCGGTCTATCTTCCTGTCAGCCTTGTAAGCCGAGCCCGAGGAATGAACGCATGCGTCCTGTCTGGATCTCCCTTTGTCTTGCAGCGCTTCTTCAAGCTTCTTGTGCCGATGCCGAGGATATCGATCATGGGCGTCGGATCTTCCAGACCTGCGCGTCCTGCCACGTCGTTGACGCGGAAACCAACAAATACGGTCCCTATCTCAAGGGCGTCGTCGGGCGGAAGGCCGGCGCTGTCCCGGACTTTCGATATTCCCAAGCGATGACGGATGCCGGAAATTCCGGTCTCGTCTGGGACGACGAAGCGCTGGCAGCGTTTCTCTATAGTCCGAAACGGAAGGTTCCCGGGACGAGCATGCGGTTCTGGGGCCTCTGGAGCGAGAGCGAGATCCGCGACGTCATCGCTTATCTCAAAACTTTTCCCTGAGGACCCTTTCCGCGAGGACGAGAGCGGACGGCATCACTCCGCGGCCAGCGCAGGGATGTCGCGGGCATCGTCCGGCCGATCCCCGGCGTCTTCCTCCTGCGTAGGCCCGGCCCGCTTGGGGTCGCGCCCGAAGAACAGGGCATAGGCAGCCGGCAGCACGAAGATGGTCAGGACGGTGGCAACAAGGATGCCGCCCATCATGGCGTAGGCGAGGGGACCCCAGAAGACCCCGCGCGAAATCGGGATGAGCGCGAGAACGGCGGTCAGTGCGGTCAGCATGATGGGCCGGAAACGCAGGACCGCGCCGCCGACGATCGCGTCCATCCTGTTCATCCCCGCGGCGATATCCTGGTCGATCTGATCGATGAGGATGATCGAGTTGCGGATAATGATCCCGAGAAGCGCGATCACGCCGAGAATGGCAACGAAGCCGAAAGGTGCGCCGCTGATCAGCAGGGCCGCGCTGGCACCGATGATCCCCAGCGGTCCGGTCGCAAGCACCAGCATCGCCTTCCCGAAGTGTTGCAGCTGGATCATCAGGAGAACGACGATGATCATCAGCATGATCGGAGCTTTCGCCGCAATCGACGCCTGGCTTTCCGCGGCATCTTCGGCACCGCCCTGGATGTCCACCGTGTAGCCGGGTGCGAGACCATCGCGCAGATCTTGCATGCCCGCATACATCTGCATGACCACATCGTTCGGTTGCACACCGTCCGGCAGGGTGCCGCGAACAGTGATCGTGGGCAACCGATCGCGTCGCCATTCGACGCCCTGCTCGAGAACCGGCACCACCTTGGCGATCTGTGAAAGCGGGATGAAACCGCCGAAATCGGTCGGAATGTAGACGGAATTTACCGCCGACAGCAGCTTGCGGCTCTCGTCCGGCTCGCGTGCAACGATCGATACCGTCTCCTCGCCGTTGCGGAAATCTCCAAGGGGCGCCCCGTTGGTCGTGGTCTGAAGCATCTGGCGAATGCGCTGTGAGGTCACGCCGAGCGCGCGGGCGCGATCCTGATCAACGATCAGGCGCATGGCCGGCACCGGCTCGAGCCAGTCGTCATGAACGGCACCGAGCATCGGATTGGCCAGGAAGCGCTTCTTAACCTCGTCCGCGATCCGCCGCACCTCGGCGCGATCCGAGCCGCTTACGCGCATCTGGACGGGCCATCCGGTCGGGGGGCCGAGAAAGAGGCGATCCACCTTCGAACGGATCGAGGGAAAGTCTTTCGCCAGCATGTCGCGAAGCTTCAGGATCAGCCTTTCACGCGCTGGCTCATCCTTGGCCATGACGAGGAGCTGTGCGAAATTCGGGTTGCGCAGCTGCTGGTCGAGCGGCAGGAAGAAGCGGGGCGCGCCTTCGCCGGCGTAGCTCGCAACGAAACGCTTGTCGGGGTCGTCCAGAAGGCGGGCTTCCAGCGCCTTGGTCTGCGTTTCGACCTCCTTGATGCTGGTGCCCTCCGGAAGCCAGAGATCCACCATGATCTCGGGCCGGGACGATTGCGGAAAGAAGTTCTGCGGGATGAACTGGAACGCCCAGAGGCTGGCCACGAAGGTGCCGAGCGTCAGCGCGATCACGATCAGGCGGTGACGCACGCTCCAGCCTACGGTCGCGCGCAGACGACGGTAGAACCGGGTGTCGAAGACATCATGGTGCCCGCCCGCGTGTGGGCGCTGCTTCAGGATCATGTAGCCGAGCCAGGGTGTGAAATAGACCGCGACGAACCAGGACACCACGAGCGCGATGCCGACGACGTAGAAGAGCGAGCGGACGTATTCACCGGCTGTCGAGGCGGCAAATCCGACCGGAATGAAGCCCGCCGTCGTGATCAGGGTGCCGGTCAGCATGGGAAAGGCCGTCGAGGAATAGGCAAAGCTCGCGGCTTCGATCTTGACGAGCCCTTCGTCCAGTTTGCGCTCCATCAATTCGACGACGATCATGGCGTCGTCGACCAGGAGGCCGAGCGCAATGATGAGCGCGCCGAGGGAGATGCGCTGCAGATCGATGCCGATCTCGTACATGATGGCAAACGTGGCGGCGAGCACCAGAGGAATGGCGATTGCGATGACCAGCCCCGAGCGCCAGCCGATCGACAGGAACGAGACGACGAGGACGATGATCAGCGCTTCCGCGAGCGCCTTCATGAACTCGCCGACCGCTTCATTCACCACTTCCGGCTGATTGGAAATCTGTTCCACGTCGACGCCGTAGGGCAGCGCTTGCTCGAACCGCGCATAGGTCGCCTCGACGGCCTTGCCGACATCGATGACGTTAAAGCCCTTGGCCATGACGACGCCGAGTTGCACGCTGTCCTGTCCGTTGACCCGGTATTTGCGCGAGAAAGGATCTTCCAGCCCGGACGTCACCTGAGCGATATCGCCAAGCCGCGTGACCTGGTTTCCGGCGCGCAGACGCAGGTTCTCGATGTCCTCGACCTTGCCAACGTCGCCTTCCACGGAGATGCGCACCGAGCGGTCGCCGGTATCGACGGTGCCGGCAGGGTCGATCGCATTCTGCCCGGCAAGCGTATCTCTGAGGTCGTTCAGCGTCAGCCCACGTTCGGCAAGCGCCTTCGACGACACGTCGATGAAGATCTTTTCCGGCTGGTCGCCGATGATCACCGCTTTTTCCACGCCGGGCGTAGAAAGCAGCATGTCACGTGCCTTGATCGCGTAGCGTTTCAGCTCGGGATAGCTGTAGCCATTGCCCATCAAAGCATGGAGCGTGATGAATGTATCGCCGAACTCGTCGTTGAAGAAAGGACCGACGATACCGGCGGGCAGCTCGGAGCGGATATCGCCGACCTTCTTGCGCACTTGATAGAACGCGTCGGCCACCTGCGCGGCATTCGTGTCGCCCTTCACCTGCAGTGTGATGATCGTGCTTCCGGCGCGGCTATAGGAACGGACGAAATCGAGATGCGGGGTTTCCTGGAGCTTGCGCTCGATCTTGTTGACCACCTGATCCTGCATGTCCTCGATGGAGGCTCCCGGCCAGAGCGCTTGGATGACCATGACGCGGAAGGTGAAATCCGGGTCTTCCTTCTGGCCCATGTTCATCAGGCCGAACACGCCGGAAAGGATGATCAGTCCGAACAGGAACCGTGCGATGCTCGGATGCCCGATCGCCCAACGCGAGAGATTGAACCGTTGACGGCCATCGCCCGCGGGCGGCGGCGCAGCGGTGTTCCCGGATGTGGCCGTCTTCAGACCGGAATGTGGACCTTGGGGCGTCATGACGTCGTTCCGTTTCGGTAGGTGCGCGCGGAAATTGGGACGAGGCGCGCGTCGGCAGGGTTCGGGAGGGTCGATCACGTTCCGGAAGGGTCAGCGGGTCGCCGGAGCCGCTCCGGCAAGGCTCGCCTCGCGCGGCAGGGCGTCATCCGGCAGTTTCACCTTCAGGTCCTCGCGCATGAACTGCGTGCCCGCCGTCACCACGATATCGCCGGGTTTCAGGCCGTCTGCGATGCGGACGGAAACGCCGTTGAAATCGGCGATCGAAACCGGGCGCGCATGCACGGTTTCCTTTGCGGCATCGACAAGCCAGACCAGCGTTCGGTCGCCGTCCTTGGCAAGCGCGCTCAGCGGAAGGGAGGCGAGGGCAGGGCCCGTTTCCTGCGTCGCGGCAATCGACGCGGTCATGCCCAGACGCACGCGGTCATTCTCCGGCAGGCTGACGCGGACGGCGAAGGTGCGGGATTGCAGATCGGCGCTGCCGGCGATTTCCCGGACTTTTCCGGGCAGGCTCAGGCCGGCGCTCGACCAGAGCGTGACGTCTACGGTCTTGCCAGGCGTGAAGGCGAAGATGTCCGTTTCGGGGATGGCGACCAGAACTTCTTTCTCCCCGTCGGCCGCGACGGTCAGGATCGGCGTCCCAACCGCGACCACTTGTCCGACCTCGGCGCTGACGGCCGTGACGACCCCATCCCGGTCGGCGGCAAGAGAACCGTAGGCGACCTGGTTTCGTGCCTGCTCGAGCGTCGAACGTGCGGAATCGCGTGTGGAAACCGCCTGATCATAGGATAACTGGGCCTGTTCGAGCTGTGACTTCGAAGAGACGTTGGAGGCAAACAGCTCGTTCGCACGCGTGCGGGCGAGGTTCGCCGTCTCGACCTGGCGCTCGGCGGCGGAGAGGCTGGCCTCGGCGGCGCGAACGGACAGCGTGAAGTCCGTCGTATCGAGCCGCGCGAGGATCTGCCCCTTCTTGACGTGATCGCCGACATCGACGTGGCGCTCCGTCACCTTTCCGGCAACGCGGAAGCCGAGGGACGTTTCCGTGCGCGCTCGGACGGAGCCGGAGTAGTCCAGCGTGCGCGTCGTCTGTTCGTGCGCCACCGTCATGACGCGAACCGGCCGGACGACATCCGGCTTGACCTCGGCCTTCTCGTCGGAGCACGCCGCGAGGAACACGCTCGATGCGGCGAGGAGGGCAAGCACGGGCGCATGACGCACTGCGCGGGCGAATGGTTTCGACATGGTGATCGTCCTTGAGGGGGAGGGGCGCTTGGCCGGATGTTCCGTGTCGGCGTGACCCAAAGAGAGGTTCATGGCTTCAGCGCCTCGATCGCGAAAGCAACCAGATCTTCCGGCTGGGCACGATTTTCCTTGGCGACGCATTGCGCGACCATCTGCGGATGGCAGAGCATGACGGTGGCGGCACCGAAGCATTTTGCCGCGACATGCGGATCCTGTTCGCGGAATTCGCCGGACGCGATCCCCTCGGCGATGATCTCCGCCATCAGATCGTTGACGCGGTCGATGTGCCGTTCGATGACGTGCCAGTCCCGCTCGATGGCAACGATGACCATCTCATGGACTTTCTCTTCGTCCAGCATCGTTTCCATGGTCAGGCTGTGTTGTTCGAGCGTGTAACGGCGCAGGCGTTCGCTGGCACTCAGCGGCAAGGCTGCGATGCGTTGCGCCAGATCGTAGCTGGCGCCCAGCATGCGGCTGCAGAGCGCCTGATGGATCTCCACCTTCGATGCGAAGAAGCGGTAGATATTGGCCGTGGACATGCCGAGGTCACGGGCGATGTCGGCGACGGTCGTCTTCCCGTATCCGTAATGCCGGAAGAGCTTCTCCGCGGCATCGAGAATGCGCATGACACCGTCTTGCCGTGCTGCTTCCGTCGTATCCATGTCCATTCGAGCATCACCTTACGACTGACGAATTTTGTATTTCGTCAGTCGTAACGCGAAAAGGAGCCACCGTCAATGCGTCCCTGACATCGACGATGACACGGTCGGATTTACCTTGATAAGCGTGGCAGACTAGAGAGCGACGCCGCGATCGTCGAAACGGTACAGGAAGGCGTCCTGCGGTTTGATCCGGACGCCCTGTCCGACGGGAAGCACCAGACCGCCATGGGTTCTGATCTGCAGGCGGGGCGCGCCTTCGACCTCCACGACAAGATAGGTGTCGCTTCCGAGGTATTCGGCAGCAACGACCCGCCCATACCACCCGTCGTCGGCCGTTCCGGCACCGGTGCCGCTTGTCGCCTGGATGTCGAAATGTTCCGGCCGTACGCCGAGGGTCGATGCTCGGTATCCGTCTGCCAGCCGCCCCGTGATCAGGTTCATCTGCGGCGATCCGATGAAGGTGGCCACGAAGAGATTGGCAGGCTTGCGATAGAGATCGAGCGGGTGCCCGACCTGTTCGACCTTTCCGCCATTCATGACCACGATCTTGTCCGCCATCGTCATGGCTTCGACCTGATCATGCGTGACATAGACCGTCGTGGTCGCAAGTCGTTGTTGCAACTCGCGGATTTCGCCGCGCATCTGCACGCGCAGTTTGGCATCGAGATTGGACAGGGGTTCATCGAAGAGGAAGATCTTCGGGGCGCGGACGATGGCGCGTCCCATGGCGACGCGTTGGCGCTGCCCGCCGGACAGCGCAACCGGCTTTCGGTCGAGATAGCGTGTCAGATCGAGGATTTCGGCGGCGGACGCAACGCGCTGGCCGATCTCGCTCTTCGCAAGGCCTGCAAGTCGCAAGGCAAAACCCATGTTGGATGCGACCGTCATGTGCGGGTAAAGCGCATAGTTTTGAAAGACCATGGCGATGTCGCGGTCTCGCGGGGCAAGATCGTTGACGCGTGTGCCCTGGATCCGGATATCACCGGATGTGATGGCCTCCAGCCCGGCAATCGTCCGCAGCAAGGTAGATTTTCCGCAGCCGGACGGGCCAACCAGCGCGAGGAACTCGCCGTCCTCGGCCGTCACGGAAATGCCGTGCAGCACCTCCAGAACGCCGTAGGATTTCCGGATGTCTTCAAGTTCCAAACGCCCCATCATCATCCTCCCAAGAGTGTGGCTTGACACAAAACAAAAGTGATTTAATCTAATTTCTACGGCCTGGGAAGATCGTTGTTGGAGGCGATGGGGCCGGTAGGGAGCAGAGGCGGCCGGCGACATGCGTGTGGCAGTCGCCCTCCGCGAGACGAGGATGTAAACGCTGCCGCCGCTTCGGGCATCGCCACGGCGAGACGATTGTCGGCCGCATGACAACGTTTGGGGAGGACATTTGAAATGAACACCAGAATTCTCACGCTCCTGTCGGCCGTCGCCATGGCGCTGCCGGTTTCCGCCTTCGGGCAGGATACGATCACCGGCGATACCGTCGGTCCGCCGGACGCGCCGAACAAGCTCGTCTTCCGCATGACCTCGGATGGTCCGCGCAACAACGACCCGGTTCTTGCCGAAGGCTACAGCAAGCTGTTCAACGCGTTCGTCGCCAATCATGCAGGTTGGCAGGTCGAACTGCAGATGATGTCCGGCGACATCAGCCAGGAACAGGCCCGCATGCTCGAACAGGCCAAGTCCGGCAATGCGCCCGATTGCGCAGCGGTCGACAGCTTTGTTCTCCCGCTCTTCAAGAAGTCCGGCGTGCTGCAGTCGTTCTCGCCGTATTTCAAGAAGGAGGAGATCGACCAGCTGTTTCCCTTCATCCGCGACGGCGTAACGGGTGCAGACGGGCAGATTTACGCATGGTGGTGGTCGACCGACCTTCGGGTGCTCTACCGCAACACCGAGATCATCCCGGATGCGCCCGAGACGTGGGACGATACGAAGAAGGCAGCGCTGACCTCGGTCGAAAAGGGCATGGAGGGCATTCTCTTCAATGGCGGCCGCTACGAAGGCACGACGTTCGACTGGCTTGCGAATTTCTGGGGCCAGGGCGGAAAGCTGGTGGACGATGCCGGCAAGCCGATCTTCGGCGAGGGCGAAAACCGGGAAAAGTTCATCAAGGCCGTCAACTACTATCGTGACCTGGTTGAATCCGGTGCGGCCCCGAAGCGCGTGGCGACCATCGGCAACTACGACGACTTCAACGCGGCCGCAGCGGCCGGTACGTCGGCCCTGTTTGTCGGCGGCAACTGGCAGTACAACCAGCTGAAAACGGTTCTCGAGCCCGAAGAGCTGGCCAAATGGACCTTCTCGAGGCTGCCCGGACCGACGAAGGACGAGCGTTCCACGGGCACAGGTGGCTGGACAGTCGCTGCCTTTTCGAAGGATCCGGCCAAGGTCGAGATGTGCGCCAACCTCGCGCGGGAGATCTACATGGGGCCTGCCAACGAACTGCAGGAGCAGCTGCCGACCCGCGCCGACTTCTATTCCACCTACAAGATCTTCTCGAGCGACACCAACAAGGCGTTCGGCGAAGCGCTGAAGGTCGGTCAGGCCCGTCCCGGCGCACCGGTCTATCCGGAGATTTCCAACCAGATCCAGATCATGATGGGCAAGGTGCTGACCGGTGCGGAAGCCACGGATGCGGCCGTGGACGAAGCCTTCAAGGCATCGACGGCCGCCTTCGGCCGCCTCTAGCACCCGGCACGGCGCGAGAGTGATCTCGCGCCGTGCATCTCACGCGCAAGGCTGGACCGATCATGACAGTGCGGAATGCAACCTTTGAACGCCCCATGGCCGCCGGTCTCGCGCGCAGCAGCCGGCACGATGCTCCGCGGGTGGCCCCCTGGGTGCTGCCGCTCATCCTTGTGCTCGGCCTGTTCTACCTCTACCCCGTCTTCGACGTCATGCGGCTCGCCTTCATGCGGGCGACGCTGCTGGCAAACGACGGCACCTACACGCTTTCCACGCTGATCGACACACTGTCGCGGCCGGAGCTGGCGCAGATTTTGTGGGTCACCTTCGTCTTCACCGCGTCGAGCGTCGTCGCCCAGCAGGTGCTCGGCCTTGTCATCGCCCTCGTGGTGGTGCGCGGGGAGGGGCGCGGCCTGTTCGGAACGACGATCGTACGCACGACCGCGCTGGTCGCCTGGGTGGTCCCGGGCATTGCGGGCGGCATCATCTGGAAGATGCTCTTCAACGAAGCGCCGTTCGGCGGGCTCAACAGCATCCTGCGTCTTCTCGGGGCGGCACCGGTGCAATGGCTGTCGGATCCGGATCTCGTCATGTGGTCGGTCGTGCTGTCGAACGTCTGGCGCGGGACCGCCTTCTCCATGGTCGTCATGTATGCGGCACTGAAGGCCATCGACCCTGTTCTTTATGAGGCCGCCTCCGTCGATGGCGCCAACGCCCGCCAGAGGCTGCTCCACGTGACCCTGCCGCAGCTGCGTGCCGCCATTCTCGTCAACATGATCCTGATCACGATCCAGACGCTGAACACGTTCGATGCGATCATCTCGCTGACCGGCGGCGGCCCCGGCCGGGCAACGGAAGTGCTCTCGCTCTATACGTTCAACATCGTGTTCCGGAACTACGACCTGTCGGTCGGTGCCGTGCTGTCGATCCTGATGCTCGCGATCAGCCTGGGTCTTGCTCTCGTCTATGCCGTGTTCCTTCCGAAGGGAGATGAATGATGTCGGCCGCGTCCCGCGAGAGGCTGGGCGATGCGCTCAGCTACCTGTTCATGCTGGTGATCTTCGTCTTCTTCGCATGGCCCCTGCTCTGGCTTCTGTCGCTGGCCCTGCGCACCCGCAAGGAAGTGTTTCTCGGCGTCAGCCGGTTCATCCCGAAGGCGCCGACCCTCGACAACTTCGCCATGATCCTCTCATCGGACAAGTTCCTCGGTTACCTCTGGAACGCACTGAAACTGTCCTCCCTGAGCGCCATCGGTTGCCTCGTCGTGGCGCTGCCGGCGGCCTACGCGTTCTCGCGCTTCAGGTTTCGCGGCAAGGGCGCCTGGATGATGGCCATCCTGTCCGTGCAGATGATCTCGCCGCTCGTCATCATGGTGCCGCTCTACCGCTACATGGCCGCGATCGGGCTGACCGACAGCCACTTCGGCGTCGTCATGGTCTACATCGCGCTCGCCGTTCCCACGGTCACATGGATTCTCAAGGGATCGATCGACGGGATCCCCAAGAGCCTCGACGAGGCCGCACTGATCGATGGCTGCAATCGGTGGGGCGTGTTCGTGCGCGTCATCCTGCCGCTGTCCACGCCGGGCATCGCGTCCGCCTTCATCATCTCGGTCATCGCCGGCTGGTCGCAGTTCCTCGTGCCGTTCCTGCTCATCACCCGCGAAGCCCTCACGCCGATCGGGGTCGGCATCTTCCAGTATGCCGGGACCCAGAACGATAGCTCGATCCAGTTGCTCGCCGCTGCCTGCCTCGTTTCCGTGGTGCCGGCGATCATCGCCTTCCTTTCCCTGCAGCGCCTGATCCTTGGCGCCATGACCGCCGGTGCGGTCAAGGGTTGATCCTTTCATGACACAGACCAGGACTTGAAGATCATGACACTGACACTTGCCCAACGTCTCGAGCGCTTCCAGGTGCGCATGGCCGAACTTGAATTCTGGCGCGTCCACAAGACCGTCCAGATCGAGGGCTGGCGTTGCAACGACACGCCGATCGCGCTGGGCGAAGCCTGGCCCCAGGTCCGCGGCACGCAGCGGTTTGCAGGCTTCGCCGTCGTGCCGGCCGGCTGGCCGCTGGAGGATACACGCCTCTACGTCGACCTCGGCGGCGAAAGCCTGATCACGATCGCCTCGGAGGATGGCACGGCGAAGACGGTCGGGCTCGATCCGTACCATCGCGAGTTCGGCGTGCCCGCGACACGCTTCACCGTGACATCGGAAACCGTCGCCCGTCTGCCGTTCGGCGAACCCGTCCGCAAGCCGCATCTCGAACGCGCCGAGCTTCTTTGGCTGGAGCCGTCGGTCGACAGGCTTTGGCTGCTCGTCCGCCAGATCGCGGAGGCCATCGCCGTTCTCGAAGGCCACGACGTCGTGCCGCATCTGCTGGACGCCGGCGAGGAGGCGCTTCGCTCGCTCGACTGGCCGTCGGCGACGGCCGATTACGTCTCGCGCACGTCGATGGCGCCGATGCAGCAGAAGATCTGGCAGCTGCCGGACCTGAAGTCCGAGCCGGCGGGCCTCGACGACCATCACCGCGCGAGCGTGACCAAGGCCTATGACGCACTGATGGCGCGCCTTGCCGCGCTCCGCGAGCGTTTTCCGCCGCAGGGGAAGATCGCGCTGACAGGCCATGCGCATATCGATCTGGCCTGGCTCTGGCCCTACGACGAGACGCGCCGAAAGATCCGGCGCACCTTCCACACGGCCCTTTCGCTGATGGAGGGGTCCAACGATTTCCGTTTCAACCAGTCGACCGCACATTACTACGCGCAGATCGCGGAAGACGACCCGGATCTACTGGAGCGCGTCAAGGAGCAGGTGAAAGCCGGAAAGTGGGAGACCGTGGGCGGCCTTTGGATCGAGCCTGACACCAACATGCCAACCGGCGAAAGCCTGTCGCGACAGGTGCTCTATGGACAGCGCTATTTCGAAAAGACCTTCGGCCTGCGCCACACCGTCTGCTGGCTGCCGGACTGCTTCGGTTTCACGGGCGCGCTGCCGCAGATCCTGCGCCAGGGGGGCATGAAGAGCTTCTTCACGATCAAGGTCAACTGGTCGGAGACGAACCGGTTTCCCGCGGATCTCTTCTGGTGGGAAGGTATCGACGGCAGCCGCGTTCTCGCGCACACATTCGACAACCCGATGCAGGGCTATAACGGCTTCGTACGGCCGGACTGCTTCGTCCCGACCTGGAAGAACTTTCGCCAGAAGGACAAGCACGAAACGACGCTGCTGTGCGTCGGCTACGGCGACGGCGGCGGCGGCGTGACGCCGGAAATGGTCACGCGCGAAGAGCAGCTGCGCGTCTTCCCGGCAATCCCGCAAGCGGCATGGACCCGCGTCGAGGACTTCTTCGACGGCGCGCACAAGACGGCGTCCCGAAAGGCTCTGCACGTCTGGCAGGGCGAAATCTATCTCGAGCTTCACCGCGCGACGCTGACGAGTCAGAGTGCGGTGAAACGCCTCCACCGCAAGGCCGAACGGACCCTGATCACGGCGGAAACCGTTGCAGGTCTCGCCCATCTGATGGGGGCGGATCGTCCCGCATCCTTGGAGCCGACTTGGCGCGTCGTCCTGAAGAACGAGTTCCACGACATTCTGCCCGGTTCCTCGATCGCCGAGGTCTATGTGGATGCCGTCCGCGAACTCGATGGCGCCATTGCCGAGGGAGCCGGCGCGCTCGATCAGGCGATGTCCGCCCTCGCGCGTCGCCTGCCAGCCGCGTCCGGTGGAGAAAGCGGCACCGTGCTCGTCGTCAACCCGTCCCTGTCGTCGCGCGCGATCCGCTTGAACATGCCGGACGGACCTGTGTCGGCCGAAGGATCGGTGCCCCCGCTCGGCATTGCCGTCCTTCCGGCCTCGGCCATCGCACCGGCACCGGGCCTCAAGGTCACGAAGAACACGCTGGAGAACGCGACCCTCAAGGTGACGCTCGCCGAAGATGGATCAATCGCCAGTCTCCTGCACAAGCCGACGGGCCGGGAGGCCATCGAAGGGCGCGGCAACAGGCTGTATGCCTATACGGCCGACAAGCCGCGGAATTGGGATGCGTGGGATGTCGAGAACGACTACGTCGACAAGGCCGAGGAGATCACCGGTTTCGACGCGATCGAGATTGTCGAGACGGGTCCGCACCGTGCCGCGATCCGCATCAAACGGACGTGGCGCCATTCCAGCATCGTGCAGACGCTGAGCCTTGGGGCGAATGCGCGGCGTCTCGATATCCATACGGAGATCGACTGGCATGACCGACGCGTCATGCTGCGAAGCCTCAGCGAGCTTGCCGTGAAAAGCCGGATGGCGACCTGCGAATGCGCCTATGGCGTGCTCGAGCGGCCGACCGGATCCAACACCTCCTGGGACGAAGCCATGTTCGAGGCCCCGGCGCACCGCTTCGTCGATCTGTCCGAACCCGATTTCGGTGTGGCGCTGATCAATGACGCGAAGTATGGGCACAGCATGCGGGGCAGCGTGCTGGGCCTCTCGCTCCTGCGCTCGCCGATCTATCCGGACCCCATGGCGGACGAGGGATATCAGGCCTTCACCTATTCCCTGATGCCGCATGCAGGCACCTGGTATGAAGGCGGCGTGCGCGAGGAAGCCGAGGAGCTGAACCAGCCGCTCGTGGTTCTTCCGGTAACGGATCGCGCGGTCGGTGCCTGGCAGCCGCTCGCACCGAAGGGGATCGACGCGGCACTTTCGGGACTGAAGCCGAGCGAGGACGGCGACGATCTCGTGCTGCGCGTTTTCGAGCCGGCAGGCCGGCGTGGCGATTTCTCGGTCACGCTGCCCGACGGCTGGGCAATGAGCGCACCGGTGACCATCCTCGAAGAGCCGATGGACGACGTTGCCGCCACCGGCCTCTTGCCTTTCGAGGTCAAAAGCTGGCGTCTCACACGAAGCTGATCGATCGAGCCTTTCTCCCCCGGCCTCTTTGGCCTACCTTGGCCCGCATGTCGCAAGACGTGCGGGCCTTTTTCACCTCCGCGAGACCAGGGCGAATGTCCGTTTCCGTCGAGGCGAGAGCCGTGCGGCGCGGGGCGTTCGTTCGAGCATGAAGAGAGGTGTCGTGTGACCTTTGCCGGATCCAATGGCGAGCAGGCGGCGGCGCAGAACCGCGCCACGATCCTGAGTGATATTTATCGCGAAGCTCCGATCTCGCGCACGGAACTCGCACACCGCTCCCGGCTCACAAAACAGACCGTGACGCGGATCGTCGATCGCCTGCTCGATGAAGGGGTCGTCATGGAGGCGCGGCGACGTCAGGGCCTGCGCGGGCAGCCGGCCATCGAGCTGGAGATCGATCCCGAAGGCGTCTTCTCGATCGGCGCCAACATCGATCGCGACCATCTGACCGTCGTTGCGGTGGACGCGACCGGTGCCGTGCGCGGGCGCATTCACCACGAGGAACGCTTCCTGATGCCGGAGACCTTCGTCGCGCTGATGGGAGACGCGGTTTCGTCCTTCCTGCGGCGAAAGGTCATCCAGGAGCCGCGGCTGGCCGGGATCGGCCTCGCCATCCCCGACTGGCTCGGCGAAGTGCCGGTCATTGGCCGCCCGGACACCTATGCCCGGTGGAGCGGCTTCGACGTGCGGGGCGCGCTTGCCGGCATCACCAGCCATCCTGTCTTCATCGACAACGACGCCAACGCCGCGGCCCTCGGCGAGATCGAATATGGCTTCGGTACCGAAATCAGCAGTTTCTTCTACATCTTCGTCAACGCCTGCCTTGGCGGCAGTCTCGTCATCGACGGCATGCGCCACAAGGGTGCAAGTGGTCTCGGCGGCGAAATCGGGTGGCTGCCTGTCGTGATCGACGAGGGGCCTTGCTCCGGCAAGACGCAGCCGCTCGGCGAGATGTTTTCGCTTTTCATTCTCTACGATCATCTGCGGCAGCACGGCGTTTCCGTTTCCACGCCGACGGAGCTGGCCGCCCTGACAGGCACGGCGCGCGGGCTCGTCAGCGCCTGGCTGCGCAGGATCAGCATCACGCTGGCCGAGGCCATCATCGACATCGGCATGATCGTCGATCCCGATGCCGTGCTGATCGGCGGGCGTCTCCCGGTCCGGATGATCGATGAGCTCCTGGTCTACACCCGCGAGGAGATCACCCGCCGCGGCGTGACGCCGCCCTCCCTGCATCGCGCCGCGGGATCGGACGATGCCGCGGCGCTGGGGGCGGCAACCATGCCGCTTGCCCATCGGCTGTGCCTGCCGACCGCGGAGGCGGCGCAACGGGAGCGCGTCCCGCTGTCGGCTCATCCAAACGGCGTCAGGCTGACCGCGCGAGCAACAGCTCCATGATCGGCGTCATCGCGGCCCCGATCCCGATGCCGCCGCCGTCCAGCGAGACGCGCCGGATGGGCGGAATCCAGGGTGCGGCCACGAAGGTGCGTGCCTGATCGGTGCGTTGAACCTGCATGCAGGCCATGAGGCGATCGAGCACGATATCCGGAAGCGCTCCGCCGAGGAGCAGGGCGCCGGGCGAGACGAAGCCGGCGATGGCGACGACCGCTTCCAGCAGGCGCCCGGCCACGGTTTCGATCCAGTCGGAAAGCGCCGGCGGTCCGGCGTCTCGCGCGCGCTGATACGCCCGGATGTTGGCCACTTCGGTCAGGCTCGGGTGCAGCCGTCCTGGACGCATGTCGCCGATCTGGCCTGCCCGCCCGTTCATCCCGCGAAACGTCTTGCCGCCGATGAAGAGTCCGGCCCGAACCGTCTCGTCGATCAGCACCACCACCAGCCCCCCTTCCGGCTCGCCGAGCCCGAGCAGGCGTTCGCCGGTCAGACAGGCCTCCGTATCCGGCATCAAGAAGACGGGGCGCCCCGGCAGAAGTCGTTCCACCGTTTCCGTTTCAGGGGCACAGTCCGGGGCAAAGGCGAAGCCGAGGCCGACGGGTGCACGCTCCTCGGCTTTGGCGAGCACCGCCTTCACCGCTTCGGGCAGCTTTGCCCCGATGTCGGACCCCGAAAGGACCTCGCGCGCGAGGACCGCGCCTAGGAGATCGACAAGCACCACCTCGGCCGCGTCGGCGGACAGGCTGACGCCCAGCCCGCATGCGCCCCCGGGCTGCAGCGTGAATTCCGCGGCATGATAGCGCCCGGTCCCGGCGCGCTTGCGCTTCAGGACCAGGCCCTGTGCATCGAGCCGGTTCATGATGCCCGTTACGGCTGGTTCGGTCAGGCCGAGACGGTTGGACAGCTCCTGCCGGGTCAGCGGCCCAAAGGTCCTGAGGAGGCTCAGCGCGACCCGCGAATTGTGATCGGCAATGTCTCCGGGGCTCATGCCCGGCCCCGGCCCGATCCCGGGCTCCTCCGCTATAAGGCTCCG
Organism: Rhizobium sp. Leaf341; assembly: GCF_001424325.1. Taxonomy (NCBI): domain Bacteria; kingdom Pseudomonadati; phylum Pseudomonadota; class Alphaproteobacteria; order Hyphomicrobiales; family Rhizobiaceae; genus Rhizobium; species Rhizobium sp. Leaf341. The sequence continues at coordinate 45,516 of NZ_LMPE01000011.1, forward strand.
TGACGTCGTGCGCGTCAACCGCTGTCCCGGCCTCATGGGTCTCGGTCTCCCATGTTGACCGGTGTCAGCCCGTGCGCACACGACCGCCGTTTCCCGTTCCTTCTGTCGTCAGGCATCTGGTGCATGTTCCTCGCGCCCGTGAAATGTCCGCTCCCGCGCCGAGGCATGCGTTCGCCGGACATGACGCTTGAGCCGTCTCGACCCTGCAACGTCTGGCGTTCCCTCGCAAGAGTGGAAGCGCGATGTGCCCGCAAATGACGAGGGAGCCTAAGCGATCGAACCGATCGCCGTACCGGCGGAGAGGTAGGCGCCCTGTTCGGCAACGATGCGCAAGCGACCCGAGCGATGGGCTGTGACCTGTGTTTCCATCTTCATGGCCTCGAGAATGGCGATCAGCTCGCCTTCCTGGACCTCATCGCCGTCAACCGCCTTCCATACCTGCAGCGTCCCGGAGATAGGGGCGATGACCTCCGTGACATCGACCGTGGCTGGGGTTCCCACCGCTGGTGTGCCCGGTGTCCCACCGGCCCCGCCGAGCCCTGCAAGCAGCGCTGTCGGCAGGCCGACGGCGTGGAGGCGGCCGTCGATCTCGATATGTGTGCGCATCATGCCGGCTGGCGTCGGCACAACGGGGCGGGGAGCCGCCTCGGGAAGGGCGGCAAAATCCGTCTCGATCCAGCGCGTATGCACCTTGAAGCCGTCTTCGCCCCGGAAATCGGCGGTCTCGATGGCAGCGCGGTGGAAGGGCAGGACAGTGGCGATGCCCTCGATGCGAAATTCGGCCAGGGCCCGACGGGCGCGTGCCAGGGCCTGCTCCCGGTTCGCGCCGGTGACGATCAGCTTCGATGTCAGGGAATCAAAGGTCCCTGGCACCGTCGATCCAGTGACGACGCCACTGTCGAGGCGGATGCCGGGACCTGAAGGCGGACGAAACTCGGTGATGGTGCCGGGCGTCGGCAGGAAACCGCGGCCGGGATCCTCCGCATTGATCCGAAACTCGATGGAATGGCCCCGCGGCGCCGGTGTCTCCAGAACGCCGAGCGGAAGCCCATCGGCAACACGGAACTGCTCAACCACGAGGTCGATACCCGTCGTTTCCTCCGTCACCGGATGTTCGACCTGCAGGCGCGTATTGACCTCGAGAAACGAGATGGTGCCGTCAATGCCGAGCAGGAATTCGACGGTGCCCGCACCGGTATAGCCGGCGGCCTTGCAGATGCTGGCCGCGGACCGATGGATCTCGTTCCGTTGCGCGTCGCTGAGGAAGGGGGCAGGGGCCTCCTCGACGAGCTTCTGGTTGCGACGCTGCAGGGAGCAGTCACGCGTCCCCAGCACGACGACATTTCCGTGGCGATCGGCCAGCACCTGCGCTTCGATATGGCGAGGCCTTTCGAGGAAGCGCTCGAGGAAACACTCGCCGCGCCCGAAGGCGGCAGTCGCCTCCCGCACGGCGGAGTCGTAGAGATCCGGAATGTCCTCGCGTTTCCACGCGACCTTGAGGCCGCGCCCGCCACCGCCATGGGCCGCCTTGATGGCGACGGGAAGGCCATGAGCGTCGGCAAAGGCGATGACCTCTGCTGCGGTTTCGACCGGGCCGTCGCTGCCGGCCACGAGCGGGGCCCCGACACGGGTTGCGATTCGCCGCGCCTCGACCTTGTCGCCGAGCGCTTCGATGACGTGAGGATCGGGGCCGATCCAGATGAGGTCTGCCTGTTGCACAGCCCGCGCGAACTCGGCTCGCTCCGAGAGGAATCCGTATCCGGGATGCACAGCATCCGCGCCGGACCGCTTGGCGATGGCGATCAGCTTGTCGATGTCGAGATAGCTGTCGGCAGGCCGGTTGCCATCAAGGCCATAGGCCTCGTCCGCCAGGCGCACGTGCAGCGCATCGATATCGCAATCGGCATAGACAGCGACCGAGCCGACGCCGTAGTCGCGGCAGGCACGAATGATCCGGACGGCGATTTCGCCCCGATTGGCGATCAGAACTTTCTTCATGCGTATCCTCCCTCTGAGGTGGCCGATGGCAAGGGCACGAGCAGGCGCATCAGGCCTTGGCCGGCACGATGTCTGCGAACGGCGCGATCGGCCGGAACTGGATGCGGGCATTGACCGGGATCTGGCCGGCCAGGTCGAGATGATAGTCGGCAACCGTCGCAATGACGGGATAGCCGCCGGTCAGGGGATGATCGGCGAGGAACAGGACGGGCTGCCCGCTATGCGGCACCTGGATCGCTCCGGTGGCGGTCCCCTCGCTCGGCAGCTCCGCCTTGTCCCGACGTTCCAGCGGGGTATCGCCCGCCAGGCGAATGCCGACCCGGTTGGATTGCGGCGTCACGTGGAAGACCTGGGACGACAGCGCATCGAGGCCCGCTTCGGTGAACCAGTCGCTGCGCGGCCCCAGCACCACGTCCAGCGTGACGATGTCGTTCGCTGCGGGGTGAACGAAGGCTGCCGTTTCCTCGATCGACACCGCTTCAAGCCCCGCCATATCGGTGCCGGCCTTGAGAACGGCCCCCTTGATCACGGGATCCGGGCCGACGATGGCGAGCGTATCGGTCGAGGTGCTGCCGAGAATGGGTGTCACGTCGAAGCCGCCACGCACCGAAAGATAGCTGCGCATACCTCTGGCAGGTTCGCCCAAGGTCACGACATCGCCGGGCTCCAGCGAGATCGGACGGTATGTCTCGGCCTGCTGCACGCGCCCCTCGACATCCCGGATTTCGATCGGACAGGGAGCACCGGTGATGCCGATGACCGTGCGGCCGGAAACCGAGACGGAAAAGCCGCCGAGCGTCAGTTCGAGACAGGTTTTACCAGGCGGATTGCCCACCACGCGGTTGGCGGCGCGGTAGGCGCCCTGGTCGAGCGCGCCGGCTGAGGAGACGCCTTGCCCGGTCTGGCCGAAGCGGCCCGCGTCCTGGAAAAGCGCCGGCATGGGCGCGGCAAGGACGGTGAAGGACACGCCGCCTGCATCGGCATTCGAGGCGACGACCGTTTCCGGGGAGATCGGTGAAGCCACGCTGTAGGAGCGTTTCGCCAGATCGTAGAACTGCACGCGGTAGCCCGGTTGGAAGAGCGCGGGCGGATCGCGCGACAGGTCCCACATCTTTTTGGGCGTCACGCCGATGATCTGCCAGCCTCCGGGGCTTTCCTGCGGATAGACCCCGCTGAAAGCGCCAGCGAGCGCCACCGACCCGGCCGGAATACGGGTGCGAGGGCTCTGGCGACGCGGTACCTGCAGAGCGGGGTCTCCGCCGACGAGATAGCCGAAACCGGGCGCAAAGCCGCAGAAGGCCACGGTGAACGCGCTGTCCACATGCCGACGGATCACCTCGTCGACGGCGAGGCCCGTGAGCTCGGCGACGTCGGCCAGATCTTCGCCTTCGTACCGCACGGGGATGTCGACGCGCTTGTCGGACGGTGCGATACGCGCAGAGAGATCCCGCGTTGCGACCTCTCGCGCTAGTGCCTGCGGCGTCGTGGAGCTTGGCTGGAAACGGATCATCAACGTGCGGGCGGCCGGCACAAGATCCACGATGCCGGATACCGGTTCGGCCTCCAGCGAGGCAAACAGCGCCAACGTTTCCTGGAGATCGGCAAGCTCGACAAGCAGTGTGGTCAGGCTGACGGGGAGAAAGCGCATCGTGATCCTCAGGCGTGGTAGGCCGAATCCGGAATATCGGTGATGAACATGTGCCCCGGCGCGTGGGTGATGGCAAAGGGCACGCCGGAGGCCATGACGGCCGCCTGGGGCGTCACGCCGCAGGCCCAGAATACGGGAACTTCGCCGGGTTCGATCCGCACGGCGTCGCCGAACTCCGGCTTTGCGAGGTTGGCAATCCCGATCTCCTCCGGCGCGCCGACATGGACCGGTGCGCCATGCACGGCCGGAAAGCGACCGGAGATGGTTGCGGCATCCGCAACACGACCGGCCTGGATGGGCCGCATGGAGACGACGAGATTGCCGTGCAGGCGTCCGGCCGGGCGACAGGGCCGATTGGTCAGATACATCGGCACGTTGGAGCAGTCGGTGATGTGGCGGATCTCGATGCCGGCTTCGGCCATCGGCGTCTCGAAGGTGAAGCTGCACCCGATCAGAAAGCTGACGAGATCGGGATGCTCGGCCCAGGCGGCCCGGGCGTCTGCGGTTTCTTCCGCAAGCTTGCCGTCCCGCCAGATGCGGTAGAGCGGCACGTCGGTCCGAAGGTCCGCGTCGGGCGCGAGCAGGGTGCTGTGTGATCCGGGGTCCGACACGTCGAGAACCGGACAGGCTTTCGGGTTGCGTTGGGCGTAGAGCAGAAAATCGAACGCCCAATCGCGCGGCAGCACGATCATGTTGGCCTGCGTGAAGCCGGGCGCGACACCGGATGTGGGCGCGACACTGCCGGCGCGGTAACGCGCGCGGGCCTCCCGGGCGCAGGTTGCGTCGACATGGCGTAGATGTTCGATGGCAATCACGAGGATCTCCCGGTGTTTTCGACGCGCGGCAGAAACGATCTCACCGAAAGTCCCTCTGCTTCGAAGGCACGTCGGATTTCGCGGGCGATCGAAACGGCGCCGGGGCTGTCCCCATGAACGCAGATCGATTGCGCCTCGATGCGGATGGTGGAGCCGTCGATGGCGGTCAGCGTGCCGTCGCGGGCCAGCTGGATCATGCGCTGCGCGATGGTTTCAGGGTCGTGAAGCACGGCGCCGGCCTCCCTGCGGGAAACAAGCCGGCCCTCCGGCGTGTAGGCGCGGTCGGCAAAGGCCTCGGCGACGACGGCAAGTCCGGCGCGGCGCGCGAGATCAAGGATCGGCGTGCCGGCAAGCCCCATCAGGACGAGGCCGTCATCGATCGCCTTGATGCCGTCAATGACGGCCTGCCCCTGCTTCGGGTCGTTGGCGATCTTGTTATAGAGGGCGCCATGCGGCTTGACGTAGCTGACCCTGGATCCGGCGGCCGCCGCCATGCCCTTCAGGGCGCCGATCTGATAGATGACGTCGGCGATGAGTTCGTCCGATGTGACGTCCATGTCGCGCCGGCCGAAGCCGACGCGGTCGGGATACGAGACGTGCGCGCCGATGGCGACGCCGTGATGAGCAGCGGCGCGGACAGTGCGCAGGATCCCGCCGGGATCGCCGGCATGAAAGCCGCAGGCGATGTTGGCACTGGAGACGATGGCAAGCATGGCCGTATCGTCACCCATGTCCCAGGCGCCGTAGCTTTCGCCGAGGTCGCTGTTGAGATCGATGGCTTTCATGTCGCGCTCCTACCCTTGGTCGTTGGCTCGTCACCGAGATGGTGTGTGTCCGGACGCAAACCGCGTCGCGCCCGGGTGGTTCTGGTGCCCTATGCGGTCAACAGCGCGAAAATCGGGCCGATCGAGCGGTACCCCATGTACCAGGTAAGGGCGCAGGCCAGCACACCCAGCACGAGAAGCCAGCGCGGATAGCGGTAGCCGCCCATCAGGTCCGAGCGTGCCCAGGCCGCATAGATGAAGATCGACAGGCCGATGGGAAGGATGAGCCCGTTAAGCCCGCCGACGAACACGAGCATCTGCGCGGGTGGTGTCGTGATGAGGACATAGGCCAGCAGCGACACGCCGATGAAGATGACCGTTGCAATGTTGCGGCTGCGCTCGGAGATGTCCTTCTTGAAGACCGTGATGAAGGATACGGACGTGTAGGCCGCTCCGATGACCGAGGTGATGGCGGCGAACCAGAGCACGGCGCCGAAAATGCGGTAACCGACATCGCCGGCGGCCGCCTGGAACGCCTGGGCCGCAGGATTCGCGCCCTTTCCGGAGATATCGATGACGGCCCCGCTGGCCACCACGCCGAGGATAGCGAGGAACAGCACGTAGCGCATGAGACCCGTCACGGCGATGCCGGTCAGAGCTGCGCGATTGACCGCGCCGAGATTCTCGATGCCGACCGTGCCCTTGTCGAGCAGGCGATGCGCGCCGGAATAGGTGATATAGCCGCCGACCGTGCCGCCGACGATGGTGGTGATCGTGGCGAAATCGATCGTGCTCGGAAGAAACGTCTGAAACAGCGCGTCGCCGACCGGCGGTGCCGAGACCACGGCGACATAGAGCGTGAGCACGATCATGAGAATGCCGGCCACGACGATGAGCCGATCGATCGCAACGCCGGCCTTCTTGGACAGGAAGATGGCAATGGCGATCAGGGCGCTGATCGCGCCGCCCCACTTCGGATCCGCACCGAGCATCGCGTTCAGGCCGAGGCCGGCGCCGCCGATGTTGCCGACATTGAAGAACAGTCCGCCGACGATCACGAGAATGGCGAGCAGATAGCCGGTGCCGGGGACTGCGGCGTTGGCGATATCGGAGGCGCGCATCTTCGTCAGCGTGACGATCCGCCAGATGTTCAGCTGGACGACGAAATCGATGACGATGGAGGCGAGAATGGCGAACGCAAAGGCAGCGCCGAGCTTCGTCGTGAAGGTCGCCGTCTGGGTGATGAAGCCCGGACCGATCGCGGAGGTGGCCATCAGGAAGATGGCGGCAACCAGCGCCGCTCTGCGAGACTTTGTCGACATGCTACCGGCTGCGGGATTGCCCTGCGACGGTGCGGGAGACGATATGGGTGTTTCGGCCATGTTACCCTCTTTGTTGTCCGCGTCGCCCTATGAGCCCAGGGTCGTGCGGCTGTTTTATCGGAGTAAGGTCGCCGCGTTTCACAACCCTGTCAATATCGTTCAACGATTTTATTGCATCGTTCTACGTTAATGTTCAAATTCTTGGCAGACTGCTCTGCGAGCAAGCAGAAAAACGAGGCGTTGCCGGTCTTTTCAGCAAGAGGATAGGGCATTTGCCCTCTTGGACTCCGTGAATGTCTCGACAGTCTGCCGCGCCCCTCCCGGCATGCCGTCGAAATCGTGTGAAGAGGCGCTCAGATCGATCGCAGGAGGTTTCCCTTGGACATGATCCGCGATATCGCTGCGATGACGGCGCGCACGCAACGCATGGGGTGCCTGGGGGACCGCGTTTTCGATGGCAGAACAGGACATGATATCGGCGCTGGCGCCGCGCCTTGCAGAGAAGATCCGGGACAGGCTGATCGCCGGTGAACTGAAGCCGGGGCAACGCCTGTCGGAAGCGGCGCTGAGCGCGGATTTCGCCGTCTCGCGCAACTCGCTTCGGGAGGCCTTCCGTCTCCTCACGAAGGAAGGCCTGCTGCGGCACGAACCCAATCGCGGCATGTTCGTCGCCACGCCCAGCATGGCGTCGATCCTGGATATCTACAGGGTCCGGCGCATGATCGAGTGTCAGGCGCTGGCCGGGGCCTACCCGCACCACCCCGCGGTCGCCCGCATGCGGCGGGCCGTCGAGGCTGCCAAAGTCGCGCGCGACGCCGAGCACTGGGGCAGCGTCGGAAGCCAGAACATGGTGTTCCACGCCGGTATCGTCGAGCTGGCCGACAGCGAGCGGCTGAATGCGTTCTATGCCCAGATCGCCGCAGAGCTTCGTCTGAGTTTCGGCCTGCTTGCCGACCCCGAACTTCTCCATGCGCCGTATGTCGATCTCAACGCCGCGATCCTCGACCATCTCGAAGCCGGACGGACGCAGGAGGCGGCCGACCTGCTGGAGGCCTACCTCACACAGTCGGAGCGCACCGTCCTCGCCGCATTTTCAAGGATCGGCTGACGCGCGCTTTAGCCATCGGTGCGGTGGCCGTCCGCGTCGAAGAGATGTAGGGCCTGCCGGTTTGCGGCGACCGGCACCATGTCGTCCATCAGGATGCGGGACCGGCCCGCAACGCGGAAGATGATCGGCTGGCCGTTCGTCAGATGCCCGTGAACGTAGCTTTCCGCACCCACGAGCTCGACCGCCGCGACCTTCACATCCGCGCGGAAGGCATCGCCCGTGCGGCCATCCTCGGAGAGGTGGAGATCCTCCGGACGGATGCCGAGTGTCGCGCTTTTCGCCGGCAACGGGATGCCCGGATCAAGACTCCAGGCATCGCTCGAGACGCCGGGCAGCAGGTTCATGGAGGGGGAGCCGATGAAGGTGGCGACGAAGGTGGTTGCCGGCCTTTCGTAAAGTTCGATCGGCGTTCCCACCTGCTCGATCACGCCGCCGTTCAGAACGACGAGCCGGTCGGCGAGCGTCATCGCCTCCATCTGGTCGTGCGTGACGTAAACGCTGGTCGTCTTCAGGGATTTCTGCAGCCGTTTGATCTCGACGCGCATCTGGACACGCAGTTTCGCATCGAGGTTCGACAGCGGCTCGTCGAACAGGAAGGCCGCGGGTTCGCGCACGATCGCGCGGCCCATGGCGACACGCTGGCGCTGGCCGCCCGAGAGCTGCCGCGGCTTGCGCTCCAGAAAACCTTCGATTTCCAGAGCCTTTGCGGCCGCCGCAATGCGCCGGTCTATTTCGGCCTGGGGCGTGTTACGGTTCTTCAGGCCATAGGCCAGGTTCTGGCGTACCGACATGTGCGGATAGAGCGCGTAGTTCTGGAAGACCATGGCGATGTCGCGTTCGGAGGGTTCCAGCGTGTTGACCACGCGTCCGCCGATCGAGATCTCGCCGCCGGTGATGCTCTCCAGGCCTGCGATCATGCGCAGCAGCGTTGATTTCCCGCAGCCGGAGGGTCCGACGAGGACGAGGAATTCGCCATCGGCGATATCCAGCGAAATGCCCTTGATGGCGTCGACATTGCCATATTTTTTGCGGACGTCGTTGAGAACGATATTGGCCATTATTTTTCCGTCTCCACGAGACCTTTGACGAACCAGCGCTGCATGAGCACCACGACGAGAATGGGGGGAATGATGGCGAGGATCGCCGTGACCATCACGTAGTTCCACGGCGTGGACGCGTCCGTAAAGTCCACCATGCGCCGCAGGCCGATGATGACCGTGTTCATCTTCGCGTCGTTCGTGACCAGCAGCGGCCAGAGATACTGCGTCCATCCGTAGATGAAGAGGATGACGAACAGGGCCGCGATGTTGGTGCTCGACAGCGGCAGAAGGATATCCCGCATGAAACGGAACGGGCCCGCATTGTCGATGCGCGCCGCTTCGACGAGTTCTCCCGGAATGGTCAGGAAGAACTGCCGGAAAAGGAACGTTGCCGTCGCCGACGCCATCAGGGGCAGGGTCAATCCTGCATAGGTGTCGATCAGTCCGAGATCGACGATGACCTTGTAGGTCGGCAGGATGCGCACCTCGACCGGCAGCATCAGCGTGACGAAGATCATCCAGAAGAACGCCATGCGGAACGGAAACCGAAAGAAGACGATGGCAAAGGCAGAAAGGAACGAGATGACGATCTTGCCGACCGCGATTGCCATGGCGACCACGAAGGAATTGAAGAGCAGCCGTTCGAGGCTCACGCCGACGACGCGTTCGACGCCACCCGTCAGCGCCTCCGTGTAGTTCTCGACGAAGTGGCCGCCCGGCAGCAGCGACATGGGCGGGCGGATGATCGCCTCCGACGTCGCCGTGGACGCGATGAACGTGTAATAGATCGGGAAGGCGACGATGATGATGCCGAGCATCAGGATGGCGTGGCCGACGAGGTTGGCGATGGGGCGTTTTTCGATCATCTCGAGGCCTCAACCATAGTGCACGCGCTTCTCGACGAAGCGGAACTGGAACGCCGTGAGTGCGATCACGATCACCATGAGGATGACGGACTGGGCGGCCGAGGAGCCCAGGTTCAGATTGACGAAGCCGTCATTGTAGACCTTGTACACCAGCGTCTCCGTTGCCTTTGCAGGTCCGCCGCCGGTCACGGAATGGATGATGCCGAACGTGTCGAAGAACGCGTAGACTGTGTTGACCACGAGCAGAAAAAACGTGGTCGGCGCCAGCAGCGGAAAGACGATCGTCCAGAACCGTCGCGCGCCGCGCGCGCCGTCGATGGATGCTGCCTCGATCAGGCTTTTCGGAATGGCCTGCAGCCCGGCGACGAAAAAGAGGAAATTGTAGCTGATCTGTTTCCATGCGGCAGCGACGACGACGAGTGCCATCGCCTGCTCGCCGTTCAGCAAGGGGTCCCATCCAAAGCCGTTGCGACGCAACAGGTAGGCGAATGTCCCCATGGCCGGATTGAACATGAAGAGCCAGAGCATGCCGGCCACGGCCGGCGCAACGGCATAGGGCCAGATCAGCAGGGTCCGATAGAAGGTCTGGCCGCGCACCACTTTGTCGGCAGCCGTCGCCAGCAACAGCGCGACGCCCATGGAGACAAGAGCGGTCAGAATGCTGAAGACCACGGTGACCTGCAGGGCGTGGATATAGTTCGGATCCGACAGCACGGCACGAAAATTGGCAAGGCCGACGAAGCCGCTTTTCAGGCCGAACGGATCCTCGCGCATGACGGACTGGTAGAGCGCCTGGCTTGCGGGCCAGAAGAAAAAGATCACCGTGAGAACGATCTGCGGGGCGACCAGCAGGTACGGCAGGATCTTGTTGGGAAAGGCGACGTTGTGCACCGGGTGCTCCTCGGGACGGCAGTCGGGCGGCGTACCGACCCGTCAAAAGGGGTCGGTACGCCGGTGAGGACAGGTCAGTTGCCGATGGCTTCCGCGATCGCCGCATTGCCGCGTTCGACAGCCTTGTCGAGGGCAGCCTTCGCATCCTGCTTTCCGGCCAGCATCGCTTCGAATTCCTCGTTCATGATGTCGCGAACCTGCGGCAGGTTGACGAGACGCACGCCCTTGGAGTTTTCGGTCGGTGCCTTGCCCATCATCTGCAGGATCGGCGTCTCGCGGCCCGGATTCTTGTCGTAGAACCCGGATTTCTTGGTGTCTTCATAGGCGGCATTGGTGACCGGCATGTAGCCGGAGACCTGGTGGAGCCTTGCCTGGATCTTGGTCTGGGAGAGGAAATTGAAGAACTGCGCGATGCCCGCATATTCCGCATCGCTCTTTCCGCCGAACACCCAGAGGCTCGCGCCGCCCGGGATCGTGTTCTGCGGCCCATGGCCTTCGTAATAGGGGAGCTGGCCGATCCCGTATTTGACGCCCGACTTGACGATGTCGCCGAGGCCACCGGACGATTCCGTCAGGATCGCGCATTCGCCGGACATGAACAACTGCTTGGCTTCCGATGTCCGGCCTCCATACCGGAAGGTGCCATCTTTCGCGAGATCCGCAATCGCCTGGAAATGCTCGACGAACAGCGGCGCGTTGAACTCGAGCTTGACGTCGTTGCCGCCAAGGCCGTTCTCGTTGGTGCCGTATGGCACATTGTTCCACGCTGCGAGATTTTCGGTCTGGATCCAGGTGAGCCAGGTGGAGGTGAAGCCGCAGGATGCGGCACCGCTCGCCTTGATTTTCTTTGCGGCAGCAAACACGTCCGGCCAGGTCTTCGGCGGCGCTTCGGCGTCCAGGCCGGCCTTCGCGAAGATATCCTTGTTATAATAGAGGATCGGCGAGGACGAGTTGTAGGGGAAGGACAGCATCGTGCCGTCGGGCTTGGAGTAGTAGGCCGCGATACCGGCCAGATATTGCGACTTGTCGAAGGTGAAGCCGCCCTTCTGCAGCACCTCGGCGGCCGGCATGATCGCACCCTCGGCGCCCATCATCACGCCGCTGCCCGCGTCGAACACCTGGATGATGGCGGGTGGCTGCTCGGAGCGGAACGCGGCGATGCCGGCGTTCAACGTCTCGGGATAGGTGCCCTTGAAAACCGGCGTAATGGTATAGTCCGACTGGCTTTCGTTGAACTCCTTGGCAAGCTGGTTGACGACCTCGTTGTTCGCCCCCGTCATCGCATGCCACCATTGCAGGTCGGTCGCAGCCGATGCGGCGAGCGGTCCGGTAGCCGACAAAGCAAGAGCCGCTACCGTTGCCTTCAAGGTCGATGCCTTCAGGAATGTCTTGAACATGAACGTCCTCCCGGTTTGGCAAAGCAGGACAAGCCGCTTCGCGATCTCAGCGCGACGATCCTCCTCGACCGTCACCAATCGGTTACATATGCCGGGCTTTTTCCGGGGCGGCAACCGACAATCGACCATCGTCCACGATCATGCATCCGCCAGCAGTACCCGCCGCCGAAGTATAAAACGGTCGGAACAGCTCTGAAATCCGGTTAATACTTCGTTAACGATTCAAGATTGGCTCAATGTTAAATAAAACTGGAACAAAGCTGGTCTTTGTCCATTTCAGCTGCAGTCTCAATGTCAAATGGGTAATGCGTCATGACCGAGAACACAGTCCGCCGGTGGCAGAGCCGTCCGATCATCGACTATCCCGTCGTGATCATCGAAGATCATCTTTTGCTGGCGCTCGATCTGGAAGACGCCGTGTCAGCCGCAGGCCTGAATGCGGGCGTCGTCGGTTTTGCCAGCCGGAAGAAGCACGCTCTTCGCATTGGCGGTCTGGCCGCGATCGCTTTCGTCGACGTGAACCTTGCCGACGGGCCGAGCGGCCCGGAGATCGGCCGAATCCTCGCACGGGATCACGATGTCACGGTCATCTTCACCACATCGGATCCGGAAGCGCTGGGAACCGGCGTTCCCGGTACGATGGGCGTTCTGAAGAAACCTGTCAGCCGGGAAGCGGTGCGCGGTGCGTTGACCTATGCAATCGCGCGCCGGCGGGGCGACTTGGCCGTCGTGCCGCCCGAGATGACGCTGTTTGCCGGCTGAGGATTTCCTCGGCGTCCATGGATCACCTGACGAGCCGGCCGGCGCGGCGGAGAGTGTGTCTCCGCCGCCTGTTCTCAGTGGCGCGAGGAAACCGCTGCAGGTGTCGCCGCGCGAGCGTTGGCAAGGCCGCGAATGGCGTCCTGGTTTCCGGTCGCAGCGAGCGCCTCGAACGTGCGGATCGCCTCGCCGAACCGCTTCAACCCAAGAAGAGCGTAGCCGCGCAGTACCATCAGATCGACGCGCTCGGGCGCAAGTTGCGCGCGGCGTTCGAGCAGGATCAGGGCCTCGGAGAAGCGCTTCTGGTCGAAGGCGGCCAAGGCACGGTTTGTCAGAAGGGCGATCTGGATCTCGGTTGCCTTCCCGGCATCCATAGAGCCACGCGTCGCTGCGACCGATGCCTTGTCGGTCAGGCCCTGCCGCAGATAGGCAAGGCTCTGGCCATAGGCGGCTTCGCTGCGGATGCGCGTATCCCCGGCGCGGATGGCGGCGTCGAAATGACGTGCAGCCTCGAGGGGCCGGTTCAACTCCATCAGGCACCAGCCATGCCGAAGCGCCTCGCCGGCCGAGAGACCGGACGGGTCCGTGGACGTGCTGCAGCCTCGACCCGACGCCGATGCGACGTTGCGCCTCGCGGCGCCTGAGCGCGCCGGACGCTGCCGCGGCGGTGCTGCCGGTTCGACGCTCGCCTGTGTCGAAGCCTCTCCCGATGACGCACGCGCGCTTTGCCGCTCGGGCTGCTGCGGAGCTTCGTCGGCAACTGTTGCGGCCGGCAATCTGCGCGCGGTTTCCACGTCGTCCTGCTGTTCGCCGAGCAGTGCGATCCGCGGTGAGCGACCAGCCCACTGCCTCTGGATGCGGGCGACATCGCGTGCCCTGCCGAGTTGGTTTGCCGTGATCGCAAGCCCATAGGCGGAGGGCTCCGTCTCCGGCGCCCAGGTCAGCGATGTCGAGAACCACTGCAGTGCGAGCTGGGGCTGTTCGAAGGCGCGCGCATACCAGCCGAACTGCTGGGCGACGTCGGCGCTCCGGGCGCGCATTGCCTCCTGCGCGATGCGTTGCAGCACGTCCGCTTCGATCACGACCGGCGGATCGAGCGCCAACAGATTTGACGCCGCCGCCAGATAGGTCGCGCGCGTATCGTCGGACGTGTCGCGCCAGGGATAAAGCACGGCTTCCGCTTCCCCCGGTGTTTTTCGGGCGACGAGCGTCAGCGCAAGACCTTGGGACGCCGTAGCGGAGTCCTCCGCCGTCCGCGCCTTGCGAAACCAGGTTTCTGCCTGCTCGGTCGCGTCGCGACGGAGATAGTACCAGCCGAGCAGCAGGGCGTCGGAGGCCTTCCCACCGGTTTCGGCGGCATGCTCGAGACGCGAGAGATATGTCGGGGGCACGACCAGCTTGGGGTCTTCGCCGGCAGACGCGACGAACTGGCGGGCCAGATCGTCCTTGACCGGCTCGAATTCGCCCTTGCCGGTCGGATCGGTCTTTTCCTGTGTCAGCAGTTGCTCGACCAGCGGGCGGGGCAGCAGCGAAGCCGCCTTCTGCACCGTCGCCAGCCGGTCCGCGCTTTCGGTGCAGCTCGAGAGGATATAGGTATAGGCATCCACCGCGCGCTGCGCGCGGTCGGTCTTTGCGAAGGCCTCCGCCAAACGCCAGAGAATGTCGATCTCGCTGCATACGAGAAGCTGGGGCATTTCCGCTGCGACATCGACCACGATCGGATATTGCTGAAGATTGGAGGCGTTCAGGAGACGCTGCCGGGCTTCGCCGAGCGCGAGCATGGCGAGCAGGTTCTCCGGAGGCTGCCAGCCGGGCTCGCGTGCCTGGCGGTCGGCAATGGCCTTGCGGACATCGGCGTAGCGCGTTTCGGCGTAGAGCGCCCACATGGCCTCCAGCTGGGTATCGGCATTGGGTGGAGCGGCCAGCGGATCCGCCGGAGGTTCCCAGTCCGGATAGAGCGTGCGCAAGCGCGCGATCTCTGCCTGCAGCCGGACGGTGTCGCCCTGACGCGCGAAGTATCGCAGAGCACCTTCATCGACGCTCGGTTTTGCAGGTGTTGCCGCTGCAGGCGCCGCGGCGGTCGCGGGCGCACCTTCCGGCGGTTTGGCGGGCGTTTGCGGTTGCACCTGCGCCTTGATCACGGGCTCCGGTTTCACCGTCGCATCCGGAATGGCCTGCGGTTTCTCGTCGACGGGTCCGTCGACGGAGGCCTCAGTGGCAGCATCCCGGGTTTCCGCTGCCGTTCCAGCCTCGCCCTCAGCCTCCGTTTTCGTCTCAGCCCCCGTCTGCGTGTCGGACACTGTCTCTGGCTTGGCGCCCGTCTCCGTCTCGGCACCCGTCTCGGGCAGGGCCGCTGCCGGCGGCAGGTCCTGCAACAGGTCGGCCGGCCGCGGCTCGCTGCGGCGCGCGGCGGGGGTCGGCGGGACCAGGCTCAGCCGGTTGCCTGTCTCGTCGACGGCAGGCGGAGCGACGATCGAGCCCGTCGACAGTTCAGCCTTCGGCCAGAAGACGGACCCGTAATAGGTTGCCGTTGCCGCTGCTGCGACCAGCGTCGAGAAAAGCAGGATGCGGGCGGTGGTCATGGGAACTCCCGGTAGACTGTCCGAGCAGGAAACGGCGCGCGCAGAGGGCGCATCGATACCGGACCCGGTCGAACGGCTGTCTTGAAACGTCCGCGATGCAGGGGCCTCATCGGCTGCGCCCCAGAAGGCGCAGCATCAGGGTGGTGATGATGCCGAGAAGCGCAAAGCCGGAGATGAAGATGACGGCGAAGAAAAGGATATTGGTCGAAAGCCAGTTCGCGGCGATCAGGCGCCAGTTGGCGATCGAGAATGGCTGTGTCGGGTTCAGGTGAAGATCGCGCACCGGCACCATCGAAACGTTTCCGGTGGACTCCTCGAATGTCGTGATGCGGCCGTCGAGACCATTCCAGCGTGCCTCCTGCACCATCGCGCTCATGCCGGTCTGAAGGCTCGCGGACGTCGGGCCCGTTGCGAGCGTCCACGTCCCGGCTCCGGACGGGCTGCGGCCCTGCGCGATCATGAAGCTGACATTTTCGGAGGGGGAAAAATCCTCTTCCTTGCCGGGCAGGAAGCGGAGCGAGTCCATCGACAGATCGAGATCGCTCTTCAACCAGGCCTCGAGGCGCGACCCCTGACCGAGCCAGCTGCCGCCGGAGACTTTCTGGCGCCATTCCTCGAACAGGGTTCCACTGCTGTCGTCCGGCTGCCCGCCGGCATGATGCGTGCCCCAGTTGGCCGGTGCCGCCCCGATCTGCATCTGGGTCAGCAAGGGCGGGGGGAGTTGCGACAGCGTGCCGACGATCAGCGCATTGCGATCGCCAAGGGCTGCGGGAGATGCGACCGTGTCGAGTGCCAGAGGATTGCCGGCGGCAACAGCGAGGCGGCCGAGCAGGGTGGCCGCAGCCGACAGCGTTTCGGGGTCGAGGCGGTCGAGATAAAGGGCCGTCGGTTGCTCCGCGCGGCGGTAGGGCTGCCCCGTGGATGAGGTCGCCGCGAGGCTGGGGCTGCTGTCGATCCGGGCGAAATCCGGCATATGGAATTCGGTCGTGTCGAACAGGGCGAAACGCGGCGTGGTCTGGGCCGGCGTTCCCGTGGCGCAGGCATCGTCTTCCGCTGCCAGCAGGACGGCTTCGATCGAGATGCGATTCACCCCCGGCACGAAGTGCCGCAGCGTCACCGTGATGGGAAGATGGCTGAGAATGCCGCCGCCTTCCGTAGAGAGGGGCGTCGTCGTCGCGATATTGCCGTTGACATACACGTCGATCCGGCTTCCCGGCAGAACCGATGGGGCGTAGCCGGCGTCGAGCAGGATCACGGCGTCGCCGTAGGCGCTGGCATAGAAATCGGCAGGCACACCGAGCATGAACTCCGTGCGGAACCTGCGCCCTGCGAACTCGCTGGTGGTGATGCCGAGCTGCGAGAGAGGGATGCGCGTGTCGCCGACGAGGATCGGCGCATCCGGCGTGTGCCATGCCTTGGTGGAAAACGAGGTGCGCGAGGTACCTGGTGCTGCGTCAAGCGGACTTGCGAGCGTTTCCACCGCCTGCCGAAGCGCCTCGGCCGTCGGGCCCGTGACGACGAGCGCATTGACGCCCCGCGTTGCACTGGGCGCAAACGCCACCGTCGGGCCAACGGCCGTGCCGGCGGGAAGGGTCGGCAGCATCCCGTCGATTTCAAGCTGTGTGCCGACCAGCACGGTCAGCGTGCCCGCGGCGGACGTGGCAGGCAGGGCGGTATGGAAGGCGACCGTCTGGTTCGGCATCTGCGTGCGAAGCGCCAAAGCCTGCGCGAGCCGCAGCAACATGTTCGAGCGGCTGGGATTCGTCAGCGCTGGAGCGACGATGTCGATGGCCGTCGCGCCCGTGCCGTCGAGGCCGACGGCCTGGATGTCATCGATGCTGGAAAGGCGATCGCCGACCGGCGCGTTGAAGGTCAGATAGGTGCGGCTCGGGTCGATGTTGGTCCACAGATCGTAGGTGGACTGGATGCTGCAATCCGTCCGGTGACGCTGCTGTGTCGAGAGACGCACGACGTTCGCACCGGCCTGCAGCGCGCCGCTCGGGAGTGGCAGAACGAGGTCGTGCACGGCATCCGCCGAGGCGACCGGCACCTGGCCGACCACGCTCCCGTTGAGCTCGACGGAGAAGCTGGAAGCCTCCGGCGCGACGACGATGGAATTCTGGTAGCCGATGGTAATGGCGGTTGCCGCGTTTGCCTGTTCGGGCGTGAGGTAGATCGTCCATGTCCGCCGGTCGGTCTCGCCGGAAAGGCTGAGCTTTCCGAACGGAAGGATGTACCGTCGATAGGCATCCGTCTCCATCGGCGCAGGCGCAGGGGCCTTGGCTGCGGCCGGCGACTGCGGTGCAGACGGCGTTGCCGAAGGCTGGACGGGTGCGGGTGAGGCGGGCGCTTGTGGACGCGGTTCCGCAGATGCCGGGGCGGGGACGGGCGGTGACAGCTGGAAGGGCGCCGGCTCGCTTGCCGGTTGTTGCGGTCGCGCCTCGGATCCTCTCGCGGACGGTGCCGTCTGCGTGCCCGGCGCTGCCGGATCGGGTGCCTGGGTGGGGTGCTGCGGCGCTGCCGGCCTTTCCCGGGACATGTCGAACGGGGCCGACTGCGCCAGGAGCTGCGAAGGCGCAAGAAGAGCTAGCGTGCAGGCGATGACGACGTGTTTCATGGTCTTGCGGCCTCCTTCTTGGCAGGGGCTGCGTCCTTCGACCCGCCGAGGCTCCGGAAGAAGTAGAAGAGACCGCGATTGGTCTGGTAGAGCGCGATGGCAAAGAAGCTGATCGTGCCCCGGATCAAGCCAGGATTGCGGCGCCGGCCCATCTGGAATTCGCTCCACTGGGCGGAGTTGGCGAAGATGATGTCGGCGAGCAGGCGCCGTTCCTGTGCTTCACGCGGTGCGAACGTACAGCCGACGAGCACAAAGCCGTCGCCCCGTCCGCTGCGGACGATCTTGACCGGTATGGAAGATGGTGCGCCCGGACTGAAGGTCTCGACCCGAATTTCCTCCATCGCCCCCTCGGTCAAGGGCTGCATGGACCGATTGTAGACATGGACGAGAAGCCCGTTGACCGAGACGTTCTCGATGATGCCCGGAAACCACTCGTCGCCCACCTTGAATTCGCAGCGACGCTTGACGTTGACCCGGCGGGAGGACGACTTTTCGCGCCGTTCGGAGACCACGCCGAGCGCGCAGCCGGCGAAGACGAGGTTGAGCAGGTTCCAGCCGGCCACGACCAGCGTCACGTCTGACTTATAGGGCTCGGCATAGATTTTGTAGAACGACATGATGGTGGCGATGAGCAGCACACCGAAGATGACGAAGAACGGGCGACTGATCTCCGAAAGTCGGTTGTCACTGATCGATTCGTCTTTCGCGGTGACCTTGAAGGTGGGCTTCGATGGATTGAAGATCACCGAGATGACGGCCGGCAACAGATGCACGGTCTGCACATATTCGTAGAGTTCGGAGATCCAGGGCCAGCGGAAACGACCGTAGAGATAGTTCTGCATGAGCAGGTTCACGAGCATGTAGGTGGTCGTGTAGGCCAGGAACTCGCCGCCGGAGCCGACGAAGATTTCCAGATCAAAGAAGATGTAGAATAGCGGTGCGAACAGGAAGACCGTGCGCGGAAACGGGAACAGCCAGAACAGCGTCGAGGACATGTAGCAGAGCCGCTGCGGCATGCTCAGCCCGCGCTTGAAGAGCGGCATGCGGAACATGAGGATCTGCATCATCCCCTGCGCCCAACGGCTGCGCTGGCCGATGAAGCTTGCAAACGTCGCGGGTTGAAGCCCGGCAATCAACGGCTTGTCGACATAGACGCTGTTCCAGCCACGGGAATGAAGCGCCAGCGCCGTTTCGCAATCCTCGGTGATGCTGATGCCGCTGAAGCCATTGGTGTCTTCGAGAGCACGCCGGTTGAGCACGGCCGCCGACCCGCAGAAGAAGGCGGCGTTCCATTTGTCGAGCCCGCGCTGAATGATGCCGTAGAACATCTCGTTCTCGCTCGGCATCTTGTTGAAGGTCTTCAGGTTGCGCTCGATCGGATCGGGATTGAGGAAGAAATGCGGAGTCTGGACGAGAAAGAGGCGCGGGTCCTCCTCGAAATAGCCGACCGTCTCGCGCAGGAAGTCGCGTGCCGGCGCATGGTCGGCGTCAAACACGGTGATCAGGTCGCCTTGGGATTGGCGCATGCCATTGTTCAGATTTCCGGCCTTCGCATGTTCGTTGCGATCGCGCGTGAGATAGTTGGCATCGAGATTGCGGCAGAGTTCTTTCAGTTCCTCGTGGCGGCGCTGGGCGGCCTGGCTGTCGGGGATGCTCGCCGCGTTCCGCTTCTGCAGCGTGCCGCCGTCGTCCAGCAGCCAGACGGTGAGCTTCTCGGGCGGATAATCCATGTTCTTGGCGGCCGCCAGCGTGTTGGCCAGCAGATCGGCGTCCTCGTTGTAGGTCGGGATGAACACATCGACCGAGGGCGCATAGTCCGCAGAGCCCGGGCGCGGGCGGTTCGGCGGAAGCGGCATGGAAACGATGAAGAGGCTGAGCGCCAGCATCGCGACGCTGTACATTTCAGCCAGATAGAGCAGGAAGCCGGGGATGAAGTTTTCCAGCTGGTTGACCGGCGGCAGCGTGCTGGTGGTGCGCCAGTAGACGTAGCGCAGCACGATGGCAGTTCCGAAGCCGAGGCCGATAAGGCGCCAGTTGCCCTCTGCCTTCAGCACTTTCAGGACTGCAAGGAGCGCCATGCAGAGGAAGGCGGCAACCAGATGCGTCTGGAGGCTGACGGGCAGGGTCGTGATCGCCACGATGACGACCGACATGCAGATCCATGCAACGACGATAAGCGCCTTGAACATGACCCTATTTTCCCTTTTCGGAAGAGTGCTGGATATGGCGCATGGATCACATGTTCCTTGTGCAGGCGCTGCTCTGGGAGACGGCACAGGGCACAGACGGAATGACGGGCCCAGCCTGGGGCCCGGGGGTCGTTGCAGCGCGCGCCGCGCCGTCCTCACTCGGCAGGCTGACGGGTCGGGGTGCCATTGGCGTCTGAGGAGCACCTGCCGGTCCGTTCGCGCTCATGTTGGGCGCGGGGATGGCGACCGAGGGAACGGAGGGCTGAATGTTTTCCACACGCGTCGCTGCAGGCCGCGTGTTCTGGCGTTCGAGCCGGCGAAGGGCAGGACGGACAGGCGCGGGCCCGGACAGATCGGGGGCCTCCGGCGGCGGCAGCAGCCGCGCTCCGGCGCCGGCAGCATAGATCGGCCGCCCGAGCTGCCCGACGGCAGGGTCGAGAGGGGGCACGTTGCCATAAGGATTCCAGGCGACGCTGTCGAACGCTCCGGTCAACGTGTAATGATACATCATCGACAGGAGCGCATCGCGCGAGGCGCCGGTCTGGCAAATGCGGACCCGCGTCTGGATCATGCCGAGATAACGGAAGGTGCGCACGAGATTGTCGGACGCCTTGATCTGCTGCCAGCCATAAAGGCATGCGTCGCCAGAACTTTCGTTCGTGCCGTAGGCATAGGCGAACGCGCCGTAATTGTTCTGGACGAAGCTCGGGGAAATGCTCATGCGGATCGTCGGAAACTCCGACCGCATCTCGCCGACCGCTTGCGCCGTCGTCATGATCCGGGTCGGGAGCCGCGATGCCCCGTCGAACGCTGTGGCGGTGGGGCCGAAATAGCGGACCTGGATGTAGTTCTGTCCGCGGCCGCGCGCATCCGTGGCCAGAATGATGTCCTGCTGGACGGCATTGGAAAAATTACGTTCGATCACGCTCACAATGGCCGGACCGCCGGGCGGAGGAAAAGCCAGCGCTTTTTCTGCTGCGATCTCTGTCGGCGCGGACGACTGCTTCAGTCCGCCGGTCTGGGTGCAGCCGGACATCGCCGCAGCACTCAGAGCCAGAAGCATGCCCGGCATGGCCGTTCTTCCTGCAATTGCGAAAGCCGTATGAAACATGAGCGCGATGCATCCAGTGATGGAATCAGGGTTATTCCATCTCATTTCTCGCGGGCATGGTTAATGTTCGGTTAATCTTTCCTAACGCTTTCCACCAATGCGCGTCTTACGGGACGTTTTGCTGCCGGTTCGTGGTCCGGACGACACGAAGTCGGCCGTTGCCGACCGATGGAATGTGCGTGCGGGCCGGCCCCTTCCGAATCAAAAAGAAAGCCCTTGGCGAGCGTTACAACCACGTTTGCAGCGCTTGATTGCTGTTCCCAGGATCGAACGACCAAAAGCCGAACGCTTGACGGGTCGTTCTACCCAGCTACTGAGCACCTGTGGTCGGCCCGGGATTGTTCGGCACTGTCTGGGTCTTCTCCGGCTGAGGTGGCGCGCCACCGCCTGTCGAAGCGTCCTGGGAAGGGCTGATGACGAGCCAGCCGATCGCGATCAGGATCACCACGAGAACGGCAACGCTGAGGGCTGTGCGATTCAACGTCATGTGTCAGCTCCCCCACCCGCGTTGCCCGTCACGACGTTCGCTTTGGGATCGACGCGGCCTGCAGCGTCTTCGACCCGCATCGACGCGGCATAGACGAACAGTGCGCAGATCAAGGACGTGGCAAGGACCACGATGACGGCCTGGTTTCCGGTGTGAACTCTCATGCAGGGGAAAGGCACCGACGCTCCGTATGTTCCCGTCCGACGCACGCGTCGCGCCCTTCGACGTTAAGCATCTCCTACGTTTGTCGCAGAAGATGCGCTGAAAACCGGCTTTGAGGGCATGGGACTGTCGATTTGCAATCGGTTGTCCTGTAAGGAGCTTGCAATCGATACAATGTATGGCGCACCGGCGATGGCTTTCAGGTTTCTGACGAAGAATACGAGGACGAGCGTCAGCTTCACGGAGGCTTCCACGAAGCTCGTGCTCGTGAAGGACGTGACGATTGATGTGACGGGCAGCGGCATCGTCGCCTCCGGCCTCGCAAAAGCGCGCGACGTGGTCATCGACGGCACCATCAAGGCCGGCGCGTCCGGGGTGCTGTACGGGGCGGCCAATGCCGGTGATCTCGACGGGTCTGTCGTCGTCTCCAGAACGGGATCCATCGTCGCCGGTACGGTCGCTGTATCCGCGACGGCAGCCGGCATGGATATCGTCAATCGCGGCAGCATGTCCGGAAAGCAGGCCGGGATCAGCGTGGTCGGCAACACGGCGAATATCGCCAATGAATCCAGCATAGCATCGTCTGCCGGCAGTGCGGTGCTGGTGAAGGGCGCCGCGGCAATGGTCGTCAACAACGGCAAGATGGTCGGCCAGCTCGATGCCCTGAAGCTTTCCGGCGATCGCATCGTCATGACGAACAACAAGGATATCTCATCCGCCACCGCTGCCGGCATCGTGGTTGACGGGCTCGCAACAATCGTGACCAACAACGGTTCGATCGCCGCGCGCGGCAACGGGATAACGGCCACCGGAGCCTCCGAGATCATCACGAACAATGGCACGGTCGGCAGTGGGGCGACGGCTGTTTTTGCCAAGGGCAAGAACGCCATCGTCACGAATTCGGGCGTGTTGCAAGCCGGGGCCGACGGCATCCTGCTGACGGGCGCCAAGGGAACGTTGACCAATACGAAGACGATCGCGGTCGGTGGCACCGCCCTTCATGTTGTCGCCGACGATGCGATCGTCAACAACCGTGGCTCTTTGGCCGGCGCCGTGGGAATCTCGGTCGTCGGGGATCATGCGCGCGGTGCCAACAGCGGCACGATTTCCGCCTCCAAGGGCAGCGCCGTCGACTTTGCCGGCGCCGATCATGCCAGTTTCAATAACAGCGGCGTTTTGTCGGCGCGGTCGGGCGTTGCGTTCAAGAGCGGCGACGGCCAGCAGTCGGTCACCAACACCGGCACGATGAAGGGCGACGTCCTGCTCGGCGGGGGCAACGACTACTTCGACGGTCGCGGCGGAACGGTCCTTGGCACGGTTGCGGGCGGTGCCGGTCACGATACCTATGTGATCGACAATGCGCGCACCTTGCTGGTCGAGGCCAAGAACGCCGGCAACGATCTCGTCATCTCGAGCGTCAGCTACACGCTGGCGGACAATTTCGAATATCTCACGCTCAGCGGCACGGCTGCCAGCAACGCGACCGGCAACGGGCTTGCCAACCAGATCCATGGAAACAGCGCGTCCAACCGTATCGACGGCAAGGCCGGCAACGACATGATCTGGGGCCATGGCGGAGCGGATATCCTGACGGGCGGCGCCGGCGCCGACCAATTCGTTTTTTCCACCGGCGATGGCCGGGACGTGATCCTCGATTTTGCCGCCAGCGGACAAGCCCACGACATTCTCGACCTCACCAACCTCAAGGCGATCACGGATTTCGCCGACCTGATGAAACATCACGCCCGACAGGACGGCAACGATGTCCTGATCGATGCCACCGGTGGTGACAGCATCCTGCTGAAGAACGTGAAACTCGGCCTTCTCGACAAGGGCGACTTCTTCTTCTGAGCCTTCTTGCCGTTTCGGATCGTTCAGGCTGCGGCGCGTTGCAGCATGCCGAACAGATCCCGCGGATCGTCGGGGTCGGCGATGATGTCGATCTGCTGGAAGAAGTCGGTTCCAGCCAAAGCCGCCCGCACGTAGCGAAGCGCGGAGAAATCCTCCACGGCAAAGCCGACGCTGTCGAAAAGCGTGATCTGTCGCGCGTCCGTCCGGCCCGGCACGTCCCCTCGCACGACCCGCCACAGCTCGGTGACCGGATAGTCCGGCGCCATCTGCTGAATTTCGCCCTCGACGCGGGTCTGCGGCGGATATTCCACGAACGTGTCGGCGCGCAAAAGGATGTCCCGATGCAGCTCTGTCTTCCCCGGACAATCCCCGCCGATCGCGTTGATATGCACGCCGCTGCCGATCATGTTGTCGGTCAGGATGGTGGCACATAGCTTGTCCGCCGTGCAGGTCGTGATGATGCCGGCACCCTCGATCGCCTGTTCGGCGCTTTCGCAGGCGTGGAGCACAAGCCCCGAGCCCGTGAGATTCCGGACCGTCTTATCGGTCGCCCGCCTGTCGATATCGAACAGCCGGACCTCGGTCAGGCCAAGGACGGACTTCATCGCCAGCGCCTGGAACTCGGCCTGCGCCCCATTGCCGATCATCGCCATCACCCGCGTGCCTTTCGGCGCCAGGTGGCGGGCCGCCATCGCGGATGTCGCTGCCGTGCGCAGCGCCGTCAACAACGTCATTTCCGTCATCAGAACAGGATAGCCGGTCGCCACATCCGCCAGGAGACCGAACGCCGTCACGGTCTGCAGGCCGGCCGCCATGTTCTTTGGGTGACCGTTCACATATTTGAAGCCGTAGATCTCCCCATCGGAGGTCGGCATCAGTTCGATCACGCCCTCGCGGGAGTGCGATGCGATCCGCGGCGTCTTGTCGAAGACGTCCCAGCGGCGAAAGTCCGCTTCGATCGTGTCGGTCAGTTCGCGCAGAACGCGCTCGATACCGAGGTGGTGAACGAGCCGCATCATGTTCTCGACGCTGACGAAGGGGATCAGGGCCTTTTCGGACGGCAGGGCAGACATCGGTTTTTCCTCGTTGCTCCGACGAATGGTAGCAACCGGAAATGTTTGTCGAAACGGCTGATGATTGGCATATCTCGCTTGAAAATGCGCATTCTGCATGGTCGAATTGCCCTTTTGGCCAGTGTCAGCGCGAGAGCAGATACTGCCGTGGTGCACTCCCCATCATCCGTCGGAACATGGTCGAGAACGCCGCAATGTTTTCGTAACCCGCATCCAGCGCGACGCTCGTGATCGAATGTCCGGCAGCAAGGCGCGGCAGCGAGGCAAACAGGCAGGCCTGTTGCCGCCACGTCACGAAACTGACGCCAGTCTGCGCCCGGAAGAACCGGGTGAAGCTTCGGCGGCTCATGGCAAGCTTGGCCGCCCATTCATCAATGCTTGCCACGGCGAGGGGGGTCTCCAGAAAGGCGCGGCACGCGTCGGCGAGACGCGGATCGTTGGGAAAGGGCAGGCCGAGCGGTACTTCCGGTAAATGCTGTATCTCGTCGAGCAGGAGATCCATGACCAGCTCGCGTCGGCGCGGGTTGGGGTGCGGACTGAGGCGTGGATTGGGGCTTGGATTGGGGAGTGGCGGCGTGTCCCGCACCAGTTCATCCATCAGATTGACCGCAAGCGTTGTGACGTTGACCACTTTCGGCCGCTCGACCAGGGCCAGTTGTGGATCGACGTAGATCGACAACATCTCGACCGGGCTCATGGTCTCCGATGCGTGCTCCAACCCGGCCGGGATGATGAGCCCGTGGCCCGGCGGGATCATCCAGCGCCGATCGATGGTTCCAACGACGACGACCCCCCGGCGGGCATGCCAGAGCTGCGTCTTCCCGTGTGAATGGACCGGGCTGCGCACGCCTTGTCTGTAGTGTCGGCCGATGACGTAGAGCGGCTCCTGTGCTGCATCGATGCGGCTCAGGCTTTTGCGGTGCTCGTCGAGATCGCTGTCGCTGCTCGGAAATTCGGTCGATCGCACTTTGGCCCACTCACGAAAAAAGTGGACCAGAGCGCAAAGGCAGGCCACCGTCAAGCTCTGTACGAGAGGCAAACGGCGAAACAGGTATCGAAGAGGCGGGAGGGCCGATATGGCAAGCGTGACCACAGAGAGCGGAATCCGGGCGGAGACGATCACCTTTTCGATCATCGCGGCAGCAAGTTTCTGCCACATGCTCAACGACATCATGCAGTCGCTGCTCACGTCGCTCTATCCCCTGATCAAGGCGAACTACGCGCTGGATTTCGTCCAGATCGGCCTGCTGACCTTTGCCTTCCAGGTGACGGCGTCGCTTCTGCAGCCCGTGGTCGGCGTGGTGACGGATCGCTGGCCCATGCCGTTCTCCCTGCCGGCGGCCATGCTTTCCACCTGCGCGGGCCTGTTCACGCTCGCCTTCGCACACAGCTTCGAAGTGCTCATCGTCGGCGCCTGCCTCATCGGCGTCGGTTCAGCCGTCTTTCATCCCGAAGCCTCCCGGGTCGCACGTCTCGCCTCCGGTGGACGCCACGGCCTGGCCCAATCCTTCTTCCAGGTCGGTGGCAACGCCGGAACGGCGATCGGTCCGCTTCTGGCAGCGTTCATCGTCATCCCGCGGGGACAGGAGACACTTGGCTGGTTCTCGATCTTCGCGATCGTCGGCTTTATCGTGCTGTCCTTCGTCAGCACATGGTATCTGCGTCACCGCCGGGCGAATGCCGGGCGCCCGACGCTCGATCGGGCCCTGCCGCTGCCGCGCAACCAAGTTTTGTGGACGCTGGCCGTGCTCACCGTTCTCACGGCGACGAAGAACGCCTATCTCGCCAGCATTTCGAGCTACTTCACCTTCTTTGCCATCGAGAAGTTCGGGGTCGGCGTGCAGGATGCGCAGATCATGCTGTTCCTGTTTCTCGGTGCCTCTGCTGCCGGCGTCTTTTTCGGTGGTCCGATCGGCGACCGCTTCGGGGCGCGCGTCGTCATCTGGTTCTCGATCCTCGGCGTCATCCCGTTTGCGCTGATGCTGCCCTATGCCGATCTTTTCTGGACCTCTGCGCTGGTCATCATCATCGGCTTCATCTTCTCCTCGGCCTTTTCCGCCATCGTCGTCTTCGCGCAGGAGCTGGTGCCGGGGAGGGTGGGGCTGATCGCCGGCATGTTCTTCGGCTTCGCCTTCGGGTTCGGCGGCATCGGCGCGGCCGTTCTCGGCTTGTTCGCCGATCGCTACGGCATCGAGTTCGTCTACCGTCTCTGCTCCTATCTGCCGCTCCTCGGCCTGCTCACGGTCCTGCTGCCAAAGCTGCCCGGCCGCAAGCGCGCCTGAGGTTCACGCGGAAGGCGGGCCGTCGCAGATGGCTTCCGCCTCGATCTCGACCTCGTAGTCCCCGATCAGGTCGCCAGCCTGCACCATGGTGTTGGCGGGCAGCACCGTGCCGAACACCCGGCCATGGGCGCGGGAGACCGGCTCCCACTGGCCGGCGTCGCGCAGATAGACGCGCGTTCGCACGACATCGTTCATCGATCCGCCAAGCGCGGTGATCGAGGCGGCGATCTTGTCGAGGATATAGGTTGCCTGCGCGCCGGCATCGCCCGGCGCAACGCAGCGGTCGGCGGCATGGGTCGCCGTCGTGCCCGAGACGTGGATGCGGTCGCCCACGCGAACCGCGCGGCTGTAGCCGGCAATGGGTTCCCAGACGCTGCCGGACGAAACCCGGCGACGCCCGGGGCGTCCCGGCACCGGCTCGGCGGTGTAGATCGACGGAATGGCGCTCAGGTGATGGCTGAGATCTCCGGAGGCGGTCAGGAAGGGCGCTTTCCGGTATTCGTCGCCGCAGTCTCCCGGGATGGGTTTCGTTCCTGCAAAGGCGGCGTCGAGCGCTGCGTGGTCTTCGGCATCGAGGCGGAATCGGAAGACGTTGAGATTGTCGTCTCTATGCTCGTTTTCCCCGAGACGCGCGCCGATGATCGTGGCAGCGACGGCGGGATGCTCCAGAACCCAGCGGCTGGCGACGTTCGAGACCGACACCTTGTGGCGTCTGGCGATATCGGATGCCGCGCGGAGAATGGTCTGGAACGCGTCCCAGCCGCCGGCCGTGTCGATGAAACGCTTGTATTTCGAGCGGCTCCAGTCGGGAATGGTGTCCGGTTCGGGCTTCCCCAACCATTTCTCCGAGAGAAAACCGCCACACAGCGTGCCATAGGCGAGGAGCTTGACGCCACGCTTCGCGCAGAGATCCGAGAGTGGGCCGGAGGCCCGGCGATCGACGAGCGAGAACGAAACCTGGTTGGTGGCGATCTCGATGCCATCGGCGAGCGCCAGCGCCAGGTGTCCGGCATCGAAGTTCGTCAGGCCCAGAGCACCGATCAGCCCTTCCTCCTTCAGGCGCTGCATCTCGTGCAAGGCATCGAGCCAGGCCGGATGCTCGAACGTCCACCAGTGGAACTGCAGGAGGTCAACCCGGTCCACACCCAGACGCGTCAGCCGCTCCTCAACACCGCGCCGCACGATCTCGCGGGTCATCTGTCCCGGCTCCGGGCACCATTTCGTGAAGGCGACAGGTCTTGGTTCCCCGGTGTATCGCGACAGCAGACGGCCGGTGATCACCTCTGCCGAACCATAGTGGTCGGCCATGTCGAACGTATCGAAGCCGTCCTGGGCATAGGCGTGCAGAGCGTCGGCCCCCCTCTCCGGGTCGATCGTCGTGCCGTTCTTCTCGATATCGGCAACCTGCCAGAGGCCGCAGACAAGGCGGCTGATCTCGAGGTCTGGGGTGAGGCGGATGCGGTCAGGGCGCTCGGTCATCAGGATGTCTCCCGGGCTTGCGCCCGTGTTTTCCGCGGGGGCTAAGCGCGCTGCGCGCGCCCACGATGCCGCGGGGCCGAAGAAGAAGGATGGCGCAGAGGCCGACGCCGATCGCCACGATCTGGAGCGCCGCCGCCCGGGCCTGCTGCTCCGGCGGCACGAAAGCGGAAACGGCCGCGGCGGAGAGGGCCCAGAGCCCCCAGACGAGGATCGCGCCGAGAATGGCACCGCGATTGCTGCCCGAGCCGCCGACGATAAGCATGGCCCAGACCTGGAAGGTCAGGATGGGCAGATAATTGTCCGGCGCGATAAAGCCGATGAAATGCGCCTGGGCCGCCCCTGCAAGACCCATGATGGCGCCGCCGATCGTGAAGGCCTGCAGGCGAAAGCGGATCGGGCGCTTGCCGAGGGCCTGCGCTGCCGTCTCGTCTTCGCGGAT
This sequence comes from Rhizobium sp. Leaf341, assembly GCF_001424325.1. Classification (NCBI taxonomy): domain Bacteria; kingdom Pseudomonadati; phylum Pseudomonadota; class Alphaproteobacteria; order Hyphomicrobiales; family Rhizobiaceae; genus Rhizobium; species Rhizobium sp. Leaf341. The sequence continues at coordinate 74,396 of NZ_LMPE01000011.1, forward strand.
CGCCCGGAGAACGCGGCCCCACGGGCTTTTTGCCAAATGCTCGAGGGCGACGTAGAGACCGACCACCAGGCCGGTCATCAAGGCAAGGTTGGCAAGACCGAAGGCAAGGGCGTTGCCGGCAAGATGGGAGAAGGGGCGGGGAATGAAGCCGATGCCGAAAGCGCCGCCGGTCAGGGGCTGCAGGTTCAAGACGCAGAGCTGCACGCAGACCGCCACGCCGAACGTGGCGATCGCGAGATAGTCCGAGCGCAGCCGTATGGTCAGCGCGCCGACGAGCCATGCGGCGAGACCCGCCATGGCGGCACCGCCCGCCCAGCCGACGACGATCGGCAGGTCGAAGCCGCCAAACCTGTCCGGCGTCGGCGGCGTGGTCAGCAGCGCGGAAACATATGCACCGATGGCGACGAACGCCGCGATACCGACGTTGAACAACCCTGTCTGCCCCCATTGAAGGTTGAGCCCGAGACACATGACGGCATAGGTCAGCGCCATTGTCAGGAAGAAGCCCGCATAGGCCAGCAGATCGAGGCTCATGCGGATCTCCCGAAGAGACCGCGCGGCCGGAACAGAAGCACGGCGACCAGGATGACGAAGGAGACGGCCGCCCGCCATTCTGCGCCCACGATTTGGACGGCTGCGGCCTCCGAAAGGCCGACGACGAGGCCGGCCAGCATGGCGCCGGGCACGCTGCCGATCCCGCCGAGGATGGCGGCCGCAAACAGAGGCAGCAGGAGGTCGTGACCGAGATACGGCCGGATCTGAACGAGCAGGCCCGTCATGATGCCGGCAAGGCAGGCAAGGCCGGCGCCCAGCATCCAGACCACGCGGATGACCCGGCGCACGTCGACGCCTGCGATCCCGGCAAGCGCCGGGTTTTCGCTGACCGCTCGCATGGCGCGGCCGATATCGGTCCGTGTCATCAGAAGATGCACGGCGAGAACGGCGAGGAGGGCCACGGCAAGTGACAGCAACTGGTCCGGCGTTGCTCTCAGACCTGCCCCTAGCGGCATTGCGATCTGCAGCGCCTTGGTGAAGTAGGCAGGCTTCGACGTGAAGAGGAATTCAAGCAGGCTGCGCAGTGCAAGCGACGCCCCGAAACTGGCCATGACGAGAATGATCACGGCGCTTCCCCGCGCGCGAAGACGCCCGAAGAGAACAGCATCGACCGCGAGCGCCAGTGCCCCGGTCAGGAGGACGGCGACGATGGCGGCCAAGGGCAGCGACCAACCGAACGAGAACGGGCCAATGGGTCGTGTCAGGGAGGTCGAAAGCAGGCCGAGGGCCCCGCTGACCGCCAGAGCGAGATAGGCACCCCAGGAGAGAAGCTCGCCGTGGCCGAAATTGGCAAAGCGCAGGATGGAATAGGTCAGCGTCACGCCGATTGCGCCGAGACCGATCATCGCGCCTGCGACAAGGCCGTCCATGAGGAATTGCGGGTTCATGGGACAGCGGCCTCCACGGAATGCGATGTGCCGAGATAGAGGCGTGCCAACAAAGGATCGCCGAACAGGCCGTCGGCCTGTCCCTCATGCGCGATGCGGCCTTCGACCAGAACGACGGCGCGGCGGGATACGGAGAGAGCCGCCTTCACATTCTGCTCCACCAGCACGATCGTCACGCCTTCGCCGTTGATCTCGCGGAGCATGGAAAACACCTCCCCGACGATCTTGGGGGACAGGCCTGCGGAGGGCTCGTCGAGAATAAGGACGGCGGGGTCCACGATGAGGGCACGGGCGACCGCGAGCATCTGGCGTTGTCCGCCCGAGAGTGCCCCGGCGAGCCGCGAAGGCTGGCGTGCGAGATCCGGGAAGCGTCGATAAAGACGATCGATGAGGCCGGCGCGCGCCGCCTTGGGCAGAATGGCTGCGGCAAGCTGCAGGTTCTCGTGGATGGAGAGCGTCGCGAAGATGTTTTCGGTCTGCGGCACGAAGGCAAGGCCGCGGGCAGTTTTGCGATGGGAGGGAACGCTGGTGATATCCTGCCCGCGGAGATGAACGGTCCCACTCTTGATCGGCACGACGCCGGCGATCGCCTTCACGAGAGTCGACTTGCCTGCGCCGTTCGGGCCGAGCAGGACAAGGAAATCCCCGGAGGGCACGGTGAGATCCACGCCGCGAACGATCGGCAGATCGGGCTCGTAACCAGCGACGAGCGCGCGGATATCCAGTGCGGGAACCGGGATCGGAGACGCCGCCGCACTCATGCCATCGCTCCGAGATAGGCCTCGATGACGGCAGGATTGCGCGCAACCTCAGCCGGCGTGCCTTCCGCGAGCGGCTTGCCGATCGCCATGGCGACGACCCTTGAGCAGAGCCGCGAGACCATGTCCATGTTGTGCTCGATCAGAAGAATGGAGGTGCCCCCGGCATTGAGCTGAAGGACGCGCTCGATGATCGTTTCCAGAAGTGCAGGGTTGACCCCGGCTGCCGGCTCGTCGAGCAGGATCGCGCTGGGATCGGCCATGAGAATGCGTGCGAGTTCCAAGAGCTTGCGCTGCCCGCCGGAGAGAACGCGCGCCGGTTCGTGCTCCAGATGGGACAGCGTAACGAAGGCAAGGAGCGCTCGGGCCTTCTCCACGGCGGCCCTCTCCTGTCTGCGAACATGGGCGAGCCGCAGGAAGTTGGCAAAGAGGCTTTCCCCGTCCTGGCGCTGCGCGCCGGCGAGCACGTTCTCGAGGACGGTCATGTCGAGAAAAGGCCGGGGGATCTGGAATGTCCTGCCGATGCCGAGCCCGATCCGCTGCTCGGGCCGGTCCTGCGCGGCGTCCCGCCCGCCGATGCGGATCTCGCCCGAGGTCGGCTTCAGCGTTCCGGCGATAAGATTGAAGAGCGTCGTCTTGCCGGCGCCGTTGGGTCCGATCAGACCCACCATCTCGCCCCGCCCCACCTGCAGCGACATGCCGTCGACCGCCGTCATTCCGTCAAACCGCTTGACGAGATCACGAGCGTCGATGACGGCGGCATCGGGGGTCTGAAGGGGCAAACGAAGCATCCCAAGGCTGCGGGGAAATCACGGGTTTAGTCTTGCGAACCGTCTGCGCCAACCAAATCCGGGCGGCTAAAGTGCGCCTGTCGCAACAGGCTGATAACACTTATGGATTTCAACAGCTAGGTCGCCTTGTCCTCGTGTTTCGGACCGCCGCTTTTCCTGCCGCGGTGTTGCAGACTTTCGACAGTTCTAGCAGCGGAGAACAACGACGCGCCATAGCGACCGCCTGTGGGCAAGACGTCCTATTTCCGCAGAACGGCCTCGCGGTCGTCCACTGTCTCCACCCGGGTCGCAAACCAGTTTGCCAGCAGCGCGCCGGAAATGTTGTGCCAGACGCTGAAGATTGCGCTGGGCACCGCGGCAAGCGGCGAGAAATAGGCGGTGGCCAGCGCGGCGCCAAGGCCGGAATTCTGCATGCCGACTTCGATGGCGATGGCCTTGCGCTTGGCAAGCGACAGTCCGGATGCCTTGGCCGCGAAGAAGCCGAGGAGATACCCCAGGCCGTTGTGCAGCACGACGACGGCGAAGATCATCAGGCCGGATTGCGCAATGGCCGCCTTCGACCCGCCGACGACGGCGGACACGATCAGAACGATCCCGATGACACTCACGAGCGGAAGGGCGGGGACGGCGGCCTTGACGACGCCAGGCAGAAGTTTCTGCAGCGCCGCGCCTAGTGCGAGCGGAACCAACACGACCTTGATGATGCTGAGAAACATTGCCCAGCCATCGACCGGAAGGAACTGGCTGGCAAGCATCCAGACCAGGAAAGGCGTGATGATCGGCGCGGCCAGCGTCGTGACCGAGGTGCAGGCAACCGACAGGGCGACGTCGCCCTTGGACAGGAAGGTCATCACATTGGATGACGTGCCGCCCGGACAGCAGCCGACGAGGATGACGCCCGCCGCAACCTCCGGCGGCATGGGGATGATCCATGTCAGGAAGACGGCCAGCAGCGGCATGATCGCGAACTGGCCGACGACGCCGATGGTCACGTCGAACGGCCGCCGCAAAACCTCGCGAAAATCGTCGACGGAGAGGGTCAGCCCCATGCCGAACATGATGATCGACAGAAGGGTCACGATCCATGGGCCGATCTGCTTGAACGTATCCGGAAAGAAGAAGCCAAGGACCGCAAAGAGGATGACCCACAGGGCGAAGCTTTTGCCGACGAAGGCCGAGATGGATGACAGGCGGTTCATAGGCGCACTCCCGATGCCGTTTCGCCGTGGTGTAAACGCCGCGCCTTCCCTGTCAAGAGCAGGACTTCTGCAATCCAGGGCTTTCGTCCTTTGCATATTGTTCAACGATTTGTTAGGGAGCCGTTTACAAGATAAAGGAAGCCGATGTTCAAATTCACGATCAATCCGCCCGTCTTCTTCGGATCGGTGGCTGTCATTCTGATGTCTGTCGCTGTCGGCGCCGTCGCGCCGATGCGGGCCGAGGCGATTTTCGGCGCCCTGCAAAGCTGGATCCTCTCATCCTTCGGCTGGCTGTATCTCCTGGCGGTCGGCGTCTTCCTGTTCGGCATCCTCATTCTTGCCTTCGGCCGTTACGGGGACCTGAAGCTCGGCCCCGATGACAGCCAGCCGGAGTTTCGATACCTCTCCTGGATTGCCATGCTGTTTGCCGCCGGAATGGGCATCGGTCTCATGTATTTTGCCGTCGGCGAACCGATGACGCATTTTGCGACCCCGCCGACCGCCGACCCGCTGTCGGTCGCGGCAAAGCGCGAGGCGATGAGCGTCACCTTCTTTCACTGGGGCATCCACGCCTGGGCGATTTATTCGGTGGTGGGCTTGTCGCTCGCCTATTTCGGGTATCGCTACAACCTCCCGCTGACCATTCGTTCGGGGCTGTATCCCCTGTTGAAGGAACGCATCAACGGCCCGATCGGGCATATGGTGGATATCTTCGCCATTTGCGGCACGCTCTTCGGCATTGCCACATCCCTCGGACTCGGCGTGCTCCAGATCAATGCCGGGCTGAACTTCCTGCTCGGCGTGCCTGTATCGTCCGTCGTGCAGGCGGTCCTGATCGTCGTCATCTCGGCGGTCGCGACGCTCTCCGTCGTCAGCGGACTGGGCAAGGGTGTGCGCATTCTGAGCGAGCTCAATCTCGTTGTCGCCGTGGCGCTCATGGTCTTCGTTCTGATCGTCGGCCCCAGCACACAGCTGATGCGGGACTTCGTCCAGAATATCGGGCTTTACCTCGATACGTTCCTGCTGCGCACCTTCAACATCTACGCCTACGAGCCGACCCCCTGGATCGACTCCTGGACGCTGTTCTACTGGGCCTGGTGGATCTCGTGGTCGCCCTTCGTCGGCATGTTCATCGCGCGTATCTCGCGCGGACGGACCGTGCGTGAATTCGTGATCGCGGTACTCTTCGTGCCGAGCATCTTCACATTCCTCTGGATGACCGTGTTCGGCAACACGGCGATCGATATCGATCAGGGCGTCGCCGCCGGTGCGCTCGGGCAGGCCATATCGCAGGATATCTCGGTCGGGCTCTTCCAGTTCTTCCAGTACCTGCCGTTCCCGGCGGTCACCTCGGCGCTTGCCGTGGCGCTGGTCGCCATCTTTTTCGTCACATCGGCCGATTCCGGCTCGCTGGTGATCGACACGATCGCGGCCGGTGGTGAAACCAACACCGGAACGGCGCAACGCATCTTCTGGTGCGGCCTCGAGGGCTTCGTGGCGATCGTCCTGCTGCTGACGGGCGGGCTGACCGCGCTGCAATCCGCGACCATCGCCTCCGCCTTGCCTTTCGTCTTCGTGATGATGGCCCTGCTGTTCGGCTTGTTCAAGGGTATGCGGGCCGACGTGGCGCAGCAATCGACCCTTGTCGGGCCCATGGTGGCCCATCCGGCCGCCGGCATCACCTGGCAGCGCCGGCTGGCACTGGCGCTGAATGCCCCGAGCGCGACGGACGTTGCCACCTTCATCGACACCGTTGCGGAACCGGCGCTGGCGGCCGTTGCGGGCGAACTCCGGCGCGCCGGGCGGGATGCGACAGTGCGGCGGAGCGCAGAGGATGCGGGAACCGGCGGCGGGCTTGTGAGCCTGTCGGTGCCGGCCGAGCGCGTTCGCGACTTCGTCTATGCCGTTGCGCCCGCGGCGCAGAAACTGCCGGCCTACACCGCGTTCGACGCGGCGAAGATGGGGCTTCGGCACGAAGCGCGCACCTCGTTCTCGGATGGCAGCAAGGGTTATGACATCATGGGAATGAACAAGGAGCAGATCATCACGGATGTTCTTGCCCAGTTCGAACGCTACCTCGCATTGACGGCGTCAACCGAAACCGCGCTGATGACAAACGCGCCCGAGCACCCGTAAGGTCCCACGGACCGTCTGCGGCGGCCATGTCCTATCGCTCTGCAGCGCGGCGGTCGCCCGCCGGGCTGCGCGCTTCCCGCGCCTCATGCAGGTCGCCCGAACGTGTGCAGCGGTTTCGGGAAATAAGATGCATCAAAACAAGACCTGAAAGCGCGTTGCGTGAATCCTTTTGCACGGAATGCGCTTTAGAACCGTGCCTTCAGCTGCGCGCCGACGTTCCATTCGGGATCGTCATACTGGCGGAAAGTGGCACCAACTGAAGTGTCCATGTGCCAAACATCATCGAGACGGACGCCGATCCGGCCTCCGGCCGACGCAAAGGACTGGTCGCGTGCCTGGCCGGATACATCTCCGACCCAGTCGACAGATGCGCCTACGGCCTTGTCATCGGCGAAGATGCGGCCCACCGCACCAGACAGCGTGTAGTCCAGGCGGCCCTCGGTCTGGTGGCTCCAGGCGACTTCGGCGCTGGCGATGTTTTCGCTCGACGTGCCGCCGCGGACCTTGGCCGCGAAGAGATTGCGATCCGTCGCGGGCTCGTCGTAGCCGTCGAGGTCAAGCCATGCCTTTGTGAAGCGCGCCGAGAGCACGATCTCGTTTGCCGGGTCCGGCGCGAAAACGGCACCGATACGTCCGTAAGCGCTCACGAGCGATCCAGTGGCGGTACCGCCGGCGGAGACGACCGTGCTCGTGTCGAGGTAGCTGCGAGACAGATTTGCGCGCACATTGGGTGAGCCCCAGGCGCCGACCTCGCCAAAGCCCCGCCACGTCGCCTGCGGCGTCGTGTAGCGGACGGCCCCGGCGAGCAAAGCCAGCGTGTCGACCGAGACAGCGTCTTCGTCGGGATTGACGATCGCGGCACCGCCGAGAAGGCTGATCCCGCTGCCGGCTTCCCACCGACCCTTGAATCCTGCCGCAGCGCTGGACGTGCCGAAGAGGCTGATGGAACTGCCGGCATCGAAGCGCTCCCCTTCGCCGAGAAGCCCCTGTGCCGTGCCCATGAGTTCGGCGGCGATCGCCTGCCGCTGGCGCGCCAGCTGATCCATCGAGTTCGTCACCGAAGACAACGTCGTAAAGCCGAGACGCGTGATATCGACGGTGTCGAGAAGGAGGGTCGCGTCCGGTGTGTTCGGATCGATCGGTGCCGTCGTCTCGACGACGATCGTCAGGCCAAGCGTGTCCGATCCCGAAATTCCGACCTTGCCGCCCGTGGCGACGTCGTCCTGCAGCGGGCCTCCGACCTGATATGTGAGAACCTGTCGACCATCCTGCAGGGTCACGATCTGTGCCGTCTGGCCATCTTCCGCCGTGACGAAGCCGCGATAATCAACGCCAAAGACGCTGAAGCCATCGGCGCGCGTGACGGGAACGGTCAACTGGCAGGTGCTCGTCGCACGCGACAGACCGGGGCCGCCGCCGGCCGTTGCCGAAAAGTCGTCGAAGAGCACGCTGGTCGCATTGCCATCAGGCGAGGGAACGCTCGAAAACGTGCCGTCCGCACATCCGTCCGCCGCAGCGGCATTGCCCGACACGACCGCTGCCACGCCTGCGAAACAGAGGGCGAGAGACGTTCTGTTGCCCATGGGGAAACCTTCGATGGTGGCCGGCCGTGGCGGATCTGTCGAATGCGGGCGGGCGGCGTGTTTGCGCCGACCGCCCGGTTTGATGTTAGCGGCAGGTCTTCCACTGCAGCTGGTAAACGATGGCGGCCTTCACATCCTGTGTGTCGACCGTCGCCATGGCTTCCTGGCCACGGGTGGTGTTCACGCGGATGCTGGAATTGGTCCGCAGGTTGACGTCCTCGCCGCAGGCCGACCAGATCAGGGAGTCGGCCACCAGCTTGTTGGAAATCAGGTAGTCCTTTTCGTTCGGGCCGTTAAAGGTCTTGACGAAGGCCGGTCCGCGCGTTCCGGCAAAGAAGTATTCGACGTTGAACTGCGAGCGGGCGCCGCGCGGCAGCTGATTGAAGCCGCGATAGTCGATCGCCAGGACCGACACGCTGCGACCCTGGGGCACGTGAACCGGAATCGCAACGTTGCAGGTCTTGCGGTCGAAGTTCTTGCCGGTGTCTCCGCCGGCCTGGACGATGTAGTTGTCGAACAGCAGGCTCAGGGCCTTGCCGTCCGGGCTGATCGTCGCCGAAACGCTGTCGGACGGGCAACCGCTACCGCCGTAGCCGGGAACGCCGAGGGAAATGTCGTCTGCGTAAGCTGCAGACGAGATGAACAGCGACGCCAGCAGGAGACCGAATCTCTTCATTGAACTTCCTCGTTTTGATGTGAGCCTTAGGCCCTGGCAGGAAAATAGGTGTGCCAACATGAACCGTCGCTGAGCATTCCGTTCGGCTGCAATTCACGTCGGGAAGCGCTAGGAGTAGAGGGACGTGGTTAAGAGAGTTTTAAGCAAACGCGTTCGAAATCGCGTCATTTGGTGGCAAGATCATGTTCGTTCGCACGAACACAGATGATGCCACTCGCTTCGGCGGTAACCGACCGACCGACAGGAAGGAAAGAAAACTATGAAACTCCGCACCTTTGCCCGGAACGCGACGATCTTGTCCGCCATCGGCATCGTCCTTGCGGGATGCGCCACCGATCCGTCCGCACCGACCGTCCAGGGAAGGCCGTCCCGCTCCGCGGAGATCCTGCAGGAGCATCAGCGCAAGCAGGCGATCCGCGCGCGCGAGGGCGGCTACGAGCGCCTGTATCGCCCGCGCCTGTGCCGATCGAATACGGATCCCTGCCTTCGCTGACCTGCGGCCGCTGAACATCTCCGGGGGCAGGCCCGACTGCAATGCCGGTCTAGCGGAAGATCGATTTCAGCACGTTGCCGCCCTTTAGGAGGTCAATGATCTCGTCGCCGCGCCCGTTCAGCACGGCCTGCATGCCCCAGAGACCGAAGCCCTTGACCTCGTCGGCGGTGACCACCGGCGGCATGGAAAGTTCCTGCGGATTGGTGACGACGTCGAGCAAGGCGGGGCCGGGATGCGCAAGAACGCTCGCGATGGCATCCTCCAGCAGAGCGGGATCCTCAACGCGGATGGCGTGGATGCCCATGGCCTGTGCCATCAAGGCAAAGTTCGGATTTTGAAGATCGGTTCCGAACTTGAGGAAGCCGCCGCCCTTCATCTCCAGAGCCACGAAGCCGAGAGACCCATTGTTGTAGATCACCACCTTCACCGGCAGATCTTGCTGCGCCAGCGTAAGGAAATCGCCCATCAGCATGGTGAAGCCGCCATCGCCCGAAAGGCTGATGACCTGCCGGCCGGGAAAGGCTGCCTGTGCGCCGATCGCCTGCGGCATCGCGTTGGCCATCGAACCATGTGCAAGCGAACTCAGCATCCGTCGACGCCCGTTCATCGCGAGATACCGCGCCGCCCACACCGTGACGGTGCCGACGTCGAAGGTAAAAACCGCATCGTCGGAGGCCTGGTCGCTGATGGCCTTGGTGAGGTACTGCGGATGAATTGGCTTTCGCCCCGGCGTTCCGGTCGCAAGCTCGTCAAGCCCCTTTCGCGCCTTCTTGTAGTTGGCAAGGCTCTTGCGCAAGAAGGCATCGTCGGTCTTGCGGTCCAGTCGGGGCAGCAGGCCCTCGATCGTCGCGCCGATATCGCCGACGACGCCGAGCGCGAGCGGCGTCCTCCGCCCAAGATTCTCCGGGCGGAGATCCACCTGCGCAATCGTCGCGTCCTTCGGAAAAAATTGGCGGTAGGGAAAGTCCGTGCCCAGCATCAGCAGGGTGTCGCAATCCATCAGCGCGTGATAGCCGGACGTGAACCCGATCAGACCGGTCATGCCGACATCGTAAGGGTTGTCCCATTCCACATGTTCCTTGCCACCCAAGGCATGAACGATCGGCGCCTTCAGCGCTTCGGCAAGCTGGATGACCCGATCATGCGCGCCGGCGCAGCCGCGGCCGCAGAACAGGGTGATCCGCTCGCCCTTGTTCAGAAGATCCGCCAGCGCGGCGAGCTCGGTCGCGCCGGGAGTAACCACGGGAGCGACGATCCGCAGGCCGGCGGCAGCGGAGATCGGGGCCTCATAGGCTGACAACGCGATATCGCCGGGGATCACCACGACGGAGACGCTGCGATTGCCCAGCGCACTGCGGATCGCCGTCTCGAGAATGCCGGGCAGCTGCTCGGGGTGGGAGACCAGTTCGCAATAATCCGAGCATGCCCGAAAGAGCTCTTCGGGTTTCGTTTCCTGAAAGTAGTTCCGGCCGATTTCGCGCGACGGGATCTGCGCGGCAATGGCGAGGACGGGAACGCGGCTCCGGTGGCAATCGAAGAGACCGTTGATCAGATGCGTGTTCCCCGGACCGCAGGATCCCGCACAGACGGCAAGTTCTCCCGTCAGCGCGGCCTCGGCGCCCGCCGCAAAAGCCGCAACCTCTTCGTGGCGCACATGCACCCAGTCGATATCGCCGCGCTTGCGCAGCGACTCGGTCATTGCGTTCAGACTATCGCCGACAAGCCCGTAGATGCGGCGGACGCCGGCCTGATGGAGAACCTCGGTGACGAGGTCGGCTGCGGTCTTGGCCATGGCGGAGCTCCTGTGACGATGAGACGGCCTGCCGATCGCACGGGTCAACAGGCGGGATCGCCACTGTCGGACGATCGCATTCCGACATCTATGGCAGCGAAGCCGACAGTCGAGGGCCTTTTCGCATGCCGACCGGGAGGTCGGGCAGACGACCGATCGTCCAGCGCCGCGCGGTCCTAAAGTGTCTTCAGCAAGCGCAGAAGGGAAAGGATTTCCAGCGGGGTGCGCCGCTTGAACCCGATATATGTCGGCATTTCCTCGCCATGGAAACGCCGCTTGAAAGCGGCTTGTCCCTGCAGGTTGAAGATCCGGGCGTTGACCCTTTCCGAGCGAAAGGCCCGTTGGAACAGGCCGCGCCAGATGCGGCTTTCCGAAAAGCCGCTTTCCGTAATGGCCGCAAGCGGCGACAGTCCGAACGTGACGATCGCCCGGCCCTCTGCGGCAAACCGTTCTGTCGCAAACTTCGTCAGGCCGATCTCCGCGTGCGGCGTCGTTCCTGCGAGCTTTCGCTTGAACGCGACCGTATAACCGATCACCTCGCCGTCACGAAAGATCGGATCGAAATCGAGGACCGCGACCGGATGGCCTTCGGGATCGATGATGAGAAAGCGGCGCATGAAGGGTGCGAGCTGCACGCCGAAGGGCCGATTGAGGAAGCGCATTTCGCGCCGGCTGACGATGCGGCCGCTGCGCCAGTTTGATGAGATCTCTCGCACCTTCTGCGCGTCGGCAATGCTTCCGTCGCACTCGATCAGCCGGTAGTTTTTCTTGAGGAGCCAGCGCTCGGAATAGCGGATTGTCTCGTTTCGCTTACCGGCAAACGAGTGCGTGTCGAGCGACAGTTTCGTGTCAACGCCCATGTGATTGATCCGATAACCGAGCGTCTCCAGCACGGCAGCCGTATCGCGCGAGGTTTGTACGAAGCAGGGCGCGTTCGAAGCCGCGACGAAGCGGCGTATGTAATCGGCTCGGCGCGCCGGATCCGCGACGGGGTCGCCAAGCACGAAGGTGTGACCCATCTTGGTTGCATAGGCGATGTAGCCATCGGCATCGCCGAAATACTTGAGATCCGGTTGGGCATAGGTCGAATAGGCCAGCGAGAAATCGCCATACTTTCGCACGAGCTCCAGCCGGGCGGGCGCATCGAGCTCGGCAGCAGGCAGCTTGGGAAGGCGCGCATTCAGGATCGCGTCCGTCCGCTTGCGTAGGCTTGGCATTCACAGGGCTCCGGAATAAAGCGAAGGCAGGGTTGGATGGCATTTGACGAAATATAAGGTAAACGCTTACCCAGCTGCTTTGGACATTGCCACCTTGTCGCTCCCGCGCACAGTCCCTAGTCTGCGGAAAGCGTTGGAAAGAAGCTATTTTGTCGACAGAAGTCCATGAGGTTGTGATCGTCGGGGCCGGGCTGGCCGGATTGACGGCCGCCTATGTCCTCCGGCAGCACGGCATCCCGGCGATCCTGCTCGAACGCGAGCCGGATCTTGGCCTTTCCTGGCAGAGGCGTCACCCGCAGCTCACGCTGAACACCCACCGCAGCCTCTCCACGCTTCCCGACAGCCGATATCCCGCGGGCACAGGTGCGTTTCCCAAACGCAACGCAGTGGTTCAGCATCTCCGAGACTTCGCCCGCGAGCACGCCTTCGACATCCGCCATGGCGTCACTGTGCGCGAGATCACGCGAGACGCGAGCGGCGTCCTGAACATCGCCTGCGGCGATGGCGATCTGCAGGCACGACATGTGATCATGGCCGTCGGGCGCGACACGGAGAGACAGTTTCCACCCTGGCCCGGACTGGAGAGCTATGAGGGCGACGTGCGGCATGCTGCCGACTTCGGCGACGCCCTATCTTACGCTGGTCGATCCGTCCTGGTCGTCGGAGGTGGCAATTCCGGCTTCGACGTTCTCAATCATTTGAGCCGCGTGAAGACGGGCCCTGTCTGGTTTTCCGTCCGGCGCGGCCCGTCCATCCTGCCGAAACGGCTGTTCCGCTTTGCGGTGCACCGCCTGTCTCCCATCATGCAGGCGCTGCCGACGCCCGTTGTCGATCGCATGATCGCCATAACGCAGTTTCTCGCCTTCGGCCGTCTCGCCCGGCTCGGATTTCCGGAAGGCGCGCACGACGCTGCGACGCGGCTGGTCCACCAGCAGATCGCCATTCCCGTCGATGATGGCGCAATCGCCGCCATCCGACGCAAGCAGGTCAGCGTCGTTCGCGGCGTCCATTCCCTTGAACGCAACGCCGTGATTTTGGAAGACGGACGTCGACTGGCGCCGGACGTCGTCATCGTCGCCACAGGCTACGGCTCGGCTGCCTTGGCTCACAGCAAGGGTCACGATGGAGATGGACTCTGGCACGTCGGACTGACGCCCAGCCTTACCTCTTACTTTCGCCAGACGCGGCTCGAGGCGACGCGTGTCGCGAAGGCGATCAAACGATCTTCGGGAAACTGAGATTGTCTGAAGGCAGCGGGTCGCTCGTCCATTGGTCGGGGGCGGCCGATGACTGCGGCTTTGCGGCAGGGACGGGGGGCCGATAGGGCACCTGCGCAAAGTCCTGTGCTCGGGAGAAACTGCTAAGGTAGGCTTTTCCGAAGAAGCAGCCATGCCTATACCACTAGTAAGTCAAGGAAAACGAAAATATCGACTTAACTTTGACTTAATCCGACATCGCTAGTGTCTGCGCACGAAGATCAAGCACCTTCGTATCCAGCGGCATGACGCGCGCCCTTGTTCGCCGGAAACGGCATGTCCCCCTCAGCCTCCTTGCCCGCAGAGCGCCCGACACCGAGGAACTTCCGTGCCCAGAACATCAAACCTGATGACGCGCATTCTCATTGCCGCGTCCGTCCTCGTTGCCGTGGCTTTTGCCGGCTTCTCGTTCTATATCGACACGCTGCAACGACGAGCGACGACGCATTCTGTCGAAGAGAATATCGCCTTTTCCGGGAAGCAGGCGGCGCAAAGCGTCGCGAACTGGCTCAACGGTCGCGTCACGCTGACGGCCATGGCTGCCGATGCCGCTGCCAACGCATCTGATCCCGCAGCGCTTCTCGCCGTTCTGAAGAATGAGGTTCTGGTCAAGGAATTCATGACGACCTATGTCGGTGACGAGGCCGGCATCTTTACCATGTGGCCGGCGTCGGACATGCCGGCCGACTACGACCCGCGGAAACGCCCTTGGTACCAGGATGCCGCAAAGGCGAAAGGCGCTGTCCTGACGGCCCCTTACGTCGACGCATCGAGCGGTGACCTGATCATCAGCGCGGCGGTGCCTCTCATCAGAAATGGCGCGCTCGCCGGCGTTGCAGGCAGCGACTTTTCGCTCAAAACGCTGGTCTCCATGATCCAGTCGATCGACGCAGGAACCGGCGGCTTCGCCTTCCTCGTCAACAAGTCCGGCCAGATTCTCGTCCATCCCGACGCCAAGCTGGTGACGAAGTCTCTTTCCGACGCCTTCCCGACGGCCACACCGGCGATCGGCAGCGGTATCACGGAGACGCAATCCGACGGTAAGTCGATGCTTGTCAGCTTCGTGCCGGTCGCAGGCCTTCCCACCGTCGAATGGTATGTCGGCTTTGCGGTCGATGCCGATCAGGTCTACTCCGCCATCGGTCAATTCCGCATTGCCGCAACGATCGCGACACTTCTCGCCGTCGGCGCCATGATCGTCTTTCTGGCAAGCCTCCTCAGCCGTCTTGTCATTCGCCCGGTCACCGATATGACGCGCGCCATGGAAAAGCTGGCATCGGGCGACCTCAAGACGGAAATTCCCCGGCAGGAGCGCCGCGATCAGATCGGCTCCATGGCCGCGGCCGTCGCCGTCTTCCGCGACAATGCCCTTGACCGGACACGCCTCGAGGCCGAGGCGGAAAGTGGCCGCTCGCTCTCCGAGCGCGAACAGCGCGAGCGTGAGGCCGCGAAGGCGCGAGAAACTGCCGATATCCAGCATGCCGTCGAGGCTCTCGCAACGGGGCTTGGCCGACTGGCCGATGGCGACCTTGGTTATCGCATCTCGACGCCCTTCGTCCTTCATCTCGACCGCCTGCGTGCCGACTTCAACCATGCCGTTTCTAAACTGCATGACGCCCTGCGCGCCGTCGGCAGCAATGCGCTTGCCATCGATGCCGGTGCGAGCGAGATCCGCCATGCAGCAGACGATCTTGCCCGCCGCACCGAACAGCAGGCTGCCTCTGTCGAAGAAACCGCAGCCGCGCTCGAGGAGATCACCACCACCGTGGGCGACAGTGCGCGCCGTGCCGAGGAGGTCGGTCAGCTCGTTGCCCGTGCCCGTGCCGGCGCAGAGACCTCCGGCGAGATCGTCGGCAAGGCCGTCAGCGCCATGCAGGGCATCGAAACATCGTCCAACGAGATCGGCAACATTATCGGCGTCATCGATGACATTGCGTTCCAGACGAACCTGCTCGCCTTGAATGCAGGCGTCGAAGCGGCGCGTGCCGGGGAGGCGGGCAAGGGCTTTGCCGTCGTCGCCCAGGAAGTTCGCGAACTGGCGCAGCGTTCCGCGAAGGCAGCCAAGGAGATCAAGGCGCTGATCACAACCTCTAGCGGGCAGGTGCGCACGGGTGTCTCCCTGGTCGGCGAGACCGGCCAGTGCCTTCAGGCGATTGCAGGGCAGGTTCAGGAGATCAACGCGCATATTGCGGCGATCGTCACCGCCAGCCGCGAGCAGTCGACCGGGCTTCAGGAGATCAACACCGCCGTGAACACCATGGACCAGGGCACCCAGCAGAATGCGGCCATGGTCGAGGAGCAGACGGCTGCAAGCCACGGGCTGGCAGGGGAAGCCGCTGCGCTGAACGCATTGCTCGAGCAGTTCAAACTGGGTGATGACGGCGCGACGCGGCAGGCGACGCCGGCACGCCGGGCGGCCTGATTCAAAGCCCCTGAAGCGCCCGATCGAAGAGATGGGGTGCTGCAAGGGGGGAGCTGCAAGGGGCGGTGGCGCGCGCCGCTAGCGTCGGAAGATCACGCTGTCGGGCGCGGACCGCCGCTCCCAACCCGACCGCTCCAAAGCCGGCGTGTCGTCGTCGGCTGCGGGATAGCCGAGGCAGAAGTAACCGATGAAATGCCAGGTTTCCGGGATGTCGAGGGAGGTCACCACCTCTTGGGGGTCGAGAATCGACAGCCAGCCGAGCCCGATCCCCTCCGCCCGGGCGGCAAGCCATAGCGTGTGGACGGCCAGCACAACCGAATAATCGAGCGTTTCCGGCATTGTCCTGCGGCCGAGCCCGTCCCCTTGGGCAGTGGCGCGGTCGCAAAAGACGGCAAGCTGGCAGGGCGCCGCATCGAGACCGGCAAGCTTCAGTTGGGCATACCGTTGCGCTTTGTCGCCCGAATATCCTGAAAGCGCGTTGGCATTGCACGCCTCGAACCCCCGGCGCACGCCGTCGCGGCGTGTGACGTCGTTGACAAGAACAAAGCGCCAGGGTTGGCTGAGGCCAACCGATGGCGCGCGGCAGGCCGCTTCGACCAGGCGCTCCACCGTGCCTGCGGGTAGCGGATCGGAGCGGAACAGCCGCACATCGCGACGCCATGTCAGAAGCTGCGCCAGTTCAGCCTGGAAACCGGCGTCGAATGTCTTTCGCGGCAGCATGTTCCCCGTCCTCGGTTCGACCGCTTCGGTGGTCTTGCGGCGGATCCGTTGCCGCTTAACAGCCGGAGACCGGCAAGCGCCAGACGGTGGCCGCCGTTCTCGACAAGCCCCGGCTCGGTCACACGTTCGGGTTTACCGCTGGCGCTTCGGGCTTGCCCGTCCAAAGAGGAATGTTCAGATCGCGAGAAACCTCCGGATCGGCCGTGTACAACGGCCGGCCTTCGGCAAGCAACTGTTCGATGACGGTCTTGTCCATCTGGACATGAGCGCGTGCCAGACCGGTCTGATTGTACGAATGTCCCGTCGAGTTCGGGTTGATGCCCGTGATGATGACCTGCGGCGCACCGTGATAGAGAGCGAAGAGGACGGCATTCAGGCCGTTCGAGCATTTGTCCTCGGTCCGCACCTCTGTGTTCTTGCGGCCTGTCATGCGGTCAAAGAGCGACATCCGCTCGTATCGGTCGATGATCACGAGATTGTCGTAGCCGTAGCCGAAGGCTTTCAATCCATCCACGAGCCGCTGGCGCGCATTCTTGCGCCAGAGCAGGACATACAGACTGCGCGTCCGCCGACCCGTGAGAACGCGGCGGACCTCTCTCGCATTCGTCGACGTGCCCTCGACCTGGTTGAACATCATGAAGGTGATATCCGGAACGTCGATCCCCCAGGCGCGTATCGCGGACTGCGATCCGTTGATCGTCATCACGCTGAAATCCGCGTCCCAACCTTCCGGTTTGTTGATAACAGGCGCAGAGCCGACCACGACCGCGGGGCCGCGGAAGACGTGGTCGCAGGCGGGTGGGCGCGGGCGGATCAGCCGGTACTTGAGCGACCGATGAAGGCGCTGGCGGGTCTGGACGAACCACTTCTTCATGTCTTGCATCGAAGCCCCTCATTCGGCCGCCACAGAAGGTGCGTCACCGCTTCTTCAGAAACCGGGGTTTGAGATTGCGCAGAAACATATCTGCGGATTTCAGGACGCCGGTGAGCGAAATGAGCTTGTCCACCTGCGCATCCGTGTTGCCGATGCGTTGCGAGAGAACGTCGGCCACCGTGAAGGATATCTGGCTGGGCGAGATCTCGGGGAAGCGTGCGGACAGCTTGGCATAGGGATCGGACAGGTCCGCATCGTGAAGCGAGAGCTTGCCTGCCGTGGCAAATACCCGCAGACAGACCTGTTCGAAGACCCAGTCGTGAACGGCCACAACCCGCCACTTCTCGCTTCTTTTGCCCGAAAATCCTGCCAGCACGACCTCGACCGGCACGCGCTGTTCCAAGAGCCAGTAGGCCAATGCGAAGCCCGACGTCGGAAGCTTGTCTGCGGGATAGATCCCGTTGCCGAGCAATGTCAGGTCCAGATGGCCGGTGGCCGTGCCGCCATAGTCGGCCTGCGTGTTCGGCGTTTCGCTTTCGGCGAGACGGATGTTCAGAATGCCGTGGAACCTGTCGGGGACGAAAAGCCCGAGCACCTGCTCGACCTCGCCCCGGTAGACGATGTTTGCACCCCGCGGCTGCGCCCGGGACACGAGCAGGCTGTGGCCGGCGAAAGGTTGCTGGAGAACTTTATAGGCCTTGTTGAAAAAGACGAACAAGGCATCGTCCGTGTAGGCGCGCCTCAAGGCAGGGACGTCGACCTGTTCGCTGTTGGCCACCAGGATGACCCGGGAGAACCGGGAAAAGAAGGTCCGCCAATCCTGCTCGGATGACAGGCCGGCGGTCGTCTCAGCGTCTCGATCTCCGGCGATATCCATAAAACCTGCCACTTTCAGACGATATCCGGTGAAACGCGGTTCATCGGGGCTCATGCTGTTGAACGATGGCCCGCAAAGATAGTAAGGCCATATGAACGCGGTCGGCAGAGGCTCGGCCCGGTTCTATCTTGTCGGGTTTCTACAAATGTTCGGATGGAAGAGCAAACGGAGTTTCACGCGGGAACTCGTCATCACGCCACCGGCACCTTTGGCCGGTCGGCACGGCATATCCATCGTCGCCTGCGTCAAGAATGAAGCCTCCTATATCGAGGAGTGGATCCGCTTCCACACCGCGATCGGCGTTCGGCATTTTCACATCTACGACGACGGCTCGACGGACGGCACGATGGACATCCTCCGGTCGCTCTTGCCCGCCGACGCTCTGACGATCGTTCCCTGGATCATGCGCATACGCGACCAGGCGACATCGGTGGTGCTGAATGGCCAGGCGATCGCCTTCGCGCATGCCCTCCTCAATTTCGGTGGTCGATATGATTGGATGGCGTTCATCGATGTGGATGAGTTCCTTCTGCCGCGCCGCGACCGGACGCTCGAGGAAGCATTGCGCCACGTGAAGGGCTTTCCGAACATTTCCTTGCCGTGGCACATGTTTGGACATGGCGGCCATCGGGTGCGCCCCGCGGGGCCCGTCTGCCTCAACTACACGGCGCGGGTGGCCCACCCGGAACGCCAGGGCGGAAACGCCAGCAACTTCAAATGCATCGTTGATCCCACAAGCGTAACCGGCGTCAGCGTGCATCGTTTCTGGACGAAGGCGTTCGGTGATCGCACGTCGAACGATGCTGGCATGGTCGCATCGGTGCGGGATCGCAAGGCAGAGGCGTTCTATTCGGCGGAAAACCTGCAGCTCAATCATTATTATCTGAAGTCGCAGCAGGAGCTTGCCGAGAAGGTCGCGCGCGGCTGGTCGTTCGACGATACGACGGAGAAATATCGGCAGAAGGTTGCCGAAACCGCCCGCTATATCGAACACGACGTGGTCGAAGACCGTGCCATGGCGGCGTTCATTGCACGAAACCACATCGATCTCGGACCATCCGCGATCCCAGTGCCGGAGACGATGCATGACCGAACATCCTGATCGTTCCGCCAGCCTGCCATCGGTCCGCAGAGGTTGGGCCGTGACCGAGGAAAAGGCAGGCACGCTCACGCAGTGTCTCGGGATCGCCCGACAGATCGACCCCGCGCCCGTCGTCAAGATCGTGACGAGACCGCACGGCTGGCGCAAATGGTTCAAACCCCGGCTGTTCTCGGCGCGCGAAGCCGAGCCCGCCTTCCTGGTGTCCTGCGGCTTCCGCGCGGAAGAGCCCGTCCTTGCCATCAAACACGCTTTCGGCGGCCGGCCTTTCGCCGTTCATCTGCAGCGGCCGCGTGTGGATGGCTACGATCTCATCTTCGTTTCGCGGCACGACTGGGTGCCGGACCTCGACGGGATCAGCCATGTCCGCCAGATGGTGGGCGTCCCCCACCAGATCACCCCGGAAAGGCTGGCAGCATACGCCGACAGCCGGTCGAAATATGCGGGACCGACCGACCGGGTCGCGGCCGTCTTCCTCGGCGGTTCCAATGGCGCCTATCTCTATGACGACGCCTGTCATCTGCACATCCGCGATGCCGTCAAGGGCCTTGAGGCGGCGGGATGGAAGGTCGTCATCACCGTCTCTCGGCGGTCCAGCGAGGAGACGCTGCAGGCTGCCTTGACGCTGCGATCCGAAAACGTCACGGTCTGGGACCGGACGGGGGAAAATCCGTATCTCGATTTCATGGCTTCGGCGGATGCGTTTCTGATTGCCAAGGACTCGATCACCATGCCCTGCGAGGCGCTGGTGACCGGAAAGCCGGTTTATACGCTCGATCTCACCCCCGTTCCGGGCGAGCGGCTTTTAAAATTCGAGACCTATCACACGGACCTTCGGGAAACGCTGAACCTGACGCGGGCCTTCAAGGGAGATCTCGCACCCTATGTCTACGAGCCTTTGAACGAAACGAAGCGCATCGGTGCGATCGTTGCGGATGCACTGGTAGACCGGCAGATCCATGGTCCGCGCCGTATTTCGGTCAGCGTAAAGCGGCAGATCTGAGAAGAGCGGCTTCGTTCTGCGACGGAAAGCCTATTCCCGCCAGTGATCCCCGACCCAGAGGGTGGGCTTGATGTAGTGACGCAGGTCGCTGAAGAGCGAATGCCGACGCTCTCTGCCGGTCAGCACGTTCATGAAATAGGTGGCAGGCGTCGATGCGATCTGTTTGCCCCGATACTTCCCTTCAAAGGCATGCTGCGGAAGCAGGCCACGCGGAAAAATGACGACGCGGGCGGACTTGGGCAGCTTCGGCGGCAGAAAGTAATTCAACGGGAATGTGCGACGGCAATCCTGGCGGAAATGCAGAACCCAGCGTCTCGGATAGAATGTCACGCCGCCGGGTGCGTTCTTCGTAACGAACCGCTGCTCGTAGCGATACTCGTCAGCGACCTTCTGCGGATCAGCACGGAACTTGTCCTGGATCGGCTGCAGTTTGCCGACGGGGAAACGAAACAGCGACGTCTGACCGAGGCGCTCGAACGGCGTGGTCTGGTTCCGAGCCATGACGATATCGTCCGGCCCGCCCACGGTGAAAAAGTCGTCGAGCGAGGAAACGACCACCAGGTCGAGATCCAGAAACAGGACGGCACCCTTGAGATTGCCGAGCGTCTTGCCCCAGAGGCGCGCCTTTGGCCAGATCCCACGGGAATTGACGGGCATCACCACGTCGAGTTCGGGAAGATCGTCGCAGGCGACCTCCGGCCGGATGCCGTCTCGATTGTCTGTAAAACAGGTGAAGGTGAAGGGCGGCGTGATGTTCCGCTCCACCATGGCATAGAGCCGGTTGATGAAGGGCGGGCCGTATTTCGTGCCCCAGTTGATGCAGATGATCTGCTTCACTCCACCGCTTGCTTCGAGATTCTGCAACGACATTTTCCGACCTCTTACGGACCTCGGGCCGCGCTGTCCGGAGGCCTCCGAGCAGCGCGAGCCTCGCCCTGTCGCCGTCTCCATCTTGCTGTAAGGCAAGATGGAATGACCCTGATGCGACAGGCCTAGGGACGATGCGGCTGACGGCGATCGCCGTCAGCCGCATCCTGCCGATTAGCGCTGCTGGACGTGGAGCATGCGTTCGCGCGTCGCGAACCACTCTTCCGAATAGTCGTCGTTCTTGTACTCTTCGAAGTACGGGCCGCCGTCTGTAAAGTGGACGAGGGCCGCATCTTCGCTGCGCTCGTACTCGTTGACCAACCAATTCCAGGCCGGGGGCAGTTCGCCAATCAGTTCTTCCGATTCCAGCCACTTGAACTGGTGAAGCTCCAGGCCTGTTGCCGTATTGACGTAATCGAGGTCGAGCTTGCGGCACTTCGCGTTGTTGAACAGGATCACGCTCGACCAGTTCTTTTTCTCGTATTTCGTCTGGACCTGCCCGAGAAACTTCGTTTCGACCTTCGGGACGTAATTGTGCTTCACGCACATGGCGGCATAGCGATCATCTTTCAGCTCCCAGAGCTTGGCAATGTCGGTGCGCATGAGCATGTCGCAGTCGGCAAAGAGCGACCAGCCTTCAAAGTTGCTGAGATAAGGCACCAGGAAGCGCGAGAAGGAAAATTCGGTCGACTGGAGCGAATTGCGCTCGCGCGTGAAGATGTTTGCGACGTTGCTCAGCACGATGGGCGTGAACGCGACAGGAATGGAGCTCTTTTCCAGAATGCTCTGGCAAAGAACGTGATAGGCGGCAACTTCCTTGGTATCGAAACCGATGAAGACATTGGCAATTTCGGTCATATCTCTCTCATTCCTCAAATGCGTTTCCGATTGCGGCAGGACGCGTCGTCTGGCTGACGCCGGACATCCCGGTACGCAGCGTATGAAGGCCGTCGGTCCCTGGTGGAATCCACCGGCACATGTTCCCCGGGCCTTTCGAACGGGATATCAGTGGCACACGTAAGCTGCAACCCTGTGGCGGATCATGACGAGGAAACTCTCCGTTCCGATGTCACGATGTGCGAACGTTCCTCGACGCCTGAAGAATGTCTTCGAGCCGCGCGACGTGACGGATGCCGATCGAGGCAGACAAGCCTTCTTCTGTCGTGAACACCTCGGGCCGCTCCCGGAGTTTCGACAGGACATAGGCGTCTTCGTCAATCTGACGCCGCGTGCTGCCCTTCTCGTTATAGGAATGGCCCATGACGGTCAGCGAGAAGCCGGCCAGCGTTGCGGAAGGAACGCCCATGAAGAGCGCATAGCAGAGGGCTGCGACGCCATTCGTGACATGGCCGGTCTCGCCGATATCGGTCGGCATGCCGCCGCACACGTGATCGACAATGGCCTCGCGCTCTTCCTTGGTCGCGCGCATCAGGCTGCGGTAGCGAACGCTCGGTTTCATCAGCAGTTTCAGCCGCATGACCCAAAGCGGCCGGGTATGGAGCCACAGAAGGCCCCGCGTCCGGACATCCGGATGCTCTTCCCACGACTTCTTGCGCTTCCGAAACGTCAGGTCCGCTGCCGGCAGACCGAGCATGTTGGCGGTCTTGCCCGCATTGTTCACATCCATTCGTGCGCAATGGGCGACGATGTCGGTGGGCAGCGTCGGGTTGGGCGCAGATCCCAGAATGAGCCAGGGCCGATCGAGAATCTTGAGCTTTGCAAGCCAGCGGCGATGGGTCTCTCTCAGTGCCTGCAACTCTTGCGTATTCATCTTGCGTTCCCAGGAAGCGGTGAACCGTGCGACGGGCACCACGATAAAGTCTCATTTTGCGGCTTCTCCCTCTGCGGGAGGTCGATCGGATCCGTCGTGCGGTGCGCACGGATACAATCGATATGCCTCGGACGGATGCGGATGTCATGCCGTTTTTCGCGGTGCATGGCGTTAACAGAGGTCCGGACGGCCGATCGGCGGGTGGGAACGGAAGCGATCGTATCGGATGCCGCCCATGACATCGTTCTGTACAAGACGACGTACAGAGGCTCGAACAGGAAAGAACGCCCATGGCCGCTTCGGCTGTATCGGAACGTGTCAGAGGCACGGCGCATCTGCAGTATCGCGCCGACCTCGATGGTCTGCGTGCGCTTGCCATTCTGCCCGTCGTTCTGTTTCATGCTGATATCCCGCTTTTCCGTGGCGGTTTCGTCGGCGTCGATGTGTTCTTCGTCCTCTCCGGCTACTTCATGGCGAAGATCATCCTGTCTGATCTCGCGGCGGGAACGTTTTCCTTTGCGGACTTCTACATCCGCCGGATCAGACGCATCATCCCGGCGCTGTTCACGATGATGGCGATCACGGCCGTGTTTGCGTGGTTCCGGCTGATGCCGCAGGAGTTTCGCTACTTCGGCGACAGCGTGCGGGCCGCAGCTCTGTTTTCCGCCAATATCCTCTTCCGTCAGGAGAGCGGATATTTCGACATCTCGGCCGAGATGAAGCCACTGCTTCACACGTGGTCGCTGTCGATGGAAGAGCAGTTCTATATTCTCTTCCCGATCTCCCTGCTCCTGGTTTTCACCTATGCCCGCCGCTTCCTCCTGCACATCACCGGTGCGCTGATCCTGATCTCGTTCGCGGCGTGCCTGTGGGCCACAGGTCATTCCCCGGAAAAGGCGTTCTTCCTTCTGCATTTCCGGGTGTGGGAGCTGCTCATCGGGGCGCTGGTCGCCTTTGCGCCTCGGCCTGCCTATAGCGAGCGGATGGCCACTTTTCTCAGCGCCGCCGGGCTTGCTGCCATCCTTGCTGCGATCTTTCTCTACTCCTCTACCACGCCATTTCCGGGGCCATTCGCCGCTGTCCCCGTGCTGGGCGCAGCCCTCGTTGTTCATGCCGGGGCCACCAGCTGGTTTCCTGCCGGGATCCTGACCAATCGTGTTGCCGTCTTCATCGGCCGAATTTCCTATTCGCTCTATCTGTGGCACTGGCCGATTATCGTGTTCTACCGCTACGAGACAGGGCACCATCTGACCCTTTCCGACAGCGTGCTGGTCGTGGTCCTGTCCTTCGTGTGCGCCTCGCTGTCGTGGCGGTTCATCGAGCAGCCCGCCCGCTATTCCCCCATTTTTCGATCGCGCAGGCTCGTCCTGTCGCTTCTGGGAACGACGATGGCTGCCGCGGCCGGCTTCGGTGTGCTCGTGACCCGCTATGATGGTCTGCCTCAGCGCCTCCCTGCAGACGTCTTTGCCCTCTATTCTGCAACCTACGACCAGAGCCCGTTCTTCGCGCCGAAGTGCTTTACCGACACGGACGGCCAAGGATTGCAGACGCAATCCATCCGTGAGGGAGCTGTTTGCCCCATGGGTGCGCCTTCAGGCGGAGCGCCGCGTTTCATCGTCTGGGGGGATTCGCATGCAGCCGCTATCGCGCCGGCCATCGACGCGGCGGCTCGCAAGGCAGGTCTGTCCGGGCTCTTTGTTGCCCGCGCCTCCTGTCCACCGCTTCCCGACGCCGTCTTCGGACCAGAGCGCGTGGTTGAACGCTGCCGGGAAACGCTCTCGGCAACCCTCAGCTTGATCGAGCGGACAAAGGCCCCCTATGTGTTCCTGGTCGGTTACTGGCCCAAATATGTCCACCGTACCGAGCTGGCCGGAGAAGGCGTCTTTTTCAACACCTCCGAACCGCTGCTTCTGCCCGACTGGTCGGCGCCTGTCCGCGACAGCCTGAGGGCGACGATCGGTGCGTTAACGAAACAGGGCACCCGAACCATTCTTGTCCAGGACGTTCCCGAAATGGGCGTGAAGGTGCCGGAAGCGCTGGCGCGGGCGAAGATGACCGGGGAAAGCAGCGATTTCAGTCTGCCGCTCGGCTACACGCTGCAACGACAGAAGCTCGCCCGCGACATGCTAACGGAACTCGCACGGGAAACGGGAGCATTGATCGTTGATCCCTTTACCGCGCTCTGCGATGAGGCGCGGTGCCATCCCGTTGCCGCTGGGAACATTCTCTACCGTGACGGCGATCATCTCTCGCTGACAGGCGCGATGTATCTGGCGCCGCTGTTCGACCCAACCATGGTCATGATCGCAAAACCCGTCGGCGAGACGACGAAGCCGTCGATGGAGCGGTGGAGCTTCGCCGTGCCGGACCAGCCCCGCCGTTGACGACGGGGGCCGGACACGTCTCGTGACAGCGCTGTGGAAAAGAGGCCGATCAGGCCACTTCGCTTAAGTGCGACGTCTGCGAAGATAGAGGCCCCGTCCGCGTCGCACCCTCGGTGTCGCCATGCGCGGCGTTCAGGCAGCGGGCAACGAGGTCGTGATGGATCCACCGGACAGGACCGGTGGGCGCCGACGTCGCACCGAAGATGAGCCGGCCGGTTGCCTCCACCACGAGCGTGCTCAAGAGGTCGCTGATCAGCGCCTTGCCGTCGCGATGCATGGCGGTGATATCGTTGGAGGTGCCGATCGTCAGATCCGCCTGGGCTTGGCTGTTGGGCATCGGCCAGGCGTTGAAGTCGTAGAACGGTTCCATGACGGCACTGGCCTGCAGATCCCGGATTCGGCGCAATACATCCGCCACCGTATGGCCATCCGCAAGCAGGGCCTCGCACGCCCGCCACTGCTCGTCGGCCCAGCGCCCACCATTCTCGCGCTTCAGCGCCAGAAGAAGCGGTATCAGCGGGAGCTCGATGCCGGTAAAGACATCCGACGAGTTGGTGCGGATTTCCGGGCAATTGTAGACGGTTGCCGTCACGCCCTTATCCCAGGCGTCCGAAGCGATGGCCTCGAGGCGCATCTTGGCATAGCCCTGCGTGTAGTTCGTGTAGGTCTGCCAGCGATATTCGTCGCCGATGAGAATGCCGGTCCCGTGATAGCCATAGGCCGTGTAGCGCACGGCATGGCCCGAGGCCTCGACGCGTGCGCGGATGGCGGCGCTTGCCTCGATGAGGTGACGGAAGGTGTTTGCCGACACTTCGTCGAAGTTCTGGAGAATCAGTTTGCCCATGTCGCTTTCGAGCAGGGTCTGCGACGACATATGGCGGGCGCCGGTGCCCTTGTAGATCCTGTTGGCCACGACGAGCAGAACCTTGGCTTTGGGGATGCCGCCAGCCATCGTATGGGCGAAAAACACGTTCTTCCCGTCCGGGATCATACCGTCGAGCGCTGTCATGACCTGCGCCAATGCCGTCTTGAAGCGGTTTGTCGCAATGGCCTTGCAGGTCTCGATGTGATCCCAGTCGATCCGGGCGTCCTGCCACGTCTGGAGGGTGAGATCCGCCAGCATATCCGTCGGTGTCGGACCGCCCTCCGGGCCGTCGAGATCGAAGCCTGCCATCAGCGGCACGTTGATGATCGTGCCACCCAGTCGCGCCTCGGCGTCCGACAGCTCTTCCTGCGTCAACGGCCGCAGCGCATTGTTTTCATCGCGGCGGCCGACGGTAATGCCGACGATCTGCATGCCGACCTTGCGGGCCTGGTCGAGAAGGCCCGTCGCATACCCACGGCCGAACAACTCGCCGAAGAGGACGAAGATATCGCCTTTCCGAAACAGCGTGTTGTCGGCGATGCTTTCCAGTGCGATCGGGTTTTCCATGATCATGTCTTCAGGTCGTGGGTCGTTACGCGGACGTCGCAACAGTCGTTGATCATCCCATGAACGCTGTTGGCGGCAATGGAAAGTCATTTAACGTGACGGATTATATCGAAACGTGAACCGAGGGTGTCATTGACCCCTTCGGGCGGTGGACATCGAGACCCAGCATCCCCGCAGACGGATGTCGTCGAACGCGCCCGGTCGGCACATGGATGTCATTCTGCAGTCGCGTTTTGTGAGCCTTGGTTGCATTTCAGAAAGGCAATCGCGCGTTCCTGAGTGCTCCTATATTTAGGGTTCTATGATCAAGAAACACATCGATTTCTCATATTGTTGGTTTCGACAAGAAGTAGGGAGGTGATCGGTATCGTTTTCGAATATACATGTTTTAATGAATACAGATATACGAAGATTAGTCTTCCCGCTTATTGATTTTTGCTTCCGGAAGCCGATTTCATCCTTCTCATGACGACGGAGGTCGATATGGAAGAGATGGAGAAGAAGCGTCGCTCGCGTGGACAGGGTGCCTTGGGCGATTTGACGGCAACCAAGCAGGCGGTGATGGAGATGCAGCGCCGCCTGGACGAAGAGCGCCGGCAGAAAACCGAGCGGCTCCGGGCACAAAGGCTCGCGCAAGGCAAGGATCGCGACACGGCAAGTGGTCCTGCATGAGGATTCGATTCTTCACCGACGAGGGCGGCCGGATCGACGATAATGGCGGTGCTTCGCTTCCGGACCTGGCGACGGCCGAACAAGAGGCGTTGAGCGCGCTTCAGGACTGGCTGCGCGATCTCGAGCCGACGGCGCTTCCCGCAACGACGGCCGTGATCGGCGAGCGCGCTGACGGGACGCTGCTTTTCCGCGTGCAGCTTGATGTCACGATCGAGCGCTTTGACGGGGACGAATCATGATCGGGCCTTTCCTTTGCCCGCACGGTGTCTTGAAGGACTCGATCCGCTGCGTTTCGAGGCAAAGGTGACGGGATGAGCCTGCCGGAAGACGATGCGGAACAGCGCCTGGCTCTCTTCGATTTCGCTTTCCGGCATGCTCCCATCGGCATGGCGTTGGTTGACACGCAGGGACGCATCGTTCGCGGAAACCGGTCCTTCTCACGAATGGTGGGGATCCCGCCGGAGAAGCTGAATGCCGTGCCCTTTGCGGACTTTACGCATCCAGATGATCTGGAAGCGGATGTCACTCTCTTCAACGAGGTGTTGGCCAAACGGCGCGACGGATATACCATCGAGAAACGCTACATTCGTCCGGATCGGTCGATTGTCCACGTGCGCATTCATGTGGCCGCTATGCGGGCCAGCGATGGCGAGGTGGTCCGCTTTATATCCCAGGTCGAGGACATTACGCAGGCCAAGGAAGCCGAGCGGCAGCTGAGCGAACGTGCGGCGCAGCTGGAGTTGGCGCTGGAAACGGTCCGTGGCGGCTTCTGGCAAATGGACATCCAAGCCCGGGTCTTCGAAGCGTCCGATCGGCTTACCCAGTATATTTGCGGTCCGAATGTGGAAAGGCTCGACCTCGAAGCCTATGTCGAAAAGATCAACAGCGTCGACAAAGCGTCAGCCGATCTCGGACCGCTGATCCGGGGCGCGATCGACCAGAACGTCGCGGAATACAGGCTGGACACCATTGCAGGCGAGCGTTGGATGCGATGCGACCGCCGTCTTCTGCGGGACGCGGATGGGAGACCGCTGAAGATTGTCGGCATGGCGATCGACTTTACGGAGGAACGCCGCCAGATCGAGGATCTACAGAGAAACGCGCAGACCGACAGCCTGACCGGGCTTCTCAACCGACGCGGCCTCGAAGCGCGGGTCTCGCAGATGACGTCATCCGAGGGATTTGCGGTCCTGGCGATCGACCTCGACGGCTTCAAGCAGGTCAACGACCGTTACGGCCATGCGGCCGGCGATGCCGTCTTGGCGGAGACAGCGCGCCGCTTGACCGCCTGCGTCAGGAGCATTGACCATGTGTGTCGGGTGGGCGGGGACGAGTTTGTCGTGGTCATCGCCGGTGACAAGACAACGGGTATCGCCGTCGCCCATCGCATGGTGAGCGCGATGCGGACGCCTTTTCTGATGCGGAAGGCGGGAAGCGAAGCCGGCATATCGGTCGACGTGCGGGCCAGTATCGGTGGTGTCTGGTCGGCCACGCGGACCGACCTTGACGGCATGATCGCGCATGCCGATTCACTGCTCTACCGCGTCAAAGCATCCGGGAAAGACGGGGTCGGGTTCGACCGCCAAGCTTTTCCCTGACAGACGAACAACAAGCAGGCGCCTGCGAGCGCCACGAGGAGATCGACATGCCGACATCGAAACGAACCTGGCTGATCACAGGCTGCTCGACGGGCTTCGGGCGAGCGCTTGCGGAAATTCTGATTGCCCGCGGGGATACCGTGTTTGCGACGGCCCGCAATCCCCAGCAGATTGGGGATCTGGTCGACGGACACGCGAACGCCCATGCGCTCAAGCTGGACGTGACCTCGCGGGAAGACATCGCGGCGGCAGCCGCGCGGGTCGAGGAAGCCGGCGGGGTCGACGTGCTCGTGAACAATGCGGGTTATGGATACCTTACGGCCTTCGAAGAGGGAGACGAGGCCGGCTATAGGGCCCAGTTCGAGGCAAACGTGTTCGGGCTGATCGCCATGACCAAGGCCGTCTTGCCGTCCATGCGTGCGCGTGCCACCGGCCACATCGTCAATATCGCCTCGGTCGGCGGCCTCGTCGGCAATCCGGGCTCGTCCTATTACGCCGCAACGAAATTCGCTGTGGTCGGCATGTCCGAGGCCTTGTCGAAGGAAGTGGGCGCGTTGGGTATCAAGGTCACGGTCATCGAGCCCGGCCCCTTCCGGACGGACTGGGCGGGCCGTTCCCTTCAATCCGCCGCCGGGCGCATCGATGCCTACGCAAAGACGGTGCACGAGCGGCTCGATCAGGTCGCGGAGCTGAGCGGTCATCAGCCCGGCGACCCCATCCGGGCCGCGGAGGCCATCATCCAGGCCGTCGAGAGCGAGCAGCCGCCGTTGAACCTGATCCTCGGCGCGCCGGGCCTGAAATCGGTCCGGGAAAAACTGGCGACACTCACCGCCGAGATCGACCGCTGGGAGCCCGTGACGCTCGGCGCGGATTATCCTGAGAGCTGATCTGGCAGGTCGCCGGCAAAAAGCCAGTCGACCCGCTTTTCATGCCCTCTCTTAAACGGAAAGGGCCATCCTACGCGGCGCCGAATGCGCCTGCAGGATGGCCTTTTCCCTGTCACGGCAGAACGGGCAGGGTTCCGACAATCCGCAGGGCAAGACCTTCGTAGGGATCGAGCGTGATGGTAAGCGCGCCATCCTCCTGGAGGTCGCCCTCGATCGTTTCTCCGATCATGTCGACGACAGGGCCGGGCGTAACCTGTGGCAGGACGATCACTTCCTGCAGCGGGGTGCCGCCGAAGTTGAGCGCTGTAACCTGCGTGCCGCGTCCGTCGGGCAATTCGTGCACCATGACCAACAGACCCGGCGTCGTCGTGTCGGGGATCATGACCTGACGGCTGGCAGCAAGGCCGTAGGCTTCGCGGATGGCCAGGAGGCGTTTCAGCTGGCTCGCAAAGGAGTCCGGCTGCGTCAGCTGTTCCGTGACCGGGCCGTAGAGCGCCCGGGTGCGCGGAACACCCTCGGCGGATTGCCCCGCATCGGACTGGCCTGTCAGATCGTAGGCACCGCGTTCGATCCATCGCGTATCGCCGTCACCCATGAGATGCGCAACGTCCTCCGCGCGAACGGGGAGGGCGCCGACAAGATCCCAGCCGGAGAGCGCGAAGATGCCCGGCTGAAAGGCATTGTACATGACCAGCAACAGATGGATCTTGCGGATGAGCGCGATCGCCTCGTCGTCGATCGTATCGAGATCGGCGATGCCGAGTGCGGCCGTGATGACGCTCGCCGTGGTGCAGGCGATGCCGTTTGTAACGAACGGAAGATTGTAGGGAGCATTGGCGCCGGACAGCCGCTCGCGGATGACGTCGCGCAGATGCATCCGGAGCGTCCGGCCCTGCCACGTCTGTCCGCTGAAGCTGTAGATGTCGTCGGCGTGCAATGTCCAGAAATGAACGAGTTCGGTCGTCAGTTCATCATGGTTCTGCAGCGCATGGATGAGCGATGCCGGATCGATGCCGAACTCGTGCACGGTTCGCAGCATCATGCGCAGCCACTCGGTGTTTCCCGTGAGCAGCGCGTGATGATAGGCGGGGCGGGTGATGAAGTCGTAGGAGAGGTCGGCGCCGCCTTTCGACATCGCCGCGATGTCGTCGACCGTCAGGTTGAGCTCCTGGAAGGAGAAGCCGCCGGCCTTGCGCACCATGCCCGCCAGCAGAGCGTTGCCGGTCAGCGACAGGGGATGGCTTTCCGACCACGCCGGCCCGTCGGCACGGCGTTCGACACCGAGAAAGCCGTTGGCATCCAGCCGGAGTCCGCGGGCGCCGAGCTGGTCGATCGAATGAAGGGCATCGCCGATGATCATCTGCTGGGCCGCAAAGGTCGGGTCCAGCCAGTTGAGACTCGGCTGGCCTTCCTTGAAATAGTGGAGATAGACCCAGCGCCGCAGTTTTCCGTCGACACCCTCGACCGGGGCCGTCGCGCTCCAGTCGGTTTCCTTCACGCCCGGCTCGAAGAAAATGACACGTTGCAGCTGGCCGACGATAAAGCCCTTGTCCCGGAGATAGTCGACGGTTTCCGCGCCGAGGTTGACGGCATCCCGTCCCTCCGGCACGTCGGGCAGACGCGGCCATTCCTCCTCGGGGATTTCCACCATGTGGTAGAGCCCGGGATAGGAACCGTGTTTCATTTCGGCAAGGCGGAAATCCGCCCCCTTGCCGGTATGTGACGGAATGACGTCATCAATGACGATCGCGTTGAAGGCCGCAGCCATGCGACTGATCGCGACGAACTCTTCCGTTGTTCCGAAGGCGGGATCGATGTCGAAGCCGATGCGGTCGAAGTTGCCGTCAATCGTCGGCGTATAGGTTCCGTTTTTCAGGCCGCCGGACCGTTTCGTGGGGCCGACATGGATGCCCCGCACGCCGATCGACGATAGGGCCGACCACAGCTGAGGATCGCCCAGCGTCTTCAGGACGGAGTCGCCCTCGCGGGTGATGACGGAGGGTGGATAAGCTGTGAACCAGACCGAGGCGATGGCCGAGGCGGAACGTGGGCGCGGTTCCGCATAAGGCCGCTGCCAGAAACGTCCTTGCCCGCCGTAACTTTCCGCGAACTGGCGTGCCTGGTGCAGCATCGAGGAAGATACGAGGTTGTCGATGTCGTCTTTGCTCGGTGATGTCATCTCAGCTTCTGATCCCGCATGTGTCTGGTCGTACCTCTGGTCCACGATGATCGATGTAGGGGTCGCGGGGCGAAAGGAAACGGCAAAACGGCACTTCGGTCGATGCTCTCTCGGGAAACAGATTGCGGGCTGCCTGAAACGCTGATCCAGCAATCCCTCACGCGGACCTTGCGACAGGTGCGCGCATCGCCAAAAAGCCGAACGCCGAACCGCCGAGAGTCTTGGGCCTCGGTCGTGTTCGGCGTGGCAGGAAATCGCGGCCGCCTGCGGGTGAGGCGGCCGCTCTCGGGATCAGTTTGCCGGCGGCGTGGTCGTAGCCGGAGCCGGCGTCGTGGTGGCCGGGGGCGTCGTGGTCGGTGCCGGAGCAGGGGTCGAAGCGGCCGGCGGCGTGGCAGGCGGTGCGGGAGCCGGCTCCGGGCTGCGCATGACGCTCCAGAGAACGATGACGACGATAACAGCGACGACGGCTGCAATAATGGTGTTGCGGTTCAAAGTTGCCTCCTTGGTTAGCATGCTTAACCTAGCCGCGAACGCGTGATTGTCCAAGCCTTTAGCGAAAGAAGCGCTCCGCGCGGTCGGATTTTGCGTCGAATGCGCGCGCCGTGTCCGACATCGGGTCTCTCAATGGCGCGTACCGCTGCTTTCAAGGCGCGCACGAACCGGAGCTTGCGCCCTTGCTTACCATGGCAAAATATGAGAACGAGCGTCATGTTAAGGCCCTCAGCGAACGGACACCCCATCATGCGCTTCTGGCATCGGATGTCGTGGCGGACGGACGGCATCACCGTCTCCGCTCCCGTGCAGTGGCGCCAGCTCGACGGAATGGTGACGGTGCTCTGGGAGGCTGAAAGCCGCGCCGGGGCAAGCGGCTACTACCTTGCGGACGATCCGCGCATCATGCTGTTTTTCAACGACGTCTCGCAGAATGTCCGGATCTCCAACCGCAGCGACGACTTCACCCGCAACGCCCGCGCCATGCCGCGTGCCGTCTACGTTCCCGCGGGCATGCCCATGTGGACGACCAGCCGGACCGCGCATCGCTTCAGCCACCTCAATCTTCATCTCCACAAGGATGCGATCCTTCGCTATCTCGCACCGTCGATCGGGCGCGCGTCGGCACAGGCCGCGCTGCGCCGCCCGGCCGAGCTGAACGACATCTCCGGAATCGAGACGCTGGCGCGCCTTCTGGCAAACGAGATCCGATCGCCAACCAAGCACGCCGTCTATGCCGAGAGCCTTGTCGGCTGCATCGTCGCAGGGCTCCTCGACATCCCGGCCGAACGACCACCGAAGGCCGGCGCCCGTCTGACCCAGGCGCAGATGAACAAGCTGATGGCCCAAGCGGACCAAGCCGGTGGCCATCGCATGTCGGTCGCCGAGATGGCCGCGATCGTCGGCCTGTCGGAAAGCTGGTTTTCCAGCGTCTTCAAGAAGACCACGGGCCAGACACCGCTTCAGTGGCAGCTTGGCAAGCGGATCGGACAGGCAAAGCAACTGCTCGTGACGAGCGACCTTCCGGTGGCCAGCATCGCAGCCCAACTGGGGTTTTCCGACCAGGCGCACCTGACGAAGGTCTTTCGGCAGATCGACGGCGAGACACCGGCCGCATGGCGGCGTCTGCACCACATCCGAGCATCGGAAACGTCCGCCGGCGCCTGAGCGCAGGCAGACGTCCGCGCGTCCCTCACCAGCTCTGGCGAAGCGTCGCCATGAGTTTGCGACCCGGATTGTAATAGACGGCGCCGGAGTCGGTGCTCGCGATGTGTTTTTCATCGAACACATTGTTGACGTTCAACTGAAGGGTCGTGTTTTCCTGGATCTTGTAACTGTAAGCCAGATCAAACACGACGGCGCGCTCGGACGTCTTGGTATTGCCGATGTCGGTGAAGTAGGAGTCGAGATAGCGGGCTCCGACGCCGAAGGTCATATCGCCGCGTGCGCCTTGTCCGGCGAGCGTGTAGGTGCTCCAGATCGAGGCGAGATGCCTGGGTACGCGCATCAGCCGGTTGCCGTCATTGGCGCCGCCCGGTTCTTCGATGTCGGAATCGATGTAGCTGTAAGCCGCAATGACATCGAGGTGGTCGGTGACTTCCGCCTTGGCTTCCAGCTCAAAACCACGATGGCGAACCTTCTCGACCGTTTGCGGCAGGTAGGTGACCTGATCGTAGACGGTGATGTTGCCTTTCGTCAGATCGTAGACGGATGCCGTAATCAGGGCGGGGAAGGCTTCCGGGCGATACTTGATGCCGACTTCGTACTGCTTGCCCGTCGTCGGATCCGCCCCCGAGGCCGGCGGTGCCGCGGATTCTGCATAGCTGATGTAGGGTGCCAGTTCTTCGGTGATCTTGTAGCTTGCACCGATGCGCTTGGTGAACTCGCTGTGATCTGCTGACGTCGTCGTGCCGGCAAGGCGGTCCGTCTCGCTGAGGTCGAGCCAGTCGTTTCGCAGGCCAACGCTGACCGTCAGCTTGTCGAAGAAGGTCAGATCCTGCTGGAGGTAGACCGCGGCCGTCTTCTGGTCGTTGTCGACGCTCGAGAAGGGCGAAAGGCTGCCGGGACCGCCGCTGTAGATCGGGTTTTCCCAGTCGATCGATGGCGCCGCCGTGTAGAAGGTGTCGGTGTCGGAAGCGAAATTGTTGTATTCCGTACCCAGCAGTGTCCGGCTCTCGACGGTGTCGGTGCCGGCTTCATAGACGAGATTGGCATCGATGATGAATTGTTCGGAGGACTTTTCGCTGCCGAAGAAGTAGCGGCTGGCCGTCGTCGTGCCGTCGGTCGGGGTGCCCCCGATATAGGCGCTGCCGAACCCGTCATTGAGAGTGCTGTAGCGGGCGTTGGAACCGAAGCTGAAGCCGTTGCCGAAATCATGGTCGAACATCACGCTGTAGCTGTTGCGATTCGTGTCGCGGAAATAGTAGTCCGGCTCGCCGAAGAACGTGTCGCGGTCGAAATGCGTGCCGAGCGGGTGGCCGCCGCTGCCGGGAACGCCATCCTTGTCGAGATGGTCGAAAACGACGGTCAGGTTCGTCGCCGCGTCGGGCCGCCAGGTCAGGCCGCCCATGATGAAGTTTTCGTCGTCTTGCGAATAGTCGTATTCTGCTTCGGCGCGCTGGAGCTTTCCGGTCAGGCGAAAGGACAGTGTGTCGTCCTCGGTCAGGTTGTCGCCGAGGTCGAAACCGACCTCCTTGTGGGCAAACGATCCGGCGGTGCCGTAGACCTCGCCGAAACGCTCGTGCTTCGGTGTCTTCGTGACGTAGTTGACCGATCCGCCGGGTTCTGCTGCGCCGAAGCCGGATGAACTTGCGCCCTTCAGGACTTCGATCCGCTCGAAGGCGTAGGGCTCCTCCCGCGTGCCGGCGAAGGTCCGGCCGATCGCCAGCCCGTCGCGATAGGTGTAGGGCGTAAAGCCGCGTATGTCGAAATAGTCGTAGCGGTCGTCGGATCCGTAGAAGTCGGTCACGACGCCGGCGGTATACTGGACCACCTGCTCGACGCTGTCGGCGGCGCGCGCCTCGATTTCCTTGGACGTGATCACGGAAACCGCTGCCGGTGCCGTCAGGATATCCGTCGGTAGCTTGCCGGTTGCCGTGGTTTCCGTCGCAACGATCGACGTCGCATCGCCCTCCGTGTTGAGCACGGTCCCGCTCGACCCGCCACCGCGGACAACGATGGTCTCGAGCACGGTTGCATTGCCCGATGCGTCCTGGGCGAACGCGCCTGCCGGCGACAGTGCAACCCAGGCGGTGCAGCCGAGCAGGATGGTGCTGCGCGTGCGGATGAAGGTCGACCGCCGGGTTTTGCCTGTTCTTTCGATGTCCATGTGCCGTATCCAGAGTGTCGTGAGGCCGGGCCGCCGCGCGGGGCGGGGCAGTTCAGAATGCTGTTGCGGCAGATTCGGCCGCGTCGCATTCCTGCCGTCCGTATAACTGGAGCGAATTTATCGAGTATTGTGGATTCCTCCGTTTTTGTCGAATCCCGCGGTTAACTCTTCGGCGTCTGTGCGTGCGTGCCGCTTTGGCGTTGACGCCCGCCGTTGAAGCTGAGAAGAAAAGTCAACTTTTGTCCATCAAAGGGATCGGGATGAGATTTTTGCGCTTCGCCATGCTTTTCGCCATGACCGTCTGGCTGCTGTCGCCGGCGCGTGCAGAGGTCGCGGACACGCCCGTCTTTCCGGTCACCCTGCACCATGCATTCGGAACCACCGTGATCGAGACCAAGCCGCAGCGCGTGGCGACGGTCGCCTGGGCGAACCACGAGGTTCCGCTCGCGCTCGGCATCGTGCCCGTGGGAATGGCGCGCGCGAACTTTGGCGACGACGACAAGGACGGCATTCTTCCTTGGGTCAAGGCACGCCTCGACGCGTTGGGTGGTTCGCCGCCCGTCCTGTTCGACGAAGGCGACGGCATTGACTTCGAGGCCGTCGCAGCCACGCGCCCGGATGTCATCCTCGCGGCCTATTCCGGTATCAGTCAGGCGGATTACGACACGCTGAGCCAGATCGCCCCGGTGATCGCCTATCCGCAGGCGCCCTGGTCCACCGATTGGCGCGAGACGATCCGCCTCAACAGTGCCGGGCTCGGGATGGCGCGGGAAGGCGAAGCGCTCATCAACGATATCGACAGCGATATCGCCAGCACGCTTGTCGGGCATCCGGAACTGAAGGACAAGTCGGTCATGTTCATCACGCACCTGAGCCCGTCGGATCTGAGCATCATCCATTTCTACACGACAAACGACACGCGCGTGAAATTCTTCGGCGATCTCGGCCTTGCCGCGCCGAAGAGCGTCCGTCAGGCATCCCAGCCGGGAAAATACTCGGGTTCGATCAGCGCCGAGCAGATCGATGCGTTCGACGATGTCGATATCCTCGTGACCTATGGCGATGATGCCCTGTTCGATACGCTGAAGTCCAATCCGCTGACGCGCCATATGCCGGCGGTCGCGAACGGAGCGGTGGTCATGCTCGGGAATGATCCGGTCGGCAACGCCGCCAATCCCACCCCCTTGTCGATCCGCTGGGTCCTCAAGGATTATGTGGCGCGCCTGGGTAAGGCGGCAAAGTCACAGGAATGACGGCCGGTTCACTCCAGGCAACTGCCAAGGTGGCTCATCGTGCCGCGTCTTCCGCACGATCGCGCGGCCTATGGCTTGCCCTCCTTGCCGCCGCGCTTGCCGTGCTCGCGGTCCTGTCTGTGACGACAGGGACGCGCGCCGTTGCCTGGGCGGATATCGCAGCGGCCCTCGGCGGCGCGCAGGAGACGATCGGACAGTCTGCCGTCGCCCTTCGCCTTCCGCGAACGGGGCTTGCCCTGTTGGCGGGTGCCGCACTGTCCCTCGCTGGCGCGATCATGCAGGGCGTCACGCGCAATCCGCTCGCGGACCCGGGCATTCTCGGGGTCAACATGGGGGCGTCCCTTGCCGTCGTTATCGGTGTCGCCTGGTTCGGAATGGCATCGGCGCAGGCCACGATCTGGACCGCGATCACCGGTGCCGCTGGCGCCGCGCTGTTCGTCTACACGATCGGCTCCTTGGGACGGGGCGGGGCGACGCCCCTCAAGCTGGCGCTGGCCGGTGCGGCCACCTCCGTCGCCTTCTCCTCGCTGGTCATTGCCGTCGTTCTTCCGCGGGGCGACATTGCCGGCGGGATCCAGGCCTGGCAGATCGGCGGCGTGGGCGGCGCGACGGGTGATCGTGTCCTTCCCGTGCTGCCGTTTCTCGTCATCGGCTTTGCCATCAGCCTGCTCTCGGCGCGCAAGCTGAATTCGCTGGCGCTGGGCGACGATGTCGCGGCCGGCCTCGGCGAACACGTGGCGGCAGCGCGTGCCGTCGCGGCCTTCGGCGCGATCCTGCTCTGCGGTGCCACCACCGCCGTCTGCGGCCCCATCGGCTTTGTCGGCCTCATGGTGCCGCATCTCTGCCGCCTGCTGATCGGCGTCGATCACCGCTGGCTCTTGCCGTTTTCGGCCCTTGGCGGTGCCTGCCTTCTCCTTGCGGCCGATATTCTCGGGCGCATCATCGCCCGGCCGGGCGAAATCGACGTCGGCATCATTACGGCCCTGGTCGGCGCGCCGTTCTTCATCTGGATCGTACGCCGCCAGCGCGTGCGGGACCTGTGAGCGCGATGTCGCCGACCCTCGAACGCCTCGTGCGCCATCGGACACGCCGGACGCGCCAGCGCTGGACGGCCATCTGCGGTTTCCTGGCGCTGGCCGTCTTCCTCTTCGGTCTCACCCTGTCCGTCGGGCAAAGCCTTGTCGCGCCGAGAGACGTCCTGCGCGTTCTCGTGGGCGAACCCGTTTCCGGAGCGTCTTTCGTTGTCGGCCAATTGCGCCTGCCGCGCGCCGTCCTCGCAACGCTCGCCGGCGTCTGCTTCGGCCTCGGCGGGGCAGCATTCCAGACCATGCTGCGCAATCCGCTGGCCAGTCCCGACATCATCGGCATCACCTCGGGCGCCGGCGCCGCCGCGGTCTTCGCGATCGTCATTCTCCAGATGTCCGGCCCGATCGTGTCGTTGCTGGCGGTCGGCGCCGGGCTCTGCGTCGCACTCGCGGTCTATGGATTGTCGTTCCGGAACGGCGTCGGCGGGACTCGGCTCATCCTCGTCGGGATTGGTGTTTCCGCCATGTTGCAGAGCGTCATCGCTTACCTTCTCTCCACCGCGCCTTCCTGGAGCCTGCAGGAGGCGATGCGCTGGTTGACGGGCAGCGTCAACGGCGCGCAACTGCAGCAGGCGCTGCCGTTGCTGCTCGCGATCGGGCTCTTCGGCAGCCTGCTTCTCAGTCGTGTCCGCGATCTCGAGGCGTTGCGGCTCGGCGACGAGACGGCGTCCGCGCTCGGCGTCCAGGTGAACCGAACCCGTATGACGGTCATCGTTTCGGCCGTCGGCATGATCGCCGCGGCAACCGCCATCACCGGGCCGATCGCCTTCGTGGCGTTTCTGTCAGGTCCGATCGCCGCACGCATTGTCCGCGCGAGCGGGTCGCTGCTCCTGCCGGCGGCGCTTGTGGGGGCCATCCTCGTTCTCGCCGGAGACTATGCGGGGCAGGTGCTGCTTCCCAGCCGCTACCCTGTCGGCGTCATCACCGGTGCTCTTGGCGCGCCTTACCTTCTGCTCCTGATCGTCCGGGTCAGCCGGACCGGAGGTTCCCTGTGACCGACCACACACTCGTTGCGACCGGGCTTTCCGCCGGATATGACGGCAAGACGATCCTGCACGGGCTCGACCTCGCCATACCCACGGGCCGGATCACGATCATCGTCGGCGCCAATGCCTGCGGCAAGTCGACGTTCCTGCGCACCCTGTCACGGCTGCTCGTCCCGACAAAGGGGCACGTCCTCCTCGACGGAGCCTCGATCCACCGCACGCCGGCGCGCCAGCTTGCTCGGACGCTCGGCCTGCTGCCACAGGCGCCGATCGCGCCGGAAGGCATCACGGTTGCCGATCTCGTCAGCCGCGGTCGTCATCCGCACAAGAGCCTCTTCTCGCGCTGGACGCGCAAAGATGACGAAGCCATCGACAGCGCACTTGCCGCGACCAAGACCTTTGATCTTGCCGAACGACCGGTCGATGAGCTTTCCGGCGGCCAGCGCCAGCGCGTGTGGATTGCCATGGCGCTGGCCCAGGAGACGGACATCCTGCTCCTCGACGAACCGACGACCTTTCTCGACATCCACCACCAGATCGAGGTGCTCGATCTTCTGACCGACCTCAACTGCGCGCGCGGCACCACGATCGTCATGGTGCTGCACGATCTGAACCTTGCGGCGCGCTATGCGGACGTTCTCGTCGCCATGACCGGCGGGCAGATTCATGCCTTCGGGCCACCCGGCGAGGTGCTGACGGAGGACATGGTCCGCACGGTCTTCGGGCTGGAAAGCCGCGTCATCGCCGATCCCCTGTCCCACTGCCCCATGATGTTGCCGATCGGGCGTCACAGGATGGCCGGACACGAGGCGGCTTGATCTCCAGTCGCGACGGATGCTAGGCCGCGTCGACATCGCACCCTGAAGGAGACGGCGCATGACGACCAGTGACGACACGGCATTCGTCGCCGCACTTGCGGGCGCCGGGCAGCCCATGGCGGCCTATGCAGCATTGGAGGCGCTGACGCAGGCACGCGTCGGCGTGAAGCTTTTCACCATCATGACGAGCGACACGACGACACGGGTCGCCGAGCGTGTCTATTCCAACATGCCCGAGCAGTATCCGGTTTCCGGAACGAAGCCCTATAACGAGACCCACTGGTCGGACATCACGCTGACGCAGCAGAAGACCTTCGTGGCCAACACGATCGAGGAGATCGCGGCCGTGTTCGGCGATTACGAGCTGATCGACCAGCTCGGATGCCAATCGGTTATCAACGTGCCGATCGTGATCGGAGGAACCGTGGTCGGCACGATCAACTGCCTGCACGAGGCCGGATATTACACGCCCGAGCGCGTCGCAGCCGCGGAGGCGCTGAAGCTGCCGGGCGCCGTCTGCATGCTGCTCGCCGCAGCCGGCCGCACCGAGAGCGACAACGTCGCCGTCGTCTGAGCACGCGCTCGTCGTCCTTCGCGGCCTCAGAGCAGTCCGCGGACGGCGAGATTGCGCATGAAGGCCGAAAGCCCGAATGTCCATTCGGGAGATGTGGTGGACAAGGCGACGGTGTTGGTGAGCGTCCCGAGGTCCGGATTGGAAATCGTCACGACATCGTCGATCTTGTGCGTAAATCCTTCTCCGGGCATGTCGCGGTCCTCGACGGGTGCAAACAGCGTCCCCATGAACAGCATGAGGCCGTCGGGATACTGATGGTGGCGTCCGA
Organism: Rhizobium sp. Leaf341; assembly: GCF_001424325.1. Lineage (NCBI taxonomy): Bacteria > Pseudomonadati > Pseudomonadota > Alphaproteobacteria > Hyphomicrobiales > Rhizobiaceae > Rhizobium > Rhizobium sp. Leaf341. Next base: position 115,328 of record NZ_LMPE01000011.1, read on the forward strand.
TGGTCTGGGCGACGAGGTCGAGCGGGTCGCGGCTGATCTCGCGCATGGTGCTTTTGCCGGACATCGCAAAACCGTCGGTTCCCCGGATGGCAAGGTCGAGGTCGGCCGTCCGGATGTCGTCGATGCCATAGGTCGCGTCGAACAACCGGATGAACGGACCCAGCGCCGAAGACGCATTGTTGTCCTTCGCCTTGCCGAGCAACAAGGCCGAGCGGCCCTCGACGTCTCGCAGGTTGACGTCGTTGCCGAGTGTCGCGCCCTTGACGCGGCCCTGGCTGTCGACAGCCAGCACGATCTCGGGCTCGGGGTTGTTCCATTTGGAAATGGGATGTAGCCCGACGGATGCGCCCCAGCCGACGGAGGAGAGAACCGGCGCCTTCGTGAAGACTTCGGCGTCGGGGCCGATGCCGACTTCCAGATATTGCGACCAGATGCCTTCCTCGACCAGGGCCGCCTTCACGGCGACCGCTGCAGGCGATCCGGCTTTGAGATCGCGCAGACTGTCGCCGATGATGGCCGTCACGCGGTCGCGCACCTTTGCGGCGAGCGACGGATTCCCGGCCGCCTTTTCTTCGATGACACGTTCGATCATCGAGCGTGCAAAGGTGACGCCGCAGGCCTTGATGACCTGCAGGTCGCAGGGTGCCAGAAGATGGAGGCACGCCGTGTCCCGGTCGTGATCGCGGGACGAGGCGGCAATCTCGTCCAGGCTGCCGAGAGGCTCGCCGTCCAACCCGTGGACACGCTCTGCCGGGTCGTCGCTCTCCAGCAGGTCCCGGACAGTCGGCACCTCGCGGCAGGTGATGTCGTAGAGCGCGCCATCGCGCACCGTGACGACCGCCGGGCCGATGCCCGGTCGCCAGACCCGGCCGATGAAGGTGCCCGAACGGGGGAGGGAGAGGGCTGCTGGCATGGTCGCGTCCTTGTCTGTCATGGCGTCTTGTGTTTCAGGCTTCAGGCTGCTGGATCGATTGCAGAAGCGTTTCGCGGGCCGAGCGCAGATGCCGTCGGCAGGCGCGGTCGACCTTGGCAAGGTCGCGGGTTTTCAGGGCCGCGATGTAATCCAGGTGTTCTTCCACGGCGCGCGCATTGCGCTCGCGGTCGTTCGCCTTGTTCCACTGGTAGTGATAGTGGAAGACGATGGTGATGATGTCGTAGAAGTCGATGATGAAGCGATTGCTCGAGGAGCGGTGCACCAGAAGGTGAAAGCGTTCGTCCAGCTCGGAGAAATCGCGATAGCGCGTGTCGATGTTTGCCAGCATGTCCCGATGCAGCGCGTCCATGTCGTCGAGATCCCGCCACGCCGGGTGATCTTCCGGAAGCGCGGCAAAGCCGGCGGCGGAGCGAAGCTCGAACATCTCGCGAATCTCCGTCAGCTCCAGTGCGAATTCGCGGGTGAAGCCTTTCAGAACCCAATGGCTGTTCGGCCGCTTTTCGATCAGGCCGAATCGGCTGAAGCGGATGAGGAACTCGCGGACGCTGGTCGTCCCCGTGCCGATATCGCGCGCCAGTTCCAGTTCGTTGATCTGCATGCCGGGTTCCGCGCCGCCGGCAAGGATCCGGCGCATGAAACTCCGTTCGATGATATCCGAGAGCGAGCTCGTCTCCTCGACGGGAAAGAAATCGTCCGGCTGCGGCGTCCGCAGCATTGCCTTGGAACGCTTGTCCCAGGCAATGATCTCCAGCGCTTTCAACCGCTCGAGAATGGCGCGCACCGTCGTGCGGCTGACGCCGAGCGTCGTTCCCAGCTCGAGCTCGGACGGAAGCTCCCCCTTCTCCGCGACGAGGGTCAGACACCGGTTGAAGGCGTCCTTGAAGACCGTATTCTGTTTCGCCATCCCTGTTCCCGATGCGACCGGACAGACATCCATCCTGCCCGGCTCGCCCCGCACCCTTCTTCTTTTGCATGTTGTGCGTCCCGTCCTGTCGTCTCGATCGACATGGTTTCACACGGGCATGGACGCGTCCTCCGGGCTGCATAATACAAGTTGACGGAAAACTGTCTATTGTAGATAAAATAACAACGAGCAATTCGGTGCGCCATTTCTCACCAGACGATGCAGACGGAATTTTTGCAATGAAAACACGCAAGATCGGCACCACGGACCTGTCCGTCACCGAATACAGCTTCGGCACCGCGCCGCTTGGCGGCATGTACCGAACCTGCCCGCGCGACACGGCGATGGAAACGCTGCAGGCGGCCTGGGATTCGGGCATGCGGTTTTTCGATACGGCCCCGTGGTACGGCTTTGGTCTCGCCGAGCGGCGTGTCGGCGATTTCCTGCGCGACAAGCCATCGGGGGACTATGTGGTGTCCACGAAGGTCGGGCGTCTCCTGCGTCCGGTCGCCGACGACCAGGTCCCCGACTTCGGCTTTGTCGACCCCCTGCCGTTCCAGACGGACTACGACTATTCCTATGACGGTATTATGCGATCGGTCGAATTCAGCTATGCCCGGACGGGGCTCAATCGGCTTGATATCCTGTTCGTGCACGACATCGGCGTCTACACGCACGGTGCCGAACGCAATGCCGTCTATCTCAGGCAGTTGTTCGACGGCGGCCTGAAGGCGCTCGCCGAACTGAAATCGAGCGGGGCGATTTCCGCCTACGGTCTGGGGGTCAACGAGGTTCCCGTCTGTCTCGACGTGTTGCGCGAAGCCGATCTCGACTGCATCCTGCTGGCCGGCCGCTACACGCTGCTCGACCGCACGGCCGTCGACGAACTCCTGCCGCTGTGCGCCGCGAAGAAGACCTCGCTCGTCGTCGGCGGCGTGTTCAACTCCGGCATTCTCGCCACGGGTGCCGTCGAGGGCGCGCATTTCGATTACGGGCCAGCCGCGCCGGACGTACTCGCCAAGGTCGACGCCATGGAGAAGATTGCGGCCTCGCAGGGCGTGCCTCTCGCCGCGCCCGCGATGCAGTATCCGCTGCAGAACCCGCTGGTCGCGTCTGTTCTTCTCGGCACGGCCAAGCCTTCGAGCCTGACACGCAACATGGCTCTGGAATCCCATCGGCTTCAGCCGCAGGACTTCGCACCCTATGACGCGCATACGCTCGTCGCGCCCCCGCTCGGCACGGAAGCCGTGCGGGTCTGAACGTCCTGCAAAGAAGGGTGTGCGACGACGGGAAAGCCAGTTGCAAGTTGGTAGCTCTTGCGCTAGCGTCCGATCATAAAATGTTTTTTATAGATAAAGACCGTATCGCCGCGTCTTCGGTACGGTTGGAGGAAAACGAAACAAGACGCTGTTGGAGGAGAACAACACCATGACACTGCTGAACCACATTCTGTCGCGTCGCGCCTTTGCGCGTCGTTCGCTTGCAAGCGTTGCCGGCGCTGCCGTCATCGCCGCCATGATGCCCATGGGTGCCTTTGCCCAGAACGTCACCATTCCGATCATCGTCAAGGACACGACGTCGTTCTACTGGCAGATCGTTCTTGCCGGCGCGCGCGCAGCCGGAAAGGATCTCGGCGTCAACGTTCCGGAACTCGGCGCACAGGCTGAAACCGACGTGAACGGCCAGATCAGCATCCTGGAGAACGCCGTCGCCGGCAGCCCCGCTGCGATCGTGATCTCGCCCACGGAGTTCAAGGCGCTCGGCAAGCCGGTCGATGAAGCTGCCAAGTCCGTTCCGATCATCGGTATCGACTCCGGCGCCGACTCCAAGGCCTTCAGCTCGTTCCTGACCACGGACAACGTCCAGGGTGGACGCATCGCGGCCGACGGCCTCGCGGCAGCCATCAAGGCGGCGACCGGCAAGGAAGAAGGCGAGATCGCCATCATCACCAACACGCCCGGCGCAGGCTCGCTCGAGCAGCGCAAGGAAGGCTTCCTCGACCAGATCAAGAGCAAGTATCCGGGCCTCAAGGTCGTGGCCGACAAGTATGCCGATGGTCAGGCCTCGACGGGCCTCAACATCATGACCGACCTCATCACCGCCAACCCGAACCTCGTCGGCGTCTTCGCGTCCAACCTGATCATGGCGCAGGGCGTCGGGCAGGCGATTGCCGAAAACAAACTGGGCGACAAGGTCAAGGTCATCGGTTTCGACAGCGATGAGAAGACGGTCGGCTTCCTGAAGGAAGGCGTTCTGGCCGGTCTCGTGGTGCAGGATCCGTACCGCATGGGCTATGACGGCATCAAGACCGCGCTTGCCGTCTCCAAGAAGGAGAAGGTCGAGGCGAACGTCGACACCGGCGCCAACCTCGTCACCAAGGCCAACATGTCCGATCCGAAGATCGACGCTCTTCTCAATCCGAAGATCAACTAAAACCGTCACGGCGGGGTGCTGCAGATGCGGAGCCCCGCCGTCCGTCGATTTTCTCGGTCGCGGCGCGCCTCTTTCGGGCGGCCTGCCGCGACCGTGCGCGACCTCGGAAGGAGTGCCGAATGACCGGATTGAACGATGTGAGCCACCGGCACGACGCGGAGGTGAAAGCCCATTCCGGCGGACCGGTGGCCAAGGGTGCGCCGATTCTCGAACTGCGCGGCCTGCAGAAACGCTACGGGACCGTCGAGGCGCTGCGGCCTGCCTCCATCACGTTCCTCTCGGGCGAAATTCACGCGATCGTCGGCGAAAACGGCGCGGGCAAATCCACGCTCATCAAGCTTCTGACAGGCGTCATCCGTCGCACCTCCGGCGAGATCGTCTGGTGCGGCCAATCGGTGCCGCTGGCGGATCCGACCGAAGCCATTTCCCGCGGCATCAATGCCGTTCACCAGGAAGTGGTTCTCTGCCCGCATCTGACCGTTGCGGCCAACATGTTTCTCGGCGACGAGATGGACCGGCGTGGCCTCATGCGCAAACGCGCCATGACGGAAGCCGCCCAGGCCGTGCTGAACGATCTCGGCTTCAACCTGCCGGCTGACGCGCTGCTCTCCGATCTGACGATCGGCCAGCAGCAGCTGGTCGCCACCGCCCGCGCGGCCATGCGCGGGACACAGTTCCTCATTTTCGACGAGCCGACGGCCTATCTGACGCGGCAGGAATCGGCACAGCTCTTCCGGCTGATCCGTCGCCTGCAGGCGCAGGGCGTCACCATCGTCTACATCAGCCATCGCATGGAAGAGGTGTTCGAACTGGCAGACCGCGTTTCGGTGCTGCGCGACGGCACCCATGTGGGAACGCGGCTGATCGGCGAAACCAACGACGCCGAGCTGATTTCCATGATGATCAACCGGTCGATCGAGCAGGTCTATCACAAGGAGACGCACCCGATCGGCAAGCCGATCATCGAAACGCGGGGCCTGTCCGGTCCGGGCTTCGACGATATCTCGCTCACCGTGCGCGCGGGCGAGATCGTCGGTCTCTACGGCTTGATCGGCGCGGGTCGCAGCGAGTTCGCATTGGGGCTCTATGGGCGCGAGAAGGTCACATCCGGCGAAATTCTGTTCGAGGGCCAGAAGGTCGATATCCGCAACGAACGCGTCGCCATGGATCTCGGCATCGCTCTGGCGCCGGAGAGCCGTCGCGACCAGGGCCTCTGCCTCAACCTGCCCATCGGCCTCAACATCAATCTGCCGGTGTTCGACCGGCTGTCGAACGGTCTGACGATCAACCGCAAGCGGGAGATCGCAAATGCCGACCGCCAGATCAGCGACCTGAAGATCAAGACGCCGACCCGGCGCGTTCTGGCATCCGCCATGTCGGGCGGAAACCAGCAGAAAATCGTGATCGGGAAATGGCTGAGCCACGGCGCCAAGCTGTTCATCTTCGACGAGCCGACCGTCGGCGTCGACGTCGGCACGAAGGCCGAGATCTACCGGCTGTTTTCCAAGCTCCTGGAGCAGGGCGCGGGCATCATCCTGATTTCCTCCTACCTGCCGGAAGTCTACGAACTGGCCGATACGCTGCACGTGTTCCGCCAGAGGCGGCTCGTGGCGAGCCACGGCTATCGCACGGCCTCGCACGAAGACGTGCTGACGCAGGCGATCGGCGTCTAGCTGCGCGCCCGACGCGGGATGGAAGAAACAGAGACCGGGACGATTGGCGAACGGGGTTCAGCCAACGTCTCCCGATACCGAAAAGACCGGACATGACGATGGGTGGAGGACAATCATGAGCGTAGAGACCACGACCGAGGCGGCACCGGTGCCGAAGAAGGGCATGAACATTCTGTTCGGGCTTACGCTTCTCGGGCTCCTCCTGTTCCTCTGGCTTCTGCTGGGCCTTTCGACCAACAGCTTCTGGACCTCCAACAACATCAGCAACCTGCTCCGGCAGGGTGCGATGACGGCGATCCTCGCTGTCGGGCAGACCTTCGTCATCATCACCGCCGGCATCGACCTCTCGGTCGGCGCCGTGGTCGGATTTTCGAGCGTGACGATCGCCTGGCTGCTCTCGCACGGCATTCCGCTCTGGCCGGCGATCGGCATCACGCTGCTCATCGGCGTGCTGATCGGGGCGTTCCACGCCTTCGGCATCGTGCGCATGGGCCTCCCCGCCTTCATCATCACGCTTGCGACCCTGACATCGCTGCGCGGCATCGGCCTGCTCATCACCAACGGCTCGACCATTTCGATCACCGATGAGAGCTTCGCCAACTTCTCCCGCGCGGATTTTCTCGGCGTACCCAGCCTGTTCTGGATGGTCGTGGTGGTTGCGATACCGGCGTACATCTTCCTGCATCTCAGCCGATGGGGCCGCTATCTCTTCGCCGTCGGGTCCAATCGCGAGGCCGCGCGTCTTTCGGGCGTCAATGTCGAGCGCACCATCTATCTCGCCTATATCCTGTCCTCAACCTGTGCTGCCTTCGTCGGCATCCTGCTTGCCTCGCGTATCGGCATCGGCAACGCCACGCAGGCGGAAGGCTGGGAACTCCAGGCGATCGCATCGTCCGTCATCGGCGGCACAAGCCTTTTCGGTGCGGTTGGCTCCGTCCACGGGCCGCTCCTCGGCGCCTTCATCCTGGCGACGATCAACAATGGTGCAAACCTGCTGAACCTCAATTCCTTCTGGCAGCGGATCATCACCGGCGCCCTGATCATCGTCATCGTCTATTTCGACCAGCTCCGCCGCCGAGGCTCCCGCTAAGTCGCCTGTCTGTCCACACCGGCGAGCCTCGGCTCCCCGGTGTGCCGGCCGCATCTGCTTTCCCTGCGAAGCTGGCGCGTAAGGGGAAGACGCAGGCTGCCACGTCCTTAATTTGCCGTAGCCTAACCAGCTCAAACGGAAACGCCGCGACAGACGATCCATCCGTCTGTCGCGGCGTCTTCGTTTGAGCTGACGTCAGCCCATGCCGGGAGCGTTCGCTCCAGATGCGTGCTGTCAATGCCGATCCGCTTGTTCCCCTGACGGCGACCCCTCTCGCAACGACGTCATCTGCGGCAGCCTCGGTCGCCGCTTCGCAGAACGACGAGTTCCCAGATCGACGACACGCGCAATGTCGGGCGTTCGGCATCTGCCGGGTAACCTTTGCCAAGGGGGCGAACGACGTTTCCGCCGGACCGTGCGCAATGTCGTCGCCGGACCGTTATGCGTTCATTTGAGAGGTCTTCTCCCAAAGAAAAACCCCGCCGCGGGGCGACGGGGTTTTTCTGTTCGGGCGGCCGGGCGTACCGGGCGTTTGGTCTCAGGAGTCGGACCGCAGATAGTCCATCAGCGTCTTCGGCTTGTTCGATGCGGCCTTGAGGCGCGCCTTTGTCGGCTTCTTTGCGACGTAGCGGGGGGTGTAGACCTTGAAGTCCTGCAGGGCCGTGAAGGTCTTGCCGTAGTTGACCTTGAGGGCCTTCAGCGCAGGACCATTTTTCGAGCGGGCTGCGAGAACGGCGAGACCGACCACGCCGCCTTCGGTCGGCTTCCATTCCACCGAGTTGGCAAACCAGGTCTTCGCGGTGGCCTTGTCGTTGCTTGCAAGGTACTTCCAGCCGATCGCCTGTGCACCGAGCGCGGATTTCTGCGCCGTGACGGTTTCCTGGAACAGGGCGTTCTCGGTGTCGTCCATGGCGATCGTCGGCTTGTTTGCCGTGAGATCGCTGGCGACGATCTCGATGTACTGGCGAGCAATGTCCGGCGACATCTTCATGTAGTGGCGGGCGAGCTTCAAGGCATCGTCCGTCTTGTCCATCTGCCGCAGCGTCAGGATCAGGCCCTCGATGCTCTTCGGATCACGCTTGAACCGGCTGGCCTGCAGGAACCAGCCATTCGCATTCGCCCAGTCCTTCTGCGAGTAGAAGTACCAGCCGACGAGGTTGGCATCCTCGACAGACGCATTGCGCTGGATGAAATCGACGAAGCGGGTGATCTCCTCGTTGGACGGCATTTCAGAGAAATCGCCGTGCTCGATGAACGAGCCGATCTGACGGCGGATGCCGTCGAAGCCGAGATTCTCGAACTCGGGATGGCCGTCCTGCGTCGTCCGGCCAAGGGCGAGGAGCGACGTGAAGCCAACCGGCGGAATGAGGAGCGAGGCCTTTTGAACGGTCGACAGGCGCATGGCCGGATCGTCACAGGTCGTCAGGATATAGCGGTAGACGTCGAATGCGTCAGCATAGCTGCGCAGGCGGGCGAAAGCTTCAGCAACGTTCCACTGAACCTGCATTTCACCACAGACCATCAGCGACGGCATGGCCTGGGCCGTGGAGATCACGTCCTTCCAGCGGCTCTGGGCCATGGCGCCGTCGATCAGGCTGCGCGCTTCGCCGAGCTGCAGCTTGGTCATGAGGTCATCGGACGGCTGCCATTTCGGATTGACGCTCTGTGCGCGTGCGATCCCGGCGCGAACGGCGGCGTAGTTGCCGGTCGCATAGATGTTCCAGAGCGGCTGCTCGTCGAACTGCGAGGCGGGCGTAAACAGGTCCTTCGGGGGTTGCCAGTCGGGATAGAGATCCTTGAGGCGGCGCAGTTCGGCACCGACGCGCTTCAGGTCGCGCGTCGAGGCGTAGTAGCGAAGCGCTGAGATGTCCACGGACCCGGCGGTGGCCGTCGGTGTCGTGCCGGCTGCAGGCGCCGAAGCGGCCGCCGGAGCGAAGGGATTGACGACCGCAGACGCGGATGCCGGAACTGTGGCCGGGGAGGCGCCAGGCCGTCCGGCGTCGGCGGGGGCGGCAGACAGGGCGGCAGGAACCACGATGGCGGAGGGCTGTGCTGCGGCCGGGCGTCCCTGGCTGGCGGGCGCCGATGCCGCGTTGCGCAGGAACGGGTTGTCGCCCGGTGCTGCCTGCGGATTGACGGCAACGCGGTCTGCAGCCGGGGCTGTGCTTGCGGCCGGAGCGGCAAAGGCGCTGTTAACGCCGGACACGGCCGGAGAGGAGGCGGCGCCTGCAGGCGACAGCAGCGGATCGAGGGCGTCCAGCTTCGTTGCCGAACCCGGGGTTACACCCTGGGCCGAACCTTGGGGAAGCGGCAGGGCCCACGACATCTCCTGAGCGCGCAGGTCCGAATCGTCATTCCCGAGCGACTTCAGGACCAGTCCCGGATTGATGAGGAGCACGGCGGTTGCGGCAAGCAGCGAGAACTTCAGTTTTGACTTGGCAGACATGATGCATACCTCTCGGAGATGGCGATGATGCTCAGGAGATGGAGCGTGGATGGGTAATAGTCGGTGGGCTCGAAGGGGGGCAGGGTCGAATCCTGTCCCGCCCGTCCAAGACCGCAAGAAAGAAGCGCGCTGACGGCGCGATAACCGGGGTCGGACATGGCCGTCATCGGGGCGGCGGTTGCCAGATCCATGACATGCATGACGTTGGCACCGGTCTCGTTCCAGCGCATCTGCACACCCGTCAGAAGCGACAGCGGTGCAGCGCCGGACCAGGCGGTGTAGAGCGGCACCCGCACCGCCTCATAGCCGAAGGTGGCCGCGAAGGCAGGTGCTGGCTGCGGATGCGCGCCTTTCAGCGAAAGCCAGTCGGCCGGCAGGTTGCTGCTGCCGAAACGGCCTTTCTCGAGGAGCGACTTGCCGCTTGCGATCAGGTCGGCGGCCGGGAAGGACGGATCGATCAGCCCCAGTTCCTCGATGGCCGGGAAGATCCAGTACGACAGGTTCACGACGATGCCGGGATGCTCGGCGCTGCCGCCAAATCCCTGTGCCGCGGGAAGAAGCAACGTTCCGTAGGTCGCATCCCTGACCGTTGCCTTCGCCGTCAGGTCCTTGAGGATCCGGCGGGCTTCAGCGGTGTAGGCCGGCTCCTTCCACCGCGTCGCGGCTCGCGACAGGGCCCAGGCGATCAGCAGGTCGCCGTCCGAGGCATTGTTCGTATCGGCGACCGGTGTTGCCGTATCGGGGCTCCACCGCCAGGCCGAAAGAGCGTCCTCGCGAACCTGGAGGTGTTCCTGCGTCCAGGTCCAGAGGGCGTCGAAGGTCTCGCGATCGTCCGATGCGACCGCGATCAGCATGCCGTATCCCTGACCTTCGCTGTGCGACACGTTGCCATTCGACCGGTCGACGACGCGACCATTTTCCACGAAGATGGACTTGTACAGCCACCAGGCGCCGGCAATGTAGTCCACCGGCAGGAAGGTCTCCGCGTTCTTCACGCGGCTGGTCTTGTTCGCCGCCAGGCCGCTTGTCGGCAGCACGGCGGAGAGCAGGACGGTCATGGCTGCCGTAAGGCTCCATGTGACCAGGGCGAGCGGCTTAGCCATGATTGCGGCGTCCGGTCGCGAGAACCAGGTAGGTGCCGATCCCAAGCAGGATGGCGGCCGTAAGCAGGGCGAAGATATAGACGGCCGCATTGTTGGCCAGCCAGCTTGCCGTCACCAGGCGTATGTTGGACAGGCTCAGCGGCTGCGTCCGATAAAGCGTCTGGTTGGTCGCCAGCTGCTGATCGAGCTTGATGCCGGTCTCGGAGAAGGCCTGCACCGAGCCACCGAGCGTGTTCCACACGTTGAGATCCGTCAGTACATCCGTACCGGCGACGATGCCGTTGGCGCTCTTGGAGGCAACCACTGTCCAGAGTCCGCCGTTTCTGCCGGAGTTCTGGGCGATGACGAGGGTGGCTTCCGCCGTTGGAGAAAAGGCTTCCGGCTTGATCTCGTCGCCAAGGATCGCGCGAAGAGGGGCGATGTTGAGCTTGGAGAGCTCGGAGACCGTCTTCTGCCGGATCGCCTTCAGCAAGACGGCCGACTGCTCGATGGGGGCGGCGAGGAAGTTGCTGGCCGTCTGCGAGAGATCCACCGCCGTGCCGACGACGCTTGTCGTCATCTGGCGCTGGACGTCGCTCTGGGGACCGAAGTTTTCGAGAGCGGCAAACTCGTAGGGCGACGCACCCGAACCCGCCATGTTGCGGATATTGACGAAGTCGAGGTTCATGCGGCTGACCAGTTCGGACGGCAACGTATCGTAGCCGCCGAACGCGATGAGGTTGGCCGTGTCCAGGGTCGGCAGCAGCGAGGTGTACTGCATCGGCTTCACCTGGCCCGACGAATAGGCCATCTTGGCGACAAAGGTTGCCGCGGCGTCCATGCTTTGTGCGTTGTAGTTCGGGACCAGAAGCGTGGTCGTAGCCCCCTTGTCGCCTTCGAGCGGGGCCGGGAGACCCGAGGTGAGGGCGGCAATGTCGGGATAGCGGCCGACCCGCGCATAATTCGGGATATCCAGGTACGAATTGCCGTCGATCGAAAGGCGGACCGTCGAGGTTGCCTTGTCGACGGACTCGCAAGCCGCATCGAGCTTGGAGGGCAGCCGTGCTTCGACCTCGAGCGTGTTCTGGCCGGGGCGCAACGCGGTGAAGGGAATTGGCAGGCGCTGGTCGCGGATCGCGCCACCCAGCGGAGAGCTGAGCGGGATGTTCGCCACGACCTTGTCATTCGCCTTGACCGTCAGGACGGCATCCGGAGACAGCCCGCCGACATAGAGCGCATTGAGGTGGAAGCTCATGCTCGAATAGGCGCCAGGGTAGAAATCCGACGGCATGGTGAAGTTGACCTTCGACTGGACGAACCGGCCGTCGAAGGGCTTTGCCGTGTAGCCGAGATCCGCCAGGGTCACCTTCTGTCCGGGAACGAGGAGGCGGCCTTTCATGTTCGTCAGAGCGGCCAGTCCTTCCGGCGTGCCGACCGGGCGATCACGGGTCGCCTGCTGCACGAACAGCTGGGTCTTGGCATCGAGATCGGCGGCATCGAGACCGGCAATGATGAGGCGCTTGCGATCCGGCGTCGCACCGGCGGCAACGATGGCCGTCTCGCCGGAGGAAAGTGCCGGGGTGTCGTTGCCGAGCAGGGCCGCGACGTCCTTCACGGCGCCGACATAGATGTCGATACCGGCACCCGTGCCCGGGGTCGAGCCGAACTCGACCTGGGGATGGTTCAGATTGCCCGCGATCGTCAGCGCCTGCACGACGTTGAGGGCGCGGTCGTAATCCGGCATCTGCGCGCCCTTGGGCAGAATGACGCGCAGGTTGGTGCGGCCTTCCCGCGTTCCGGCGAGCGGCATCAGGTCGATCATCGTGAGGTTGCCGGCCTCGGCCGACGGGAAGACGAAGCCGCTCTGGGCCGGGTCGATCTTGGTCCAGAGTTCGTAGGTCGCCTCGACGCTGCAGTCGACGCGGTGGCGATGGCTGGCGGAAAGGGCAACCGCGTTGTAGCCCGGCTGGATGACGCCGGCCGGGATGTCGAACGTGACGCGGCGGGGATCGCCGGCGACGAGGTTGGTGGAGCCGATTTCGTGTCCGTTGATCTGGATGGCGAGGTTCGACCGCTCCGGTGCGGCCGAAATGGCGGTCTGCAGCGTGAGCACCAGTTGCGATGCGCTCGACGCCTCGTCGGGACGGGCGAAGAAGGAGAGCCGGCGGCTCGCAAATTCACCGTCGAAGAAGAGATCATAGGAGCTGGCCGCAATCTTGCGCAGGGTGCCGCCGACGTCGGAGAGCTGCGTCGGCGCGGTTTGCGCCGATGCGGTGTTGAAGCGGAACGGGCTTGGAGCTGCCGGCTGTGCCGGCGACGGTGCCAGCGCCGGAACCAGTGCTGCTGCCGGCGAGGGCGTCAGCGACTGGGCGAGCGCCGTGCTCGAGAGACCGGCCAGGAGAAGGGACGGCAGAAGCGCGAGGGCAAAGGTGGACGACTTGATCATGGTGATATCCTCTGGCTTTCCGGTCACGCGGCTTCGACGACGGGTTGCGGCTTTTCGACGAGCTGACGGCGGCGGCGACTTGTTCTCTCGGCGGTCGACTTGGACGAAAGACCGGCCGTGATGGCGAGGAACGGGCTGAAGATGGCCCAGCGAATGAGCGTCAGCAGGGCGACCGGATAGGACCGGCGGTTCTGACGACCGTCACGCAGAGCGCGGGGAAGGTCGAGATCGGCAAGCATCAGGCTGGCGATCGCCGGGAAATGGCAGGCCTCGGCGTCGAGTTCGACCACAAAGCTGCGGTGATCGCTGCCGGAGGGCTTGCCGATGAAGACGGGAACCGAAGGCAGGATGACGTTGGCAGGGGGATCGATGAGCAGCAGACGGCCGTACTCCCCGGCGCGCAGCGGTGTCGTCGCGTTCTTCTTCAGTTCGACGATCGCCTTTTCCGAGGAGATCTGACGAATGGTGACAGGCACCGTCTGATGACCCACTTCCAGTTCGGCTGCCCGTGCCGAGGGAAGGCTGATGCCGTCGGCGTCGTTCGGCTGTTCGGTGACGATGCCGAGGGCTGCGCCGGCGATGATCAGGTTGAGCAGGTTCCACGCGCCGGTGATGACGATGAGGTCACCGAGGGCCGGCTCCGTCTGATAGCGGTAGATGGCATAGGACAGAACCATTCCGAGGCCGGCGAAGATGGCGAAGAAGGGCCAGGCGAGGTTGGAAAGCTGGCGCTGTGTCAGCGAGACGCCTTTGTCGGTGACGTTGAACGTCGGCTTGCGCGGGTTGAGGAAGACGCTGACGATAGCCCGGACCAGGAAGACCGACTGGACGTATTCGTAGAGTTCGGAAATCCAGGGCCAGCGCATCTTGCCATAGAGATAGTTGCGCAGGATCTCGGACGCGATGAGGTAGGTGACGGTATAGGCCAGGAAGTCTTCGGCCGATGCGTTGAAGATCTTCAGGTTGAAGAGAATGAACAGGATGGGCGCGACGAGGAACGTCGTGCGCACGAAGGGGAACAGCCAGAAGAAGCAGCTGGACATGTAGCTGAGGCGCTGGGGAAGTGTCAGGCCCTGCTTGAAGAGAGGGTTCTTCAGGAGAAGGATCTGGATCATGCCGCGGCACCAGCGCGAACGCTGTCCGATGAAGCTGGCGAAGGTTTCGGGCTGGAGACCGGTGATGAGGGGCTTGTCGACGTAGACGCTGTTCCAGCCGCGGGAATGCAGCTCGAGCGCGGTTTCGCAGTCCTCGGTGATCGTGATGCCGGAGAAGCCGCCAACCTCGTCCAGGGCTTCGCGACGGAGAACCGCTGCCGAGCCGCAGAAGAAGGAGGCATTCCAGCGATCCAGGCCCTTCTGGATCATGGTGTAGAACATCTCGTTCTCGGCGGGCATGTGCTTGTAGGTGCCGAGATTGCGCTCGACCGGATCCGGGTTGGCGAAGAAGTGCGGTGTCTGGACCAGGAAGAGATCCGGATCGTCGCTGAAATGACCGACGGTTTCGCGCAGGAAGGCGCGCTCGGGGGCATGGTCGGCGTCGAAGACCGCAATGAGGTCACCGGAGGTGCGTTCCATCCCGGCATTGAGGTTGCCGGCCTTGGCATGCACGTTCTGGGCGCGTGTCAGGTAGTGGACACCGAGATCGAGGCAGAGCGTACGCAGCGCGTTACCGCGGTCGATGGCTGCCTGGGCGATATCCGGATCGGGGCTGTTGCGCTTCTGGTCGGTGCCGCCATCGTCGAGCAGGTACACCGTGAACTTGTCGGACGGGTAGTCCATGCCGGCAGCCGCAGCAAGCGTCAACGAAAGGATTTCGGCGCTCTCGTTGTAAGACGGTACGAACACATCGACAGTCGGCAGTTCGTCATCGGAAAGCTGACGAGCACGGGGGCGTTCGACCGGATCGGCGACAACGAACACGCTGATGAAGAACATGAAAATGCAGAACATCTCGGCGACGTAAAGCAGAATTCCCGGAATGAACGACAGGAGATCGTCGATTGGCGGAAGCGTGCTCGTGGTGCGCCAGTAAGCGTAGCGCAAGACGATGATGCTCGCGGTTGCCAGCGCAATGTAACGCAGCGGACCTGATCTGTTGAAGCGTGTAATAACGAAGAGAAACGCGATCGTAAGAGCAGAAACGAGCAATTGTACATCGGGGCCAACCGGCTGCAATACAAATGCAAATATTGCCGCCGCGGACGTGATCCAAATGAAGAGAGATAATATACGCATGACAATAACATCCTCTGGTTTACAATTTGGTAATTAATTTAAGACCAAAATCGGGTCAATATTTAAAATTTGACTCGAATACGAGGTGCGGTGTTATTTGGTAGGCGCTGCGCTTATTAATTATGCATTTACCATAATTATCGACCGGAACTGGCTCTAAGCGTGTCCCTCAGATTGATTATTTATGATGAGTACGCGTTATGCGGGAACTTGAATGTTAGAGTGCGGTAAACAAGATTGGTTAAAATCCGCGCTTTTGGCGGTCGGAACCGAGGGTTCCGCGCGGTCCGCCAGGAGCTCGCACGAGCCCGCACGGACCGCTCGCAAACGGGCCGGCCTTGCCGGCTGTTCGGGGAAGATCGATGGGGTGACCTGAACGGGTCTTGGGGAGAAACAACCGCTGATCGTGCGAAGGGCCGGCAAAAGCAGGGGCCAGTGGTTCTCGGCCGTGCGGCCCCGGCGACGGGTCCGATCGGCGGATTGGCAGCACCACGTCCTTGCATGTTAAATGCTTGATCGCACGCCATGCGCGACCATCCCGGCGCGCAACCGGGAGACCTGCGGGCGGGCAACGCCCGCCGGCGGTGGGGTACAGCAGTGCGCAGCCTCCGTCACGAGGCCAGGCAAACAGGACTGGCGGCGCGTTCAGAGGCGCAGCGGAGCACAGCCGGTCGGCGCTCCGCCCGGTCGCGCATTCCGTTCAGCCCCACCGGGAGGCTGCGTCTTACGGTTGTCAGCCGTGGGCGATCATGATGTGGCGCACGGCGGTGTAGTCTTCCAGCGCATACACGGAAAGATCCTTGCCGTAACCGGACTGCTTCAAGCCACCATGCGGCATCTCGTTGACGAGCGCGAAATGTGTGTTGATCCAGGTGCAACCATATTGCAGGCGACCCGCTGCCTGCATCGCACGCGAGATATCCTTCGACCAGACGGACGAGGCGAGGCCGTAATCGCTGTCGTTGGCCCAGCGCACGGCTTCCTCAGAGTCCGTAAACCGGGTGATCGAGACGACCGGGCCGAAGACCTCCCGACGGACGATCTCGTCGTCCTGACGGGCACCGGCAATGACCGTCGGCTGGAAGAAGAACCCATCGCCCGGCCCGCGCGCGCCGCCTGTCGTCACCTCCATGTGGCGCGCCTCGTTGGTACGCTCGACGAAGCTCGAGACGCGGTCGCGCTGGCGGGCGGAGATCAGCGGGCCGATCTCGTTCTCCGCATCGTTCTCAGAACCGAAGACGATGCTGGAAACGGCAGAGGTGAGATCGGCGACCAGCTTCTCGTAGATCCCGTCCTGCGCGTAGATGCGGCAGGCGGCGGTGCAGTCCTGCCCGGCATTGTAGAAGCCGAAGGTCCGGATGCCGGCGACGACGGCGTCGAGATCCGCGTCGTCGTAGACGATCACGGGCGCCTTGCCGCCAAGTTCCAGATGCGTTCTCTTGACCGTCTTTGCAGCTGCGGTCAGCACCTTCTTGCCGGTCGCAATATCGCCAGTAATCGACACCATCGCGATCTTCGGGTGATTGATCAGCGCATTGCCGACAGTGTCTCCGCGGCCGAGAATGATGTTGACGACGCCCCCCGGCAGGATGTCGGCGAGAAGCCGCGCCATCTTCAGCGCCGTCAGCGGCGTCTGTTCGGACGGCTTGAAGACGACGGTGTTGCCGCCCGCAAGTGCCGGGGCAAGCTTCCAGGCCATCATCATCAGAGGGTAGTTCCAGGGCGCGATGGAGCCGACGATGCCGATGGCATCACGCCGGATCATCGAGGTGTGGCCCGGCAGATACTCTCCGGCGACAGGGCCATTCAGCATCCGGATGGCGCCCGCAAAGAACCGCCAGCAATCGACGATCGCGGGGATTTCATCGTTGCGCACGGCATGGAGCGGCTTGCCGCAGTTCAAAGCCTCAAGGCTCGCAAAGCCGTCGGCATCCCGTTCGATCGCATCCGCGATGCGCAGCAGGTAGGCCGATCGCTCGGCGGGTGTCGTGCGCGACCATGTGACGAACGCGCGCTCGGCGGCGTCGACGGCAGCGTCGATCTGCGCGTGTGACGCCTCCGCGAGCGACAGGATCCGGCTACCGGTCTTCGGGTTCAGAATCTGCTCTTCCACCTCGGTGCCGGGCTCGAAGCGTGCGCCGATCAAAAGGTCCGTATCCATGGTCGATCTCCTGTTCAGGTTCCGGTCATTTGCCCGCGCCGGCGATCTGGTCGCCATCGCGGGTGAGAAAATAGGCAGCGAGGATCGGCAGGAGCGTCACAAGCACCACGACCATGGCGACCACGTTGGTCACGGGTCGCTGCCGCGGACGGATCAGCTCTTCCAGCATCCAGATCGGCAACGTCGATTGCTGACCGGCTGTGAACGTGGTGACGATCACCTCGTCGAAAGACAGTGCGAAGGCCAGCATGCCGCCGGCGAGGAGCGCCGTCGCAATGTTCGGCAGAACGACGTAGCGAAACGTCTGGAAGCCATCCGCGCCGAGGTCCATCGACGCTTCCACGAGGGAGCCCGACAGGCGGCGGAAGCGCGCTACCGCATTGTTGTAGACGACGACAATGCAGAAGGTGGCGTGGCCGAGCACGATGGTTAAGAAGGAAAACGGTATATCCGCCATCGAGAACGCCGACCGCAACGCGATGCCGGTGATGATGCCGGGCAGGGCGATCGGCAGGATGACGAGCAGCGACACGGCTTCGCGGCCGAAAAAGGCCGCGCGGGAGACCGCGGCCGCGCACAGCGTGCCGAGGACCAGCGCGATGGCGGTGGCGAGGCTCGCCACTTTCACCGACAGCGTCAGCGCCGCCCACACATCCGGCCGGTTCCAGGTGACGGCAAACCATTCGAGCGTCAGCCCCGGCGGCGGAAAGCGATAGCTCTTTTCTTCCGTGGTGAAGGCGTAGAGAAAGATGAGCAGGATCGGCAGGTGCAGGAAAAGGAGGCCGAGGCAGGCGGAGATCTTCAGGGGCAGCGGGGCCCGATCGAGACGGTCAGAGCGCATCGAAAGCTCCCATGCGGCGGGCCGCCCAGAGGTAGACGCCCATGATGACGATCGGCACGACCGTGAAGGCCGCCGCAAGCGGCAGATTGCCTGCCGTGCCCTGCTGCGCATAGACCGCCTGGCCGATGAAGAGCCGGGAGGAGCCGATGATCTGAGGAATGATGTAGTCTCCGAGTGTCAGCGAGAAGGTGAAGATCGAGCCTGCAACGATGCCTGGCAGGGCGAGCGGCAGCAGCACGTGGCGAAAGGTCTGGCCGGGGCGGGCGCCGAGATCGGCCGAGGCTTCCACGAGGCTGCCCGACACGCGCTCGAGGGACGCCTGTATCGGCAGGATCATGAAGGGCAGCCAGACATAGACGAAGACGAGGAAGGTGCCGGTGTAGCTCACCGACAGCGAGTTTCCGCCGATGATGGGGATCGAGAGCCAGGCTTCGAGGAGCCAGAGCAGGTGCAGCTTGGCAAACAGCCAGGTAAGGATGCCCTCTTTCGCAAGGATCAGCTTCCACGCGTAGATCTTCACGAGATAGCTCGACCAGAGGGGCAGCATGACCCCGAGGTAGAACACCGCCTTCCAAACGCCCTTGGCATACCGTGCGGCATAGAAGGCGACGGGAAAGGCGATCACGATCGACGCCACCGTCACGCTGGCTGCCATCGTCACGGTGCGCAGGATGATGTCGAAATTGGCGTCCGAGAAGAGCTGCCGGTAGGTGGCAAGCGTGGGCTCATAGGTGACGAGCCCAGAGAAATCGTCGATCGCGAAAAAGCTCTGGGCGAGAAAGACCGCGAGCGAACCGAGATAGACCACGCCCAGCCAGAGGAGCGGAAGGCAGAGAAGCAGGGCGAGAAAGAGTTTCGGGTTCCGCCAGAGCATATCCGACAGGCTGCCGCGATCGCGTGGACCCGGCGTCGCCATCAAGCGTGTCCTCTGGCCCTCTGACGCCATGATCATCCGGCGTCCTCCATCACATGCAGATCGTGTCTGCCGAAGGCGAGGGTCACGGTCTCGCCCATGGCCGGGATCGGCGCGCCGCCTGCGAGCAAAGCCACGATGCGCTCACCACCGCAATCGAGCGTCACGCGGTTGACCGGGCCGAGAAAGCTGGTGGCGATCGGAATGCCCGTCAGGCCGAGCTGTCCGTCGGTCGGTCGCCCGATCACGATCGACTCCGGTCGCAAACTGGCGGCCGGGGCGTCGACGCCCAGCCGCTGGCACTGAACGCGCGACAGCACATTGGAAGAACCGACGAAATCGGCGACAAAACGCGTCTTCGGTCGACGATAGATGTCTTCCGGGGTTCCTACTTGACGCACCTTGCCTTCGTGGAACACGGCCACCCGGTCGGCCATCGCCAGCGCTTCGCCTTGGTCATGGGTCACGAAGATGAAGGTGAGGCCGAGCGCCTTCTGGAGGCTTTTCAATTCCTCCTGCATCTGTTCGCGCAGCTTGAGATCGAGCGCGCCCAGGGGTTCGTCGAGCAGGAGCACGCGCGGTCGGTTGACCAGCGCACGCGCGAGCGCCACGCGCTGGCGCTGGCCGCCCGACAGCTGGCCCGGCTTGCGCGCGCCGTAGCCGGGCAGGGCGACCATCGCCAAAGCCTCTTCCGCCGCCCGGCGTCGCTCGATCCTGCCGACGCCTTTGACCATCAGTCCGTAGGCGACGTTGTCGAGGATCGAGAGATGCGGGAAGAGCGCGTAGTCCTGGAACACCGTGTTGACGTTGCGCCGGTAGGGCGGCAGGCCTTCCGCTGTCTCGCCAAAGATCTCGATGTGCCCCGCGGTGGGTTGCTCGAAACCGGCAACAAGCCGCAGGCACGTCGTCTTTCCGGATCCGGATGGGCCGAGCATCGCGAAGAACTCGCCTTCCGCCACGGCCAGATCGACGCCATCGACGGCGCGGACATTGCCGAAATGGCGTGAGACGTTTTCAAAGAGGATGGCGTTCATGGGAAATCCTGTTGAAGCCAAGAGAAGACAAGACAAGACAAGACAATCATGCGGAGGATCACCGGCCGTCGCGTCGCATCACGCTGCCGCCGCGCGTCTCACCTCCCCCGGCGGGAGGTGAGGTGGGCCAGAGAGTTGCCGCGGGTGAGGCGGCGCGCGCGCGACCTATCGGCCGCCGATAACGCCGATATAGTCGGAAACCCAGCGATGATAGGGCACGCACTCGCTCTGGCTGGCGCATTTGGCGACCGGCGTCTTCCAGAACTTCACCTTGTCGAAGTTGTCGTAGCCATTCGTCTTGCAGCCTTCGTCCGTCAGCAGGGCATTGCCCTTGCAGGCGGCTCCGACCGAGGGGTTCGCACCGAACCAAGCGGAAACATCGCCCTGGACCTTTGGCGAGAGCGAGTGCTCCATCCACATATAGGCGCAGTTCGGATGGGCGCTTTCGGACGAAAGCATGGTCGTGTCGGCCCAGCCGGTCGTGCCCTCTTCGGGGAATACGGCGGCGATCGGCTGCTTCTCGGCCGTCAGCAGGTTGACCTGGAACGGCCACGAGCCGGAGGCGACGACGCCTTCATTCTTGAAATCGTCGATCTGGATCATTGCATCGTGCCAGTATCGACCGACCAGCGTGCGCTGGACGCGCAGGATATCGAGAGCCGCCTTGTACTGCTCCTCGTTCAGTTCGTAGGGATCCTTGATGCCGAGTTCCGGCTTGTGCGCCATCAGGTAATTGGCGGCATCCGCCACATGGATCGGCCCGTCATAGGCCTGTACGCGGCCCTTGTTGGACTTGCCGTCCGGCAAGGTCATTTCCTCGAAGACCACCTTCCAGCTCTTCGGCGCCTCACCCTTGAAAGCATCCGTGTTGTACATGAGCACGTTCGGCCCCCAGACATAGGGCGTGCCGTAGTGAACGCCCTTGACGGTGAACCAGGGGGCATCCTGCATGCGCGCGTCCAGCGTCTTCCAGCTCGGGATCAGATCCGTGTTGATCGGCTGTACGCGCTTGCCGGCGACAAGCCGCAGCGACGCGTCGCCCGATGCCGTGACAAGGTCGAAGCCGCCTTCATTCATGAGCGCGACCATCTCGTCGGACGTCGCGGCGGTCTTCACGGACACCTTGCAGCCGCTCGATTTCTCGAAATCCGTCACCCAGTCGTAAGCCTTGTCCGTCTCGCCACGCTCAATGTACCCGGCCCAGGCGACAATCGACAATTCGCCTTCCCCGGCGCCGAGCGCTTTCAAGGGTTCTTGTGCAAGGGCGGATGTGGCGAAGGCGAGGGTGACGGCGAGGGTGGTGCAGGACTTCAGGATGTTGATCATCTGTGGTCTCCCGGTTCGGCCGATCTTCGGCGCATGTGTTCCCGGAGCGAAAGGTGCCGCGCTTCTGCCGCATTCGCAAATTTATTAAACAGATAATCGGTATCGGTTTTTCCGAAACCTAGCCGCGTCCGCGAGCACTGCGCAGTGTTTCGACAATCCCGATGAAATCGCGTGCCGACTGCGGGAGGCTGGAGCCTTTTCGCCAGACCATGCCGACCTGCACGACAGGCAGGGCGCCGGAAACGTCCCGGCTTTCGATCCGGTCTCCTTCGAGCGACCAGGGGCGGTAGACGAGGTCGGGCAGAAGGGCAATGCCCGCGCCGGTGGCGACGAGACTGCGCACGGCTTCGACCGAGCGTGTGCGGAATGCGACGTGCGGCCGCGCACCGAGGGCGGTGAGCAGCTTGCCCGTGTTTTCCTCAATTTCGTCGACGGTGAGCATAATCAGCGGTTCCTGCGCGACATCGGAGATGGAGATGATATCGGCGGAAACGAGCCGATGGCCGAGCGGCAGCCAAAGCCTGTAGGGTGAGGTCTCGATGATCTCGGCCTGAAGCGCCATGCGGTCGCGCAGGTTGGAGATGACCATGACGGCAACGTCGAGTTCGCCGCCGACCAGAAGATGTTCGAGATAGGATCCATTGTCCTCGATGGCACTGACGTCGACCGCCGGAAAGGCCCGTCGATAGCGCGCCAGAAGGTCCGACAGCACGTAGCCCGCCACCAGCGACGTCACGCCCAGATTGAGCTTTCCGCTCGCGATCTCGGGAACCTGACTGAAGCTGCGGCGAGCATCCTGGACCCCGGCGAGAATCTTCGTGGCGTGGCGCAGAAACTGGTGGCCGTTATGGGTCACGTGCAGGCCGCGCGGATGCCGGTCGAAGAGGGCAACGCCAAGGTCGCTCTCCAGCTCCTTGATGGCCTCCGTGATGGAGGATTGCGAGATCGACAGGTTTTGGGCCGCCCGGGTGACGGAACCCTGTTCGGCAACGGCGACGAAGAACTGAAGCTGTCGGAGCGTGAAGGCCATCTCGTGTTTATCGGGATGTCATCGCGGAATGGCAAGCCCGGTAAGATCGGAGCAGGTATATCGGCGTGGACGGCCGACCTCAGGGCACGGGCGCTTGTTTCGCCAGGAGGTCTGTCAGCGTGACGGGTCGGAGCGCGCGCGCGTCCACGCCGACGTCGAATTGCCGGGGCATGGGCTTCAGGCGCCCGTGCGAATGGCCGTGGAGATCGATCGACTTCTTGCCCATCTTGTTCCAGGTGCGAAACGCATAGTGGCAGAGCACGAGATGATGACCATCGAGGATCATTTCAGCGTAGCTCTGGACGCTCGACCAGCCCTTGGCGGATATCGTGGTATCCGGATCATTGTTGCCGATGACCAGATGCTTGCGGCCGTTCAGCGCGGCGAGCAGCTGCTCGCAGTCGCCTCCTTTCGCGATGACGTCGCCCAGGTGCCAGACCTCGTCGTCGTCTCCCACGACAGAATTCCAGGTCGCGATCAGCGCGGCATCGTGGTCCGCCATGGTCGAGAAAGGCCGGCGGTCGATGCGCAGCACGCGCGGGTCGCCAAAATGCGTGTCGCTGGTAAAGTAGATCATCGGGGGAATCTGGCGCCGACCCGGCCGAGATCAAGCCTCGCACGCCGGGCGTTCCCGACAGCATAAAGGTCCACGACGGAAGGGCCGCTTGACGTTCGCTCTTCATGCCACAGCTTTCGACCCATGAAGGAACCACGCTACACGAAAGCCCATCTGCCGCAGAAGATCTGCGCTGCTTGCGGACGGCCGTTCGCCTGGCGGAAAAAGTGGGCGCGCGATTGGGACAACGTCAAGACGTGCTCGGAACGCTGCAAAGGCGCGTTGCGGCGCAAGGCTGCGACGGCCGCTCCCGACCGCTGACGGCTCAGATCGAGAATACTTACGTTCGCCGACGCCGACCCTTTGCAATCCTGCGTTCGTATTAGCGGCATCTTTAGGTTTTGTCGCCAAGCTGACGATCCCTGCAGCCAATGTCGAGACAGGACCGGATCCACAGCGTGATGTCTGCCGAGAGCAAGCGATCTGACGTCGCTCCGGATGCGAAGGCTCCGACGAGGGAGACCTTGGACGAGGCGTGGCAGATGGGATGCTCGGGACGGTCGACCCTGGCGCTCGAGGTGGCATTGGCTGTCCATCAGGCATCGGGGCACCCCGACGATTCACATGTGCGGGCTCGCAGCGCACAGGATATCGCCTGGTACTGCTTCCAGCTTGGCAAATCCGAGATGGGGTTGGACTACGCCAACGAGGCTGTCGTCATCTGGCGTCACCTCGCCGAGCCTGCCTGTGAAGCTCAGGCCCTCAGCATTCAGGCGTGGCTGCACATGGAGCTCGGCCAACTGGAAGAGGCCGTCGCGCTGGCGGCGGAGGCGCTGGATCTTGCCGACCAGTGCGGAGATCTGCGATCGCGGTCGCTCGCGATCAACGTCACGGGCGTGATTTTCTGGATGTCCCGTCAGCCGCCTTTGGCCATCGATTATTGCGGCCGGGCGGTGGCGCTGGCACGCGCAGCCGCCGACCGGAATTTCGAGTGCTGGTGGCTCATCAATCTTGGGGGATCGCAGGCGGAAGCCGCCTACATGGCGCAGGAAAGCGGAGACCGAGCGGGGTTCGAAACGGCCATCGCATCGGCGATCGAGGTGACCCGGCGGGCGGTTGGCCTTGCCCGTGCGCTCGACGATGCATGGGCGGAGCGTCTCTGCCTTGCCAATCTTGCCGAGTATTACAATGCGGCCGAAGACTTCGTCAGCGCCGAACAGTTTCTGGCCCACTATCGCGGCATTGCGAACGAAGACGATATGCGCGGCGAGGGGCAGTACCTCGATATTCTCGGCCGGACGCTGATCTCGCTGCGGCGGCCCGAGGAGGCGCTGGTGCCCCTTCAGCGCGCGCATCTGCTTGCCACGCGGAGCGGCAATGTCGAAACGCTGATGTTCGCCTGCCTCTACCTGTCCAGGGCGCACGAGCATCTCGGCGCCTTCGAGCCGGCGCTCGATTTCCACAAACGCTATCACAGTCTCCATCAGCAGTTTACGGCCGAACGGACCCAGCGCAACGCGCGGCTCGCCGATATCCGCTACGAGACGAAGAAGTTGCGCATGCTGCTCGACACGGAGGCAGGTCGGGCCGCCGAGATCGCCCGATCATTCGCAGTGCTGCAACAGCAAACGACCATGCTGACCGAGGCGGCAAACACGGATCCTCTGACCGGCCTCGGCAACCGCCGGCGGCTAGAGGCCGCGATGGACGCGATTGACGCGTCCGGCGAGGGCTACATGCTGGCCGTGCTCGACGTCGATCACTTCAAGGCGATCAACGACCAGTTTTCCCACCTCGTCGGCGATCGGGTACTGATTGCGCTCGGCGCCTTGATCAAGGGCACGTTGCGGTCGCCCGATCTTGCCGTTCGCTTCGGCGGCGAGGAATTCGTCGTGCTGATGGCCGGCGTGACGCTCGCGCAGGCCAGGAAGGCGTGCGAACGCATCCGCCTGACGATCGCCCGCCATGACTGGTCGTCGGTTGCAGCCGGACTTTCGGTCACCGTCAGCATCGGGGTCGCCCTATCGTCGGAGGGCGGCGTCTCGCACGAGATTCTCGAGATCGCCGACCGTAACCTCTACCGTGCCAAGCAGGCCGGCCGGAACAGGGTCATGGCCACCGCGCGGACCGGTGGATCGTCCGACCACTGACGTTCGAACGTGGGCGGGCACCCGATGTGGACACGCCATGCAGCCGGACTATCTCGGCCGCCCCCGCGTCTATACAGTCTCCTTCAACGATTTGGTGCCGCCGGGGGCCTTGGCCCGGGTTCAGGCACGACACAGCAGGAATGACGATATGGTGACGATGGACGAAGCCTTGGATCGAGCTGGAACAGGACGGTTTCAGCGCAGGCTGCTCGGCGTGTTCGGCCTCGTCTGGACTGCCGACGCCATGCAGGTGCTGGCGGTCGGCTTCACCGCAGCGTCGATCGCCGCCACCTTTCAACTGACCGTGCCGCAGGCGTTGCAGACGGGAACCCTGTTCTTCCTCGGCATGCTGATCGGCGCCGTCGTTTTCGGCCGTCTCGCGGACCGCTGGGGCCGTCGGCGCGTGCTTCTGCTGACCGTTGCCTGCGACGCCGTCTTCGGGACGCTTTCCATCTTCGCGCCGGATTTCACGAGCCTGCTCGTCTTGCGCTTCCTGACGGGCGTTGCTGTCGGTGGAACCCTTCCCGTCGACTACGCCATGATGGCGGAATTCCTGCCGGCGAAAAACCGGGGTCGCTGGCTCGTCATGCTGGAGGGATTCTGGGCCTTGGGCACGCTGCTGATCGCCCTTGCCGCCTGGGCTGCGAGCCTTGCCGGCGTGGCCGAGGCGTGGCGCTACATCTTCGCGGTAACGGCGCTCCCGGCCATCATCGGCGTGGGCCTGCGGCTTTTCGTTCCGGAGTCGCCGTTCTATCTTCTGCGCGCGGGACATGGCGAGGAAGCCAAGGCCATCGTCAACCGCATGCTGGCCCTGCATGGAAAGCCGATCCTGTCCGCAGACGAGCGTCTGGTGGCCGCGCCCACGACGGTGTCCGGAGGCGTGTTTTCGCCCGAACTGCGCCGTCGCAGCCTGCTCATTCTCGCCGTCTGGTTCCTCGTCTCCGTCTCCTATTACGGCATCTTCACCTGGATGCCGGCGCGGCTTGCCAGCGAAGGCTTCGGCTTCGTGCGCGGCTACGGTTTCCTGGTGTTTGTCGCCTTGGCGCAGATCCCCGGCTATGCGCTCGCCGCCTTCGGCGTGGAGCGCTGGGGCAGACGCCCGACGCTGATCGGCTTCTGCCTTCTGTCGGCCCTCGGATGCCTGCTCTTCGTTCTGTCTCCCGACGATCTGCTGATCGGTGCCTCACTGCTTGTCATGAGCTTTGCGCTGCTGGGAACATGGGGCGCCCTGTATGCCTTCACGCCGGAACTGTATCCCACGGCATCGCGCGCGACCGGCATGGGGGCGGCAGGCGCCGTGGCGCGGCTCGGCGGTCTGGTTGCTCCGACCCTGATGACGGTGGTGGTGACGTTCGGGGTCGGGGTCGCCGTCGGCCTGTTTGCCGCGCTTCTCGTCTGCGCAGCGTTTGCCGCCCGTCTGATCGACGCGGAGACCCGGCAGGCGTCGCTCGGCTGACGGTGTATGAAGGCCGGGGCGGGCCGGTCATGATCTGCCCGCCCCGGCATGGTGCCGTAACAATCAGCTTTTCGGCTTCTCGTGGTGGCCGCCGAAGGCAAAGCGCATGGCGGAGAGCAGCTTGTCGCCGAATTCGGCTTCGCCCTGCGAGGTGAACCGCTGGTAGAGCGCAGACGAGAGCACCGGCACCGGAACACCCGTGTCGATCGCCGCCTTGACCGTCCAGCGCCCCTCGCCGGAATCCGACACCCGGCCGCTGAAGCCGGCGAGATCGGGATCCGCCTTCAACGCGCCGGCCGTCAGGTCGAGCAGCCAGGAGCTGACGACGCTTCCGTGACGCCAGACTTCGGCAATCGCCGCGAGGTCGAGGTCGAACTGGTAATATTTCGGCTGCTGCAAAGGGCTTGTTTCCGCATCTGCCGCGCGGTCGGCCTTGCCGGCATTGGCGGATTTTAGAAGGTTCATCCCTTCCGCATAGGCTGCCATCATGCCGTACTCGATGCCGTTATGGACCATCTTGACGAAATGGCCGGAACCGCTCGGGCCGCAATGAAGGTAGCCGCGATCCGCGGTCTTCATGTTTTCGCTGACCTCGCTCGCATCGACATCGCCGCCGGGCGAGAGTGTCGAAAAGATCGGATCGAGATGCCGGACGGCGTCGTCCGGTCCACCGATCATCAGGCAGTAGCCGCGATCGAGGCCCCAGACGCCCCCGCTCGTCCCGACATCGACATAGTTGAGCGAACGGACCGACAGGCGCTCCGCGCGATCGACGTCGTCATGATAGAACGAGTTGCCGCCGTCGATGATGATGTCGCCGGGCACCATATGGGTGGCGACGCGCTCGAGGTTCTCGTCCGTGATTGCCGCCGGCAGCATCAGCCACACCGCGGCCGGCTTGGCGAGCTTTGACACCAGCTCTTCGACCGAGGCGGCCCCGATGGCGCCTTCGGCAACGAGCGCTGCGACGCTTGCCGGGTTGATGTCATAGACGACGCATTCATGGCCCCCGCGCAGCAGGCGGCGCACCATGTTGGCGCCCATCCTGCCCAGTCCCATCATTCCGATCTGCATTGGTTTGAAACCTTCTTGCTTCTGTCGCCGGTTGCTGGCGGCAAGCCCTATGTAGGCCGTTTCCCGCGCAAGTGAACACCCCTCCCGGTCCGGCCCGCTCTCGCATCCGGCCAGGGATACTCCATGCTGTCAGGCACCCCGGTCGCGCGTGGCAGCCGGGGACGCGTCGGACCGCTCGTCGGCCGGTCCCTTGTGTCGCGTGAGGTTGAGGGCGGTGTTGATGATGCCGATATGGCTGAAAGCCTGCGGAAAGTTGCCGAGCATCCGCTTCTCCACCGGGTCGTATTCCTCGGAGAGAAGGCCGACATCGTTGGTGAGCGCCAGCAGACGCTCGAACAAGGTGCGCGCATCGTCCCGCCGGCCGATGAGGTTGAGCGCATCGGCGAGCCAGAACGAGCAGGCGAGAAAGACGCCTTCGTCGGACGGCAGTCCGTCGTCGGTATCGCTGGTGCGGTATCGAAGGACGAAACCGTCGTGGGTGAGGTGCCGCTCGATGGCCTCGACGGTCCCGACATAGCGCGGATCATCGGGAGGCAGGAAACCGACCATGCCGATCTGCAGGACGCTCGCATCGAGTGCCGTCGACCCGTAGGCCTGCACGAAGCTGTTGAGAGTGGGGTCGAAGGCTTTCGCGCAGACCTCGGCATGGATCTCGTCCGCCACCTTCCGCCATCTGCGGGCGGTTTCCTGATCGCCCATCTCGTCGGCCATGAGCGCCACGCGATCGAAGGCGACCCAGGCCATGACTTTCGAATAGGTGAAATGTTGCCGCGCGCCGCGCACTTCCCAGATGCCCTCGTCCGGATCTCGCCAGACGCGCTCGAGAAAGGGCATGAGGACACCGCCGATCTCCTGGCCACGCGGGTGCGGCGGAAGGCCGCCCTTCGCAGCCTGCATCAGCGCATCCGCAACCTCCCCGTAGACATCCAGCTGGAACTGCTCGGAGGCCGCATTGCCGATCCGCACCGGCTTGGACCCCTCATATCCGGGAAGCCAGTCGGCGTCCCATTCCCGCAGATTGCGCTCTCCTGCGACGCCGTACATGATCTGCATCTGCTGGGGCGCGCCGGCGACGGCCCGAAGGAGCCAACTCCGCCAGGCGCTGGCTTCCTCGTAGTAACCGAGCTTCATCAGTGCGAGGAGCGTCAGCGTGGCGTCCCGCAGCCAGCAATACCGGTAGTCCCAATTGCGCGTTCCGCCCAGTTTTTCCGGCAGCGACGTGGTGACGGCGGCGACGATTCCGCCGGTCGGCATGTAGGTGAGGGCTTTGAGCGTGATCAGCGATCGCTTGACAGGTTGCGTCCAGCCATCGACATCGGGGCACCGTTCCGTGAATTCGCGCCAGAAGCGCTCCGTTTCCTGAAGAGCGGTTTCCGGATCGACCCGTTTCGGACGTGGCAAGTAGGACGCGCAGGACGTGAGGACAAAGGTCAGCCGCTCCCCCTTCCGGACAGTGAAGCTGGAGGTCACACGACGGTCATCGCCTGTCAGTGGAACGTCCGAATGAAGGATCAGCATGTCCGGGCCGGCGATCGCCGTGACCACACCGTCCTCTTCGAACGTCATCCACGGCACGGTCTGCCCATAATCGAAGCGGGCCATGAACTCGAAATCGAAGGCGAGCGTGCCCTCGAGCCCTTCGACGATACGGATGATATTGCTCGCGCCATCGCGAAGCGGCATGAAATCGCGAAGGACGGCGACGCCGGATGCCGCTCTAAAGGTCGTTTCGAGAATCAGCGTATCGTCGCGGTAGGCGCGCTGCGAACCGATGACCGCACCGCTAGGCGCAATCTTCCATCGGCCATTTGTCTCGTCTCCGAGAAGAGCTGCCAGGCAGGCCTGCGAATCGAATCGGGGAAGGCAAAGCCAGTCGATCGAGCCGTCTCGCCCCACGAGCGCGGCGGTCTCGCAATCGCCGATAAGGGCGTAGTCCTCGATCCGTGTCGACATTCGGGTGTCCTTGGCCATTCCACGCGCGTCCGGCCAAGCTTTCCGCCGGGCTGGGCCGTGACAGCGCTAAACCATCGGCACGGAATGGTCGAGTGCAGGCTCTGCGGCTTTCGGTCCGGCGTGCCCGAACCGCGTCCGGGGGCTTACGCCTCAGACCTCCCGACCGGTCGCCCCTCCGTCTGCCACAGCCGGTGCACCGCATCCCAATCAGGCAGCGTCTCCGACGTGAAGCCGAGGGTCTTGCCGGTCGCAATCGAATCGAATGCCTTCATGGCCTGAAGATGCGCCCCGGCCACCAGATAGCGGCGCATCGCAGCTTCGTCGGTCCAGACCGTTCGCGTGTGATGCACGCCCTTGATGATGCGGGCGTCCGCCGCAAGATTGCCGGGCGCCTTGCGCGCCTGCATCATCGACCGGATGGCATGCCACCAGAACCGCGGCTGATGCCGCCAGCCTTTCAGCTGGAGGCCGGTGATCGAGACGTAGACAGGCTGCGCGGTCATGGTCTTCCCTTACGCCTCGATTGTTGCAGGACGATAACCGCAGAGAACATGGGGCGAGCCCCGGACGGGCTTCTCGGCTTGCACCTGGCGCACCTGGCGCACCTGCGGTGACGTGTCAGTAGTTACCACCGTCGCCACCATCCGGCTGGTGGGCCGGAAGGACCGGTTCGGGCTCGACCGTCGGCTGAAGATGCCGCAGCATGTCGGCCGCATGGCGAAGCTCGCGCTGCAATTGGTCCGGGGCCAGACGCTCTGCGTCGACGGCGGTGCGCTCCAACGCCGTGGCTGCGTCGTTGTCGCCGATACCTTGCTGCAGCTGGAGATCCTTGATGTGCCGGACAGCCGTGTCGATCAATCGACGCGCTTCCTGAGGCTCCAGACTTTCGGCATCGTTCGACGCCGTCACCAGCGCCACGATCAATGCATTTACGCTCTCCATCCTGATCCTTTCCGGGTCCCTGAACCCGCTTCCCGCGTTGCGATTGACCTTTCCGGACGACGTTGCCGAATAGAATGGGCGATGTTGCTCAGTTCTTGCGGCAACGACAGGCGTCATAACCTCCGGCGAAAAGCCGTCCGGCCTGCATGCCGATCCGCAGCGGCACGTCCCGGATATGGGCAACCTCAAGCGCGCTGGCCATGGCGATCGATGCTTCCGCGCAAATCGCCGCGTCCTCGGCGGCGTTGTGATGCCGGAAGGCCAGGCCCAGATGGCTTGCCAGGATGTTCAGGCGGTGGGAGCCGAGATGCGGCCAGACCTTCTGCGCCATCTTGACCGAGCAGAGATAGGAGAGGTCGGGATAGCTCGTCCGATAGAGATCCAGACAAGCGCGCCAGACGCTGAAGTCGAAGGCGGCATTGTGCGCGATCATCGTCGCGCCCCGGATATCGTCGGCAAACTCGTCCATCACCTCGGGAAATGCGCCGGCGTCCTCCACATGCTCCGGCCGGATGCCGTGGATGGCCACGTTGAAGGCGGAAAAGCGCATATCCAGCGGGCGGATCAGTCGTTCCTCGACCCGAACGACCCGACCATCCTCGATCCAGGCAAGTCCGACCGAGCAGGCGCTGCCGCGCTGCTCGTTGGCGGTTTCGAAATCGATGGCGATCGTCTTCACGTCCGGTACCCGTCTGCCGTTTCGCGCCACGCATAGGGGTTGGTGCGCGATTTGCAAAGGGGGAGGGGTAGGGCGAGCGCCTTCGACGTGCTCCGAGCTCTCATCACATGTCGCAGCGAGCCGACCGGGACAGCAGGCGACGGGCCGCTCTTCCGCGCGCTCGATCAAGCCCTATCTATGCGCTTCAAATCCAGCGAAAGGAACCGGAGCGCGATGAAGCCCTATGTCATTTGCCTGATGATCACCTCACCGGACGGCAGCCTCCACCCCAGTCGCTGGACGAGAAGCCCGGACGGAGAGCGGTCCGACTGGTCGGCGCTTTACGACAAGATCCACGCCCAGCATGCCGCAACGGCCTGGATGGTCGGACGGGTAACCATGGCGGAGATGTCGAAGGCGAAGGCGCATCCGCCGACCGGCGCTGTCGCTGCAAAACGTCCGCACCATTTCGCCCGACCCGGCGCCTCCTCCTTTGCCATTGCGCTCGATCCGGGGGGCAAGCTGCATTTTGCCGGCGACGAACTCTTTGGCGATCATGTCGTGGTGCTTCTTGGTCCTGACGTTCCGGAGTCGCATCTCGCCGAGCTCGCGGCCGACGGTGTCTCCTACGTCGTCTCGGAGACGCGGGAGATGGATCTCGGTGCAATGCTCGCTCTGCTGGAAAAGGAACTCGGAATCACCCGGATCCTGCTGGAAGGCGGGGCAAGCGTGAACGGTTCGATGCTGGCAGCAGGTCTGGTAAACGAGATCAGCCTCGTCATTGCGCCGGCGCTGGAAGCTCGCGTCGACAGCGACAGGGTCATCGTGTTCGGCAAGGACGGACTTGCCGGCAAGGTCGAGCTGTCCCTGATGTCCTGCGACGTCCTCGATCATGGCGCTCTCCATGTCCGCTACGCCGTGAAGGCGCCGCGCGCTGAAGGATAGGACGAGTAATCCCCGATGATCGACGAGCCGCAGCAAACCGCGCCAGAAGAGAGCGAAACATCACCGGCACCTGTCGATGACGACCTGCCCGGCGGCGTGGTTTCCTTTCCCTATGACCGCATGACGGTGGACCAGTTCCGACATCGCTTTCCACGAGCCCGCTGGCGCGATGATATCAAGGCGTGGTGGGTCCCGGGGAAGACGGCGTCCCGTCGGATAGGCCGATGGCTGGCGGAACTGGAGGCGGAAGCGGATGCGCATGCCGACGCGCGCGGGCGCGATGCGTTCGACTTCGACCCGATTGTCAGCCCCTATCTCGACATCGGACGCGCCGGCTTCCAGATCCGCACGCCTTACTCGAGGACCGTGGTCGAGGAGCTGCGCGACATCCGCTTTTCCAGATGGGACGGTGATCTGCGTCTTTGGCATGTCCCGTTTCGCTCGTTTGAGGAGCTTCGCAGCCGCTGGCCGGCCATCGAGGCGGCCGCGCGCCGGAGTGAGCCGGCGGAGCGCGCTCGGCGGGCCGAGGAACGCAAGGGCACGGAGGACGAGCTGAAGTCGAAGATGCGCTCGGCCGAGCGTCGCAAGCGCCGATATCCCCTGCCGGCCGACGACTTGCCACCGCTTGGCATGCCCGTCGCCATTTCCTACGGGATCGTCGTTTTCACGGACATCACTGGCGAAGTCGTCGATCCGGATCTCGTGACGGATTTCTATCCCGGCGCGTCCCAGGACGATGTTTGGGGTCTCTGGCGCGCGCCGATGCTCGATGAGCTCCTCTCGACGTGGCCGGCGAAGGCCGCTCCGGAGACCCGGCGCTGTTGGTGGCTGCCGACAATCGAGGAACTGCGGCCGGCACGCCGCGCCGCACGCGCTCGCGAGAGTACCGATACGGTGCGCAAGCGATGAAAGAGGACGATGCCGCCTGCGATTTTGCAGCCGCGTTCGAAAAGGCTCTGGCATGCTTGCCGAGCGGCTATCTCGATGGCTGCTATGACGGAGAGCCTTGGAACGCAACCCTTCGCCGGTCGGCCGATGGTCGGCGTGTGTGGCTGTTCGCAAGGGCGCTGAAACAGACGGATATCGTCAGCTTCAACCTCTATCGGACCCGCCGTGGCGGCACGCTCCTCAAGCCCTGCGAAATGTCATCGGCCAAGGTGGTCGCGTTCGTGATCGGCTTCAAGCCGTCGGTAAAATGCTGATTGTCTAACGGAACAAGATTGTTAGCAAAGGGTTATGCTTTCACAACAAACGCTTTAACAGAAACACAGGAGGACTGCCCCATGGACCATACCAATCACGTTCGCCTCTCCCCGACGGAACTGACCCCGGCCATTCTCGAAGGCGCGACCATCTATGGCGCCGACGATCATAAGGTCGGCAAGCTCGACCATATGCACGGCAGCGGAATGACCGGCAAGGCCATCATCGACGTCGGTGGCTTTCTCGGGATCGGGGCAAAGCCGGTCGCCGTTCCGTTGAGCGATTTGGAGTTCATGCGCGATGAAGATGGCGACGTCCATGCGGTCACCACCTGGACGAAGGATCAGCTCAAGGACATGCCCGAGCACCGCGATTGATCCGTCGTACCTAGAAGGGCAAAAGCCTGGCCATCGCGCCAGGCTTTTCTGCGTTTGAGGTTCCGTCAGACGTCGAGAACATCGACGAAAGCCTCGGGAAAATTCTTGCGGGCCAGCGGCTCGTTCAGCTTGAGAAGTGCCTGGTAGGACGCCGGGTTGAAGTCCCGTTCGGCCGGCAGGATCTCGCGGCCGAAGAGGCGGGATAACCGCTCGCCATCCAGGTTTCCACGCTCAAACGGTTCCGTGCCGAAATAGTGCCAGAGCGAGTGCACGAAGGCGGTATCGGCAAGCCCGACACTCTTGTCGAGGGTGGGGTGCCGCCGCCATTGCCCGAGAACGGTTACCTTCGAATTCGCCCGGCGCAACGTGAATTGCCATTGCGTGCCCGACAGCCCCGCCGGAAAGCCGCGATGCTTCGTCATTTCCGGTATCTTTGCCATTCGTCTTTTGTCCAGCGCGAAGCCGGCCCTTCCGTTTTCATTCGCTCGCACGTCACGATCACCGGCGCGCGCAAGGCTTGGGATCGCCAACATTCGCCGCTCCATAACACAGGGAGGACTGCGGGAAAATCCGTTCCTCGCACGCTCGACCAGTCGGCGGCTGCCGGTGGAGCGCTTGAGAGACGTGTTCCCATTTGCGTTGCGACATGCCGGGAACAAGCCATTGGCGCTCGCGTTTCGGGTTTTTTAGCCCAGGGAGCACGCAATGCCTGCCAAATCTCAATCCCAGCAGAAGGCCGCCGGCGCGGCACTTTCCGCCAAGCGCGGCGAGACGAAGAAGAGCGACCTCAAAGGCGCTTCGAAGAGCATGGAGTCGTCCATGAGCGAAAAGGAACTCGAGGAGATGGCGTCGACCAAGCGCAAGGGAAAACCGAGCCACGCGTCCTCCTGAAACGTAAATAGAGGCGAAGCCCGTTGGCGAGACCTCTGTGTCCTTTGACAAGAAGGACGGCTTTCCGGTTTATGGACGTGCAACGCTGCTGGATGTCTGAGCGGCGCACTCGACAAGGGTTGCGCAGTGGAGACGTTCGGCAGGATGTCCGTTGGCAAGGAGAGACGATCACGTGCGCAAAGGCGAAGACGAACGCGACGACATGGATGAAGATCCTCCGTCTTCTCCCGTTCCGACCCCGCGCATGCTGTCCTGGGCGCGCAACTCCGCAGCCTACCGGCTGGGAAAGCGCATGCACACGAAAAAGCAGTTGTCCCAGGCCATCGCCCGAAAAGCGCGAGAGAAGTTCGAAGGGATCAGCGACGAGCAGGTCGTGGCCCTGTCGGCGTTCGCCGTGGCTTTCGGATACGACAACAAGGCTCTCGATGACGTCGCCTATGCCGAGGTCGCCACCCGATCCGGCCAGCAGAGCGGTCGCTCAAGGCGAGCCATTTCACAAAGACTCGTTCTCAAGGGCATCGACCGCGAGACGGCGACCTCCGCCGTTGCGGAGGTGGACGACCTCAAGGCTGCGATCGTTCTGGCGCGAAAGCGCGCTTTCGGCCCGTTCCGGAAAGAACCTCCGGACGAACGACGCAAGATGAAGGAGCTGTCCGCTTTTGCCCGTGGCGGGTTCAGTCTCGACCTTGGCCGAAGGGTCTATCACATGGACCGAGACGAGGCCGAGGCCATTCTCTTTGGCGAAGCTTCGTTCTAACCGGATCGGCGAAGCGGAAACGGTCGGAGATCACCGGGGGAGCAAACCAAGCGTGGCGCTGACCAATCGCTATCCGGTCATCTGCCGGGGAAGTCCATGTCAGCGCCACGTCTATGGTCTGTCAGCTTAATGCGTTGGGGCGTGCTCTGTTCCCATGTCGATCGGGAAGATTCGCTCTGGACGACATGCCCCAGCGACCGCCCTTCAGGTATCCGACATGGAAGGCAGGTGGAGTTCAACCTCGCGGCGCTCGTCGTCGTTCAGGGGCTCGACCTTTTCCTTCCAGAACGCCGCCGCCTCCGGGGCATCGTCTTCCCAGGCCCGGGTGCTGACGATGTTATCATCGACCTTTGCCTTGCGGCGTCCTCCCAGAGCGAGATATTCGTCGGCAATCTTCTTGGAAGGTGTTGTGGTCTCGTCGTCCATGATGCGATCCTTTCAACATGCAATGCCTGTCGTTCCGGTTTGCGTCCGCCTGGCCAACGATCCATGAGATCGTGCGCCGAACGCCCGGACCGGGTGGCTACTGCAGTAACCGGCGGCCTGTCGATTCGTTCCGGTCAGGACATAAGGGGCGAATGGAACACATCGGAAGGATATCGGTATGTTGATGCGCATCAGCGGCGAGGTGGACGGTCGCTATGCCCGGGTCGATGGCACATTGATCCCGATGGTCTCGACGGTCTGGCTTCGCGGCAGCATCTACGCCGATCCGTTCATGCCGCCGTGGCATGACGTGGCCAACCCGAAGGACCGGGAATTTCTGGTCGTCCTTCTGCAGAAGCGGCAAGTGGTCTTGACCGACGACGAGCCGCATCGCGATGACGACGGCGTGCTCTGCAAGCTCACCCGAAAGAGCGTGCTCGGCCTTTACGCAATCAACGATCCGGTTTTCGCCCCGGATCGCGGCTTGTCGTTCACGCTCGGCCCCCGGATCGCCCATCTTTCCGCCGCGTCCTGACGCTCAGACGCAAACGATCGCCTCTTCTTTCTCGGCGTTCCCGGCCTATGTGGGGATCGTGAGGGCACAGAGCGACGAATGCCGGCGCAATGCGTTGCGATGGGACTTCTCTGCCGCCTTTGCCCTTTCGATGGAGACCGTGATGCCGAACGCCTCAGACCTTATGGATTATTCGGCACGCGACAAAAGCATAGCGATCAACAGCTATACGACCGTTCTGCGTCATCCGCAGGTGCCGCACGACCTGTTCGCCACCTATTGGCGCGATGTGCATGGGCCACTGTGTGCGCGTATCCCCGGGCTTGGATTCTATGTCCAGCAGCATTTCAGCCGCACCCAGGACGCGCATCTCTGGCCGGCGATGAAGGACATTGCACGGTTTCCGGACTACGACCTGGATGGAGGCGTCGAGATCGGCTTCCGCAATGCTGCTGCCCAGACGCGTTTCAACGAGGCCTGCCCGATCCTGTTTACGGACGAACAGAACATGTTTGCGGCGACGGTCGCGTATGCATTGCCGAACGGGTCGCGCACGCTGGTCGATCGCCTGCCCGAGGCGTCGCCGAATGCGGAGGACGATGCCGATCGAATCCACGTCCATTTCGGAGCCCGCCACGCGGACGCCGCACGCTTTTCGGATCGCATGACGGCCTTTGCCGAGGCCCTTGCCGCGTGCGGGCCGGTCCTCAAGGTGCGCCTGCATCAGCCCGATATGTACGACAACCAGAAGCCGGCGCCGCCTGCACCCAATGTCGGCCATACGGTGCCGCCCGAGCGGCGTCTGATGGCCATGCTCGAACTTGCGTTTGCCTCACCGCTCGCGCGCCGCGCGGTCTATCATTCCGACGCCTTCCGGGCGGCCTGCGAGAGCCTCGGCGGTGACGTTGCCCATGCAAGCCCGTTTGCCGTCAGCGGAGTCTATACCTATGTCCGCGATGACGAGCTGACGCTTGCGGGGCTGCGCGGCAGCCGGCCGGCACAGCTGATCAAGCGCTTGGGCGCGGTCAATCAGACGCGAGAAGACGTGCGCCATCTTCTGATGGCAGGCAGGCTCGCGGACTGATGCTGCGAACACGGCCTGTCTTCCGAAAACACCTGTGAAACGGGCGCAGAGTTGATGACGCAGCGCGTTGTGCTGCCATGGTCTGGAATGGTACAGCGCGTTGCGCGAAGACCTCGTCACAACCCGTCGCCTGCCGCCGCCGCTCCCACCTCATGCCGAGAACCCGATGACCGATACCCAGCAGCCCAGAACATCGAGCGTCAAGCTCGGTCTTGATCCTGTCGTCGCGTTCAGCCTGGCGGGCGCATTGGTCTTCTTCATGATCAGCGGTGCCATCGCCTATCTCAACCTGCATACGCTGCGCGTCAACAACAACAGGATCGTCCACACCCACGAGGTGATCGTGGCTCTGGGCAAGCTTCTGTCCAGCACGCAGGATGCGGAAACGGGGCAGCGTGGCTTCCTTCTGACGGACAATGCCCGCTATCTCGACCCCTACAACGTCGCGGTTCTCGCGGTTCCGCGCCATCTGAACGATATCGCCCGCTTGGTGCAGGACAATCCGGCCCAGGAGCGGCGTATCGAAGCGGTTCGGCTCAGTGTCGAGGCCAAGTTTTCCGAACTGAAGGACACCATCGAGCTTCGCCGCACACAGGGGATGCCGGCCGCGCTGGCCGTTGTCAATTCGGATCGCGGCAAGGCGGCCATGGACGCCATCCGTGCGCAGCTCGCCGAAATGGGCCAGGAGGAAACCCGCCAGCGCCAGCAGTGGCTGAGCGAGATGGACGACGCCTATGGCACCGCACTCCTCAGCAGCGTTTTGTCCGGTATCCTCGGGATCCTGCTGACAATTGCCATCGGCGCCCTCATTCGCCGTGCGACCCTCGCGCGGCGGCGGGAAGAATGGCTCCAGGCCGGCCAGGTCGGGCTGAGCACGGCCGTCATGGGCGACCAGCGCACCGAACAGCTCGGCGACAGCATCCTGACCTATCTCGCCGATTATGCCGGCGCGGTCGCGGGCGCAATATTTGTCGGCGACAGGGGCACGTTTCAGCGGTCATCGACCTACGGCGTTCCCGAAGGCGCAGACATTCCGCAGCAGTTCAAGCGGCGTGAAGGCCTTCTCGGTCAGGCGGCGGCCGGAGAAAAGGCCTTGCTGGTGTCCGATGTTCCCGATGGCTATCTCTCCTTCGGCTCCGCGCTGGGACGCGAGAAGCCGCGGCATCTCGTGATCTCGCCCGCCATCATCGACGGCGAGGTCAATGCCGTGATCGAGCTCGGCTTCCTGCACCCGATCGACGAGAAGGTGCTTGCGCTTCTGGAACAGGCCGCCGCCACCGTTGCTACCGCGGTGCGGTCGGCGCACTACCGCACCAACCTGCAAAACCTGCTGGGCGAAACACAACGTCAATCCGAGGAGCTGCAGGTCCAGAGCGAGGAATTGCGGGTCTCCAACGAAGAGCTGGAAGAGCAGGGCCGGGCGCTGAAGGAATCCCAGGCGCGGCTCGAGCAGCAGCAGGTGGAACTGGAGCAGACGAATTCGCAGCTCGAGGAGCAGACGAGACAGCTGGAGACACAGCGCGACGATCTGGAGCGTGTCAACGCCGCCGTCCAGTTGAAGGCGCGTGAACTGGAGCAGGCGAGCCGCTACAAGTCGGACTTCCTCGCCAACATGTCGCATGAGCTGCGCACGCCGCTAAATTCGCTGCTGATTCTCGCCAAGCTGCTGGCCGACAATTCCGAGGACAACCTGACGGGCGAGCAGGTGAAGTATGCGCAGACGATCGAATCGTCCGGCAACGATCTCCTGACCCTGATCAACGACATCCTCGACCTCTCGAAGATCGAGGCGGGGCATATCGATATCCGCCCGGAAGCCGTATCGGTCGAACGGCTGGCCAACAATCTCCGACAGGTCTTCGATCCCGTTGCCAGGAACAAGCAGCTGGAGTTTGCCGTCGAGATCGCGCCGGATTGCCCGGCAGTGATCGAAACCGATCTCCAGAGACTGGAGCAGGTGGTGAAGAACCTCCTGTCCAACGCCTTCAAGTTCACCTCGGCAGGCAGGGTGTCGGTCGCTATTCGGCGCGCTCAGCGCAGCGGCGGCGAGGGACATATCGCGCTGTCCGTGACGGACAGCGGGATCGGCATCGCCGAGGATCAGCAGCGCAATATCTTCGAGGCGTTTCACCAGGCCGATGGCACGATCAGCCGTCGCTACGGGGGAACGGGCCTTGGCCTTTCGATCTCGCGCGAGCTCGTCCGCCTGCTGGGTGGAGCGATCCAGCTGGAAAGCCAGCCCGGAAAGGGCAGCACCTTCACGATCATCGTTCCGGAGACCTACGATCCCGCGCGCGTCGCCACGCGGCAGCCGCCTGCAGCCGTCTCGTCTGCGCCGTCTCCGGTCAGCATGCCCCTTCCGGTTCCCGCTCCTGTGTCCGAAGCCCGCGACGCGCCGACGGTTGCCCGGGCGCGTCTCGTGGAGGACGATCGGGCCGTACCCTCGGACAACAAGCGCGTTCTGCTGATCATCGAGGACGATGTCACCTTCGCCGCCATTTTGCGGGATCTGTCGCGCGAGATGGGGTTCCGCACCCTTGTCGCCGGTACGGCGCAGGAGGCGCTGGAGCTTGCCCGCCAGTTCATGCCGAGCGCCATCGTGCTCGATGTCGGCTTGCCGGATCAGTCCGGGCTTTCGGTTCTCGACCGGCTGAAGCGCGATGTCCAGACGCGTCACATTCCCATTCACATGGTGTCCGGCGACGACCATGCGGAGACGGCCCTGTCGCTCGGCGCCGTCGGCTATATGATCAAGCCGGTCAAGCGGGAACAGCTGGTCGAGGTGCTGCAGAAACTCGAAGCCAGACTTTCGCAGCGGGTGCACCGTGTTCTGATCGTTGAGGACAACGACGTGCAGCGCGAAGCCGTCGCACGGCTGCTGACCTCTCACGATGTCGAGACGGTCACGGCGGGAACGGCGGCAGAGTGCCTGCGGCTCCTGCAGGCCCAGACCTTCGATTGCGTCGTGCTCGACCTGTCGTTGCCGGATGCATCCGGCTACTCCCTGCTCGAAACGCTCAGCCAGGACAGCGAAAGGGCATTTCCGCCCGTCATCGTTTACACCGGTCGCGTGCTCTCGGCCGATGACGAGCTTCAGCTCCGGCGCTATTCCAAGTCCATCATTATCAAGGGCGCGAAGTCGCCGGAACGCCTCCTCGACGAGGTCAGTCTCTTCCTCCATCAGGTTGTCTCCGACCTGCCCGCGGAGCAGCAGAAGATGATCCGCAAGGCCCGAAGCCGCGACGCACTGCTGGAGGGGCGTCGCATTCTCGTCGTCGAGGACGACGTCCGCAACGTCTATGCGCTGACCAACATTCTCGAACCGCGCGGCGCGGTCATCGAGATTGCACGAAACGGGCAGGAAGCGCTGGACGCGCTGGCGAAATCGGCGATCCAGCCGGGTGCCGCGATCGATCTCGTCCTGATGGACGTGATGATGCCCGTCATGGATGGCCTGACCGCGACGCGCGAGATCCGCAGGAACGCCCAGTGGAAGAAGCTGCCGATCATCACCTTGACGGCGAAGGCCATGCCCGACGACCAGCAGCGCTGCATTGAGGCCGGCGCCAACGACTACATGGCAAAGCCGCTGGACGTCGAAAAATTGCTGTCACTCGTTCGTGTCTGGATGCCGCGATGAGCGAGCCTTCGATGGTGGAGAAAGTCGAGGACATCGAGATCCGCTTGCTGCTGGAAGCGCTCTACGCCCGCTATCACTATGATTTCCGCGGCTATGCCATGGCGTCGGTCAAGCGACGGCTGCGCCAGGCCCTGGAGCAGCTCGGCGTCCCCACGATTTCCAGCCTGCAGGAACGCCTGCTGCACGACCGCGACATGCTGCCCCGAATCTTGGGCTATCTGACCGTTCAGGTCAGCGAGATGTTTCGCGATCCCGACTATTTCCGCGCGATCCGCGAACAGGTCATCCCGCATCTCCGGACCTATCCGTCACTGAAGGTCTGGGTGGCGGGCTGCAGCCATGGCGAGGAGCTCTATTCCCTCGTCATCCTGTTCCGCGAGGAAGGACTGGAAGACCGGACGCTGTTCTACGCCACGGATATCAGCCAGGAGGCTCTTGAGATCGCGGAAGCCGGCGTCTACCCGCTCGACCGCATGCAACTGTTTACGGAAAACCATCGCAGATCCGGCGGAAAGTCGTCCCTGTCGGACTATTACCAGGCCGCCTATGGGCGTGTGTCCTTCGACCGGACCCTGCGGCGCAACGTCGTTTTCTCGGATCACAGCCTCGTCACGGACGCCGTTTTTGGCGAAATGAACCTGATTTCCTGCCGCAACGTGTTGATCTACTTCGATCGTACCCTTCAGGATCGTGCGCTCGGCCTGTTCAAGGACTCCCTGCCGCGGAACGGCTTTCTCGGCCTCGGCGCCAAGGAAAGCATCCGCTTTTCCGATCATGCCGGTTCGTTTCGCGACTTCGTGCGGACGGAAAAGATCTACCAGAGGGTCGGCAAATGAGCGACGTCAGCCCGCAGGCCGTCGTTATCGGCGCTTCGGCCGGCGCCCTGGAGGCGTTGACGATCATCCTGCCGGCCGTGCCGGCCGACTTCCCGGTGCCCCTCATCCTCGTCGTCCATATTCCAGGCGACAAGCGCAGCGTCCTGGCAGAGCTTTTCCGGGCGAAATGCCAAATCCGCGTGCTGGAAGTGGAGGACAAGGAACCCTTGGTTGCCGGAACAGCCTATTTTGCGCCGCCCAACTATCATCTCCTCGTCGAAACCCCTAAGACGCTCTCACTGTCCAGCGACGAACCCGTCATGTTCTCTCGACCCTCCATCGATGTCCTGTTCGAAACCGCTGCCGATGCCTTCGGCTCAGCGCTTGTCGGTATCGTGCTGACCGGTGCAAACCATGACGGGGCGCGGGGCCTGCGCGCCATCTCGGACGCAGGGGGGCAAGCCATCGTTCAGGATCCTGCAACGGCCTTTGCGGCGGCGATGCCCGAAGGCGCCATTGCACGGTGTCCGGGCGCGCAAGTGATGCCGCTTGACGCCATCGCGGCGTATCTTCAGAAGGTCGTATGCGCATGAGCCCCGTTACGTTTCTGTTGGTGGACGACCTCGAGGAGAACCTTCTCTCGCTGGAAGCGCTGCTGCGTCGCGACGGGCTACTGCTCCTCAAGGCGCGATCAGGCGATCAGGCGCTGGAACTGCTGCTGCAGCACGATGTGGCACTGGCTCTGATCGACGTGCAGATGCCCGGCCTCAACGGGTTCGAGCTTGCCGAGCTGATGCGCGGCAACGAGCGGACGCGCCGCGTTCCGATCATCTTCGTGACAGCCGGCAGCACGGACGGCCAGCGTCGTTTCCGGGGTTACGAAGCCGGCGCCGTCGATTTTATCCAGAAGCCGATCGAGACCGATATTCTGCGCAGCAAGGCCGAGGTCTTCTTCGAACTCTATCGCCAGCGCCAGCAGATCGCCGAGCAGCGAGATGCGCTCGAAGCCCAGGCAACGGCACTCCGCGAGGCCGACCGCCGCAAGGACGAATTCCTGGCGACCCTGGCGCACGAACTGCGCAATCCGCTGGCGCCCCTGCGCCATGGACTCGACGTCCTGCGCCGCAACCCGACCGGCGCGGCGGCGGAAAGCATCCGGGAGATGATGGACCGGCAGATGGTGCATCTGGTCCGGCTGATCGACGACCTTCTGGATGTTTCGCGCGTAAGCCAGGGAAAGATCGGTCTGCGCAAGGAACGCATCACGATCGACACGATCATCCAATCCGCCATCGAAGCAAGCCGACCGTTGATCGACGCTTCGCAACACCGGCTGACGGTCCGTGCGCCCGATGAGCCGCTCTGGCTGGAAGCCGATCCGACACGCATGGCGCAGGTGGTGGCCAACCTTCTCAACAATGCCGCAAAATACACACCGACGGGCGGCGAGATCGAGATTGCGGTGCGGGCTGCCGATGGCGCCGTGATCGTCGACGTCTCCGACAACGGAATCGGCATACCCGAAACGTTGCAATCGGACGTGTTCCAGCTCTTTGCCCAGGTGGACGGCCATCTCGAGCATGCCCAGGGTGGGCTTGGCATCGGCCTTGCCCTGGTGCGCCAGCTCGTCGTCCTCCATGGCGGCACCGTCGAGGTGACGAGTGCGGGGACGGGGCAAGGGAGCCGCTTCACCGTTCGTATTCCGCTTGCGGCCGTCCCCGCTGTCGTTTCGGAACCGGAGACGGTCCTCGCGGTCGTTCCTGCACGACCTCAACCCCAGGACGAGCGGGACCGTCGTTCGCTGAAAGTCCTGATCGTGGACGACAATGTCATCGTGGCAGACGCGCTCGGATGGATGCTGGAGGACATCGGACATCAGTGCGAGTCCATCCATGACGGCCGCGAGGCACTCGATGCCGCGCGGCGCTTTCGCCCCGACGCCATTCTCCTCGATATCGGTTTGCCGGGCATGGATGGATACGAGGTGTGCCGCGCCCTTCGCCGCGACGATGCGTTCAAGACGACGACCATCATCGCGCAGACCGGTTGGGGACAGGACAAGGACAAGGCAAAGGCCCTCGAAGCCGGCTTTTCGCATCATCTGACCAAGCCGGTGCTGATGGAAGAGCTGGAACAGTTGCTGGACGGCGTCGTCGTCGCCTGACGTGCGCGTCGTCGCGGGGGCTCAGGCACCGCTACCGGCATCCACCTCCTCGAGCACGGCCTTCTCTTCCGCCGCAAAGGCCTGATGATCCGACGCTGTCAGCCCGAAACGGGCGGCAACGTCCGGCGCGTAACGCAGGAGATCGGGACGGAGCCGAAGCAGTGCCAGATCCTTGGCCTTGGCTTCCAGCATCACGTCGAAGTCGAGCCCTTCGGCAATGCGCATGAACGTGGCAAACTCGAACGGATTGCAAAAATCCGCGTGACCGGTGAAGACAGGTGCAACGTGACGGACGGTCTTCTTCCGCGTCGTCTTGTCGACGACAACCTGTTCGCGCAGCTCCGTCCGGGGTGACGAAAAATGCAACTTGGGCTGCTGCCCCTCCGGCCATGTCCGCAAAATGGCTTCGAGCGTTGCGCGCATGTCTGCACGCTCCGGGTTCAGGCACCAGAAATGCTGGTGATCGAAGATCAGCCTGACCCCGGTATGCTCGTGGATCCAGAGAACGTCGGCAGCTGAGAAACGCAGGTCATCGTGCTCCAGTACGAGGCGGCGTCGAACCGGCTCCGGCAGCGTCTTCCACGTTTCCACCCACCGCGCCCGGCTCGTCTCTACATCCCCATAGGTGCCGCCGACATGGATGACCATGACGGCCTCCGGGCCGAGCTCCATCAAATCGAGCATGTCGGCCTGCGACGCGAGGTCGAGCACGCTTTTCGCCACGAGTTCGGGATCCGGACTGTTGAGGACGACATATTGCGACGGATGGAACGACAGGCGGATGTCGAGTTCGCGTGCCTTAGCACCGATGGCCTGAAGCTCGCTTCGACTCTCCCGCACCATT
Organism: Rhizobium sp. Leaf341; assembly: GCF_001424325.1. Taxonomy (NCBI): domain Bacteria; kingdom Pseudomonadati; phylum Pseudomonadota; class Alphaproteobacteria; order Hyphomicrobiales; family Rhizobiaceae; genus Rhizobium; species Rhizobium sp. Leaf341. Next base: position 160,324 of record NZ_LMPE01000011.1, read on the forward strand.
CCATGGAAAGCCGGAAGGTCAGGATGGGTCGCGTAAGGCGCAAGATCCGAAGACATGCGGTACATGCGGATGTCATGACGATCGAGGTGATCGAGGATCGCGTCGACATAGCTGAGCGATATCTTCAGATGCGGCGCGTTGGCGTGGCGGCGCGCATCATTGCTCTTCAGGTCGTCCCGCGCCATCACCTTGACCGGGAAACCCAGCCTGGAAATTCGTCTGCTCATGCAAGGGCTCTCTTCTCTGTTTTATTTTCCGGACCGGTCGTCGCCACCTTCATCTCGGCGTTGAAGCCGAGCGTTTCCACGAAGAGGTTCCAGTCCTCGGTCCGAAGAGCGCCGCCGGAGGCCGCCCGATGCCCCTTTCCGTACTGCTCGTCGGCGCCCGGTGGCCGCACGGTCGCCAGAAACGCGGGCAGGTCGGTGTCGCCGGACGACCGGGCGGCAAAGTGCACCCAGCCGGGCCGGTAGCCGGTGTTTGCAGCGATCACGACCGGCACCTTCAGGCGGCCGCTCCAGGTCTGCGCGATCACCGGATGGACCTGGCAGGGCGAGGAGATGGGGATGATCGCGACATCCCCGGCAAATCGCGGTGCCGCCTTGCGCGCCTCGTCGAGTTCACGCCGCACCTCGGCCTGCGCCGCCTGAAGGCGTGCCGTTTCTGGAAAGACACCGCTCAGCACGTCCTTCGGGCCGCTGGCCTTTGCCAGCAGTTCGAAGGCCGGCGTCGCGTCCCCGCTTGCGGAACGTCGTGGGGCATTGACCAGGGACACGGCTTTCCGCAGCGCCGTGATGCCGAAACGGCGTGCCTCCTCCATTTCCGGAAAACCGCTGCCGTCTGCCATGTCTCCGATGATGCCGATTGCGGCCAGCCAGAGGTCCGGCTCGGCATCACCGATGGATCGGCCACACCGGTAGGCGAGAAGACTGGAGGTCGGGACGGGGTCGTCCTCGATGCCGCTGATGATTGTCGCATGCGCGGGTAGGCCCGTGGGAACATGATGATCGATGAGGATTGCCGGCCATGTCGGCGGCAACTGGTCCGAGACCCCAAGATCCGCAAGGATGATCCCGGTGATCGCGCCTGAATCAAAGCGGGCGTCGATCTCTTCGGCGAAGGCCGGTGCGTAGGCATTCTCGCCTTTCCCGACCAGGCGCAGGCTGCAATCGACACCGTGACGCTCCAGCGCCTTTTTCAGAAGAACCCCGGCGGACAGGCCGTCGGCATCGTTGTGGCACGCGATGAGCGGGCGGTCGCCGAGACGTGCGAGGGCATCCGGGAAGAGGTCTGGCGACTGGATGCGGGTCATTCCCGGCCTTTCGATGAGGGCATTTTTCTTGACCGATCAACTCGCCTGCCACCGTTTTGATCCATCCGTAGCGGCATGCCCCATTCGGCGCTTGCCCGTATCCTGGAAACGCAATTACAAAAAAAGTTTGTGAGAAAACGTTTTCTCATTTGACGCAGTGCCTGGGAAAAGCTTTTCTCTCGTTACGAACGGGAGGTCGGCAGGATGCGGGGAAAGGGAGGACGTCAGACAATCCGCGATCTCGCGGCCATTGCCGGGGTAAGCATTTCCACGGCCTCCAAGGCGCTGAACGACACAGGACGGATGGGCGAGGAAACGCGCCAGCGTGTGAAGCGGGTTGCGCGTGAGATTGGTTTTCGGCCGAACGCCCTGGCGCAGGGTTTGCTGTCGAAGCGCAGCTTCACGATCGGTCTGCTGACGAACGATACGTATGGTCGCTTTACCCTGCCGGTCATGGCCGGGGTCTCGGAAGCTCTGGTCGATCGCGGTGTCTCCGTTTTCCTGTGCGCGATCGAGGACGATCCGGCGCTCGGTCAGGTGCATGTGGACGCTATGCTCGACAAGCAGGTGGACGGCATCATCGCGACGGGAAAGCGCGTGGACCGCAGTCTGCCGATTGATCTGACGGATGTGCCGGTTCCCGTGGTTTACGCCTTTACCGAGGGCGGACCGGAGAGTGTCTCGTTCCGCTCGGACGACGCGCACGGCGCAACGCTCGCCGTCGAATGGTTGAAGACAAACGGCCGGCAGCGGATCGTGCACGTGACCGGTCCCGAGGATTTCTTCTCGGTGCGCGAACGCAGCGGCGCGTTTCGGGCGACGGCCGGCGAGGGGGCGTCCGTTTTCTTCGGCGAGTGGTCGGAAACCTGGGGGCGAGATGCTGTCGAACGGATCTGGGCCGCTGCAGGCGAGAAGCCGGACGCGCTCTTCTGCGGCAACGACCAGATTGCCCGCGGCGCCGTCGACGCGCTTCGCGAGCGGGGCATTCGCGTGCCCGAGGATGTCGCGATCGTCGGTTTCGACAATTGGGAGATCGTTGCGGCGCAGATGCGTCCGCCACTGACATCGGTGGATATGGACCTGAAGGAACTCGGGCGCCAGGCGGGCCTGACCATTCTCGCTCTGGCGGAAGGCCTGACGGTGGAGCCGGGCGTGAGGACATTGCCGTGCCGACTGGTGGTTCGGCAATCATGCGGGGCCGGTGGCTCCGGCGAGGCGGGGAGCCTCGGAAACGACGAACAACGGCGCTGAGGAGCGCCATAAGGGAGGAATGACCATGATGAAACAGCTTCTTGCTGCGACGAGCCTGCTCGCGCTGTCCCTAACCCCGAGCTTGGCCGCGGCCGAGACCATCAACATGTGGGTGCGCACCGGCGTCGGCGACGCCTTCAAGAACGTCGTTGCCGCCTACAATGCCGGCCATGAAGACAAGGTCGAATTGACCGAAGTGCCGTTCTCGGAGCTGGTCCAGAAATATGCGACCTCGATCGCCGGCGGGCAAGCTCCCGACGCGTTGTCGATGGACCTGATCTACACACCAGCCTTTGCCGCCGCAGGGCAGCTCGAGGATCTGACCGACTGGGCGAAAAGTCTGCCCTATTTCAACGCGCTCTCGCCCTCGCATGTGCGTCTGGGCACCTATGACGAGAAGATCTACGGGCTGCCTCTGTCGGTCGAGACGTCCGTCTTCGCCTGGAACAAGGACCTTTACCGCAAGGCTGGTCTTGACCCCGAAAAGGCCCCGGCGAACTGGGACGAGATTACCGCGAATGCCGAGAAGATCCGGGCGCTGGGCGATGACACCTACGGCTTCTATTTCTCGGGCGGCGGGTGCGGCGGCTGCATGATCTTCACGTTTACGCCGCTCGTCTGGGGCGCCGGCGCCGATATCCTGTCCGCCGACGGCAAGACGGCGACGCTCGATACGCCGGAGATGCGCAAGGCGGTGGATATCTACCGGAACATGGTCAAGAAGGACCTCGTGCCGGCGGGTGCAGCGAGCGACAACGGCACGAACTTCCTGTCGTTCACCAATGGCAAGATCGGCCAGCAGAGCCTCGGCGCCTTCGCCATCGGGACGCTCGTGACCGAACATCCCACGATCGACTTCGGTGTCACGCTCATTCCCGGCGTCAACGGCTCGCCGTCGTCCTTTGCCGGCGGTGACAATGTGGTGGTGAGCAAGGGGACGACCAAGCTCGAGCCGGTCAAGGCCTTCATCCAGTACATCTATTCCGAAGAAGGCCAGAAGATCATGGCCAAGTATGGCAGCCTTCCGACCCGCGGCGACATCGCCGATCAGGTGCTGAAGGGCCTCGATCCGCGCATGGAAGTGGGCATGAAGGCGATCGCTGTCGCCAAGACACCCTATACCCTGCAGTTCAACGACCTGATCAACAGCGCGAACGGACCCTGGGCGACTTTCCTGAACGCTGCGATCTTCAGCGACGACGTCGACGGTGCGTTCTCTACGGCACAGTCCGAAATGCAGTCGATCATCGACAGCGGCCAGTGATCCTCCCCCTGGACGCCTGCGGGCGGAGGGGGAGATGCGCTCCCTCCGCCCGTTCTCTTCCATGACTGCGCCCGTCAACGATCCGTTGTCGGCCGGTCCGCGAATTGCGAGGTCTGCACATGACTGTTGTCGCCACCCTGTCCCGCCAGCCCGGGCGCCCGAGGTCACGATCGTCGGCCTGGCGTGGCCTGCTCTATATCGCGCCGGCAATGGCGCTGGTCATCCTGTTCTTCGTCGTCCCGGTCATTGTCACCGCCTGGATGAGCCTGCATGCCTGGCCCCTGATGGGTGCCCAGCGCTGGATCGGCATCAGCAATTACGTCCGCATGATCCATGATGCGCGGTTTCTGTCCGCGCTTCGCTTCACCGGGCTCTATACCGTCGTTGCGACCATCGCGATCTTCGCCGTCGCCTTTCCCCTGGCGCTCTTTGTCGAAAAGCAACGGCGTTTCGTCGGCGCCTATCGCACCGTCATCTTCCTGCCCGTTGTCGTCGGACTTGCCACCGCGTCGCTCCTCTGGGTGTGGCTTGCCAATGTGGACAGCGGCTTCATCGGACCGCTCCTGAAAGAACTCGGGCTTGTCGAGCGCAGCCCCAACCTGCTTGCGAGTTTCGACGCCGCCTTTCTGACCATTATCGTCATGGTTGTCTGGAAAATCGCCGGCTTCACCATGATCATCCTCCTGACCGGACTGCAGGCGATCCCGTCCGACATCGTTGAGGCGGCGCGCATCGATGGCGCGAAGCGGTGGCAGCGATTTCGCTATCTCACGCTGCCCCTGATGCGTCGGACGATCGCCTTGGCGCTGATCATCTCGGTGACGGGTTCGATCCTCGCCTTCGACCAGTTCTACATCATGACGGCGGGCGGGCCGCAGAACCGGATGATCTCGGTCGTCTACTACATCTTCAACCAGTCCTTCGTGTCCTTCAACCTCGGCTACGGCGCGTCGCTGTCGATCGTGCTGCTCGCCATTCTCGTTGCCATCAGCATCGTGCAGCTCTGGCTGCTGAAGGTCGGAGACGACAAGGCATGACCATGACGCAAAGTGCTTTCACCCTGGACCCGACCATGACGGACACCCGGCCAACCGATGCCGCGAATGAAGCCGCGAAGGCGGCCCGCGCGCGCCGAAGACGCAACGGCGCGGTCGCCTACCACGTGGCAGGTGCTGCCATCGCGCTCTTCTTTCTTGCGCCCTTCGCGATCGCGTTCCTCGCCTCGTTCCGCAGCGGTCCGGAAAGCATGACTCCGCCGCTGCCGCCTTGGCCGACAACGGCGTTCAGCCTGGACTCCTACCGCTCGCTCGATACGTTCGGTGCGGGCGTCTGGCAGCACACGCTCAATTCGCTGGTCGTATCGCTTGCGACCGTGATCCTGACCGTCGCCATCAGCCTGCTCGCCGGCTACGGCTTCTCGCGCTACCGCTTTCCCTTCAAGAACACGCTGTTCGTGCTGATCATCGCAACGCTGATGATCCCGTTCCAGTCGATCCTGACCCCGCTGTTCATCATCCTTGCCAAGCTCGGGCTCAACAATTCGCTCTTCGGACTGGTGCTGGTCTACGTCACGCTCCAGCTGCCCTTCTCGGTGTTCATGATGCGCAACGCGTTCGACGCCGTGCCGAAGGAAATCGAGGAAGCCGCGCGGATCGATGGGGCACGAGATCTGAAACTGCTCGTGCGGGTGCTGTTGCCGCTCGTCCTGCCGGGGGCCGCAACCGTCGCCATCTTCGCCTTCCTCAATGCCTGGAACGAGTTCCTCGCCGCGTTGGTGCTTCTCTCCAGCAATGACAACTACACGATGCCCGTCCTCATGATGGCGGTGCGTGCGGGCCGGCTCGGCGCCATCAACTGGGGCGCGGTCCAGGCCGGCGTTGTGGTCATGACCATCCCGTGCCTGATCATCTTCCTTCTCCTCCAACGCTACTACATGCGCGGCCTCATGGCCGGCGCCGTGAAATGAGCCTCTTACGAAAGCAAAAGTTATGGACAGCAACATTCACACTGACACTCAGGCCGGCAACGCACGTCGCAGGGATCGCAAGTTCCGGCCGTTGCCCGTCCCGAGCGTGACCCTCGGCGGCCTGTTCGGAGAGCGCCAGGATGCCATCTGCGCGACGACGGCCAAGACGCTGCTCGACCGCTGCGTGGAAGCGGGCATGCTGAAAGCCATCGATGTCAGCCTCCCGAGCCCCGGCGTCGTTCTTCCGATCCAGCCATGGGATGGTTCGACCCAGATGTTCTGGGACAGCGACCTCGGCAAGTCGATCGAGACGGTTGCCTATTCCCTGTTTCGCTCGCCCAACCCGGAACTTGAGGCCCGCGTCGATGCGATCGCCGACCTCTACGAGAAGCTTCAGGATGACGACGGATATGTGAACGCCTGGTTCCAGCGCGTGCAGCCCGGTCGTCGCTGGACGAACCTGCGGGATTTCCACGAACTCTATTGCGCCGGCCATCTGATCGAAGGCGCCGTCGCCTATTACCAGGCGACCGGAAAGCGCAAGCTGCTCGACGTCATGGCGCGTTTTGCGGACTACATGATCACCGTCTTCGGTCATGGCGAGGACCAGATCCCCGGCTATGACGGTCATGAGGAAATCGAACTGGCGCTCGTCCGTCTGGCGCGCGTGACAGGCGAGCAGAAATATCTCGACCTTTCCAAATACTTCATCGACGAGCGGGGCACGGAACCGCACTTCTTCATCGAAGAAGCCAAACGCGACGGCCGCGAGGCCAAGAAGTTCGTCTTCCACAGCTTCGAGTACAACCAGTCGCACCAGCCGGTGCGCGAGCAGACCCGCGTGGTCGGACATGCCGTGCGTGCCATGTACCTCTATTCCGGCATGGCGGACATCGCGACGGAGTATAGCGACGACAGCCTGACCCAGGCGCTGGAAACGCTGTGGAGCGACCTTGTCACCCGACAGATGTATGTGACCGGCGGCATCGGCCCGTCTGCAGCGAACGAAGGGTTCACCGACCCCTACGACATGCCGAACGAGAGCGCCTACAACGAAACCTGCGCTTCCGTCGGCATCGTGTTCTGGGCCGCGCGGATGCTGGGCCGGGGACCTGACCGCCGGTATGCCGACATCATGGAACAGGCGCTGTACAACGGCGCGATGGTGGGGTTGTCCCTGGATGGAACGCGCTTCTTCTACGACAATCCGCTCGAGAGTGCCGGCAAGCATCATCGCTGGACATGGCATCCCTGCCCGTGCTGCCCGCCCAACATCGCGCGGCTGCTCGCGTCGATCGGCTCCTATATGTATGGCGTCTCGGATGACGAGATCGCCGTGCACCTCTATGGCGAGGGCAAGGCGCAGTTCGAGATCGGCGGCGCCGGGGTCACGCTTTCGCAGGAAACCCGCTATCCCTGGAACGGCGCCATCCGGTTCGAAGTGGGTGTTGCCGCCCCATCCCGCTTCGCGCTCTCGCTGCGTATTCCGGCCTGGTGCAAGGGCGCCATGCTTTCGGTCAACGGCACGCCCGTCGATCTCGATCAGGCGATGGTTGACGGCTATGCCCGGATCGAGCGGGAATGGTCCGACAAGGACGAGATTGCGCTCGACCTGCCGCTCGCGCCGCGGCTGTTGCGGGCCAACCCGCTGATCCGCCAGGATGCCGGTCGCGTTGCACTCGTTCGCGGGCCGCTTGTCTATTGCACCGAGGAGACGGACAATGGAAACGGCTTGCAACGGTTGAAGATCACCGGCGAGCCGGCATCGGCCAGCGAACGGACCATGCCCGGCCTGGAACATGCCATAGCCCTCGAGCTTGCCGCCGAACGCGACGAGGTCGACTGGGGCGAAACGCTCTATCGCGAGGCGCCGCCGGAAGCACGAAAGGTGACGGCGCGGTTCGTGCCCTACCATCTCTGGGACAATCGGGAGCCCGGCGAAATGCTGGTGTGGATGCGCGACGGCGCGGGAGAGGCGAAATGAGCGTTGCTCAGGACACCCGCTCGCCGGTTGTTTCGGCGCGACCGACGGGCGGCCCGGAGGGCAGGGAGGGCGCCGCGACAGGCGGCGTCCGTCTGTCGGGGGTGAGAAAGTCCTTCGGCAGTCTCGACATCATCCACGGGATCGACCTGACGATTCCGGAGGGTGCGTTCACCGTCTTCGTCGGTCCGTCCGGCTGCGGCAAATCCACGCTGTTGCGCATGATTGCCGGGCTCGAGGAGGTCACGGATGGAATCATCGCGATCAAGGACCGCGACGTGACGGATCTCGATCCATCGGACCGGGGTATCGCGATGGTTTTCCAGTCCTACGCGCTCTATCCGCATATGAGCGTTCGCGACAACCTCGCCTTCGGCCTGAAGATGGCGAGCACGCCGAAGGAGGAGATCGATCGCCGCGTCGCAGCGGCGTCGGCCATCCTGAAGACCGACCATCTTCTCGACCGCCGCCCCGGACAGCTTTCGGGCGGCCAGCGTCAGCGCGTTGCCATTGGCCGGGCGATCGTTCGCAAACCGGATGTCTTCCTGTTCGATGAGCCGCTCTCCAACCTCGACGCGGAGCTTCGCGTCTCCATGCGCATCGAGATCGCAAGGCTCCACCGCGAGCTTGGCAACACGATGATCTATGTGACGCACGATCAGACGGAAGCGATGACGCTGGCCGACGTGATCGTGGTGCTGCGCGAAGGCCGGATCGAGCAGGTCGGGAGCCCGCGCGAGATCTATGAGAACCCCTCCAACAGCTTTGTCGCCGGCTTCATCGGCTCGCCGCGAATGAACCTTCTGAAGGCCAGGCAGGAGGGACGGAACCTGGGGCTTGCTGACGCAACGCTCGTCGCGCCCTTTGCCGCGGCGGCGCGGGCTTCCGGGGCCGAGGTGACATTCGGCATCCGCCCCGAGCATCTCAGTGTCGGCCATGAAAAGATCGAGGGCCGCTCTCTGGAGGTGGTCGTCGATTTCTCCGAGTATCTGGGCGGAACGCAGTACCTCTACTGCCAGCTCTCGGATGGCCAGGCTATCACGGTCGAATATCGGTCGCCCGTGCCGGTCAAGCCCGGCGACCGCATCATCCTCTCGTGGGCGCCGGACTCGATCCGTCTGTTCGACCCGGGCGGAATGCGGTTACGCGCGGACGAAGCGTGATCGCAAGGATGGATCGGTACGCTTACCGGCGCGGCGGCTGAAAACGTTCCAACCGTTTGACGACCTGGGTTTCGAGGTGGGAGAACTCACCTGCAATGGCTTGGGCCTCCTCGTTCGCCGTTACCGGCAGATGTACGATGCCCTCGAGCTTGTGCAGCAGTCGGCCGGCAAGGTGCCGTTCCTTGGCGCTGAAGACGTCGCCGCCATGGACCAGCAGGCACAGACTGTAGATGCGCCGGAGGGAATGTGGCTCCGACGCGAGGTTGAGCCACTGCGCTCTCGTAATATGCATTGAACCTCCAGGGCGAAGGGAGGGTGACGTATGCAGATCGCAAAGAGTTTCAGTCAGGCGTGCTGTTCCAGGTTCCGAGAGCCGAAAGTTTCGGCCGCAGATGCGGCCGAATGACCAGGCTGTGTCGAAGACGCCTAGTGCGGCATATGGATCGTGCCGTAGATGATGTTGCGGTTCGCACCGAAAAACACGCGCTTCTCGGCACGCTTCCCATCAAGGGACGCGTCGATGATCGACCACATCTCCGACTGCGAGCGCAGCAGCAGCGTCCAGTTCATCATTGTTTCCATGTAGCCGTCGTCGGGGACTTCCGTCGAGAAGTTGGCAAACAGGAACGTGCCGCCCGGTTTCAGCATCGAAAGGCACGTCTGCGTCAGCTTCACCGCCACCTTGTCGGCGAGGTAGTCGTAGAGACCCGCTGCATAGATCAGGTCGAACTGGCCAAGGCTGTAGTCGTTCTTCAGCAGCCCGCGAACGGAGCCGTCCATCGCATCGACCGGCGTTCCCTGAAAATTGCGCATGGTGCGTCCGACACTCAAGGGGTCCTGGTCGAGCGCGACCCAGCGCTTGAGGCGGCGCTCCCGCATGGCGACGGACGCTTCCGCTTCGCGCAAATGCCCAGCCGCCACCGCCAGCACCTCCGTCTCCGGTCCGCGGCTTGCCGCCGTTTCATCGACGGTGCGGGTTAGGAGGTCGCGACGCTCCCGCACCGCGACAGCCGACGGCGCATTGCGCGTGTAGTCATACAGCGTGCGCCCCAGCGGCGAGGCGGCTTCGACATCGGTCGCGATATCCGGATGGCCGTAGATGAAATCGATCAAGCTCGCATCGCCGGAATAGCCACGCGGCTTCTCGAAGGACCAGCGCGTGAACGGATCATTGTGGAAATAGGCCGCCACCGGGTGGTCCTGGACCATGGCGATGAGCTGCGGCCAGACGGCAAGATACTTTTCGCGGCTCTCGTGAAGCGAGCGGATCAGGCGTGCGATGATCTGGGCAGGGCTGCGATCCATCTGGATCTGCTGGGCGGCGACCTGAAGGATAAGGGTCATCTCGTCCCGGGCGATGCGAAGCAGGCGGTCGCTGACGGCGGCTCCCGATGGAAAAACCTGCCTGTTGGCAGCAAGAGGCGTGATCAGGCTCTGTCCGTCAAACGCGTCGATGGGTTTTTTCACACTACGTCCTTTGGTTAGTAGAAAGTTAACAAAACGCGTAAGAGATGACTCAAATTGTCTGGAAATGCATCGATCTTCGACAAAGATGGTTAACGGCCGAAGCGTATCCTTACCGGACGGGGACCGGTGCGGCGGAAATGAAGCGTTAAGCTAATTTTACGAATGTTTTCTGGAGTGTCGGTAAGTCTGATAAAACGCTGGAACGACATGCCCGGAGTCGTCTTAAAGGGTCAGCCTTCGGGATGACCGATGACGACATCGGGCAAGGCAAGGAAACGGTGGAGGGTGCATGATGCACAGGTCGACCGACACCATCGAGTTCGGCATGTCGAAAGATCCGTTGAGACAGCCGAAGGTTGTTCTCCGCGATCTATACCGCCGGCATGCCGAAAGCGCGCACAAGCAGTCGACCCGTCGGGGCCTCTGGGCCGCCGTCTTCGTCTATCTCGTCTTTTCCATCAGCGACATTCTGCTGATCGGCGACGTTGCGTTCTATTCGGTCACCGCCCGCTTCACGATCTCGTTCATCATGCTGTGTGCGCTGGAATTCCAGGTGCGCAGGCCATCCTCGGCGGATGCGATCGACAGCACGGCGGCCATCGCCCTGATCTTTGCCTATGTCGGTTGGCTCGTCCCGAGCATGATGAGCGAGCATTCGGTCGTCATGTCCTATTACATGGTGTTCGGCGCCATCTTCATGATGAGCGTGAACCTGTTCTTCAACTTCCCGTTCCGCATCTCCGTGGTCGCCTCGGGGATCATCGTGATGATCTTCCTGTCCGGTCTCGTCTGGTTCCCGCATGTCGGCTACAGCTACAAGTTCACCTTCGGCCTGTTTTGCATCTCCTGTTTCATCTTCACATCGTATGTGAACTGGAAGCTGAACCAGGAGCGCTACAACGTTTTTCTGAACGCGCTGGAAGCCAAGGCGCAACATCGTCAGGCCGCCGAGCGCGGGGAAGCGCTGCTTCGGCTGTCGCACACCGACCCGCTGACCGGACTGGCCAACCGCCGTGCGATCGACAATCGGTTGCGGGACATCTGGCGCGAATGGCAGCACGTTGGCCGGACCTTTGCCATCATCCTGGTCGATGTCGATTTCTTTAAGCGATACAACGACTATTACGGTCATCTCGAGGGCGACAAATGTCTCGTGATGGTGGCGGAGGCGCTACGCGGACTGGCCGAGCAACATAAGGCGTCGGTCGGCCGGTTCGGGGGCGAAGAGTTCATTCTGCTTGCACATGTCGCGTCCGAGCAGGAGACGGCCGACCTCTGCGAAGCCCTGCGCCGCGCGGTAGAGGATCTCGGGCTCCTGCACGAGCAGCGACGTGACGGGACGTCGAAGGTGACCGTCAGTGTCGGCGCTGCGTTCACTGCGGATCGGACATTGTCGAAAGTCGAAAAGGTCATCCACCAGGCGGACCGCGCGCTCTACAGCGCCAAGGCGTCCGGGCGCAATTGCGTCAAGCTTTTCCACATCAACGATCCGAACAACCGGGACGATGGCGAAAACATTGCCGCCTTGCTGAAGATCGCCGTACCGCAGGGCCTCGTCTCGATGGTCTACCAGCCGTTGCAGGACGTGGCGACGGGCAAGACCTGTGGCTATGAAGCCTTGATGCGTCTGAAAATGTCAGACGGAGCTTTCATCTCGCCGTCCCTGTTCATCCCCGCAGCGGAGCGTTCGGGTGCGATCGTCGGCCTGGGCCAGTGGGCCCTGCGGCGCGTGTGCGAGGAATTGCTCGTTACCAATCTTGCGCCTGTCGCGAGCGTCAATGTGTCACCGCTCCAGTTGAAGACACCTGGATTTGTCGCCTTCGTGGCGAAGACGCTGGACGAGTTCGGGATCACCGGGGATCGCCTGGCATTCGAGATCACCGAAGGGCAGGATATGGAGATCCATTCCAGCCTCCTGCGCTGCATCAGCGACCTGCGCGCGCTCGGCATCAAGATCTGGCTCGACGATTTCGGCACCGGGTTTGCAGGTCTGTCCTGGCTGCGTCTGATCGATTTCGACTGCATCAAGATCGACAAGTCTTTCCTGCACGATTGCGATACCCGGCGTGGCTGCGCCATGCTCGATGACATTCTGCGGCTTGCGCGCAATCGCGGGGCAACGATCCTTGTCGAGGGGGTCGAGACCGAAGAGCATTTCGATCTCATGCACCGGCTGAAGATCGACCTCATGCAGGGCTATTATGTCGGCCGCCCGGCACCGGCTACGAGCCTTCGTCCGATCAGGCCGGCGCGCAAGCTGGCCGTCGTTTCGGGCTAGGTCGCGCGGTCCGGCGCGACCGGTGTCTCTGTCTCCATCTCTGTCGCCAAGATGAGGTGCACCACGCCTCAGAGCGCGTTCGACAGCGCTCCAACGCGCTCTCGAGGCCGGGACATGCCGCCTCTCCGCGCATGTCATCCGCCGGCCATTTCCCCTCGGAACCAACCACCCTCCGGCTGATTGTTCTGTCTGAGAAATGTGCTTCCCGCGGATCGGAACACATCGTGTTGAGGCCCGGTCGTGGGCCAAGGAGTAGGTGTTGCGCGTCACGGATTACACAGAAACCGCCATTCCCGTTTCACCCGATATCTCGCGCCTCTTGCCAAAGCCCCCGGCATCCCTGATCGCGGTCAAGCTGATGGAGCAGATTGAGGCCCTGCAGGGGCCGCTTGCCTATATCGCCCGAAGCGAAACGGCGGCTTCCAGTATCGTCGAGGCCGTCCGGAGCCTTGATCCGGATTTCGATGTTGTCTTCCTGCCGCCATGGGACTGCCTCCCCTACGATCGCATCTCCCCATCGCGCCAGTGCATGGGGAGGCGGATGGACGCGATGCGGGTCTGGTGCCAGTTCTCCCGGCCCGCACTTTTCGTCACGTCGCTTGATGCCGCGCTCCAGAAGATCCCGCCGCTGAACGTCGTGACGTCCAGCTTCTTCGAACTGACGACCGGGGCGCGGTTCCCGCTGGACGCTTTCCGAAATTTTGTCGAGACGACCGGCTATGTCGAGGACAGCCTCGTCGATGAGCCCGGCGAGGTGGCCTTTCGGGCCGACGTCATCGACATCTTTCCAGCCGGGCAGTCGCTCCCGATGCGGATCCACCTCGATGGCGAGGACGGCATTGCCGAGCTGCGAACCTACGATCCGCTGACCCAGCGCACCGTCGTGACACGGGAAAGCATGGTCTTCGGCCCGGCGAGCGAGGCGATCCCGTCCGGCAAGACGACGGGGATCGAGGGCACCTCGTCCTTTTCCGTGACGGAGCGTGGGCTGTTCCAGCTCTATGGCGAGCTGCAGACTGTGTTTGATCTGCTGGACGGCGTGCCGGCGATCCTTGCACCCGATCTCGATGCCCGCCTTGAAACCTATCTCGAGATCATCCGCGATGCACGGCAGGCAGAGGAGGATCTGCGCGGCCAGCGGCGCGCGACCGAGGCTTCCCTCTATCTGGACGCGGTGGAATGGGTCGATCTTCTCCGGGCGCAGCCGTCAACTGATCTGTCCTTTGCGGCCGACGACGTCCTGCCCGCCTTTCTGTCGGAGCCCAATCCGCGGCGGTCCGTTCTCACCTTTCTCACCGACATGCGCTCTTCCCACACGATCGTCCTCGCGGGCACGGGAAAACGCTTCGACGGATTTTGTCGGCGCGTCGAGCGTGCGCTCGGTTCGGATCTCGGCGGGATCGCGTCTTGGCGCGACGTCGTCGTGACCAAGCCGGGTGCCGTCTTGAAGCTGGAAACGGTGCTCGACCAAGGGTTTCTCGACGCGTCGGCGAAACGTATCGTCATCGCTGCCGCTGACATCCTCGGTCAAACCGCAGACTCCATGATGACGCGCGGGCTGGAAGAGCCGGACCTCACGCTCGGCGATGTCGTCGTGCATGAAGATCACGGCATCGGCATCCTCGAAAGTCTGGAAACGGTGGAGATCGACGGCGAGCAGCGCGATGCGGCACGGCTCGCCTATCACAACGGCGCTTCGCTTCTCGTGCCGATGGAAGAGTTCGGCAAGCTCTGGCGTTACGGTTCGACGCCGGAAGTGGTCAAGCTCGACCGGCTGCACACGGACGCCTGGGCAAAGAAGCGGGCCGCGATCGCAAGGGATGTGCGCACGGCGGCGAAACAGTTGAAGACCCTTGCGCGCGACCATCAGGCAAAGGTTGGAGCCATACTCGTGCCCCCGCCCGGAGCCTATGGAAAGCTGTGCGCCGCCTTCCCTTATTCGCTCACTGGTGACCAGGCGGCCGCGGTCGATGCCGTTCTGGCCGACTTGGCGTCGGGATCGGTAATGAACCGGCTGATCTGCGGCGATGTCGGCTTTGGCAAGACTGAAATTGCCCTTCGTGCCGCCGCCGCAGCGGCTCTTTCGGGCCATCAGGTGGTCCTGGTTGCACCGACCACGGTGCTCGCCCGTCAGCACTTCGGTGCATTCCAGCGGCGTTTCGCCGGATCGGGCCTGAAGATCGCCATGCTCTCGCGCGTTGTCGACGCCAAGGAGGCAAAGGCGGCGAAGGCCGGGCTGGCGGCTGGGGAGATCGACATCGTCGTTGCGACCCATGCGGTGCTGGCCAGCGACGTCGCCTTCGCGCGCCTCGGTCTGCTGATCGTCGACGAGGAGCATCGCTTCGGAACGCGCGACAAGCAGGCGCTGAAGACGCTCGCGCCGCAGCTCCATACACTGACGATGTCGGCAACGCCGATCCCCCGAACCCTGCAGGCAGCGCTGGTCGGCCTTCAGGAGGTGAGCCTGCTGACGACACCACCCATGCGGCGGCGTCCGGTAAGAACCGTTCTTGCGCCCGCCGATCGCGCGACGATGCGCGTCGCCCTGATGCGTGAGCACCGACGTGGCGGACAGAGCTTCGTCGTGGCACCGCAGATCGAGGATCTCGAGGGTCTGCAGGAGATGCTGGCGGATATCGTGCCCGAACTCAGCCTTCGCGTTGCCCATGGCAAACGTCCGGCAGCCGAGATGGACGAGATCATGGTGGCGTTCGCCGAAGGCGACGGGGACGTGCTGTTGTCCACCAACATCATCGAAAGCGGGCTGGACGTGCCCAACGCCAACACGATCTTCGTCTGGCGGGCAGACCGGTTCGGGCTCGCCCAGTTGCACCAGCTGCGCGGCCGGGTCGGGCGCGGCAAGATCCAGGGCGCCGCCTATCTGCTGACCGTGCCGGAGCAGGAGGTGACCGAGGAAACCCGGCGACGTCTCGCCACCCTGGTTGAAAACGACCGGCTCGGCTCGGGTCTGGCGATCAGCTTCGGGGATCTCGATCAGCGCGGAGGCGGCGATATTGCCGGCGAGGACCAGGCGGGGCACATGCGCGCGATCGGTGTCAGCCTCTACCAGATGCTTCTGGCTTGGGCCGTCGGGGGCAGCAAGGCGAGGGGACATCGCGATCTCGCTCTCAATCTCGGACTATCCGGCTCGATCCCCGAGACCTCTGTTTCGGACGCGACTGTTCGTCTCAACCTGCACGCCAAACTCGCTCGTGCCGCGACGATCGCGGAAATCGACGATCTTGCGGACGAGTATGAGGATCGCTTTGGCGACGTGCCCGCAGAGGTCACGCTTCTCCTGCGTCTTGCTCGGCTGAAGCGCAGGGCGGGCCGTCTCGGTATCACCAGGATCGATGCCGGCCCCCGCGCGATCGCGCTTGCGTTCGGAAAGCCGCCGTCAAAGAAGCTCGTTGCCGCATTGTCCAAGCGCCAGACGCCATCTTTGCGCGAGGACAGACTAATTTTCGAATGCCCGACGGAAACCGCCCTAGAGCGGCTGAAGATCTGCGAGACCCTCCTTGCCAAGGTCGTCGCCGTGCGATCCTCCAAGCGTGCCGGCAAGGCGAAGACGGCCTGACGCACCGTCCGCCCGGTCCGTAACAGTCCGGGCGGCGGGTCCTACCGATAGGGTGTCGGTAGACATGGCAGCAGCCTCGCCATCTGATCGGGCCCGGCTCCAGCTTAGCTTGTATCACGCCAAACGCGTGCGACCGCCTCCCGGCAGGCGATCGCTGGATTGTCCGCAGTTTCCTCCACAGTTTCCGCGGTCAGATCGGCCAGAACAGGAGAAGCATGGGCACGCTGACGAGGACGACGATGATCGACAGGGGAAGGCCAAGCCGGGCATAGTCGCCGAACCGATATCCACCCGGCCCCATCACCAGCGTGTTGCACTGATGGCCGATCGGGGTGAGAAAATCGCAGCCCGCACCGATCGCCACGGCCATCAGGAAGGCGTCCGGCTGGAAGCCGAGCTTACTGGCGAAGGTCGCCGCGA
This sequence comes from Rhizobium sp. Leaf341, assembly GCF_001424325.1. NCBI lineage: Bacteria > Pseudomonadati > Pseudomonadota > Alphaproteobacteria > Hyphomicrobiales > Rhizobiaceae > Rhizobium > Rhizobium sp. Leaf341. The sequence continues at coordinate 177,000 of NZ_LMPE01000011.1, forward strand.
TGGGTGCCATCACGAGAACGGTCGCTGCATTGTTCAGAAACGGCGTGACGGCCATGGCTGCGACAAGGATCAGGGCGAGCGCGCCGTAAGGCGGTAGCAGTTCGGCGGTCCGGGACAGGACGTCGGCGATCACATCCGTTGTCCCCGTGGTCTTCAACGCGTCGCTGATCGGAATGAGCGCGGCCAGCATGATCAGGATCGGCGCATCCAGATGCGTATAAACATCGCGCAGGGGCAGGGACCGTGTCGCCACCATGAGGAAGGCCGCAGCGAAGAAGGCCGTGGCCACAGGAACACCGCCGAACGCCGTCGCCGCCATCGTCGCTGCCAGAATGAGAACGGGGATCAGGCCGTTGCGCACGCTGCCGAGGCGCATGTTGCGCTGCACGAGCGGCAGGCAGCCCCATTCCCGGAGGAGGTCCGGCAGTTTCTGCAGGTCGCCCTGGAGAACGATGACATCGCCGTTGCGGATCTTGATCTCACCGAGGCGTTCCGTGATCCTCTTGTCCCGGCGGCTGACGGCAAGCAGGTTCAGCCCCGTACTCTCGAACAGGGACAGATCCTTTGCGCTCAGGCCGATCAGCCGCGAGTGCTCACCGACGATGGCCTCGACGGCGCTGACCTCGGTCTGCGTGTCTTCGACGGTCTTGCGATCGGAGAGTTGCAGCTTCGCCTCGCTGACGATGCGATCGAGCGCGCTCTGCTCTCCCTCGATGATCAGGAGGTCGCCCTCGCGCACGACCGAGTCTGGCAGGGGGGTTCTCTTTTGCCCGGCGGTGTTGATGATTGCGGTGATCATCGCATCGCCGCCGGCGGGTTTCTGAAGCCGGCTGACCGACATGCCGATCGCGGAGGAGGGGGAAACGGCCCTGGCTTCCGTCGTGTAATTGCTGATCTTCAGCGCCTCGTCCATCGTGGCTTCCTCGCGGCGACGCTCCGGAAGCAGCTTGTAGGACACGGCCAGGAACACGGTTCCGGCGACCGCCAAGGACAAGCCGACGGGGGTGTAGTCGAACATCGTGAAAGGCTGCCCGGTAATCTCCTCGCGCACGCGGGACACGATGATGTTCGGCGACGTGCCGATCTGCGTCATCAACCCGCCGAGCAGCGAGGCGAAGGACATCGGCATGAGGAACATGGAGGGCGAAACGCTGGAGGCGCGCGCCATCTGAACGGCCACCGGTATCATGATGGCGAGGGCGCCGATGTTCTTGATGAAGGCCGAGAGAACCGCGACGATAACGACGAGCATGATGAGCTGCGCCCGTGGGCCGCGCCGTTCGGGGGAGAACCGGCGCAATGCCATGTCCATGACCCCGGACCGGGAAATGGCGGCGCTGACGATGAGCGCGCTGGCAACGATGATGACGATATCGTCGGCAAATCCCGTGAAGGCGGATTTCGGCGGAACGATGCCGACGACGATCGCGACCAGCAGGGCACCGACGGCGACCAGATCGTAGCGGTAACGACCCCATAGAAACGCGCCCATCATCAGGATGATGACGAGAAGAGAAAGCCATTGATTTGTCTGCATGTTGGTACCCCGGTGATGTCAGCTAACGTTCTGCGGGGCGATATGATGCATGCGGCCAAAGTTTATTCCAAAAGCGCCGGGGAGGACGTGAACCGGCAGGCTGGCTGACCGGCGAGCGCGCGCCCGCCGGTCGTTTTTAAGGGTCGATCATGGACGCCGAAGTTACTGCGATGCCATCACGCCGGCGACGTGGTCGCGGATCATCGGCAGGGCTGCGTCGGCCGTCAGCTTGCCGCGCTGCAATTGGTCGAGGATGGGCGCGACCCCCTTCCAGACGCCATCGGCCGTGTTGTTGGGATAGGCAAACCAGGGTCGTGCGGCAGGCGTCGAGGCGAACACCGTTTGGAAGTTCGGATGGTCTGCGTAGAAGCCCTGCAGCGCACTGGCGCTCTGCACGTTGACCGGCATGTAGCCGCTCGCTTTGGAAACTTCGGCCTGCACCGCGACGCTGGTCATGTATTTGATGAATTCCCAAGCCGCAGCGCGCTTGGCAGGATCGTTCGCCAGCACCATCAACGCGTTGCCGCCGGCCGGCAGCCCGCCTTTCTCAGCGTCGATCAGCGGGAAGCGGACGGTGCGCATGGTGAAACGGTCGCCGATCGCCGTCTCGTAGGCGACCAGATCCGAAGGGGATTCCACCACAATGCCGATCTTTCCGGCGAAGAACTGCTGCTGGGCCGGCTTCGGATCGGCATAGACCGACATGCCGGTCTTGACCGCGATGTCCTGCGTGACGCGGAGCGCTTCCAGTCCGGCCTTGTTGTCATAGCCGATACCGGTGCTCTCGTCGTTGAGCATCCTGTCGCCGGCGCTCATCACCATCATCTGCCAGTACCAGTCATCGCTCAGTCCGCCGACCGAAAAGCCGATGCCCTGGACGCCATCGCCAAACTTGCTGATCTTCGCCGCAAGATCGATGACGCCGTCCCAGGTGCTCGGGAAATGGTCGATCGTGCCGCCAGCCTTTTCCACCAGTTCCTTGTTCACGTAGAGCAGCGGCAGCGACGCCGTGAACGGCATGGCATATTGCTCGCCGCCGACCTTTGCGAGATCAAGAATGGCCGGAGGATAGTTGGCTGCGGTCCAGGCCTTGCCCTCTTTCGCAAACAGCGGATCGAGCGATTGCGCATTGCCGCGATCCTTCATCACGTCGGCGATCGATGCGAGCGACGCGTAGGACGCTAGATAGACGTCGGGCGCCGTGCCGGTCATCATGCCGCGGATGACGGTCTGGTCGCCTGCGCTGTAGCTGGCCGCCGGCGCGAGATCATGAATGACGATGTCGGGATGCGCTTTCCTGAACCCCTCGATGAGGGACGGCAGGAATGGGAGCTGGCTGTGATAGAAGTCCAGCGTGACGGAGTCCGCGGCAAGGGCCGGCGCGGTAACGCCCAGAGCCAGGGCCGCGGCTGTGAGGATGGCTTTCACTGTCATCGGTGGTTCCTTTGGATGAGTAGGGGTTGACGGTCGTCCCTGTCCGGCGCCTGCCGGGCAGAGCCGCATTACTTGACGCCGGTCATCGTCACGCCCTGTACGAACCGCCGCTGTGCGGCGAGAAAGATCAGGATCAGGGGAGCGGTGACCAGGGTTGCGCAGGCCATCAAGGGGCCGAAACTGTCACCCCCCTCCTGGCCGCGGAAAAACAGGAGGCCAAGGGTTGGCGGCGCCAGATCGACGGATCGGATCACGATCATCGGCCAATAGAGATCGTTCCAGTGGAAGGTGATCGAGAAGATGGCGAATGCGGCGAGGGCCGGCATCATGGCCGGGAGGATGATGCGGATGACGATTTCGACCTCGCTCATGCCATCGAGCCGCGCCGCCAGAATGATCTCGTCGGGAAAGGACCGGATGAACTGGTGAAACAGGAAAATCGCGAAGCCGGAGGTGAGGTAGGGCAGCATGACGCCCGCATAGGTGTCGAGCATGTCGAACCTGGCGAGCACGATGAAGATGGGCAGGGCCGTTGCTTGCGCCGGCACGGACAGGCTGAGGAGGACGATGGCAAAGATCAGGCGCCGGCCGCGGAACTCGAATTTGGCAAGGGCGTAGGCACAGGTCACCGTTGTCACGATCTGTACCAGCAGGATACCTCCGGTCATGATCGCGCCGTTCAGCATGAAGCGGGGAAGGGGGCTGTCCAGGAGCGCGCGGGCATAGTTGTCGGCAATCGAGGCGAAGAGCGGCGGCGTTTCGTTCAGTCTGCCGAAAATCTCGCCGGGCGCCTGGGTGGACGCCCGCCACATCCAGACGAAGGGATAGATCATCACGAAGGCGACGCTGGTCAGGACGGCATGCGCGAGGATCGGGCGAACGGAAAAACGCGCCATCAGAAATGCGCCTTTCGATTGCCGAGCCAGACCTGCAGCAGAGAGAAGGTGCCGATGAGCACCAGATAGACAACGGTGAGCGCGCTGCCATAACCGGCTTTGAGCGCAGTGAAGGTGTCGGTGTTAATCTTGTGCAGAAGCATCTCTGTCGCGCCGTAAGGGCCGCCATTCGTGAGCACGGCGACGGTATCGAACACCTGGAACGCCTGAATGCAGCTCAGCACGAAGATCACGATCGTCGTCGGCGCGAGGAGAGGCCAGGTGAGATAGCGAAGCCGATCCCAGAAACCGTCCATTCCGTCCAGGGCGGACGCCTCTTTCAACTCGCTGGATATGACGGTGAGGCCCGCGAGGAAGAGGATCAGGTTGAAGCCGATCAAATGCCAGACGCCGATGATCGAAAGCCCGATCAGCGCCAGCGTGCCGTCCGCAAAGAAATCGACCGGCGGCAGGCCAAGGCCCGCCAAGAGGTGGGCCAGGGGTCCGATATGACCATTGAGGAGATAGCTCCAGACAATCGACATGGCTGTTAACGTGGAGGTGACGGGCAGGAAGAAGACGATCTCGTAGAAACGCCGGGATCGCCGCCGGGCGTCGAGCAGCACGGCAAGGTAGAGGGCGCCGAAGACCGAGATGGGCACGACGATCGCGGTGTAGATGGCGCTGTTGCGAAGCGCGCCCCAGAAGAAGGGATCGGAAAGCAGCCGCGTATAGTTCCCCAGACCGACGACGTTCAGGGTCATGCGGCCGAGACGGTAATCCGTGAAGCTGATCAGCACGACGGCGAAAACCGGCGCAACCACGGTGGCGACAAGAAGAAGGAACGCCGGTGCCGAAAATATCCGGGCAAGCGTCGCATAGTTCACGGCGGCGCTGCGCAGCGCATCGTTGCCAGCCCGTGTATCAGACCGCGTGTTCACGACGGACCTCCTGCACCCGCCGCGACGGGAGAGGCAGTGCGCTGACTTGCCGTCCGGAAGCATCGAAGAAAAGGGCCGCACCCTCGGCGATCCCGAGCGGGATCCTCTCGCCCGCCGCTCGTCCCTGCCGCAACCGCGCAAAATTCTCCGGCCGAAGCTGGACGCGGATGGTTCCGGCGCCGATCTGCGCACCGTTACACCGGATGCCGACTTCGTTTCCGGTAAATTCGATCTGGTCTACAGGCAGCGAAAAGTCATGCCTTCCGTCATCGACCACGTGCAGGCGCTCCGGCCGAACGGCAAGCCGGTATTCCCCGTCCGGAAGACCCGCCAGGTTCAGCTGCAGCGGAACGCCATTGACCGACACGGCGCCCAGCCTGACCGTTGCCGGCATTTCGTTGATCGCAGTCGCGCCGACAAATCGGGCGACGGACAGATGATCCGGTCGGTCGTAGATCTCGTGCGGTGTCGCACACTGCCGGATTTCACCGTCCTCCATGACGGCAACCCGGTCCGACATTGCCAGCGCTTCGCTTTGGTCGTGTGTGACGTAGACGAAGGTGATCCCGCTGCGGCGATGCAGATCGATGATTTCAGCACGCAAGTCCTGACGCAATTTTGCATCGAGATTGGACAGGGGCTCGTCCATCAGAAACACGGATGGATGACGGGCCATGGCCCGGCCAACAGCGACGCGCTGCCTTTGGCCGCCGGACAGTTGCGCCGGCTTTCGGTCGAGAAGCGCCGTCAGGCCGAGCGGTTCGGCCATGTCCGCGACACGTCCGGCAATGTCCTTGCGGATGCAGCGCACCCTTGGCGATAACAGCGACGCGCCCGGCAGTCGTTGAAGGAAGGTGAGGCGCGACATCTCCAGCGGCACCGCCAGATTGCTGCGGACCGTCATGTGTGGATAGAGCGCGTAGGACTGAAAGACCATCGCGATGTCGCGGGCTTTCGGTGGCAGGGGCAGGATATCGCGACCGTCCATCAGGATGCGGCCGGCAGTGCAGGGTTCGAAACCGACCAGGAGCCGCAACAGCGTCGACTTTCCGCACCCGGAAGGCCCCAGCAGCGTCAGAAACTCTCCTTCCCGAATGTGAAGGTTGATACGCTTGAGGACCTGGGTGCGGTCGAACCGCTTTTCGAGATCTCGGATGTCGATGGAATGACCTGCCATATGCGTTTTGCTCTGTCTGGAAGCCTCCTTGCGGAGGACGTGGCCGTTCCGTCTGCATCGGGTGCAGCAGACACCTCGGGATCAGCAAAGCGCGACCGCACGATGATCTGCAGGCATTGCCGGCATGGCATTCTCTAGGGTCGTTTGTTGACGCCCGGATGACAGCGGGATTTCTGGCGCCGAAAAATTCGCAGTTCCTGCAGGGTGATAGCATGCACAAATAACGAAGCGTTTACTTACGTTCTGCAGCAAGCCGTTGACTCAAGGGTGGAAAACCGCTCTATCTCACCCATGTGCGACGGGCTCGACACGGGGACGTCCTCATGTCCTGTGCGGGATCTCGGGGACGCACAATCATCGACGAGATAACGCCTTGACGGAAGAAAAGCCTGAGGAAGCGGCTGAGCAGCCTCGACGACGACACCCGCGAAGGCCCGATCTTTCCCAGACGCGCATCCTCGAGGCCGCCACGGCGGAATTTGCCGCGAACGGGTTGGCGGGCGCACGTATCGACGCCATCGCCGACCGGGCCGAGATCAACAAGCGGATGATCTATCAGTATTTCGGCAGCAAGGAGATGCTCTATCAGGCCGTTCTGGAGAAGGTCTACCGGGACGTCTGGGATGCCGAAGCCGCCCTGCACCTCGATGCGCTTCCTCCACGAGAGGCGTTGGTCGCACTGATCACCTTCGTGTGGACCTATTATCTGGAGCATCCGGAATTCATCACGATCCTCAACTCCGAAAATCAGCTGAAAGCAGCCTATTTCCGAAAGTCCCGGATCCTGCGGGACGGGGCTGCGACGTCCCAGCCGCTCGTCGATGATATTCTGCGTCGCGGTGAGCTCGAGGGCATCTTCCGGGCGGGTATCGATCCGGTGCAGTTGAGCCTGACCATCACCTCGATCTGCTACTATTACTTCACGAACCAGGCGACGAGTTCGCTGGTCTACGGCCAACGCATGATGACACGCGCGGCGCTGGAAAAGCGCCTGTCGTTCAATGTCGAAACGATCCTCGCCCTCGTCGCGCCCCCTGCGCCGTCTGCGGCCTGACAAGGCGCGAATGCACGCATGACGGCTGCGTGCGAGCGTCTGCTGCAGTTTTGGAGCCACGCAATCCCGATGGCGACCAAAAGCTTAACCTGTCGACGCTACAACCTCCGGTCATTGAGCCGAATTCAGAAGGGGCGTGGGGACACGATGGGGGCAAGCAATCTCGTGGTCTACGTGCCGCCGCTGTTGTTCAACATCGTTGCCGTGACATTCTTCTGTCTGTGGCGCGCCGGGTTGACGCCATCCTGGCACTGGGCAGCGGGATTTGCCCAGACCGCGCTTGGCTTCGTGCTGTCGACGTTCTCCCTGCACGCCCTGTTCGACGCGTTCAGTTCGGGCATGGTTTTCATCGGTGCTGCCTATTGCTACGGCAGCGGGCTGATGATCCATTTCGGCGCACGGCGGCACCGTGTTGCACGGCGGGGCCTCGTCGTCGTCTACACACCGATCCTGGCCTATCTCGTCTTCATCGAGCAAAGCCTTGTCTGGCAGCTGTTCCTGACAGACGCAGCTTTCGCCGTCCTCCTCGGGATCGCCGTCGTGACTGTCGTACCACGTGCGTCCCGCCGCATCGACATCGGGCTTGTGGCGGCGAGCACGGTCGTCGTGTTCGACTCGGTGCTTCGGACCACCTTCTTTACGTTCTTTACCGAGTCGAGCGACCAACTCGGCGATTTTGCCAATTCTGCCTACAATCTGGCGGTTCATATCTCCACCATCACCGTTTGCATGATCTTTCCGTTCACGGCCCTCGGCGCGATCGTCTCGAAGGCCATCGAACGACATCGCGACGACGCGGAGAAGGACCATCTGACCGGTCTTGCCAACCATCGCGGCTTTGAGAAGGCGATCGAGCGAACCTTTGGAAACAGCACGCCAAGCGGAACGGCACTGGTCTTCGACATCGATCATTTCAAGCAGGTCAACGACACGTTCGGACACGCCACCGGCGACCGCACCATTGTCCTGCTGGCCGAAGTCCTGCGCCAGACCGTCGGAGCGTCGGGACATATCGCAAGGACAGGAGGAGAGGAGTTCGTCGCTTATCTGCCGGGCGCCTCGCCGAGCGATGGCCTGGCGGTCGGCAATCTCGTCCGGGTGTCGTTCGAGCATGCGGACTGGGCGCGTCTTGGCATGGATCGCGCCGTTACCGTCAGCGCCGGAGCCGCACCCGTGACCGAGGGACCGCAAGCCCTCGACACCGCCTTCGGCCTTGCCGATCGAGCCCTCTATGCGGCAAAATCAACCGGGCGCAACAAGGTCGTCTCCAGCGAGCACAGCGCCCTTGCAGACGCGGCCACACGGAACATCATCAGCGCCATCCCGGCGCCCCGTCTGGCGGCGTCGTCCTAGTCATATCCCAGCGACGGGCCCTCGGGCCTGGCTCATCAAGCGGATGGTTTGCTTCCTCGATCGGCATCGGCCGCCAGGGCGTCCTGCAGGGCCTGGACGAATACCCGCACCTTGGGCAAAACCAGCCGCGTGGTCGGGTAGACGGCCCAGATCGGCATGTTCTCGGGCGCGCCGTCGGCGAGCGTGACAGCGACAAGCCGGCCCGCCTGCAGGTCATCGCGGACGGCCCAGTGCGACAACAGCGCGATGCCTGCGCCCGCCAGGCAGGCGGCATGGCAGATGGCGATACTGCTCGACGAAAACCGCGAATGCACGCGGAGATGTTTTTCCCGCGCACCGTCCGGCGCCGTCTCGTCACGCATCGTCCAATGACTGGTGCCGTTGAGCGGAAGGCAATCGTGCAGGGCCAGATCGCCCACAAAGGCCGGCTGGCCACGCCGTTGAAGATAATCGGGTGCCGCGACCAGAAGCCGCGGATTGTCCGCCAGCTTTTGCGCGATCAAGCTGTTGTCGCGCAGATGGGCAATGCGGATGGCGAGATCGATACCCGTCGCGACGAGATCGGGAAGCGTGTCGGTCACGTCGAGCGAGATGCGCAGCTCGGGATGATCAGTCAGCAGACGGGGCACAAGCGGCGCCACGAATGCAAGGCCGAAGGCAGCGGATACCGAAACGCGCAGCAATCCGGCCGCGCCCCGGCCATCGGAGCGCAACCGCGATGTGGCCTCCTGCTCATTGTCGATGATCGACCGGGCATAGGGCAGAAACGTTTCGCCTTCCGGTGTCAGCGACAACGCGCGGGTGGTGCGGTGCATCAGCCGTATGCCGAGCGACGTTTCGAGCGCAGCCAGCCGACGGCTTGCAGCCATGGCCGGGATGCCAAGCCAGCGGGCTGCTTCGGCAAGGCTTCCAGCGTCGACGGCAATGGTGAAAACGCGCACGTCATCCGTGTTCATTATAACGATTCTCGATATTCAGGCCGATCATTTAGGCAGACTAAAACGGAATGAGATTAAATTGTAGAAGGGGGTCAACGAAAATATACGGAGAGACTTCGAGATGGAAACTTTGCAACATGCGAAGGCATCACCCTTACCCGGTGACGGAACCGCCAAGGGAACCGATAGGCTCGGCCTGCTGGCCATGGCGGCCGCCAGCGGCATCGCCGTCGCCAATATCTATTACAACCAGCCGATGCTGGGTATCATCGAGGCGGAGTTTCCCGGACAGTCCGCTGCGACGTTGATCCCGACCGCGACCCAACTCGGGTATGCGCTTGGCCTGTTTCTGCTGCTGCCGCTTGGCGATATCCTTCATCGCAAGCCGCTGATTGTCGGTCAGTTTGTCGTGCTGGCCGTCGCCTTGGCCCTGGCGGCTATGGCGCCGACGGCCTGGACGCTGGTCATGGCGTCGCTTGTGGTTGGCGCCAGCGCGACGGTGGCGCAGCAGATCGTTCCATTTGCGGCGTCACTGGCAACCCCCGAAAAGCGCGGTGCGACGATCGGCACGGTCATGGCGGGCGTGCTGTCAGGGGTCCTTTTCAGCCGCACCTTGTCCGGCTTTGTCGGAGAGCATGGCGGCTGGCGTGAAATGTTCTGGATTGGCGTACCGCTGGCTCTGGTCGCCGCAATCTTGATGTTCGTGACATTGCCCCATCACCGGGCAACCTCCAGCATGGCCTATGGCAAGGCGCTCCGCTCGCTGGCGCATCTCTGGGCACGCTTGCCGACGCTGCGCACGGCGACATTCGTTCAGGCTGCTCTATTTGCCTCGTTCACGGCGTTCTGGACGATCCTCGCCCTCTACCTGCAGGGACCGCGTTTCAACCTTGGCGCCGATGTGGCAGGTCTGTTCGGCGTGGTTGGCGCGGTGGGCATCTTTGCTGCGCCGCTCGCGGGTCGCGTCGCCGACAAGCATGGCCCGTCCTTCGTGGTATGGGGTGGTGCTATCCTGACGCTGGTCGCATGGGTTGTGTTTGGTCTTTGGGGCGCGATTGCCGGTCTCATCGTCGGCGTCATCGTGCTGGATTTCGGTATCCAAAGCGCGCTCGTATCGAACCAGCACCTCATCTATGCGCTCGACCAGCAAGCCCGTAGCCGTCTGAACACCATCTTCATGACCGGCATGTTCCTCGGCGGCGCATTGGGTTCGGCAGTCGCTACCCTCGCATGGAGCGAGGGAGAATGGACCGGCGTCAGCATCCTGGGTGGCACGCTCGCCATCATTGCGCTTGTGGTTCTGGTCCTCGGCCGCAATCGCTCGATCGCTTCCTCCGGCAAATAACAAAGGCGCCCATCATGAAAGCATTGCGTATTCGCGTGGTCGGCGGCTCGCTCGCGGGCCTGTTCACCGCAATCTTGTTGCAGAATGACGGCCATGACGTGGTTGTTTACGAGCGCTCCCACGCCGGCCTTGCCGGGCGCGGCGCGGGACTGGTGCCCCAGGAAGACGTCTTTCACATGCTGCGCAGGGTCGGCGCCGATCATGCAGCCAATGTCGGCGTGATGGCCCGCGAACGGATCTACTTCAATGCTGACGGCTCGGTCGCCCAGGCGCTGTCGATGCCCCAGATGCAGATTTCGTGGGATTTTCTTTACGCGGAGGTCTTGGCGCGCCTGGAACAAGGCCGGTACCAGACAGGACGGGCCGTTCAAGCCGTCATCGATGCCGACGATGGTGCTACCATCGTGTTCGCCGACGGCTCATCCGAGAAGGCCGACCTGGTCATCGGTGCGGACGGGCTTGGCTCGGTCGTGCGGGCGACCCTCAACGACGACCGGTATAACCGGTATGCGGGTTACGTTGCATGGCGCGGACTGCTGCCTGAAACGAACCTTCCTTCGAGTTCATCCATCCTGCTCGATCGTTTCGCCTTTTATATCCAGTCCGGCGTGCATATCCTCGGCTATCTGGTGCCTGGCCCTGACGGCGAAACAACGCCGGGACAACGGCGCTACAACTGGGTCTGGTATCGCCCCGTCAGTGAAGGCGGGCTCGCAAGCACCCTGACCGATCGTGATGGAACAGCCTACCCTTACTCCCTCCCGCGCGGCACGGTGGCCACAAGCCGGGTGGGAGCCTTGCATGCCGATGCGGTGGCGATGCTGCCGACCCCGTTCGCCCTCGCCGTCCAGGCAGAGGACACGCCGTCGATCCAGGCGATTTTTGACTACGCAGCTGAGCGCATGGTTGGACAATCCGTGGCGCTGGTCGGAGACGCAGCGTTCGTTGCCCGTCCCCATACGGCAATGGGTGTTTCCAAGGCTGCCGGGGATGCGATGTCCCTGCAACGACACCTGGCGCGCTCAAGCTCACTTCGAGACGGCTTGAAACGTTATCAGACTGAGCGGAAACCCATAGGAGAGCAAAGCGTTGCTTATGGGCGACGGTTGGGCGACTCGGCACTCTAGTTGCAGGAGCATGCTGCCTCGGGAGGATAAGTCCGTCCTTTCGGCCTTCCCCGGCAAAGGGATTATTTCAGTAATGGCAATAAACTCGAAAGTATTCCTGCAATTGTGATGGGGCACATCTGGCGGCAATATCAGGCGGTCAGACAAACACAGCATCGGCTGATGTTTCCAACACGAAATCGCAGGACGCGAGATGACCCAGCATATTTCTTCCATCACACGCAGAGGCGCGCTGGTTTCCGCCGGTGCTGCCGCAGCGGCTGCCGCACTTTTTCCTGCTTCCAGCTTCGCAGCCGAGACTGCATCCGCCCCCCATCCAATCGAAGGAAACAAGACCATGGCTTATGTAACCACCAAGGACGGTGTTGAGATTTTCTACAAGGACTGGGGTCCGAAGGATGCACAGCCGGTCGTGTTCCACCACGGCTGGCCGCTGTCCTCCGACGACTGGGACGCACAGATGCTGTTCTTCCTGTCGAAGGGCCATCGCGTCGTCGCGCATGACCGTCGCGGACACGGTCGTTCTGCGCAGGTGTCCGAGGGGCACGACATGGATCATTACGCAGCCGACGCATTTGCAGTGGCGGAAGCGCTCGACCTGAACAATGCCATCCATATCGGCCACTCCACCGGCGGCGGCGAAGTCGCTCGCTATGTCGCGAAGTTCGGCCAGCCCTCCGGCCGCGTCGCCAAGGCTGTTCTCGTCTCGGCCGTCCCGCCTCTGATGATGAAGACCGAAAGCAATCCGGAAGGGCTGCCAATCGAGGTGTTCGACGGCTTCCGCTCTGCTCTCGCCGCCAACCGGGCACAGTTCTTCCGCGACGTTCCTGCGGGCCCCTTCTACGGCTTCAACCGTGCGGGCGCCACGGTGCAGGAAGGTGTGATCCAGAATTGGTGGCGCCAGGGCATGATGGGCAGCGCCAAGGCCCATTATGATGGCATCAAGGCCTTCTCCGAAACCGACCAGAGGGAAGACCTGCGGGCCATCTCGGTTCCGACGCTGGTGCTGCATGGCGAAGACGACCAGATCGTGCCGATCGCTGACGCAGCCCACAAGGCAACCAAGCTTCTGAAAAACGGAACGCTGAAGACCTATCCCGGCTTTTCGCACGGCATGCTGACGGTCAATGCCGACGTGCTGAACGCCGATCTGCTGGCCTTCGTCCAGGCTTGATCGGCACTGGCGACGGGTGCGGCCTCCCACGCATCCGTCGCCGATCGAAACACACGATCATCTCATCTTATTCCCGTCGAAGCAGGTAACGCGATGCTCAAAAAACCGAAAGGCCAGACGCGTGTACCAGTTGCCATGCAGCTCACGACAGACCTTGTTGCGAGAAGCATCCGGGTGGTCGACGACGAAGGCCCAGAACCCAACTGGACCCCCATCTCAACGCGACAACTCGATCACCTCGTCCGCACGGTTGAGCAGGAGGCTGGGGACGAGGGAATATGGGTTTTCGCCTACGGATCCCTGATGTGGAACCCCGGTTTCGACGTGTCCGCCCGTATGGAAGCCGTGGCCCATGGATGGCACCGTGCGTTCTCGCTCAGGATCGAGCGCCTGCGGGCCACTTCGGATGCGCCGGGCCTTATGTTGGCGCTTCGGCCGGGAGGAAGTTGTACGGGCCTCATCCTCAAACTTCCGCGTGCGAGCAGGAGGCAGGATCTGCGCACTCTTCTGGCGCGGGAGATCCGGTATTCGGAGGTGTGCGATATGGTTCGGTGGGTCACGGTCAGGACTGCTACGGGCACACGTCGCGCCCTGACGTTCTGGGCAAGCACGAAACAGTCTCAGCTCACGGAGAAAATCTCACTCGACGATGCTGCGGTGCTGATCGCACAGGCGTGCGGACCTGCCGGTTCATGCGCGGAATATCTGCATCGGACTGTGTCGGATCTGGTGGACCGCAACATCCACGATCGAAACCTGTGGCAGCTTCAGGAAAAGGTTGCGAGAAAGCTTCGCGCGATGCCGGAAGACTGAGCCCAGTTGTCAGACGCGCGTCAGTCCAGCATCACCATGTGGGCCGCAACCTGTTCCTCAAAGAACTTCGAGAACGAGGCAATACGGGGCGGAAGCGCTTGGTAGGGCGGATAAAAAAGCGTCAACCACAGGTCGGTCGGCGCCCAGCCCTTAAAGACGTGGATGAGGCGGCGACTTCTCAGGTGATCGGCAATATTGAAGCCCGGCAACAAGGCAACGCCTGCACCATCCGCGGCCATGTCCGCCAAGACTTCGCCGCTGTTGGCGCTGAAGGCCCGGCCCGCTGAAATGGAAAGACTCGATCCCCCGTCCGACAGCACCCAATTCTCACGACGGCTTTCCCCGCTATAGGCAAGGCAGTCATCCGGCTTCAGCTCGCTGGGATGCTCCATCGCGGCGAACCGGCTGCCCGGTGCGGCGACGAGGATGCGTGGTACCACCCGAACCTTCCGCCAGATCGTGAACTTGTCCGAAGGCTGCGACGAAATGCGGATGGCGAGGTCATAATCGTCGTCAACGATGTTTACCAATCCATCAGACAGCGAGATCTCGAAACTCATCTTCGGATATCGCTCCTTGAAGCCTGAGAGGATCGGCGGCAGAACAGTCTTGCCGAACCACGTCGGCGCGCTGATCCGCAAGCGCCCTTCGTCAGCCTTGTGCGCGTTCATCACCTCCCGGCGTGCATCCTCCAGAGCTTTGACCGCAGGCTGTATCTGTGCGGCGAAGATTGCCCCGTCTGTCGTCAGCGATACCTGTCGCGTGGTGCGCACAAAGAGCTGCACGCCGAGTTCGGCCTCGAGTGCGGCGATGGCCCGCGTGACCGCCGCAGGCGTCATGTCCAGTTCGCGCGCCACTTGGGCAAAGTTTCGCTTCTCGGCGGCGAGCAGGAAGGTGCGGAGAGCTTTAAAATCGTTCATAGCATTATTTCACACAGTGCAACTCATTCGCAATGAATATTGCAATTCCGGTGAGTGATCAACAGGCGTAGTTTGCTCCCATCAGATCACATAGCGCCAAGGAAGGCATCGTCATGATCAAGGATATCAAGGGACTGCATCACGTAACCTCGATGGCATCGGATGCCCGTCAGAACAACCGCTTCTTCACGGAGACGCTTGGCCTGCGCCGCGTCAAACAGACGGTGAACTTCGACGACCCGAGCGTCTACCATCTGTACTATGGGGACGAAAACGGCTCTGCCGGAACGGTCATGACCTATTTCCCGTTCCAGGACATGATGCTGGGTCGCCCGGGTGTGGGTGAGGTCGGCGAGACACAGTTCTCCGTGTCGAAGGGGTCGCTGAAGTTCTGGCAGGATCGGTTCGCCGCGCACGGCGTCGACGGTCTGGAAACCGACACTGTCTTCGGTGACAACCGCCTTCGTTTCATGGGTCCGGATGGAGACAGTCTCGCGCTGATCGAATCCGCGAACGACACCCGCGCTCCATGGCTGGCCGATGGAATTCCCGGCGAAGCGGCCATACGCGGATTTGCGGGCGCCCGCTTCAGCCTGCACGACATCGCGGCGACCGAAGAACTGCTCGGCTTCATGGGCTATCAGCGTGTCGAAAAGCAGGGCAATGTCACCCGTTTCATTATTCCGGGCGGCAACGGCGCGGATACGATTGATCTCGCTGAGTTGCCAAAGACTGCCTCTGCACGCCAGGGCGCAGGATCGGTGCACCATATCGCCTTTGCCGTGGATAACCGTGAGACGCAGCTGGATGTGCGCAAGGCTTTGATGGACACCGGGTATCAGGTAACCCCGGTCATCGACCGCGATTATTTCTGGGCGATCTACTTTCGCACACCAGGCGGTATCCTGTTCGAAGTTGCCACCAACGAGCCCGGCTTCAATCGCGACGAAGACACCGCGCATCTCGGAGAAGCACTGAAGCTGCCGAGCCGATACGAGGAATTTCGAGACCAGATCCAGGCCAACCTCGTGCCGCTGGCTGCGTGACACGTCCCGTCAAACGAGTTGCCTTCGCAAGGGTTCGATTGACTTCGAGGCAATGGCTTGAGTGAGTTTCGATGGAGAAACGCCAATGGATCAGTTGGGAGCGATCAGAGCCTTTGTTCGCGTCGTCGAGGCGGGATCTTTTGCGAAGGCAGCGGACACGATGGGGGCGCCGCGATCGACCGTCAGTAAGCTTGTTCAGGATCTCGAGACCAGCCTGGGCCTCAAACTGCTTGAGCGCACGACACGGTCGATCAGCGTAACCTCCGAAGGCAACGCCTACTACGAGCGGGCCATTCGTCTGATTGCCGATTTCGAAGATATGAACAATGAGGCCACGCGCGGGCGCCTTGCCACGCGTGGCAGACTTCGGATTGACGTCGGAGGTACCTTTGCCAATGCAATTCTGATCCCTCGGCTGCCGGAATTTTACGCGCTTTACCCAGATATCGAGTTGCATCTCGGTGTCACGGAACGTCAGGCCGACATCGTCGAAGAGGGGATAGACTGCGTAATACGGGCCGGCGATCTACCCGGTACATCAATTGCTGCGCGGAAGTTATGCAGTGTCGAGATCGTGACCTGCGCCACGCCGGGATATCTCGAACAACATGGCGTGCCGGCTGCTCCCTCGGATCTGGAGCAAGGTCACTTTTTTGTGCAGTATTTCTTCGCACGCAGTCTGAAGCCGGCACCTGTTCGCGTGATGAAAGGCAAGGAGAAGATCGAGATTTACAGCCCGATCAAGCTATCCACCAGTGACGCGACGGCGCATCTGCAGGGGATATTGGCGGGGTTGGGCATCGGACAGACATTTGAATTTCTGGCTCGACCCGCCATCGCCCGGGGCGACCTGGTTCCCGTCATGCGCGACTGGGCTCCGCCACGGTACCCGGTGCACATCGTGAGACCCGCAGGGCGATTTCCGAGCGTAAAATACCAGGTCTTCGCAGACTGCGGGCGTGTTTGCCCACTACGACGCTGGTTCAATCACTGCCTAGGGCTTTGTCCACATTCATGGATAGCTACTCCACAGTCACGAGCTTCTCCGATCCCGCGTTTGAAGCTATCCCGCTGATGTGAGCGAGTCTTGAGCGGGCGCGCTTGGGCCGGGGTCTCTGTCTCGGATGCAGGAACGTCGCCCAAGGTGTCTCAGGTGTCGACCTTTGGTGTGGAATTGCGTTTGTGAATGGTGATCAGGGAGCAGCGTGGAAAAGTACCCGCGAAAAAGCGGAGCGGCCCGCACGGACGAAATCTCCGAGGTCGAACCACCAACGGACAACCCTTCTGCAGAGCGCCAGCGGAGCCCGTATCGCGTCCACTCCGGAGCTATTGTTGCGATTTGGTCAATTCATTCGGGAATAATATTGCAATTCTAAGAGCGCTTTTTACGGGCTAGTTTTGGTTTCAGCAGCCGAAGCGAGAACAAGCGAACCCTCCCATCTGCTCTCTAAACCGGCTTCTCACCACCCGCATTCGCGGTTCAAACAACCGAAAAGGAACGTACCATGTCCAAGCTCGAAGTCCTGACCCCGGCCAACAGCCAGCTCATCTTCATCGACCAGCAGCCGCAGATGGCTTTCGGTGTTCAGTCGATCGATCGCCAGACGCTGAAGAACAACGTTGTCGGTCTCGCCAAGGCTGCCAGGATTTTCGAGATCCCAACGACGATCACCACCGTCGAAACGGATTCCTTTTCCGGCAACACGTATCCGGAACTGCTCGCGGTCTATCCGGAGAACGATATCCTCGAGCGCACGTCAATGAACTCCTGGGACGATCAGAACGTTCGTGACGCACTGGCCAAGAACGCCGCGGGCGGCCGCAAGAAGATCGTCGTCTCGGGTCTCTGGACCGAAGTCTGCAATACGACCTTCGCGCTTTCGGCCCTCCGTGATGTTCCCGACTACGAGATCTACATGGTCGCCGATGCATCCGGTGGCACCTCGGTCGACGCCCACAAGTATGCGATGGACCGCATGGTACAGGCTGGCGTGATCCCCGTGACCTGGCAGCAGGTCCTGCTTGAGTGGCAGCGCGACTGGGCCCGCAAGGAAACCTACGCTGCCGTCACGACCTTGGTGAAGGAGCATTCCGGAGCCTATGGCATGGGCATCGACTATGCCGTCACCCATGTTCACAAGGGCGCAGAGCGCGTCACCCATGGCAAGCGGATCGGTCCGAACCCCGCCAAGTAAGATGCCGGCCGAACCACTCCGACCAACCTCGTCGGAGTGGTTCTTCTCTTTTCCCAGAGGAGCACTCCCATGAAAATCTACCTCCTGTCCCTCGGCACGGGCCTTCTCGTCGGTATCATCTACGGCCTCCTGAACGTCCGCTCGCCGGCTCCGCCGGTGATCGCTCTTGGCGGCCTGCTCGGGATTCTCGTCGGTGAACAGGTCATACCGCTTGCCAAATCGCTCTGGAGCCAGGAGCCAGCGGCGGTTTCCTGGTTCGGTCAGGTCAAGCCCCATATGTTCGGTCACCTACCGAAGGGTGGCGATCGCAGCGATGTTGCGGGTGGTGTCCGAAGCCAGGCGGAGGAACAGGTCTGATGACGACGCGCCGATCCTTTCTTGGGGGTGCGTCGAGCCTGGCGTTTTCGAACCTCTTCGCAACGGCCCATGCCGCCGAACCCAAACAGCCCGGAGTAGATACGATGCATCCCGACCTTATCCTTCACAACGGCCGCTTTACCACGCTGGATCGGAGCAATCCGAACGCGACCGCCGTCGCCATCAAGGACGGCCTGTTTGACGCGGTTGGCACGAACAGCGACATCCTGGCGCTCGCCGGGCCTGAGACAAGGATCGTCGACCTCAAGGGCAAGCGGGTCCTGCCGGGCCTGATCGACAACCACACCCATGTCGTCCGCGGCGGCCTTAACTACAATATGGAACTGCGCTGGGATGGCGTCCGCTCGCTGGCCGACGCCATGGACATGCTAAAGCGCCAGGTCGCGATCACGCCCGCACCGCAATGGGTGCGTGTCGTCGGCGGCTTCACCGAACACCAGTTTACGGAGAAACGCCTGCCGACAATCGAGGAGATCAATGCGGTCGCCCCCGATACCCCGGTCTTCCTTCTGCACCTTTACGACCGCGCATTGCTGAACGGTGCCGCGCTTCGTGCCGTCGGGTATACCCGTGACACGCCGGAGCCGCATGGCGGTGAAATCACCCGCGATGCCAATGGCAATCCGACCGGCATGCTGATCGCAAAGCCCAATGCCGCGATCCTCTATTCGACGCTCGCCAAAGGTCCGAAGCTTCCCCTGGATTATCAGGTCAATTCGACCCGTCATTTCATGCGCGAGCTGAACCGGCTGGGCGTGACAGGTGTTATCGATGCAGGCGGCGGCTTCCAGAATTATCCGGACGACTACGAAGTCATCCAGAAACTGTCGGACGAAAGCCAGCTCACCGTGCGGCTTGCCTACAATCTCTTCACGCAGAAGCCGAAGGAAGAGAAGCAGGATTTCCTCAACTGGACATCGTCGGTCAAATACAAACAGGGCAACGACTATTTCCGTCACAACGGTGCCGGCGAAATGCTCGTCTTCTCTGCTGCCGATTTCGAGGATTTTCGCCAGCCGCGCCCGGAAATGGCTCCGGAAATGGAAGGCGAGCTGGAAGAGGTCGTCCGGGTTCTCGCCGAGAACCGCTGGCCCTGGCGTCTGCACGCCACCTATGACGAGACGATCTCGCGTTCGCTCGATGTGTTCGAGAAGGTCAACAAGGACATTCCGCTTGAAGGTTTGAACTGGTTCTTCGACCATGCCGAGACCATCTCGGATCGTTCGATCGATCGCATCGCGGCGCTTGGTGGGGGCATCGCAACCCAGCACCGCATGGCGTACCAGGGCGAATACTTCGTCGAGCGCTACGGCCATGGCGTGGCGGAGGCGACGCCCCCCATCAGAAAGATGCTCGACAAGGGTGTCAACGTCTCGGCAGGCACCGATGCGACGCGTGTCGCTTCCTATAATCCCTGGGTATCGTTGTCCTGGATGGTGACGGGCAAGACGGTGGGCGGCATGCAGCTCTACCCGCGTGCCAACTGCCTCGACCGCGAGACCGCTCTGCGCATGTGGACCGAAAAGGTTATCTGGTTTTCCAACGAGGAGGGCAAGAAGGGTCGTATCGAGAAAGGCCAATTCGCGGATCTCGTCGTGCCTGACAAGGACTTCTTTGCCTGCGCCGAAGACGAGATCTCTTTCCTCACCTCCGAACTCACCATGGTCGGCGGCAAGATCGTTTATGGTGCCGGTGACTTCAAGGCGCTGGACGAAAACGACGTTCCGCCGGCCATGCCCGACTGGTCTCCGGTCCGCAAATTCGGTGGTTATGCCGCTTGGGGTGAGCCCGATGGCGCCGGCGCCCGCTCGCTGCGCCGCACGGCCATCTCCACATGCGGCTGCGCGAGTGATTGCGGCGTGCATGGCCACGACCATGCCGGCGCATGGACCTCCAAACTGCCGATTGCCGATCTGAAGGGTTTCTTTGGTGCCCTCGGATGCTCTTGCTGGGCGGTGTAAGGTCCACCCGGTGCTGAATGGGTCGGATATGCCGGATCCATTCAGCGTTTCCTTCTCTACCGTCTGCTCGCCGGAACGGCCGACCGCGTGTCGAGCCCGTTCCGGTCACATCGAATCGAAACACCTGACCGCCGGTCGAAGAATGAAGACACGGATGTCCGACGTTCCACGCCGTGATCCGTCCTGATGATCGATCAGCAGTCAAGGATGCAAGATCGGCCTCGCATATGCCCATGGCGTGATCCATCCCGGGTCAGCCTGCGGCGCATCCCCGCCATATGCTGCTATCAACAGCCATCATTGCGGAAAGAGCAATGAGATCGAAACGATTGCTGCAATTGTTGGCGAGGCCGTTATCCGCCAAACTTGCTCCATCGAACGCAGACGGCCGATCAGGCCGGCAAACCCAGCAGGAGCAGATATGACGTATCAGGTACACACATCGAATGCGGTCCAAAAAACTTTGGCCCGCCTGGTCGCGTCTCCGATCACGCGCACCGTGTCGCTGCTGGCGCTCTGCGCCGCTTACATTCAGGGCCCGCTGACCAAGATATCCGATTTTAACGGCGCGCTTGCTGAGATGGAGCATTTCGGCCTCCATCCGACCGCGTTTTTTGCTGTCGCTGTTATCACTTTCGAACTGGCAGCGTCTGCCATGGTCGTTTCCGGCTTCATGCGTTGGGCTGCAGCCTTGGCCCTTGCGGGTTTTACCCTGATGGCAACATTCATCGCGCTTCGCTTCTGGGACATGGCTCCCGGTATGGATCGCATGATGGCGACCAACGCTTTCTTCGAGCATGTCGGTCTTGCCGGCGCGTTCGTGTTTGTTGCAGCGTCCGATCTGACGAAGGGAGCGGGTAAGTGAGTGCGGCAAAAACATCCGGGGGCACCTTTGCGCCTCTCGCCCAGCCTGTCTTCGCCGTCCTGTGGATTGCAACGGTTTTGGGCAACACCGGAAGCTTCATGCGCGATGTCGCAAGCTCATGGCTGATGACCGATCTATCGGCATCGCCTGCTGCGGTCGCAATGGTTCAGGCGGCCGGAACGCTCCCGATCTTCCTGCTTGCCATTCCTGCCGGTGTTCTGACCGACATTCTCGACCGCCGCAAATTCCTGATCGCCGTTCAGCTGCTTCTGGCGTCGGTCAGCATTTCTCTGATGGTTTTGTCCCAGATGGGGATGCTGTCGGTCAGCGCACTGATCGGCCTGACGTTTATTGGTGGCATCGGTGCGGCCTTGATGGGACCGACTTGGCAGGCGATCGTGCCTGAACTGGTCAAACGCGAGGACGTCAAAAGCGCTGTCGCTCTGAACTCGCTCGGCATCAATATCGCGCGTTCGATTGGGCCGGCTGCCGGCGGCTTGCTGCTTGCCGCTTTTGGGGCAGGGATCACCTATGGTGCCGACGTTGCCAGCTACATCTTCGTCATCGCGGCTCTCGTCTGGTGGCCACGCGCGAAACATGCCAACGATGCGCTGCAAGAAAACTTCTTCGGCGCATTCCGGGCAGGCCTTCGCTACACCCGCTCAAGCCGTCCGCTCCATATCGTGCTGCTGCGGGCCGCGATCTTCTTCGCCTTTGCCAGCGCCGTCTGGGCTCTTCTGCCGCTTGTCGCCCGTCAACTGCTCGGTGGGGATGCCAGCTTCTACGGCATTCTGCTGGGAGCGGTCGGCGCCGGCGCGATCGGCGGGGCGCTGGTCATGCCGAAATTGCGTGAACGCCTGAGTTCAGATGGCCTGTTGCTTGGCGCAGCGGTCATCACCGCCATCGTCATGGCCGTCCTGTCGCTTGCTCCGCCGAAGATCGTCGCCATCGTTGCGCTTCTCTTCCTTGGTGGCGCCTGGATCACCGCGCTGACGACACTGAACGGCGCGGCGCAGGCTGTGCTTCCGAACTGGGTGCGGGGCCGTGGTCTTGCGGTCTATCTGACCGTCTTCAACGGCGCGATGACGGCGGGCAGCCTGGGCTGGGGTGCCGTCGGTGCGGCTGTCGGCATCCAGACGACGCTGCTTATCGGCGCTGCCGGTCTTCTCGTTGCAGGCTTCATCATGCACCGCATCAAGCTTCCCGCCGGCGATGCCGACATGGTGCCGTCCAACCATTGGCCCGAGCCGCTTGTCGCCGAACCCGTTGCCCATGACCGTGGTCCGGTCCTGATCCTGATCGAATACAAGGTGGAGAAACAGCATCGCGCCGCATTCCTGCATGCCATCGATCATCTCTCCAGGGAACGCCGCCGGGATGGTGCCTATGGTTGGGGTGTCACCGAAGACAGTGCCGATCCGGAAAAGATCGTCGAATGGTTCATGGTGGAATCCTGGGCCGAACATCTTCGCCAGCACAAGCGGGTCTCCCATGCCGACGCCGACCTGCAGGGCAAGGTCCTGACCTATCATGTCGGCCCCGAAAAGCCTGTCGTTCGCCACTTCCTGACGATCAATCGGCCGGGTGCTGTATAGCGACGACCGCACCGGAACAAAAGCAGGGCGGCTTGGGTCCGCCCTCTGCATTTCCAAACCACGTCAGGGCGCCGGTTTCGTCGGCGCCGTCCCGGCAGGTGGGAAAGAGCCACAATCAAAATCAGGGCCTTCCCTACGGACAGCATCAGCCTGGACCAAGCCGAGAAACGCCGGACGAAGCCCCCATGCTCGTTGGGCAGACAATCTTTCGCTGCGCGGATTTGGTCGGGAATGGAGTCCGATCGTCTCGGCTGTTAGACGATGCGGAGCAGGGGACGCCGCTGTCTCGGCACGATCGTAACCGCCGTCAGGTCTGCCGCGCAATCGTTGGCAAGGATCGTGTAACCGAACTTTTCGGCGATCGGCCTCAGCTGTTCCGTTGCTTCGCGCGATAGTTCGCGGTGAATGGCGACCACGCCCTGCGCCAGCAGCACGCTGACCGCACCGACCTCAACGCCGATATCGAATTCGGCATTCCGTCCGGGGAATCGCAGCCTGACGTCTTCGATGATTTCGATCTTGCGCATCTTTTGTTCCTCTCTGAGCAACAATGATTGCGTCTTATGTTTAAAGAAGCGCTAACCGCCCGTGGTGATCATTCCGGAGGCGAGATGGGCGAAAGGCCGGAGCGGGAACATGCCGCGGTGTCGAAAAGGTGTGAAATACAGAGTGGCCGCACGCTTGCGTACGGCCACCTTTCGATCTCGGGGAAGTTTGGGGAGCAAGGGCGAACACCAGACGGCATCCGCCCTTTCCTTCATCAGACCCGACGGAACGTCGAACCTTCGTCCTTGCGGATGGTGCCGGTACGGTCGTCGTCCACTTCGACTTCCGTCTTCCGAACGGAGTCGGAGATCGTCTCTTCCCGCTGTTCTGCAGTCTTGCGCAGGGTAATCTCTTCGACCACGCGGGCATCCTTCGAGATGATCGCTTCCTCGCGATGTTCTTCGGCCTCGATCGTGCGATCTACGAAGGCGTTGTCGGTTCCGTCCAACGGTCGATTGACCGCGCGGCGCGTGACTTCGACGTTTTCATCGCGAAGCGAGACGCTCTCGTGAACAGGTGTTTCCGTCACGTATGAACGAACACGGACCCGACCATTGTTCACGTCACGCTTGCCGACCCGCAGTTCTTCCTCGACGACGGGAATGACATCTTCCCCGTTGGCGTCCAGCGTTTCCGAGCGGGCAGAGCCCGAGGACCGATCGTATGTCGACGACGCGAAGACGTCGTTGCTTTCGGAACGCGACCAGCCCTCGGACTCCCAGGCCTTCGCGCGCTCGTCAAGGTCGACGCTTCCTTCATCATCAAGGATATCCAGCGCCGTATCGTGCAAGTCGAAAGGATAGCCAGACACAGTGACGAGATAGCCGCCGCGGCGAATGCCTTCGGCATAGACGTTCCGATCGTCGTCCGGCATGAACATGTCGGCAAGGCTTGCCCAGAAGCCCTTATGCTCATGGCCGGCGGAGCCTGTGCCTTCCGTGCTGTCGGCGATGACGCGGATAGCGTCCCGGGAAATGCCCGCCTCGACCAGTCGTGACACCGCACGATCCGCTTCGGAGCGGTCGTCGAAAAACGCGGTGATGGTGTTCGATGTCGACGCTGCTGTTGTAGTGTTATGGTCTGTATAGGTCATGTTTCATCCTCCTGTGATGGTTCTTGCAGTCTCTCTATTGTGGCAGTCTGTTTGCGAAGGCTGACGGGAACACGGACGTCGTCCTGCGTTGCGAAACTCCGAACATGGATTTCCTCGACGAGCATGAGCCGTTTTTCGACGACGACGACCTCCTCAAGGACCGGAATGATCGTCACGTCGCCTTCGACTCGCGCTTGAGGAACATCGGTCACCTGGCGATCGATCCGCTGTCTCGTGATTTCCACGCGACTTCCGGAGAGTGTCGTACGAGCAACCTCTTCGACGACGGAACTTTGCGTTGTCACCCGAACACGGCCCGTCACGACAGTGTCCTTGTCGATACTTATCTGTTCTTCAACGAGTTGAATTCTACTATCGTCTTCAACGCTCATCAGTCACCGCCTCCATGCTTTACCAACCAGTGCCGGCAACGATCGTTCCTTGGAATTCCGCCGAAGTTTTTGATCTTGGGCAGTCCAGGTCGCGTGTTCTGCAGGACATGGACCGAAGGCCGGGGATGCCGAGCCCGTGTCATCATCCGCGGGCTGCTCGAGCAAAGGCCAACCTGTGGCGATCGGCGGATCGCCATGGTTCTCAACGGCGAAAGGCGAGCAGCCGACAGGCTTGTCATCTCTGCCCACGGGGTCATCGCATCATGGACACTCAGGCCGTGCTGCGCGCGAAGCACATGGCCCTTCGCGAGGGCGGCTCTCGGTTCATCTGAATAGACGAAGCACGCAAGGAGGCTATGCGTCAGCCCGGGCTGGCTGCGCTCAGAGTCCGCAGCCTTGACGGTGTCTGGCCGAAGACTTGGAGGAAGGCGCGCGAGAAATTGGCGGCATTCTCGAATCCGACGTCCAGGGCGATCTCGATTATGGATGCGTCGGTCTCGAGGAGCAACTGCCTGGCCCGCTCGAGCCGCAAGCGGCGATAGACCGAGGCAGGGCTTAACTCGAGTTCGGCGAGGAACAACCGTTCCATATGGCGACGGGACAGGCCGACGGACGCAGCGAGGTCTTCGATCGGCACCTTGCCCTCGATGTGGCGATCCATTGCGATGAGCACCGCCTGAATGCGAGGATCCTTGCTTTCAAGCGAAAGCGGCCGGCGCGGCTGGATCGCGAGCGCGGTACGTGCTTTGTCGATCTGAAGAACTTCCATCGCATTGCGCTCGGCGTCCCGACCGATGTGCTTGCGGACGATCATCGCGGCCATGTCGGCTGCGCTGCTGCCGCCGGCGCAGGAGCCCCGCCTGCGATCAAGATTGAAGATTCGGTCGGAACGGACTTCGTGGTCGGGGAAGCGCTCGCGGAATGCATTGTAGTGTAGCCAACTGACGCAGGTGCGATGCGATTTCATCAGGCCTGCTTCGGCCAGGATGAACGAGCCGGTGCAGACGCCGATCAGAGACACGTTCGCAGCGGCGGCCTTCTTCAGGAATTCCGTCGTTACTCGGTCGATCGTGACGTCGCTGTTGAGAAGGCCGCCGACAACGACAATATAGGTGAACTGTCTTGGGTCGGTGAAGTCAGAGGTCGGAGCGACCTTCACGCCACAGCTCGACGTGATGAGATTGCGGCTGCTCGCAAGGACCTCCCAGTCCGCACGTATGCGTCCCGAGCGGTCGAATTCGTCGCTGGCGAGCCGCAACGTGTCGATGAACAGGGCGAATGCTGACAGCGTAAAGGACTTGGCCAGCACGAAACCGATCTTCAACCGCGGCACTTCAGGTTCCAACGATGTCATGGCGGCTCCCATTTTAGCGGCCGCGAGTCATCGACAGCGCTTTTTGATAGGCGGCCCAGAGGCCTCGGTCCACGATGTCATTTAAACCGTTTTGACGCATCGCGCGTATGCCGGCCGCTGTCGTGCCCTCATAGTCGATGAAGGACTGCAGGGTCTGGGAAACCGGGGCCCCCGCCGCCTCCTGGACCCGTCCCGCTCCAACCAGTACCTGCTCCGCCGCCCGATGCGCAATCGCCTCGGGGATTCCATGCTTGATTGCCGCTGTTGCCAAGGCATCGGCGAGGAGGGCAGGGAAGGCGGCGCCCGAGCCGGACATGGCCGTGAAGTAATCGATATGATCCTCTTCAAGAACGCGATCTACCATGCCTCCACACGCAAATATGGCTTCAATTCTTGCTGCGTCCGACGCGTCCTTGCTCGAAAGACAGTAGGGCGTATAGCCATAGCCGATCCCGACGGCGGCATTCGGCAGGGCACGCGCGACGCGTCGGGCGTTCGTTCTTGTTGCTATCTCCTCGAGCGTCACCCCGGCCATGACGGAAATGACGAGCTTGCCGGCAGCCTCGATCCGAATGGTTAACCAGTCCTCCGGGCGAACACAGAGAAGGATGATGTCGGCAGCGTTCGCCAGTGCGACGTTGTCCGTTGTCCATGCGCAGCCGAGATGGTTATCCGGCCGGGTCCTGCGATATGAGCAGATCAATTGGTTGGGGGGGAGCCGCCCGGTACCAATCAGCCTCTTGGCGATGGCGCCGCCCAGCCATCCGGCGGCGCCGATGAGGCCGACATTTCCGATGTCCATCATGTCAATTTACGCATCTGATCTGGAAGCCGTGTCTCAGAAAGTCACGGTCGTTGACGAAGAAACTATTGTGGCCGAAAATCACCCAACGGATATGCCGGGACATACGCCGCGGAACGGCCCGACCTCGCCCAGTGCGTCCGCTTTGAGGGCTGGAGGCGGTAACCCCTGTCCTACCTCTCATCGCCCGAACCTCTGCTTCGTCGTCCTTCCAAGGCTGTTGATCAGGACGTTTGCATGGGCACTTCACTCTGTCAATGAAACCGTATTTCACCATTACAAAGGGATTGCACGGGAAAAATAGACGTCTGTTTGAGCTTGCGTGGCAGCATTTGCCATGCGGACCCGCGCGCGTTACATCCAGCGCGCGACCGATAAGAAAGCCCGAGATGAAGAGTGCGAAACGCGGGCTCTGTGACGATCTCGAGCGCCAGGTCCTAACAATGGAGCTCGACCCGGACGAAGCGCTGAATGAAGTGACCATCAGTGAGATGGTACGGGATGTCACGCATGCAGGGGCGGACATTTTTCGTCAGCTGGCTGGGGAGGGCTATATCGCCAAGCGCGAAAATCGCGGGGCATAGGCGTCTCGCTCAACCATGGTACGCTCGGTGATCCATGCTGCCATCGGACGGCGTGCTGTTCAGAACGCTGCTCGTCGCGCCCGGTTGCAGCAAAACCGACATTCCCTGGACGTTGCCTCTCCTGCGGATCGGCCGGGCCAATAAGACCTAGACGGGCGTCTGCAAGGCCTGCGTCAGCCATGCCGCGGTCAGGTCCGCAGCCGTCGTCCGGCGGGTATTGCCGGGCACGAGGATATTGTGGCGTCCTTCAGCCTCGAGCTCGATGTTTCCGACTTTGACCAGACTGCCGTCCGCGATGAAGCTGCCGACCAGCGTGTCCCATCCGAGGGCGACCCCCTGACCCGCCTTCGTAGCCGAAATCGTCTCTGTGTAGTGGCTGAACCGCAGCGTGGCACGAAGCCGGTCGGGCTTGCGTCCAACACGCGCAAACCAGTCCGCCCAGCGATACCAGCTTCGGCTCGGCACGTCGCTCTCGATCAGTTCGCAATCGCCGTTCGGAAAATCCGTCACCCGTCCGGATTTGGCATAGCTGGGCGAGCAGACAGGATAAATGCGATCGCCGCAGGACGCGAGCACCATGCCGTCATTGAAAGGCGGAACACCGTATCGCAACGCGATATCGACACCGCCCTGTGCAAGATCGAACTTTGCGTCCTGCGAGACGACGCGGATCTGGATCGAGGGGTGAAGCAGCCGAAACTCGGCGATCCTGGGGAGCAGCCAGAAGGACGAGAAGGCGATCGTTGCGCCGATCGTCACCACGTCGGTCGAACTGGCTCGGACGGCATCGACACTGTTCGCGATGTTGGAAAGGCTATCGGCCAGCGACGCGCCGAGGATCAGGCAGGCAGGCGTCGGCTCGATCGACCGATGACCGCGCGTAAACAGCGGCCGTCCGAAGTCGTCCTCCAGAAGCGCGATCATCCGGCTGACCGCAGCCTGCGTGACGCCGAGCTCGTTGGCGGCAAGCGTAAAGCTTCGATGCCGAATGGCAGCTTCCAGCGCCACAAGCGCGGTCAGAGAGGGGAGCTTCTTCCGGTACTGCAAACGTCGCCGCCTCCCTTTAGGGTGATTTTTTGTAATGCAACCTACAAGTATTTATGCCGTTGAAACCAGCAGCGCTTGGCGCATTCTCTGAACAGCACGCATCAGAGGATATCATGCTAAACACGTTTCCGTCACCTATCTCCGCCATTCTCGACCAACGTGCGGATGGCCACTCGCTTCCAGCGGCGCTGTACACGCAGGACGAGGTGTTCCGAGCTGATCTCGAAGTGTTCTTCCGCAGGCACTGGATCTATGTCGGACTGGAATGCGATGTGCCCGAAGCGGGCGATGCCAGTGTTATCGACATTGGAACGACGAGCCTCATCCTTCTCCGGGACGACGATGAGCAGATCCGTGTCGTGCACAATGTCTGTCGGCACAGAGGCACGCGCCTCCTCGAGGCGGGACGAACGGTCGTGTCGAAGCTCGTGTGTCCTTACCATCAGTGGACCTATGAACTGTCCGGCGAACTTGTCCACGCGCCGCACATGGGCAAGGATTTCGACAAGTCCTGCCACAACCTGAAGCCTGTCCATTTCAAGTCAATCGGCGGGCTCATCTACGTCTGTCTGTCGGACAAGCCTCCGGACGACATTGCCATGCTGGAACACGTGATGGAGGAGCGGCTGGCGCCCTACGACATCCGCAATTCGAAGATCGCTTTCCAGAAAGACGTGATCGAAGACGGCAACTGGAAGCTCACGATGGAGAACAACCGCGAGTGCTATCATTGCGCGGCCAACCATCCGGAGCTCTGTGTTTCGTTCATCGATCTCGATTTTGGCTTCGACCCGGAGACGCTGAGCGAAGAGGATCGTGCCGAGGCGGAGGATCACATGCGACAATATGCAGAGCGGACATCCGCCTGGGAGGCGGATGGCTTTCCGTCACGTGCGGTCGAACAATTGGCAGGCAACGAGACAAATTTCCGGACCCAGCGCCTGATCATCGCAGGGGCTGGCGAGTCCCAGACGCCTGACGCGACGGCGGCTTCATCCAAGCTTATGGGCTCCATGACGCGGAAAGATCTCGGCGATACGCATCTCTGGGGGCATAACT
Organism: Rhizobium sp. Leaf341; assembly: GCF_001424325.1. NCBI lineage: Bacteria > Pseudomonadati > Pseudomonadota > Alphaproteobacteria > Hyphomicrobiales > Rhizobiaceae > Rhizobium > Rhizobium sp. Leaf341. The sequence continues at coordinate 206,605 of NZ_LMPE01000011.1, forward strand.
GCTGGAACCACTTCATGGGCGACCATGCGGTGACCGCGATCGTCATACCCTTGTCGGCCAACAAGACGCTCGTCCGCACAAAATGGCTTGTCCACAAGGATGCGGTCGAAGGTGTCGACTACGACCTCGATAAGCTGACAGATGTCTGGATCGCCACGACAGACCAGGATGCAGACCTGGTTGCCAGGTCGCAGCGCGGCGTCGAGGATCCCGCCTATGTGCCCGGGCCCTATTCCCCCTTTACCGAGTCCCAGCTCGACAATTTTGCGACCTGGTATGTCGAGAGGATGCGAGCCCATGGATATTGAGATGGTCGCGGCACCGTCGATCCGACCTGTGGATTGGGATCCGGAGAGCGACTCGGAACTGCTCTGTATCGATGTCCATGCCGAAACACACGACGTGAAAACCTTTACGTTCGTCTCTGCCAGCGAAAAGGAGATCGCCTTCACGGCCGGCCAGTATTTCGCGTTTGACGTCGAAACGCAGAGCGGCACGGAAACCCGCTGCTACAGCATCTCTTCCTCGCCCTCCCGCAGACGCGCCGTATCGATCACCGTCAAGCGCGTGGCCGGCGGCATCGTTTCCAACTGGCTGCACGACACCCTCACTGCGGGACAGATCCTGCATGCTGCCGGTCCTCTCGGTCATTTCGCACGGCCGGCGGGGCGGACGTATCTCTTCCTCAGCGGGGGATCAGGCATAACGCCGGTCATGTCCATGGTCCGAGATCTGGCGGACCAGGCAATGCCCGTCGATGCCGTCTTCCTGCATGCCGGACGCACGCCACTGGATCTCGTCTTTCGCGCCGAACTGGCGACCATCGCCACGAGGCTCAAGGGACTGCGTCTCTTTTTCTTGCCGGAAACGCTTGCAGGCGATGCTTCGTGGTACGGCCTACACGGACGGATCTCGCAAGAGATGCTCGCGCTCATGGTCCCCGATGCTGCCGGGCGCACCGTCCTCTGCTGTGGTCCGGCGCCCTTCATGGCCGCCGCCCGTACGATCTGCACGAGGCTTGGTGTCCCGGCCGAAAACTACATCGAGGAGAGTTTCGACGCTGCGGTTATCGAAGACGTTCCAACGCCCCTTGCTGTGGAGAAAGCTGTAACCGCCTTCAAGGTGACGTTTACCAAACAGGGGCGCTCGATCGAGGTGGCCGGCGGACAAACCGTCCTCGGATGCGCAAAGAAGGCCGGCATCAAGGTCCCCTCGTCGTGCGCGACAGGCCTCTGCGGCACCTGCAAATCAAAACTTTTGAGCGGTGAGGTGGCCATGAACCACAATGGCGGCATTCGCCAGCGGGAAATTGACGCTGGCTTCTTCTTGCCCTGTTGCTCCAAGCCGCTGAGCGATCTCGTGATCGAGCGATAGAGCAAGACAACGTCGCCTCGACACGATGGATCGAGGCGCCAAGGTGGTCGCAGGCCGACACTGGACCCTGGAACCGCCTTGAGAGTGCGTCCGGCAACGTAAACACCGTGCCGGTAGCAGGCAGGCCCAACATGAGAGAGCCTGCCTGGATCGTCAGACGATGGTTCTGAGCCGGAATTCCTCTTCAGTCGCCTCGGGCAGCGCCGATCTGCCGTCCTGCGTCGGCTGCCCGATATCATGCGCATTGACCATGGCTCCGGCAAGCTGGCGGAAGCTCACGGTTCCCACGGGTTGTCCCGTGGCGTCGACCACTGTGGCATCATCTTCGGGTACGCCGACGAGAAGGCGAAGGGCCTCTTCGATCGTCGTGTTGGAGGTGATCACGCGACCAGCGGTTTCATGGCTTCGGTGTGACATGTGCAGCGGTGTCATCACGGCTTCGACATGCACCACCCGACCGCGGTTCACCTCGCGAACGAAACTGGCCACATAATCGTCGGCCGGCCGGAGCACGATATCCTGGCTTGTTCCCTGCTGGATCACCTCGCCATCGCGCAGGATCGCGATCTGGTCACCGAGCCGCAGAGCCTCGTCGAGGTCGTGCGTGATGAACACGATCGTCTTGCGGATCTCCGCCTGGATGTCGAGAAGGACCGACTGCATGTCCATCCGGATCAGCGGATCGAGCGCGGAATAGGCTTCGTCCATCAGCAGAACGGGGGCATCGTTGGACAGCGCGCGCGCGAGGCCGACACGCTGCTGCATGCCCCCGGAGAGCTGGTTGGGATATTTGCTTTCGAACCCTTTCAACCCCACCCGTTCCAGCCAGCGCATGGCGGTGTCGCGCGATGTCGTGCGGTTGATCCCCTGGATCTCCAGGCCGAACATCGTGTTGTCGAGGACGGTTCGGTGCGGCAGGAGGGCGAACTTCTGAAACACCATGGCCGTCTGGTGACGCCGGAAATTGCGCAGTTCGTCCGGCCCCATCGTCACCACGTCGACGCCATCGACAAGAACTTCACCGGCCGTCGGGTCGATCAGACGATTGATGTGCCGGATCAGCGTGGACTTGCCGGAGCCGGACAGACCCATGATCACCTGAATGGAGCCTGAGGCGATCTCGATATTGATGTCGCGCAGCCCCAGCACATGGCCGTGCCTGGCGTTGAGGTCGGTCTTGGTCATGCCGTTGCGCACCGCATCCACATGCGCAGACGCGTTCGGGCCGAAGATCTTGTAGAGATTGCGCACGGCAATGCCGCCGAAGGCTCTTTGAGCGAGGGCATCAGCCATGGACGATCTCCCGGTGCTTCTGGAGGCGTTTGCCGTAAGCCTGGCTGACGCGGTCGAAAATGATCGCGATGCCGACGATGGCGAGCCCGTTGAACATGCCGAGCGTGAAGTACTGGTTGGCGATGGCTTTCAGCACCGGCTGACCGAGGCCCTGGACGCCGATCATCGAGGCCACCACGACCATGGCGAGCGCCATCATGATCGTCTGGTTGATGCCGGCCATGATGGTTGGCAGGGCGAGGGGAAGCTGCACCTTGAGAAGCTTCTGACGCTCAGAAGTGCCAAAGGCATCGGCGGCCTCCAGCACGTCCTTGTCGACAAGGCGGATGCCGAGATCCGTCAGCCGGATCATCGGGGGAATGGCGTAGATGACGACGGCGATCAGGCCGGGAACGCGCCCGATGCCGAGAAGCATGACCACGGGGATGAGATAGACAAAGCTCGGCATGGTCTGCATGACATCGAGGATCGGATTGACGATCCGCTGAAATGTGTTGGACCGTGCCATGAAGATGCCGATGGGCAGACCGACGGCAATCGAGAGCACGGTGCACACGAAGATCATCGCGACGGTGCGCATCGTGTCGGTCCACATGTCGAAATAGCCGATGAGGAGCAGGGTGACGAGACAGCCGAGAACGATTTTAACGCTGCGGCTGGCAAACCAGGCGATGGCCAGGATGATCGCCGTGATGATCGGCCACGGGGTCTGCGTCATGAACCGATCTGTCGCAAGGAGGAAGCTTTGCAGCGGCGAGAAGAGGCTTTCGATCGCGTCGCCATAGGTGCGGGTGAAGGCCCGAAATCCCTCGTCGATGGCCTTTTTCAGATTGCGAAGCGCGTCGTCATCCATGTGTGGAAATGTGTAAAACCATTCCATGCGGGTTCCTTTCTCTGGAAGGAGCCGTTCGACGTCTTTTTCTTGTTCTGACGGCAAGCGGGAGGCGGCGCTGCCTGCATCAGCCCCAAGGGACTGGATGCAGGCAGCGCCGCCCCATAGGACGGAGCTTAAAGGGCCGCTTCAATCTTCGCGGCCGCGTCGGCCGAAACCCACTTGGTCCAGATGTCCTTGTTTTCCTTCAGGAAGTGCTTGGCGCCGTCTTCGCCGCTCGCCTGGTTGTCCGTCATCCAGGCCATCAGCTTGCCGATGGTGTCGTTGCTCCAGGAGCGCTTTTCAAGATAGGACATGACCTCGGGGCCGGCCTTCTCGGAGAAGGGCTTGGCGACCAGGGTGACGATGGTATCGACCGGCCAGGCGTTCGGCTTCGGGTCCGGGCAGTCCGCAACGGTGTTGCAGCGCTTCCATTCGGCGGCGTCCGCGTTCACGCCGGCTTCCAGCTTGACCATCGGGTATTTTCCGAGCAGCGCGGTCGGGGCCCAGTAGTAGGCCGCAAAACCCTTTTCGCGCTCGTAGGCTTTGGCGATCGCACCGTCGAGGCCGGCGGCGGAGCCTGTGTCGACCAGAGTGAAGTTCGCCTTTTCGCCCTCGAACGCCTTGAAGAGCTGCGTCGTCACAACCGTGCCGCCCCAGCCTTGCGGACCGTTGAGGATCGCACCCTTGCTTGCGTCTTCCTCACTCGGGAACAGCTCCGGGTGCTTCAGGAGGTCGGGAATGGTTTTGATGTCCGGGTGCTTGTCGGCCAGGTATTTCGGTATCCACCAGCCCTGATTGCCGCCATCGGGAAGCGGCGAGCCGACCTTGACGATGCGGCCCTCTTGCGTGCCCTTGGCAACGACATCGGGAAGCAGGTCGATCCAGGCCTCGGGCGCAATGTCCGGCTGACCCTTCTCTGCCATGGAGGTGATCGTGGGAACGGTGTCGCCGACCGTAATCTCCGCCTGACAACCATAGCCTTCGTTGAGGATCAGTTTGTCGAGATTGGAGATAACTTCAGCGCTTTGCCAGTTCATGCTGGCAATGGTGATGCTGCCGCAGTCGGCGGCGCTGGCGCTCGCCATGCCGAAGCCCATGCCCATCATCAGGCAGCTCGAAGCCAATAGTTTTTTCATTGTCGTTCCCCTTTGTTTTTAGCGGCAGACGCGAAAAGCGGGGCGCCGCGGACACCCGCTTCATGACGTGAAGGATCGTCTCTTCTTCCTCATCTCTTGCCCGGAGACCGTGTTCGCGGTTTCCAGCCATTCCTGCGTACCGTATCCTCCGCGAGGGCCAGCACCCTCAACCGGAGTAGGCAATGTGACGAACGGGCAGGGCAAACGACAGTCTTGCCGCGCCAACCGAAGACGCGTTTGGATCAACGAAAGCTGTAGCGCTGCCGGATCCCCGTCTCCTCGACGCTCGCTGCTTCCTTTGATGGAGCCGAAAGAGGCGGTCGGAAGAGCCATTATTCACCCGATGCCGGTCTGTAGCCGTGTCTCGCGTAAAAGCGATCAAGCTCCCGCTGCTGCACGTCCTGTCCCGTAAAAATCGAGATGTAATGGGGGATTCGCTTCATCCGCAGCGCGACCTCCTCGCGGGACTGCATGGAGATGTAGCCGATCTGCACGAGATAGGTCGTGCGCGCCCTGACATCGGCAGCGACCTCGTCATAGCCGAAACGGTTGAACATGCGGGCAAGCGCGTTCATCCGTGCCGCATCGGCGCGCTGCACCTCGGCCTCGATATCGGGCGACTGCAGCGCCCAGCTGCGCACCGCAAATTCAAACCGCGCATCGAAGAGGCTGGCGTCGAGCCAGCAGTCGAACACGTTCAACATCGCCTCGACCAGTGTTTCGGCATAGGCTTCAGACTGTTTGATGACGTTGCCGGTATTGGTGTCGCGCCAGCGTGCAATCAGCGCATCGAGCAGCGCTTCCCGATCCTTGAAGAACCAGTAGAAGCTGGTGCGCGACAAGCCGAGCTGCTTTGCCAGCGGCAGGATCCTGACCGAGTCGACGCCGGATTCCAGCAGGGATGCGTAAGCAGCATCGAACCACCCCTCGTAGGACCCACGCCAGCCGCTGTCGTTCACCACCTGCTCCATACGCTATGTTAGTAACAAAAGGTACGGCCTCAGACAAGAGGAATGTACATAGATGTTTTTAAAGTTGACACAGCTGTACATTTTCCTTACCCGTGATCTCGCAAGCACCACCGGAGCCGATGCATGTCCAGCGATCCCCTCCTGCAGCCCTATCAGCTGAAGCACCTGACCCTTCGCAATCGTATCATCGTGACATCCCACGAGCCCGCATACCCCGAAGACGGAATGCCGAAAGAGCGGTATCGGGCCTATACGGTGGAACGCGCGAAGGGGGGCGTGGCGCTGACGATGACGGCGGGATCTGCGGCCGTCTCGAAGGACAGCCCGCCCGTGTTCAACAACCTGCTCGCCTACAAGGACGAGATCGTACCCTTTATCCGAGAGATGACGGATGCCGTGCACGAGCAGGGTGCGGCGATCATGATCCAGCTCACGCATCTCGGCCGGCGGACGCGCTGGGACAAGGGCGACTGGTTGCCGGTCATCGCGCCCTCACATCAGCGGGAGGCCGCGCATCGCGCCTTTCCAAAAAAGCTTGAGGACTGGGACATCGCCCGTGTCATCAAGGATTTCGCCGACGCGGCAGAGCGCATGAAGGCGGGTGGCATGGACGGCGTCGAATTGGAGGCCTACGGCCACCTGATCGACCAGTTCACCTCGCCGGTGACCAACGAGCTCGACGGTCCCTACGGCGGCGCCTCGCTCGACACGCGCCTTCGCTTTTGCCTTGACGTGTTCAGGGCGATGCGTGCCCGGGTGGGCGATGATTTCATTCTCGGCGTGCGTTACACCGCGGACGAAGGTCTGCCCGGCGGTACGGGACGCGCTGAGGGCCTGGAAATCTCACGCCGTCTGCGCGACAGCGGTCTCATCGACTACCTCAACGTGATCCGGGGGCATATCGACACCGATCCGGGCCTGACGGACGTCATTCCCATCCAGGGCATGGCCAATTCCCCGCATCTCGACTTTGCCGGCGAGATCCGTGCAGCAACCCATTTCCCGACCTTTCACGCGGCCAAGATTCCCGACGTCGCCACCGCCCGCCACGCGATCGCAAGCGGCAAGGTCGATATGGTGGGCATGACGCGCGCCCACATGACGGATCCCCATATCGTGCGCAAGATCATCGAGAAGCGCGAGGACGACATCCGTCCCTGTGTCGGCGCAAACTACTGTCTTGACCGGATTTACCAGGGCGGCATGGCGTTCTGCATCCACAATGCGGCGACCGGTCGTGAGGAAACGATGCCGCACGCCATTCCGAAGGCGGAGATCCGGCGCAAGATCGTCATTGCTGGCGCCGGGCCCGCAGGCTTGGAGGCCGCCCGCGTCTCGGCGGAGCGCGGCCACGATGTCGTCGTGTTCGAGGCGGCGAACCATCCCGGCGGCCAGATCCGGCTCACCGCGCAGAGCGAGCGCCGGCGCGAGATGATGAGCATCATCGATTGGCGCATGGGCCAGTGTGAAAAACATGGCGTCGTCTTCCATTTCAACAGTTGGGCGGACGCTGACATGATCGCGGCCGAGTCCCCCGACGTGGTCATCATTGCCACCGGGGGGCTGCCGCATACGGACATCCTCTCGTCCGGCAACGATCTCGTGGTGTCCTCCTGGGACATTATCTCTGGCGACGTGAAGCCGGGTGCAAATGTGCTCGTCTTCGACGATGCCGGCGATCATGCGGGCCTTCAGGCCGCCGAGATCATCGCGAAAGCCGGCGCCAGGGTCGAGATCATGACGCCGGATCGTAGCTTCGCGCCGGAGGTCATGGCGATGAATCTCGTGCCGTACATGCGCTCGCTTCAGGCGCTCGACGTGACCTTTACCGTGACCTACCGCCTCGAGGCCACCGAGCGACGCGGCAACGCCATCGTTGCTCGCGTCGGGAGCGATTACGGAGGCGTCGCTCGGGAGCGCGTCGTCGACCAGATCGTCGTCAACCACGGTACCATCCCGCTCGACGACCTCTATTTCGAACTCCGCCCTGCCTCCCGGAATCTCGGCGAGGTCTCCTATGACCACCTGATCACGGGTCACGCGCAAACCATCACACGAAACGCGGCGGGCACCTACCAGCTCTTCCGCATCGGCGACGCGGTATCGGCACGAAATACCCATGCGGCAATCTACGATGCATTGCGACTGGCGAAGGACCTGTGAGGCGGCGGGCCTCGCGATGGGGCCGACCCTCGGTCAACAACGACCTTTCTCGTCGCGGCCCCTGATACGGCATGCCGACCAAGCACGGCTTGGCCGAATCGCGCGGGCTTACGGCGGCTGTAGTCTTGCTGATTCCACGATCGCGAGCGTTTCAGCGGTAGCTCATGCCTTCGACGATCAGCGGCAGGTCATCCGGCGTCTGCCTACGCGGCTATAGCCGGCTTCATTCGCAGAGCATGCGTCTTGCAATCCCGAACCACATGTGAATACTATCTTCACATAAGAAGATTTTGTTTTGGGTGGCGTCTAGAGGGATCAGCGCTCGGGGGTCGGCATCTTTTGCCGGCACTGTTGGCCGGACACCGGAAACCGGCCGAACCTTCCGCCCCGGAAAGCCAGCCTCATGCGTGTTACCCAGTCCCAACATAACGCCAAACCCCTGGCTGACATTCCGCCAACCCCGTTGCCGTCGGCGACTGCGGCGGGAGGAGAAGACGCGCAAAGCCCCTTGAGCGGGCTTCTGGTCGTGGACATGAGCCAGTTCCTCTCCGGTCCCTATTGTTCCCTTCGGCTGATGGATCTCGGCGCCCGCGTCATCAAGATCGAACGGCCGGATGGTGGCGATCTTTCGCGGCGGCTTTACCTCAGCGATACGGAGATTGGCGGCGATTCCACGATCTTTCATGCCATCAACCGCGCCAAGGAGAGCTTGGCGATCGATCTGAAGAACCCGGATGACCTTGCTGCGCTGCGCAAGCTCCTGCGGCGCGCGGATGTCGTCATCCAGAATTTCCGTCCCGGCGTCATCGAGCGGCTCGGGCTTGATTATCCCTGCGTGCAGGCGCTCAATCCCCGCATCGTGTTCTGCTCGATCAGCGGCTACGGCAATGAAGGGCCGTGGGTCTCCCGACCCGGGCAGGATCTGCTGGCGCAATCGCGCTCCGGCGTGATGTGGCTGAATGGCGATGAAGGGCAGGGCCCTGTTCCCTTCGGGCTGGCAATCGGCGACATGCTGGCGGGCGCGGCCGCGGCACAGGGGATTCTTGCAGCCCTCGTGCGACGCGGGGTCGCCGGCAAAGGCAGCCATGTCGAAACGAGCCTGCTTGAAGCTTTGGTCGACCTCCAATTCGAGGTGCTCACCACGCATCTGAACGACGGCCAACGCCTGCCGAAACGGTCGAGTTTCCGGAGCGCGCACGCCTATCTCTCGGCACCCTACGGCGTCTACCCTGCGGCGGACGGCTACCTCGCCATCGCGATGACGCCAATCCCCAAACTCGCGGACCTGCTCGAGATGGAGGAGCTCGGCATTTTCCGGGACGACCCGTCCAGCTGGTTTACAGCGCGGGACGCCATCAAGGCGCTGATCGCCAAGCGCATATCGCAAAAGACCATCGAAGAATGGCTCGCAATCCTCGAGCCGGCCGATATCTGGTGCGCCAAGGTGATGGACTGGAAGGAACTCCTGGAGAGCGATGGTTTCCAGCATCTCGACATGTTGCAGACAGTCTCGCGCGACGACGGCGTCGCCATCCGCACCACGCGCTCGCCGCTCCGCATCGACGGCGTGCGCCCGACCTTTGATCGCGCTGCTCCGCGGATTGGCGAGCAGAGTGCGGCGATCCGCGAGGAGTTCGGCCTGTGAGTGGACGGCAGACGCCCCTCCGGGGGATGACCTGGAACCATCCCCGCGGTTACGATCCGATGGTCGCGTGCGCGCGGCTCTGGCAGGAAAAAACCGGCGTCGCCGTCCACTGGGAAAAGCGCTCCCTGCAGGACTTCGAAACCTATCCGGTAGAGGAACTGGCTCGGACGTATGATCTGATCGTCATCGATCACCCGCATGTCGGTCAGATCACCCGGGAAAACTGCCTCGTGCCGCTCGATGTCCCGGAGAAGGCAGCAGAGGCGAGGGCGCTCCGTGTCGGCAGTGTCGGCTCTTCCTTTTCAAGCTATGCCTGGAAGGGACGGCAATGGGCGCTTCCGATCGATGCGGCGACGCAGGTTCAGGCCTACCGCCCGGATCTGCTGGAAGCCGCACCTCCAAGCCGATGGGAAGAGGTGCTGGCGCTCGCGCGTCGCGGACAGGTTCTGCTGCCACTTCGGCCGCCGCACAGTCTCATGAGCTTTTACACGCTGGCGGGCAATCATGGGACACCCTGCGCTGTGGATGGCGATCAGCTCATTCCGCCCCACCAGGGCTTGGTCGCCTTCGAAGCGCTGCGCACGCTCGTTGGCCTTGTTCCCGAACGCTGCTTCGAGATGGACCCGATCGCGGTCCTCGAGGCCATGGCCGTGGCCGGATCGAGCCATGTCTGCGCGCCCTTGATCTACGGATATGTCAGCTATGCCATGGCCGGGTTTCGCGAGAGTCCGATCCATTTCTGCAACATCCCTTCCGCGAGCGACAAAGGCCCCGTCGGCTCTGCGCTGGGCGGGACCGGCATTGCCGTTTCCGCCTTCTCGGCCTCCGTCCGCGACGCGGTCGACTTTGCCTACTGGATCGCAAGCGGCGACGTGCAGAGGAGCGCCTATGCAGGTGCAGGAGGACAGCCGGGACACGCCGCCGCCTGGGAAGACGAAAGGGTGAACGCGGCGACGGCCCATTTTTATCGTGCCACACGGGCGACACTGGACGCGGCGTGGGTTCGCCCACGCCATGATGGCTATATGGCCTTCCAGCAGGCCGCATCGGAGACGATCAACCGCGGTCTCCTCACGGGGCTGCCGGCAGCGACGGTGATAGCCGATCTCAACCGCCTGTTCCGCGAGAGCTTCCGGACGCGCTAGATCCGGCGTTTCACGTCCGTTTGGGAAGGTCGAGGCTCCAGAGCTTCAGCGCGTTGCCGGCGAGCAGGGCGTGACGCTCGGTGTCGCTGCTCGTTGCGAGCAGCGCGTGCGTGGCGGCAACCCAGGTCGAGAGACTGCCCGCAAGCGTACAGACCGGCCAGTCGCTTCCCCAAACCACACGGTCCCACCCGAACTGCAGAATGGCGGTCTCCGCGTAGGGACGGATGGTCTCAACGGACCAGCTGTCGGGATCGGTATAGGCAATCAGCCCGGAAATCTTGCAGACGACGTTCGGCCGGCGCGCGACATTCTTCAGCTCATCCCGCCAGAGCGAGATGTCGCCCGAGCGGATATCGGGAACTCCACAATGGTCGAGGATGAAGGTGACATCCGGTGCGAGATCGGCGAGCGCGGCGGCGTGGCCCAACTGGCGTGGCAAGGTGCAGAGATCGAAGGTGAGGCCGCTACCGCCGAGCCGCTTGATGTTGTCACGAAAGACAGCGCTTTCCGACAGCTCGTCCGGCATGACGTGGAGGACGCGGCGAAACCCTTTGACCAGCGGATTGTCGCGCTGACGCTCCAGCATGGCGGGAAAGTCCGCGTCTTCCGGCCGGCAGGCGGCGATGGCGCCGACGATCAGGCTCGTGGGCTGGCCCGCAAGCTGCCCGACATGCTGCGTTTCCGCCTCGATCTGGTCAGGCGCGACATCGACCTCCATGTGCAGGCTCGCGGCAATGCCGCAGCGGAGAGCCTCCAGCCGATAGGTCTCGTAGAGATAATCCCGATCGAGGGCCGGAACCGCGGACAGCCAGGGATAGGCAAGCGCCGTCTTGTCGATCAGATGAAGATGCGTGTCGATGATCATGAATGCTCCTCCCGAGCCTTGCATGCGAAACACTCTCACGGGCCGTCAGAGGTTTCAAATAGGAATGGATCTGCGCGAAGACATCCGGCTTACGCTTCGGGCGAGGGGTCGTGCTGGACGTCCGAACCGGCGAGCCGCGACAGTTCTTCGGCGGTCTTCTGCAGCAGCGAGATCGTCGTCGAGATATCCGGCGCCGTCGGCGCGTTGACAAGGCTGATATAGGGCACCGTGAGGGCCGCGATGCCGCGGCGGTCCGGGCCGAGGATCGGCGCCGACAGATTGAAGACCCCGGCCGTCTGCGCGCTTGCCATCATCTCGTAGCCGCGGGCGCGGATCTCATCCAGGCGCGCGAAAAACTCCGGCGTCAATGCGATGTCGTTCCGGCTCTTCACATGCTCGGAGATCATCATTTCGCGCTCTTCCTGCGGGCGGAAGGCAAGGAGGACGTGGCCGGAACCCGTGTCGAACAGGCTGATATGCGAGCCGACGCGAATGGAAATGCCCCAGTAATCCGGTGCTTCCTGCTGGGCAATCACGACGGCCGCGCCACGGTCGAACACGGCAAGCTGGTTGGCCTGCCGCGTCCGCTGGGCGAGATCGCGCATCAGCGGCGTGGCATAGGCCGCAAGACGGCGCGTCGGAACATGCAACTGCGCCAGCCCGAAGAGCTTGAGCGTCAGCGAATATCGGTCGCCATCGATGCGGGTGATATAGCCGCGCCGGACGAGACGATCGAGCATCCGGTAGAACTCGTTCGGGCTGCGGTTGAGTTTCTTGGAGATCTCTGCCTGGGTCAGTCCGCCATCGACACCGGCCAGGAGTTCGAGAATGTCGAGCCCCTTGTCCAGGGCAGGTGCGCGGTAGCGATCATCGTCTGCATCCGACATTCCGGATCCCCTATGAATACCGATTTCCATATACGAAGAACTTAGACGCGACAAAGCAAACTTGCAGCTTGACCGCCGCTGAAAACGCTGTTTGTATATGAATGAATTTCTCGCTGATGGGAAATGGCGCTGCTGGAGGGGTTTCCTGTGATGACCGAGCTCGGAGAGGGCAGCGTGCCCCTTGATCCCGCGAGCTTGCAGCAAGGGTGGCCGCAGCCAAGCCGCCCGCGTCCGATCGTGATCTTCGGCGCCGGCAGCATCGTCAACGATGCGCATCTTCCGGCCTACCGGAAGGCCGGTTTCCCCGTGGCGGGTCTCTACGATCCGGACGTTGAGAAGGCCCGCGCGATCGCGGCACGCTGGGATGTCGAGGTCTTCGCCTCCGCAGAGGAGGCTGCCGCCGTCGAGGGCGCGATCTTTGATCTGGCGACGCCGCCCGCAGCCCATGCGCGCATCCTCGCTGTGCTCCCCGAGGGGGCTTACGCCCTGATCCAGAAGCCGATGGGTGCGGATCTCGATGCCGCGACCGGGATCCTTGCTCTCTGCCGGCAGCGCAAGCTGCACGCTGCCGTGAACTTCCAGCTCCGGTTCGCGCCGATGATGCTGGCCTTGCAGGACGCCATCCGGCGTGGCTTGCTCGGCGATGTCGTCGATATCGACGCCCATCTGGCGCTGTCGACACCCTGGAGCCTCTGGCCTTTTCTCAAAGGCCTGCCGCGTATCGAGATCGCCATGCACTCGATCCATTATCTCGATCTGGTGCGCGGACTGATCGGCGATCCCGCAGGCATTCACGCGAAGACCATGGGGCATCCCAACCATCATGTCGCGCAGACGCGAACGAGCGCGATCCTCGACTATGGCGATACGATCCGATGCACCCTGTCGATCCATCACGATCAGGACTTCGGACGGATGTTTCAGGTCAGCGAATTCCGCATCTGCGGCACGAAGGGTGCGGCCTATGTGAAGCTCGGGGTCAATCTCGACTATCCCAAGGGGGAACCGGACGAGCTCTGGATCTTTCCCGCCGGTGGTGATCGCTGGATCGAGATCCCGCTTCAGGGCACCTGGTTCCCGGACGCTTTCATCGGCCGGATGGCGAACCTGCAGCGCTTTGCAAGCGGCGAGGACGAGACGCTGGTCGGCGCGGTGGACGACGCCTGGCGGACCATGGCGCTGGTCGAGGCGGCCTATCAATCCAGTGCGCAGCCGGCAACGCCCGTGCGTCCGCTGCCGGAGGCCTGGAGATGATCGAGCAGACGCTTTATTTCGAGGACTATGGTCTCGGCCACGCACGGCTGACCACGGGGCGAACCATCACGGAGACGGATTTCGTGGTCCATGCCGGCCACACCGGCGACTTTTTCCCGCATCATATGGACAGCGAGTTTGCAAAGACGCTGCCGGGCGGACAACGGATCGCCCATGGCACGATGATCTTCTCGATCGGCATCGGAATGACGGCATCGCTCATCAATCCGGTCGCCTTTTCGTACGGTTACGATAGGTTGAGGTTCGTGCGCCCGGTGCATATCGGCGATACGATCAGGACCCGCGTGACGATCTCCGCCAAAGAGGACGATCCCAAGCGGGCGGACAGGGGCCGGGTCATCGAACGCTGCGAGGTGTTGAACCAGCGTGACGAGGTGGTGCTGGCTGCGGACCACATCCTGCTCGTCGAGCGAAAACAGAAGTAAGGAGAGACCCATGACGACGACAATGACGGGCAAGACGGTGTTGATCACGGCCGCCGCCCAGGGGATCGGCCGGGCGACGGCTCTCGCCTTCGCCAAGGCGGGCGCGACCGTTCACGCGACCGACATCAACCTCGATATCCTCTCCGAGATCGCCAGTGAGCCCGGCATTCTCACGCACAAGCTCGACGTTCTCGACGAGGCCGCGGTCAAGGCGATCGTCGCCGACATCGGTGCCGTGGACGTGCTCTTCAACTGCGCCGGCGTCGTTCATTCCGGTTCGATCCTCGATATGCCGGACAAGGACCTCGATTTCGCCTTCGACCTCAACGTCAAGGCAATGATCCGCACCATCCGCGCCGTGCTGCCCGGCATGATCGCGCGCAAGGACGGCGCCATCATCAACATGGCCTCCGTCGCTTCCAGCATGAAGGGCGTGCCGAACCGCTTTGCCTATGGCACGACGAAGGCCGCCGTCATCGGCCTGACCAAGGCTGTCGCTGCGGATTACGTCGCCGCCGGCATCCGCTGCAACGCCATCTGCCCGGGCACGGTCGAAAGCCCCTCGCTCGAAGGACGCATGCGTGCCCAGGGCGACTACGAGACCGCGCGCGCCGCCTTCATCGCCCGCCAGCCGATGGGCCGGCTCGGGACGGCGGAAGAGATCGCCGATCTCGCCGTCTATCTCGCTGGCGCCACCTATACGACCGGCCAGGCCTACGCCATCGACGGCGGCTGGTCGATCTGACGGCCGCTCGACCCTTTCGTCAAACTGCAAGGATAACGCTATGAAATTCGTCCGTTACGGCGCCGAGGGCGCCGAAAAGCCCGGTCTGATCGATGCTGCCGGCGCCATTCGTGACCTCTCCGGTCATATCCCCGATCTTTCCGGCGCCGCCATCGATCCCGATGCGCTCGCAAAACTTGCCACCATTGATCCGGCATCGCTGCCGCTGGTGTTTGCCGACGCGCGGCTTGGTGCCTGCGTGGCCGGCACGGGCAAGTTCATCTGCATCGGCCTCAATTATTCCGACCACGCTGCTGAAACGGGGGCGACCGTCCCGCCGGAGCCGATCATCTTCATGAAGGCGACATCGGCGATCACAGGGCCGAACGATGATCTCATTATTCCCCGCGGGTCCGAGAAGACCGACTGGGAGGTCGAACTCGGCATCGTCATCGGCCGCAAGGCCAAATATGTGAGCGAGGCGGAAGCGCTCGACTATGTCGCCGGCTACTGCACGATCCACGACGTCAGCGAACGCGCGTTCCAGACGGAACGCTCGGGCCAGTGGACCAAGGGCAAGTCCTGCGACACGTTCGGGCCGACCGGACCCTGGCTGGTGACGAAGGACGAGGTCCCCGATCCGCAGGATCTGCGCCTTTGGCTGAAGGTCAACGGCGAGACGATGCAGGACGGCACGACCAAGACCATGGTCTACGGCGCGGCCTATCTCGTGTCCTACCTGTCGCAGTTCATGTCGCTGCAGCCGGGGGATGTCATCTCGACGGGCACGCCGCCCGGCGTCGGCATGGGCATGAAGCCGCCGCGCTACCTCAAGCCCGGCGACGTGATCGAACTCGGGATCGACGGCCTGGGTTCGCAGCGCCAGACTGCCCGCGCCGACGCCTGAACCTTCCTCCAATCTCTCCGGAGCCACCATGACCCGCATCACAGACCTGCGCGTGTTCGACCTGCGCTTTCCGACGTCCCAGAGCCTCGACGGCTCGGATGCCATGAATCCAGACCCGGATTACTCGGCAGCCTATGTCATTCTCGACACGGACACGCCCGGTCTGGACGGTCATGGCCTGACCTTCACCATCGGTCGCGGCAACGAGATCTGCTGCATGGCCATCCAGGCGATGCGGCACCTCGTTGTCGGAACCGAGCTTTCCAAGGTTCTGGAGAATCCCGGCCGCTACTGGCGGCATCTGACGAGCGACAGCCAGTTGCGCTGGATCGGGCCCGAAAAGGGCGCGATGCATCTGGCGACCGGCGCTGTCGTCAACGCGGTTTGGGACCTTCTCGCCAAAGAGGCGGGCAAGCCGGTCTGGCAGATGGTCAGCGAGATGTCGCCCGAAGAGATCGCCGACATCGTCGATTACCGCTATCTGACCGACGTCCTGACCCGCGACGAGGCAATCGACATCCTCAAGCGCGCCGAGCCCGGCAAGGCCGAGCGCATGGCCGTGCTGCGGAAGGAAGGCTACACCTGCTACACCACGTCGGCCGGCTGGCTCGGCTATGACGACGACAAGCTGCGTCGCCTCTGCCAGGAAGCGATCGACGAGGGGTTCAACCACGTCAAGATGAAGGTCGGGCGCGATCTCGAGGACGATATCCGTCGCCTGACGATCGCCCGCGAGGTCATCGGGCCGGATCGCTACCTGATGATCGACGCAAATCAGGTCTGGGAGGTCGGCGAAGCGATCGACTGGGTCAAGCAGCTCGCGTTCTGCAAGCCGTTCTTCATCGAGGAGCCGACGAGCCCCGATGATGTTGCCGGCCACCGCAAGATCCGGCAGGCGATCTCGCCGGTGAAGGTTGCGACCGGCGAAATGTGCCAGAATCGCATCATGTTCAAGCAGTTCATCGCCGAGGGCGCGATCGACATCGTCCAGATCGACAGCTGCCGAATGGGCGGGCTGAACGAGGTGCTGGCGGTCCTGCTCGTCGCCGCGAAGTACCAGCTGCCGGTCTGGCCCCATGCGGGCGGCGTTGGCCTCTGCGAATATGTCCAGCATCTCTCGATGATCGACTATGTCGCGGTGTCCGGCACGAAAACGGACCGCGTCATCGAATATGTCGATCACCTGCACGAGCATTTCCTCGAACCCTGCGTGATCGAGAACGCCGCCTACATGCCGCCGACCCGTCCCGGTTTCTCGATCGAGATGAAGGCGCAGTCGATCGCGGACTACACGTTCAAGGGCTGAAGCGAAGATCGCGGTCAGCGACGATCAGACCCGGGCTGCGCAAAGCCCGGGTCTGACCGTCGCGCGCTGGCGGCAACGCGATGGCGCTACAAGAGCCAGTCGAGCGAAGTGGCGAGCCGGGCAGCTGCGTTGTCTTCAAAACAGGCGCCATGCGCGAAAACGACGCGCTGGGGCGAGAGCGCGACCAGACGGCGTGCGGCGTTGCGCGGACCTTCGCCTTTTTTCTTGATGACGGACCGGAGATAGACGGGCGCGCGCCCGTCCGGCGCCGTGACGCCCGCGATACGCCCGATGATGCGGCCGGGCAGGGACAGTTTTTCGGGCTCCATGTTCTGGACAAGGTCCGTGAGGATCAGCGTCTCGCTGGGGCGATGGAAAAAGCACACTTCGCAAAAGCCGCCGCCGCCGTCCACGAAGATCTGTTCGATCTCGTCATCCCAAGGGGTCTTGCCATCGCGCGCAAGCTCGTGGTCGAGACGCACGGAGGAGCGCTTGACCTGGGCGCGATCCTTCAGCCCGGGGGCGGCCCAGGCGACGGCGCCGGGAATGCGCGCCTGCCACTCCTCCAGAAATGTCCAGTGCGCACTGTTTGGCGCAACGAAATGGCGGATCGGCCCCAGGTCTTCCAGCTGCCGTTGAAGCATGGCAAAGAACTGCGTCGGCGAGTGGACCCAGAGGGAGCCGTCCCGGAGCCGCACGATCGTCATTCTGACGGGGAGCGGGATGATGCCCATAGCCATCATCGGGCCGCTATCCACGATCCAGACATTTTCGGCGATCGGCTTCGGCCGGTCGAGCGGGGGATAGGTGTTCTGTTCAGGTGGCATGGCACAAACCTTTCTTTGTGCCACAACCGCCCATCTGCCAGCCGGTTCCCGGGAAACGGACAGGGCCGTCAGGCGACCCGGCGCATTCGGGGCTCGCTGTAGGTGAAGGCTGCAAGAAGCTGGCGAAGCGCCGTGGCCTGCGCCGCCAGTTCTACGCTGGCCGCGGTGCTTTCTTCGGCCATGGCCGCGTTTTGCTGCGTCGCCTGGTCCATGGCGTTGATCGCGATATTGATCTCCCGCAGACCCACGGCCTGCTCTTTGTTCGCCTGGACAATGGCGGCGATGTTGTTATCGATCAAGCCGACCTTGTTGACGATATCCCCCAAGGCGCGGCCGGTTTGTCCAACCAGCTCGACGCCGTTGCGAACGATCCCGTTTGACGCGGCGATGAGGGCGCCGATCTCCTTTGCTGCCTGCGCCGATCGCTGCGCCAGTTCCCGGACCTCCTGTGCGACCACGGCAAATCCCCGACCGGCCTCGCCGGCGCGGGCGGCTTCGATGCCGGCGTTGAGCGCGAGCAGGTTGGTCTGGAACGCGATCTCGTCGATGACGCCGATGATGCTCGTGATCGACTGCGAGGATGAGGAGATTTCGGCCATGGCCGAGATGGCCCGCTCGACGACCGCGCCGGAATGCTCGGCGCTGCTCCGCGTCTGGATGACGAGGCTCCCGGCTTCCTGGGCGCGGCTGCTCGTATCGTTGACGGTGGTGGTGATCTCTTCGAGAGCGGCCGCGCTTTCCTCAAGGCTGGCGGCATTCTGCTCGGTGCGGCGCGAGAGGCTTCCAGCGTTCTGGCTGATCTCGTTCGAACCATCGGCGATGGCAGCGACGCTGATCCCGATGTTTTCCATCGCGCCGCGGAGTTGTGCGACGGAAGCGTTGAAGTGGTGCCGCAGATCCTCCATCGAGGGCACGAACGACCTGTCGAGCGTGTGGGTGAGGTCACCGTTGGACATCGCCTTCAGCGCCAGGCCGATCTCGGCAATGGCGCACATGCGTTCGGTGACGTCGGTTGCGAACTTGACGACTTTGCAGACCTTGCCGCGGGAATCGAGGATCGGATTGTAGGCCGCCTGAATCCAGACCTCTTTCCCACCCTTGCCAACGCGCACAAATTCGTTGGCGATGAATTCTCCGTCCGCCAGCCGGCTCCAAAAACCCTTGTACTCCGGTGTGGAAATGTAGTCCTTGCGGCAGAACATGCTGTGATGTCGCCCGACGATCTCGGTGAGCTCATAGCCGAGCGTCTTGCAGAAATTTTCGTTCGCCGTGATGATTTCGCCGGTCGGATAGAATTCGATGACGGCCTGCGAGCGCGAGATGGCGTCGAGTTTGCCGGCGTCCTCGATCGCCTTTTCCTTGGCAGCCGTGATATCCGCGGCTAATTTCACCACCTTGTAGGGCTTGCCGCCCTTCATCACGGGATTATAGGTCGCCTGGATCCAAACCTCGCGGCCGCCCTTGCCGATGCGCTTGTAGGCACCGGCGTCAAAGGTTCCGCTCGCCAGACGCCTCCAGAAGGCGGCATATTCGGGAGACGCCACGGTCTCAGGATCACAAAACAGGCTGTGATGCTTGCCGGCGATTTCCGCCATCGTGTAGCCCAGCGCACGACAGAAGTTCTCGTTCGCCCGCAGGATCTTTCCTTCCAGGTCGAATTCGATGATGCCCTGAGAGTTCGAGAGCGCGTCCGAGATATCGGATCCCCGTCCCGCGATGTGATTCAATCCAAACATGTGCCCCCACTCGTTTCTTGAATGTTCATGTCCTGGTCGGTGCGATGCTGCCCGGCACCGCGAACCGTTCCAGCTTTCGGTCTCTAGCGTCTGAAAAATGACGTCTTCCTGCCTGCCTGCATTCGGCTTGATCCCTGCCATCGTGATCCTTCGGCGGCGCGTGACAGACTTGCGGCCAAGGGCTTGAAAGACGTGGACGTCACGGGGATGCGTATCGGCCGTGACCTGGAAACGGAGCCTGTCGTTCCTATCGATCCGCGGAAAAAAACGCGGCTCATGTGCCTGCAGATGGTAAGCGCTGAAATGAGATGGTGGACAACGCCGATTACGACCGCGGCACCTGCAGCGGCGTCACGCAGGAAACGTGACATGATCGACATCCAAAACCTCAGAGTTACAATTGAACCAAGCCCCCTTGGCTCTCCGTAAGGTTGAACTTAATTGCCTAAGGGACCGTTAATTGCCACCTCCCGTTTTTGCGTCCACCGTTAATTCGCGCGAGATCGGCTGTTTCCTGCGACGATCCAGACCCGATTAGCGAGCCGTTCGCGTTCGGCGGCTCGGTTACGGACGGTCGAGGCGCAAGGCGCAGGCCTTGATGGCGCCACGTTCCTCCGCCATTCGCTCTTACCCTGCAAAACGCTATCATCATAATTCGAAGCGCTCTTGTATGATGATTGATTTTCTGCTGATGTCGCTGACATGCAGGTGATTTGACGGACAGCCTCATCGGGGAACGCGGGCCGTGCCCTTTGGCGGATCGAACCGAACGGATCGGGGGAAGCAACATGAGACGACCGCGCGATCGCATCGTGGTCCAGACGGAGACGTTGGCCGAGGATGGCTCGGTCAAGCGTCCGCGCGTGCAAGACAACGTGACGCGGTCCCTGGCCTCCGATATCTGCCGCGACGTGTTTCCCCCCAGTGGCATGCTGCCAACCGAAGGGGAGTTGTGTATCCGCTACGGTGTCAGCCGCACGGTGATCCGCGAGACGCTGAAGATATTGGCGTCCAAAGGCATGGTGCGCGGACGCTCGCGCATCGGCACGCAGATCTGCCCGCTCGAAGAGTGGAATTTGCTGGATCGGCAGGTGCTCGAATGGATCGGCCCCCGAATCTTCAATCTCGACCTTCTGCAAAGCATTCTCGACGCGCGGCGGGCGACGGAGCCGTTTGCCGCCGAGCTTGCTGCAGAGCGCGCCACCGTTCAGGAAATCGCGGACATCGAACATGCCTGGCAGCGCATGCAGGATGCCGAAGGCGACGTGGAAGCCTTCACGGCGGCCGACGTTGCCTTCCACACCAACCTCATGAAGGCCAGTCACAATCAGGTCTTCATGCAGCTCTCGAGCATTATCCAGGCTGCGCTGGAGTTTTCGCTTCACGCCTCCAACGACGCGGTCGACGCTCGGGGCGAGGCCGTGGACATTCATCGCGCCTTGATCGAGGCGCTGAGGGTGCGGGACAAGGCTGCGGCCCGGGCCTGTTCGTTGCAGATGCTGGATCTTGCGGCCCGCGATCTGGCAACAGCGCTGCGGAAGCATCCGCGCCGTCCCTTGCCCTGAAACTCTCTTTCCACCCACCAGCAACCCAGAGACAGATGTCATGAAAATCACGAAACTGACCACGTATATTGTGCCGCCACGCTGGATGTTCCTGAAGATCGAGACCGACGAGGGCATCACAGGCTGGGGCGAGCCGGTGGTCGAAGGCCGGGCCCTGACCGTGCAGGCTGCCGTCCACGAGCTTGAGGACTACCTGATCGGCAAGGATCCGTTTCTGATCGAGGACCACTGGAATGTCATGTATCGCGGCGGGTTCTACCGCGGCGGCGCGATCCATATGAGCGCGATCGCCGGCATCGACCAGGCGCTCTGGGATATCAAGGGCAAGGCGCTCGGTCAGCCGATCCATTCGCTGCTCGGCGGCCAGGTCCGCGACAAGATCAAGGTCTATTCCTGGATCGGTGGCGATCGCCCGAGCGACGTTGCCAACAATGCGCGCGATGTCGTCGCCCGTGGCTTCAAGGCCATCAAGCTGAACGGCTGCGAGGAGATGCAGATCGTCGATAGCTGGGACAAGGTCGAGCGTGCGGTCGAGACCATTGCGATCATTCGCGAGGCGATCGGCCCGCATGTCGGCATTGGCGTCGATTTCCACGGCCGCGTGCACCGGCCGATGGCCAAGGTGCTGGCCAAGGAACTGCAGCCCTACAATCTCATGTTCATCGAAGAGCCCGTTCTGTCGGAAAACCGGGAGGCGCTCAAGGAGATCGCCAATCATTGCTCGACGCCGATTGCGCTCGGCGAGCGACTCTATTCGCGCTGGGACTTCAAGCAGGTCCTCTCCGATGGCTACGTCGATATCCTCCAGCCGGACTTGTCGCATGCCGGCGGCATCACGGAATGCCGCAAGATCGCGGCAATGGCCGAGGCCTATGATGTGGCGCTGGCGCCCCATTGCCCGCTCGGACCGATCGCGCTTGCCGCCTGCCTGCAGGTCGATGCCGTCAGCTACAACGCCTTCATTCAGGAACAGAGCCTCGGTATCCACTACAACACGGGCAACGATATCCTCGATTACATCTCCAACAAGGAGGTCTTCCACTACGAGGACGGCTTCGTCTCCATTCCGCAGGGCCCCGGCCTCGGGATCGAGGTGGACGAAGACTATGTGATTGCGCGCGCCGCCGAGGGCCACCGCTGGCGCAACCCGCTGTGGCGTCATTCCGACGGAAGCGTCGCTGAGTGGTAGGGGCCTGACAGGAGGTCGTCGGAACCGTTGACGCAAGCGACCGCCAGTGCCCGTGGGTGTCGGCGGTCGTCAGACCTCGTGGTAGGCGCGGTCGAAATAGAGGAGCGCCTTGCCCTCCGCACGCGACGCCGTGGAAACCACGCGGCAGAACAGAACGTCGTGCGTGCCCTGGGCAACCGTGCTCTCGATCCGGCAATCGAAAGAAACGAGCGCGTCGTCCAGCACGGGGGCTCCCGTCGACAAGACTGACCAGTCGGCTGTCGCAAATCGGTCGGCTGCCGGTGTCTTTCCGCCGAAAAGCTGTGAAAGTCCCTGGTGGCCGGCATTCAGCGTGTTGACGCAGAGCACCTTGTTCACTGTGACGGCGTCATAGACCGAGGCAGAGCGGTTGAGACAGACGAGAAGCGTCGGCGGGTCGTCGGTCACGCTGCAGACGGCCGTTGCGGCGAAGCCGGTGCGGCCACCCGGGCCATCCGTCGTGATGATGTTGACGGCGGCACCGAGCTTCGACATCGCACTGCGAAACGCGGCACGTCGGGCGTCGTGGTCGGAGATCTCCGCAAGGTCCGTGCGTGCGGAAGCGGCCGTGCTCATGAAACGCTCACTTTCTCTCGGTTCGGGCCTGCAAGAAACTGCACCAGCCGCTGATTGAAGGGACCGGGATCCACAATGTTCACGGCATGACCGCCGTGATCGACGAGGTCCAGGATGGCGTTCGGAAGACCATCGGCCAGCCGTTGCGAGCGCGTCCAGGGAACGAGGAGGTCATCCCGGCTCGCCATCACCAAGGTCTCGTGCCCGATGTCCGCCAGCCGGTCGTCGATATCGAAGGTGCGCAGCGCCGCGATGCGGCGCAGCAGATTGGTTTTGCCCTGAAAATGCGCAATTCCGTGCGCTTCGTCCGCGGCCATGCGATCCGCATTCTCCGACATCCATACGGCGGGGTAGAGAAACAGGGGCTGTGCCTTGACGAAGGCCGGTATGCCGGACGCCTCCAGAAGCTCGATGCGGATGTCGAAGCAGCGGCCCGAATGCGGGTCGGCCTTGCTCCACGCATTGACGAGCGCAAGCCGACCGATACGGCCGGGTTGGCGGAGCGCGATGTCGAGACCGATCAGTCCGCCCAGCGCGTGACCGACGAAGTCGACCTGATCGATCTCTCGCGCATCGAGAAGATCCAGCACGTCGTCGGCCATCGCCGCAATACCGCCCGTGGCCGGCACGTCGCCACCTGTGCGGCCCGTTCCACGGTGGTCATAGGTGACCACGCGGAACGTGTCCGTCAGGGCGGGGATCTGCTCCGCCCAGTAGCTGCCGGAGCCGCCGAGGCCGGAGGACAACAGAACGGTGCGGGCAGCCGCATCCGTCCGGCCGTGGATTTCGACATGCATGTCTTTGCTCTTCTTCCTTGCCACGCCGAAGCCGATCGCGTCTCTGCTCAGCCTATATGGGCGATGGTGGCGATCTCGATCAGGGCGTCCGGCTTGACGAGGCCGCACTGGATGCAGAAGCGCGCCGGCTTGTCGCCCGGGAAATATTCGGCATAGACCGCGTTCACGGCCTGATAGTTCGCCCAATCGGTGATGAAGATATGGTTCATGGTGACGTCGTCCATCGTCCCGCCGGCTGTCTCGATGACCGACTTGATGGTTTCGAGCACATGGCGCGTCTGGGCGCCGGCATCACCGACGTGAACGACGTCGTTGTTCTTGTCGAAGGGCAGGGTGCCCGACACATAGACGACGCCATCGGCAAGCGTGCCCGGTGAAAACGGAGCGATCGGCTTGTGCGTGCCTTCCGGGACGATGATGGACTTCGGCATGGGGACTCCTTGGACGGTGTGAAAAATGCGGGCGGGCTTCAGCGAGCCTCGGGCGCGGCCTGCGAGATCGCGCCGCAGAAATCACTGACGGTCGATACCCAGCCGAAGAACTTCTCGACATTGTAGACCGTCGCCTGCTGGATGAACGCCGGCCCGAGATGATGCGTCGCATCTTCCAGCATGACGCCGAAGTATTCCAGATGAAAGGCATCGCGCAGCGAGCTCTCGACGCAGACATTCGTGGCAATGCCGACGAAGACCAGATTGCGAATGCCGCGGGCGCGCAGGACACTGTCCATGTTCGTGTTGAAGAAGCCGCTATAGCGCGTCTTCGGCACGAGGACGTCGCCCGGTTGGGGTTGCAGAGCGTCGACGATCGCATAATCCCAGGTGCCCTTGGCCAGGAGCTGTCCCTGCAGCTCCGGACGCGCGCGCATCGTTTTCAGCGCATTCGACTTGTGCCAGTTCGGGGAACCCGGCCCGCCTGCCTCCATATAGTCCTTGTCCCACCCGTTCTGGAAGTAGACGACGAGCACGCCGGCCGCCCGCGCGGCGTCCAGCGTCTTCTGAATATTGGCGATGGTGCCCTTTGCCCCCGCAATGTCGAACCCCGCGAGGTCGACGTAGCCGCCTTCGGTCGAGTACGCGTTCTGCATATCCACGACGACGACCGCGGTCTCGTTCGGCTTCAGGCTGATCGGCTCGGGCCGTGCAGGGACGGTCACGCTTTGAACGTGGCGGCGGGGCAGCTGGTAGCCGGCGGTAACGGTGTCGCTCATTGGGCGGCCTCCAAGGTCATCGTCACGGCGTCCTGTCGGCAAGCCATCAGCGGCTGGATGCGGGTCCCGAAGTCCTCGATGCCCTTGAGAAAGTCATCGAAGGTGAGCAGCACACCGCCGGTACCGGGAACGGTCGGCACTTCGTCCAGCAATCGGGCGACTGTCTCGAACGAGCCGACCAGTGTCCCCATGTTGATGTTGACGGCGGAAACAGGATCGGCCATCTGGCGGACATTCGTGTCTGTGCCTGAGCGTTTATCGGCGGCACCCTGAACGCCAAGCCACTGGATCGCCTCTTGGTCGGCGCCGGCCTTGTAGTGTTCCCACTTGGCGCGCGCGGCCTCGTCGGTTTCATCGGCGATGATCATGAAGAGAACGAAGGACGAGACCGGACGCCCGGTTTTCTCGGTCGCGGCGATCAGCCGCTCGGCGGCCGGAGCGAAAGCCTTGGGCGTGTTGACGCCGACGCCGAAACAGAAGTTGTAATCGGCATACGCCGCCGAGAAATCCATTCCAGCCGTGGAGGAGCCCGCGCAGATGATCTTCATGTCGGCTTGCGGGCGGGGCGAGAGGCGGCAGTCGTCCATCTGAAAGAACTCGCCCTTGAGGTCGCTCGTGCCCGTTTCCCAGAGATCGCGCAGGACCGTCGCATACTCTGCCAGATAGTCATATCGCCGGGAAAAGTACTCGTCGCCCGGCCACATCCCCATCTGAGAATATTCCGGACGCTGCCAGCCCGTGACGAGGTTCACGCCGAAGCGACCGTTGGAAATGCTGTCGATGGTGGACGCCATGCGTGCCACGATGGCCGGCGGCATGACGAGGCTTGCAGCGGTCGCAAACAGCTTGATGCGGGTGGTGACGGCGGCCAGGCCTGCCATCAACGTGAAGGACTCGAGGTTGTGGTCCCAGAACTCTGTCTTGCCGCCGAAGCCGCGCAGCTTGATCATCGAGAGCACGAAATCCAGGCCATATTTCTCGGCCTTCAGCGTGATCTCCTTGTTGAGCTCAAAGCTCGGTTTGTATTGCGGCGCGTTTTCCGACAGCAGCCAGCCATTGTTGCCGATCGGGATGAAGATGCCGATTTCCATGCTGCGATCCCCTCGTTGTCGCGTGATTTCGGCCTCATGGACCGGTTTCTGCGGCAAACCTGCAACGAAAAAAGAGAATGCACCAGAGAAAAATTTATCAATCAGTCAAAAATTTACCGTTTGATAAATAAATGCGCAAGTCGTTGGCAGAATGATGAAATTTTGAACGCGCCCAGCGCAATTCGTGGGCACGCTTGGGGGATTCTCGACGCCATGCGCGACCGCTCGCAGGTCATCATCGTCCTCGAGACAGGGGGAAACGGACAGGCGCAAGCCCATCAAGTAATATCAGTGGTTCGGGAGAGAACGGGAGCCCGACAAACTGTGTTGTGGTGCTCGGGATTGGCAAGACGGACCTTGACCGGTAAACGCCTGGCGCGGTTTCAGCGCGTGCCTGACTGAGAGGCGTGACGTCCGACACCAAGTGGCGACATCCATCCTCTCAGCCTTTTTTGACCGGGCCGCGACATTGCGCGCGGCACGATCGTCAGCGTGTCAGCCCTTCTTGCCGGACGTCGCAGCCTTGACCTGGGAGCCCAGCGTGGGCGCAGAGGCTGCGGCCGCCTTGTCCTTCTTGGGCTTGCGGGTTTCCTTGTTGCTGCGAACTTGACCTTTGGCCATGGTGTCCTCCGAAAGTGATGGGGGTTTCGGCTGGCTTACCAGGCGAAGCCCATGAGCGTGCAATAGGTGATGAAGATCAGCGAAAGAGCGGGCGTCGCCTTCACGAGGAAGAGCGCCGTCTGGGATGTGACAGTTGGTACGAATGCGGTCGACGTGGAAGACATGATGTCCTCCTTTGCTTTGGGGCCAGGGTATCATGACCCCGAAGCGGCAGCGCCCGCATCATAAGCTGCCGAAGGTTTCATCTTGCGCCTAAATCGGTGAATTGGCAATGGGTTGCCGTCTGCGGCAGGCGTTCGATCCTGGCGCATTGGCGATCCGGGCGGCTTGTTAGTATTTCTTCTTTCGCAGGATCTTGTTGCCTTTCGGGCCGCTCGAGACGGGCGTCTTTTCGCGATTTTCGGCGAGGAGGCCACGCCAGCGTTCGAGGCGCCCGGCGTCCAGTCTGCCGTCCTTGATCGCGGCCTGCACGGCACAGCCCGGCTCGTGCTGGTGCGTGCAATCCCGGAACCGGCAGAGCGGTGCCAGTTCGGTGATCTCCGCAAACAGCGTGTCGATCCCATCGGTGACGTCGCTGACGTAAAGCGTCCGAATACCCGGCGTATCGATCACCCAGCCGCCTCCGGCGATCGCATGCAGCGAACGGGCCGTGGTGGTGTGCCGGCCTTTCGCGTCGTGCTCGCGGATCTCGCCCGTTTTCTGCTGCGCCGCGATTCCGGATCCGGCAAGCGTGTTGACGAGGGTCGACTTGCCGACGCCCGAGGAACCGACGAGCGCAACCGTTTCGCCCGGCCCGCACCAGGGCGAAAGCTTCTCCAAAGCATCCGGCGAGCGGGCATTGAGCGTGACGATCGGAAGATCGCGCTGCAGCGCGCGCGCCTGGGTTTCATAGGCCGCAGCATCGTCGACCGTGTCGGCTTTCGTCAGGACGATGACGGGCCGGGTTCCTGCCTGGTTCGCCATGATGAGATAGCGTTCGAGACGCGCCGGATTGAAATCTGCGTTGCAGGAGGTGACGATAAACAGCGTATCGACATTGGCGGCCGCGAGTTGCTGGCCATGACTTCCCTCTGTCCGGCGTTGCAGCACCGTCTCGCGCTCCAGCCGGCGCACGAAGTCGCCGGTCAGGGGAGAGGCCAGCACCCAGTCTCCGACGGCAAAGTCCGCCGTGTTGGTGTTGGGCGGCAGCTGGAGATCGGCCGGGCCATCCGCATCGATCACATCAATGCGTGCGCGGTGAACGGAGGAGACGCGAAGCGGCCTCAGGTCGATCTCGTCCGGCGACAGCTGGTCGGAAAACGCTTGCGACCAGCCGAGAAGCCGCAGGCGGTCGGCGTCGCTAAAGACGGTCAAAGCCGCGTCCGCGGAAGTGTCGGCGATATCATGGCCGGGCCTCTGGCGCTGGCGTTCAAATTAGGCGGATGCGCAGGCGCGCCATGCCGTCCAACTCTATAGGAACGACCGAGGCCTGTCGGCAAGCCCTGTTGTCACGAGGGACACGATGCCCAGCGAGAAAGACAACCGAACCGCCGACGCTTCGATCACTTGTTCTGGAGCAGCCAGATCTTGCCGGCCATCGTGATCTCATGCGGCGTTTCCAGCGGCGCGCTGTCGGACTCGACCGCCCGAAGGAAGCCCATGCCGCGAAGCTCGTCGAGCGTCGTGGTCGTCACGAACTTGATCTTCTGCGGACGCTCCTTGAAACGATCGGTTTTGGCATAGGTGATGGTGGCGTTTTCGTGTGTCCACTTCTTGGCCTCCTGCGGGAAGAGGTTGCCGTCCTTGGCAAGCTTCAATCCCCGGATCTGGGTCGGCGTCAGTGTCAGAGTGGTCATTTCGGGTCCTTCAAGTGGGATATGCGCCCATCCCACATTTATGGGCCACGATCTTCCGATCTCACGGGCACGGCAGTGTGCGGGCGGTTACCCGCCAATGAAAAGCGATCGCAGGCAGGCCTGCAGCATGCTGTCAGATCCGCCGCTCGCAGACGCTGACCGTCCAGACCTGCGGCCCGCCGGACTGCACCTTCAGCGGGCGCTCGGCTCCAGAGACCGCGATCGATCTGAGGGAACGCGGCATTTTGCCAGATCGGTTCAGGCCGAAAGCGGCTTTTGAACCCTCGGCATGTCAGGCTGTGGACACAGGGATGGCGGTGACAGGCACCGCCATCGGCCAATGCCGAGCCGTGTCAGCCCTGTCGGGCCTTGCGCGCCGCATAACGGCGGTCGCGTTCGGCCTTGCGGGCTGCCTCATCGGCGACCACGCGTGCAACGCGATCGTTGACTTCAGCCTGTTTGGCTTCGGCTTCCGCCCGCTCCGCGGCCTCTGCCGCCTGGGCTGCTTCCGCAGCCTCGGCCATCAACCGTTCGTTTTCGGCCTTCTTCAGGGCGTCGCGTTCGGCACGCCGTGCTTCCCGCGCTTTTGCCGTTGCTTCGCGGGCTGCGAGCTGGGCCTGCATTTCAGGATCGGTCGGCTTGGGGGCGGCAGCAAATTTTGCGAGAAGCTGCTTCTTGGCTTCGATCGCCGTCTTCCGGCGCTCGTTGAAGCCATTGTCGTTCGGGTGTCTCAACGTGTCTTCCTTGTTCTACTTTCTCGATGGCAGCCAGGCCGCCCGGTCTTCCGGCACGGATCGCATCCGTGACATCCCACACGCAGCCTGCCGGCAGTGGTGCCGGTCCCGAGGTGGCCCCGGACGTGGCTTGCCGGGCGCATCATGCCGCAAATCCGTGCGAACCGAAAGAACATCGTCGCAGGCTGGGTCGGAAATGCCGCCAGAAGGCTGCCAATCGTGCGGGTCGGCCGACGCAAAAAGGCCAGGCATCCGCCTGACCTTTCATTATCTCATGCTTCCCCTGCCGGTACATCCGCGGTCAAGGGTCGCGAAAGACTTAAGCTGCCTGGAGCGAACCAGCGGACATCTTGCCCGACTTGCGGTCCTTCTCGAGCTCGAAGCCGAGCTTCTGGCCTTCGACGATTTCGCGCATGCCAGCGCGTTCGACGGCCGAGATGTGAACGAAGACGTCAGCCGAGCCATCGTCCGGCTGAATGAAGCCGAAGCCCTTGGTGGCGTTGAACCATTTTACGGTGCCTGTGGTCATGACAAACCCTTTCAGTGCAATATACGTTGCCCGCCATACGACGCATGGCAGGATTTTGTCGATTTTTGAGAGGGGATTTTATCACGAAGCGCGAGGCGCAGTAAAAAAACGATCTGCAAACAAAGTATCGATGTTGGTCTTATACGGCACGAGATACGGTTTGTCAAACGCGACCGGGGCGAATAGGCGCAGGCATACGAAAGAGTGGCGAAGGCGGCCTGAATAAAATCACGAAATACTATCAAAAAGCTGCACGCCGGCGCGCCTCCGGGCAGGCGACATGTCCGCGAAATCGCTTGTGGACGTTTTCGAAATGGTGTCGATTCCCCGAGCGCGCGTTGGAAATACTGATAGAGTCGCGCTTTCCATTCGATACGAGGACGATACTGATGGCGATGACCCCCCGCCGACCCATGAGCGCCAAGGATGCGGCCGAAGCGCTTTTCAAGCCGGTCAAAAAACCGGTTGCGCCGGCCGTCGAGCGTCAGCTCGTTCCGAAGACCCGGGAGATGGTCACGCTGAAGATCGACAGCGATGTCCTGGCTCACTTCCAGTCAGGCGGACCGGGGTGGCAGGAACGCGTCAACGCCACGCTTCGCGCCGCAATGACCCAGGCGGCCGAAACCCACAAGGACTAGCACTCGACGCGACGCGAGTGTCGGCCGCAGGACGTCTGCCGGGGAGATCGGGGAGGAGAAGCCTGATCATCCTGTGCGAGCCCGGATGCGGAGCGACAGCAACGGGGAGACTTTGGGTGAGGAGACAGGCGTGACGAAGACCGGCGTATCCATTCTTGGAATTTTCGTGGCCGATACGGCTTATCTCGCGGCCCGGATGCCCGTGATCGGCGAGACGATCCGCGGCAGCGGGTTTGCCGTCGGGCCCGGCGGCAAAGGCTCCAACCAGGCGGTCGCAGCAGCGCGCGCCGGAGCTGCGGTGTCCTTCATCTCGAAGATCGGCCGCGATACCTTCGGCGAACTTGCGCAAAAGACCTATGCGGAGGCGGGCGTCACGCCCGTCTTGACCGTCATGGACACGGAGCCGACCGGCGCTGCCTTCATCTACGTCAATGATCGGAATGGCGACAATGCCATCATCGTCTATCCCGGTGCGGCGGGCACGATCGCCGTCGAGGATGTCGAGGCCGCACGCGACACGATCGAGACTTCCGCCGTCTTCGTGACCCAGCTGGAGCAGCCGGTCGCAGCGGCACAGCGTGCTCTCGAGATCGCGCGGGCTGCCGGCGTGGTGACCGTCTTCAACCCGGCGCCGGCCGAGACCTTTCCCGACGCGCTCTACGGTTTGAGCGACTATATCATTCCAAACGAAACCGAGGCAGCGGCTCTCGTCGGTTTCGGCATCGAGACGCTCGATGACGCGCGGCGCGCGGGCGATGCCTTGATGGCCCGGGGCGCAGGTGCCGCCGTGATCACGCTCGGCGGACGCGGCGTGCTTCTGCATACCGCATCGCAATCGCTTCACCTCCCGGTTTTCACCGTCGGGCCGGTGATCGACACCACGGGTGCCGGCGATGCCTTCGTCGGCGGTTTTTCGGCCGCGCTCTCCGCCGGACGCGACCCCGTGGATGCTGTGCGGTTCGGCTGCGCCACGGCCGGCATTTCCGTCACGCGGCGGGGCACGGCACCCGCGATGCCCGCTCTCGAAGAGATCGAGGCCGTTCTCGCCCGAGGATGACACGGCAGATTGTGCTCCTTTCGTTTTCCGCCTAGACTGAAAGAAACGAAAGGGGAGGACGCCGTGCTGCTATCGTCGCGCCAGAGCGAGATCGTATCGATTGCACGCGAGCAGGGGCGGGTCCTCGTCGAGGATCTTGCACTGCGGTTTTCCGTCTCGCCGCAGACGATCCGAAAGGATCTAAATGACCTCTGCGATGCGCGTACGCTGAACCGGATTCATGGGGGCGCCGTTTTCCCGCGGGGCAATGAAAATGTGGAATACGAAGAGCGCCGATCCATGGCCGCGCTGGAGAAGCAGGCGATCGGACGGGCCGCCGCTGCGCTTATTCCCGACAACGCGTCGCTCTTCATCAATATCGGAACGACGACCGAGACGGTCGGTGACGCGCTTGTGGATCATGCGTCCCTGATGGTGATCACCAATAACATCAATGTCGCCAATCGCCTGCGCGTCTATCCGCAGATCGAGGTGGTCATTGCCGGGGGCGTGGTCCGGGGGTCGGATGGCGGCATCGTGGGCGAAGCCGCGGTCGATTTCATTCGCCAGTTCAAGGTCGATTTCGCGATCATCGGCGTCTCCGCGATAGATGAAGACGGCGCTTTGCTCGACTATGATTTCCGGGAGGTCAAGGTGGCGCAGGCGATCATCGCCAATGCGCGACACGTGATCCTCGTTTCTGATTCTTCCAAATTCGATCGCACGGCGCCGGTTCGCATCGGCCACATATCCCAAGTCGATACGTTCATCACCGATCGATGCCCGTCCGACAGTGTCCGCGCCATCTGTCGCGAGCATAAGGTCGAGTTGATGGAAACCGCTTGATCGCTTTACCGGACACAAAGACGGAATCCGGAAGGCTTTCATTTGACATTCGTTTCATTTTCGCTTTAGATACGCTTGTTTCGCAGATGCGCTATTATGTTGCATTGCGAAAGGGGTGGGGAACATGGCAGGGCAGGAACCTTTCGATATCTTCGTCATCGGCGGCGGCATCAATGGCTGCGGCATCGCGCGCGATGCTGTCGGTCGCGGATACTCTGTCGCTCTTGCCGAGATGAACGATTTTGCTTCGGGCACATCGTCCGGCGCTACGAAGCTGATCCATGGCGGCCTGCGATACCTCGAGCATTATGAATTCCGGCTCGTCCGCGAGTCGCTGATGGAGCGCGAGGTGCTGTGGGCGATGGCGCCGCACATCATCTGGCCGATGCGCTTCGTCCTGCCGTTCCATAAGGGTGGCATACGCCCTGCGTGGCTCATCCGCCTCGGTCTTTTCCTCTACGATCACATTGGCGGCCGTAAGCTTCTGCCCGCGACGAAGACGCTGGACATGCGGCGCGATCCTGCGGGCAGGCCCCTCAAGCCGCTCTTTACGAAGGCGTTCGAATATTCCGACGGCTGGGTGGACGACGCGCGCCTCGTGGTGTTGAACGCCCGGGACGCCGCCAATCGGGGCGCCGAGATCCTGTCGCGCAGCCGCGTCATCTCGGCCCGTCGCGAGGGGAAGCTTTGGGCGGTGGATATCCAGGAGGGCAAGGGCGGTCCTGTACGGCGCATCACCGCGCGCATGCTGGTCAATGCGGCAGGCCCCTGGGTCGATCGGGTCCTGTCCAATGCAGTCGGCAAGAACCAGGTCCACAATGTCCGTCTCGTTCAGGGCAGCCACATCGTTATCCGTCAGAAGTTCAACGACCCCCGGGCCTATTTCTTCCAGAATCCCGACGGTCGGATCATCTTCGCCATTCCCTACGAGCGCGATTTCACGCTGATCGGCACGACGGACCAGGATTTTACCGGCGATCCCAAGGATATCCGCATTACCGAGGCCGAAACGGAGTATCTCTGCAAGGCGGCAAGCGAGTACTTCGCCGAGCCGGTGCGCCGTGAGGACATTGTCTGGAGCTATTCCGGCGTGCGGCCGCTGTTCGATGACGGCGCGTCCAAGGCGCAGGAAGCAACGCGCGACTACGTGCTGAAGGTCGAGGGCGAAGACGGCGCAGCGCCGCTCCTCAACGTCTTCGGGGGCAAGCTGACCACCTATCGCCGACTGGCTGAACACGCGATCGAAAAGATCGGCGAGGCAATCGGCAACAAGGGGTCGGCCTGGACGGCCAAGAGCAAGCTTCCGGGGGGCGATTTCGCACCGACGGGGTACGAGGCGCAGGTGGCCGCCCTGAAATCCCGATCCCCCTTCCTCACCGATCGCCATGCCCGGCGGCTGGTCCGGCTCTATGGAACGCTGGCTGCCGAGATCATCGGCGATGCGCCGTCGATCGAGGCGCTCGGTCGGCACTACGGCGCGGATCTCTATGGCTGCGAGGTTCGCTATCTGATCGAGCGGGAGTGGGCGCGGACGGCCGAGGACATCCTCTGGCGCCGGACCAAGCTTGGACTGAACCTTTCGAAGACCGAGGCGAGCGCGCTCGCGGACGACATGCAGGAATTGACGGCGCGCTGCGTCGCCTGAGGCTGCTCCAAGGAGGGAGCGCTGCAGGCTGGGAGGAACGACATGCTAGAACTGACCGATATCACCAAGGTCGTGGGAGCGGATACGCATATCCACCCGACGAACCTCGTGTTGCAGCGCGGTTCGCTGAACGTGCTGCTGGGGCCGACACTGTCGGGCAAGACCTCGCTGATGCGGTTGATGGCGGGGCTCGACAAGCCCACATCCGGGACGATCCGCTTCGACGGCAAGGACGTGACGGGCGTTCGCGTGCAGGATCGTTCGGTCGCCATGGTCTACCAGCAGTTCATCAATTATCCCGCCATGACGGTCTACGAGAACATCGCATCGCCGATGCGGATTGCCGGCAAGGACGCGGCCACCATCGACCGGGAGGTCAAGAAGGCGGCCGAGCTGATGAAGCTGACGCCGTATCTTGCCCGCACGCCGCTCAATCTGTCCGGTGGGCAGCAGCAGCGCACGGCGCTGGCGCGCGCGATCGTGAAGAATGCAAGCCTGGTGCTTCTCGATGAGCCGCTTGCCAACCTCGACTACAAGCTGCGCGAAGAGCTTCGCGAAGAGCTGCCCAAGATTTTCGCAGCTTCCGGTGCGATCTTCGTCTATGCGACGACGGAGCCGGGCGAAGCACTTCTCCTCGGCGGCCATACCGCCACCATGCATCAGGGCACCATCAGCCAGTTCGGTCCCACGATCGAGGTCTATCGCCGTCCGGCCGATCTCGTCACGGCACGCACCTTCGCCGATCCGCCGCTGAACACACTGTCCGTCGTCAAGTCCGGCAGCAGTTTCCTGCTGGACGGTGCGCCGCTTCTCCCGGTCCCCGCACATCTTGCGGGCATCGCGGACGGTGCGTGCACGATCGGTTTCCACCCCTACCATTTGTCGCTCGAGGGCTCATCGGAGGCGGCCGCCAGGCTGCCCGCGCGCATCATCATCAGCGAGATCGCCGGCTCGGAAAGCTTCGTGCACGTCGAATGTGCCGGCGCACGCTGGGTCATGCTGGAGCCCGGCATCCGCAACATCGAGCCGGACACGCCGATCACCCTGATGCTCGATACGCGTCATCTCATGGCTTTTTCCACCGACGGACGGGCCATCGACGGCCGTCTCGACAGAGCGGCGTGAGGAGACAGACATGGCCCGCATCAGCCTCGACCATATCCGCCACGCCTACGGCCCCAATCCGAAATCGCCTGCCGATTATTCGCTGAAAGAGGTTCATCACGACTGGGACGATGGCGGTGCCTACGCGCTGCTCGGGCCATCCGGCTGCGGCAAGACCACGCTGCTCAACATCATCTCCGGCCTCGTCTCGCCGTCCGAAGGTCGAATCCTGTTCGACGGGCGCGATGTGACCAATCTGCCGACGCAGGATCGCAACATCGCGCAGGTGTTCCAGTTCCCGGTGATCTACGACACGATGACGGTCTACGACAATCTGGCCTTCCCTTTGCGCAATCGCCGCGTTCCGGAGGCCGAGGTCGATAGGCGGGTCAAGGAGATCCTCGAGATGATCGATCTGTCGTCCTGGGCAAAGAGGACGGCCCGCGGCCTGACGGCCGACCAGAAGCAGAAGATTTCTCTTGGCCGCGGTCTCGTGCGCAATGATGTCAGCGCCATCCTGTTCGACGAGCCGCTGACCGTCATCGATCCGCATATGAAATGGGTTCTGCGGTCGCAGTTGAAGCGCCTGCACAAGCAGTTCGGCTTCACCATGGTCTATGTCACGCACGACCAGACCGAAGCCCTGACCTTCGCCGACAAGGTCGTCGTCATGTATGACGGCGAGATCGTCCAGATCGGGACGCCGGCGGAGCTTTTCGAGCGGCCGCGACACACCTTCGTCGGCTATTTCATCGGCTCGCCGGGCATGAATGTCATCCCGGCGCGCATCGACGGGACGACGGCCGACCTTGGCGGCGGGCAGGTCGCCCTCGGCTTCCGGCCGGAGATCGCGAGCGGCGCCAAGGTCGAACTCGGCATCCGCCCCGAATTCGTCCGGCTCGGCCGCGAGGGCATGCCGGTGACGATTTCGAAGGTCGAGGACATCGGCCGCCACAAGATCGTCCGCGCTCTGTTTGCGGACCGGCCGATGGCGATCGTGGTGGAAGAGAACGGCGAGATCCCTTCGGAGCCGCGCATCACCTTCGATCCTGCCGCCGTCAACATCTATGCCGACAGCTGGCGGGTCTCCGATCCGTCTGTTGCCAACGGGAGGGCCTGAGCCGTGGAAAAGACCTGGAACAACAAGGCCTGGTTCATGGTGCTGCCGGTGCTGGTGCTGGTCGCCTTCTCCGCCGTCATCCCGCTGATGACGGTCGTGAACTATTCTGTGCAGGACACGTTCGGGAATAACGAGTTCTTCTGGGCCGGCACGGACTGGTTCATCCAGGTGCTGCATTCGGCGCGTTTCTGGGATGCGCTGCAGCGCAATCTGCTGTTCTCGGTCATCATTCTTTCGATCGAGATTCCGCTCGGCATCCTCATCGCGCTGAACATGCCGAAGAAGGGCCTCGGCGTGCCGGTCTGCCTCATCCTGATGTCGCTGCCGCTGCTCATCCCGTGGAACGTTGTCGGCACCATCTGGCAGGTCTTCGGGCGCGTCGACATCGGTCTGCTCGGCTACACCCTCGCCGTGCTCGGCATTCCCTACAACTACGTCAACAACGTCTTCGATGCCTGGGTCACGCTGATCGTCATGGACGTCTGGCACTGGACGAGCCTTGTCGTTCTGCTCTGCTACGCCGGTCTGGTGTCGATCCCGGATGCCTATTATCAGGCGGCCAAGATCGACGGCGCCTCGCGCTGGTCCGTGTTCCGCTACATCCAGCTGCCGAAGATGAAACGCGTGCTGCTGATCGCCTTCCTGCTGCGCTTCATGGACAGCTTCATGATCTACACCGAGCCCTTCGTCATTACCGGTGGCGGCCCCGGCAATTCCACGACCTTCCTGTCGATCGACCTCGTCAAGACCGCCATCGGGCAGTTCGACCTCGGACCGGCCGCCGCGCTCTCCCTGATCTACTTCCTCATCATCCTGCTGCTGTCATGGATCTTCTACACCGTGATGACCACCAGCGACGCGCAGAACTGATCCGGGGAGGGAGGAGAAACCATGACCACCGCAATGTCCACACAGGCTGTCAACGCACCGGCGTCAACGACGGGAAGCCGCGCCTCGGCGCAGCCGACAGGCGTCAGCCTGTCCTGGCTGGTGCCCACGCTCTACATTCTCTTTCTGCTCCTGCCGATCTATTGGCTCGTCAACATGAGCTTCAAGACGAACACGGAGATCACGAGCACCTTCTCGCTCTATCCGCACCAGCCAACCTTGCGGAACTACGCGGTCATCTTCACCGATCCGTCGTGGTACAAGGGCTATATCAACTCGATCATCTACGTCGTCATGAACACGGTGATCTCGGTGCTGGCCGCCCTGCCGGCCGCCTATGCCTTCTCGCGCTATCGCTTTCTCGGCGACAAGCACCTGTTCTTCTGGCTGCTGACCAACCGCATGGCGCCGCCGGCCGTTTTCGCGCTCCCGTTCTTCCAGCTCTACTCCGCCTTCGGGCTCATCGACACGCATATCGCTGTTGCGCTCGCGCATTGCCTGTTCAACGTCCCGCTTGCCGTGTGGATCCTCGAAGGCTTCATGTCCGGGGTGCCGAAGGAAATCGACGAAACCGCCTATATCGACGGCTATTCGTTCCCGCGGTTCTTCGTGAAGATCTACATTCCGCTCATCGCCTCCGGGATCGGTGTCGCTGCCTTCTTCTGCTTCATGTTCTCCTGGGTCGAGCTTCTGATCGCCCGGACGCTGACGACGACGGACGCAAAGCCGATCGCCGCGATCATGACACGCACAGTGTCGGCATCCGGCATGGACTGGGGCGTCCTGGCGGCAGCCGGCGTGCTCACCATCATTCCCGGCGCGATCGTCATCTATTTCGTCCGCAACTACATCGCCAAGGGCTTTGCCCTCGGCCGCGTGTAAGGAGACCGATATGAACTTCTCCTGGATGGCATGGACGCTACCGACGGTCCTGTTTTTCGCGACGATTCTCGTGCTGCTCATCGGCATGGGGATCTGGGAATATCTTTCGCCCGGCGGCAATCCGCGCGTCGGCATCCTGCGCTTCGAGACGACACGGGGCGACCGCCTCTTCGTGTCGCTGCTCGGCAGCGCCTTCATTCACCTTGCATGGCTGGGGCTCGTCGGCCCCAACGTGTGGTGGGCTCTTGCCTTGTCCGTTGTCTACGCCGTCGGCGTTTTCAAACTGGTCTGAGGCATCTGAACGACACGGGTTTTGCCAGGGGAGGGTCCAGGGCACCGTGACTGCAATCGCAGAACCTTAAGAGGAGGACTACTCAATGCGACGGCACCTTTTAACAACGACGGCAGCCATGCTGCTGGCCCTGACCGGCTCCGCCTATGCGGGCATGGACGAGGCAAAGGCTTTCCTCGACGCCGAGATCGGCGACCTCTCGACGCTCACGCGCGCCGATCAGGAAAAGGAAATGCAGTGGTTCATCGATGCTGCGAAGCCTTTCGCCGGCATGGAAATCAAGGTTGTCTCGGAAACCCTGACCACGCACGAATATGAGTCGAAGACGCTGGCCAAGGCGTTCACCGACATCACCGGCATCAAGGTCACGCACGACCTGATCGGCGAAGGAGACGTCGTCGAAAAGCTGCAGACACAGATGCAGTCCGGCGAGAACATCTACGACGCCTATGTCAACGACAGCGACCTGATCGGGACGCACTGGCGCTACCAGCAGGTTCGCAACCTGACAGACTGGATGGCGAACGAAGGCAAGGACGTCACGTCGCCGACGCTCGACATCAAGGACTTCATCGGCACGTCTTTCACGACCGCCCCGGACAAGAAGCTTTACCAGCTTCCGACCCAGCAGTTCGCAAACCTCTACTGGTTCCGGTACGACTGGTTCAACGACGAGAAGAACAAGGCGGACTTCAAGGCGAAGTACGGCTACGACCTCGGCGTTCCCGTCAACTGGTCTGCCTATGAGGACATCGCCGAATTCTTCACCGGTCGCGAAATCGACGGCAAGAAGGTCTATGGCCACATGGACTACGGCAAGAAGGACCCGTCGCTCGGCTGGCGCTTCACCGACGCGTGGCTGTCGATGG
The DNA here is from genome assembly GCF_001424325.1 of Rhizobium sp. Leaf341. Classification (NCBI taxonomy): domain Bacteria; kingdom Pseudomonadati; phylum Pseudomonadota; class Alphaproteobacteria; order Hyphomicrobiales; family Rhizobiaceae; genus Rhizobium; species Rhizobium sp. Leaf341. The sequence goes on from NZ_LMPE01000011.1 coordinate 245,643, forward strand.
CCGGCAACGGCGACAAGGGCCTGCCGAACGGTCTGCCCGTCGACGAATGGGGCATCAAGGTCAACGAGAAGTCTCAGCCGGTCGGCTCCTGCGTCGCCCGCGGCGGCGACACCAACGGCCCGGCCGCCGTCTATTCGATCGTCAAGTACCTCGACTGGCTGAAGGCATACGCTCCGCCGGAAGCGCAGGGCATGACCTTCGGCGAAGCCGGCCCGGTTCCCGCACAGGGCAACATCGCCCAGCAGATCTTCTGGTACACGGCCTTCACCGCCGATGCCGTCAAGAAGGGCCTGCCGGTCGTCAACGAGGACGGCACCCCGAAGTGGCGTATGGCGCCGTCTCCGCATGGCGTCTACTGGAAGGACGGCATGAAGCTCGGCTATCAGGACGTGGGGTCCTGGACGCTGATGAAGTCCACGCCTGAAAAGAACGCGCAGGCCGCCTGGCTCTATGCACAGTTCGTGACGTCGAAGACCGTCGACGTGAAGAAGAGCCATGTCGGCCTCACCTTCATCCGCGAATCGACCATCCAGGACAAGAGCTTCACCAAGCGTGCGCCTGAACTCGGCGGTCTCGTCGAATTCTATCGCTCGCCGGCCCGTGTCCAGTGGTCGCCGACCGGCACCAACGTTCCGGACTATCCGAAGCTGGCCCAGCTCTGGTGGCAGGCGATCGGCGATGCCGCCGCCGGCAACAAGACCCCGCAGGAAGCGATGGACTCGCTGTGCGCCGAGCAGGAAAAGGTTCTCCAGCGCCTGCAGCGCGCCGGCGTCCAGGGCGATATCGGCCCGAACCTCGCAGAGGAACACGATATCGATTACTGGAACAAGGACGCAGCGTCGAAGGGCAACCTTGCGCCGCAGCTGAAGATCGAGAACGAAAAAGAAAAGCCGGTCACGGTCAACTATGACGAGCTCGTCAAGAGCTGGCAGAAGTAGGCCTGAAACGCGAAACGATGGCCGGGACACGACACGTGCCCCGGCCTCTTCTTTTGAAGGCTGGCCCTGCCTCTTCTCGCCGGGCCAGCCGCTTCTTCCAGCAAGGATGGTCGCACGATGGCGCATCCGGCACCGTCGATGGGGAGACGAGGACGCATGAGCGGTTATATCTTGGCGATCGACCAGGGCACGACATCGACCCGATCGATGATTTTCGACGCGAGCATGTCGATTGCCGGCGTCGCGGGCCAGGAGTTCCAGCAATACTTCCCGGACTCCGGCTGGGTCGAGCATGATGCCGAAGAGATCTGGGACAGCGTCCTTTCGACCAGCCGCTCGGCCATCGAGAAGGCCGGCATCGCCGCGACCGATATCAAGGCGATCGGGATCACCAATCAGCGCGAGACGATCGTCGTCTGGGACCGGAAGACCGGCGAGCCTGTTCATCGGGCCATCGTCTGGCAGGACCGGCGCACGGCGCGTTTCTGCGACGAGTTGAAGGCGCGTGGCCTCGAGCCGACGTTCACGCAGAAGACCGGCCTTCTGATCGACCCCTATTTCTCCGGCACGAAGCTTGCGTGGTTGCTCGACGCGGTCGACGGCCTTCGCGCGCGCGCCGAAAACGGCGAGGTGTGCTTCGGGACGATCGACAGCTGGCTGATCTACAAGCTGACCGGCGGGCGCGTGCATGTCACGGACGCGACCAACGCATCGCGCACGCTGCTGTACGATATCTCCGAGAACCGCTTCGATGACGAGCTTCTCGACATTCTTTCCGTTCCCCGTGCCATGCTGCCGGAGGTGAAGGATTGCGCTGCCGATTTCGGCGTGACGGACGTTGAGATCTTCGGGGCCGCAATCCCGATCCTCGGCGTGGCCGGCGACCAGCAGGCCGCCGTCATCGGCAATGCCTGCTTCGAGCCCGGCATGCTGAAATCGACCTATGGGACAGGCTGTTTTGCGCTCTTGAACACGGGCGAAGATCGGGTCGTTTCCTCCAACCGTCTGCTGACGACCATTGCCTATCGGCTCGACGGCAAGACGACCTATGCGCTCGAAGGCTCGATCTTTATCGCCGGCGCCGCCGTCCAGTGGCTGCGCGACGAGATGGGCTTCATCTCGAAGTCATCGGAGGCCGAAGCGCTCGCCATGACGGCCGACCCGAACCAGCATGTCTATCTCGTCCCCGCCTTCACCGGCCTCGGTGCGCCGCATTGGGATCCGGATGCCCGCGGGGCCGTGTTCGGGCTGACGCGCGCGACAGGACCCGCCGAGTTCGCACGGGCCGCCTTGGAGAGCGTGGCCTATCAGACCTATGACCTCCTGGAAGCGATGAAGAAGGACTGGGGCGATAAGGGCGAACGCACGGTGCTTCGCGTCGATGGCGGCATGGTCGCGTCCGACTGGACGATGCAGCGGCTTGCCGACATTCTCGCCGCACCCGTCGATCGTCCCGTGATCCTGGAAACGACGATCCTTGGGGCCGCCTGGCTCGCCGGATCGCGGGCCGGTCTCTGGCCGGATCGGGCCGGATTTGCCGATGCCTGGCAGTGTGATCGACGGTTCAAACCAGCCGATGACGACGGCGCCCGGCAGGCCGGTATCGACGGCTGGAAAGATTGCGTCGCCCGCTGCCTGACCCATCGCTGACCCGATAGAGACGGCCTATGGTGGCGGTCTTTCCCTGTCAGGTGACAGGTTCGGCGTGCGACAGGCGCTCGGCGATGTAGAGCGCGCGCATGCGCTCTGTGATCGGGCCCGGCTTCCCGTTGCCGACTGGGACACCGTCGATCATCGTGACGGGCAGGGCAAAGTTGGTGGCCGAGGTGATGAAGGCTTCGCTGGCCTGTCTCGCCTCGTCCGGCGTGAAGGCACGCTCCTCGACCGGCATCCCCGCTGCACGCGCGAGCTCCACGATGGTTGCGCGCGTGATGCCCGGCAGGATGGCATGCGACAGGGGGCGCGTCACGAGCGTTCCCTCGGCCGTCACGATATGGGCGTTGGCCGATGTCGCTTCCGTGACGAAGCCGTCTTCGACCAGCCAGGCATCCTGTGCTCCCTGCCGCAACGCCTCCATCTTGGCCATGGAGGGATAGAGCAACTGGACCGTCTTGATATCGCGGCGTGCCCAGCGCTGGTCCGGAAGGGTGACGACCTTGATGCCGGTAACGTTGTACGGGTTGTCGAGCACGGCTTTCGCCTGTGTGAAGAGCACGAGCGTCGGCTTCGCCGTCTCCGAAAAGATGAAGTCGCGGTCAGCCGCGCCCCGCGAGATCTGCAGGTAGATCAGGCCTTCGTCGAGCGCGTTGCGCGCAACGATGTCATGGTGAAGGGAGAGGAGGGCGTCCGGCCCAAGCGGGCAGGAGAGGGCAAGTTCGCGAAGAGAGCGCTGAAGTCGCGCGGCATGGCCGGCATAGTCGATCAGCTTGCCGCCGATGACGGCGGTGACCTCGTAGACGGCATCGGCAAAGAGGAAGCCACGGTCGAACACCGAAACCTTGGCGTCGGCCTCTTCAAGCCATGTGCCGTCGAGATAGACGATCCTGTTCACGATCCGCGTCCCCTGCCGGCGCTGCGTTGATGAATGCGCCTGCCGGCAGCGATGCATTTGCGACCCCGCATCTGTCAAGCGGGGGCGCTGTATCAATCTGAATGCGTGTTGCCGCCCGTGCTGCAGCCGGTCCATAGTGCCAGGATGCGGCGTCGAATCGCGCGTCGCCTCGAACGACGGACAGGACGACTTGCATGCGCTCTCTCTTTCATCTGGCCTACCACGTTACGGATCTCGATGCCGCACGGCAGTTCTATGGCGATGTTCTGGGTTGCAGAGAGGGCCGATCGACCGAAACCTGGGTCGATTTCGACTTCTTCGGCCATCAGATCTCGCTGCATCTCGGCAAACCCTTCGAGGTCACGCGGACCGGCAAGGTCGGCGACCACATGGTGATGATGCCGCATCTGGGCGTCGTGCTCGCGCTGGATGACTGGTTCGAGCTGGCAGGCCGTGTCGAGAGAGCCGGCATCGCCTTCGACATCCCACCCGTGGTTCGCTTCGAGGGCGAACCGGGCGAGCAACGGACGATGTTCTTCTTCGATCCGAGCGGGAACCCGATCGAGGTCAAGGGCTTCAAGGATTTCGAGGGCGTGTTCGCGTCCTGATACCAATGAACCTTGCCTTTCGCCCCATTGCCCGCAGGAGACGACCCGCATGACGACGATCTACGATCAGCCCGAAGACTTCGCGACCAGTGCGCTTGAAGGTTATGCCTCCGTCTACGGGCGTTTCGTGCGGGCAGTGAAGAGTGGCGTGGTCCGCTCGACGCCGCGGCCCGAGGGCAAGGTGGCGGTTGTCGTTGGCGGTGGTTCGGGTCACTACCCCGCCTTTGCAGGCTACGTCGGTTCGGGTCTGGCCGATGCCGCGGTCGCGGGCGATGTCTTTGCTTCTCCGTCCACGGCGGCCGTGGCGCGCGTCTGCCGTCTGGCGCATCGCGGCGGCGGCATCCTGCTCGGCTATGGCAACTATGCCGGCGATGTGCTGAATTTTGGCGCTGCCGCCGAGCGTCTGCGGAGCGAGGGTCTCGACGTGCGCGTGCTCCCGGTCACGGATGACGTGGCGAGCGGCCCGGCTGACGATCATCTCGCCCGTCGTGGAATAGCCGGCGACCTCATCGTCTTCAAGATCGCCGGCGCCGCGGCCGAGGAAGGACGCGTCCTCGATGACGTCGAGGCCGTGGCAAAGCATGCCAACGCCCGGACCGTCTCCTTCGGCGTCGCGTTCGGCGGCTGCACGCTTCCCGGCTCGGACGAGCCCTTGTTCACGGTGCCCAAGGGACAGATGGCGCTTGGCCTCGGCATCCACGGCGAGCCGGGGATCAGCGAAACCGCGATCCTTCCGGCATCGGCTCTGGCCGATCTCCTGACGCATCGCCTTCTTGCGGAGCGGCCGGCCGACTGCCACCGCGTCGCCGTCCTGCTCAATGGTCTCGGTGCTACCAAATATGAAGAACTCTTCGTTCTCTGGCCGCAGATTGCGGCCCGGCTCTCGGCGGCGGGACTGGAGATCGTGCGGCCCGAGGTGGGCGAGTTCGTCACCAGTCTCGACATGCGCGGTTGCTCGTTGAGCCTGCTCTGGCTCGACGACGAGCTCGAGCGCCTCTGGTGCGCACCGTGTGAAACCGCTGTGCTGGTTCGCCGGGACGACCATGTCCTTGCGGACGTCCTCCCGGAAGAGGTCGAGGACATCTTGGTCTTTCCGCAAGCGTCCGGCGCGGCCCGCGCGGCCGGCCGCTGCATTGCCACCCTGATCGAGAGGTTGACCGACGTCCTTCACGCGGCAGAGGCGGAACTCGGACGGATCGACGCGCAGGCCGGAGATGGCGATCACGGGCAGGGCATGACGCGTGGCGCGACGGCGGCCCGATCCGCTGCGGATGCGGCTGTAGCGGCCGGCGCGGGTGCGCAAAGCGTCCTTGCCGCCGCCGCAGATGCCTGGGCCGACCGGGCCGGCGGAACATCCGGGGTGATCTGGGGCGTTTTGCTCCGTGCCTGGAGCACGGCGCTTTCGGACGACAGGACCCTTGATGACGCCGCCGTCGTCGCCGGTGCCCGGCTCGCGCTCGATGGCGTCATGCGGCTCGGGGGCGCAAAGAACGGCGACAAGACGCTGGTCGATGCCTTCGTGCCCTTCGTCGAGACGCTTGAGATGGTGTTCGGCGAAACGCGATCCTTGCAGCAGGCCTGGACACGCGCGGCCGCCGCCGCGACGACGGCCGCTGAACAGACGCGCGCGCTCACACCGCGCCTCGGGCGCGCCCGTCCCCTTGCCGAGCGCAGCATCGGCCACCGCGATGCTGGAGCGGTTTCGCTGGCGCTTTGCGCCGAAACGGTCGCCGCCGCGTTGCGCGATCCGCGGCTTTGAGCGGCATGTCTTCCGCTGACGACGTGATGACAACGATGAAAACCCACGTCATCCCGCATGCACGAGCGGGACTGCCCGAAAACAACATCCGACTGGAAAGGCAAACGCCATGACCGACAAGATCGCCATAGTTACCGCCGGTGGAAGCGGCATGGGGGCCCATGCCGCCCGCCGTCTGGCCGCGGACGGCTTCAAGGTCGCCATACTTTCGTCCTCAGGCAAGGGCGAAGCCTTGGCAGAGGAACTCGGCGGTCTTGGGATTACCGGATCCAACCAGTCGAACGAAGACCTGAAGATGCTGGTCGACCGCACCATGGAGCGCTGGGGTCGCATCGACGTTCTCGTGAACAGTGCCGGCCATGGCCCGCGTGCGCCTGTGGCGGATATCACCGACGAAGACTGGGTGCGCGGGATGGACGTGTACTTCCTGAATGTCGTTCGGCCCGTTCGGCTGGTCGCGCCCATCATGCGTGCGCAGGCATCCGGCGTCATCATCAATATTTCGAGCTTCAGCGCCGTCGAGCCCGACCCGGTCTTCCCCACGTCCTCGGTCTTCCGTGCAGGTCTTGCTGCCTATACCAAGCTTTTCGCGGACCAGTTTGCGGCCGACAATGTCCGGATGAACAACGTGCTTCCCGGCTTCATCGACAGCCTGCCGGAAAAGGACGTGTTTCGCGATCGCGTTCCCATGGGGCGATATGGCCGGAGCGAGGAAATCGCAGCGACCATTTCATTCCTCGCGTCCGAGGGGGCAGGCTATATCACCGGCCAGAGCATCCGCGTGGACGGGGGCATCACCCGATCGCTCTAAGGGGCTCTACCACATCGTGCGGGCGGCACGTGCTGCCCACTCGCGGTCATAGGTTTCCTTGTCGAAGCTTGCTTTCGCTTGCTTCAGAAGCTCTCCGGCGCTCGGCAGCTTCGCCGGGTCGTGGAAACGCGCGGGGTTCCAGAGCTCGGACCGCATCAGCGCGCGGGCACACTGGAAGTAGGCCTCCTGCATCTCGACAACGATGACGCTGCGCGGATGCTTGCCGTCCATCTCGAAGCTTTCCAGCAGGTCGGGATCGATCGAGACGGTGGCCACGCCATTGATCCGCATCGTGGTGTTGGATCCGGGAATGAGCAGCATCAGAGCGACGCGCGGATCACGAACGATGTTTCTGAGCGAATCGACGCGGTTGTTGCCGCGCCAGTCCGGTAAAAGCAGGGTCCTCTCGTCCTGTACCCGGACGACGCTCTGCGCGTCGCCGCGCGGCGAACAGTCCATGCCTTCGGGTCCGATCGTGGAAAGCGCCAGGAACGGGGACGCCTCGATCATGGCACGGTAACCCGGCGTCAACGCGAAGGTCACTTTTGCGATGGAGGCTTCCGAAACGCCGTCATAGATCTCGGCGAGCTGTTCGATCGTGCGGATGGTCGTCATCGTCAGTCCTATCTTACCCTCGTGCCCCGTCTAGCATGCCTTCATGACAGTTTCGCGCCATCTTCAGAAGAGCATCCTCCGTCTGTTGGATCGTCCATCTGCGGCCAGCGTTGCAGGGCTTGCAGGCCCGTCTCCGTCAGGTGGTAGATGCCGCGCTCGGCGCGTTCGAACCAGCCGTAGACATTGTTCTGCAGGATGGCCGCCGCCTTCGGGACTTTGGGCCGCATGTCCACCGGGCGCATCCGGCCGGCGCGAATTGCGGCAGCACAAAGAAGGGCCTGTTGCCGATAGGCGGTCATGACCGGCGCGCGCGCCCCGCCGCCGGCGGTCGGATCGCCCTGCCGCGCGCGGTGTTCCTTGACGAGCCGCGCCCGCCGCTTCGGGTTCGTCCGCGGCATGGGCGAAACGGCGCTTACCAGAACGCTGACAGTGCCGGTGTCCGCAACGCCCAGCATGCCGATGCCAAGCCTTCGGCAAAGATCGCGGTAGCGTTTGTCTGCCTCGCGTCCACGGCCTCTCGCCGAGATCCGAGCGGCGATCCATACCTCGTCGCAGATCGCCGCGCGATCGACGGCCTGAAGGATTAGTTCGAGATTGAAGGTCAGCTTCAGTTCGCAGACAACCACGACGTCCGGCTCGCCCGCCCGCACGCCGACGAGATCACAGTGCGCAACCTCGCCCTTCACCTCGAAACCGAAGCTTTCCAGAAAATTCTTGACGGGGAGGTAGAGCGTCGTTTCCACGATGGCATTCCGGTGTGACCGCGGGCTTCTATCGCAGTTCGCGCGCAAGATCGACCCCTCGAACAGCCCGTGTCTTATGCATGTCGCGCGAACGTGTGCAGCGGTTTCGGGAAACGACATGCATCAAAACAAGACCTTGAAGCGCGTTGCGTGAGCCCCTTTCTCACGCAACGCGCTTCAGGACTGCGTCAAGGTCAGCGGATACCGCTCCGGGTGATGGACGAGTGCCGTCATGTTGATGGGCCGGTTCCGTCGATCGAACACGATCTGGTCGACGGTCAGAACGGCGGCCGGGTGATCCAGGTCAAGCCGTTCGGCCTCCCACGGCGTGGCCATGCGGGCGCTGAGCGTCGTGTGTCCCCGGCCGGGCTGGATATGGTAGCGATCCCGAAGTTCCGCGTAGAGCGAGCGATTGGCACCTGTCCAGTCGAGGCTGGCGAGCCCCGGCACCTGGGCTGCGGGCAGCCAGTCCGTTTGAATGGCCACGGGCACGCCGTCAATCAGCCTGACCCGTTTCAGGATCACGACTTCGGCGCCTTCGGGCAGGAACAGCGGCCGCGTGATGTCGGCTGCCGGCCTGTAGACCTGAACCTCCACCAGCACGCTCCCGGGCTGACGGTTTGTGGAAAGCGCGGTCGCCGTAAAACTCTCCAGCACCTGCAGCTCATAGCCGCGCGGGCTCAGCGTCACGTAAAGGCCTTTGCCCGGCTGGCTCTTGACCATGCCCTGGCGGATCAGGTCCTGGATGGCGTGGCGCACCGTAATCCGGCTGACGCCAAAGCTTTCCACAAGCTTGCGCTCCGATGGCAGCTTTCCGTTGTGCGGCAGGCGGCCGTCCTCGATCGCCCGCAACAACGCCTCCTTGACCTGCTGATGCAGCGGCCGCGGATCATCGTGGCGCACCACGGCATCAAGCAGCGTATCGCCCTGCGCGCCGACGGGCGGCTCCATCACGATATCTGCTGCCTCACGGTTGCCCAACCGGATTTCCTTCCCTGTTTCGCACGACACTACAGAGAATGTCACAGGCCTGAAATATAAATTTCCCGGCCGATTGACATAACTGGTCATATCCAGTCCAATCGATCGTAGCGGCAAAAAAATTCACAAGAGCGACGCCGTCAGAGGACAAATCGAACAGGGGAACAACCGTCATGTTCAATCGAAAGCTTGCCTTCAGCCTCCCACTTCTCGCGCTTCTTGGGGCCGGCGCAGCCCATGCAGAGACGGTCTCTGTCTTCTGCGCATCGACCGAGTTCGAGCTTTGCACGAAAGCCGCCGCCGCCTGGAAGGAGAAGACCGGGAACGAGGCGAAGATCAACAAGATGCCGGCGCTCCTGGACGACGCGATCCCGCTTTACCAGCAGCTGCTTGCCGCGAAATCCACCGACGTCGACGTCCTGTTCCTCGACGTCATCTGGCTCGGCATGTTCAAGAACAATCTGCTCGACCTTTCGACCCTGGTGCCCAAGTCCGATCAGGACCAGCACTTTGCCTCCACGCTGAACGCCGCCAAGCTCGACGGCAAGCTCGTGGCCATGCCAGCCTACATGGACGTCGGGCTGATGTTCTACCGCAAGGACCTGCTGGAGAAGTACGGCAAGCCGGCGCCCAAGACCTGGGAAGAGCTGACGGCCACCGCCAAGGAGATCCAGGACAAGGAGCGCGCCGACGGCAAGTCCGACATGTGGGGTTACGCGTGGCAGGCCAAGAGCTATGAAGGCCTGACATGCGATGCGCTCGAGCTGATCGGTTCGAGTGGCGGTGGCAGCATCATTTCCGATGACGGCAAGGTGACGATCGACAACCCCGCGGCGGCTGGCGCCTTGACGCTGGCAAAGAGCTGGATCGGCACGATCAGCCCCGAAGGTGTGCTCAATTATGACGAGGAGGCCTCGCGCGCGGTCTTCGAGTCCGGCAATGCCGTCTTCCACCGCAATTGGCCCTATGTCTGGGGCACGTCGCAGACCACCGGCAGCGCCGTCATCGACAAGGTCGGCATGATGCCGCTCCCGGTCGGCAAGGCCGGAGAAAAGTCGTCCGGCTGCCTCGGGCCGATGTATTACGGCGTCTCGAAATTCTCGACCAAGCCCGATGTCGCCGCGAGCTTCGTCGATTTCGTCACCGGCCCGGAGATGCAGAAGATGCGCGCCGTCGATGCCGCCTTCAACCCGTCGATCACGGCGCTCTACACCGATGCCGATGTCTTGAAGAAGATTCCGTTCCTCAAGGACAATCAGCAGGCTTTTGCCGACAGCGCCGTCCGTCCATCCGGCTATACCGGAACGAGTTACAACCGTGTCTCCCAGGCCTTCTATCGTAGCGTCCACGACATGCTGTCCGGCAGCAAGGAGGTCGAGAGCGGCCTGAAAGATCTGGCGGCCCGGCTGGAGAAGCTGAAAGAAAGCCGTTGAACCTCCCAGGACCGTCCTCCGTTCCCGGCGTCTGAAGGTCAGGGACGGAGGCGCGACAGCTTTCTCAGTCTTCCAGGGCGTCCACCCCTGCGCTTGACCACGGGCCCGTTGCGGCCCGGGGCGGCGGTGGAGCCCCGTCTCTGATCGGATCTCTCATGGCGTCCATCGCCCTTTCCTCCGTCACCAAGGCCTATGGCACGCATACCGTCATTCGTGGCGTCGATCTCCAGATTGCCGATGGCGAGTTCGTGGTCTTCGTCGGGCCCTCCGGCTGCGGGAAATCGACCCTGCTGCGTATCGTCGCCGGACTTGTACCCGCGTCCAGCGGGCAGGTGCTCATCGACGGCGAGGACGTCACGGACGTGCCCGCGTCCAAGCGCGGCGTCGCCTTCGTTTTCCAGTCCTACGCGCTCTACCCGCATATGAGCGTCGAACGAAACATCGGCTTCGCGCTCGAAACCCTGCGGATCGGCAAGGAGGCAATCCGCAGCAAGGTCGAGACCGTCGCCCGGATGCTGAAGGTCGATCATCTGCTGGAGCGGCGCCCGCGGGAGCTTTCCGGCGGACAGCGGCAGCGTGTCGCCATCGGGCGTGCGCTCGTGCGCGAACCGGAAATCTTCCTCTTTGACGAGCCGCTGTCCAACCTTGACTCCGACCTGCGCATGGAGATGCGCATCGAGATCGCGCGGCTGCACGAGGACATCAAGACCACGATGGTCTACGTGACCCACGATCAGGCCGAGGCGATGACGCTTGCAGACCGCATCGTCGTGCTCAACCAGGGCTCGATCGAACAGGTGGGCACGCCGCTTGAACTCTATCAGGCGCCGGCCAATCGCTTCGTCGCAGGCTTCATCGGAAGTCCGCGGATGAACTTCGGTCCCGTCCCCCTGGGCGCCGAAGCCGGCGGTTTTTCCCTGCCGGACGACCTTGTCGCGCATCACGCGTCTCCCGGGAGCCGGCAGCCGGCCTCCATCGGCATCCGACCGGAGGCGCTTTCCCTCGTCGCGCCGGACGCAGGCCGCATGTCGGGAGTCCTGGAGCGTGTCGAAGATCTCGGCCACGAGCACTTCGCCTATATCAGGCTGGCCGACCAGAGCATCTGGGTCGTCCGCGTCGCCGGGCGGCCCCCGTTCGAGCGGCGTAACCAGCCTGTGGGCCTTTCCTTTGCCGATGCGGACATCTTCGTCTTCGATTCGGAGGGGAAGCGGATGGCACATCGGGCGGGCGTGCCGCAGGCGGGCCGGGAGGCCAGCGAAGGGGGGGCTCGTTCATGAGCGCTAAGCTTGCGCGCCGGGAGCATCGCACGGCTTGGCTCTTTCTCGCGCCGCTGGTCCTCGTCATGTTGACCGTGGCCGTGTGGCCGCTGGGGCGAACCGTCTTCTTCAGCTTTACGGATGCCTACCTCGATGATCCCACCGTGTACGGCATGGTCGGCATCTCGAATTTCATCGAGGTGATCAACGACCCTGCCTGGTGGTCGGCCGTCCGGAACACGCTGACCTTCGCCGTCCTCTCGGTGGGGATCGAAACCTTGCTCGGGCTCGGCATTGCCCTGCTGCTCAACGAGGCGATCCCTGGCCGCGGTCTGTTGCGGGCGGCCATCCTCGTTCCCTGGGCGATCCCCGTCGTCGTTGCGACGAAGATCTGGGAGTGGATGCTGAACGACCAGTTCGGCGTGTTCAACCGCATCCTGATCTCGCTCGGCCTGATCGACCACGGCATTGCGTGGACGGCGAGCAGCTCGCTGATCATGGGCGTGGTGATCTTCATCGATGTCTGGATGACGACACCCTTCATGGTTCTCCTGATCCTCGCCGGCCTCCAGACCATTCCCGGGGAGATGATGGAGGCGGCCGAAGTCGACGGCATTCCTGCCTGGAAACGCTTCTGGTCGATCACGTTGCCCCTGCTGAAGCCGGCCATCGGCGTTGCCGTGCTTTTCCGGTCGCTCGACGCGATCCGGATGTTCGACCTTGCCTATGTCCTTGCGGCCAGCAATCAGAATGTCATGACCGTCTCGATCTACGCGCGCGACCGGCTGATCAGCTTCCAGGAGCTGGGCGTGGGCTCCGCCGCGTCCACCTGGGTTTTCCTCCTGGTCGCGCTCGTTGCCATCATCCTCATCGGCGTTCTGCGCCTTGATCGTTCGACGGGAGATTGACCATGGCGCCAGGAGCTCTCGTGACATCGCCTGTCCGCATCAAGCGGCGTTCCTCTGCGCATTATCGGATGCGCCGCCAGATCCGCAGAGGCGGGCTCGGCATCCTCATTCTCCTTGTCCTCGCCTACACGCTGTTTCCCTATTACTGGGCGATCGTTTCCTCCACCAAACAGGGTGCCGAGCTCTACACGACCGCCTTTCTGCCGGCGCTGAACTTCGGCTACTATCGGCAGCTGTTCGACAATCCAGTTTTCATGGGATCGCTCGTAAATTCGGTTTTCGTGGCGACGGGGACGACGGTGGTATCGCTGGCGCTCGGCATCATCTCGGCTTACGCGCTGGGACGTCTGGATTTTCCGCAAAAACGGATCGTGCTGATGGCGATCCTGATGATCTCCATCTTTCCGCAGGTTGCGGTGCTCTCGGGCATGTTCGAACTCATCAATGCGCTTGGGCTGTACAACCGTCCGAGCGCCCTGATCGTTACCTATCTTCTGTCGACCGCCCCCTTCACGACCTGGATTCTCACGACGTTCATCCGGGAGTTTCCGCGGGAGCTGGAAGAGGCGGCTCTGATCGACGGTTGCTCGCATTTTCGTATCCTTACGCGCATCCTCCTGCCGCTGATGGGGCCGTCGCTGGCCAGCACCGGCATCCTCGCCTTCATTCTCGCCTGGAACGAGTTTCTGTTCGCGCTCACCTTCATGTTGACGGACGAGAACAAGACGGTTCCCGTTGCTATCGGGCTGATCGGCGGAACGACGCGCTATGAATATCCGTTCGGCCAGATCATGGCTGCTTCGGTCACCGTGACACTGCCGCTGATCATCGTCGTACTCATCTTCCAGCGGCGCATCGTGGCCGGCCTCACGGCCGGCGCGGTCAAAGGATAGGATTTTTGCCATGGACATGCTCGTCAACCTCTACGATCTGAAGCCCGACGCCGTTCTCGACGAGAAGGTGGCGCGGGAAGGCGTCGTCATTCGCCGGGCCCTGCCGCCCGAACTTCATACGATCGCGGCCTGGATCGGTCCGCGCTTCGGCCAGGGCTGGGTCAGCGAGGCGACCGTTGCGATGATGCGCCAGCCGGTGTCCCTGCTCGTTGCCGTCAAGGATGGGGAACTGGTCGGCTTTGCGTGCTACGACGCGACCGCGCGAGGGTTCTTTGGACCGACCGGCGTGGACGAGGCAATGCGCGGAAAGGGGATCGGTCATGCGCTGCTGTTGAAGACGCTGCTTGCCATGTACGATCAGGGTTACGGATATGGCGTCATCGGCGGTGCGGGGCCGACAGGGTTCTACAAGCGTGCCGTCGGCGCCGTGGTTATCGCCGGCTCCGAAGAGGGCATTTACAAAGGCATGCTGGCAGCGGCGCACGCGACCGGCATCGACTATAGCTGAGCTTGACGCAGCGGAGGTCCAGTACGCTACCGTACACTTTCCGTTTGTGACATCCGTAAGGATCAATTTACCTACTTTCTGGACTTGGCCTTAACGGCCCTCGGCGATCATGCCCTCCGAAACGGGAGATCGATCATGATTCGCAGACGCATGCTTGCCGCGCTTGTTCTGGGCCTCGTCGCCGCTGGCCCTGCGCTGGCTGATGATCCTGTGCTGCGGATCGGAACGGAGGGAGCATATCCTCCCTTCAATTTCATCAACGAGAAAGGCGAGCTGGCCGGCTTCGATGTCGATATCGCCAAGGCGCTCTGCAAGGAGATGAAGCGGACCTGCACCTTCGTCGTCACGCCCTGGGCGGAGATCATCGAAGGGTTGGAGCAGAACAAATACGATCTCATGGTTTCGAGCATGGCCTTTACGGAGGAGCGCGCCAAGCGGATCGCCTATTCGCAGCCCTACTACCGGTCGCACGCCGTCTTCATCGGCGACCCGAAGAAGCGCCAGGACATCAGTCCCGAAGGTCTTGCCGGCGCGCGGATCACGGCCGGCAAGGGCACGATGCAGGCGCAGTACCTTGCCAAGGTCTATGCGGCCAAAAGCACGCTCGTGCTCGGAGAAGACCAGCCGGCGGCGCAGGCGATCCTCGAACAGGGGAAAGCAGACCTCATGCTCGGCGATGCGATCGAACTCATGAGCTTCCTGGAAAGCGCGGAAGGGTCGGCCTTCGAGTTCATCGGCGATCCCGTCACGAACGACTTTCTGCAAAGCACGGCACATGTCACGGCACGCAAGAGCGACACGGCGCTGCTGGACGAGGTCAATGCCGCCATCAAGAAGACCCGCCTCGACGGCAGCTACGAGCGGATCAACAACATCTACTTTCCGTTCAGCATCTATTGATCCATGATCTCCCTCCGCCCATCCCGGCATGGCCTGTCGATGCGACTTGTCGGCAGGATCGCCCTGCTGCTGGTCTGCCTCTATGCCGGGGCGGCAGCCGCCTATTCCGTCCAGTTCCTGAACGGCATCGAGCGGGATGCAACGACCGCCCGCGAGCAACAGATTCCGCTGATCTTGTCCCAGAACCGGAATGCGTTGAAGGTCGAGCGCGCGGCGTCGCTCATTCGCTCTGTCTATCTTGCCCATGACCGGAAGATCGAGCGGCAGATCCAGCTGCAATTGCAGACCCTGTGCCAGAGTTTTACGCTGGACGAGAACCAGACCCTGATCGACGGCGCGCGCGATATTGCCGCGTTCGTCAAGGTGATCGTCACCTCCCGCGAAGCCTCGCGCAGGCTTCGCGATCCCAACGCGGCGGCGGTCACGCCGGCGATCCAGGCGGGAATCCAGGCCGAGATCCTCAAGACGGACGCAGCAAGCGCCGAAGCCTACCAGCATGCGATGAATACGGCGGACCGACTGAGTGAGACGCTGGCGACGGACGCTGTCGCGCTCGCCGACAGCATGGCATGGACGATCGGCAGCGCGGCGCGCGAGGTAAAGCTCGGCTGGACGCTGATCCTCACCTTGCCGGTCCTGTTCTTCGTGCTGACGCTCTGGGTCGTCAGCCGCCATGTGATGGCGCCGATCGGGGCCGCCGTGGCCCGGCTGGAAGCCATCAGCCATGGCAAGGCCGACCAGGACGCGCCCGCCAAACCTGTCTTTCACGAACTTGCAACGATTGCCGATGCCGTAGAGGCTTATGGCGCGCTCTCTACAGACCTGACACGCACCAACGCGTTGCTGAAGATCCTGTCGGACCGCGACAGTCTGACGGGCCTTGCCAATCGGCGGTCGCTGCAGGCGGTGCTTGAGTCAACGTTCGAGGCCGCCCGGGCGGGCGGTCCGGATATCGCCGTGATGATGATCGACCTCGACCACTTCAAGGTGATCAACGACACCTATGGGCATCATGCCGGCGATGCCTGCCTCGTCGCGGTCGCGGATGTCCTGCGCCTGTTCGAGGCAAGTGACGGGGCAACCGTCGGACGCTTCGGCGGAGAGGAGTTCGTGGCCGTCGTTCCCATGCGGAACAACACGTCGCTGATGGAGATGGCCGAGCGCATGCGCGTTGCGATCATGTCGCTCGATGTGCGCAGCGAGGACGGGCGCCGCATCGCCCTCACCACCAGCATCGGTCTATCGAGAATGGCGGGACGGGCGCTCGACGGGGCGCAGAGACTGGTCTCCGAAGCGGATGCCGGACTCTACCAGGCGAAGCGAGATGGGCGAAACCGTGTCGGCCCGATGGCGGTGCTTGCCGCCGATGGAAGCACCAAACGAAACAGGCAGGCCTGAGCCTGCCTGTTCAAAGCTTCAAAAGAAATGATCGTTAGCGCGTGCGGCCATACAGCCAGGCGACAGCGGCGACAATCGCGGCGGCGGCCAGCGGTTTCTCGCGGATGCGACCCTCAATGTCGGCCATGTAGCCGTCTATCGATCCCTTGATATCGGAAGACGTTGACGCGCGACGATGTGAGCGCGCATTTCCGGTGAAACTTTCCGGGCCTGTCGTCGACGTGACAGCCACAGGATCGGAGGCCGGGAATGTGTCTTCCAGCGCCTTGTCCAAGTCGCCGTCTGTCCCGCGGCGCTCACGATCGCCCTGTTCATTCTGCAGAGACCTGACGGCCGGCGAAATGTTGTTCTGGTTTACCATGATCGCTCCTTCGGTTCGCTAATCCCGATAACGGCTTGTCGCGAGCGAAGTTCCACAGGCCGGCACGGCGGACGCCGACGCCGGACGCCGGTCTTCCTGCGACGTCCGCTTCTATCCCCCAGGGGAAACGCTCGGCTGTCGCTCAGGCGGTGACGCAGACGCGGCGCGGGGTAGGCGAAGGATCACGGCCAAACCGCTTTCCGGGCGGTTTACGAGGGCGATCCCGCCGCCGTAGATGTCCGCAATCTCCCGAGCGATCGTCAGGCCGAAGCCGTCGCCCTGGACGGTCTCGTCCATACGGATGCCCGGCAGGAACGCGCTTGCCAGTTCGGCCTCCGCGATGCCCGGTCCGTCGTCCGCGATACGTACGACAACCATGCGATCCTCGACGGCCGCCGAGATGGCAACCTCGCTTCGCGCCCATTTGAACGCGTTGTCGATGAGGTTGCCGAGCACCTCCTCGAGATCGTCCGAGGCACAGGCAACCGCGATGTCGCCTTCGACGTCGCAGGTGACGTGGTGACCTCTCTCGGCGTGAATGCGGGACATGATCTGCAGGAGGTCGGCAAGGCTGGGCTGAAGCAGGGTCGCGGCAGCCATGCCCGCGCCGGACATCGTCTTGCGTGCCCGCGCCAGATGATGGCGAATGCGCGTGTCGATCCGTCCGACCAGCTGGCGCATCTCGCCGTCAGGATCGTTGCTGTCATCCAGCGCCAGCGAAAGGCTGGCGATCGGCGTCTTCAAGCCATGCGCGAGGTTGGCGAAATGCAGGCGGGTATCGCTTAGGCGCTGGAGATTGACCGCGATCAGCCGGTTGATCTCGTTTGCGACCGGTTGCAGGTCTCTTGCCTCCACCTCCGGCAGCCTTTCCCGCGATCCCGCCGCGACCTGCGCGACATCGCGCGTCAACTGCTTCAACGGACGCAGGCCGAAGCGCACCTGCAGGAACGTGCCGAGGAGGAGGCTGATCCCGAGCACCGTCATCGCCGGTATCAGCCAGAACAGGGCCCTTTGCGCCGGATCGTTTAACGCGGATTGGGGCGCGGTCGCCGTGATCTGCAAAACACGATCACCGATATGCGCTTCGGCGGTCCGCACATGCAGATCCATCCCGCCATCCCGCGCGGCGTCGGGAAGCGGCATCGGGTTGGTGGCGGGACGATGGCGGTTGGGCACCGGGCGAGGAGGACGGTCGATCGTGCGGCCCGCAAGCGAGAGCGAGGTGAGCGGCGCGCCGTGTCCGGTCACCTGCCAATACCATCCTGATCCGACGCGATCGAAAGGCGGCCCGTCGAGAGACGCGCCGAGCGCCGTGGATCCGTCGGGGGCAATGGACAGCGTGCCACGCAGGGCCTCGATCTGCGTGTCGAGCCGCTGGTCGATCTGTTCGCGCACGACACCTGCCACGATCCACCAGAGGATGCCCGCGGCGATGATCAGGATGCCGGTGACGAACAACATGGAGAAGGTGAGAAGGCGCGCGGCGATGGTGGAACGGGCGGGGAGGGATGGGAGCATCATGCCGCGGCCGCCAGCATGTAGCCTCGCCCGCGGACGGTCTCGATGCGTTCCGCCCCAATCTTCCGGCGCAGCCGGGCGACGATGACCTCGATCGAGTTGGAGTCGACATCGGCATCGCCGTCATAGACCCGCTCGATCAGCTCACGTCGGTCGACGATGACCTCCTTGCGCAGGATGAGGCATGAGAGCACCCGCCATTCCAGTGCGGTCAGTTTCAGAGGCAACCCATCCAGCTCGAAGGTGCCGAGCTGTGCATCGAAGACCAGGGGCCCGCACGTCACCAGCGACGCGGCATGGCCTGTGGCACGGCGAACAAGCGCCCGCAGTCGCAGCACGAGTTCCTCGACCTTGAACGGCTTGGTCATGAAATCGTCGGCGCCGGCCTTGAAGCCGGCCACCTTGTCGGGCCATCCGTCTCGCGCCGTCAAGATCATCACCGGAAAGGTCCGGCCCGCATCCCGCCAGGCTTTGAGAACCGAGATGCCGTCCTTGCGCGGCAGGCCGAGGTCGAGCACCGCGATATCGAAGATTTCCGTGAGGCCTGCATGCTCTGCATCCTCGCCGTTAACTGCGACATCGACGACGAAGCTTTCCGCGCGCAGGCTCGTGGCGATGCGTCGCGACAGATCGGCGTCGTCCTCGACCAGAAGAACTCTCATGAGACCGTTTCCTGCTGCTGATGCAGAGGACATAGGGCGCACCGGCTTAACTCAAGCTGAACCGCAGGGTTCAGGCTGCCGGTGGGGCGGTCTTGCTAGAAGGGCCTCGTCAACATCACAGGAGACGACGATGTCAAACGAAGAAACCTTGACCGCTGCCCACGAGCCGACCCACGCCGCTGCGCCCGCCCCTGCGTCCCCGTCGCGTCGCAGGCGGACGTCGCGGCTGGCCCTCACCGGTGTGGCAGGCATTGCCCTCCTCGCGCTTGGGGTCGCCGGCGGTGCGGGTGCTATGAAGCTCGCCAAGCCGAGCATCGAGATGGCGCCGATGGCACCGGTCGCCATTTCCGCGATGCCCGACGGTGACCTGGTCACCATCAAGGGCCAGGTGGCCGAGATTTTCGGCAACAAGTTCGTGCTCCAGGACGCGAGCGGTCGTGCCCTGGTGGAAACCGGCCCTTCCGGCGAGGACGGAAAGCTCGTCAAAATCGATGAGGCGGTCAGCGTCCAGGGCCGCTTCGACGACGGTTTCCTGCATGCGAGCTTCCTGGTCCATCCGGACGGCAAGGTCGAGGCGCTGGGTCCGGCGGGCCGGCCTCCGCATCATGAGCATGGTCCGAAGGGGCTGCAGGGGCCGAAAGACGGGCCGAAGCGGGGGCCCGGTGCGCTGTCCGATGCCGGACCCGCGGGCGGCCCTGCCGACGCCGCTGCGCTTGATGGCCCCGCAGCCGGGAGGGCGCCTCCGTCCGGTGCGGCACCGGAGCCTGACGCAGGGCCCGGCGCCGCACCTGCAGACGCCAGCACTCTCCAGCCGCCGCAGCCCTAAGCGTCGCGCGCGGCAGACCTCGAAACAGGAAAGCACGGCGTTCCAGGGCGACACCCCGGGACGCCGTCTGCATATTTTCCTGCGAAACGCGCGGATGCGCTTTGCAAGCATCTTGAATCTGCACGGAATCTTCGCCAACTGGTCGTTGAAATTTCGGTCATGACGGAGACGATGAGATATGACGAACCTTGATGCGGAACGCCCCGCCGAGAGCCATGTTTTCGAAGCCGACGTGTCGCGCCTTCTGCATATGATGGTGCACTCGGTCTACTCGGACAAGGACGTCTTCCTGCGCGAGCTGATCTCGAACGCGGCGGACGCCTGCGAGAAGCTGCGCTTCGAGGCGATCGCCGCACCACAGCTTCTGGGGAGCGATGCGGACAGCCGCATCACGCTGACGCTTGACGAGGACAACCGCCGCCTGATCGTGGAGGATAACGGCATCGGCATGAGCCGGGAGGAGCTGATCGAGGCGCTCGGCACCATCGCGCGTTCCGGCACCCGCGCCTTCATGGAGCGAATCGAAGCCAACAAGGCTGGCGAGGGCGCTCAGCTGATCGGCCAGTTCGGCGTCGGCTTCTATTCCTGCTTCATGGTCGCCGATCGTGTCGACGTCGTTTCGCGGCGTGCCGGGTCGCAAGAGGCGTGGCTCTGGTCCTCGGACGGGCAGGGCGCCTATACCGTGAGCGCGGTCGATCATGCGGACGCGCCGGCGCGGGGCACACGCATCACGCTGCATCTCATGGAAGATGCCAAGAGCTACGCCACCCGCTGGTCGGTCGAACGCATCGTCAAGGAACAGTCCGGCCATGTGCCCGTGCCGGTCGCGATCGTCGACAAGCCGGGCGAAGAACCCGCCCAACTGACCGACGGAACGGCACTGTGGACGCGGGCGAAAAACGACATCTCCAAGGAAGATCACGCCGATTTCTACCGGAGCCTGTCCGGACAGTACGACGAGCCGGCCCTGACCGTGCACTTCCGGGCCGAAGGACGCCACGAATACACGACGCTGGCCTATATCCCCGGCGCGCAGCCGTTCGACATGTTCGATCCGGACCGCAAGGGCCACATGAAGCTTTACGTCAAGCGCGTGTTCATCACCGATGAGGCCGACGTTTTGCCGCGCTACCTGCGCTTCGTTCGCGGTCTTGTCGACACCGCCGATCTACCGTTGAACGTCTCGCGCGAAATGATCCAGGAAAGTCCCATCCTGTCCGCGATCCGCAAGGGCGTCGCCAGCCGCATCATCACCGCGCTGGAAAAGCTCGCCGAAAGCGATGCGGAGGCGTTTGGGAAGGTCTGGGAGAATTTTGGCGCGGTCCTGAAAGAGGGGATCTACGAGGATGGCGAACGACGGGCGCAACTTCTGTCGCTTGCCCGTTTCAAGACGACCGCGTCTTCCGGGGAGATCCGGTCGCTGAAGCAATATGTGGCCGACGCCAAGCCTGAACAGTCGGCGATCTATTACCTGACGGGCACCAGTCTCGAGCAGTTGAGAGCCTCTCCGCAGCTTGAGGGTTTTCGCGCGCGGGGTGTGGAAGTCCTGCTTCTTACGGACCAGATCGACAGTTTCTGGGTCATGATGGCCGGCGAGTTCGAGGGCAAGACGTTCAAGTCGATCACGCAGGGTGCTGCCGATCTCGCGCAGTTCACCAAAGCGGACGGGGAAACAGCACCTGACAACGCGCCGTCATCCGATGTCGCCACCTTCATCGCCTACGCCAAGGAAAAACTCTCCGGCGAGGTTTCGGACGTTCGCGCATCCGACCGTCTGACGGAAAGCGCCGTCTGCCTGGTGGCCTCAGAGGGCGGCTACGACCGACAGATGGAGAAGATCCTCCACGGCGCTGGCCGTCTCGAGCTTTCGGCCAAGCCGATCCTCGAAATCAACCCGACGCACCCTCTCGTCAAGACGATTGCCGCCAAGGCTGACGGCGCTGCCCTGAAGGAGGATGCGGCTCTGCTCCTTCTCGACCAGGCGCGCGTCCTCGATGGCGACAAGCCTGCCGACCCCCGCGCCTTTGCCGAACGGCTGACGCGCATCTTCGAACGTGCGCTGCAGGCATGACGCAGTCTGCCAGCCTGCTGCTTTGCCGTGGGCCGGCCTTCCGAGAGGGGAACTTTGCTGGGCAATTTTATGCCTAAATCAGAATGTTATCACTGAACAAAATATCGGACGCGGCGTTGAGGGGGGCATTCAACAACAGGATCTCCTATGAAGCGCCTTCTTCTTCTGACCGGATTTACCCTCTCGCTTGCTGCAGGCGCAGCCTCTGCTCAGGATACGCCACCGCCGCCACCCGCCCCGCCGGCAGCCGCCGAGGCCATGACGCCGCCACCGCCGCCGCCGGGTGGTCCGCGCGGACCGGAAGAGGCGATGCGGGGCGACAAATGGCACCGCGGTCCTGACGGCCACCGTCCGCCGCCGCCGTCCAAGGCTGCGCATTACCGCATCGAAACGGACGACGTGAAGATCGACCTGAAATGCGCAGACGACGAGCCCGCAAAGGCGTGCGCCGATCTGCTGATGTCGACGATCGACAAGCTCGGCGTTGGCAGGGACTGATGAGGCAGGTCAGCCAAGGCTGACGAAGACCATGACGAAAGCGCCGGCTCGGAACGCGTCCGAGCCGGCGCTTTCGTTTTTGCCGGACGGCATTCAAAGGACCATGAGGACCAGGTCGCCGTTGTTCTTCCTGGTCCCGGTGTGGGCAACATCCGCTGGCCAGACCTTTGCTGTCTGCCATGGACAGGCCAGGCCGTACCGAAGGCGGCGGTTTTGCCCCGACGAATTTCTGCGTAGGACAATATGTTTACCCGCTGTTAAAGCGGGGTATCTAACGTCAGTACAAACGCACAAAAGCGTCCGCGCGCGACCTTCGAGAGGCCACGGCGCCCTCGGGGATCAGCAGCCGGAACTGACATGGATCATTTTGCTTTTCTTCTACCGGTCATCTTCTGTGTCTTCGGGCTGACGTTCCTGTTCGTCGCATGCCATGAGCCGCGGTCGGCGCCATGGTGGGGTCTCGGCTACCTTGCCGCTGCTCTCGGTTTCGTCATGCCGATCCTGTCGACGACCGTTCCCGGGCCCTTTTGCGCACTGATCGCGGATACGCTTTTCCTGCTGGCTCTCAGCTTCTACGGGCAGGGGCTGTTAAGACAGTTCCGGCGAAGACTGCCGATCGTGCCGCGCGTGGCAATCGTCGCGGTCGGCGTCGTCGCTTCGGTCGTCTCGACGTTCGTTTTGCAAAACCCGACGCTCGCGCTTTCGGCCAATGATGTCCTGACCTCGCTCTGCCTCGGCGTGCCCGCCGTTGCCGTCCTTCGGCACGCGCGCGGCGCGGCGGAGCGCCTGCTACTCGCTGTGGTTTTCATGGTCATCGGCGACGCGCTGATCCGCAACGTCGTCATGATCGTTCTCAACCGCAATCCGGCCGACTTCGAAACGTTTCTGGCGTCGCCCTACGCCTTCTTCATGCAGTCCACGAGCACGCTCATCGGCCTTCTGCTGGCCTTTGCGGCGCTTGGCTGCGTGACGCTGGAGGTCATCGGTCGCTACAAGGACGTGGCCGACCGGGATCCGATGACCGGTCTCTTCAATCGGCGTGGTTTCGACCGGCTCGCCGGACAGAAGACGCGCGCCGGCGCAGTGATCGTTTGCGACATCGACCACTTCAAAAAGATCAACGACCGGCACGGTCACGCCGCCGGGGATGCCGTCATTGCCAAGGTCGCTCAGATCCTCGTCGACGGGCATGCGGGGGATGCCGTTCTCGCGCGTTTCGGCGGCGAGGAGTTCGTGCTGTACCTCCCCGGACTGACGGTCTCCGCCGCTGCCCATGTCGCAGAGGGTCTGCAGACCAGGATCGGATCGGCGGACTGGCCGCACACAGGGCCGGTGACGGCGAGCTTCGGCGTTGCCGAAACGCGCCTCGACGATCTCAGCATCTACGAGGTCGTGGCTCGTGCCGACCGCGCGCTCTATGGGGCGAAGCTGGCGGGGAGAAACCGGGTCTTCACGGAAGCCGGGCGACCCGCGGACCTGCATTCGGAAAACGCACGCGCCGTCGCCTGACGGGCGTCACTCATGCATGTGGCCCGAAGTGTGCAGCGGTTTCGGGAAACGACATGCATCCAGATAAGACCTTAAAGCGCGTCGCGTGACACCTTTTTGACGCAACGCGCTCTAGGGCGCGGCCTGTCGGCGCGCCTCGACAGCCTTGACTGCCGCCTCCCGGATGGCGAGCCAGCGCGTGTGTTCCAGCGTCGCATCGGCCAGCGCCCGATGCACGGGTTGCGCGGGCTCGGTCTGCTCGATCATCTCTGTGACGAACGCCGCGATCTCGCGCCGCGTAAACGTCTCGTCCATGATGCTCCGCGCGTGCGCCAGAAAGACATCGTCGGATTTTGCAAGACGCAGGGCGTGCCGCGGCAAACCTCCGGCACGCAGCAATACGCTGAGCCATTTCCCATCCCAGGACGGCGCGCTGGCATAAAGGGCGTGCCCCTCAAGCGTTTCCATCATCTCGCGCGCGACCTCTGCGACGGGCGTCCCCTCCGCGTGGAGCCGGCGACGCGTCAAGCCGTGAATGTGCTCCGCCTTCATAGACCAGTCCTGCCAATCGGGCGCAGGACGGATCAGATGTGAGCGGGACGTTCCGTCCTCAAAGACCCAGGCAACCTCGACGGGGAAGCTTTTCTTGCCCAGAGACGAGGCTTCAAAGTCGAGAAAGACGAGCATGTCATCGGTCCGGATACCAGGTGGCGCAAAACCAGGATGCTCCGGGTTTAGCGAGATCGCCCAACGATCGCAAAGAGATCTTTGCTCAGAGGGCAACGCATAACCGCCATCCGCGCAACGCTCCCTATGACATCATGTGAAATGATCATTGACTCATTATACCAGTTGCCATTAGATGCCGTAACCAAACGGGATCAGCACACATGACATCGATTGCACTCTTCGGCGCCGGCGGCAAAATGGGCACAAGGCTTGCCCGCAACCTCATCGGCTCGCGCTTCGACATCCGCCCTGTGGAGGTGAGCGAAGCCGGTCGTGCGCGGCTCCAGGCCGATCTCGGCCTCACATGCCTTCCCGTCGAGGAAGCGCTCAACGGCGCGGAGGTCGTGGTTCTTGCCGTGCCGGACACGGCGATCGGCAAGGTGGCCTCGGGGATCGTCGACAAGCTTTCCCCCGGCACCATGGTCGTGGTGCTCGACGCGGCCGCGCCCTTTGCCGGCCATCTGCCGGAGCGCGCCGACATCACCTATTTCGTCACGCATCCCTGCCATCCCCCGATCTTCAACGACGAGACGGAGATGGCGGCGAAGAAGGATCACTTTGGCGGGATAGCCGCAAAGCAGCACATCGTTTCCGCGCTGATGCAGGGCCCCGAGTCGCATTATGCGCTTGGCGAGGAGGTGGCAAAGACCATCTGGGCGCCGGTGATGCGGTCGCACCGGGTCACGGTCGAGCAGATGGCAATTCTCGAGCCCGGCCTGTCGGAAACGGTCTGCGCCTCGCTGCTCGTCGTCATGAGCCAAGCGCTCGATGAATGCGTCAAGCGCGGCGTGCCGGAACAGGCAGCGCGCGACTTCCTGCTCGGCCACATGAACGTGCTCGGCGCCGTGATCTTCAAGGAGGTGGACGGCGTGTTCTCGGATGCCTGCAACAAGGCGATCGAGTTCGGCATCCCCGCGCTGATGCGCGACGACTGGAAAAAGGTCTTTGAGCCCCAGGAGATCGCAGAGAGTATCCGGCGGATCACCTGAGACCGTCAGGCACGGCCGATGCTGCTCCGAAAAAGGGCAGCTTCGCTCAACCGATACGGGACCGCAGGGAGGCGGGCCCGCGCAACGAACCAACAACCGGGAGGAACACATGACATTCACACGCGGACTGATCCTTGCTGCCTTTGCCAGCGCTCTTGCGCTCGGTACGGCCATGCCGTCCAGTGCAGCCGATCTCATCGCCATCATCACGCCGAGCCACGACAATCCGTTCTTCAAGGCGGAAGCCGTCGGGGCGGAAGCCAAGGCGAAGGAACTTGGCTATGAAACGCTCGTGCTCGTTCACGACGACGACGCCAACAAGCAGTCGCAGCTGATCGACACGGCCATCGGCCGTGGCGCGAAAGCCATCATCCTCGACAATGCCGGCTCGGAAGCGTCGATCGCTGCCGTCCAGAAGGCCAAGGACGCAAAAATCCCGTCCTTCCTGATCGACCGCGAAATCAACGCGACTGGTGTCGCCGTCTCCCAGATCGTCTCGAACAACTACCAGGGCGCACAGCTCGGCGCCGAAGAGTTCGTGAAACTGATGGGCGAGAAGGGCAAGTATGTCGAGCTGCTCGGTCGCGAGGCCGACTTGAATGCCGGCATCCGCTCGAAGGGCTACCATGACATCATCGACGAATATCCCGACCTGAAGATGGTTGCCCAGCAGTCTGCCAATTGGAGCCAGACGGAAGGCTACTCCAAGATGGAGACCATCCTGCAGGCCAACCCGGATATCCAGGGCGTGATCGCGGGCAACGACACCATGGCAATGGGGGCGATCGCCGCCCTGCAGGCCGCAAATCGCAAGGACGTCATCGTCGTCGGGTTCGACGGCTCCAACGACGTTCGCGACAGCATCAAGTCGGGCGGCATCAAGGCGACCGTGATGCAGCCGGCCTATGCCCAGGCCCAGATGGCGGTCGAGCAGGCAGACGCCTACATCAAGACGGGCAAGGGCCCGGCCGAAGAAAAGCAGCTGATGGATTGCGTGCTGATCAACGCCGACAATGCCGACAAGCTCGAGACCTTCGCGCTCAAGGATTGATCGCGCCTTCCTGAAACGGGCGGTTCGTCCTGGCGCACCGCCCGCACCTTTTTCATCCGGAGTTGACGGAATGCCGCGTTATCCCGCCGCTGCCGCGCTTTGCCTTGCCTCGGCCATTCTCATGGTCCTGCCCGGCTGCAAGATCATCAAGACGCCCACAGCCGAGGAGGCCGCAGAGGTCGCGAGCGGCGGGTTCAATCCCGAGCGGCAGGCGAGCGAACTCTGGGCGCCGAAAGTGGTGCCCTATCTCACGTCCAAAGCCGGCCCCTACGGCGAGGTCGCGGCGCTGATCGCATCCGATGCGGAGGCCGCCGCTGCCAAATACGGACACAAGGAAAAGGAGGGCAATGCCCCCTGGACCTATGCTGCCAAGGTTTCAGGGCGGATCGTCAAGGCCGAAACCACGTCCCGAGCGGCCACCCTCGACACGGATATCGACGGCGACGGCAAGGCGGATGTGCGCATCCAGATCGGTCCCGTTATCAAGGGAACGGCGATCCGCGACAGTCTCGACTTCGTCAGTTTCAACCAGTTCAAGAACCAGATCCAGTGGGCCGAATTCGGCAAGGCCTTCAATGCACACCTGAACGCGCAGGTGCTGCAGGCGCTGCCGCGCGACGCGCTGGACGGCAAGACGGTCGAGGCTGTCGGCGCTTTTCCCGTGCCGGCCAAAGGTCAGCTGCCGCTGCTGACGCCTGTTACCATCACGCTGGGCCCATAACGATGGCCCTCCAACCGACCATCAGGGATGAGGACGATATCATCCTCGAACTGCAGGATGTGACGAAGGTCTATTCCGGCATCGTCGCAGTCAAGAATGCAAGTCTTGCTCTGCGCCGCGGAGCCGTCAACGTGCTCGTGGGCGAGAACGGTGCGGGAAAATCGACGCTGATGCGCATGATTGCCGGTGTCGAACGTCCCTCGCTCGGGCGGATTCTCCTCGATGGCAAACCGGTCGAGTTTCACTCTCCGGCCGACGCGCAGAAACACGGCATCGGCATGGTGTTCCAGGAGCTCAACCTCTTTGGCAACCTGTCCGTGGCCGAAAACATCTTCGTCACGCGCGAGATCCTCAGCGGATTGACCGGTATCGATCACAAGGCGCAGATCGCGAAGGCCAATACCTTCCTCGACCGGCTCGACGCGGGCATCCGCGCCGAGGCGATGGTCGAAGACCTTCCGATCGGCCAGCAGCAACTGGTGGAGATCGCGAAGGCCCTGTCGCTCGACACGCGCATCCTCATCCTCGACGAGCCGACCTCGGCCCTGTCGGCGGCCGAGGTGGATATCCTGTTCAAGGTGATCGCCGAACTCAAGGCGCAGGGCGTGGCAATCGTCTACATCTCGCATCGCCTGGAAGAGCTGATGCGCATCGGCGACCATATCACCGTTCTCAGAGACGGACGGATCACAGGCCAAGCGCTTGTCAGGGACATCGATACCCGATGGATCGTCCGGTCGATGATCGGTTCGGATGCCAAGGATTTCGCGAAATCCGTCAATCACACGATGGGCGCCGAAGCCTTTCGCGCCGAGGACATTTCGCTTGCGCGACGGACGGGCGGGCTTGCGGTCGACCATCTTTCGATCACGGTCCGGTCCGGCGAGGTTCTGGGCATCTACGGATTGATGGGAGCCGGACGCAGCGAATTCTTCGAATGCGTGATGGGGCATCATCCGCATGCCACCGGCCGTATCTTCATCGATGGCGAGGAGATCGCCGCGCGCGACACGCCGACCCGTATCCGGCGCGGCCTCGCACTCATTCCCGAGGATCGGCAACGCGAGGGCCTCGTTCAGGTCCTGTCGATCGCCGCCAATCTCACACTGGCAAGCCTCGACCGGTTTACGCGTTTCAAGGTCCATATCACGGGTGAGCGCGAGCGTTCCGCGGTGTCCGAGGCGATCCGGGATCTCGCCATCAAGGCACCCAATCCGGACTTCGAGGTGACCTCCATGTCCGGAGGCAACCAGCAGAAGGTGGTGATCGGCAAGGCGCTGATGACAAAACCGAAGGTCCTGCTGATGGACGAACCAAGCCGCGGGATCGACGTCGGCGCGAAGGCCGACGTCTTCCGAACCATGCGCCGGCTTGCCGGCGAGGGGCTCGCTATCCTGTTTTCCACCTCCGACCTCGAGGAGGTCATGGCGCTGTCGGACCGCATTGCCGTGATGAGCAACGGTCGCATCACCACGATCCTGGATCGGGCGGAGGCGACCGAGGAGGCAATCGTGCAGGCGGCATCGATCGGGCACAAATCCATACAGAGCAGCGGGGACTTCGCGCCATGACGACGGCCACCACAACGACACCGGCAGCGACAGCGGACAGCGGCTCGCTTCTTCTGACGCTGATGAAGCTGCGCACCTTCATCGCGCTTTTCGCCGTCATCGCGTTCTTCTCTGCCTTCGCGCCGAATTTCCTCTCGGCCGCAAACATCATCCTGATGTCGAAGCACGTCGCGCTGAACGCGTTTCTCGCCATGGGGATGACCTTCGTCATCATCACCGGCGGCATCGATCTCTCGGTCGGCTCCATCGTCGGGCTCTGCGGCATGGTGGCCGGCGGTCTGATCCTTCACGGCATCGATCTCCAGATCGGCTACACCATCTATTTCAACATCGTCGAGGTCTGCCTGATCACGCTTGCAGTCGGCATCCTGATCGGTGCGGTCAACGGATTGCTGATCACCCGGCTAAATGTTGCGCCTTTCATCGCAACGCTCGGCACGCTGTATGTGGCGCGGGGCCTTGCGCTGCTTTCGTCCGACGGACAGACGTTTCCCAATCTCGTCGGCAGGGCGGACCTTTCGACCACGGGATTTGGCTTTCTCGGGTCCGGCCGGATCATCGGCCTGCCGGTGTCGATCTGGATCCTGATCGTCGTCGCGCTCGCGGCGGCCTATTTTGCCCGTTATGTCCCGCTCGGCCGCCAGATCTTTGCCGTCGGCGGCAATGAACGGGCGGCGCGCATGTCGGGCATCCGGGTGAACCGGGTGAAGATGTTCGTCTATATGTTCTCGGGCTTCTGCGCTGCGATCGTCGGGATCGTCATCTCGTCCGAGCTGATGGCGGCGCATCCGGCCACCGGCAACTCGTTCGAGCTCAATGCCATCGCGGCGGCCGTGCTCGGGGGAACTTCGATGTCCGGCGGGCGGGGCACGATCGGCGGCACGATCATCGGCGCCTTCGTCATCGGGATCCTGTCGGACGGCCTCGTGATGATGGGCGTGTCCTCCTTCTGGCAGATGGTCATCAAGGGGATCGTCATCATCGTCGCCGTCGTGGTGGATCAGGCGCAACGCCGCCTGCAGCAGCAGGTCGCCCTCATGCAGCTGGCCAAGAAGGGCTGACGGCTGCTTGAAACGATCCGGTCCTGGCCGATAAAAATTGTGCGTTGCGAGAAGGAATGTCGACCAAACCGTCAGCCATGACTTTCAAAGATGTGTTTCCGGCGTAAAAAAGCGAGCGGGCGTTGTCCGAGGACGAGGCTCGCCTGCTGCCGATTGATGAAACCGCGCTTGCGGCGAACCCCGCAAGCCAAGCGCATCTGAAGGAGAGACCATCATGGGCTTTATCACCACCAAGGACGGTACCGAGATATTCTACAAGGACTGGGGTCCAAAGGATGCCCAGCCGATTATGTTCCACCACGGCTGGCCGTTGTCATCGGACGATTGGGACGCACAGATGCTGTTCTTCGTCTCGAAGGGCTTTCGCGTCGTCGCGCATGACCGTCGCGGCCACGGGCGCTCGGCACAGGTCGCCGACGGACATGACATGGATCATTATGCGGCCGACGCCTTCGCCGTCGTCGAAGCGCTCGACCTGAAGAACGTCGTCCATATCGGTCATTCCACGGGCGGCGGCGAAGTCGCTCGCTACGTGGCCAAGCATGGCGAGCCGGCCGGGCGCGTCGCCAAGGCCGTGCTGGTTTCCGCTGTCCCGCCGCTGATGCTGAAGACAAACAGCAATCCGGAAGGCCTGCCTCTCGAGGTTTTTGACGGTTTCCGCTCGGCCCTCGCCGCAAACCGTGCCGTCTTCTTCCACGAGGTTCCGGCAGGTCCGTTCTATGGCTTCAACCGCGACGGGGCGAAGGTGCAGGACGCCGTGGTGCGCAACTGGTGGCGCCAAGGCATGATGGGCAGCGCCAAGGCGCATTACGACGGCATCAAGGCCTTCTCGGAAACCGATCAGACGGACGACCTGAAGGCCATCTCGGTGCCGACGCTCGTTCTGCACGGCGAAGACGACCAGATCGTGCCGATCGCAGACTCGGCCGAGAAGTCGATCAAGCTGCTGAAGAACGGGACCCTGAAGACCTACCCCGGCTATTCGCACGGCATGCTCACGGTCAATGCCGACGTGCTGAACGCCGATCTGCTCGCCTTCATCCAGGCCTGATACGTTCAGGCGGGCGAACGCTTGCGCCGGGGGCTCTGTCCCCGTCGCTCCCAGACGATGAGCAACGCGCTCGACGCAACGATCAGCAAGGCGCCAAGAAAGACATTGAGCGCCGGGATCTCCGCCCAGATGAGATATCCGTAGACGAATGCCCACATCAGGCCCGTATACTCGACGGGTGCGATCGCCGATGCCGGGGCGTATCGGAAGCCGTCATAAAGCAGATATTGCCCGACAGCCGAAATGAGGCCGAGGACAAGAAGAAGGCCCCAGCCTGCCGCGTCCGGCGTCGTCCAGACCCAGGGCAGCGACAGCGCGCAGGCAAGGCCGAACAGGAGGCTCGTCGCATACATCTGTGTCAGGGTGGATTCGCTCCGGCTGACGAGACGTACGAGAATGGTGCTCCACGCCCAGCAGAAACCTGCGACGACGCACATGGCCGCCGGAACCAGGTTTGGGGAATGGGTGGGATTTGCGGCGACGACCACGCCAATGAAGCCGCCGATACAGGCAATCCAGCGGCCCACACCGATCGTCTCCTTCAAGACCAGGATCGACAGGAACATGACCATGATCGGCGCCGAGAAGTACAGCGTCGTCAGCTCCGCAAGGCCGAGCGATCGGGCCGCATTGTAGAACAGCAGCCACGCCACCAGCATCAGGAGCGCGCGAAGCACCAGCGTCTTGCGATACGGGCTTTGCAGGGCGGACGGATGCTTGCGCACCCGCACGAGAACGCCGGTAATGGCAACGATGACGAGGCTGCGGAAAAACAGGATTTCCGGTACGGCATAGTCCGTCACCAGCCATTTGACGATCGCATCCTGCAGGGCAAAGCAGGCATATCCGGCCGATGCCAGCGCGATGCCCGTCAGCGGTCCCTTCGCGGTCGTGTCCGAACCCATGTTCGCCTCCCGTTGCAATCACCTCGGATGGACAGGCGTTGTGCACCGTCGCAATGGCAGGAACCGCCCTGCGCCGCAATGCGAAAGTATCTTCCCAGAAGAGAATGCCGCCGACGTCAGCCGACCCAGGGACAGTAAGTGTTTTATTATGTTTTAATCCGCATCTGACAGAATGGCGCCGGGAGACACCGATCAATCGGTGCGCCCAGGGTAGGGGAGCCTTTCATGATCGATCGTCTGATGTCTCGGATCCGGATCCAGACCAAAGTGCTGGTCCTGCTCACGCCGTTCGTGCTGAGCATCACAGCCGTCGGGGTGACCGGCCTCTATACCTCTGGCCTGCTCCAGGGCCGCATGGAAATCTCCAATAGCGTTCTCCAGTCTTTGAGCGGCTTCAAGCAGGTCTTTTCTGCCATGTCTCGCTTCCTTCTACAGCCGTCGGCAGAGACGCATGACGCGGCGCGGAAGGAATTGAACGACGAGATCGCCAACCTGAAGACGATGGCGGACACGCTTCGCCGCGACACCGACGTTTCCCGCCTTGATAACGCCCTGTCTCAGTCGGCCAGCATCGCGACCAATATCGAGACGCTTTGGGGACTTCAGACCGACAGGGAGCGCATTTCGACCGAGGTCGGCACAAGCACGGAAAAATTGCTTGCCGTTCAGGCGGCCGCCGGCAAGCAGGCTTTCGTCCTGCTCGCTGCGGCCAAGACCATAGAAAAGTCCGCGAAAACCAGCCTCAAGACGGCACTGCAGGTCGGCGTTCTCGGTTCAGCGACCCAAGCACTCGCCAAGCAGACCAGTGCAGCAGCAAGCGACGGGGAGCGTATCCAGGCCGTCAAGACGGGTCTTCCCGCCGTCGTCACCGCGCTCGACGCCACGACGAAAGCTCTGGGCAAGACGACGCTCCCTTCCGTCGATGCGCTGAAACCCGCCATCGCGGCGTTCGGCGACGCCGCGACGAAAGCTGCCACGGACCCGATGCTCGCCGGCGATCTCGTCGCCGCCGCGACCGCCTTCGATCGTGCGGGTGCTGCCATCAAGGTGGCATCCGACGAGGCGCTTCGCGACGCGGTTTCGGGCCTTGCGGCGGCCGAAGGGGAAATCGCCAAGGCGGATCGCGTCGGCAACAAGCTGCGCGCCATTGTCGGCAATGCGAACCAGATCCGTGTCGTCTTCGCCGAACTGGCGGCTGTCCCGGACGACGCCGGCGTCAAGAAGGTGCAGCAGGCACTTTACGCCTATGGCAAGGAACTGGAGGGGCTCGCAACCGCCGTTCCCGGCGATACGGTTCTGGCCGCGCTCCCGGCAAAGGCAAAGCCTGTCCTGTCGTCGCTGGAGGCGAACGCCCTTGCGCTCTTGTCGCTTTCGCAGAAGCAGCGCTCGGAATTCGATGCCGCCGCCGCACAGATCGACGGCACCTGGACACTGCTTACGGATTTTGCCGAAAGCCAGAAGCAGAGCGCCGGCACCGAGCGTGAGCAGGCGAATACGATTTCGCTCGGCGCTACCCTGGTCGGCATTCTTATCGCGCTGCTCGCCGGCACGGCGCTGGTGATGACGCTGAAGGGGCCGATCGGACAGATCACCGCCGCCATGCGCCGGCTTGCCGATGGGGCGCTCGACACGTCGATCACCGGCGAAAACCGATCGGACGAGATTGGCGACATGGCGCGCGCCCTGTCGGTCTTCAAAGGCAGCGCTCTCGCCAAGCTATCCATGGAAGAGCAGGCGGAAGCGACGCGCCGCGAGACGGAAGCGCACCGCTTGCACACAGATGCGGAGCGACAGGAGGCGGCGCAGCAGGTCCAGTTTGCCGTGGAAACGCTGGCGCAGGCCCTGTCGCGCCTTGCACGGGGCGATATGAGCTTCACGATCGACACGCCGTTTGCCGCGCATCTCGATCGCCTGCGCAACGATTTCAACGCCTCGGTGGGCGGGCTGCGGGAGACGCTCGGGGAAATCCGGCAGATCTCCAGCGCCATCCATTACAACGGCCAGCAGATGACGGATGCCGTCGGCGACCTTGCCAAGCGCACGGAACAGCAGGCCGCAGCGCTGGAGGAGACCTC
Source organism: Rhizobium sp. Leaf341 (assembly GCF_001424325.1). Taxonomy (NCBI): domain Bacteria; kingdom Pseudomonadati; phylum Pseudomonadota; class Alphaproteobacteria; order Hyphomicrobiales; family Rhizobiaceae; genus Rhizobium; species Rhizobium sp. Leaf341. Next base: position 279,522 of record NZ_LMPE01000011.1, read on the forward strand.
GGCTGCCGTCGACGAGGTTTCGTCGACCGTGCGCACCGCAGCCGGTCGCGCCAACGACGTTCAGGGCATCGTGCAGCGGGCCAAGCGCAATGCCGACAACTCTTCCGACATCGTGCAGAACGCGATCTCGGCCATGATGCGCATTCGCGAAGCCTCCGACAAGATCGGCCAGATCGTCGGTGCGATCGACGCGATCGCCTTCCAGACAAACCTTCTCGCGCTTAACGCCGGTGTCGAGGCGGCACGGGCGGGCGAGGCCGGGAAGGGGTTTGCCGTCGTTGCCCAGGAGGTGCGCGATCTTGCGCAACGGTCCGCCCTGGCCGCCAAGGAGATCGGCGGGCTGATTGCGAAATCCTCGGCCGAAGTCGCGACAGGCTCGCAGTATGTCGAACAGACCGGCAGCGCATTGATGGAAATCGCCCATCAAATCGTGGATATCGCCGGTCACGTCGATCATCTGGCCGGGTCGAGCCGCGACCAGTCCGCGTCGCTCGAATCGGTCAACGGATCCGTCAACCAGATCGACCAGATGACCCAGCAGAATGCCGCGATGGTGGAGGAAACCAACGCTGCCACGCTGCAGCTCGCCGAAGACATCGACCTGCTTGCCAGCCTCGTTGCGCGCTTCCGCCTGCTGGAGGCTGACGACACGCCTCACGCCCGGGCCGCTTGAGCCGGGCGGACGCGTCTGCGGTCCTGCGCAACCCGTCCCTGACATTCGGAATTCGACGGATATCGGTCGGCAAGAGTTCTCGGCGGCCGAAACTTCGCATAGAACGGATCGATGACGTTGGAGGATTCGATGCGGGACGTTCTGGTTGAGCTTGAGAAGCGCCGTTCGGAAGCCAGGCTCGGAGGGGGGCAGCGACGGATCGATGCCCAGCATGCGAAGGGCAAGCTGACGGCGCGCGAGCGGATCGACGTCCTGCTCGACGAGGGTTCCTTCGAAGAATACGACATGTACGTCACGCACCGCGCCATCGATTTCGATATGGCGGACCAGAAGATCGCGGGCGATGGGGTGGTGACCGGCTGGGGCACCATCAATGGGCGGCAGGTCTATGTCTTTTCCCAGGATTTTACGGTTCTCGGCGGCTCACTGTCGGAAACGCATGCCCAGAAGATCTGCAAGATCATGGACATGGCCGTTCGCAACGGTGCGCCGCTGATCGGGCTCAATGACAGCGGCGGCGCACGCATCCAGGAGGGGGTGGCCTCGCTTGCAGGCTATGCCGAGGTTTTCCGCCGCAATGCGGAAGTCTCCGGCGTCATTCCGCAGATCTCGGTCATCATGGGCCCCTGTGCCGGGGGAGCCGTCTATTCGCCGGCCATGACCGATTTCATCTTCATGGTACGCGACAGCTCCTACATGTTCGTGACCGGCCCTGATGTGGTGAAGACCGTGACGAACGAGGTGGTGACGGCGGAGGAGCTGGGGGGCGCCGGCACGCATACGAAGCGATCATCTGTCGCCGATGCGGCCTACGAGAACGATATCGAGGCGCTCGAACAGGTTCGGCTGCTCTTCGATTTCCTTCCGCTGAACAACCGCCAGAGGCCACCCGTCCGCCCGGTTCACGACGACCCCGCCCGGGTGGAGGCCCGTCTCGACAGCCTCATTCCGGACAGCTCCACAAAGCCTTACGATATGAAGGAGCTGATCCTCGCGATTGCCGACGAGGGTGAATTTTTCGAACTTCAGGAAGCCTTCGCCCGCAACATCATCACCGGCTTCATCCGCATCGAGGGCGAGACGATCGGCGTCGTTGCCAACCAGCCGATGGTGCTTGCCGGCTGCCTCGATATCGACAGCTCACGCAAGGCGGCGCGCTTCGTGCGCTTCTGTGATGCTTTTTCCATCCCCGTCCTGACGCTCGTCGATGTCCCCGGATTCCTGCCCGGCGTCGCGCAGGAATATGGCGGCGTCATCAAGCATGGTGCAAAGCTGCTGTTTGCCTATTCCGAGGCAACCGTACCGATGGTCACACTGATCACCCGCAAGGCCTATGGTGGCGCCTACGATGTCATGGCGTCCAAGCATATCGGCGCGGATATCAACTATGCCTGGCCCACGGCCGAAATTGCCGTCATGGGTGCGAAGGGCGCGACCGAGATCCTCTACCGCTCGGAGCTGTCGGACAAAGACAAGATCGCGGCGCGGACGAAGGAATATGAAGAGCGGTTCGCCAACCCCTTCGTCGCCGCCGAGCGGGGGTTCATCGATGAGGTGATCATGCCGCGTTCCTCGCGGAGACGGATCGCGCGGGCTTTTGCCTCGCTGCGCAACAAGCAGGTGACGACGCACTGGAAGAAGCACGACACGATCCCGCTTTAGGATTGCGCCCGAGGGCGCATTGCCGTGCCTGCCGCTGCCGACTGCCTATCAAGACTGGACGAGACCGTGATCAAGAAAATCCTCATCGCCAATCGTGGAGAAATCGCCTGCCGGGTCATCCGCACGGCTAGACGTATGGGCATCCGCACCGTTGCCGTCTTTTCCGATGCCGACCGCGAGGCGCTGCATGTGCGCGAAGCCGATGAAGCCGTGCATATCGGACCCGCCCCGTCCAGCCAGTCCTACATCGCCATCGACCGGATCCTCGACGCAATCCGCACGACCGGTGCGGATGCGGTTCACCCGGGCTATGGCTTCCTGTCCGAAAATGCCGCCTTCGCAGCGGCGCTCGACGCGGCTGGCGTGATTTTCATCGGCCCGCCCGTCGGTGCGATCAAGGCCATGGGCGACAAGATCACGTCCAAGAAGATCGCCGCCGAAGCCGGCGTCTCCACGGTGCCCGGCCACATGGACCTGATCGCGGATGCGGACGAAGCCGCGCGGATTTCGGGCGAGATCGGTTATCCCGTCATGATCAAGGCATCGGCGGGGGGCGGCGGCAAGGGCATGCGGATTGCCTGGAACGACGCCGAGGCGCGTGAAGGCTTCCAGTCCTCGAAGAACGAGGCAAAAGCGTCTTTCGGCGACGACAGGATCTTCATCGAGAAATTCGTGACGCAGCCGCGCCACATCGAGATCCAGGTTTTGGGAGACCGACATGGGACGGTGCTTCATCTTGGAGAGCGGGAATGCTCGATCCAGCGGCGAAACCAGAAGGTGATCGAAGAAGCGCCGTCACCGTTCCTCGATCCCGAGACGCGGCGCGCCATGGGCGAACAGGCCGTCGCTCTTGCAAAGGCAGTGAACTACCATTCGGCAGGGACGGTCGAATTCATCGTCGATGGCGCACGCAACTTCTATTTTCTGGAAATGAACACGCGGCTGCAGGTCGAGCATCCGGTGACGGAACTCGTGACCGGCCTCGATCTCGTGGAGCAGATGATCCGCGTTGCTGCAGGCGAAGCCCTGTCGTTTGCGCAGGACGACGTCACGCTCGACGGATGGGCGGTCGAGAGCCGCCTCTACGCCGAGGACCCGTACCGGAACTTCCTGCCATCGATCGGGCGTCTGACGCGGTATCGTCCCCCGGCCGAAGGCCCGACCGGTGGCGGATGCGTTCTGCGCAACGATACCGGCGTGACCGAGGGCGGCGAAATCTCGATGTATTACGACCCCATGGTCGCCAAGCTCTGCGCCTGGGGCCCGGACCGGCTGGCGGCCATCGACACCATGTTGCATGCGCTGGATGATTTCGAGGTCGAGGGCATCGGGCACAATCTCCCCTTCCTCTCGGCCGTCATGCAGCACGAGCGGTTCCGATCGGGCAACATCACGACGGCTTTCATCGCTGAAGAGTTTCCCGACGGCTTTCAGGGCGTCGAGCCGGATGCCGACGCGCATCGTGTGCTGGCGGCGGTGGCGGTCCTGGTGCATCAGGTGCTGCAGGAGCGTGCGGCGCACATCTCGGGCATTGTCGGGCATCACCGTCGGGTGGTGGCCAAGGACTGGGTGGTACGGTTCGACGACACCGAAATCGAGGCAACGATCGAAGCGCTCGGCGAAGAGACCTGTATCCGTTTCGGCGACGGCGGCATGCTCACGACGGCGGGCGTTTTCGTGCCTGGGGCCACCCATGCCCGCTTCGTCATCGGAGGCGAACCTGTCGGCGTCAAGATCGACCTGACCGGCTCGGCCATTCGCTTGCGCTGGCGCGGCATGGATGTGAAGGCGTATGTGCGCTCGCCGCGGGTGGCAGCCCTTGCACGATGGATGCTGCGCAAACTGCCGCCGGATACGTCCAAGCTGCTGCTCTGCCCCATGCCGGGTGTCATTACGGCGATCATGGTTTCCGCGGGCGAGACGGTCGAGGCCGGTCAGCCGCTGGCGACCGTGGAAGCCATGAAGATGGAAAACATCCTGCGGGCCGAGCGCCGCAGCGTCGTCAAGCGCGTGGCGGTCGAGCCGGGCACCAGCCTGGCGGTGGACGAGGTTGTGCTCGAATTCGAGTGAGGCAGGCGACGTCGATGGTCGGTGCAGGTATCGGGGACAGAGAGATGACAGACGGTCCGGAGAGCAAGACATCCGCAAGTTCTAAGACGCTGACGGACTGGCAAGCACTGGCCGAGACCGAACTGAAGCGGTCTCCCGACGGCCTCATGTGGCAGACGCCGGAAGGAATCGCCGTCAAACCCGTCTACACGTCCGAAGACATTGCGGGGCTTCCGCACCTCGGCTCTCTACCGGGGTTCGCGCCGTTCACGCGGGGTCCGCGCGCGACCATGTATGCCGGTCGGCCCTGGACCATTCGCCAGTATGCAGGCTTTTCGACGGCGGAAGCCTCGAATGCCTTCTATCGCAAGGCCCTGGCCGCGGGCCAGCAGGGTGTCTCCGTCGCCTTCGATCTTGCCACCCATCGCGGCTACGACAGCGATCATCCGCGCGTGGAAGGTGATGTCGGCAAGGCGGGCGTTGCCATCGACAGCGTCGAGGACATGAAGATCCTGTTCGACGGCATCCCGCTCGACAAGATCTCGGTGTCGATGACCATGAATGGGGCAGTCATCCCGATCCTTGCGAGTTTCATCGTTGCAGGGGAGGAGCAGGGGGTGCCGCGCGCGGCGCTCTCGGGCACCATCCAGAACGATATTCTGAAGGAGTTCATGGTTCGCAACACCTATATCTATCCGCCGGAACCCTCGATGCGCATCATTGCGGACATCATCGAGTACACGGCGCGCGAGATGCCCAAGTTCAACTCCGTTTCGATTTCCGGCTATCATATGCAGGAGGCCGGGGCGACGCTTGTCCAGGAACTCGCTTTCACGCTGGCGGATGGGCGCGAATATGTGCGGGCCGCGATCGCCAAGGGTCTCGATGTCGACGCCTTTGCCGGCCGCCTCTCGTTCTTCTTTGCGATCGGCATGAATTTCTTCATGGAGGCGGCAAAACTGCGTGCCGCACGCCTTCTCTGGTCGCGCATCATGGACGAGTTTGCGCCGAAGCAAGCATCGTCCCGCATGCTGCGGACCCATTGCCAGACGTCGGGCGTATCGCTCCAGGAACAGGATCCGTACAACAATATCGTGCGCACAGCGTTCGAGGCGATGTCGGCTGTTCTCGGCGGCACACAATCCCTGCACACGAATTCGTTCGACGAGGCAATTGCGCTTCCGACGGAATTCTCGGCCCGGATCGCCCGCAATACGCAACTCATCCTTCAGCATGAGACGGGCGTGACGAAGGTGGTCGATCCGCTGGCCGGCTCCTACTACGTCGAAAGCCTGACGGCCGAGCTTGCCGAAAAAGCCTGGACGCTGATCGAGGAGGTGGACGCCCTGGGCGGCATGACCAAGGCTGTTGCCGACGGGCTGCCCAAACGGTTGATCGAGGAAGCCGCAACGCGGCGGCAGGCAGCGGTCGATCGCGGCGAAGAGGTGATCGTCGGCGTCAATCGGTATCGCCTGGAAACCGAAGATGACCTCGACATTCTCGATATCGACAACGCCGCCGTTCGGGCGGGACAGATCCGCCGCATCGAGGAGACGGGCCGTCGCCGCAGCGTTTCGGAGGTTCAGGCGACACTCGCCACCCTGACAGACATTGCGCGGACCGGGTCCGGAAACCTGCTACAGGCAGCCGTCGACGCGGCGCGGGCGCGGGCCACCGTCGGCGAAATCTCGGAGGCCTTGCGCGTGGTCTTCGGCGATCATGCAGCCGAGCCTGTGGTCGTGAGAAACATCTATGGTGACGCCTACAAGGGCGATCCCGAACTGGAGACGCTGACCGCGCGGCTGTCCGCCGTCTCCGCCCGCATCGGCACGCGGCCCAAGGTGATGGTGGCGAAACTCGGTCAGGACGGCCATGACCGCGGCGCAAAGATCATCGCCTCCGCCTTTGGCGATATCGGCTTCGACATCCTCGCCGGGCCTCTGTTCCAGACGCCGGACGAGGCGGCGCAGATGGCGTTGGCCGAGAGGGTGCACGTCGTCGGCGTCTCCTCGCTTGCCGCGGGGCACAAGACGCTGCTGCCGCAACTGATCTCCGCGCTTCGAAGCAAAGGCGGCGGCGACATCATCGTGGTCTGCGGCGGGGTCGTGCCCCGTCAGGACTACCAGTTCCTTCTCGACCATGGCGTGGCCGCCGTTTTCGGGCCGGGCACGAACGTCATGGAAGCAGCCAACGCGATCCTCGACATTCTCGAGGGCAAGCGGCGAAACACGGGAGGCGAGGGATGATCACGGGATTGAACCATGTCGCGATTGCCGTTCCGGATCTCGACCGGGCTGCGGCGCAGTACCGCCGGATGGGCGCCAGCGTTTCCGGCGCGCAGGACTTGCCGGACCACGGGGTGACCGTCGTCTTCGTGACCCTGCCGAATACGAAAATCGAACTCCTGCACCCGTTGGGCGAGAATTCTCCCATCGCGGCGTTTCTGGAAAAGAACCCCTCGGGCGGCCTCCACCACATCTGCCTTGATGTCGATGATCTGGCGAAAACGGCAGAGGGTGTCGTGGCCGATGGGATCCGCGTTCTCGGCGACGGCCAGCCGAAGATCGGCGCGCATGGCAAGCCCGTGATGTTCCTCCATCCGAAGGATACCCAAGGTGCGCTTCTGGAGTTCGAGGAGCGGTAGGAGTTTAGGGCCTCAATCGCCCGCGACGTGGCCAGCGGACAAGACCCGCGGCACGAAGGGGCAGCCAGACAAGCACGGGCTGCAGAAGAAGGCGAGGCACGTGGTAGAGCCAGGGCAGGACACCGGCATCCGCCGCTGTGAGGCTGTCGATCGCATGCTTGATGTTGGCAGGGTAGACGCAGACGGCATAAAGCGCGAGGCCTATGGCAGCGGCCCGTTCTGTCGGGCGGAACCAGATACCGACCGCGCCGAGGAGCTCGCAAACGCCCGTCAGGGCGATCACCGTGCTTGGAAATGGCACCCAGTCCGGCGTGATCGTCAGGAACGGCGACGGCCAGGCCAGATGCAGAATGCCGGCGAGCGCATAGAAGATCGATAAGCCCGTCCGCACACCCTTCGGGCGTTCGCTGTTGCCTGTTGCTTCGTTCATTGCCGTAACGTCGTCCCGCGTTTCGTGCCGCATCCTGCGCGCTTTCAACGAATATAGGACATCAAACACGAATGACCCGCCGCTTCAGGGGAGGCGGCGGGTCTGACCGCGTCGGCAGGGAGTGTGCCGTCGAGGTCTAAAGTGCGTTGCGTGAAAAAGGATTCACGCAACGCACTTTAAGGTCTTGTTTGGATGCATGTCGTTTTCCGAAACCGCTGCACACGTTCGGGCGACATGCAGGAGGCGGTTGCTACAGGTTGGCGAGAAGGTCGTTGACGCGGCTCTCCATGCTGTCAAGCGCGGCATCGACATCCTTCTGGCCGGTGATCGCAGCGTTCATTTCCTGGCCGATGATGTCCTGGATCGCAAACTGGCGCTGGACGGTCGAGGGCAGGGCAACGCCGAGCGTGGCGATCGGCGCGACGGTGTCACGGTGTGGCAGGGCCTTGAATTCCGGCGTCTCGAAGACGGCCTTCACAGCCGGCAGATGGCCCGTGCGCGACCATTCGAAATCATTGTCCTTGAAGAACTTCAGGAACTTGCCGATCGCGGCCACTTCTTCGGGCGAGCGATCCTTTCGCGAAACGCCCCAGGCATGGCCGTCGGCATATTGGGCCTTCTTGCCGGGGAACAGCTGCGGATAGGGATAGACGGTATAGCCGCCCTTGTTGAGGGCGGTTCCTGCCGTCTCGGACGACGCAGTGTAGTCGCCGATCATCCATGTGCCATTCAGGTGAACGCCACCCTCGCCGGCGAGAAACGCGTTGATGCTGGCGGCGTAGTCCATATCCTTTGTCGTGTCGCCCTGGTCGAAGATCGCCTTGTACATCTCCAGGACCTTCTTGGCCTCCGGAGTCTTGAGCTTGACCTTGAGGGGATCTGCGAAGAAGTCGGAATCCTGCTGGAACAGGTAGGTGTAGAAATTCCGGGTATAGAGTGCCACCTCGTTGGCCAGGTTCTGTACGAAGTAGGGCTTGCCGGTCTTCTCGCGGAACTGCTTGGCCTGTGCCAGCAGTTCGTCGACGCTGGTCGGCATTTTCGGCGTGCCATCCGTGTTCACGAGGTCGGCCTGCTTAAACAGGTCCATGTTGATGTGGTAGAGCATGGTCCAGTTGTCGATCGGCAGGCCGTAGATCTGGCCGTCCTTCGTCACGCCGCTGCGGGCAGCGTCGGTAAAGTCGTCCGGCTTGACGCCGACGGAAGCCAGGACCTCGTCGAGCGGCATCAGGAGACCCTTGGACTGGTAATCCGACAGGGCCGAGTGGTGGATCGAGACGATATCGGGAGGATCGCCGGCCGCAAACTGTGCGGTCAGCTGGTCATAGCCCGGCCACTCCACCGTCGTCACGGAGATATGGACATCGGGATTGTCCGCATTGAACTTGTTGATCATCGAGGTGATGATCCCGCATTCGCCGACGGCCTTTGTTACGTCGGTATTGCTGCCGAAATCGGCATCGCAGGCGCCGAAGAAGCGCTGCAGGCTCAGCTCCGTCGCGGCAAATGACGGCGTCGCCGCCATCACGGCAATCGCCGAGGCCGCGGCCAGGATAGACGTCCTCCATACATGCATCATGCGTGTCTCCTCCATGTCATGATTGTGGGACCGGTCTCATCGGAGAGACCGGGCAGTCTGCTCATCGCACCGCAGCACCGGATACCGCGGTCACGATGTACTTCTGGAAAAACAGGTAGAGGATGAGGATCGGCGCGCTGGCGAAGACCGCCTGCGACATGAGAAAACCGAGCCCTTCGGATTGCGCGAAATTGGTCTGCGTCGAGGCGATGCCGACCGTCAGCGTGTACATTTCCTTCTTCGTTCCCGAGATCAGCGGCCAGAAATAGTCGTTCCAGACGCTGAGGAAGGTGAAGATCCCGAGTGTTGCCTGGGCCGGCACCGTCAGCGGCAGGAGCACCTTCCAGAAGATCTTGAAACGGCTGGCATTGTCGAGCAGCGCCGCCTCGTCCAGCTCTTTCGGGATCGCGCGAAAATACTGCGTCATCAGGAACACGCCGAAAGGCGCCGAGAGCCAGGGCAGGATCAGCCCCGGATAGGTATTGTGAAGTTTCATCCACGAGAAGAGCTGGTGGCGCGCGATCAGCACGGCCTGTTCCGGGATGGCAAGCCCGACGAGAACAATCACGAACAGGGCGTTGCGAAAGGGAAAGTTGAGCCGGGCAAAGCCGTAGCCGGCGAGCGAGCAGAGCACCAGCGTCCCCAGCGTCACGCCGCCGGACACGATCAGACTGTTGAGGATCCAGCGGAACACCGACGAGGTGGTGAGAATGTTGAGGTAGTTCTGGAGCGTATAAGGCGCATGGAACACGGCGTTCATGCTCGCCATCAGCTCCTTGTTGTCCTTCAGCGACAGGGCGACGACCCAGACGAGCGGCGCCATCATGATGACGGCGGTGGCGATCGTCAGCCCGAGGATGATGCGATCGCCAGTGCTGCGCCCGACCATCCCCGTGGGTCCGGTCGCGCCCGTCGGCGCGGGTGAGGCTGCCATCGCGCTCATGCGTCCTCTCCTTTTCGGCGTGAAACGACATACTGGATCATGGCGGCGACAAGGATCAGAGCGAACAGCACTTCGGAGGCCGCAGCACCGAGACCGAGGTCCCATCGCTTGAAGGCGGCGTCGTAGATGTACAGCACGAGTGGTGTCGACACATTGTTGGGGCCGCCATTCGTCATCAGCCGGGCCTGCCCGAAAAGCTGGAACTGCAGAACAATCTGGATGACGACCACGAGAACGAAGGTGCGCTTGATCGACGGAAAGGTAATCGAGCGGAAGGTGCGCCAGCGCCCGGCATTGTCGAGCGCCGCTGCCTCGTAGATATCGCCCGGGATCTGCTGGAGCGCGGACAGAAACAGCATCATGGGAAGGCCGATGCACCACCAAATCGTTGCAATGGCGATGGCGATCATCACAAGCTTCGGATCGGACAGGAAGGCCGGGGCCGTTGCACCGAACCATCCGTAGATCGTGGAGAGGAGCCCGAAGCCCGGCACGAACACGATGCGCCAGATAAGCGTGACAATGGTGACGGACAGAACGGACGAGGCGAAGAAGATGGTTCGCAGCACGGCTGCCGTGCGCGTCTGCCGATTCAGCGCCAGAGCCAGAAGAAGACCGATCAGGGCGAGGGGCGGAACGGTCAGGAGGACGAAATAGAAGGTGTTGCCAATGGCCTTCAGGAAAATCCCGTCATTGAAGAGACGGGTGTAGTTGGCAAGCCCGACGAACCGACCCGTGGAAAAGGCATCCGCCTTGTGCAGGCTCATCCACATGCCCCAGAACAGGGGGACGAGCAGAAGCAGAACGAAAAACAGCAGATAGGGCGCGACAAAGATGGCGTTGCGCCACAGCGGGGCGTTGACGTTCTGGATCCGCCGTCGCCCAGATGCCGTCTCGGCGACAGCGGCCTTGCCGGCGAGGGTCAGATCAGCCATGGCTGACGTCCTCCGCATGGCGGGCCCTGCCTTCCGCGTCGAACAGATGCGTCCGCATGCCGTCGAGCGAAAGCGCGATGTCGTCGCCGATCGCAACCCGGCTCATGCCGATATCTTCGGCAACGATCATGCTGCCGTCGCGGAGCCTGACATAGAGAAGGGTGCGGTCGCCGAGCCTTTCCAGAACCTCGACCCGGCCGGGTACCGTGTTCGGGGCGCCGGGCTCCGCGCGTCGAACGGCTTCCGCGCGGATACCAAGCGTCTGGTCCCCCGTGATTGCGCCGTCGGCCCGGATCGTGGTGGCAAGCTCGGCGCCATCCGGGAGTGCCGCAACGAGGAAACCGGCCCTCTCCGACAGCGTGACCGGCATGAAGTTCATGGTGGGCGAGCCGACAAAGGTCGCGACGAACCGGCTTTCGGGCCGCAGGTAGATGTCCATCGGCGTGCCGATCTGCTCGATCTTGCGATTGTTCATCACGACCACCCGGTCGGCGAGCGTCATGGCCTCGATCTGGTCATGCGTGACGAAGATCATGGTCGACTTGACGCGATTGCGCAGCTGGGCAAGCTCGACACGGGTTCGGACCCGAAGCGCGGCGTCCAGGTTCGACAAGGGCTCGTCGAACAGAAACGCCTTGGGCTCCTTGACGATCGCCCGGCCGATGGCGACGCGCTGGCGCTGCCCGCCCGAGAGCTGGCCCGGCTTGCGCTCCATCAGATGGCCGATTTCCAGCATGCGCGCCGCCTCCGCCAGACGGGCTTCGATCACGTCTTGCGGGACGTCGATGTTCTTCAGGCCGAAGGACATGTTGTCGGCGACTGTCATGTGGGGATAGAGCGCGTAGGACTGAAACACCATGGCAAGGCCGCGCTGGCCCGGCGGCAGCGTATCGATCCGCTCGCCGTTGATCGCAATCGTGCCCTCGTCGACGCTTTCCAGCCCGGCGATCATCCGCAGCAGGGTCGATTTCCCGCAGCCCGACGGGCCGAGAAAGACCATGAACTCGTTGGCCTTGACGGACAGCGAAAGATTATCGAGCACCGTCATCGCGCCATATCGCTTCGTGACGTTGGTGATTTCGATCTGCGCAGTCATGCAAGCCTCCCGCCGGCATCGTTCAAAACACAGGTCTGCATCCTATCCTCCCGGCGGTGGCGCGGGCTCCCACCCGACCTTCCGCCTGACTGCCGTCAATGTCTGTCGCGAACCGGGTTTCGACCTCCGTTTCGGGACCGCGTCGCGTCAGGCTTTCAACCGGATCATCCGGTAGCTGAGCGGTGCAATCGAAGCTGTGAGCCGCCCGTCCGAGAAGGCGGCGCCTTCGCCCTTGACCGGGACCACATTGTCGGGTGCCTCGGCCGTATTGGTGATGGCAAGGTTCGCGTGCGCGATAACCTGATCGTCGACGATCGAGAGCGCGCCGAATTCGAGCAACCCGACATCGAGATCGAGAGTTTCGCTCAAATGCCGGTTCACGAGAAAGAAGGTGATATGGCCGGAAGCTGCATCATGCACGGCGGAGACATCGAGATAGGGAACCGCTCCGACGTCCTCGACCGTATAGGTCGGGCTGTCGACCATCAGCTTGAGTGCGGTGCCGCGGCCGTAAACCGAGGCGTAGTAGTAGGGATAAAAGATCGTCTGGCGCCACGCGGGACCTCCCGGCACGGTCATGATCGGCGCAATGACGTTCACGAGCTGCGCGAGGCAGGCGATCTTCACGACATCGGCCCGATTGATGAAGGTGTTCAGAATGCACCCGACCTGCAGGACGTCTTCGAAATTGTAGTCGTCCTCCAGGAGAGGCGGCGCCTCCGGCCAGCCGTTGTGTCCTTCGAGGATCACCTTGTCGCGCTCTTTGGAATGGTACCAGACGTTCCATTCGTCGAAGGAGATATAGACGTCCTTCTTGGAGCGTTTCTTGGACTTCACATAGGCGATGACACCGGCGACCGTGCCGATATAGGTGTCGAGTTCCAGGCTGCGGGCGAGGTAGCTCGCCGTGTCCTTCGCCCGGTTCTCGAAATACATGTGCAGCGAGATGTGGTCGATCTCGTTGTAGGTATGCTCCAGCACCGTCGCCTCCCATTGCGGGTAGGTCGGCATGTGGGCGTTGGACGAACCGCAGACCACGAGTTCGAGCCGGCTGTCGAAGGCGCGCATGGCCTTCGCCGTCTCGTGCGCCAGACGTCCATACTCGTCGGCTGTCTTGTGACCGATCTGCCAGGGACCATCCATCTCGTTGCCCAAGCACCAGAGGCGGACATCGAAGGGGGCTTCGCGGCCATTGGCGCGACGCTTGTCGCTCCAGGTGCTTCCGCCCTCGTGGTTGACATATTCGAGGAAATTGCGCGCCTCGTCGAGGCCGCGAGAGCCCAGATTGACCGCGAGCATCATCTCCGTGCCGACAGTCTCGCACCAATCCGCAAATTCATGAATGCCGACTTGGTTGCTCTCAGATGTGTGCCAGGCGAGATCAAGGCGGACAGGGCGCGCCTCGCGCGGGCCGATGCCGTCTTCCCAGTTGTAAGCCGATACAAAATTTCCACCGGGATAGCGGACGATCGGAACCTGAAGCTCTTTCACGAGGTCGATGACATCGCGCCGCATGCCATCGGCATCGGCTGTCGGGTGATCCGGCTCATAGATCCCGGTGTAGACGGCGCGGCCAAGATGCTCGATGAACGACCCGTATAGCCGCGGGTCGATCTCCGAGATCGTGAATTTGCTGTGGGCGATAACCGTCGCCTTCATGCCGTCCTCCCAAGTAATTCATATTCCATGATATGTATCATGATTTAAGATGAATAAACCGGAGCGAAGGCCAAGCGTCAAGCGGAAAGTGTTGTGCAGTGCGAAGGCCGCGCGCTACTTTTTCGTGCGCAGGCGCAGTAGGATATCCTGATCGTAATTGCCGAACCCGCGGCCGAAGATGTTGATTCCGCCGGGATGTTTCGCATCCTCGAGAACGCCGATCCGGAGCCGGATCGAATGATGGATTTCCAGCTTCAGATCAGCAAGCCGGACGTCCGAAATGCGCATGCCGTCGACATAGGAGCCTTCGTCATTGATGCGAAAACTCTTGAGTTTTCCGTATTGCGAGCCTTTCAGTTTCCACCAGTCAGGGGTGTAAACCCCTCTTTTGTCACCGAAATCCCCCGGAGATGTCCAAGTCGCCACGTCGATGCCATTCACGGCAAGCGTGATGTCCGACGGCCAGTCGGCGCTCGTTCCGGGCACCTCGGACGACAGCTCCAGGACGAATTCGAGTTCACGGATCTCCGTGTTTGCAAGGCGCGCATTGTTGGGGAACTGATATTCTACATAGCCCCGGGTGAACCAGATCAGACCCGTCTTCATGCGGTCGGGATCAAGAAACGTGCTGGGCACGTCGAGCAGCCCGATGATGCCGTCGATCGAACAGAGCCCGCACGGGGCCGAGACCTCGAAGCTGGTATAGAGGCCGAGCGGCATGGAGACCTCGATGGCGTCTTGTTCCGTTTCCTTGATATCGCTCTTGAGAACAATCAGGATCTCGTCGTAGAGCGCATGGCAGATCTTTTGGTTTCCCTTGCGGGCCTTGAGCGTTTCCGTGCGGATCAAGCCCGCGTCCTGCAGCATCTGGATATTGATAGAAACGCTGGATTGCGGGGACTGAAGCACATCCGCAATGTCGTTGACATTCATCGGGCCCTTGTTCTGCAGGAGTTTGAGGATCGAGACACGGGCAGGAGACGCCAGCCCTTTCAGCACGGCCTGGTTTTCCTCGGGGTCGACGACCAGAAAGTTGCGGCTCACGACAGTGCACTCCATGCTGACCCGATGCCTGCTCATTCATATCGATAGAACTGATTCAGTCAACGCCCGCGTTTCCCACTGTTCGGTAGGTGACGCGCGTCATGGTCGCCCTATCTCCTGCCTCGACCGCACGAGCCGCTTTTGCCTATGCTGTTGCGGCTGCGACCAGTGAAGGAGACCCGCGTGACCACACCGACAGCCCGCGTTCAGCAGACAGCCGATACGTCCTCAGGCGCCGCACTCGGCAATCTCGATCCGGCGCCGCCCGCCACCCTGGTGATTTTCGGCGCGACGGGAGATCTGACCCGCCGTCTGCTGGTGCCTGCGCTCGTCAACATGGAACGGGAAGGCCTCATTGGTCCGTCCACGACCGTGCTGGGCATCGGCAAGGATGCGGGTGACGACGAGATGTTGCGAACGAGCCTCGAGACGTTCAGCGCGCAGCACGTCGGCGACGGCGACACCCAGCGTGCCGAGGCCTGGCAGAAGCTCCGCCCCAAACTGCGCTACCGCGCAGGAGACTTTACGGCGGATCAGATCTACACCGAGATCGCGGCGGAGCTAACGGGCAATGCGGTGTTCTATCTCGCCGTGCCGCCACGCTTCTTTGGCGATATCGTCGAAAAACTCGCCGATCACGGCCTGACGAACGAACCCGATGGCGCCTTTCGCCGCATCGCGATCGAAAAGCCGTTCGGGCATGACGCCGCTTCGGCAAAGGCTCTCAACGCGCGCATTCTTGCACGTGTCGCCGAGACCCAGGTCTACCGGATCGATCATTTCCTGGGAAAGGAAACGGTCCAGAACATCATGACCCTGCGGTTTGCCAACATGATGATCGAAAAGCTGTGGAACAGCGACAGCATCGACCACATCCAGATCACGGCCGCGGAGACCGTGGATGTCGGCACGCGCGGCAGCTTTTACGACGGAACGGGCGCACTCCGGGACATGGTGCCCAACCATCTGTTCCAGCTTCTCGCCATGGTGGCGATGGAGCCTCCGATCAGCTTCGACGCCGAGGCCGTTCGTGACGAAAAGGCCAAGGTTCTGCGCGCGATCCGCATCTATGAGCCGGAGGACGTCGACACGAACGGCGTGCGCGGCGCCTATGCCGCCGGCACGATTGGCGACCGGACGGTGCCCGCTTACCGACAGACGCCGGACGTGAAGCCGGACAGCACCACCGAGACATATGTCGCCCTCAAACTGATGATCGACACCTGGCGATGGGCGGGGGTGCCGTTCTATCTGCGCACCGGGAAGGCGCTTTCCGTGCGGGATACGGAGGTCATCATCACGTTCAAGCCAGTGCCATTCGCGCAGTTTCCCCGCCTGCGAAACGCGCATCTGCCACCGAACCGCATCGTCATCCAGATCCAGCCGGACGAAGGGATCAGCCTCGACATGCTCATCAAGCGGCCGGGCATCGGCGTGGCGGTCGAGCCGGCGGTCATGGATTTCCGGTATGCCGGTCTTTTCGACATCGGCCGCCTGAACGGCTACGAGACCCTGCTCTACGACATTCTGACAGGCGACCAGACGTTGTTCCAGCGCGCGGATGCCGTGGAAGCGGGCTGGCGCGCGGTACAGCCGTTCCTCGACCGATGGGCAGAAGGTGGCGAGCCGGCCCCCTATGCGCCCGGGTCGCTGGGACCGGATGCCGCAGCCGATCTTCTCGCCCGCGATGGCCTTGCCTGGCACGACCTCGTGACGCGGTGAGCCCCTTGACGGTGGCGCGAAGGGCGGCAACGGGACGTGCACGCGCGGCCGGCCGTGGCCTGTGCGGTCGTATCACGGCCGGGTCCCTCCGCACACTGCTGCTGGGCACGCTCTGTTCGACGGGCTTTGGCATTAGCGCCCTGTCGCAAACGAAAGAAGACCGGGATGCCGGCTGCCTCTACGAGGGTGGTGCGGCCGCGCCGCAACTCTGTATCCGCAAGGCGAGCTTCAACGCCGATCTCTGCAGCGCGATCGAGCATTTTGCCCGCCGCTCCGATGTGCCGCCGGACTTTTTTGCGCGGCTCCTCTGGCGGGAAAGCCTGTTCAACCCGGATGCCGTCAGCCCGAAGGGTGCAGAGGGCATCGCCCAGTTCATGCCGGCGACGGCGCGGCTGCGCGGGCTCGGCAACAGCTTCGACGTCATCCAGTCGCTCGACGCGGCGGCCGCCTACCTGCAGGACCTGCGCATGCGGTTCGGGAATTTCGGGCTCGCCGCTGCCGCGTATAATGCCGGGGAGGGCGGGCTTTCGCGCTTTCTTTCGACGGGCAGGCTGCCGCTGGAAACGCAGGATTACGTCTTTGCCATCACCGGCTATCCCGCCGAGACGTGGAAAACCCGCGCGCCCGACGCGGCGGCGCCACCTCTCGACCCGGGCACGCCCTTCGCCGATGCCTGCCTTGCTCTTGCCACCCGCCGCATCATTCGCGACCCCGTGCTCGTCGGATCCGCCGACTGGGCGCCCTGGGGCGCTCAACTGGCGGGACACTACAATCCTGCAACCGCGATGAAGCTTTTCACCTTGGCCGTCGCAAGGCTTCCGGCACCCTACAATGCCGAGCGCGCCCTGATCGTCCGCCAGCGCGGCGGCAATTTCGGGTATCGTCCGCGCTATGCGGCCCGGATCGGACGCGAGACGCGTCAAGAGGCGGACGCTCTCTGCGCCATCGTGCGAAAAGCGAGCGGTGCCTGCATCGTCCTGCGCAACACCCGGCACCGCTGATCCTTTTTCCGTCTCCGGCTTGCGCCCCGACAGTGACGGGGCGCCGGAAATTGCGCGTGGTGCGTTTATTCGGCCGCTTGCGCAGTGGCCGCCATGTTTCGATAGGGCTCGCAGAGCGCCTCCATCATCCGGACCTCCTCGGCCGTGAGATCAGTCAAGGGCGCGCGAACCGGGCCGACATCGAAGCCCATCAGCCGCACGCCCGCCTTGATGGCCGAGACGGCATAGCCCTTCTGCCGGTTGCGGATCTCCATGAACGGATAGAAGAAGTCGATCAGGATGCGGTTCGTGGTCTCGGTGTCACCCCGCCGGAGTGCGGTGTAGAAATTCTGCGCAAGCCCCGGCACGAAGTTGAAGACCGCCGACGAATAGGTCGTCACGCCTGCCCCGAGATAGGCATCCGCGAACAGCTCGGCCGTGGGCATGCCGCCAAGATAGGTCAGGCGATCGCCCATCGTCGCGGTAATGCGGCGCACAAGCGCGATATCGCCAGAGCCATCCTTGAAGCCGACCAGATTGGGGCAGGCATCGCAGAGGCGCGAGAGCGTGTCGGCCGTCAGGATCGAATTGTCGCGATTGTAGACCATCACGCCGATGGAAACGGACTGACAGACCGTCTTGATGTGCTGGTAGAGGCCTTCCTGGCTCGCATCCATCAGATAATGCGGCAGAAGAAGAATGCCGTCGGCACCCGCCTTTTCTGCGGACGTCGCGATGGAGACGGCGATGCGGGTGCCGTAGCCGCAGCCGGCCACGATCGGGGTCACGCCTGCCGAAGCTTTGGCCGCGGCAACGATCTCCGGGATCTCCGAAGGTTCGAGCGAGAAGAACTCGCCGGTTCCGCCTGCTGCAAACAGAACCGTTGCATCGAAGCCCGCAAGCCAGCCGACATGCGCTTCGTAAGCTTCACGGTTGAAGAGCCCGTCTGCGCCGAACGGCGTCACCGGGAAGGACAGAAGGCCGGCGCCGAGCGCGCGCTTCAACTCAAGGGGATCCATGGACACGGGCAATCTCTCCAAACGTTGCATCTGGGAGAACACTAGTAAGAGATATTATCTCTGTCAATACTTGTATGATCTATGCTGCCGAGGATTGCCGTGAACTGCGCATCATGGCCCGATATCGCTGCTGGCTTCCTTTCAGGTGATGGCGCATGGCGTCGCGGGCCGCTGCCTCGTCGCGGTCTGCGATGGCCCGGGCGATGATCTCGTGTTCCTGCTGGATCTGCGACAGATACTCCGCCGATGTCGCGTCCGATCGATCTGCGCCAAGCAGCGAGCGCGGAATCATCTGTTCGCCGATCGCCTGGAGAAGCTCGCGGAAGCGCGGATTGTTGGTGCTGTCGGCGATGGCGAGATGAAAGGCGCGGTCGCTTTCGACGGTGGCCGTGCCCGAGGCAATCTGTTCGTTCATGACGTGCAGCGTTTCGAAGATAAGCTCCTGCTGCGCCGGAGAACAGCGCCCGGCCGCCAGTCCGGCCGCCTCGATTTCGATCGCGGCGCGCACTTCCAGCATTTCGATGATGGAGGAGACGCGGGTCGGATCGACGCCCTGCAGCGGGCCTTGCGGCCTGGCCGGCGCAGCAAGCACGAAGACGCCGACTCCGTGCCGCACCTCGACAAGCCCGTCCGCGCGCAGTGATGCGATAGCCTCTCGAATGACGGTTCGGCTGACCTGGTGTTCTTCCGTCAGGCCGCTCTCGCTCGCCAGTTTCTCGCCCGGTTTGAGCGTCCCCTCGGCAATGGCGGCGCGCAGTCTCTGGCTTACCGTCGCGACAAGGTTTCTGCCCTTTCGAACAGGCCGCCCGTTTGTGTCGTGATCCGATCTCTTCACGAATCCCCCGCTTCGCAAATGCAGTGTTTCCAGAGTCTTATCACGAAGCGCCGTTGCTCGGCGCAAAGCACGGAAGAAATTTATTGACCGCCCACATTGATCTTATAGGATGACATACGTCATTTATATGATAACTAGATGCGCGCGCCGTGAAGACGCATTGGCTTGGAGGACCACGAACGTGACCATTTACCAGAATCTCATCGCCGGGGAGTGGGTCGGCTCACAGACGTCTCGCAACCTGAGCCCGTCGGACACGAACGATCTTGTCGGGCTCTACGCCCAAGCGAGCGCCGACGATGCGAAGGATGCCATCGCGGCTGCCAAGCAGGCGTTTCCGGCGTGGTCCCGCTCCGGCATTCTCGAGCGTCACGCGATCCTGCGAAAGGCGTCGGATGAAATTCTGGCCCGCAAGGAGGAGCTTGGGGCTCTCCTCGCCCGTGAAGAGGGCAAGGTGTTGCCGGAGGCGATCGGAGAGGTCACGCGCGCGGCGCAGATCTTCGACTTTTTCGCAGGCGAGGCTCTCCGTCTGACGGGTGAGACCGTGCCGTCCGCCCGGCCGGGGATCGGCGTCGAGGTCACGCGCGAGCCGTTGGGCGTCATCGGCATCATCACGCCGTGGAATTTTCCGATCGCCATCCCGGCCTGGAAGATCGCGCCGGCGCTTTGCTACGGCAACACCGTCGTCTTCAAGCCCGCGGATCTCGTTCCCGGCTGCGCCTGGGCGATCGTGGATATCCTCAACCGCGCAGGCCTGCCCAAGGGGGTGCTCAACCTCGTCATGGGCCGCGGTTCCGTCGTCGGCCAGGCGCTGCTCGACAGCCCGGATCTCTCCGGCCTCACCTTCACGGGGTCGACGGGCACCGGCAAGCGCGTCGCTCTTGCGTCGATCGAGCATAACCGCAAGTTTCAACTAGAAATGGGCGGCAAGAACCCGATGGTGGTTCTCGACGATGCCGATCTTTCGGTCGCCGTCGAGGCCGCGGCCAATTCCGGCTTCTTCTCGACAGGACAACGCTGCACGGCCTCCTCTCGGCTCATCGTTACCGAAGGTATCCACGACCGCTTCGTCGCGGCGTTGACGGAGCGACTGAAGACGCTGACGGTCGACAATGCGATGAAACCGGGGACGCACATCGGTCCCGTGGTCGACGAGCGACAATTGAAGCAGGACACGGATTACATCGACATCGGCAAGAAAGAAGGCGCACGGCTGGCCTTCGGCGGCGAGGTCCTGACGCGCGATACGCCCGGCTTCTACCTGCAGCCGACCCTCTTCACCGAGGCCACGAACCAGATGCGCATCTCGCGCGAGGAGATCTTCGGGCCGGTCGTCAGCGTCATCAGGGCCAAGGATTACGACGAAGCGCTTTCGATCTCCAACGACACCCCTTTCGGCCTTTCGGCCGGTATCGCCACGACCAGCCTGAAGCATGCGACCCATTTCAAGCGCCATGCGGAAGCGGGCATGGTGATGGTCAATCTCCCCACCGCCGGTGTCGATTTTCACGTGCCGTTCGGTGGCCGCAAGGCGTCGTCCTTCGGTCCGCGCGAGCAGGGGCGCTATGCCGCAGAGTTCTTCACCGTGGTCAAGACCGCCTACACGCTGCCCTGAGCCTGAGCCTGAACTTGAGCCCTGCGCCCTGAGCCCAAGCGGCGCCCGCGTTCGCTATACTGTCCGAGGAGACATTTCGTGAAAATCGTCGACGTCCATGTGCGCGTTTTTGCTCACACCACCTATCGCCATCAGGACACGGCCGGCCATGCCCATCCCGGCCCCGCGCACCGGGTCAACCTCGCGCTCTTGACCATCGTCGATGACGAGGGCGGAGAGGGTTATTGCTTTGCGCCGCCCGAGGTCGTTCGCCCTCACGTCATCGAGAAGTTCGTGAAGAAGGTGCTGATCGGCGCCGATCCCTTTGCGCGCGAGCGGCTCTGGCAGGAGCTTGCGCACTGGCAGCGCGGCAGTGCGGCGCAACTGACCGACCGGACGCTGGCGATCGTCGATTGTGCGCTTTGGGATCTGGCCGGGCGCAAGTTGAACATGCCCGTCCACAAGCTGATCGGCACCTACCGCGAGAAGATGCGTGCCTATGGCTCGATCATGTGCGGTGACGAGCTCGAAAACGGCCTCGCGACGCCCGAGGATTACGGCCGGTTTGCCGAAAAGCTCGTCGCCCGGGGTTACAAGGGGATCAAGCTCCACACCTGGATGCCGCCCGTCTCCTGGGCGCCGGATGTTGCCATGGACCTCAAGGCCTGCGCGGCCGTGCGCGAGGCGGTGGGCCCGGACATCCACCTGATGATCGATGCATTCCACTGGTACACCCGAACCGATGCGCTGAAGCTCGGCCGAGGCCTGGAAGCGCTCGGCTTTGACTGGATCGAGGAGCCGATGGACGAGCAGAGCTCCATGTCCTACGCGTGGCTGTCGAAGAATCTCGACATCCCCGTCCTCGGCCCGGAAAGCGCTGGTGGCAAGCACTTCAGCCGCGCGGAATGGATTGCGACCAAGGCCTGCGACATCCTGCGGACAGGGGTTCACGATGTCGGCGGCATCAGCCCGGCCATGAAATGCATGCATCTTGCCGAGTCCTTCGGCATGAACTGCGAAATCCATGGCAACGGTGCGCCGAACCTGATCGTCGCTGCCTGCTCGAAGAATGCGAACTGGTACGAGCGTGGGCTTTTGCATCCCTTCCTGGAGTATGACGATGGCTTCGAATATCTGAACGGGTTGGTGGATCCCATGGACGCGGATGGCTACGTCCATATTTCCGACAAGCCGGGGCTCGGCGAGGACATCAATTTCGACTTCATCAACGCGAACCTTGTGACCTGACGATCAGAGGACGCGGTCGAGCCAATCAATCGCGTCCTCCTGTGGCCCTACCGGAAAGACGTGTCCGCCCGGAACGAGCTGAGCCGTGAAGGCGCTCGGCACCCCGGTGGCCTCCCAGATCGTTCGCATCTGGCGAAACGCCTCGGTGGCAACGTCCTGGGGAAAATGCCGGTCATCGCGGCCGCCGAGGAACAGGGCCGGCTTCGGGGCAGCGAGCGCTGCAAAATGGGAATAATCGATCCGGCCGGCGATGGGCGGATGCAGCATGTAGAAGGCCGACTGGCCGCGCAGCTGGTTGCTGCCCGCCTGCATCATCCCGGAACGGGTTCCCATCCAGCCAGCCGCGACGCAGGCCTTCACGTCGGCGGAGAGAGCCGAGAGCTGCCAGGCCCGGGCCCCGCCCATCGAAAAACCAAGGGTTGCCACCCGGTCGGGGTCGATCCCGTCGCAATCTCGAAGCCATGCCAGCGCCTCGAGATCTTCCTTCAGAACGACGCCTGCAAGCGACTGCCCGACCTGCAGGAGATTTGCGGCCAGGGCCTGTTGTCCGTCATAGCCCGTCCCCGCGCGGCCGCCCCAGCCCAGGGCATCGACGCAGAGCACGCTGTAGCCGCGCCGCGCCAAGGCATTGCCGATATGGCGACCGCCGTAGAGACGCGCTGTCCAGTCAAGCGACGACCGGGCCGCCTCGGGCTCTTCGTCCGGCCGCCGAATGACCTTCTGCCGACCGATGGAAAAGAAGGCACCATGATCATGCAGAAGGAGGATGCCCGGCGTCCGACCTTGCGCCCGCGGGCGAAGCCGGTAGGCGTCCGCCGTCTCCCCGTTGGAGAACAGCATGCGGAGGTGGGAGCCGTGGAGCCCGTCATCGTCCCATTCGGCAACAACATTCGCGGTCGGCAAGGCGATCCGCTCGATATCGAGCGCGCGGCGAAGGGCGGCACGCGTGTCTCGCTGCCAGGTCGCGACGTCGGTCGCACCGGCATCGAAGTTCCAGGCGAAGGCATTCTGATCTCGCAGGCGTTTTGCGAGATCCGGCATGTTGTCGTCGTCGATCATCCCCCGAGGCGCATACGCTCGATCATCCGGTCGCGGCTGACCGTCAGATGCTCGCGCATCGCCAGCCGGGCACCATCGATGTCGCGATGGACGATGGCGGCCAGGACACGTCGATGCTCGGCATTGACCCGTTTTAGATTTGCTTGAAAGACGGCATCCGCAACGGCGTGGCTCTGGAGACGCATGCGGGGCATCAACGTCTCGCCGAGATAATTGAAAATCCCGAAGAAATGCTCGTTCTGGCTCGCCTTCGCGACGGCGCAATGAAACTCGAAATCGGTCTGGCTATCGCGAAGAACGCGCTCGATGGCCGCGTCCATGGCGTCGCAGACCGCGGCCATGGCATCGAGATCCGACTGTGTACGGCGCTCTGCTGCCAGTGCCGCCGCTTCGGATTCGATGCCGATGCGCAGTTCGAGACCCTTCAGCTGGTTCTCGACCATCGTAAGCCGCTCGTTGGAAAGACGGAACGGTGGGATACCCGCGTCATCCCGCACGAAGGCGCCGACCCCATGCTGGATGGCGACAAGGCCGCTGGCCCTGAGATTGGCAATCGCCTCGCGGATGACTGTTCGGCTCACGCCGAGTTCGTCGATCAGCACCTTCTCCGTCGGCAATTGGGAGCCGCGGGCGTACTCGCCCTGCCGGATACGCTCGGCAAGCGTGCGCACCACCTGCGAGCTCAACGTCTCCCGTCTGCGCGCGGCAGCGGGAAAGGGATCGGGAGCGTCGGCATCCATGGTCATCGTTCAGACCCCTCCAGAGGGCAGCCGTCGTCAGACGGCCTGGTCGTAGGCAAGACTCGCTTCGATCAGTTCACGGGCGTACGGATCGCGCGCCTCGCCTGTCGAAAGGACCAAGCGATCCATGATCTCAACGACCCGCCCGTGTTGCATCACGGCAAGTCGTTCGCACATATGGTCGATCACCGCCAGATCATGGCTGACGAAGAGATAGGTGAGGTTGCGCCGTGTCCGCAGGTCGGCCAAAAGATTGAGCACCTCCGCCTGCACCGAGACGTCGAGCGCCGAGGTCGGCTCGTCCAGGAGCAGGATCCGCGGCTCGAGAATCAAGGCCCGCGCAATCGCCACACGCTGGCGCTGCCCGCCGGACAGCTCGTGCGGATAGCGTGCGAGAAAGGCAGGATCGAGCCCAACGTCGGTCAGCGCGCGCTCCATCCGCTCCAGCTGCCGGTCCATGCGATGAATGCGCAGTGGTTCTTGTAGGGCCGTTCGGATCGACTGGCGGGGATGAAGCGACCCGTAGGGATCTTGAAACACCATTTGCACCATGCGGCAGTAGTCGGAAAAGGGCATGTCCTTGATCGATGCGCCTTCCATCTCGATCGTCCCATCCCAGAGTGTCAGGAGGCGGGCGATGCAGCGCAGGATGGTCGATTTGCCGGAACCGGACTCGCCAACGAGCCCGAAGGACTCGCCGGCCTCGACGGAAAAGGCGACGTCTCCGAGAATCCGCCGCCGGGCAGCGCCGGAGCCGAGATCGATAGAAACATTCCGGACGTCGATGGCGCTCATGGCTGGGTCCCCGTCAGATCGTGCAGCATCGGCTCGCGGTTGAGCACGGGCAGCGGGCGGCGGCTTCCGCCGATATGCGGCTGGGCGGCCAGGAGCCCGCGGGTGTAGGGATGCACGCAGTTCTGCATGTCCCGGGCGGCACGCTCTTCCACCACTTCGCCATGGCGCATGACCAGCACGCGGTCGCAGAAGTTGCGCACGAGATTGAGGTCGTGGCTGATCATGATGAGGCCGATGCCCTTGTTGGTCACGAGCTCGTTCAGAATGTTCAGCACCTGCATGCGCACCGTCACGTCCAGCGCGGAGGTCGGCTCGTCCGCAATGATGATCTGCGGCTCGGGGATCAGCATCATGGCGATCATGATGCGCTGCCCCATGCCGCCGGACACCTCGTGCGGATAGAGGCCATAGACGCGCTCGGGATCGCGGATCTTCACCGCCTCCAGCATGGAAAGCGTCTTTTCGCGCGCCATCCGGGCGGAAGCCTTGTTGTGCACCCGATAGGCCTCGGCGATCTGGTCCCCGACGCGATGGACGGGATTGAGCGAGAATTTGGGGTCCTGCAGGATCATCGAGATCCGGCGGCCACGGATCGCGAGCATCTGGCGCTCGGTCGCGGCCAGAAGATCGGTGCCCTCGAAGTCCATCCGCGCAGCGTCGATCCGCGCCGTCGGCAGCAGCTTCAGCAGCGCCCGGCCGATGGTCGACTTGCCCGAGCCGGACTCCCCGACGATCCCGAGGCGCTCGCGCCCGAGGTCGAAAGAGACACCTTTCACCACCGGCGTGAACGTGCGCCCGTTCCGGTAGCTGACACGCAGGCCTTCGATGCGGAGCAGCGGCGCACGGTTGTCCATGTGGGGTTCCATCATCGCCTCCTAGTGACCCTGTTTCGGGTCGAGTGCATCGCGCAGACCATCGCCGAGCAGATTGAAGGCGAGGCTGACAAGAAGGATGGCTCCCCCGGGAAACGCGACCAGCCACCAGTTGTCGAGCATGTAGCGCCGGCCGGTCGCGATCATGGCGCCCCATTCCGGCAAGGGCGGTTGGGCGCCGAGGCCGAGAAAGCCGAGACCCGCAGCCGTCAGGATGACCGTCGCCATGCTGAGCGTCACCCGGACGAGAACGGAGGGCAGGCACATCGGCATGATCGATTTGATGATGATGCGCAGCCTCGACGCGCCCTGCATCCGGGATGCGGAGATATAGTCCGCATTGCGGAAGGTGAGCGTTTCTGCACGTGCAAGCCGGGCAATCGGCGGCCAGGCGGTCAGGCCGATGGCGATGATCGCATTCTCGAGACTGGCGCCAAGGGCGGCCACGAACGCGAGCGACAGGATGAGGCTGGGAAAGGAGAGAAAGATGTCGGTGATCCGCATCATGACCGTATCGTACCACCCGCCAAAGTAGCCGGCAGTCGTGCCAACCAGCAGGCCGAGCGGGCCGACGATGACGGAGACGATGGTGATGATCGCAAGGCTGATCCGCGAGCCGTGAATGATCCGGCTGAGCACGTCGCGTCCAAGCTCGTCGGTTCCAAACAGATGGCCGGCCGAAGGCGGCTGGAGCGCCTCGCCCAGATTGATCATGTTCGGCTCGTAGGGCGCTATCCAGGGCGCCACCAGCGCCGTTACGAGAAGGATGGTGATGACCACGAAGCCGAAGCCGGACGAGGGATTGGCGAGCAGGTCTTTCACGACGCGGAGAAGGCGGCTTCGGGCCGTGTAGGTCGTGCGGCTGGGCGTTGTCATGGCTGCAGTCCCGATATCAATGGAATTCATCGTCATGTCAGCGCGTCCTCGGGTCGAAGATCTTGTAGAGCGCATCGGACAGGAGATTGAGCCCGATGAAGATGACGCCCACGAGCAGGACACAGGTCATCACCGCATTCATGTCGCCCACCAGCATGTTGTTGGTGATGTACTGGCCGAACCCTGGCCAGGAAAACACGGTCTCGATCAGCACGGCGCCTTCGAGTAGGCTGCCATAGGCCAGCGCGACGATGGTCACGAGCTGGACGCGAATGTTCGCGAAGGCGTGATGCCAGACGGTGCGGCTTTTGGAGAGCCCCTTTACCCGCGCAGTCGTGACATATTCCTGGTTCAGCTGATCCAGCATGAAGCTGCGGGTCATCCGGGTGATGTAGGCCATGGAGGAATAGCCGAGGATGCTCGCCGGCAGCAGCAGGTGATTGACCGCATCCCAGAAAACCTCCCGATCCCCGGCCAGCAGCGAGTCGATCAAGAGCAAGCCCGTCGTTTCCGGCACGAGGCCGATATAGTAATCCGACAACCGCCCGCCGCCGCCCACGAGATCGAGTGCCGCGTAGAAGACGATGAGGCCGATCATCCCGGTCCAGAAGATCGGCATGGAGTGGCCGATGAGCGTCAGAAACCGGATGACATGATC
Source organism: Rhizobium sp. Leaf341 (assembly GCF_001424325.1). Lineage (NCBI taxonomy): Bacteria > Pseudomonadati > Pseudomonadota > Alphaproteobacteria > Hyphomicrobiales > Rhizobiaceae > Rhizobium > Rhizobium sp. Leaf341. Next base: position 306,631 of record NZ_LMPE01000011.1, read on the forward strand.
CACGGGCCTGTTGCGTCGCACGGCGGCCAGGATGCCCAAGGGGATGCCGAGGCCGGCCCCGACGATGATGGCAAAGGTCGCGAGCTCGATTGTCGCCGGCATGACATGCAGGATGTCGTTGATGACGGGTTGTCCGGTGCGAATGGAAACGCCGAAATCGCCCTGCAGGAGATCGCCGACATATCTGAAGAACTGCTGGTACAGCGGCAGGTTCGCGCCGATCCGCTCCGCGACCATCTCGTAGGTTGCCCTGTCCGCCTCCTCGCCGACGATCGCGCGAACGGGATCGACCGGCATCAAGCGGCCGATGCAGAAGGTCAGGATCAGAAGGCCGACGAGGGTGACCAGAATGGTCCCTGCCTGCCGGCCGAAAGCAGAAAATCGCCCGGTGTTCATGACTGCTTGTCCTTGCAATGCGGGAGGAGGTCGCGTGGGAACGGTGGATGCGATGTGCACGACGCCGCAGCGCCGTTCAGCGCTCCTTCGTCACCGTGCGCAACCGTGTCGACCAGGACGGATTGAGCACCAATCCCTTGATATCGGCGCGGTAGCCGACGCTGTCGACGACTTCAGCAAAGGGCTGAATGGCCGGAACGACGTCGGCGTAGTAGGTCTGGATCGCCTCGTAGTCCTTGACCTGCTTTGCCTTGTCCGTCTCCACGAGGGCCGCATCGACCATGCCGTTGATCTTCTCGTCGTAGAACGCCGTCCGCCAGCCCTGGAAATTGGTCAGCTTCGCCGCGTCGGCATTGTCCGGGTTGTAGACGATCGCGCGCAGATTGCTGTCCGGGTGCGGGAGCTGGCCGCCGCCGCCGCGGCCGACGAGCAGTTCATATTTGCGTTCGCGCATGGCACCATAGATCTGGTCCCCGCTTCCCGTGATGATGTCCGCCTTTATCCCAGCCTGCGCCAGCGTGGCTTGAATGGCCGTGGCCGCGTTCATGAAGGGCGCATCGGAAATCGCCCGGAGCGTCGTCGAAAATCCGTCGGGATAGCCGGCTTCCGAAAGCAGGGCCTTTGCCCTTTCCACGTCCAGCGTGTAGCCGGCATTGGGCAGGGCGCCGAACAGCCCGGCCTGGATCGGCCGATCCCGAAGGCGCCCGAAGTAGGGAAGGACGGTATCGTTCAGGCCCTGATAGTCAATCAGGTAGCGCAGGGCCTCGCGGACCTTGGGTTTCTGAAACTTCTCATCCTTCATGGAAACGGCGAGATAGTAGAATCCGCTTCCGGCATTCGTCTGGACCTCGACCTCCTTGCTGGCCTCCAGCGCCTTGAGGTCGGCGGCCGACAGGGAGAAAGCGATATCGATGTCCCCCTTCTCGAGCATCAGTCGCTGGCTCTGCGACTCCGCCAGATGCCGCATCATGATGCGCTTCATGCCGGGCTTCTCGCCCCAGTAGCTGTCGTTGCGATCGAGGATAACGCGCTCGTTGGAGCGCCACTGGCCGAGCGTGTAGGGGCCGGAGCCTGCGGAATTGTTGGTGAGCCACGCAGAGCCGAGATCTCCGGCCTTGTCGTGTTCCATCACGGTCTTGCTGTCGAGAACCGAGCCGGGCCCGACAATCCCCAAAGTCTGGACGATGATCTGCGGGTCGACCTTCTTCGGAAGGGTGATCACGACCGTCGTCTCGTCGGGAGCGGTGAAGCTCTTGTCCGCATTGGCGGCGGTAAAGCCGTGCGTCTTCAGAAAGGAGGCCTGCGCCAGGTTGAGGGTCATCAGCCGCTTCAGGGACCAGACCACGTCTGCGGAAGTGACGGGATTGCCCGATGCAAAAGTTGCACCTGATCTCAGTTTGAAGGTGATCGCGGCGTTGTCGGGGCTGATGGTCCAGCTTTCGGCAAGCATCGGATCGACCTGCGCGCGGTTGACGGCATCAAGAGCGACCAGGTTATCATATATGTTGGCCAGAACTTGTACGGTCTCTTTGCCCGTGATGGCGGCAGGATCCAACGTCAGGATATTGCTCATGGAAAAGCCGACGACCAGCATGTTCGGCGGCGTTTCAGCCCATGTAGGGCTCGTCAATAACGTCGAGGCCACCAGAATTGTCGAAAAAATCTTGCCCATGCGCTGCATCGTTTCCTCCACGTGCTGCCTCCCAGCAGCATCATTCCCTCACTCTGGTCATAAGAGATATGACGTCACACCTCGACTGTCAATCTGTTTGAACGAGCGCGGTGCAATCGGAAAGTTTTCAAGATGAGAGCTGCGGCAAAGCAGGCCTGGTGCGGGGGAGGAAGGGTCGAACGGCATGCGTCGCCGTCGGCCCCGGCATGAGACGCTCGAAACGGTGAAGGCCGCGTTGCGGCGATCCCGCGGTAAAGCCGATGGGGATAACATCGACATCCGTCCCGAGACGGCTCAGGCAGTGCCGTCTTTCGGACACACTGCCTGGCCCTCTCGGAACGGCTGCCGATCAGATGCTCAGCATCGACATAATCAGCGACGCGCTGTCGTCGCCGGGCGCAACGGACGTCGCCGCTGGGTCGATCGACGTGCTCGTCGCGGCGGAAGCCGAAGCAAGCCGGGCGCTGGAGCCGGCAGGGGCCGGCTGCGCGTTGATGGCCACGTCGGTCAGGGCCTGCAGCTGGGCCGGCGTCATGCCATCGATCTGGCCGGGGGTGAAAGCCTCCGCTTGCGCGACCGTCAAGCCGGCGATCGCACGCGTGCTCAAGCCGGAGATCGCGCTGCTGCCGAGCGCGATAATGTGTTCGGGCGACAGCTGAAGAAGATCGTCCGGGCCGAGCGCCGCCGCCTGCATCAGGCCGAACGCACTGATCTGCGACGTCGAGAGCATGCCGATCTGCGCCGGGGTCAGCGCAGTGACCTGGCTGTAGCCAAGCGCTGCGACCTGGCCGGTCGTCAGTGCCGCGATGGCGCCCGACGACAAGGTGGCGACGAAGGCGGTGCTCAGTCCCTTGATGGACGTCGGAGCAATCGCCGCGACCTCCTGGGTGGAGAAGGTTGCCAGTTGCGTGGTGCTCAGGCCCGAAAGGCCGCTCTGGCTAAGGGCAGCAATCTGGCTGCTGGTCAGCATGTCCACCTGTTCGGTGCTGAGGGCGCCGAGCTGCGTGCTCGTCAGCCCGGCGATGGTTCCCGTCCCCAGCGCGGCGATTTCCGAGAGGGTGAGGGCCGCAACGAATGTCGTCGGCAGGCCCTTCACGGCGGTGGATGCCAGCGCCGCGATCTTGCCGGGCTTGAGTGTCTCCAAGCTGTCGGCCGTCAGTCCCGAGAGCGCATCCGCGCTCAAGGCAGCGATCTGCGCGGTCGACAGGAGCTGCATCTGCGCCGGGCTCAACGCGCCGGCCTGGCTGCTGCCGAGACCCGCGAGGCCCTTTGTGCTCAGTGCACCGAACTGGCCATCGGACAGGCCCGATATGTCCGCGGTCTTCAGCGCGCCGATCTGGCTCGATGTCAGCGCGCCCACCTGCGCGAGGCTCAGCGCCTCGATTTGGCCGGACGTCAGCGCCGCGATCTGCTGGGTGCCGAGCCCCGAAATGCCGCCTGTGCTCAAGGCGGCGATCTGCTGCGGGGTAAGTGTGGCAAGCATGGATGACGACAGACCCGAGACGGCTGTCGAACTGATGGAGGCGATGTCGCCGGTGCTGAAACTGTCGATATCATCCTGACCGAGGGCGGCCAGCTGCGCGGCGTTGAGAACCGCAATCTGCGCACCGGTCAGAGCCTCCGCCTGTTCGACACCGAGCGCTGCGATTTGCGCGGTAGCGAGACCGGAAATGCCGGCCGTGCTGAGGGCTGCAATCTGGCGTGTTGAAAGTGACGCGATCGCCGCCGTGGAGAGACCCGCCATTGCTTGGGAGCCGATGGCCGCGATCTGTGCCGTACCGAGAGTGTCGAGGGCTTCGGTGCCGAGGGCCGCCAGCTGACGGGAGGAGAGACTGCCGATCTGGGCCGGCGTCAGAGCCAGGATCTGGTTTTCGCTGAAGCCCGTGAGCAGAGCCACAGGAAGCCCCGCGATCCCGCTCGTCGAAAACGCGCTCAGCTGGGTCGCCGACAGGAAGGCAATGTCTTCGGTTCCGAGCGCTGCAACCTGTTTGGACGAAAGCGCCGCGATCTGCGCCGTCGTCAGCACTTCGATCTGGGAACCCTGCAGCGATGCGATCTGGCCCGTCGTCAGCCCAGACACGCCGGCCGGGCTGAGCGCCGAGACCTGCTCGTTGGAAAGCGACGCGATCGCGGTGGAGGAGAGGCCGGACATCGCAGCCGATCTAAGGGCTGCCATATCCGCGGTCGAAAACCCGTGGAGATCTTCAAGGGCCAAGGCCGCGACCTGGGCCGAGCCGAGTGCGGCGACCTGCGTCGGCGTAAAGGCTGCCGTCTGCTCTGCGCTCAGGGCGGCGATCTGCCCGCTGCTCAGCCCCGTCATCCCGTCGGGACTGAGAGCCGCGATCTGGTGCGGCGCAAGAACGGCAACCGAGGCCGTCGTAAGCGCAGCGACCTGCCGCGAGCCGAGGGCCGCAAGTTGCGCGGTCGTCAGGGCCTCCAACTGGTCGTTCGACAGCGCCGCGACCTGCGCGCTGCCAAGGCTGGCGATGGTGCTTGGGCTGAACGCTGCAATTTGCTCGCCCGTCAGCGTGACAAGCGAAGCGGTGGCAAGACCCGCAACGGCGCTTGGCGAGATGGCCGCGATATCGGTGAGACTGAAGCGGGCGAGACCGCTCGATGCGAGTGCCGCCAGCTGTCTCGAGCCGAGAGCGGCGATCTGCACCCCGTTCAAGGCCTCGGCTTGATCCGCGCTGAGAGCGCCGATCTGCTGGCTCGTCAATCCGGCGACGCCGCCGCCGCTGAGCGCAGCAATCTGCGCCGTCGTCAGCGTCGCGACATCGCTCGTGGCGAGAACGGCAACCTGCCGCGAACTCAAGGCTGCGATCTGTGCGGTGCCCATCGCCTGCACCTGGGTGCTGCTCAGATGCGCAATCAACAAGGTGCTGAGGCCGCTGATTCCGGCAGGGCTGATCGCGGCGATCTGATCGCTGGAAAGAGCGGCAATCGCCTGCGGGTTCAGGCCCGACATTGCGTCGGACGAGAGAGCGCCGAGGTTGCCCGCCGCAATGGCCTGGATATCGCCGGCGCCGAGGACCGCCGTCTGCCGGGCCGTCAGGGCACCCAACTGCGACCGCGTCAATGCCGCGATCTGGTCACTGCCCAGAGCGTCGACCTGGCGCGAGCCGAGCGCTGCCACGGCCGCCGTGCTGAGCGCAGCGATCTTGTCGGTGGTCAGCGACGCCATCGTGTCCGTGGACAGACCGACGACGGCTGCGGGATCGATCGCGGCCATTTCGCGTGTCGAGAACGTCGCCAGCGCATCGGACGAAAGGGCCGCCAGCTGGGCGGAGTTCAGTGCCGCGATCTGAATGCGGGTCAGAGCTTCCACCTGGTCCGTCCGCAGCGTCGCCAGCTGGCGGGTGGTCATGCCACGGATACCCGATGCGCTCAGAGCGGCCATCTGGTCGGTCGAAAGCGCGGCAAGGCTGTCCGTCGTCAGGCCGGCGATCGCGTCCGACGTGATGGCGGCGATGTCCTTGGTGGAGAACGTCGAGAGGCCGACCGACGGAAGGACCGACACCTGCCGGGAGGTGAGATAGCCAACCTGGGCACTGGTCAGCGCCTCCGCCTGGGCCGACGTCAGCACGGACATCTGCTGCGACGTAAAGCCGGCAACTGCCGTGCTGGAAAGGGCCGCGATCTGGGCGGTGGAAAGAACCGAGACGCCGGATGTGGCGAGAGCGCCGATCTGGGCGAAACCAAGTGCGGCAACTTGACGTGTTGTCAGGTTGACGAGCTGATCCGTCCCGAGGGCCATGACCTGCGCATTCGAAAGCCCGCCGATCGCGCTGCTGCTGAGGGAGGCGATGCGTTGCGAGGCAAGCGCACGAAGATCGGCGGTGGTGAGGCCGCTCATCTGCTGCGAAGTCAGCGCGCCGAGCTGGGCGGAGGTCAGGGCGGCCATCTGCGCATCAGTCAGCGCGGCAACCTGATCGGCGCTCAGCGCACCCACGGCCGCGGTCGTCATCACGGCAACCTGACCCGTGGAGAAGGCCGAGATCTTTGCCGAGAGCGCGGCGACCTGGCCCGGCGTCAGCTGCAGGATCTGGGACGGAGAAAGAGCGGCCAGCTGCGCGGTGGACAGCGAGGAAGCCTGTGCCGTCGACAGTCCGGGCAGCGCTGCCGTGCCGAGAGCGGCGATCTGCTGGGCGGACAGGGCACCAACAACATCCCGACCGAGGCCTGACAGCGCCTGGCTTCCGAGCGCCGCGATGTTGGCGGTCGGGAAGGCCGCGATGTCCTCGACCTCGAGGGCGCCCATCTGCGCAGCGCTCAAGACCTTGACTTGGGACACGGACAGCGCCGCGAACTGGCCAGGCCCCATGGCCGCCAGTTGCGAGATCGTCAGCTTCGCCACGGCATCCGCCGTCAAGGCGCGGATCTGGGCCGTGGTCAGGCCTTCCATCACGTCGCCGCCGAGACCGGAGATGCCCGCGGGGCTGATGGCGGCCATGTCTGCCGTCGAGAACGTCGCAAGATCTTCGGGTCCGAGTGCGGCAAGCTGTCCGGCCGTCAAGGCACGGATCTGCGTGACTGACAGCGCCTCGACCTGGGCCGTCCCGAGCGCTCCGACCTGGGCCGCGGTCAAGCTGGTGATGGCCGCCGTACCCAAGGCGGCGATCTGCGCCGTGCCGAGCGAGGCGATGACATCGGCACCGAGTCCGGGAATGGCGCGACCGCCGAGCGCGGCGATCTTGGCTGTCGAGAAGGCTGCAAGATCGCCGGCATCAAGTGCGCCGACCTGCTGCGCGGTCAGCTGCGCGACTTGCCCGGTGCTCAGGGCCGCCAGCTGCGACGTGCTCAACGCGACGATCTGGCCCGTGGTCAGGACGGGGACGGTGCTCGTGCTGAGCGCGGCCACCTGCGCGGCTGACAGCGCGCCGATCTGCTCGGACGACAAGGCGGCAACCTGTGTCGCACGTAGAGCTGCGATTTGTGACGTGGTCAACGCCGCTATCTGGCTGGTCGTCAGGGCCGCAAGGTTGAGCCCCTGGACGGCGGAGGTGGTGATTGCGGCGACATCGTCCGCCGAGAAGGTGGCGAGCGACTCTTCGCCGAGGCCCGAAAGCTGAATGGCATTGAGCGCGGCCATCTGCGTCGGTGACAGGGATTCGATCTGCGTGGTGCTCATCGCGGCCAGCTGGGCCTTCGTCAGGCCGGATATCTGGGCGGTCGTCAGGGCTGCGATCTGGCCGGTCGAGAGCGTTGCGGCCACCTCCGCCGTCAGCCCGGACAGTGCCGATTTGGAGATTGCGCCGATAACGTCCGTCGATATGGCGGCAAGATCGTCCGCACCCAGTGCGGAAAGCTGGAGCGCGGTCAGAGCCTTCAGCTGGTCCGTCGAGAGGGCGGCGACCTGCTCGGTCTGCAGAGCGTCGATCTGGGACGTGTTCAGGCTCGCGACGACGCTGGTGCTCAAGGCGGCAATCTGTGCAGCGGAAAGCGCGGCGAGCGTGTCGGTCTGAAGGCCCGCGATCGCCCTGTTGGTCAGGGCGGCCATATCATCGGTGGAGAAGGTCTGGACAGCCGCCGTGCTGAGCACGGCGATCTGTGCCGCAGAGAGTGCGCGCACCTGGACGGAAGTGAGGGCCTCCACCTGCTCCGTGCTCAACGCCGCCATCTGTTGCGTCGTCAGGGCGGTGGTCTGGCTCGAGGTCAGGGCGGCGATCTGGGCGGTGGACAGAACGCCGATGGCGTCGGCGCGAAGGCCCTTGATCGCGGATGTCGAAAGGCCGGCCAAAGCTGCCGTCGAAAAAGAGGACAGCGTGCTTTCGCTGAGCGCTGCAATCTGGGTCGATGTCAGCGCCCGGGTCTGGCTCGACGTCAGGACGGCCGTCTGCTCGGTGCTCAAGCTTCCGATCTGCTGCGTGGTCAGGCTTCCGAGTGCCTGCGAGCCGAGCTTGGCGATCTGGGCGGTGGAAAGGGCGGCGAACTGGTTGACCCCCCAGCCGGTGATCTGCCCGGCGCCGAGAGCGGCAACTTGCGATGGCAGCAGGGCAGCGAGGTGATCGGTGGTCAGGGCGTTGACCTGCGTGCTCGTCAGGACGGCGACGGTTGCCGTGCTGAGCGCCACGAGCTGGGCTGCAGACAGGGCGGCCACGACAGCGGTGCTCAAGCCCTGCACAGCCTTTCCGTTGATGGCGGCGATGTCGGTCGTGGAGAAATTCGCAATGTCGCCGGCATCGAGCGCGGCAAGCTGGGCCGTCCCGAGCGCCTTGACCTGCACAGGCGTCAGGGCCGTCAGCTGCGCATCGTTCAGCGCGCCGATCTGCGCACTGGTGAGCGCGCTGATGACGCTTGTACCGAGCGCGGCAACCTGAGCGGTGGTCAGTCCGGCGATCGCGTCGGGACGAACACCACCAAAGGCCTGGCCGGTCAGGACAGACATCGCCGTCGTCGACAAAGCGCCGATCCCATCGGAGGAGAGAGCGGCAAGCTGCGTCGAGCTTAGGGCCTTCACCTGCAGAGAGGAGAGGGCGGCGAGCTGGTCCTTGCTGAGGGCGGCAACCTGAGACGGCGCCAGCGATGCGAGAGACCGGGATGCCAGAGCGTTGATCTGGATCGTCGAGAGGGCTGCGACCTGCGCCGTGCCGAGCGTCGCCAGCTGCGTACCGCTGAGCGCGCCGGCCTGGCCGGAGGACAGGGCGGAGAGCTGCTCGTCGGACAGGCTTGCAATCGGAAGACCGGTAACGGCCCGTGTGGTGATGGCGCCGATGTCGTCGAGCGACAAGACGGCGATGTCCTCGGCTTCGAGCGCGGCGATCTGGAGGGATCCGAGGGCCGAAACCTGTGACGAGGTCAGCGCCTCGACCTGGTCCCGGGTCAGGGCCGTGATCTGATCGGTCGACAGGCTGGCGACGGCTCCCGTGTTCAGCGCGGAAATCTGGTCTGTCGCGAGCGAGGAAAGCACATTCAGCTGCAGTCCCCGGATGGCGGAACTCGAGATCGCATTGATATCGGCCGTCGAAAAGGTCGCCAGATCTTCCGGGCTGAGGGCAGCAAGCTGATCGCTGGTCAGCGCCTTGATCTGGGCGGGCGTCAGGGCTTCTGCCTGATCTGCCGTCAGCGCACCGATCTGCGCCGTGGACATGCCGCTCACCTGGGTCGAAGAGAGCGCTTCAATGCCTGCCTTGTGCAGAACGCTTAACTGATCGAGCGTCAGACCGACGATGGCCGCGCGGGAGATCGCATTCAGTTGCTCGGTGCTGAGCACCTCGACGTCCTCGACATCGAGCGCCGCGATCTGGGTGGAGGAGAGCGCTCTGATCTGCAGCGTCGAAAGGGAGCTAACATCCTCCGTCGTCCAGGCGGCAACTGCGGGCGCAGACAGGGATCGGATCTGCGTGACGCTCAGGCCGGAAGCAATTGTCGTCATAGCATCGATCCCCGTTCGACGGGCACCCGGTCGCTCGGTGCCCAGTCTGCGTGCCAAAAGGCAAAGCCATCTTCCGGACGCGCACGATCAAAGACCCCGTGGACGCGACGGTTGCTTCATCGGGTATCGGCTTTGGCTTGCTTGAGCCTGATGCGGTCCGGCCATGGGAAGCGACGTCCAAGCGCAGCATGGTCCCGTCGCTTGCGAAAACCGTAAGTTTTACAGACTATCGGCCTTGACCGCCGGGGGTAACAGGTCCAGTTCAAGGCTGCGGGATCCGATCCCGACCGACGCCGCGCTGGCATGTTCCCTCGACATCCGCGCGCATGCATCGCGCGACTGACGGCCGTCCGACCGCCGAGTTTCTCCCATTGCGCCCCCGGAGGCGCTCCGGAACCGATTGATGAGTGAAAAACGGGTTCATCGCGGCCTCGTCGTTGCTGCAATCATGGCCAGCATGGCGATGATTGCGATCGAGGCGACAATTGTCTCGACCGCCATGCCGCAGATTGCCGCGCAGCTGGGTCAGCTCAATCTCTACAGCTGGGTGTTCTCTTCCTTTCTGCTGACGCAGACAGCCACCACCGTCGTCTTCGGCAAGCTGTCGGATATCTACGGCCGCAAGCCGATCGTGCTGTTCGGCATCGCTGTGTTCCTGCTGTCCTCGCTGCTTGCGGGCTTTGCCTGGTCCATGCCGTCGATGATCGCCTTCCGTCTGCTCCAGGGCGTCGGCGCCGGCGCCATCCAGCCGGTCGCCATGACGATCGTCGGCGATCTGTTTCCCGGTCGCGAGCGCGGCAAGGTTCAGGGCTATCTGGCAAGCGTGTGGGCGTTGTCGGCAGTGGTCGGTCCGCTGCTCGGCAGCTTCATCATCCACGCCTTGCCTTGGGCTTGGGTCTTCTGGATCAACATCCCCGTCGGCATCCTGGCCGCCTTCGGCTTCATGCGCTTTCTGCACGAGGAAAAGCAGACGCGCACGGCATCGATCGACATCCTTGGTGCCGTCCTCTTTGCCGTTTCCATCTCCGCGTTGATGGTGGCCCTGACCGAGGTGGAGGCCGCGACGCCGGTCTACACCATTGTTGCGGTGCTGGTGTTCGTCGCCAGCCTCGGCCTGTTTCTCTGGCAGGAGCGTCGTGCGGAAGCCCCGATGGTCGCGCCCGATCTCTGGCTGCGCCGGCCCATCGCGGCCTCCAACATCGCCATCTTCTTTGCCAGCATGGCCATCATGGGGCTGACGACGTTCCTGCCCATGTATGTCCAGACGGTGCTCGATCGGTCGCCGCTCGTCGCAGGCTTTGCATTGACGATGCTTTTGATCGGTTGGCCGGCCGGCGCGACCTTCGCGTCGCGCATGTTCCCCCGCTTCGGGCTCCGTCCGATCATGGTCGTTGCGAGCCTCGTCATTCCGGTCGGCGCCTTCATGCTCGTGCTGCTCACGCCCGACAGTTCGCCGGCACAGGCTGGTGCAGGCTCGCTGGTCATGGGTATCGGCATGGGCCTGCTCAACATTTGCGCGCTGGTCATCACCCAGGAGAGCGTCGGCTGGTCGCAACGCGGCAGTGCCACGGCCTCCAACGTGTTCTCGCGCAATCTCGGCAGCACGCTTGGCGCCTCGATACTCGGCGCTGTCCTCAGCTACGGCCTTGCCCATGCCGGCGGCATGGGGGCGATCACGCCCGAGCAGTTGCGCGGCCTGCTGGACGGAACGGCGGCTGCCGCCATCGACGTGACGCCCGTCCGCATGGCGCTGCAGGCAGCGCTTCACGTTACCTTCCTGGTGATGTTCCTGATGACGATCCTGATCGTTCCGGTCTGCCTCTGGGTGCCGAAGCTCCTCGAGCAGGACCATCCCGCAGACGCGGTCGAAGGCCGCGCCTGACTGCCCGCCGATCCCACGGCAACGGCCCGATCGGCGTTGCCGAAGCCCGTCGTCTCAGAGCGGGGAATGCAGGAAGGCGGGGACCGGCGCGTTTTCAGCGGTGTTCTTCAGGTAGAGTGCCGCCGTGTCCAGAGCTTCCCGGATCGTCACGTCCATATCGAGATACCGATAGGTGCCGAGGCGACCGACAAAGGTGACGGCGGTTTCCGCTTCGGCCCGCTCGATATACGAGGCGAGCAACTGCTTCTCCTCGACCAGCCGGATCGGGTAGAAGGGGACGTCGTCTTCGCCGCAAAGACGTGAGAATTCGCGATAGCAGACCGATCCCTTCGGGCTCTCCCACGGCGAAAAGTGCTTGTGCTCGGTGATGCGGGTGTAAGGCACATCCGCGTCGCCATAATTCATGACCGCACAGCCCTGATAGTCGCCCTCGTAGGTAAAGCGCTCGAAATCGAGCGTCCGATATCCCAGCCGGCCCATCTCGTAGTTAAAGTAGCCGTCGAGAGGGCCCGAATAGAAGACATGGTCATAAGCCTCGTTCTGCGCCTTGTCGAAGCGGGTCCCCAGTCGAACGGTGATGCCGGGGTGATCGAGGATGCCGGCCACCATGTCGGTGTAGCCGTTTTCCGGCATGCCCTGAAACCGATGGAAAAAGTAATTGTCGTCGTAGTTGAAGCGCACCGGAAGGCGCTTGAGGATGGAGGCCGGCAACTGCGTGGGCGAGCAGCCCCACTGTTTCTCGGTATAACCCTTGAAGAACGCCTCGTAGAGTTCGCGACCGACGAACCGCAGGGCCTGCTCTTCGAAGGTCTGCGGATCGGAAATGGTCTTGTCGGCCCTCTCCTCAATGAAGGCGCGGGCCTCGTCGGGCCGAAACGTCTTGCCGAAAAACTGGTTAATGGTGTGCAGGTTGACCGGCAGGGAAAACACCTGCTCGTCGACCGTCGTCTTCACCCGGTTCTTGTAGGGCATGAACGTCTGAAAGCGATTGACGTAGGTCCAGACCTCTTCGTCATCCGTATGGAAGATGTGCGGGCCATAGACATGCACCATGACACCCGTATCCGCATCGCGCTCGCTGTAGCAGTTTCCGGCGATATGGTCGCGAACGTCGAAGATCTCGACGCTGTATCCCGCGAGCGCCAGTTCCCGCCCGATGACGGCGCCCGAAAGGCCGGCGCCGACGATCGCAATTTTCCCGTTCCCGCCCATGTCGTATCCTCGTCTTTTCGTTTTTGGTCCGTGCCGTTCCGGCAAAGACATATCGCGCGATCAGGCTGCCGCCAGGTTGCTCCGCATCAAGGCGTCGTATCCATCGATCAAGCGATCGAGCGCAAGGCCGTTCTCTTGGGGTCCGAAGCTCAGATGGCTGACGGTGAAGTCGGAATAGATGGCCGTGGGGCGGTTCAGATAATTCGGCAGATCGACGGTCAAGGCATATTCATCATCGCATTTCGGCAGCGCCATGTGCACGAGATCCCGGCCCAGCCACGCGATGAAATTGATCGACTGCCGCTCCTGCCAGTCGATGACGGCGCTGGGCAACGGCAAGGATTTTTCCGTTTTGCTGAGGAAGTATTCGTGAAGCTGCATCGCGCGCTCCGCGCTCTGCCACAGGCTTCCACCAAAACCGCCCGGCGGACGCTCGAAGCGGCCGAGCGTGGCGGGGAGGGACCCGGCTTCCTGCTGCCAGTAGGCGCAGACGCCATTGTTGACGACATTGGCGGAGACGATGAAATAATGCGGATTGTCGCGGCGGAAGGCGATGAACTTGCTGAGATTGTCGAGATCGAGATAAACGACGTCGTCGTCGCATTTCAGGAAGACGGCGTCAGAAAATTCCGTCAGTCGCTTGGTATAGTAGCTGTAGGCCTGCCAGTACGGCGTCGTCTCGTTTTCGTTGCCGACATAGCGGCGGACCGGGCTCTGCACGTCGCAGAGTTCGAGATCGGAGCCCCAGCCGCCGCGCACCATGATCGAGGCACCGCCCGGCAGCTGGATATCCGGCCACGACCCGACCATGACGCCGTTGACGTGTAGCGTGGGAACGCCGGCGGGATCGAGGCTGAGAACGACATGGTTGGCGAGACCCGGCGACAGCACGCCGGGCGTCGATCGGGTCCAGAGCAGGGGATGGGTGTCGCGCGTGAAGCTCGTGAGGTCCCGCTCCGTGATGCGACGGAGCGCGGAATGCGTGTTGTTCCAGCCGCCGACGACGAGTTCGTAGGAATCGCTTGTCTTGTCGTGGGGAATGATTGCGATGTGCAGGTCGCTCTGGATCTTTGCCGTCGTGCGGAACGAGGACTGGCGGCTGACCGACCCCTTCTGCTGGTAGGACGCATTCGGCCCCATGAAGCGGACCGGTCCGAATTCCTTGGTGACCCAGGCCCGATCGTCGGCCGAGCGGGTAAAGTCCCAGATGTGCCATTCGTCGATGATGCCCGCATCCAGCGCCTTGCGGATGTACTGGGTCAGGATCTCCATCCGCTGCTGGCGGCCGGCAAAGGTGACCAAAATCACGGGGTTCATGTCATTGCCCTCTCGTCGATATCATCAATTGTCGGCTGCGGCGTGATCGCCGGAGCGCACCTTCCGTCATCCGTCCCCCCGGACGGACGGCCTGTCAGTCGGTCTCGGTCCAGAACCGGGTATCCCGCGCAACCGGGGCATAGGCGTTCCGCTGCGCAAGTTCCTGGCGATAGCGCTCCCGGTAGCTTGCCTCCGTCTCGAACTCGATCGGCTCGGACAGAAACTCGACGCCGACTTCGTAGTAGATGTCGAGATTGTCGAGGCGCGGGATCGGGATTTCGCCGCGCTCGGCCTCGCCCTGCATCTGCCAGTACAGCGTCTCCAGACGGGCTACGAGAGCCGGGATATCGCGCAGAGCGCAGGTTTCCCGCTGCGCTTGCAGCGATTGACGGACGCTCGACAGGCTCTCGCGATTGTGCGCATAGCCGATCGCCTTGGCGACATAGGCATCCGGCGTTTCGCAGATCATCTCCGGAATGCCGGCGGCGTGGAGAATGCTGCTGCAGAAGCGCGAGGCGAAACCCTTGCCGCGGAGCGTGAGCACCGGCAGGCCCATCGTGACCGCGTCGGCCGCCGTGGAATGGGCGCCATAGGGGAATGTATCGAGGAAAAGATCGGCCACGCCGATGCGGGCCAGGTGAAAGGCGTTGGGAGCCTTGGGCGCGAAGATCAGGCGATCCGCATCCACGCCGTGGTCGATCGCAAGCTGGCGGAGCCGCTGGTTGACCGGCTCCGACGCGCCGAGAAGCCAGAGAACGCTTCCGGGTACGGCCAGGAGGATCGTCATCCAGCGCGAGAAACAGGCCGCCGTTGTCTTCTGGGAGCCGTTGAAGCAGGCAAACACGAAGGCATCGTCCGGAAGTCCGGCCTCCTGCCGCGTCGGGCGCGCCGCGATCTTGCGCTTGCGGTCCACCGGCTGGTTGCAGGGGATGCGCAGCACTTTTTCGGTGTAGTAGAGTTCGTTTTGCGGCGGGATGATCTGCTCGTCGGCGATGATGTATTGATGAACGGGGCTCGCCATGGTTCCGGGATACCCGCAGAAATTGACGATGACCGGAGCGGGACGGTAGGCGAAGATCTTGGTGCGTGCGTGCTTGGTATAGCCGTTGACATCCACCAGGATATCGATGCCGTCGGCGCAGATCTGCTTGGCGGCATCGAGGTCGCTGAGGGCCCCGATATCATGCCAGTGATCGACGGCTGCCTGGATACGGGTCTGTGTCGCGTCGCCGGTACGCGCTTCGCCGCAGTAGTAGGCAAACACCTCGACGCGTTCCTTGTCGTGCAGCTCAAGCACTTCGCTTAGCGCGAAGCCGACGGCATGGTCGCGCAGGTCGGACGAGACGTAGCCGATCCGAAGCCGCTCGGACGTGCCGGATTTCGGGCGCGGAGATGGTTTCAGAATATCGCGGGCGTGGACGCGACCGACGAGATGCTTGTTGTAGCGATAGGCCTTCGCCATCTGGAAGATCGGGTCGTCCGTGTAACAGGCGAGGGGGAGCGGCGAAAACGCTTCCAGGAGCTGCCGGTTCGTCACGTATTCCGACGGCGTGAGGATCGGCCATTTGCACTGATGCTGGCGGGTCGACAGCCAGTGCTGCGCAGCCTCCGTACGGTCCGGCCGCAGTTCAACCGCCTGCCAGAGAATGGCTTCCGCATCCTCCAGAAGTCCGACGCTCTCCATGACGCGGCCGATGTGCTGGAGCGCCATCAGACGGTAACCGATCTTTTCCGGCGTGATCTCCTGCGTCGCAGCGACATATTGCTGCCATTGCTGGACGGCCTGCGCGTTCAGCCCGCTGTCCTCATAGGTGCGGCCGAGATTGATGCGGGCCTGCCCCATCTGCGGCGAGATCTTCAGGCTCGCCTGGAGCGCATTGATGGCGCCGGGCATGTCGTCCATCGCCCGCAACGTGACGGAATAGTTGAAATAGGCGAGATGCAGGACCGGGCTGTTGTCGTTGAAGGCAATCCAGGTGCTGTAGAGTTTGGCAGCCGCAGCCGTCTGCTGCGCAGTGTTCAGCTCTTCGGCGATCTGGAAGAGTTCCAGAAGCGAGAGCTGCTGCTGACGTGCGCGCTCGAGCGCCACAGCAAGCATCGACTGGTGTGCTGAGGCAAAGATATTGTGCATAACCATGGACATCACATTGATCGTGGGCTCGAGGCCGCATTTCGGGACGCTGAGAGCTTGACAACTAGCGGCGTTGCCTTGCCTTGAGCTTGCGGCCGCAGCGCATCATAAATGTAAAACAGTCTTTCCCGGAAAGTCTTCTTGTTCTCGACAAGGCTGCGCCAAAGAATGCATACAGGCGCAATGAAAGCTCCACCTCCGCGCAAGTTTGTCAAGCTACCGACTATAGCGAGGTCTAAACACTTTCTTTATTCTGCGCTTTAACTGAAAATTAGAAGGTGGGGCTTAAAAATCGCGATGTGGGTTGTGTGCTATCTCCCCCCGCGGGATCTAGCGGCGTCCATAGGGGAAAATCAAAGACTTCGAATGTATTGATACCATAGGTGTGGGAAGCAGAGGTCTTACTCTGCATGCATGATGCCGCCCCCACGTCAGGCTCTTACGAGCCATGTTTCCAGATATTCTTTCCGCTCGAACGAGCGCCACCCTGTGCCTAGCCCATTGGAGCAGGCAGCAGCATCGGCGATCGTTTGAAGATGCCCGGCGCATCCAAGGCTCTGTGACGCGAGGCTTCGCCTTCCGCCGCAGGCATCGGAGAGGAACGAAT
The DNA here is from genome assembly GCF_001424325.1 of Rhizobium sp. Leaf341. Lineage (NCBI taxonomy): Bacteria > Pseudomonadati > Pseudomonadota > Alphaproteobacteria > Hyphomicrobiales > Rhizobiaceae > Rhizobium > Rhizobium sp. Leaf341. Next base: position 323,223 of record NZ_LMPE01000011.1, read on the forward strand.
ATTAATCTTTGAACGATGAAGGCGCGCACCCATGACCTCGATTGTATCTTCACTCAGCGTTAAACAGATCCAGTCCCTCAATACGTCCACGATCGCGTCGTTTACGACCAGCGATGTGGGTGCCCTGACATCGGCGCAGATTGCCGCTTTTTCCTCCCAGCAGATCGCAGCCTTCACCACGGACGACCTCTCGGCTTTCAGCACGACGCAGCTTCGCGCGGTGTCGGCGTCCGCCGTCACGGGCCTGACCGCCGGCCAGCTCGCCGTCCTCGACAGCACCAAGCTCGCGACGCTCGTGTCCAGCCAGGTTGCAGCTCTCACCTCGGCGCAGGTCGCCTCTCTTTCCTCCGGCCAGCTTGACGGCCTCACGACCGCGCAGCTCGGCGCCCTGTCGTCTGCGGCCCTGGCGGGCTTTGCCACCGAAGACATGGCGACGATCTCGTCGACCGAGATCTCGGCCCTGAGCGCCAAGGCTCTGGCCGGTCTTTCCACGGCCAACTTCGCCGTACTGACCTCCACCCAGCTCGGCGGTCTGACGACGGCCCAGGCCGGCGCGCTCGGTACCGCCCAGATCAAGGCGCTGTCCACCGACCAGATCGGCGGCCTGACCACCGCCCAGATCGGTGCGCTCACCTCCGCCCAGATCGGCGCCCTG
>NZ_LMPE01000011.1:323896-324054 GCF_001424325.1 Rhizobium sp. Leaf341
ACCACGGATGGCCTTGCCTCCTTCTCCACCGACCAGGTCGCAGCCCTCAGCGCGGCTGCCGTCGCTGCCCTGTCGTCGGCCCAGGTCAGTGCCCTGTCCTCCACCAAGCTTGATGCCTTCAGCACCAAGCAGCTGGCGGCCCTGTCCACCGGCGCCGT
>NZ_LMPE01000011.1:324155-324255 GCF_001424325.1 Rhizobium sp. Leaf341
TGCAGGCCTTGCGACCGAAGACATGGCGACCATCTCGTCGACCGAGATCTCGGCCCTCAGCGCCAAGACCCTCGCCAGCATCGCCACGGCCAACTTCGCC
>NZ_LMPE01000011.1:324289-410742 GCF_001424325.1 Rhizobium sp. Leaf341
GTGCTGACCTCCACCCAGCTCGGTGCCCTGACCACCGCGCAGACCGGCGCCCTGACCTCCAGCCAGATCAAGGTCCTGTCCACCGCCCAGATCGACGGCCTGTCCACCGCGCAGGTCGCCGTGCTCACCTCCGCACAGATCGGCGCCCTGACCACCGACGGCATCGCCTCCTTCTCCACCGATCAGGTGGCCGCTCTCAGCGCGGCCGGCGTCGCGGCCCTGTCGTCTGCCCAGGTCAGTGCCCTCAGCACCACCCAGCTCAACGCCTTCACCACAACCCAGCTGGCTGCCCTGTCCTCGGCCGCCGTCGCCGGCCTCGACACCGACGACGTCGCCACCATCTCGTCCGCCGAGATCTCCGCCATCAACGCCAAGACGCTGGCCGGCCTNCTCCACCGCAACCTTTGCCGCCCTCACGTCCACCCAGCTCGGTGGCTTGACGACCGCACAGACCGGATCGCTCGGCACGGCCCAGGTCAAGGCGCTGACCACCGCGCAGATCGACGGCCTGACCACCGCCCAGGTCGGGGCTCTCAGCTCCGCCCAGATCGGTGCGCTGACCACGGATGGCCTGGCTTCCTTCAGCACCGATCAGGTCGCAGCCCTCAGCGCCGCTGCTGTCGCGGCCCTGTCGTCTGCCCAGCTCGGCGCCCTGTCGTCGACACAGCTCGATGCCTTCAGCACCAAGCAGCTGGCGGCCCTGTCCACTGGCGCCGTCGCCGGCCTTTCCACCGAAGACATGGCGACGATCTCCTCGACCGAGATCTCGGCCCTCAGCGCCAAGACCCTCGCCAGCATCGCCACGGCCAACTTCGCGGCACTGACGTCCACCCAGCTTGGCGGACTGACGGCCACGCAGACCGGATCGCTCGGCACGGCCCAGATCAAGGCGCTCTCGACCGCGCAGATCGACGGCCTGACGACGGCACAGGTCGGGGCACTCACCTCGGCCCAGATCGGAGCCCTGACGACGGACGGCATCGCTTCGTTCTCCACCGACCAGGTGGCGGCGCTGAGCACGGCGGCGATCGCTGCGCTCTCCTCCGCACAGGTCGGCGCCCTGTCCTCGACGCAGATCGACGCCTTCAGCACGGCTCAGCTGGCGGCACTCTCCAGCAGCGGCATTGCCGGGCTCGAGACGGGAGACATGGTGACGATCAGCTCGACGGAGATCACGGCTCTGCGCGGCAGCTCCCTTGCGGGTCTGTCGACGGCGAACTTCGCAGCCCTGACGTCCACCCAGCTCGGCAGCCTGACGACCGGCCAGGCCGCGTCGCTCTCGACGGCCCAGATCAAGGTGCTTTCGACCGCACAGATCGACGGCCTGTCGACGGCCCAGATCGGTGCGCTCACCTCGGCGCAGGTCGGGGCGCTGTCTTCCGATAACCTCATCTCGCTCTCGACCGACCAGGTCGCGGCCCTGAGCACAGCAGCCGTTGCCGCCCTCTCGACCACACAGCTGGATGCGATGTCGTCGGACCAGATCGGCGCTCTCACGGCGACCCAGGTCGCAGCTCTCGGTTCGGCAGCCATTGCCGCACTGTCCTCGCAGGACCTCCTGACCTTCTCGACCGCCGACATCGCTGCCATCAGCGCCAAGGCAATCGCAGGGCTCTCGACGTCGGATATCACCAACCTGACCACCGCCCAGCAGGTCGCTTTCACGACCGCGCAGATCCAGGCGATGAACACCGACCAGACAAACGCGATCGTTCGCGCTTACCAGTCGATCTAGAACTGACAGCGCCATCCGGGACAGCCCGGATGGCGGTGCAGACCAACAAACGTTTCGCCGGTTGACGCTCCCGCGTCCGCCGGCGAAACGCGTTCTGGGCCTTGGAGAGAGACCCCATGTGCTCCGCACAGCCGGCCGACCTCCGCGACCAGCTGCGGCGGTCGGGGTCAGAAACCTTCGAGCACGATCTTCCCGCGCGCCCTGCCGCTTTCAATGACGGCATGGGCTTTTCTGAGATTGCCGGCATTGATGGGACGGAGCACGTCGGTGACCGTCGTCCGCAGTTTGCCGGCATCGATCAGCGCGGCGACCTCGTTCAAAAGCTTGCCCTGTTGATCCATGTCGGCCGTCTCGAAGATCGAGCGCGTGAACATCAGCTCCCAGTGGATCGAAACCGCCTTGCGTTTGAAGCTGACGACATCGAGACGATCTGGGTCATCAATCAGGCCGAAACGGCCCTGCGGCGCGATCAGCTCGACGATCTCGCCGAGGTGGCGGTGCGTTTCAGTCGTCGAAAAGACGAAAGCTGGCGCGCCGAGCCCCAATGCGGATATCTGATCCGCCAGCGGTCGGGAATGATCCACAACATGGTGCGCGCCGAGTTCGCTGACCCAGGCTCGTGTCTCCGCGCGGGAGGCCGTGGCGATGACCGTGAGATCGGTGAGGGCACGGACAAGCTGAATGGCAATCGATCCGACGCCGCCGGCCCCGCCGATGATGAGAATTGCCGGCGCAGCGCCGGGCACAGGCTTGCGGACATCAAGGCGATCGAACAGCATCTCCCAGGCCGTGATGGCTGTCAGGGGCAGGGCCGCCGCCTCTGCGTTGGACATCGAGATCGGTTTCCGGCCGACCAGACGTTCGTCCACGAGATGATACTCGCTGTTTGCGCCCGGCCGCAGCAGGGAGCCTGCATAGTAGACCGCATCGCCCGGCCTGAACGCGGTGACGGCAGAGCCGACCTCGGCCACGCGGCCTACGGCATCCCAGCCGAGGACCTTGGGGGAACCGGCCTCGGGCGCCACGGACCTGCGGATTTTCGTATCCACCGGATTGACCGAGATCGCGTCGACGGCGACCAGGAGATCGCGCGGGCCGGGCGCGGGCCTCTGAAGATCGAGATCGACGAGCGCGTCGTCGCGCTCGATCGCGCCGGCCTCGGTATAGGCAACTGCTTTCATGTTGGAAATCCTCTTTGTCTCGCGACCAGCTCGCCTGGTTGCGTCCGACTGCATATGGGCATACATTCCCGAAATTGGCATACGCACAATCGTAGCCCATAGTGTCGAAAAGGATACCGTAATGGCAAAAGCTCGGCACTCTCGGTTCGACTGCAGTCCTGGTTGTTCGGTCGAGGCAGCGATCGGGCTGATCGATGGCAAGTGGAAGTCGGTGATCCTTTTTCACCTTCTGTCCGGCACGCTGCGTTTCAACGAGATCCGCCGCGCGATCCCCGCCGTGACGCAGCGGATGTTGACCCATCAGCTGCGGGAACTGGAGGAGGACGGTCTGATCTCGCGCAAGGTCTACGCTCAGGTTCCGCCAAAGGTGGAGTACAGTCTGTCGCCGCTCGGCCGCTCGATGGAGCCGGTGATGCTCGCGCTGAAACAATGGGGGGATGCGCATCTCGGCCTTTACGGGAAGCCGAAACCGGCGGCCGTCACAGATGCGACGCCTCCAGGCATCGGCGAGAGTACCGTCGCGTGAGGACACATCATCCGAAACGTGTTGAGGTCAGGCGGCGGAGGGGCTATCTCATGACCGGCGCACAGGCGCACTTCTCCCGAAAAGCAAGGCATCCGGAATGAACCCCACTTTTCTCGTGACGCACTCCGGTGGCTTCCATGCCGACGAGCTTCTGTCGAGCGTTATCCTGACGCGACTGTATCCCGACGCGAAGATCGTGCGCAGCCGTGCGCCGGACTGGATCGCAGCGGGTGCCGATCGCATCGTCTACGACGTGGGCGGCGCGTATGACGCGGAAACACGCATCTTCGACCATCACCAGCGTGGGGCGCCGCTGCGCGACGATGGCCAGCCCTACAGTTCCTTCGGTCTGATCTGGCGCCATTTTGGGCGGGATTATCTTCGTGCCACCGGTCTTCCCGACCAGCACATCGAGGTCGTTCATACGTCGTTCGACAGCAGTTTCGTTCTGCCGGTCGATCTGGTCGACAACGGTGCGCTCAGCCCTTCGACGGCGGGTATTCTCGCCGGACTGACACTTCCGGCACTGCTCGAAACGCTGAAACCGGTCTTCGACGACGCGGATCCGGAGGCGGAAACGCAGAGCTTCCATCGCGCCCTCGCCATCGCCCGTCATTTCGTCGAGGCGGGTATCGGGAAGGCCGCAGCCAAGCTTCGGGCCGAAGCTCTGGTGCTGGATGCGATCGCATCGGCGGGTCAGGGGCGCATTCTGGAGCTTCCGTTCGGGATGCCATTCCGATCGGCGGTGGTGAAGGCCGGGGCCGATCATCTGCTTTTCGTCGTCCATCCCCGCGACAAGGACTGGTGCGTGACCGGGATCCGTCGGGCGGACGAGGGGTTCGACCTTCGCGCCGACCTTCCGGCGGCATGGGGAGGCCTGGTCAATGCCGAGCTCGAAGCGGCCAGCGGGGTCGCAGGTGCGAGCTTCTGCCACAAGGGCCGCTTCATCGCTGCGGCGCGCACGCGCGAAGCCGCCCTTGCTCTCGCCGATATCGCCGTTCTCGAAGCGCAGGCCGAACAGGCGCGCGCCGTCGCCTGAAGGCGGTCGCGTCGGAAAGAGAAGCCATGAGTGTCGCCTTTACCAAGGAAGAAAGCTTCGAGACGGCGTCGGAAACGCTGATCCCCGACCGGCCGATCTCCCCGCATCCCAATCTCGTCACACAGGCAGGGTTTGCGGCGCTGGAGGCGGACCTGGAAGCGGCGCGAACAGACTACGCGGCGGCAAACCTGATCGAGGACGTCAATGAAAAGCGTCGCCAGGCGGCCGCGCCGCTGCGCGACCTCCGATACCTGTCGGCGCGAATTCGATCGGCACAGATCATGCCCGAACCTGCTTCTGCAGACATCGTTGCGTTCGGCAGCACGGTTACGTTTGTCCGCGATGACGGCCGCGTTCAAACCTACCGGATCGTCGGGGAAGACGAGGCGGACCCAAAGGCCGGAACGATCTCCCACGTCTCGCCTGTCGCGGTCGCTCTAATGGGCAAGCCACTGGGGGATGTCGTCTCGGTTGCGGGCCAGGAGCTGGAAATCGTCGGGCTTGGCTGATCGTGCTGGAACCAACGAAAAAATGTCATCGCCGCCGGGTTGTATAGTAAATATTTACTGACAGCCCGTCGGCAATCGGGCAGGTTGCGTTTTTTCTGCACCCTCCTCTCCGTATCGAGCGTCAGCATCTCATGGTCACGATCAAGGAAATTGCGAAAGCCGTCGGCGTGTCCTCGGCGACCGTTTCGCGGGTCCTGAACTACGATCCCGCCCTTTCCATCTCCGCTGCCAAGCGCCAGGCCGTCATCGAGACGGCGGAAGCGCTGAATTACGCAACGCCCCGCAATCGCGCCCGCCAGAACGAGGCGTTGCAGCAGGATGCGGTTCCCAACGGTTCCGGCCCGCAGGGAAGCACGGAGCCGACGCTTCTTCCGCGGCTCGCCATCGTGCATTTCCTGGAGCCGTCGGACGAGGTGGCCGATCCCTATTATGTCGGCGTGCGCCTCGGCATCGAGAACCGTTGTCGCGAGCTGAAAACGGATATCGTCAAGGTTTTCCATTCCGACAGCATGCCGGATCCGGCCCTGCTGGCGGATGTCGCCGGCGTCATCGTCATCGGCAAGCACTCGGACAACGAGATCGCGTGGCTGGATGAACACTGCCGCCACATTGTGTTTGCCGACTTCGTGCCGCCGTCCGACCGCTTCGATTGCGTCCATAGCGATCTCGTCGCGGCCACCCACAAGATTCTCGATACGCTCGACAATCTCCATTACGAGCGCATTGCGTTCATCGGAAGCTACGAGCATCTGAACGGAGAAACGCAGCGGTTCGGAGAACGGCGCTGCAAGGCCTATATCGACTGGCAGAAGGGGAGGGGCACGTTCGATGCGGATCTGCTGGTGCTGGGGGAAAGCTGCGATTCCGGGCAGAACCTGCGGCTGGAAACCGGTTACGAGCTTGCCCGCCAGCTCCTGTCGCGCCGGCCGCTCCCCGACATCATCGTGACCGCCAACGACAACATGGCGATCGGCACCTATCGCGCAGCGCGCGAGGCCGATCTGTCGATTCCCGATGATGTGGCGATCGTGTCCTTCAACGACATCCCCGTCGCCCAGTTCCTGACACCGCCGCTGTCGACGGTGAAGATCCACGGCGAGCACATTGGCGAGACCGCGGTGAACCTGCTGGTCGAGCGGCTGGGTGGCCGAGCCTATGCGAAAATGGTGACGATCCCGACCGAGACCGTCTGGCGTGGAAGCTGCCGCACGCCAGAGGCTTCGTGATCGCAGGTGCAGCAGGACGTTTTGCACCGCGATAAATATTTACTAAATTTCGGTTGCCCTGGGACAAAGTTTAGGAAATACTCCCTCCCAAGACAGGTGGAGCTGTCTCAATAACGGGGACTTCAGGGAGGAAGACCATGCATTTCCAGCGTATTTCCAAGACCTTCGCCGCCGTCGCTCTGGCGGGCTCGAGCCTTTTTGCCACCACAGCAGCCTTCGCCGGCGAAATCACCGTGTGGTGCTGGGATCCCAATTTCAATGTAGCGATCATGAAGGAGGCCGGCGCGCGCTACACCGCGAAGCATCCGGAGACCACCTTCAATATCGTGGATTTCGCGAAGGCCGACGTCGAGCAGAAGCTGCAGACGGCGCTGACGTCCGGCACGACGGACGCGCTTCCCGATATCGTCCTGATCGAAGACTATGGCGCGCAGAAATATCTGCAGTCCTTCCCCGGTGCCTTCGCGCCGATGTCCGATACGGTCGATTACGCCGGCTTTGCGCCCTACAAGGTCAAGCTGATGACGGTCGAGGACAAGGTCTACGGGATGCCGTTCGACAGCGGCGTCACCGGCCTCTATTACCGCAAGGACTATCTGGAGCAGGCCGGCTTCAAGCCGTCGGATATGCAGGATATCACCTGGGATCGTCTCATCGAGATCGGCAAGGTCGTCGAGGAGAAGACGGGCAAGAAAATGCTCGGTCTCGACATCACCGATGCCGGGTTCACCCGCATTCTCATGCAGTCCGCCGGCCAGTGGTACTTCGACGCGGAAGGCAATCTGAGCATTGAGAACAACACCGCGTTGAAGGCGGCGCTCGAGACGCAGCAGAAGATCCTGAAGGCCAATATCTACAAGCCCGCCGCGGGCTGGACCGACTGGGTCGGCACCTTCACGTCCGGCGATGTCGCCACCGTGACGACCGGCGTCTGGATTACCGGCACGGTCAAGGCGCAGGCCGATCAGTCCGGCAAGTGGGGCGTGGCACCGCTGCCGAGCCTCGGCATCGAAGGCGCGACGCACGCCTCCAACCTCGGCGGTTCCAGCTGGTACGTGATCGAGAGCTCGGCCGAAAAGAAGGAAGCGATCGACTTTCTCAACGAGGTCTATGCCAAGGACGTGTCGTTCTACCAGGATATCCTGACGACGCGCGGCGCCGTTGGATCACTGATGGCGGCGCGCACAGGCGATGCCTACATGCTCGCGGATCCCTTCTTTGGCGGCGAGAAGGTCTGGCAGAACTTTTCGGATTGGCTGTCCAAGGTCCCTGCGGTCAACTACGGCATCTTCACCAACGAGGTCGACACCGCCGTGACGGCGCACCTGCCGTCGCTCGCGCAGGGCGCAGACATTCCGACGGTGCTGAAGGAAATCCAGTCGCAGGCCGAAGGGCAGATCCAGTAAGCGGTTCCTCCCAACCGCGCTGCGGTGTCGCGCCTCCCTCCGGGCGCGGCACCCTTTTCCGCCGTGGCACGAAGCCCGGGCGGCGAGGGCCGACACGCGTGACAGCGTAAGCGGTCCCGTGCGTCATCATCATCTCAACAGGTTCCGGTCGAAACCATGGCTCACGCGAAAACAAGTGGCGCGCGATCAGGCGGGCTGAAGCGCTATTACGACGTCAACGGCTGGCTCTTCATCGCACCGGCCATCGGCCTCATCGGCCTGTTCCTCATCTATCCGATCTTCCGCTCGCTCTACCTGTCGTTCTTTTCCGGCAAGGGCATGATGATGAAGTTCGCGGGCTTCGGCAACGTCGCGCGGCTCAGCAACGATCCGGTCTTCCTCAAGGCGCTGACAAACACGACGATCTTCTTCGTGGTGCAGGTGCCGATCATGATCGTGCTCGCGCTCATGCTGGCATCCCTTCTGAACACGGACCGCCTGAAATTCGCAGGCGTGTTTCGGACCGCCATCTTTCTGCCCTGCGTTGCCTCGCTCGTTGCCTACTCGATCCTGTTCAAGAGCATGTTCTCGATCGACGGCGTCATCAATCAGGCCCTGTTGGCCGTCGGCCTCATCGGCTCGCCGATCGGCTGGCTGACCGAGCCGTTCTGGGCGAAGGTCCTCGTCATTCTCGCCATCACCTGGCGGTGGACCGGCTACAACATGATCTTCTATCTCGCAGCACTGCAGAACATCGATCGGTCGATCTACGAGGCCGCCCGCATTGATGGCGTTCCGGCCTGGGCGCGTTTCGTGCACCTCACCATACCCATGCTGAAGCCGGTCATCCTGTTCACCACGATCATCTCGACGATCGGCACGATCCAGCTGTTCGATGAAGTCTACAACCTGACCGAAGGCAAGGGCGGACCGGCCGACGCGACGATCACGCTGTCGCTCTACATCTACAATCTCACCTTCCGCTACATGCCGAGCTTCGGCTACGCCGCCACGATCTCCTATGTGATCGTCGTCATGGTGGCGGTGCTGTCCTTCCTGCAGTTCTACGTCGCACGGGAGCGTTCATGACCGCCGTATCAGCCGACCACGCTGCCCCCGCCATGTCCCGGTCGAGCCGTTTCCTGCCGCGGGCCGCCACCTATGTCACCCTGTCCGTGGCGGCTTTCGTCTCCGTCTTTCCCTTCATCTGGATGGTGATTTCCTCGACAAACACGTCGATCGACATCATCAAGGGCAAGGCCACCTTCGGAAGCGCCTTCTCGAACAATGTCACGAATTTCTTCGCCCAGGTCGACGTGCCGCTGGTGTTCTGGAACTCGGCCAAGGTGGCGATCCTCGCAACGCTGCTGACGATCGCCGTATCCTCTCTGGCGGGTTACGGTTTCGAGATGTTCCGGTCGAAGATGCGCGACAGGATCTATTCGCTCGTGCTCCTGACCCTGATGGTCCCGTTCGCAGCCCTGATGATCCCGCTGTTCATGATGATGGGGAAGGCCGGGCTGATCAACACGCACCTGGCCATTCTCCTGCCGACGATCTCGTCCGCTTTCATCATCTTCTACTTTCGCCAGGCCACGAAGGCGTTTCCGACCGAGCTTCGGGACGCGGCAAAGGTGGACGGGCTCAAGGAGTGGCAGATCTTCCTCTACATCTACGTTCCCGTGATGCGATCCACCTATGCCGCCGCGTTCGTCATCGTCTTCATGATGAACTGGAACAACTACCTCTGGCCGCTCATCGTTCTGCAATCGAACGATACGAAGACGATCACCCTCGTGGTCTCGTCTCTGGCGTCGGCCTACTACCCCGATTTCGGCGTGGTCATGATCGGCACGATCCTTGCCACCCTGCCGACCCTTCTCGTCTTCTTCGTCATGCAGCGCCAGTTCGTGGCGGGCATGCTCGGTTCTGTGAAATAGGATGTCGATAATGCGCAGATATGAAAGCTTCAACGGCGACTGGATGTTCACCGAAGGTTTCGACCCGGCCAAGGCAGGCCAGATCCTTGTCGGCGAACGCATCCGCCTGCCGCACACCGCCGTAGAGCTGCCCTACAACTACTTCGACGAGACGTCCTATCAGAAGGCGTTCACCTATCAGAAGGTCATCGCGTGGGAGCCGGGCTTCGAGGGCCGGGAAGTCTCGCTCGTTTTCGACGGCGCCATGGCCGACAGCGAGGTCTTTCTCAACGGCGAGAAGATCGCCTTCCACCGCGATGGCTACACGCCGTTCGAGGCCCGACTGACCGCAGGGCTCAAGCCGGGCGACAACCTCGTGACGGTCAAGATCGACGGATCGGAAAACCCTGACATACCGCCCTTCGGCGGCATGATCGACTATCTCTGCTACGCCGGTATCTACCGCGATGTCTGGCTGAAGGTCGCAAGCGCCGTCTCCATCCGCAACATGAAGATCGAGACGCCTGAGGCGCTGTCGGCCAGCAGGGTCACGGTTCGGGTCGATCTTGCAAACCCGCAGGAGAAGCCGACCGCCGGCACGATCCGCGTTTCCATCGCCGACAAGGCCGGTGCGGTCGTCGGCAGGGGAACGGCCGACGTCGACGGCGACAGCACGACGATTGCGATCGACGGCCTGTCGGGTCTGTCCCTCTGGGACATCGACAATCCCGTGCTCTACACGCTGACGGCAGAACTCGAGACGGCCTCCGGCACCGACGCGCTGTCCGGCCGTTTCGGTTTTCGCACGGCGGAATTCACGCCGGCAGGCTTCCTTTTGAACGGCAAGCCGCTCAAGCTGCGGGGGCTCAACCGCCACCAGGCCTGGCCCTATTCCGGATACGCCATGGGGCGGCGCGCGCAGGAGAAGGATGCGGATATCCTCAAGTTCGACCTGCGCTGCAATATCGTGCGGACCTCGCATTACCCGCAGGCCAAAAGCTTCATCGACCGTTGCGACGACATCGGCCTTCTCGTGTTCGAGGAAATTCCGGGCTGGCAGCACATCGGCGGGGAGGCCTGGAAGAAGGAGTCCGTGGAGAACGTCCGCCGCATGATCGAACGCGACTGGAACCATCCGTCGATCATCATCTGGGGCGTGCGCATCAACGAGAGCCAGGACGATCACGATTTCTATGCCGAGACCAACCGCCTCGCGCGTGAACTCGACACGACGCGCCAGACGGGCGGCGTCCGCTTCATCACCAATTCCGAGTTGCTCGAAGACGTCTACACGATGAACGACTTCATTCTCGGCCAGGAAGAGATGCCCGGCAACAACCGCGGCCGCGTTGTCCTGCGCGATCGGATCGAGACGACGGGCATCACAAGGCCGATCCCCTACATGATCACCGAGTATAACGGCCACATGTACCCGACCAAGCGCTTCGACCAGGAGCAGCGCCAGGCCGAGCACGTCACGCGTCACCTGCTGATCCTCGATGCGGTCGCCGGTCGCGACGATATTTCGGGCTCCACCGGCTGGTGCATGTTCGACTACAACACCCACAAGGACTTCGGATCCGGCGACCGCGTCTGCTACCACGGCGTGCTCGACACGTTCCGCGAACCGAAACTTGCAGCCTATGCCTATGCATCGCAGGGCGACCCGACCGGCGGCGTGGTCTTGCAGCCGGTGACGTACTGGGCGCGCGGAGAGCGCAACATCGGCGGTGTTCTCCCGCTGATCATTCTCACCAACTGCGACTATCTGGAGATCACGTTCGGCGACTTCGCACCGAAACGCGTCGAGCCGGATCGCGAAACCTATCCGCACCTTGCGCACCCGCCCGTCATTCTCGACATGCGCAATGTCACGCCCTCCGAATTCGGCACCTGGGGCCGCATCTGGCGCGACGGTGTCATCACCGGCTATGTCAACGGCAAGGCCGTCAAGACGGTCGTGCTGCCGGCCGATCCGCTTCCCACGACGCTGGAGATCGCACCGGACGACACGCAACTGCGCGCCGGAGAAAAGGATGCCGTTCGCGTCATCGTCCGCGTGCTCGATCAAGGCGGCAACATCCTGCCCTTCTTCGAAGAGCCGATCCGCTTTGCCGTGGATGGCCCCGGCCGCATCATCGGACCGTCTCTGCAGAGCTTCAAGGGTGGGGTGACGGGCTTCTGGCTCGAGGCTGGCGATGTCGCCGGCACCATCACGCTGACGGCGGAATGCGGCCTGTTCGCAGCCCAGTCCGTCACCTTTACCGTCAGCGCATAGGAGCTGGTATGGCCGACGTCATTCTCAAGGATATCCGCAAGACCTTCGGCGTGCTCGACGTCATCAAGGGCGTCGATCTCGACATCAAGTCCGGGGAGTTCGTCGTCTTTGTCGGCCCGTCCGGATGCGGCAAATCCACCCTGCTGCGCATGATTGCCGGGCTGGAGGACATTTCGTCGGGCATGCTGGAAATCGGCGAGCAGGTGATGAACGATGTCGATCCCTCCAAGCGCGGGATCGCCATGGTGTTCCAGTCCTATGCGCTCTATCCGCATATGACGGTGCGCGAGAACATGGGATTTGCGCTGCGCTTCGCCGGTCAGGACAAGGCCGAGATCGCGCGCCGCGTGGATGCGGCGGCGAAGATCCTCGAGCTCGGGCCGCTGATGGACCGCAAGCCCAAGGCACTCTCCGGCGGGCAACGCCAGCGCGTCGCCATCGGCCGCGCCATCGTGCGCGAACCGGATGTCTTCCTCTTCGACGAACCCCTGTCGAACCTCGATGCGGAGCTTCGGGTGCACATGCGGGTGGAAATCGCCCGCCTGCACAAGGAACTGAACGCGACCATCATCTATGTGACGCACGATCAGGTGGAAGCCATGACGCTGGCCGACAAGATCGTCGTCCTCCGGGCGGGCATCGTGGAGCAGGTCGGCGCGCCGCTCGATCTCTACGATGACCCCGCCAATCTCTTCGTCGCCGGCTTCATCGGCTCGCCGCGCATGAACGTCTTTGCCGGCCGGGTCCTCGGGGCCAGCGGAGCCGCCGCTCTCGTTTCGCTCGATGGCTTCGCCGACAAGGAAATAGCCGTGCCGCTGCAGGGGCAGGTGCCGCCTGCTGGCACGCCGATCCGTCTGGGTATCCGGCCGGAACACTTCACCGATGCGGGGGAGGACAGCCTGTCGATCACCATCGACATGTTCGAGCATCTGGGCGGCGAGACCTTCGCCTATGGTCGTTCGACGTCGGGCGAAACCATCGTCGTGACCACGCGCAACGGTCGCAGCCTCTCCACCGGCCACGTGCTGAAGGCGGGCTTCGACCCGACGCGGGCCCTGCTTTTTGCAGAAAACGGCAAGCGTATCCGCTAAGGCATGTCGCCCGAAAGTGCACAGCGGTTTCGGGAAACGACATGCGTCAAAACAAGACCTTGAAGGGCGTTGCGTGAATCGTTTTTCCAGTAACGCGCTTTAGGCTCCACAAGGTTCGAACGAAGACGCGCCGGGCCCTTGCGGGTTCCGGCGCGTCTTGCTTTGGAGGACCGGTCGCGTTGTCGAAGGGGTCACTCGAGCGACGGACCGGATGGCGTGGCGCCATCCGGTCCGTCGGCGCGGCGACGGCGATCGCCGTCTCGACCCGGGAGGGGAGGTCGCGCGCTCCGCGACGTCAGGCGGCGCGGACCTTCTTTTCGATGCGGGCCCACTGCGGAATCCAATCGTCATGGGCAATCAGCAGATCGTCCACCAGAGACCAGATCTGGTCAAGGTCGAGTTCCGCGGCCGTATGCGGATCCATCATGGCTGCGTGATAGAGGTGCTCGCGGTTCTCCGTCATCAGCGCCTGAACGGTCAATTCCTGGACATTGATGTTGGTGCGCATCAGCGCGGTCAACTGCGGCGGCAGGGCGCCGACGAACGTCGGCTGGATGCCGTTTTCGTCCACGAGGCAGGGCACCTCGGCCGCACAATTGTCCGGCAGCGAGGTGATGCAGCCATTGTTGCGCTGGTTGCCGTAGATCACCGACGGTTCACCGGTCCAGACGGAGTTGACGATCGAGGACGCGTATTCCTTGGACTTTTTCACCTCGATCTTGTCCGCCGACATATAGGCGGCTGCCTGCCCCTTCCAGCGCTCGATCTGTTCGACGCACCGCTTGGGATATTCGTCGAGCGGGATGCCGAACTTCTCGATCAGGTCCTCGCGGCCCTCCTTGATGAAGTACGGTGTATATTCGGCGAAGTGCTCCGAGCTTTCCGTGACGAAATAGCCCAGTCGCGTCAGCATCTCGTAGCGAACCTTGTTCGGGCAGCGCGGATTCCAGGTCGGCTTCGGGGCGCGGCCTTCGCGATAGCCGCGCAAGAGGTCTGGGTAGAGATCCTTGTACGAACCATCGGGCTGGCGGTGCTCGAACTTGAGGTAGAAGGCCATGTGATTGATGCCGGCAGACTTGTAGCGGATCTCCTCGTAAGGGATGTCCAGATCCTCGGCGAGTTCCATGGCAGTGCCCTGCACCGAATGGCAGAGGCCGACCTGCCGGATCTTCGGGTACTTCTCAGCGATCGCCCAGGTGTTGATGGCCATCGGATTGACGTATTGCAGCAGGATCGCCTCGGGGCAGACCTGCATCATGTCCTCGCAGATCGACCAGAGGTGGGGAACGGTGCGCAGGCCGCGCATGATTCCTCCGACGCCGAGCGTGTCGGCGATGGTCTGGCGAAGGCCGTATTTCTTCGGCACTTCGAAATCGGTCACCGTGCAGGGCTCGAAGCCGCCAATCTGGAAGGCGACCACGACGAAGTTGGCGCCGTCGAGCGCACGCTTCTGGCTGGAATGCATCTCGATGGTGGCCTTCGCGCCAAGCGACGAGACCAGCTTGCGAACGATGACCTCGCTTTCCTGAAGGCGTTCGGCATTGATATCCATCAGCGCGATCTTCGCCCCTGACAGGGCCGGACGCTGCAGGATGTCGCCGATGATGTTCTTCATGAACGTGGTCGATCCCGCGCCGATGAAGGTGATCTTGGGTTGTCTGGTCATGGGGGCCTCTTTCTGCTCAGGCTGCAACATTGAAGGCGGCTCGCACGAGCCGCTCGGTGTATTCGGTCTTGGGGTTGGACAGGACGTCGGCGACCGGGCCTTCCTCGACGATCTTTCCGCGCTGCATCACCGCCACACGGTGGCAGAGCGCGCGGACGACCTTCAGGTCATGCGAGATGAACAGATAGGAAAGACCGCGCTCTTCCTGCAGCTTGCGCAGCAAGTCGATGATCTGGGCCTGCACGGAGAGATCGAGGGCCGAGGTCGGCTCGTCGAGAAGAATGAATTCCGGCTCCAGCGCGATGGCACGGGCAATGGCAATGCGCTGGCGCTGGCCGCCGGAGAACTCGTGCGGGAAGCGCCCGAGAATGTTGCCCGGCATGCCCGCGCTTGCCAGAGCCGCATAGATCCGTCCCAGACGCTCGTCGCGCGTTGCGCCGAGCCGGTTGACGATGAGGCCCTCCTCGATGATCTGCCCGACGGACATGCGCGGGTTGAGCGAGGAGAAGGGGTCCTGGAAGACGATCTGCATGCGGGCGCGCAGCGGCCGCATCTCGCTGCGGCCGTAGGACTGGATCGCCTCGCCATCGAACGTGATCTCGCCGCTCTCGGCATTCAGGAGCCGGATGAGCGCCTGGCCGAAGGTCGTCTTGCCCGAGCCGCTTTCCCCGACGATGCCAAGGGTCTCGCCACGTTTCAGCGAGAGGCTGAGATTGTTGACCGCAAGGAGTTCGCTGAACTGCGGCTTGAAGAACCCGCCGGATTTCAGGGTGAAGGCAACGCGGACGTTACGGCCTTCCAGGATGACGGGCGCCGTCTGCGCGATGGGCGCGACCGTGCCTTTCGGCTCGGATCCGAGAAGCTTGGCCGTATAGGGGTGGCGCGGACCGGCAAAGAGCGCTTCGGTCGTGTTGTGCTCGCGGACCTCGCCCGAACTCATGACGTAGACATAGTCGGAGAACTGCCGGACGACGGTGAGGTCATGGGTGATGAGGATCACCGCCATGTTCATCTCGCGCTGAAGCGAGCGGATGAGATTAAGAATCTGCGCCTGCACCGTCACGTCGAGTGCCGTCGTCGGTTCGTCGGCAATCAGCACATCAGGCTTGTTGGAGAGCGCCATGGCAATCATGACGCGCTGGCGCTGGCCGCCCGACAGCTGGTGCGGATACTGGTTGAGCCGCGCCTCGGGCTCGGGAATCTGGACCTGGCGCAAAAGCGCGAGTGCTTCCGCCATGGCGGCCTTCCGGCTCATCCGGCGGTGCACGAGGATGGCTTCGGCAATCTGCGCACCGATCGTATAGACAGGATTGAGCGAACTCATCGGCTCCTGAAAGATCATCGAGATCCGGTCGCCGCGCAACTTTCGCCGGCGGTTGTCGGAGAATTTCAGAACGTCCTCGCCCTTGTAGGCGATGGTCGAGCGCGGGCTCGTCACCGCGCGTTTGGAGAGCAAGCCCATGATGGTGCGGGCTGTGACGGACTTGCCGGACCCGCTCTCCCCGACGATGGCGATCGTCTCGCCGCGGTAGAGCTGGAAGGACACGTCCTTCACGGCGCTGACCATGCCGTGCTCCACCTTGAAATCGACCGCGACATTGCGGGCGTCGATGATCGGCGCGTCCGCGTGCGCCGCGCGATCCAGACGCTCGGCAGGCGCCGTGACGGTGATATCCGATGTCGTCATGGTCACGCTCCTCTCAATAGGGATCTATGGCGTCGCGCAGGCCGTCGCCGAGTGCATTGAAGGCGAAGACGGTGATCAGGACGATGCCGACGGGCGACAGGATCCAGGGGTAGGATCCGATGACGGAGTAGTTCGAGGTGTCCTGCAGCATCAGCCCCCAGGAGATCAGCGGCGGTTTCACCGCGAAACCGAGAAAGCCCAGGAACGATTCGAGCAGAACCACGCTCGGGATGGCGAGCGTCACCGCGACGATGACGTGGCTCATGACGTTCGGGAATATGTGCTGGAGGATGATGCGTCGATCGCTCGCCCCGACGGCGATGGCGGCCCGGACATAATCGATCCGGGCGAGCGCCAGCGTCTTACCGCGCACCTCGCGCGACATCTGCGCCCAGCCGAGCGCCGACATGACAGCGACCACAAAGACGATGAACACATGCGTCGGCGCGGTGACCGGGATGAGGGATGTGAGCGCGAGGTAAAGCGGAAGCTGCGGGAAGGCCAGAACGAGCTCCACGAAGCGCTGCGTCCAGGCATCGAACCGACCCCCGAAATAGCCCGAGACCATGCCGACCGTCGTGCCCACCACGGTGACGATGAAGACGACCGTCAGGGCGATGGAAAGCGAGATCCGCGCGCCGTAGAGCATGCGGGACAGAACATCCCGGCCGAACTTGTCCGTGCCGAGAAAATGAATCGGCGAACCGTCCTGCGTCCCCACGAGATGACGATCGAGCGGAATGATGCCGAGAAGCTTGTAGGGAGCGCCCTTTACGAAGAGACCGATGATCTGCGGATTGTCGTAGTCGGGACCGATGATCGGCTGGAACGTGACGGGGTCGAGCGCATCCGTCTCGCGCACAGGATAGGCACGCGGCGGGAAGACGAAATTTCCGTCCCTGTCGGTGAAGCTCGGCAACTGCGGCGGAGAGAACCCGATATTGGTCGCCTTGGGATCCACCGGAGCCAGGAAGTCCGCGAAAACAGCGGAAAACAGCAGAAGGCAGACGAGGTAGAGGCCGAGCATGCCCGTCCAGGATTTCTTTAGTCGCCGCCACACGAGCGACATGTAGCTTTCGTTGCGATGCACGTCGGCAGGCCGCGCCTCGACGGCGTGGTGCTCGGCCTCGGCGGTCGCAACCGGCAGGGCCGCCTGGGTTTCGAAGCTCATGCTGTGGCTCCTCCCATCTGGCGAACGCGCGGATCAAGGGCAGCCAGCAGCAGGTCGGCGATGATGTTGCCGACGATCAACGTGGCCGAGAGGACGAGCATGAAGGTCGCGGTGACGTAGACGTCGCCCACCGCCATCGACCCCACGATCGCAGGACCGACGGTCGGCAGCGCGAAGATGATGGCCGTCTCGATCTCGCCGGTTAGCATATAGGGGAGAACGACACCCTGATACATGACCAGCGGATGCAGCGCGTTCGGCACGGCGTGCCGCAGGATGACCTTGCGCTCCGAAAGACCCTTGGCGCGCGCGGTCTCGACATATTGCGCGTTTAGCGTATCGAGCAGATTGCCGCGCATGACGCGCATGTTGTAGGCGAGGCCGCCGAACGTCGCGATGGCGATGACCGGCCAGACGTGTTTCAGAAGATCGACGAATTTGTCGAACGACCACGGCGCGCCGCCGTATCGAGCCGACTGGAACGAGCCGATCTCGCTGACATTGAAGTGAAACACCATGATGTAAACGATGATCAGCGCCATGAGAAAGCGCGGTACGGTCATGCCGAGAAAGGAAATGCCGGAAAGCAGCGTATCCACCCAGGTATATTGCCGCGTGGCCGCGAGGATGCCAAAGGTGATTCCGATCACGGAAGCGAGGATGTGGCAGACGAGTGCCAACGCCAGCGTGCGGGGCAGGCGTTCGCCGACCACATCGGACACCGGCTTGTTGTAGAACAGGCTGTGGCCGAAATCGCCGCGGGTGACGATGCCTGTGATCCAGTTCACATATTGAAGGGGCAAGGGTTTATCGAGCCCGTTCGCGATCTTGTACGCCTGTGCCTGGGCGTCGGCTTCCTCGAACGAGGCGCCTCCCTGGTTGATCGCCTGCGAGCGAATGTAATCGCTGTAATCGCCGGGCGGAGCCTGGATGATGGCAAAGGTGACGACGCTCAGCACGAAGAGCACCGGCAGCGCGGAGGCGATCCGCACAAGCAAAAACCTGAGCATGTCGTATCCTTAAGGAGAACCGACGCCGGACGCGACGCTGCCATGCGCCCTGGCGATCATGTTTTGTCTGCCGCCGGGGGTCCGGCGGCGGCGATCTCGAAAGGCAGGCCTGCAATCCTGCGACAGACCGGCCTGGCGCTGGACCGGCTCAGTTGATCGGGCCGGCTTCCCCGGGCTTGCCGGGCAATTGCTGCTTGAACAGCTCGTAATCGCCCTGCTTGTCGGCCGCGACGAAGACGCGTTCGCGCAGGATCGTATCCTCGGCCCAGTTGAACATGAAGATCGGCGCACCTGGGGGGATGTTGGAGAACCGCTTGTTGATGATCAGCGCGCCGGGATATTCGGTCAGACCCACCGTATCGACGTTCTCGGTTGCAATCTTCTGATATTGCTTCATCAGATCCGTCCGCTCGGCGTTGTCCTGCGACGCGATGAACCTGTTGACGATCGACACCATGTCTTTCTCGTAAGGCAGGAGATCAACCGTGCCGTCGGTGCCGGCGCGGTGGTTCCAGCTCGTGCGCGGGCCGGTCGGGGCGAGCTGTGTGGTGTTCTGGACGACGGTCGTCAATTCCGGATCGTTGCGGCGGATCGTCCAGTCGAACTGGCCGGCGTAATGGGCATTGTCCTTCTTGACGCCGTCGAGCGAGTTGAGCGTGACCTTGAGGCCGAGCTGCTCCATCTGGCCGATGATTCCCTCGGCAAGGTTCTTGTCCGTTCCATAGTCGGCGTTGGACAGAAGCACGATCTGCACGTCCTGCCCTCCGTCCGTACCGGCCGGGAAGTTGACGAACCCGTTGCCGTCGGTGTCTTTTAAGCCGACCTTCTCGAGGAGGGCCTTGGCGCCTTCCAGATCGAACGGATAATAGACGGTCGACTGGCGGTCGTAGAAGCTGGTGCCGGACGAGAGCCCGCCCGGGTAGATCGCGGTGAACGGACCCTTGACCAGCGAGTCGCCGATCTTCTTGCGATCGACCGCCATGGTGATCGCCTTGCGGAAATCGGCATTCCGGTTCAAGGCGCGAACGGCCTTGCCGCGCTCGTCCGGGTCACCCCATCCATTGCCGGAGAGGTTCATGCGGAGATTGTAGCCGATCAGGCGCGCGCCGAAGGCGAGGCGGGCAGGGGCGGTTTCCTGCGCGGCGCGCTTCAGGCTCTCGACGAAATTTTCCGGCTGCTCGAGGTTCGAGAAATCGCCGGAGCCGGCAATGGCCTGGACGTCGCGGTCGGCCCAGGTCGAGAGCTTGTAGTGCAGTTCGTTGACATAGGGCAGCTGGTGCCCCGCTTCGTCGACCTTCCAGTAGTAGGGATTGCGGCGCAGCACGATCATGTCGTCCGGCCGATAGGACACGGGCACCCATGCACCCATCACCGGAATGTTCATGTAGTCGGCGGGAAAGCCGTTCTTATACTGCTCGTAGGTAAAATCCTTGTTGTACTTCGGATGCTTGGTTTTCAGGATATGTGCCGGGCCGGGGCAGAAGGTGCCATAGGCCATGGCGAAAAGATGCTGACGCGGGAACGCGTCCTTGAAGGTCCATTCGACCGTATAGGCATCGACCGCCCTCAACGTCGTGCCTTCGCCGAAGGTTTCGGGCGAAGCGCCATTCAGGGGCGTGACATTGGGATCGACAACATTGTCGTTCCAGTAGAACATGACGTCATCGGACGTGAACTCGACACCGTCGGACCATTTGGCGCCTTCCACCAGATGCATGGTGAGCTTGTGACCATCCTGCGACCACTCCCAGCTCCGTGCGAGGTTCGGAAGCGGCTCGACATCGGTCGCCTCGACCTGAAACAGCGGTGCCGTGCGCGTCAGGCACTCCGACATGGCGATGTCGATGCCGCCCCAACCCTGGGTCTGACCGGCCGAGTAGTTCCAGCCTTCCGGCCGGCCGCCGATCACGTGGCGAAGCGTGTCGCCATAAACACCGACCCCGTCCGGCATGTTGCCGGTCTTGTAGACGAGAGGCTCTTTCGGCAAACGCTGTTCCACGGGCGGCAGCTTGCCGGTCGCCACGAATTTTTCCGTCACCCAGTCCGGTTCGCTGTATTTCGGAAGCGCCTTGAACTCGAGAATGGAGTCGCGCGGCACATAGGTGATCTTGCCTTGCCCCGGAAAAGGCTGCGCTTCGGGCACGACCGTCGGCTCGGAGGCCGAGGCGGTCATTGCAAAGGCGGATACGCCGAGCATCAACCCGGCGACGGCTCTCAAATGGCGGTTCGTTGTCATGGTCGTGTCTCTCCCTCAAACTTTGCCGGCCCGGATTCTCCGGCTGCGGCACTTCCTCCGGAACGAGCCGGTCCGCTTCTCCTCCAGACGCGGGCCGGCCGGCGATATGGGGTTCTCTGCCTAGCCTGCGGCCTTGAGCTCCGCCTTTTCGGCCCTGAGCTCCTCGATGGAGCGAACCTCGCGGCGCGCGACGCCCTTCCAGTCACGGGTCTTGACCGTGGCGTGCTTCAGCCGCTCGCGGGCTGCCGGAATGGCATCAGCATATTGCGGCAGCCACTCCGCCTGGGCGACGACCATCTCGTCGACCATCTGCCAGACCTCGTCCGGGGTGCAGATCGCACCGACCAGCGGATCATGCAGCACGGCAAGCTTCAAAAGATCGATGTCGCCGGAGATCGCCGCGTGCACGGACATGCGCTGGACGTTGATGGAGGCGATACAGGTCGCCGCGCAGGCTTCCGGCAGCGTGATGCCCGCCACCATGTTGACGCCGAAGCGATCGACGAAACCGGGCGACTCGATGATGGCGTCGGCCGGGAGATTGGTGATGACCCCATTGTTCTTCACGTTGAAGTGGCCACGATAGACGCGCCCTGTTTCCAGCGCCTCCAGGATATGGCTGGCATGCTCATTGGAGCGCTTCGCGGGATCCAGTGGCTTGCCCGCACTTTCCAGGAACTGCGGGAACTCGGTTTCGAACCAGTTGCGCGTTTCCGTCGAGTAGCGGAGATAACCTCCGGTCTCCCCGTGGATCCAGTCCGACATGTCGATCCAGCGGGTAATTTCCTCCGGCCGCTTGCGGTACCAGGGCAGATACTCCGAGAGGTGTCCATTGCTCTCGGTCGAGTAGACGCCGAAACGCTTGAGCACATCGATGCGCAGCTTTTCCTGCTGCGAGAAGACGGGGTGCGCCTCGAAAGCGGCAACCAGTTCGTCCTTGCCGATCTTTCGGCCCTTGAGGCGAACATCCGTGAACCAGGTCTGATGGTTGATGCCCGAGCACACGAAGTCGAGTTCGCCGTCCTTGGCTCCGAGGATCTCGGCGATCTGCTCGCCGCCATGCTGAACGCCGTGGCAGAGGCCGATCGTATCGACCTTGCCATATTCGATCGCCGCCCAGGTGTTCATGGCCATCGGATTGGCATAGTTCAGAAATTTCGCGCCGGGCTCGGCAAGCTCGCGGATGTCCTTGCAGAAATCCAGGATGACCGGAATGTTGCGTTGGCCGTAAAGAATGCCGCCGGCGCAGATCGTGTCGCCGACGCACTGGTCGACGCCGTACTTCAAGGGGATGCGGATATCATCGGCATAGGCACCCAGCCCACCGACGCGGACGCAGCTGATGACGTAGCGCGCGCCCTCGATGGCCTTCCGCCGATCGGTCGTCGCCGTCACCTTGGTTCCGAGGCCGTTGGCCTCGACGATCCGGTCAAGGATCGTCTTGATCATCGAAAGGTTCTGTTCGCTGAGATCGGTCAAGGCGACCTCGATCTCCGCGAATTCCGGTACGGACAGAATGTCCGTGAAAAGCTTCTTGGTGAAGCCGACGCTGCCTGCGCCAATGATGGCGATCTTGAAGCTGCTCATGGCCGCTGGTGTCCTCCGCATAGCGCTTATCGTCTAGCCGGGTAAAATCGCGCGGTGCAATCGACGCGCAAAGCCTCCCCGGCTCGCCGCTCGAATGCTACCCACCGCTTTCCATACGCCCGGTATTGCTCCCTGAAGCCGCATTATGCGTATAATGCAGAAGCGAGATAGAGAGGGATTGTGCTTTTATGGGTAATTCTATGCTGCAGAGACTGATGGCGAGCGGACCCTGTATGAAGACGGTTTCCCTGCCGCGCGGCCGGCATCGGCTGCACACGATGCCGACGAGCACCGGTTACGAAATTCGGGAAAAACCGAACTACGACTGGAACGGGCGCAAGCGGGGGCAGACGCCGTTCACGGTTCTCCAGCACACGATCGCCGGGGTCGGCAACCTGCGTTACGACGGGCGCACCTACCGTGTGCTGCCGGGCGAAACTCTTCTGGTGACGGTGCCGCACAATCACCGCTACTGGCTGGAGCCCGGCGAGCGATGGGAGTTTTTCTGGATTTCCATGAACGGCGAGGAGGCGATGCGTCTTCACCAGGCCATCCTTTCGGCGAACGGCCCGGTCCTGACGCTTCAGCCGGATACGATCGAGCACCTTGCCGATTGCAGCTACAGGCTCATCCATGGCGGGGGCGACATGCCGGGGCGCGCCTCCGCCATTGCCTATGAGGCCGCGATGGCGCTGTACGATGACGTCTTCGGCGCCCACCCTGTCTTCGGGCAGGAATACCGAACCATGCAGCACGTGCTGACCCATATCGCCGACAATCTGGAAAAGCCGCTGCCCGTCGAGGATCTCGCGCGCGTTTCGGGTCTGAGCCGTGCGCATTTTTCCCGTGTGTTCAGTGCGACCGAAGGCATGCCGCCAGCGGAATTCGTGCTGCGCAAGCGGCTGCAGCGCGCCGCCAAACTCCTGACCCAGGCGGCCAATCTCTCGGTCAAGGAAATTTCGCTGATGTCGGGTTTCGACGAGCCCAACTATTTCGCCAAGGTCTTCCGCCGGCACTTTGGTGCAAGCCCGACGGAGTTTCGAACGACCGGGATGTATGCGAGCGTGGGCGAGCCACGCCGTTTGGCGAAAGAAGCGATCTGAGCCGTCGGATCGGCTTGGCAAGGCATAAACTTGTTAAAGAAGTCCTACGTTCGCACCCCGTCGGTTGCCAAAACCGGCTGAGGCATGCGGGGTCTGCATATGTCACCTGAGGCAATTGCGCTGGTCGCTGCTGCCGTGCACGCGTATAAAAGTCCCAACGCAGCGAAGAGACGAAACAGGGGTTTCGCCGACGCTGCAGACCTCGGAAAGGGGATTATCATGAACGTAGCACGCTCTTTCAACAACTGGCGCAAGTATCGTCAGACCGTAACCGAACTCGGCCGCATGTCCACGCGCGAACTCAACGACCTCGGCATCTCCCGCTCCGAGATCACCAGCGTCGCCCGCGCCGCTATCCGCTAAGATCGACGTCCGGCTCTTCGACGACGTCAACAGACGACCCGCTGCACGCCCGCGAACCTCGCGGGCGTTTTGCGTTTCAGGCAACACCCGCGACACGGCCCGGCCGTTTCATTGGTGATGCGGCGCGATCCGGGCGATAATCAGGTTCGACAGGGCCTCCATTAACGCCGCGTCTGCACCGCGTCGGCGCACGAGCACGAATTCCACATCGGCCAGCGGCGGCAACCGGTCGGCGGAGACTTCGCGCAGACCCGTCGGCGCCATGCTGCGCGGCTGGACCAGAAAACCCATGCCGGCCCGCGCCGCCGCCGTCAGCCCGCTCAGACTGCCGCAGGTGCAGACGATCCGCCACGGTCGGTGCACCGCATCGAGCGACTCCTGCGCGATGCGGCGGGTGATCGAGGGGGGAGGGAAGGCGATCAGGGGCAGCGCCTCGCCGCGCGCCATGAGAAGATCGGGATCAAGAGCGAGCCAGACCAGCGGCTCCCTATAGAGCAATTGCCCGTGCGTTTCGCCGATATGCCGTTTGGCAAGCACGAGGTCGAGATCGCCCGCATCCTGCATCTGGTTGAGAACGGCGCTGAGGGCCACCGTCATTTCGAGGTCGACCAAGGGGTAGAGCCGAATGAAGTCGGCAAGGATCGTTGTCAGGCGACTGGCCACGACGTCCTCCGACACGCCGAGACGCAGCCGACCACGCAGTCGGTTTTCGCCGAAGAGCGCGACCACCTTGCCATTTAGATCGAGCATGCCGCGGGCATGGCCAAGCCAGGCCTCGCCCTCTGCCGTCAGCCGCACCTGATGCGTATCGCGAAACACCAGTTGCCGACCGAGCGCTTTTTCCAGCCGCTGGATGTGTTGTGTCACGGTCGACTGGCCAAGGCCGAGACGCGTTGCGGCCTCCGTGAAACTGCCGGTGTGTTCCAGCATGACGAAACTGGCGAGATGGGTGAGGTTGAGCATGGCTATCACGCTTTGCGATGACTGTTAGTGTTTGCATTCAGTTTTATGATAAGCGATGACGCGGTTCTTGTCCAAGGCAGGGCCTCGCGTCGCTGTCCGTAAGGAACTGCATTCATGCGCCGCTATCTCCCCGATACGTTCACTGTGCTCCTGGTCTGCACCGTTATTCTCGCCTCGCTTCTGCCGATCCACGGGCGCTATGCCGAGGCGTTCAATGTCGCGACGGACATCGCGATCGGGCTCCTGTTCTTCCTGCATGGCGCACGCCTGTCCCGGGACACGGTGGTTGCCGGCGCGCTGCATTGGCGCCTGCATCTGACGATCCTCCTGATGACCTTCGGCATCTTCCCGCTTCTGGGTCTCGCCATCGGCTTCATACCCACATCGATCCTCGCGGCCCCGCTGTATACCGGCATTCTTTTTCTCTGCGTTCTGCCGTCGACCGTCCAGTCCTCGATCGCCTTCACGTCCATGGCGGGCGGCAACGTGCCCGCCGCCATCGTTGCGGCATCGGGCTCCAACATCTTCGGCATGTTCCTGACACCGCTTCTGACGGGCCTTGTTCTCTCCACGACCGGCAATGGCGGATTTTCCTGGAGCGCGCTGCAGAGCATTCTCCTCCAACTCATGCTGCCCTTCGTCATCGGGCAGATCCTCCAGCCCTGGATCGGCAACTGGATCCGCTCGCGCAAGAAGCTGCTGATGCCGGTCGACCGCGGCTCGATCCTGATGGTGGTCTACCTCGCCTTCTCCGAGGCCGTCATGGAAGGGCTTTGGCACACGTTCTCGCTCGGCGACATCGCCACGGTCATCGTGGTTGACATGCTGCTTCTCGCCACCGTGATTTGCATCACCATGTTCGGCAGTCGCCTTCTCGGTTTTTCCAAGGACGACGAGATCACCATCACCTTCTGTGGATCGAAGAAGTCGCTGGCAAGCGGCGTCCCGATGGCGAATGCGATCTTCGGCAACGCCTCGTCATCCGTCGGCGCCATCGTGCTGCCGCTGATGCTGTTCCACCAGATCCAGCTGATGGCCTGCGCCGTCATCGCGCAGCGCTATGCGGCACGGCGTGAGCAAAGCGATGCGGCGAAGTCGGTGGCGGCGTAAGCAAGAGGCCTGAGCAGGGAGGCGCGCCCAAGGCCCGGGCGCCGCCCCGACCATCGGCCCGGAATGAACCGTAAAATGCGTCGGCATTCGCTTGCGCTGCCTATGATGTAAACCATCACTTAAATCTCAATGCCTATGTTGCATCGCAATCTTTGACATGTACGGCTTGAGGCAATCTGTGAAACACATTCCGATCATTGGGAAATTCCTGAGCCTGATGGGCGTATTCGCGCTCTTCTCCCTCGGTGTCGCGTTCTACTCCGGCGACCGGATCATGAAGACCGACGCTGCCTATACTGCACTTTTGAGCAAGGAAGCGAAAGCGGCGACGGAACTGGCGCTGGCCAACCGCGCCTTTCAGAATGCACGTGCTGCGGCTGGCACCCTGATGATCGTCAACTCCGAAGCCGCCAAGGCCTCGGCATCCACCGAGCTTGAGGCCGCCAAGACGGAATTTGCTACGGAAATGGATGCGGCGCTGGCTGCAACGCCCGACAATGCGGCAATCTCGGATCTGAAGGCCAAGGGGCTAGCCATCCTGACCGAAGCCTGCGGCAACGCCTTCGGCCGCGCTGCGGCAGCCAAGGGATCGCAGGACCGACTGAGCGCGCAGGGCGCGTTCCTGCGCGAATGCGAGATGAATTTCCCGGTGATGAGCCAGGCACTGGCGCAGGAAACCGCCGAGCTGCTGGCCGTCGCGAGCACGGTCAATGACCACCTGACGGACGAGTCGATCCGCACCTACTGGATCACCTTTGCCCTCGTCGTCCTCGGGGCCCTCATCGTCATCCTTGCCGCCTTCTTCGCCATTCGGTCATGGCTCGTCCGGCCGATCGACGCTCTGGACAGCGCCATGCAGCGTCTGGCAACCGGCGATCTCGAGACGGATGTCACCGGAACGGAACGTCGCGACGAAGTCGGCGGCATGGCACGCGCCGTCGAGGTTTTCAAGGAAAACGGCCTGAAGGCGCGACAGCTGGAAACCGCGGCAAACGAGCAGCGTTCGCTCAGCGAAGCCGAGCGGCGACGTCAGTCCGAACGCGAACATGCGCAGGCCGAAGCGATGGCGCAGGCCACGAGCGGCCTCGCACAGGGCCTGGCGCATCTTGCTTCCGGCGATCTGAGCTTCCAGCTGACCGAGCGCTTTGCCGATGACTTCGAAACCTTGCGCACCGACTTCAACCGGGCTGTGGAGCAGCTTCGCAGCACGCTAAGTGCCGTTGCCGATGCGACCGGCTCGATCGACAGCGGCTCGCGCGAAATCAGCCAGAGCGCCGACGATCTGTCCCGCCGGACCGAGCAGCAGGCCGCATCGCTTGAGGAAACCGCGGCCGCCCTGGACGAGATCACTGCTAATGTGGCGAACTCGTCGAAGCGCGCAGAGGAAGCCCGGACGGTCGCCGTTCAGGCGAACGACAATGCACGCCGGTCTGGCGCGGTCGTGACGAGCGCCGTCGATGCGATGAGCAAGATCGAACAGTCCTCCAACCAGATTTCCTCGATCATCGGCGTCATCGACGAAATTGCCTTCCAGACGAACCTTCTCGCCCTCAATGCGGGCGTCGAAGCTGCCCGCGCGGGGGAGGCCGGCAAGGGCTTTGCGGTCGTGGCGCAGGAAGTGCGCGAGCTCGCACAGCGGTCTGCGAAGGCCGCCAAAGAAATCAAGGACCTGATCCGGAACTCCTCCGGCGAGGTTCAGAGCGGCGTCAAGCTTGTCAGCGAAACGGGTGAGGCGCTGAAGACCATCGAGGCGTACATCGTCACGATCAACCAGCACATGGACGCGATCGCGACATCCGCCCGCGAACAGTCGGTTGGCCTTGCCGAGGTCAACACGGCCGTCAACCAGATGGACCAGGTGACGCAGCAGAACGCCGCCATGGTGGAAGAAGCCAACGCGGCCGGCGCGACGCTCGCTACGGAGGCAACGCGCCTGAAGGATCTGGTCGCCCGCTTCCAGTTTGGCGGCGCCTCCTCGGCAGCCTATGCCCCGGAGCCGGTCGTTGCGTCTCAGCCGGCCTTGCGCGCCAAGGGCGCAACCCGGCCGGCGCTCGCCTCGGCAACCCGTGCCATTCCCGTTGCATCCCCGGCGCGCAAGATGGCGAACACGCTTGCGCGCGCCTTCTCCGGCGGTTCCGCGCGTGCCGCACCCTCGGCGACGACGGACAATTGGGAAGAATTCTGATCCCGCGACAATTCTGATGCCTCGACGGTGTTGGAACCAGAGAAGCAAGGCTCTCGACAACCGTCGAGGGCCTTCTTTCGTCAGGGGCCCTGCACCGGTTTCATCCCGAGAATGAGCGTCGGCCAGAATTCCGAAACGGTCGGGTGAACCGGCACGGCCCAGCGGAGATCGTCGTAGCGAGCGCCGACGTTCATCATGTCGAGCACGCCGTGGATGGCCTCGTCGCCACCCGTGCCCAAGATGGCGGCACCCAGGATCTGCCGCGTCTCGGCATCGGCGACGATTTTCATCAGTCCTTGCGTCTCGCTTTTCTCCACAGCCCGACCGACGCGTGTCATCGGCAATTGGCCGACGAGGATCGGCCGACCCGAGGCCCGCGCCTCCCGCTCGCTCATCCCGACACGACCAAGCGGCGGATCGATGTAGAGCGCATAGCCGGGGAGGCGGTCGGACACTTTGCGGGTCTCTCCGTCCAGCAGGTTCGCGGCAATGATCTCGTAGTCGTTGTAGGCGGTGTGGGTAAACGCGCCGCGCCCGTTGCAGTCGCCCATCGCCCAGATACCCGGAACGCTGGTCGCAAGCGCGTCGTCGACCTGAATGTAGCCGCGACCGTCGACTGCGACCCCGGCACGTTCAAGGCCAAGATCATCGGTATTGGGTGTCCGCCCTGTGGCGAGCAGAATGTCGGAGCCGCGAAGAGCGGGCTCGCCCTCCAAGCCGTTGACGCCGACAACAAGATCCTCTCCCTCACGGGCAAAGCGGATGCACTCGGACGACGTCCGCACGTCGATGCCTTCGGCCTCGAGGATCGCCCGGATCGCTTCGGAGACGTCCTCATCCTCCCGCGCCACCAGGCGCGGTCCCTTCTCGACGACGGTCACCTTCGCCCCGAAGCGGCGGTACATCTGCGCAAACTCCAGCCCGATATAGCTGCCGCCGACGACGATGAGGTGTTGTGGCAGGCGATCCAGCATGACGATGTCGCTGTTGGTCATAAAGGGGACATCGTGGATACCCGGAAAATCAGGAACGGTGGCCCTGCCGCCGACATTGATGAAGATTTGCGGCGCCGTCAGACGTTCGTCGCCAACCCGTACGGTGTTCCCGTCTTCGAAGCGCGCATGGCCGCGAATGAGCGTGCAGGTTTCGAGCCCCGCAAGCCAGACCTCGTTGCTGCGACGGCTGTCGAGGGTGATCTGGTGCGACCGGCGAAAGACGGCGGACATGTCGATCCGGACATCGCCCTCGACGATCACGCCGAAATCCGAGGCGCGCCGCACGATGTGCGCCGCATGGGCACTTGCGACGAGGGCCTTGGTCGGCTTGCAGCCCGTGTTGACGCAGGTTCCTCCGACATGCTTACGCTCGATGATCGCGACGGAGCGCCCGGCAGCCGACAGGCGGGCGGCAAGCGAGGGGCCGGCCTGGCCCGCCCCGATGATGATGGCATCGAACGCTCTCATGCCGACACCAGCTTGATGAAAAAAGCGGGCAAAGCGCTGGCAACCAGCGGCGCGAGAGGCAGCACCATGACATCTCCTCAACGTTAGAAGCCTCGAATCCAACCATAGGCTGACATTCAGGACAAGGGCGCCGCGTGAGGGAACCAGTCCTGACCGCGTGCGGCCATCACCCGCCAATGGGATCGACAGAGGTTGACCCTCGTTTTCTGCATAGCTGCACTGCAACATTGCTTCTCGTAAGAGCAGGCATGGAAGCGTATACCTTGGGTCAACGAAGCAATGCACCTCCTCCCGCCTTGCTTCGTGTCACGAACGGTCCACTCCTCCTCCCAGGATCGTTCGTCGGAATGGCGGCATCCTCATCCCAGCCGCCGTTCGGTTCTTATCGGAAAGCCTGCCGCACCTCCTCCCGCGGCAGGCTTTTTCGTTTGGGGGTTTTCAAGTTTGCATGCTGGCGTTTGCCTGTCGGCCGACAGGCTATATCGGTCGGGTCAGAGCCCGAGATCGAGTTGCGGCGCGCCCTGTGCATCGGAGCCCGACCCTGCGGTGTTGAGCGACGACAAGGTAACGCCGAGAAGGCGCACCGGACGGCGGAACGGATGCACCGTCGCCAGGAGCTGATCGGCCACCTCAAGAACATCCTCGATCCGGCTGAAGGCAACGGGAAGCGTTCGCGCACGTGTCGCCTGCGTAAAGTCCGCATATTTGATCTTCACCGTCACGGTCTTGCCGGTGATGGCGTGCGCCTCGCAATACCGCCAGACTTTCTCGGCGAGAGGCCGTAGTTCGGCCTCGGCGAGCCTTAGGTCCGAGATATCCTCGCCAAATGTGTCTTCCGCACCGACCGATTTGCGGATCCGGTCCGGACGAACGCGCCGCTCGTCGATTCCCCGGGCAATGCCGTGGAAATATCCGCCTGATTTACCGAAATGCTGCTGGAGATAGGCGAGCGGCTTCATCTTGAGGTCCAGCCCTGTCTCGATGCCGTGCTTCTTCATGCGCTCGGCCGTCGCGGGGCCGACGCCATGGAACTTCTTGACGGGCAGGGCCTCTACGAAGGCCGGACCATTTTTGGGCGTAATGACGAACTGCCCGTTCGGCTTTCGCTGGTCGGAGGCCATCTTGGCGAGAAACTTGTTGTAGCTGATGCCGGCCGAAGCGGTGAGGCCCGTCACGGCAAAGATCCGGGCCCGAATTTCCGCGGCGATCTCCGTGGCAATCTCCATGCCCTTCAGATTTTCCGTCACGTCGAGATAGGCCTCGTCCAGCGACAGCGGCTCGATCAGCGGCGTGTAATCCGCAAAGATCTCCCGGATCTGGTGGGACACCGATCGGTAGACCTCGAAGCGTGGCTTGACGAAGATCAGATCAGGACATTTGCGTTTGGCGGTCACGGAGGCCATGGCCGAATGCACGCCGAAAACGCGCGCCTCGTAGCTCGCGGCCGCAACCACGCCGCGCGCGGCCGACCCGCCGACGGCCACAGGCTTGCCGCGCAGCTCGGGATTGTCCCGCTGCTCGACCGAGGCATAGAAAGCATCCATGTCGACGTGAATGATCTTGCGGACCGGCGCATCGTCGGAGGTCGCACGCGGCGGTGGCAACGGGTCGGGTTCAGACGCCGCGCCCGGCGCGAAAGCTGCCAACGCCTCGGCGAGTTCGGCCGCTGCGCGCGCCGCCTCTCTGTCTTCCGTCTCCCGAGCGCCCGGCTGCACGGGCTCAGGTCCACATGCCGCGCATTCGGGCCGCAACGTCGATGCGGATTTCCCGCGCACTGCGCTCGGACGCCAATGGCGAGACCAAAGGCCAGGTCGTGCTTTCGAAGAACTGTAGAAGGGTCGCGGGAATGAAGCGGGTGCGACCCGCATAGACATGGCGATCGCCCTGCGGATTCTGCCCGTGCGTAAAGAAGCGCTGTGGCGTGATCAGCGAAAGGCTGTCCTTCGCGCGCGTCATTCCGACGTAAAGAAGACGGCGCTCTTCCTCGATTTCCTGCGTGGTTCCGGTTCCCAGATCGGACGGGATGCAGCCGTCGACCACGTTCAGCATGAAGACCGAGCGCCACTCCTGTCCCTTCGCCGAGTGGATCGTCGATAGGATGAGATAATCCTCGTCCAGCAGCGGCACTCCGGCCTGGTCGCTGGTGGCATCCGGCGGATCGAGCGTCAGCTCGGTCAGGAACCGCTCCCGCGAAGCATAGCCTCCGGCGATCTGTTCGAGTTGCAGAAGGTCGGCCTTGCGGGTCTCGGCATCCTCGTGAAGGCGATCGAGATGCGGCTCGTACCACAGCCGCGCGAGCCCGAGATCGGCCGGCCAACCCTGTCCTGCCTTCCGCAGGCTCTCCAGCATGGCGAGAAAGGGGCTCCAATCGGCTCCCGTGCGCGGCGGCGCAGGAATTTCGGCCATCGCCGCAAGCGGTTCGGGATCCGTCGCGATGACGTCGAGGATCCTGCCCGCCGTCTGCGGCCCCACGCCCGGCAGCAGTTGCAGCAGGCGAAAGCCGGCAACCCGGTCGCGCGGGTTCTGTGCAAACCGGAGGACGGCCAGCATGTCCTTCACATGCGCGCTGTCGAGAAACTTGAGCCCCCCGAATTTCACGAAGGGGATGTTGCGCCGCGTCAGTTCCACCTCCAGAGGTCCGCTGTGATGCGACGAGCGAAAAAGCACCGCCTGCTGCTTCAGCGTCATCCCCGTCTCACGATTGGCAAGGATCTGCTCCACGATGAAACCGGCCTGGTCGGTCTCGTCCTTGACGGTCACCAACCTGGGCCGCTCGGCCGAGTGACGTTCCGTCCACAGGTTCTTGGTGAAGCGCTCGCGTGCAAGGTCGATGACGCCGTTGGCCGCGGCGAGAATGGTCTGCGTCGAACGATAATTGCGGTCGAGCGTGATCACGTCGGCCGCCGGGCTGAAAGAACCGGGAAAATCGAGAATGTTGCGCACGGTCGCTGCCCGGAACGCATAGATGGACTGGGCGTCGTCGCCAACCACGGTCAGACCGCGCCCGCCAGGCTTGAGCGCCATCAGCACAGAGGCCTGCAGGCGGTTCGTATCCTGGTACTCGTCGACCATGACATGGTCGAACCGCTCTCCGATATCCTGCGCCAGATCGGGGTCCGACACCATCTGCGCCCAGTACAGCAGCAGATCGTCGTAATCGAGCACGTTCTGGGCCTGTTTCGCGGCGACGTAAGCGGCAAACAGGCTTTTTAGCTGCGCCTCCCATCCCGCGACCCACGGAAAATGCAGGCGCAGCACCTCCGCGAGCGGCGTCTGCGAATTCACGACCCGAGAATAGATCGAGAGACAGGTGCCCTTTGTCGGGAACCGGCTTTCCATCTTGGAGAAGCCGAGTTCGTGGCGCACGAGGTTCATCAGGTCGGCGCTGTCTTCGCGATCGTGAATGGTGAAGTCGATGTCGAGGCCGATCTGCTCCGCATAGATCCGCAGCAGACGCGCACCGATGCCATGGAAGGTGCCGGACCAGGCAAGCGCGTCCGTGAGCACGCCGGCATTGGCTCCGAGCACCTTTCGGCAGATGCGTTCGACCCGCCTTGCCATCTCAGACGCAGCGCGGCGCGAAAACGTCAGGAGAAGAATACGTCTCGGATCGGCGCCGTGGACGATGAGATGGGCGACGCGATGTGCAAGCGTGTTCGTCTTTCCGGACCCCGCGCCGGCGATGATCAGGAGCGGGCCCGCGACCGTCTCGGACGAGGTTACGCCGGAAACGATCCCGTGCTCGACGGCCTGGCGCTGCCGCTCGTTCAACGCATCCAGATAGGCTGCCGCCACCATGCCGTCTTCCCTGTTCCGTCCGCTCCGAGACCCGGCGCAGAATCGGCACGCCAGGGCATTCGGAACAAATAACGAACATATCAGCCGGGGAAAAGCTTGAACAGTCCTCCGCGGACGCGCGCCTGCCGTCGGCGCAATCGTCGTGTCAGATCACGCCCTTTTTGAAGATGAAGCAGCCATAGGGCCCGGGATCGGACGTCCGCACGATGACGAAGGATCGCTTGGCGGCCTCGTAGAAGGCGAAGCGCTCCAGCGCCTCCATCAGGACGGGTCGGCCCTGAGATTCATCCATCACCTTCTGCATGGCATCGAAGATCGGGACGCGCGCCTCGGGACGCCCGACGACCTGCATGCGGCTCACGGGACGCTCGATGAAGGTATCGAGCGGGAACAGGGTGAGGATCGCGCGCGCCGCCGCCGTCAGTCCGCAACCCGACACGTCTAGAAGGCGGCCATAGGTCGTCTGGGCCGCAATGGTTGCGGCGGGATGATTGATGTCGCACAGGACGAGGTCGTCTCCATGGCCCATCTGCATCATCGCGTGCATGAGATCCGCGTGGATCACCGGATCGATTCCCTTGAGCATGCGCTCTCCTCCCTCGCCTCACTTCACAAAGATACTGCATTTTGTGATGTCGCCAAGCCTCTTTGTTTGAAATGGCGTCGGAATAGACGTTATCTTGGCGTCTGCATGGCTAGCCGGGACGATGAAATGCACATTGCAACAAATCGGAGCACAGCCCACGAATACCAATTTACAAGAATATTATTGTGTGTGAAGTTACCGATGAACGGCGCTGCTGGCGTCGGGCTGTGAGGGAGTGCACAGCGAAAGTGGGTAGGAGGCCCCCCTTTGGCGTCGATGAACATTGAAAATGTCGGCAAGGCCTATGGCAGCCTCGCCGTGATCCATGGCGTGTCGGTGGAGATACCGGACGGCGAGTTTGTGGTCCTGGTCGGGCCTTCCGGCTGCGGAAAGTCCACATTGCTGCGCATGGTGGCTGGCCTCGAGCCGATTTCCTCGGGCGACATCCGCATCGATGGCAAGGTCGTCAACGACCTTCCGCCGAAGGATCGCGATATCGCTATGGTGTTCCAGAGCTACGCGCTCTACCCGCACAAGACCGTGGCCGATAACATGGGCTTTGCCCTGAAGATGCGGGGAGACGACAAGGCGACGATCGAGGCGCGCGTCCGCAAGGCCGCCGAGATCCTCGATCTCGTTCCCTACCTTGCCCGCTACCCACGCCAGCTTTCCGGCGGTCAGCGACAGCGGGTCGCAATGGGACGGGCGATCGTGCGCGATCCCAAGGTCTTCCTGTTCGACGAACCGCTGTCCAACCTCGACGCCAAGCTGCGCGTGCAGATGCGGGCCGAGATCAAGGAACTGCAGCGACGCCTCGCCACGACGATGATCTACGTGACGCACGACCAGGTGGAAGCCATGACGATGGCGGATCGCATCGTGGTGCTGCGGGACGGGCGCGTCGAGCAGATCGGCTCGCCGCTGGAACTCTACGACCGGCCGGCGAACATCTTTGTGGCCGGCTTCATCGGCTCGCCCTCGATGAACCTCATCAAGGGCCGCATCCGTGCCGGCGCGACACCAAACTTCGAGACGGACGAAGGGATCGTCCTGCCGCTGAGCGCGATTCCGGCAGGTTCCGACGGGCAGCCGGCTTACTACGGAATTCGGCCCGAGCACTTTACGCTCGGCGGACCGGTGGAGGCGAGGATTTCGGTGATCGAGTCCACGGGCTCGGAAACGCAGGTTTTTGCCCGTCTCGGGCAGCAGAAGATCATCGGCGTGTTCCGTGACCGGGTGGAAGGAAACACCGATCAGGTCATCGCCATGACCCCGAACCCTGCACTGGTGCACCTTTTCGACGGTGCATCCGGCCTGCGGCTCGGCGGATTGCGATAGACCGGCGCTCCTGGGCGGGTGCGCCGGCGTGCCACGAAACGTGGCGGATTGTTCACATGGGAGGAGACCATCATGAAAGTCAGTGACTTCGAACGCATGATGGCGATCGGCCTGAGCCGACGCGCCATTCTCAAGACGGGGGCAAGCCTCGGCGCCGTCGCCGCCGCCAGCACGATGCTCGATGGGCTCGGCGGCTTCGGCGAAGCGTTTGCGCAGGACACCGCGTTCCGCAGCCAGTTGCTGCAGATCCCGGGCGTTGGCAAGGGCTCGCCGACGGATGCCGACTGGCAGAAGGTCGGCGAGATGTGTCTTGAGGCGACCAAGAAGAGCGTGAAGCAGGGCGAGTTCGCGGGCGTCGAGCTGTCCTTCATGGGGCTCAACAACCAGAACCTTCACAACGTGCTCTTCCGCGGCTTTCTGAAGCCTTGGGAAGATTACACCGGCGCAAAGATCACCTGGATCGACCTCGCACAGGCCGACTACAACCCGCGCCTGCAGCAGGCGATCGCGACGGGCACCGTGGATTTCGATCTTCTGGAAATGGGCGCACCGTTCGAGGGCGACGTCTGCGGCAAGGGCCTTGCGTCCGAAATGCCGGATTGGGTCAAGGCCCAGATCGACATGGACGACTATGTCGACTACCTCAAGGCACCTGTGGGCACCTGGGACGGCAAGACCTACCGCATCTCGGTGGATGGCGACTGCCACAACTTCAACTACCGCACCGACTATTTCAGCGATGCGGACCTTGCCAAGGCGTGGAAGGACGAGGGACACGAGGGCGAGTGGGGCGTACCGAAAACTTGGCAGAAGGTTCAGGAGGTCACCAAGTTCCTTAAGGGCAAGACCGTGGGCGGCATGGAAGCCGTCGGCTATCTCGATGCGCCCAAGGCCTGGGGCGGCTTCGGCTTCTACTTCCTCGGCAGCCGCGCAACGGCCTATGCCAAGCACCCGGACGACAAGGCCTGGCTGTTCGACGTCGATACGATGAAGCCGCGCATCAACAACCCGGCCTGGGTTCGCGCGATCCAGGACGTCATCGACGCGCTTCCGTCGGAGGCGGGCGACCAGCTCAATGCCGATCCGGGCACGACGGCATTCCAGCAGTTCCTGGCCGGCACGGGTTCCATGATCTCCTGGTGGGGCGATGTCGGCGCCAGCGCGCGCACGAGCGACAGCTCGGTTGTCGGCGACACGATCGGCTTCGACATTCTTCCGGGCTCGGATGATGTGTACAACGCGAAGACCGGCCAGTGGGACAAGCTGCCCAGCGGTCCGAACCACGCGCCGAACATGGCCTATCTTGGCTGGGGCGTCTATGTCATGGCCCGCGTCGACAGCGACGAGAAGAAGAAAAAAGCCGCCTGGAGCGCAGCCGCGCATCTTGGCGGAAAGGACCTGGCTCTCTGGACGGCAGCCTATCCCTCCGGCTTCCAGTGCTACCGGAAGAGCCAGTTCAACATCAAGGAATGGGTATCGGCGGGGTACGACGAGGCGTTCATCACGAGCTACCTCGCGTCGCAGTCGAATTCCTACAACCACCCGAACGCCGCGATCGAACCGCGCATTCCCGGCATCTTCCAGTATTACAGCGTGGCCGAGGACGAACTCGCCAAGGTCTTCGCCGGGCAGGCGACGGCACAGGCAGGCGCAGACGCGATCGCCAGCGCCTGGGAAAAGATCACTGACCAGCTCGGCCGCGAAAAGCAGATTGCCCTTTACAAAGCATCGCTCGGAGCCTGACGGACCAAGCCGGGCGGCGCGCCTGCGTCGCCCGGCATTCTCATTCGTGCATGACGCACTGCGCCCGCGTGCGCCCCAAGGGTTTGCCGATGTCCCATACAGCCATGCCTGCCGGTCGCCAGCCATTGTCCGCCCGTCCCGAACGGGCCGAACTCCAGCTGATCTCCGCACGGCGCGGTCGTCGGCTGTTCGCGGCGGCGACGATCTTCCTGTTTGCCGTGCTTCTCCTGCAGGTTCTCGACGCGACCGGAGTGACCGCGATCGGGCTGGTCAGCTGGCGGCCGCTGCTGTTCGCCTATATCATCTGGGCAGCGGCGCTCTGCACCGCACAGATCCTGATCCGGGGCGAAGACGGCCAGCGGGCTGCCTTCGTGCTTCCGGCCGTCCTTTTCACTGTCGCGATGGTCGTCTTCCCGACCGTTTTCGGCCTCTATATCGCCTTTACCGACTGGAACCTCAGCGCTGCCGCGGGACGCAGGTTCAATGGGCTCGACAATCTTCGGACCCTGTTCGCCGACGTCTATTTCTGGAACGCGCTCCTCAACATGGTCTACTATGTCGCGGCCGTGCTGGTGCAGTATGCGATCGCGTTCGGGCTTGCGCTGCTCCTCAACGCGGAGATCCGCGCCCGCAAGTTCTTCCGGGTCGCCTTCCTTCTGCCGCTGATGCTCAGCCCCGTGGCGGTCAGCTGGATGATCGGCAAGTCGCTGATGGAATACCGTTTCGGCCCTGCAGCGACGCTTGCCCGGCATCTCGGCTGGGATAACCCGGCCTTCTTCTCGACACCCTGGCTGGCGCGGACCTCCATCATGGCGATGGACGCCTGGGTGTCGATTCCCTTCATGATGATCCTGCTGCTCGCCGGCCTTCAGGCACTGCCGGCCGAGGTGAAGGAAGCGGCCAAGGTGGATGGCGCTTCGGGCTGGCAGAGTTTCAAGGAAATTACATTCCCGCTGATGCTGCCGGTCAGCATGACCGTGGTCATCCTGCGGATCATCTTCCAGCTCAAGCTCGCCGACATCGTCATCAACGTCACGGCCGGCGGACCCGGCGGCGCGACCGATACCGTTTCCAGCTTCATCTTCCGCGAATATCGGGATCGCTCGAATGTCGGCTACGGCACGATGCTCGCGGAATTCTATCTCGTCGTCATCATCATCTTCGTCGCGCTCATCCTCAAAGGGGCGAGCCGATGGATGCAGCGTTCAAACTGAGGCCCGTCATGGCAAGTATCCCTTACACTTCCGCAGGTGACGAAGGCCGCACAGGTCTCTGGTCGCGTCGCCCCCGGTTCATGACGTCGAGCCTTCTCATCTATGCCGCGCTGATCCTGTGGGCGTTCATCTCGCTCTTCCCGATCTACTGGACGATCACGACTTCGTTCAAGACGGCCGTCAACGTGACGCAAGGGCATCTCATTCCCTTCGTCGACTTCACGCCGGACTGGAAGGGGTGGCGCTCGCTCGGTCTCTCGCCGGACACGATCTCGGCACCCTCGACCGTGCGCGACGAGTTCGTTCGTCGCTTCCTCAACAGCATCGTTGCTTCGGCCGGCGCCTCGTTTCTGGCCGTCGTCATCGGTTCGCTTGCCGCTTACGGCCTCAGCCGCTTCTCGTACAAGTTTCTCTGGATGCGCAACAAGGACATCTCGTTCTTCTTTCTGTCGCAGCTCATCCTGCCGCCCGTCGTCCTCGCCATGCCGTTTCTGGTTCTCTACAAGCATCTGATGCTGCTCGATACGCTGATCGGTCTCATCCTCGTCTACACGCTGATGGTGCTGCCCATCGTCATCTGGATCATGCGCGACCAGTTCGACACGATCCCGCTTGAACTTGAGCAGGCCGCTCTCGTCGACGGATGCTCGATCTGGGGCGCGTTCCTGCGCATCGTTCTCCCGATCGCGCTTCCCGGCATGGTGGCCGCGTTCATTCTCTCCGTCATCCTGTGCTGGAACGAATATTTTTTCGCGGCGCTCCTGACGAGCTCCAACGCAAAGACGCTTCCGGTGATGGTGGCAAGCCAGACGGGATCGCAGGGAATCAACTGGTGGTCGATGGCGGCGATTGCGACCGCGGCGATCATGCCTTTGGTGCTGGTCGGAATCTTCCTGGAGCGTTACATCGTGAAGGGCCTCACGGCAGGCGCCGTGAAATAGGCCGACAAGGTTTGCGGCGATGGCCGCAACGAGACGCAATGGGAGGCATTCATGCTGAAAAACATTCATCCGGCGCTCAGCGCCGACGTCCTGCACGCTCTGCGATCGATGGGACACGGCGATACGCTCGTCGTTTCCGACACAAACTTCCCGACCGACAGCGTCGGCCGCCAGACCGTCATCGGGCGGCCGCTGACGATGGCCAACCTCAGCGCGCCACAGGCGATCGCCGCGATCCTTTCGGTGCTGCCGCTCGACACCCCGCTGCAGAACTCCGCCGGACGCATGGAGGTGATGGGCGCACCGGACGAACAGCCGGACGTGCAGCGTGAAGTGCAGGCGGAAATCGATCGCGCGGAGGGTAAGCCGTGCCCGATGTACGGCATCGAGCGTTTCGCCTTCTACGACCTGGCGAAGAAGGCCTATTGCGTCATCTCGACCGGCGAGACGCGCTTCTACGGCTGCTTCCTGTTCACGAAGGGCGTCATTCCGCCGGCCGGCGCATAAGGCACTGGTTTCTCGGATGACAAGACTGAAAGCCAGGCAGGAAGCTGCCCGGCCGCCGATCGTGGGCGCAATGCCGGGCACCTGCGTGCAACCATCTGCCGGCAGACGATCGAATTGGTGCGTTGCACAACACATTTAAACTTTACAGATTTCATAATTAATGTGAAGTTAGCTCACGAACAAACGATGTGAGCACCCGCCGTGACCGATCTCAAATTTGCAACCCGTCTCAATTCCTTCGCATCGCGCCCGCACGTCGAATGGCCGGACCTGGTGGGCAAGCCGAGCGTCATGCAGATGGTCGCACGTGCGGCGAAGGTCGACGGGCTCACGGATCTCGACCTCAACTATCCGGACCACGGCGCCGACAAGCCGGCAGATCTGGCCCGCCGCATTGGCGATCTCGGCCTTTCCGTCAACGGCTTTGCCATGCGGTACTACACCAACCCCGCCTTCAAGATTGGCGCGTTCACCAATCCGGACGCTGCCGTTCGCCGTGAAGCCATCGAGCTGACGAAGAAGGGCATTGATGCGACGCGCGAAGCCGGCGCAAAGCTGATGACGCTCTGGCTTGGCCAGGACGGTTTCGATTACGCGTTCCAGGCCGACTACGCGACCCTATGGCAACACGAAATTGATGGCATCCGTGAAGTCTGCGAACATGACCCGGACTGCCTGATCAGCATCGAGTACAAGCCGAACGAACCGCGCTCCTACAGCCTGATGCCCGATTGCGCGACGACACTTCTGGCGATCAAGGATGTCGGTCTCCCCAATCTCGGCGTCACGCTCGACTTTGCCCACGTTCTCTATGCCGACGAACAGCCGGCCTTTGCTGCGGCCCTGATTGCGCGCTACAGCCGGGTTCTTGGCGTTCACCTCAATGATGGCTACGCCAAGCGCGACGACGGCCTGATGGTTGGCTCGGTCCATCCCCAGCAGACGATCGAACTTCTCCGCCAGATCCGCCGCGACGGTTACGATGGCGCCATCTACTTCGATACGTTCCCCGACATGACCGGTCTCGATCCGGTCCACGAATGCGAGGTGAACATCCAGACCGTCAAGCGCATGCTGAAGGTCGTGGACCGCCTCGAACAGGACAATCGCCTTTCCGGCGCGATTGACCGCCAGGACGCCGTCTCCGCACAGGCCGTCGTCCAGGAGCTGATGCTCGGCAACTGAACCCGCCTACGCCTGCACTATCGTGAAAGCCAGAACCGGCATGCCGCTGCGCATGCCGGAGGATGAAACTTGGGAGGAAACCATGAAGACATTTTTGAAGACAACCATCGCTGCCGGCTTCGCCGCCAGCCTCCTGTTCGGCGCAGCCTTTGCGCAGGACCTCGCGCCGCTCAACTCCGATACCGAAAAGGACCGGATCGACTGGTCTCAGGTTGAAGCCAAATTCGGGGCGTTCCCGAAAGTGCCGGAAGGCACGAAGGCCGGCGCTGTCTCCAAGACGCTGACCAATGAATACTGGCGTTCGCTGGGCGAGGGTTACGAGGCCTTCGGCAAGGCACACAACGTGCCTGTGGTCTATCAGGCCGCGCAGAGTGAAGGCGACCAGCTGGGTCAGCTGACGATTGCCGAAGGAATGATCACGCAGGGCTACAACGTTCTGCTGGTTTCGCCCCAGACGGATGCGAACCTGCAGCCGGTCATGGAGCAGGCCAAGGCCGCCAACATTCCCGTCGTCAACGTCAACGACGCCGTCATTCCCCAGGCCGAGCACTATGTCGGCAACGTCCAGCGCGACAATGGCGTCCGCGTTGCCAAGTGGTTCATCGAGAACAAGCCGCAGGGCGGCAAGGTCGCCATCGTCGAAGGCCAGGCAGGCGTCTACGCCGCTGTCCAGCGGACCGACGGCTTCAAGTCGACCATCACCGAAAACGGAAAATTCGACGTCGTCGCCAGCGTTCCTGGCAACTGGGACCGTCAGACATCCTACGACGCCGCCACCAACATCCTCAACCAGCATCCCGACCTCGTCGGCTTCTATGCCAACAATGACGGCATGGCGCTCGGCATCGTCGAGGCTGTGAAGGCGGCCGGCCTGCAGGGCAAGGTTGCCGTGTTCGGCACTGACGGCATTTCGGACGCCTATGCTTCGATCAAGGCGGGTGAACTGACCGGCACGGTCGACAGCTTCCCGGTTCTCACCGGCGAAGTGGCACTGGAAACCGCGCTGCGTCTTGTCGCCGGGCAGAAGCTGCCCCGCGTCGTGGCCACGCCGCAGGCCCTCATCACCGCCGACAACCTGGCGAAGTACCAGGGTGAGGGCGTCGATGTCCGCAAGGTGCTGATGGAAGACGCCAAGGCTGCAAAGTAAGCACCACGAAGAGACGCCGGCATCCGTCGGCGTCTCTTTCGCAAAGGGCAGGAGAGACCGATGAGCACCGTCGCACGACTGCGTTTTCAGGGGATTACCAAGGCTTTCCCTGGCGTCAAGGCACTGTCGGATGTCTCCTTCGACGTCCAGCCGGGTGAGATCCATGGTCTCCTCGGGGAAAACGGTGCGGGCAAATCGACGCTCCTGCGGATCCTCTCCGGTGTCTTCAAGCCGACGTCCGGGTCCGTGCTGGTGGACGAGAAGCCTGTCGCGTTCAAGAAGCCGATGGATGCCCGCTCTGCCGGTATCGCGATGATCCATCAGGAATTGCAACAGGTGCCGCACCTGACCGTCGCACAGAACATGTTTCTCGGACACTCCGTCACCAAGGCCGGTGGTCTCCTGGTCGCGCGCCGCGAGCAAGAGCGTCGCGCCGCCGAAGCCCTGGCAATGCTCGATCCGGGTATCGATCCGGGTGCCCCCATTTCCACGCTCAAGGTGGCGCAGCGTCAGATCGTCGAGATCGGCCGGGCGCTGCTCGACAAGGCCCGCATCATCGCGATGGACGAGCCGACATCGAGCCTGACGCCGAGCGAGTTCGAGCGCCTGGCCGAGGTCATTGCCCGCCTTGCGGCGAGCGGCGTCTCCATCGTCTACGTGTCGCACAAGATGGACGAGGTGTTTCGCATCTGCCAGCGCGCCAGCATCATGCGGGACGGCCGCCTGATCGACGTCGTCGATCTTTCCAAAGTCTCGCACACCGACGTGATCACCATGATGGTGGGGCGTGAACTGCTGCAGGACGCCCACGTCTCGCACGCGACCTCGACCGTGAAGCTGCAGGCCAGGAACCTGACGTCGCCGAAGATCCGCGACGTCTCCTTCAGCGTTTGCAAGGGCGAAGTGGTCGGCATTGCCGGT
The DNA here is from genome assembly GCF_001424325.1 of Rhizobium sp. Leaf341. Classification (NCBI taxonomy): domain Bacteria; kingdom Pseudomonadati; phylum Pseudomonadota; class Alphaproteobacteria; order Hyphomicrobiales; family Rhizobiaceae; genus Rhizobium; species Rhizobium sp. Leaf341. The sequence goes on from NZ_LMPE01000011.1 coordinate 367,103, forward strand.
CTTGTCGGCTCCGGCCGCACGGAACTCCTGCGTCTGATGGCTGGGGTCGACCGTCTGTCCGGTGGAAGTCTCGAGATCGACGGCAAGCCCGTCACACTCGCCAATCCGCGGGACGCGATCGCGGCCGGCATCGGCCTGGTGCCGGAAGAGCGCAAGCGCGACGGCATCGTGCCCGGGCGCTCCGTGGCGCTCAATATGGCGCTGGCCTCCCTCCCGGCGTTTTCGCGCAGCGGCTTCATCTCGAAAGGCCGGCTCAAGACGAGCGCGAACGATCTCCTCACGCGCGTCAACCTTCGCCCCTTTCTGCTCGACCGGCCGATCCGGCTGTTCAGCGGCGGAAACCAGCAGAAGGCGATCATTGCCCGCTGGCTGGCCGCCCGGTCCGACATCCTGCTGTTCGACGAACCGACCCGCGGGATCGATGTCGGCGCGAAGTCCGAGATCTACCATCTGATCGAAGCCCTGGCCGCGGAAGGCCGGTCGATCGTCGTGGTCTCTTCCGAACTGCCGGAAGTGATCCGACTGTCCGACCGGGTGCTCGTGATGCGGGACGGGCAGATCGCGGCGGAACTGCCCCGCGAGGGTCTCAGCGAAAGCGCGATCGTTGCGCACGCGATCCCCGGCGTCACCGAAACCGCGCCGGCTGCCTAGACCATCCTTTCAAACGACGTGAACGCTGAAGAAGACGAATAGGACACTGCCATGACCACCTCCGTTGCCGCTCCGGCCGACAAGACTGCATCGGGCTTTGGCCGCTTCTCCTTTTCGCTGCGCGATGCCGGCACGCTGATCGGCCTCGTCGTCATCGTCGCCGTGTTCGCCACGCTTGTTCCCGGCTTCCTGTCGGAACGCAACCTCATCAACATTCTCCAGCAGTCGAGCATCAACGCGTGCCTTGCGCTCGGCATGACGCTCGTCATCATCTCCGGCGGCATCGACCTTTCCGTCGGACCGACAGCTGCGGTTTCCGCCGTGATCACGGCAACGCTGCTGCTCGCAGGCACGCCGATCCCGCTTGCCATCCTTGCCGGTCTCTGCGTCGGCGTGCTCTGCGGCTTCATCAACGGCGTGCTCGTCGCCTATGTCGGCCTGCAGCCCTTCATCGTCACGCTTGGAACGCTCAGCACCTACCGGGCGCTGGCGCTCATCTATACCGGTGGAAACCCGGTTCTCGGCATTCCCCCGGGCTTCCGCCAGATCTTCAACGGCGCCCTGTTCGGCATTCCCACCCCCATTCTCATCGTCGCCATCGTTGCAGTCGCAGCCTGGGTGCTGCTCACGAAGACGCCGATCGGGGAATACCTGATGGCCGTTGGCGGCAATGAGGAAGCGGCCTACGTCGCCGGCGTTCCCATCGCCCGCACCAAGATTACGGCCTATGTCATTTCCGGCGGACTCGCGGCCCTTGCATCGCTCATCCTCATCGGTCGTCTTGGCGCCGCCGAGCCGATCCTCGGCAATCTCTGGGAACTCGACGCCATCGCAGCCGCAGCCATTGGCGGGGCTTCGCTGATGGGCGGCAAGGGCAGCATCGTTGGAACCATTCTCGGCGCCATCATCCTCGGCACGATGCGGAACGGCCTGACCTTGATGAATGTCCAGGCGTTCTACCAACTTCTTGCAACCGGCCTTATAATCCTCGTCGCCATGATGATCGATCGAGCCACGAGGGGGCGGGGATGAATACGGAAAGCTTCGACATGAAGGCGGTTGGACCGCGCATCCGGATGATGATGCCGCTGCTGACCCCGCTCGAAGCAAAGGTTGTCGATACGGTCTTCGGATTGCGCGACTTTAATGACGAGACATCGCTGAAGAAGATCGCGGCGGAGGCCGGAGTCTCCGAGGCCATGGTGGTGAAAATCACCAAAAAGTTGGGCTTTGCCGGCTACCGCGATTTTCGCGCGGCGGTCAGCCAGTACAACAGCCAGCCGACGGCGGAAATGCACCGGGAATTGTCCGTCGACGATACCTCGCAGGAGATCGTCCAGAAGGTCTTCCGCACCTCGATCCACGCGCTCGAGGAGACGCTGGCGATTCTCGACATGGGCGCTTTCGACAAGGCGGCGGACATGATCCATACGGGACGCCAGCGGGATTTCTACGGCGTCGGCGGATCGGCCCAGATCGCCCGGGACGTCTCGCACAAATTCTTGCGCATCGGGGTGCGGGCCAATGTCTTCGACGACAGCCACATGATGCTGATGTCGGCGTCCCTTCTGAAGGAGGGCGATATCGCGGTTGGCTTCTCGCATTCCGGCAATACGACGACGGTCATCGAAGGTATCCAGCTTGCCCGCCGCAATGGTGCAAGCACGATCGCCATTACCAATTATGGTGGGTCAGCGCTCGCCCAGGCAGCGGATGTGGTTCTGTGCTCGACCGCGCAAGGCTCGCCACTGATGGGCGAAAACGCCGCGGCGCGGATCGCCCAGCTCAACATTCTCGACGCCATCTTCGTCGCCGTCGCCCAGCGCGATTATCGCGCGGCGGAACGCAATCTCAAGCAGACGATGTCTGCCGTCAGCTCCAAGCGAAAAGATAGACTTCCATGACCTCCAGTCCCCGCGTCACCGTCTTTGGCAGCCTGCACTACGATATTGCGGTTTTTGGTCCCGCGCGTCCGCGCAAGGGCGAGACGGTCACCGGTTCCTCCTGGCATCCGAAGAGCGGCGGCAAGGGTGGCAACCAGGCGGTCTCCGCTGCCAAGACCGGCATCACGACGTCTATGATCGGCGCCGTTGCCGACGATGAGTTCGGCCGTTTCCTGATCGACAACCTCGCGCGCAAAGGAGTCGATCATCGCTTCGTGGCGCGCGACGCGCGGCGCGCGACCGGCATGAGCGTCGCGATCTTCGACAGCGAAGGCGACTATGGCGCCGTCATCGTCTCGGGCAGCAATCTCGACCTCGGCGAGCGCCATCTGGACGCTGCCGCGAACGTGCTGGCAGACACCACCATTCTGGTGCTGCAGAACGAAATCCCGGACGCGGCCAATGTGCTGGCCGCCCGCCGGGTGAAGACGGCAGGCGGTCTTGTTCTCCTCAACGCCGCCCCGGCGCGGCCGCTGTCCGACGACCTCAGATCGTTGGTCGATATCCTCGTCGTCAACGCCATCGAGGCCGAAATGCTGGCGGGCGTCGATGTCGTGGAAACGCTGGACGGTGCCGTGTCCGCAGCCCGCATCCTGCGCAAGAGTTACCCCCAGGTCGTCGTCACGGCGGGCGGAGCGGGTGTTGTTGCCGTCGATCGCGCCGGACGCGAGATCATGATCGACCCTGTCAGGGTGAAGGTCGAAAGCACCCACGGCGCCGGTGATGAATTCATCGGCATGCTCGCCGCGCAAACAGCCCGCGGCCTCCCGCTTGATCGCGCCCTTGCCGACGCCAACGCGGCTGCCGCACATCTCGTGGCAACGCCCGAGTCAGAGCGCTAGCCCCTTCGAAGCAAGCAAAGACCCGTTGACGCGGCCCGGCGCTCTCTCCTGAGATCGCGCTGACGGGCTGATGCCTGCTGGCTCTCCGAAAAGCATCCGCTGGTCATGAAGATGCCTGCCATTCCACTGGGCGGCGGATCTCTCGTCCGCGATTCTGCACGTCCACTCTTCAACACCGGTGGGGACGGCTTGACAAACCGTCGCTGCCGTTTTCAATTGGCAGGATGTCAGACCAATTTCATCGATCAGGATTGTCGTCATGAGTGCACCGTTCCGTGCCTCGACACGGATTGATCCGCTGCCGCCCATCAATCGGGGCCAGCAGGTGGAGACGGCGCTGGCGCTTTACGTCGAGCAGGCCGGCCTGAAAGCCGGAGACCGTCTGCCGGCCGAGCGCGAACTGATGCTGGCGCTGAGCGTCGGTCGCTCGACCATTCGGGAGACGATCGGGAAGTTTCAGGCACTCGGCGTGATCGAAAGCCGCAAAGGCAGCGGCAACTACCTCCTGAAGCCGATCTCTGCCGGTACGGTCCACATGCCTCTGTCCTTTGAATCCGGCGGTCTTCGCGATGCCCTGCTGATGACGCTCGAGGTGCGCCGCGGGATCGAAGTCGAGGCGTCGATGGCAGCTGCACGTCGTCGCACGCCGGCCGATCTGCGGACGATTGAAGCCAGGCTCGACGAGATGGAGCGGGTCCATCTTGCCGAGGGCACGTCCGGCAAGGCCGATCTCGCCTTCCACCTGTCGATCTACGATGCCACGCATAATCCTCTCTTTGGCCAATTGCTGGAACAGATGCGAGGCGGATTTGAACGCTTCTGGTCGAAGCCGTTCGACCGGCCGGATTTCGCGGCCCGCTCCTTTCCCTTCCATCGGACGCTGTTCAACGCGATCGCGGTCGGCGATGCGGAGGCGGCCCGCATGGAAACGCTGAAAATCCTCGCCATCGTCGAGGAAGATATCAAGGACATGTCGAAATGACCCCAGGCCACGATCTCTTCGATCCCGCCTCTCTCATCGTCGCCCACGACGCGACCCATGCCTTCGAGGCCGTCGTGCCGCCGATCGTGCAGACGTCGCTCTTCACCTTCTCGAGCTATGACGAGATGGTGGCGACCTATCGCGGCGAGCGGAGCCGACCGGTCTACACCCGCGGGCTCAATCCGACGGTGCGTCTGTTCGAGGAGATGCTCGCCAAGCTGGAGGGAGCGGAAGATGCGCTCGGATTTGCCAGCGGCATGGCAGCGATTTCCTCGACCGTGCTGTCCTTCGTGCAACCCGGCGATCGGATCGTGGCGGTCCGCCACCTGTACCCCGATGCGTTTCGCCTGTTCGGTACGTTCTTCAAGCGGATGAACATCGCCGTCACCTATGTCGACGGGCGTGACGAGGCAGCGGTCGAAGCGGCCATGCCGGGCGCCACGCTGTTCTACATGGAAAGTCCCACGAGCTGGGTGATGGAGGCACATGATGTCGGCGCGCTGGCGGCGATCGCCCGCCGTCACGGCGCGATATCCGTCATCGACAATTCCTGGGCAAGCCCGATCTTCCAGCAGCCCTTGTCGCTCGGCTGCGATCTCGTTCTGCATTCGGCATCGAAATATCTCGGCGGCCACAGCGATGTCGTGGCGGGCGTCGTTGCAGGTCCGAAAGCGCTTATCGACCGGATCCGCGGCGAGGCCTATCCCTATCTCGGCGGCAAGCTTTCACCGTTCGATGCCTGGCTCATCGTGCGCGGTCTGCGCACGTTGCCGATCCGCATGAAGCAGCACCAGGCTTCTGCGCTGGAGATCGCGACGCGCCTCCAGGCCATGGATGCCGTGGAGACCGTTTGCCACCCCGGGCTTGCCAATCGCCTGCCACCGGGGCTGAAGGGCACGTCCGGGCTCTTTTCCTTCATTTTCCGGGAAGGCGTCGATGTCAGAGCCTTCGCCGACCGGTTGCAGCTCTTCAAGCTCGGCGTTTCCTGGGGCGGGCACGAGAGCCTGATCGTTCCGGGCGAGGTCGTGCTGGAGCAGAAGGCGCAGCCCAATTCTGCCCACACCTTCGGCATCAGCGCCCGATCCGTCCGCCTGCATGTCGGACTGGAAGGAACCGAGGCGCTCTGGGCCGACCTCGAACCTGCCATCCACGCCGCGACAAACGCGGCGGCGGCCTGAGACTGCCACGTCAATCAACAAAAGGGAGAACAGCATGAAACGCCTGATCGCAGCTACATTTTTCACCGCTCTGATGGCGGGAACGGCTTTGGCCGATACCACCATCAAACTCGTCGAAGTCATTACCAGCCCGGAGCGCACCGAGACGCTGAAAAGCATCGTCTCCAAGTTCGAAAGTGCCAACCCGGGCACCAAGGTCGAGATCGTCTCGCTTCCCTGGAGCGACGCTTTCCAGAAGTTCGCAACCATGGTTTCGGCGGGCGACGTTCCCGATGTCATCGAGATGCCGGATACATGGCTCTCGCTCTATGCCAATAACGGCATGCTGGAGAGCCTCGAGCCGTATCTGAAGGAATGGGAACACACCAAGGATCTGAGCGCCCGCACGCTGGAGCTCGGTCGAGACGTCAAGGACACCGCCTACATGCTGCCCTACGGGTTCTACCTTCGGGCCATGTTCTACAACAAGAAGCTGCTCGAGCAGGCGGGCGTGACGGAACCGCCGAAGACGCTGGAAGCGTTTGCAGAAGCTTCCAAGAAGGTGTCCGCGATTCCCGGCAAGTACGGCTACTGCCTGCGCGGCGGCCCAGGTGGCCTGAACGGCTGGGTCATGTTCGGCGCCAGCATGGCAGGGTCCAACAGCTTCTTCAACGAAGACGGCACCTCGACCTTCGACAGCCCCGGCTGGATCAAGGGCCTGACCTATGTGGTCGATCTCTACAAGAACGGCTATGCCCCGAAAGACAGCGTCAACTGGGGCTTCAACGAGATCGTTGCCGGCTTCTACTCCGGCACCTGCGCCTTCCTCGACCAGGATCCGGACGCGCTGATTGCCATCGCGCAGCGCATGAAGGCGGAAGATTTCGGCGTCATGACCATGCCGAAGGGTCCGGACGGCAAGACCTTCCCGACCATCGGTTTCGCCGGCTGGTCGATGATGGCCTCTTCCGCCAACAAGGATCTGTCCTGGAAGCTGATCTCCACGCTTGAAGGACCGGAAGGCAACATCGAGTGGAACAAGAAGACAGGTGCCCTGCCGGCCCTCACGACCGCCGAAAAGGACCCGTTCTATCAGAGCGAGCAGTTCAAGGGCTGGTTTGCAGAGCTTGCGGACACCAATGCCGTTCCGACGACGATGCCGACCTATCTTGAGGAGTTCGCCTTCTTCAAGGACTCGCTCGTCATCAAGACCTCGCAGGAAGCCCTGCTCGGCGACATCACGCCGGAAGACCTTGCCAAGCAGTGGGCGGACTACATGACGAAGGCGCAGAAGAAGTTCCTCGCCGCGAAGTAAGCTTCTCGCGTGCCCGGTGCGCCGTCTCTTTGCGCGCGCCGGGCACGCATCCTCATGCCAGTGCCGGACCTTCAGGTGACGACCCCATGACCCCTACCGCCACGGGCAGCCGCCCGCGCAAGCCTTTCGCACGCCGGATCGCCCATACCGTCGAGCCATGGCTCTACACGGCGCCCGTGCTCGTGCTCATCATCGCCGTGATGCTGGTGCCGCTCGTGCTCGGCCTGTCCTATGCGTTTCGCGATATCCAGTTGCTCAACCCGTTTTCGGGCGGCTTCGTCGGTCTCGATCATTTTCGTGAACTGTCGCAGGATACGGCCTTCTACCGCGCGCTGCGCAATACGCTCTGGTGGACCGGCGCTTCTGTCTTTCTCCAGTTCTTCTTCGGACTCATTCTGGCCTTGCTGCTCGACAAGCCCTTTGCCGGGCGCGGCCTGGCACAGGCGCTGGTGTTTCTCCCATGGGCCGTTCCGACGTTTCTTGCCGGGCTGAACTGGGCCTGGATGTTCAATCCTGTCATCGGTCCGCTTCCGCACTGGATGGTGTCGCTGGGCATCCTCTCTGCGCCGAACAACATTCTCGCCGATCCGCAGCTTGCGATGTGGGGGCCAATCATCGCCAATGTCTGGTGGGGCATTCCCTTTTTCGCGATCACGCTTCTGGCAGCCCTGCAGGCAATCCCGCGCGACCTCTACGAGGCGGCCGCGATCGACGGCGCCAATCCGCTGCAGCGCTTCACGTCGATCACGCTGCCCTTCCTTGCCCCCACCATTGCCATCACCGTTCTCCTGCGCACGGTGTGGATCGCCAATTTCGCCGATCTCATCATCGTCATGACCAATGGCGGGCCGGCCGACCGCACCCAGATCGTTGCAAGCTACATCTTCACCCAGGCCTTCAAGCGGCTCGATTTCGGCTATGCTTCCGCGATCGCGCTCGTGCTCCTCGTGCTGCTCTTGGCCTATTCCATGGTGATCGTGGTCATTCGCCAGCGCCTGATCGAGAAGGATTGACCATGGGCATTCTCCTCACCATCGCGCACCGTCTGGCCATTCTCGTCTACGTCGCTTTCGCTCTCTTCCCGCTCTACTGGCTGTTGAAGGTTTCGGTCACGCCGAACGACCTGCTCTACAGCGAAGGCGTGCGGATGTGGCCGTCGCACGCGACACTCGAACATTACCGGTATGTCATCGAGAACAGCGCGTTCCCGATCTTCTTTCGCAACAGTCTGATCGTTGCCGGCTCGACCGCGCTGGCTGTCACGTTGATTTCATCGCTGTCCGGTTACGCGCTGTCCCGCTTCGTGTTTCGCGGAAAATACGCCGTCGTCGCCCTGATGCTGATCACGCAGATGTTTCCGCTGGTGATGCTCGTCGCGCCGATCTTCAAGATGCTGTCGCCGCTCGGCCTGACCAACAGCCTGACCGGGCTCATCATCGTCTACACCGCTTTCAACGTTCCCTTCGCCACGTTCCTCATGCAGTCCTTCTTCGATGGAATTCCGAGGGATCTCGAAGATGCGGCGATGATCGACGGAGCGAGCCGGTTCACCGCCTTTCGCCAGATCATCCTGCCTCTGACGCTGCCCGGTATCGCAGCCACCCTCGGCTTCGTGTTCACCGCCGCCTGGAGCGAGCTGCTTTTCGCGCTCATGCTGATCTCGGGCAACGACAGCGCAACCTTCCCGGTCGGGCTTCTCACCTTCGTGTCGAAATTCTCTGTCGATTTCGGGCAGATGATGGCGGCAGGCGTCATGGCGCTCGTGCCGGCCTGCCTCTTCTTCCTCCTGATCCAGCGGTATCTCGTGCAGGGCCTGACGGCCGGCGCGGTGAAAGGATAATCCATGGCTTCCATCGAAATGCGCGACATCGTCAAGTCCTACGGAGACCATCCGGTGCTTCATGGCGTCGATCTGTCGATTGCAGACGGCGAATTCATCGTCCTCGTCGGCCCGTCCGGCTGCGGGAAATCGACCCTCCTGCGGATGATCGCCGGGCTGGAATCGATCTCGTCGGGAACGATGTCGATCGGCGGCCGCGAGGTGAACGACCTGAAGCCGAAGGACCGGGACATCGCCATGGTGTTCCAGTCCTACGCCCTCTATCCGCACATGACCGTCGCGGACAACATGAGCTACAGCCTGCGCCTGCGCCGCAGCCCCAAGGAAAAGATCGCCGCCGCCGTTGCGGCCGCGTCGTCCAAGCTCGGGCTCGACCCCTACCTCGGCCGTCGTCCAAAGGCGCTTTCGGGAGGGCAGCGACAGCGGGTCGCCATGGGCCGCGCCATCGTCCGCCAGCCGAAGGCCTTCCTGTTCGACGAGCCGCTCTCAAACCTGGATGCGCGTCTGCGCGAACAGATGCGGGCGGAGATCAAGCGCATGCATGCAGAGTTCGGCGCGACCTCAGTCTACGTCACGCATGACCAGATCGAGGCGATGACGCTCGCGTCGCGCATCGTCGCGATGAATGCCGGCGAAGTGCAACAGATCGGCGCGCCGCTGGAACTGTATGATCGGCCGGCCAATCTCTTCGTTGCAGGCTTCATCGGGTCGCCGGGGATGAACATGCTGGAAGGCACTGTCATTTCCGAGACAGGGTCGAGTGCGGTCCGCCTGACGAACGGCACCACAATCTCGCTCGGCCAGCGTGTGGATCTGGCGGAGGGAACATCCGTCACGCTCGGCATCCGCCCCGAGCATGTGGCCATCCGACCCAACGGCGACGGCGCGGCGGCGACCGTCGAACTCGTGGAGCCGACCGGCCTCGGGATCATCCTGCATCTCAAAGTGCACGGGCTGCCGTTCAAGATCTTCAGCAGCGATCGGGCGCTGCTCGCGCCGGGCGCGGGCCTGACGGTCGGCTTTCCTCCGGAACGGCTCCATCTCTTCGGCCCGGATGACCGGCGTGTCCCTCTCGAGGAGCGGCCAGGTGACGCTCCGTTGTCCTGATGCATGAGGTCCTGCTGCCGCAAACTTCCGAGCATTCGTGGAACTCGGCAGTGCCGTGCTGGTTCGATGGGCTTCGATAGGAGACAGCATGGACCGAAAACACGACCGGCAGCAGATGGCCATTTACCTCATTGCGATCTTCGTCATCGCATGCACGATCATTGGCGGCGGGGCGACATGGTGGAATGCCAATCACAGTTCACCCGAGGCGCAGACGCAAGCGGCAAGCTCGACGAATTCCTAGGTCTCGACCATGCCACCGCCCGGTCGCGCTGTAGCCAGGTGAAGCCGATCCCGGACGGGATGGCATCGCGGCCCAGATAGCCAGCCCGTATTCTCGACAATCCGGAGAGCACAAACGAAAACAGGCCCGGCGGGACGCCGAGCCTGTTTGATCACGTCGATTATTGGTCGCCTAAATCGCTTTGCGTGATAAAAGATTCACGCAACGCGCTTTAAGGTCTTGTTTTGATGCATGTCGTTCCCGAAACCGCTGCACACGTTCAGGCGACATGCATTAGAAAACGGCGAGATACTTCAGCAGCGAGATGATGCCGATGATGATGATGATGATCTGGACGATCTGCTTGGCACGGCCGTCGATCGGCAGGCGTGCGACAAGATAGAGAACCAGAACAACGACGAGAAACGTGATCAGGATGCTGATCAATGCAGAACTTCCCATAACCCCAACTCCTTACATGACAGGCCTCCGGGAAATGCCTCCAGGACGCTGCAGAGTGAGATATGGCGGTTCCCTGTGAAGGGAAGGGCGTATCCGACTGAAATCGATGGAAAGTTGGCCCTTACCCCTCGTGCCTGTCGATCACGCACCGATCAGGCCGTCGAAAACCTCGAGCATGGCTTCCGAGATGGCCGTGCCAAGGGCCGAAGCTGTTGCCGCGAGAGCGTCTTCGTTCATGTCGCGCGCAGCGATCGCAAAGGCGGCGCCCTCGCTGGTCACGATTTCCTGCGCGCGCTGGATCGCCCAAAGCGCAAAATCGCTGCGGCTGCCGATTTCAGTGGTTTCCAAGGCTTCCTCCTGACGTGAGTCTGTCATCAGGTTATAATCATCTTCGCGAGTCCGGATAGACTCAATGAACGGAGCCGCCATCGCTGGCTCTGTCGGTCCGCAGATGAGGCATGACATGGCAGTGCAGTTCGACATGTTTGCGCAGGAAGCGCACGAGACGAGACGACCGACGCCGCGCCGCGCAAGATCAACCGGCATGCCCGTAGAAACGGTCAGCGAGGCCAACCTCGTCGACCTCCTGACGGAAACCGGACGCTACCGGATCCTTCGAAAGCTTGAGCCGCGCCCCGTCGCGAACGTCCTTCGGCCCGGCTTCCCCTTGCGCGGCGTCCTTCTCGACACGGAGACGACGGGCCTCGATCATCGACGCAACGAAATCATCGAGATCGGCGCGATCGCGTTCACCTATAACGAAAGTGGCGAGATCGGTGACGTCTCCGGCGTCTTCGGCGGTCTGCGGCAGCCAAGCATCGCGATACCTGCCGAGATCACGCGTCTCACCGGCATCACGGACGCGATGGTCGCCGGGCAGGAGATCGACATCGAGGCTCTGGAAGCCATGGTGGTGCCCGCCGACCTGATCATTGCCCACAATGCCGCTTTCGATCGTCCCTTCTGCGAGAGTTTTCACCCCGCCTTCGGCCGCAAGGCCTGGGCCTGTTCGAATGCGGAAATCGATTGGTCGGCCCGCGGCTACGAGGGCACCAAGCTCGGCTATCTCATTGGCCAGGCGGGGTACTTCCACGAAGGCCACCGGGCCGTCGACGACTGCTTTGCGCTTCTGGAAGTTCTCGATCGGCGGGTCGACGGCGTGTCCACGGCCTTTTCGGAACTTCATGCGGCGAGCCGGGCCAGCCGTGTGCGGATTTACGCCGAGCACAGTCCCTTCGATATGAAGGACCATTTGAAGGCGCGGGGCTACCGCTGGGCCGATGGCAGCGACGGCCGGCCGAAATCTTGGTGGATCGAAATCGCGGAGGAGGGCGTCGAGGACGAACTGCAGTTTCTCCGGAGCGAGATCTATCGTTATCCGGAGGCAGATCCACCGATGCGCCGGCTGACAGCCTTCGACCGATTTCGGGCATGATACCGGGGTGACGCAGGCCTGCTTCCATCGCATGGCTGCACTGCAAAGACGGATCTGGAAGCCGCTGCGGAGATCCCTATATTCCCCTTTAACGAAGCGATGCACCTCCTCCCGCAGAGCTTCGTTCTCAAGACGGTCCCTTCCTCCTCCCGGGGACGTCTGCTCGAACATCGGCACTCCTCCTCCCAGCCCATGTTCGATCTGTTTGGAAAAGCCTGCTGCACCTCCTCCCGCAGCAGGCTTTTTCCGTTTTGGGCTTCCTGCATTTGCTGGAGCGGCGCGCTGACCTGCGCTTGGTCACAATGAAAAACGCCCCGCATCGATGCGATGCAGGGCGTGTATCGGGCCATCTTCCGGGATTGTTTATCGGAACACGGCGGGCAGCCAGAGCGAGAGCGCGGGAATGTAGGTGACCAGGAGCAGGACCGCGACACTTGCGCCGAAGAACGGCCAGATGGTTTTCATCGCCTCGCGGATCGAGATGCCACCCACGGCACAACCGACGAAGAGGACGGTTCCCACCGGCGGCGTATTGAGCCCGATCCCGGCATTGAGGATCATCACCACGCCGAAATGCACGGGGTCGACGCCGAAGGCCTTGACGACGGGCAGGAGAACCGGGGTCGCGATGATCACCATCGGCGCCATGTCCATGAAAGTGCCGAGCAGAAGCAGAATGACGTTGATGACCAGGAGCACGATGATCGGATTGTCGGATATCGCGCTGATCGCCCCGATCATCAGGGTCTGCACCTGAAGAAACGCCATCAGCCAGCCGAAGGACGCGGCGGTCCCGATGACGAGCAGCACCATGGACGTGGTGCGTGCCGCGCCGAGCACGGCCTCGATGAAGCCGCTCCAGTTCAGCTCGCGGTAGACCAGCGTGGCAACGAGGAACGCATAGAGCACCGCGATGCAGGAGCTTTCCGTCGCCGTGAAGACGCCCGAGCGCACGCCGCCGAAGATGATGCCGATCAGGAGCAGTCCAGGGAAAGACGCGAGCAAATAGTAGCCGAGACGCCGGAAACCCGGAAACGGCTCGGACGGATAGCCGCGGCGACGGGCGACGATGTAGGCGGTGATCATCAGAGCACCCGCGAGCAGCATGCCCGGGATGATGCCGGCGGTGAAGAGATCGGCGACCGAGACGTTGCCGCCCGCAGCGATCGAATAGAGGATCATATTGTGGGACGGCGGGATCATCAGGGCGATGATGGCCGCGTTGACGGTGACGTTCACGGCGTAGCCGCGGTCGTAGCCGCGCGCCGCCATCTGCGGGATCATCAGGCCGCCGACCGCCGAGGCATCGGCAACGGCCGAACCGGAGATGCCGCCGAACAGGGTCGAGGCCACGATGTTGACCTGCCCGAGCCCGCCCTTGAGGTGACCGACAAGGCCTGCGGCAAAGCGGATCAGCCGGTTGGCAATGCCGCCGCGTACCATGAGATCGCCCGCGAAGATGAAGAACGGAATCGCCATCATGGCAAAGACGTTCATGCCGGAATTCATCTGCTGGAAGACGACGATGGGCGGAAGCCCCATGTAGAGAACCGTGGCGACCGATGCGATGCCGAGGCAGAAGGCGATCGGCATGCCGATGAACATCAGAACGACGAAGGTTCCGAAAAGAATGCTGTAGGCCATTACGCGACCTCCGTCAGCACGACGACATCCGTGACTTCCTGACCGAGCGAGACGTCGATGAAGCGCTCCGCCGCGAACAGGGCAATCAACGCACCGCCTGCGATCATGGGAAAGAAATCGACGCCGCCCGGCCAGCCGAGCACGGGGATACGAGCACTCCAGGTGCCCATGGCCAGCAGTGTCGCATAATACACCATGGCGATCCCGAAGAGCGTGATGAGGCCGAGGCTGACCTGATCCATGATCTTCTGGATGGTGGGAGACACCATGTGGTGCACGAGATCGAGCCCGAGATGCACGCTCTCGCGCACGCCAACCGCAGCACCCAGGAGGATGAACCACGACATGAGATGCAGCGACAGCGGCTCCGACCAGCTCGGCGTGTCGTTGAGGACATAGCGTCCGAATACCTGCCAGCCGATGATCAGCGTCATCACGATGATGCCAAAGCCGGCGAGATAGAGCGCAAGTCGATTGAGCATGGCCAGACCGGGCCGCACGGACGACATGAAATGCCGCATGACAGAATCCTCCCAAAGAGCCGGTGGCATGCCCGCGCCGGCAAAGAAAAGACAGGCCCCGGAGAGGGGCCTGTCGAGAGCAGATGTTATTGAACGGCCTGGACGCGCTCGAGCAGGTCCTTCATCGCGGGGTCGGTGACGAAGCGGTCGTAGACGGGCTTCATCGCATCCGCGAAGGGCTTCTTGTCGACCTTGATGATGTTGTTACCGGCCGCACGGACCTTTTCCTCGGATGCCTTCTCGCGGGCGGTCCAGAGTTCCCGCATCTTGCCGACCGAGTCCTTGGCGGCCTGGCGCAGCAGAGTCTGGTCCTCGGGCGTCAGCTTGTCCCAGGAGATCTTGGACATGACCAGAATCTCGGGATTGAGCGAGTGTTCGGTCAGCGTGTAGTTCTTGGCGACTTCGTAGTGGCGCGCGGACTCGTAGGACGGCCAGTTGTTCTCGGCGCCATCCACGACACCGGTTTCCAGCGACGAGTAGACCTCGCCCATCGGCATCGGCGTCGGGTTTGCGCCGAAGGCCTGCATCATCGCGATCCAGAGGTCGGACTGCTGGACGCGGATCTTCATGCCCTTGAGATCGTCCAGTTTCTCGATCGGCTTCTTGGTCGTGTAGAAGGAGCGCGCGCCGGAATCGTAGAAGGCCAGCCCGACGAGACCATGCGGCTCGAAGGCCTTGAGCACTTCATCGCCGATCGGCCCATCGACCGTGTGGTGCATGTGCTCGGTCGAGCGGAAGAGGAAGGGCAGGCCAAGCACCGTGGTTTCCGGTACGAGGTTGTTGAAGGGTGCCGCGTTGACGCGGTTCAGGTCGATGACGCCAAATCGGGTCTGTTCGATCGTATCCTTCTCGTTGCCGAGAACGGCATTGTTAGACACCTCGATCTTGATGCGGCCGTTGGACCGCTCCGAAACCAGCTGGCCCATGTATTTGACCGCTTCGACGGTCGGATAGCCATCCGGATGAATGTCCGCCGAGCGCAGGGTGATTTCCTGCGCCTGTGCGGTCGAGGCGGCGAGGGCGATGCCCAGCGCCATGATCAGTTTGCCTGCGAAGTTCATGTGTTCCTCCACTTTTCAAAAACCATCGTCCGGCGCTCCACCGTCGAACGTGCGATACATCTTACGATCGGCTGTCCTGCCAGGCGGGAAGGCCGAAGAGTTCCTCGGGATTGTCCACCAGCGCCTGGCGCACCGCAGCCTCGTCGCCGATCCAGCCGAGAACCGTGTCGGTCAGGGCGACATCGTCCGGATAGGCATCCTGCGTCTTGGCCAGATTGTGCGGCCAGTTGCTGCCCCAGACGATGCGTTCCGGCGCATGGGCGGCCAGAACCTTCGAGAAGGCCGCAACATCCGCATAATCCGGACCGCCGGTGCGCGACGACTCGTAAGCGCCGGCAAATTTGAACCAGCACCGGCCGCCATCCATCAGCTGTCGCAACGCCGTGATCTCCGGGCCGTCCGGTGTGGCGCCGGCAAAAAACTTGCCGTGATGATCGAACACCCAGCGCGCCTTCAGAGCCTTCAGGCGGGGGACATGATCGAGGATGCGGTTTCCGTCGAACTGGACCGCCAGCATCCAGCCGCGGCTTGCCGCCATGGCATCGACCGCTTCAAGAGCGTCGAGCCCGACGGCGCCGCCCGGAAGATCCATAATGCGGACACCCACGACCCCCGCGGCTGAAAGCCGGTCGAGTTCACGCTCGCTGGTCGTCGCG
Organism: Rhizobium sp. Leaf341; assembly: GCF_001424325.1. Taxonomy (NCBI): domain Bacteria; kingdom Pseudomonadati; phylum Pseudomonadota; class Alphaproteobacteria; order Hyphomicrobiales; family Rhizobiaceae; genus Rhizobium; species Rhizobium sp. Leaf341. The sequence goes on from NZ_LMPE01000011.1 coordinate 382,942, forward strand.
TCGATGACGGCGACGCCGCGGGCGACATTGCCCATCTTAGTGAGGCAGGCGATGAGATTTTCATTGTCGCGCTGATGGGCGTTGCCCTGCGTGATGATGACTCGGTCAATGCCGAGCCAGGCCATGAAGGCGCGGTACTGATCGGCATCGGGAAGACTGCCGGCCGGAAGGTCCGGCCCGCCCGGCTGCGCAGGATATCCCGGAAGGTACATATGCATCTGGCTGTCGACGGCGCCGGACGGAAAGACGGTCTTCGGCGCAGGGCCTGAAAGGGGTCTGACGAGCATTACGGATTCTCCCCGGCGTCCGGCATGCGGTATTCCCTGAGCGCGTCGCGATTGACGTCGATGCCAAGGCCGGGGCCGTCCGGAATGGCGACGACACCGTCCACATGATCGATCGGCGTCTTGACCACTGCCTGGCGGAACGGATTTTCCGTGCGGTCGAATTCCAGAATGGGTTCGATCGGATTGACCCGAACCGGGCTCGGCACCATCGCCGCCATGAACTGGAGGGCGGCAGCGATATGCACGGCGGTGCCCCAGACATGCGGCACCACGCGGACGCCGTGCAGCGCCGCCAGATCGGCGATCCGGCGGGCTTCGGTAAAGCCACCGGTGCCGGCGAGATCGGGCTGAAGGATATCGACCGCGCGCGTCTCGATCGGTTCGCGCATGCCCCAGCGACTGTGCCAGGTTTCCCCGCCTGCAACCGGGATCGGCTGGCGATGGCGCACCTCGCGGTAGGCCGCCAGCTGCTCGGGCACGACAGGCTCCTCGAACCAGTCGATGTCCAGTTCGGCGGCAGCATTGCCGAAGCGAACGGCATCGAGCGCGTCATAGCCGTGATTGGCGTCGACCATGATCCGGAAGTCCGGCCCGACCGCGTCGCGCACCGCCCGTACGATCGCAAGATCGTCGGCCACGCCGAAGCCGATCTTGATCTTGCTCGCGTGAAAGCCTTCACGCTGGTAACGCGTGATGTCGGCGACATTGTCGTCGAGACGGTTCACGCCGTCGCGCTTGAAGCTGCCGGTTGCGTAAGCACGGACATTGTCCCGGAAACGACCTCCGAGCAGGGTCGAGACCGGTACGCCGAAATGCTTGCCCTTGATGTCCCAGAGCGCGATGTCGATCCCCGACAGGGCGGTGATGGCCAGACCACGCTGTCCCTGATCGCGAAGCGCATTGTAGAGCACGGCCCAGATCTTTTCGGTCTCCAGCGGGTCGGCGCCGATGAGCCACTGCGTGTAGGCCTTGACCACGGCGGCATTCGGCCGGGCAGGGCCCAAGCACTCGCCCCAACCGACGAGGCCGTTGTCGCAGACCACCTCGACCAGAATATGGGCCCGCCGGTCGAACCGCATGGACGCGCTTTCGAACGGCGTCGGCAGCCAATATTCCAACAGGTGCGTATGGACGGCCGCGATCTTCACCTCAACGCCTCCAGGGGTCGATGAGCCGGTCAAGAATACCCTCTTCCTCGGCCGTCAGGTCGGACAAGGGAGGCCGGACCGCACCGGCATCAAAGCCCTGCAGCCGGACGCCGGCCTTGACGGCGGCAACGGCATAGCCCTTCCGCCGGCTGCGCAGCGCCATGAACGGGTAGAAGAAATCCTTCAGGATCGTCTCGCAACGCGCCCGATCGCCGCCGCGAAGGGCGTCATAGAATTCGACCGCAAGCTTCGGAACGAAGTTGAAGACCGCAGACGAGTAGGTCGTGAAACCCGCTGCGAGATAGGCCTCTGCAAACAGCTCCGCCGTCGGCATGCCGCCGAGATAGGTCAGCCGGTCGCCCATGGTCGCCGAAATCTGGCGAATGAGGCCGATATCCCCGGTTCCATCCTTGAAGCCGATCAGATTGGGGCAGGCGTCGCACAGGCGCTGCAGCGTCTCGACCTGAATGACCGAGTTGTCGCGATTGTAGACCATGACGCCGATGCCGACCGACTGGCAGACGCGACGCACATGCTCGAATATGCCGTCCTGCGGCGCGTCGATCAGGTAGTGCGGCAGGAGCAGGATGCCGTCGGCACCTGCCTTCTCTGCGCCGCGGGCGATCTCGATCGCGATCTCCGTGCCATAGCCGCAGCCGGAGACGATCGCCGTCTTGCCAGCCGCTTCCTTGGCGGCGCGGATGATGTCGGGAATTTCACGCGGAGCGAGCGAGAAGAATTCGCCCGTGCCGCCTGCGGCAAACAGCACCGGCGCCGGAAACCCGGCCAGCCATTCGACATGCCGGCGATAGCTTTCCGCCTGGAAAACACCGTTCCCGTCGAAATGGGTTACGGGAAATGACAACAGGCCGGCGCCAAGGGCGCGTTTGACGTCTTGCGGGTTCATCGGGGTATCCTCTTTGCCTCCTCCGGCACCCCGAGATCTACAAGTTCGTCAGACGGGTGTCAATAACCTGTCATACAGGTTTTCGGCTCTCGCGCAGGAGCGAACGGTACCGGGTCTGGCTTCCGCGCAGATGGCGCCGCATGGCATCGCGCGCCGCATCCTCGTCGCCGTTGGAAATGGCAAACACGATGGCGCGATGCTCCTCGTCGATCAGCTTCAGGTACGCGGTCTGGTCGGTTTCCTCCTCGCCGGTGCGAAGGGCTGCGCGCGGAATGACGCTGGCGCCGATCATCGACAGGAAGTCGCGGAAGCGGGGATTGTTGGTCGCCTCGGCGATCGCGAGATGAAGCGCAAAATCGGCTTCCGAGCTGGAGGTCCCGGCTTCCAGGCAGGCGCGAACGGCATAGTGCCGCTCGAGAATCACCTCTTCCTGCAAAGGAGAGCGCCGAAGTGCCGCCAGGCCGGCCGATTCGACCTCGACCGCCGTTCGCAGCTCGAGGACCTCGATCATCGAAGAGACCCGTGCCGGGTCGATATTCTGCAGGGACAATGCCGCAGGAACCATGGCCTGGGGCGGATCGAGCACAAACACGCCCGCGCCCTGCCGCGTGTCCACGAGCCGGTCTGCCCGCAGGCTTGCGATGGCCTCGCGCACCACGGTCCGGCTGACGCCGTGCGATTTTCCCAGCTGCGCCTCGCTCGGAAGTTTCGTGCCGGGCGGAAATCGACCATCCACGATGGCGGTGCGCAGGCTCTCTCCGAGTCTCGCCGTCAAGGTGCTGCCCGTGGCGCCGGTCTTGTTCATTCTCTCCGTCCCCGCCTGAGTTGCGACTGCAGTATACGTGCATCCGGCGGCACTGATATAGCCGATCTGTTGACGCGATTCCAGCAGCCTGTATGATAACTTTGACAACAGAGGAGGAATTGCCCTTGAAACGACTGCTGGTAACCGGTGCTGCAGGTGGGCTGGGTCGTGCGATGCGCGAGCGACTGGGCAAATTGGCGGATGTCGTCAGGCTGTCCGACATCGCCGATCTCGGCGATGCTGCGCCGAACGAGGAATTGATGCCCTGCGACCTCGGCGACGCCGAGGCGGTCATGGCACTGGTCGAGGGGTGCGACGGCATCCTGCACCTTGGCGGCATCTCCGTGGAGGATACGTTCTCGAAGATCCTCAACGCGAACATTGCCGGGCTCTACAATCTCTATGAAGCCGCCCAGGCCCATGGACAGCCGAGAATTCTCTTTGCGAGCTCCAATCACACGATCGGTTTCTACCGTCAGGACGAGCACATCGACACCCGATCGCCAATGCGACCCGACGGCCTTTACGGCGTCTCCAAATGCTTCGGTGAGGCCTTAGCGCGCATGTATTACGAGAAGTTCGGGCAGGAGACGGCACTGGTCCGCATCGGCAGCTGCTTCGAGAAGCCGCGGAACCACCGGATGCTGGCAACGTGGATGTCGTTCGATGATTTCGAGTCGCTGATCGGCAGGGTCTTCCATGCACCTTTGCTGGGCTGCCCGATCATCTGGGGCGTTTCGAACAATGATTGCTCCTGGTGGGACAACAGCGCAGCCGCCTATCTCGGCTGGCGCCCCAAGGACAATGCCGAACAGTTCCGGGCGGAACTCGACGCGCAACTTCCTGCCCTTGCGAAAGGCGATCCCGCCGCACTGTTCCAGGGCGGACCGTTCGTCGCGGAGCCGATCCACAGGGATCGCAAGGCGTGACCCGGCCCGCGATCACGTTTCGGATGCCACCAAGCCGCCGGTCCGGGCGATGATAGACAGAGAGAGCGGAGCGCAGATGAGCAGGGATTTGGCCAACATGCTGGTCGAGGCTATTCGTCAGGACAGTCTGGTCGACGGCGATACCGTGCCGCAACCGGATCTTGCCGACGCCTACGCCGTCCAGTCGATGGTGCTGGAGCAGCTCGGCATCGCGCCGAAGGGCTGCAAGCTCTCGTTGCGTGGCGACAGCGTGCTGAGCGCCCCGCTCCTCTCGGTCACGGAGCATGCGCACTTTCCCTATCAACCGGGCCTGAAGCTGGAAGTCGAGATCGCCCTCGTCCTCGGTCGCGATGTTCCTGTTCGGGCGCAGAGCTATCATCGGCAGGATATCCGCGATGCCATCGCCGAGGTCCGTCTCGGCGTCGAGTTCGTCCGAAGCCGCTACCTCGGCGGCCCCCAGAACCGGACGGGTCTGCTTGTCGCGGATCTCATGAGCAATGCCGGTTATCGTCTTGGACCTCCCCTCGACGTCGATGTACTCACGGAGGGAAGGCAGGCAGACCCCCTCCGTGTGACCGAGGGTACCCAACCTCTGTTCGATGCACTCGCCCGGCATCCGGATATCGATCCGCTGGCCGCCCTCGTCGTCTATGCCAATGAAGCTGACCGTCCGGCAGACAGCTTGCGTCAGGGCAGTGTGGTCACGACGGGTTCGCTCTGCGGCGGCCTTCCTCTTTCCGGCGCGGGGTCGGTGTCGATCCTTCTTGGGCAACATGCCTGGACACTGGAGATAACCGGATAGGGCGCGAGGGGCGGGTGTCCGTCAGCCACGCAAAACCCGCTCTGACACCGTTCTCGCCTACCGATTGTCGGCGCATGCAAACAGCGCCGACAGGGATCGTTCATCACACATCGACATTTTTGCCATTCTTCGTCGTCATCGCACGGTAACGGACGTGTTTCCTTCAGAACATGCTTGAAAAACCGGCATTCGGTCGTATGTCTCAGCCGAACATCGCAGCCGCTGGATTGTCCCTCTGGCGCGGGTCCGGAAAATCGACGGTACGATGTCGACAAGGTCAGGATGAACGCCGAAGAACTCGCCGCACAACGCATCACCGCAATCCGTCGCAGTGGCCTTCTCGACAAGGCTGGAAACGAACAATTCGGACATCTGACCGAGCACGTTCGCGCCGCGCTTGAGGTTCCCGTTTCGATCATTTCCATCGTGGATGAGAACCGACAGGTCTTTGCCGGCCATTGCGGGCTGCCGGAGCCATGGGCGTCCCTCGGTGAGACGCCGATCACGCATTCCTTCTGCCAGCATGTCGTCAGCACCAATGCCATCCTGACCGTCGAAGATGCGCGCCTGCATGACCTTGTCCGCGACAACAGGGCCATCGGCGATCTCGGCGTGGTCGCCTATCTCGGCGTTCCCATCTGTCTGCCGGACGGCCAGCTCATCGGGGCTCTCGCGGCCATCGACACGAAACCGCGGATCTGGGGGGAGCGGGACCGGAAGGCGTTGGAGACGCTTGCAAAAGTGGTCGAAAAGCAGATCGAGGTCGGTGTATCCGAGCTGATGTATCGCTCGCTGTTCCACGATATGCAAGAGGGCTACTACGTCGCAAGCGCGGTACGCGATGTCGAGGGCGACATCGTCGATATTCGTTTCGAGGACGTCAACCCGGCGTTCCAGCGCCTGACGGGAATGACGCCGGAAACCGTTCGGGGAGCCACCTTGTCGGAGGTAGCGCCAGGCGTTCTCAGCGACATGATGCCGGCCTACCGCAGTGTGTTCGAGCACGGCGAACCGATCGTCCATGTCAACAGAGCCACAGAAATCGGCGGGAAGTGGTTCGAAAACCGCATCCGCCGGATCGGCTCCGACCAGATCGCCTCCGTCTTTTCCGACGTGACCGCCCGCAAGCTGGCGGAAGAACGTCTCCAGAAGAGCGAATCGCACTGGCGCGGCCTCTTCGAGCAGCTCGAAGAGGGTTTCATCCTCGGCGAGCTTATTCGCAGCGCCGATGGCGAGGCTGTCGACTGGCGTTATGTCGAGGTCAACCGGGCCTGGGGCGACCTTGTCGGCATAGCGCCGTCCTCTGCCGTCGGGCGAACGGTCACGGAGGTGTTCAGCGGCGCCGAAGATGCGTGGATCCCGGCATTTGCAGAGGTCGTCAGGTCTGGCGAACCCCTCGTCTTCATCCGCCAAGTCGGCGAGACCGGCCGCTGGTACGAAGGTCATGCCCAGCCTCTCGACAAGGAGCGCTTCGTCGTGCTCTTCGTCGAGGTCACCGAACGCCTGAAACTCGAGGCCGAACTTCGCGATCAGCAGAGGCAGCTGTCCACGATCATCGACACCATGCCGGTCGGCGTGCTGCTCGCAGAGGCCCCGACAGGGCGCATCATCCTGCAGAACGAACGATCGCAGCAACTGCTCGGCCACGACGCCACCGCGGCCCAATCGGTGGAGGACTACGCCATCTTCGTCGCCACGCAACATGATGGCTCGCCCTTCGATCCGCAGCAGTACCCACTGGCGCGCATCATGTCCCGGGAATGCGACCGAGCCAAAGCCGAGGTGCTGTATCATCGGCCGGATGGCAGCAAGACCTGGATCTCCATCGTCGGCGAAGCCATCAAGGATCTGTCCGGATCGCTTTCGGGCGCCGTCGTGGTGGTGACGGACATTTCGGACCGCAAGATGGTCGAGGCCGAAAAGGAACTGATCAACCGGGAAATGGCGCACCGGCTGAAGAATATGTTGGCCATGGTGCAGGCGATCGCAACGCAGACGCTTCGCCCGGTGACAGAACAGGTGCACGTCCGCACCTTTGAAAAGCGGCTGCACGCGCTCAGCCGTGCGCATGATGTTCTGCTGCACGACAATCACGATTCCGCGCCGATCCAGGCGATCATGGCAACGACGCTGGAGAGCGTGGCGCCCGCAGACCGTTTCGACCTGCGCGGCCCCCGCACCATCGTGGGACCCAAGGGCGCCTTGTCGCTGGCTTTGCTGCTGCACGAGCTCGGCACGAACGCGGTCAAGTATGGTGCCTTGTCGAACGAAAACGGCCGCGTTGCCATCGACTGGTTCATCGAAGGCACGGGTGCCGAACGTTCGCTGCACCTGACATGGCAGGAAACCGGTGGACCGTTGGTCACGCCTCCGGAACGCAAAGGCTTCGGCTCAAAGCTGCTCCGCATGGGACTGGCCGGCTCCGGCGGGATCGATGTCGATTACGCGCCTTCGGGTCTGGTCGTGAAAATGCAGGCCCTGCTGTCGCAGCTGCAGCAGACGGAATAGGCGTTTTCGCACATTGTCTGCAACGACAATGACCGGGCCTCGCTCAGCGAAGCCCGGTGAGAAACGCGGCTGACCTTTATGAAGACCTATCCGTCCATCTGTGACCGTGCCGACCAGATCTCGCGCACGGACGGCGCCGCGACGAAGCTGGACGGCTGGCTGGAAGCGGGCGGCGGATCGGAGATACCTTCTCCGAGATAGTTCAGGGCGGACAGGAACCCGCTGCGCGAAAACGGTTTTGCGATCACGCCGTGGGCGCCGGAAAAGTCTTCCGGGATCTTCTTCGGATTTGCCGTCACGAACACGATCACCGCAGCCGGCCACCGATCCTGGATCAGCCGCGATACATCGAGACCGTTCGTTCCGCGCGCAAGCTGCATATCCACCAGCGCCAGATCCGGGGCGGACTCGGTCGCCATGGCCTCGACCTCGTAAAGCGATGCTGCTTCGCCGACGACATGGTGCCCGGCTTCTTCGACCATCATCTCCACATCCATGGCCAGAAGAGGTTCGTCCTCGACAATGAGGACCCGCAGGGCTTTGAAAGCCGTGGGGGAGGGGGTCATGATGTCTGCTCCATTTCCGGTATTCTCAAGGTGACGCGTGTTCCCGTCGGCAGACGGTCCCAGGCGACGGTCGTGCCGCTCTGCGGCGACAGGCGTTTGATCAAAGCGTGTCCGAGGCCCGTCGATGCGGGATCCATGATCAGGCCGACACCATCGTCCTCGATGGCCAGCGTTGCCGTCTCGCCGTCGCGCATGGCGACAATCGAGACCGACCCCGCCCGGTTCTCTCGCAGCCCGTGCTTGATGGCATTGGTCAGGACCTCGTTGAGGATGAGGCCGAGGGCTGACGCATGCTCGGACCGCACCTCAATCGGCTCGATATCGCATCGCAGCCGGATATTGCTGCGGCCGCTGGCGCCGATTACGTCGGAGGCGAGGTTGGCAGCGAAAGCCGCGACGTCAAACCGTGTCACGTCCTCCGCCTGGTAGAGGCGGCGATGAACCGTTGCCAGCGCATCAATCCGCTCCATCATGGTCTCGAGCTTCGCGCGTATGTCCGCATCGTCGATCGAACGGACCTGGAGGCGCAAAAGCGCGCCGATCATCGTCAGATTGTTCTTGACGCGGTGATCGACCTCATGGAGCAGCAAGGTTTTGGCTTCCAGAGCTTTTTCGAGATCGGCGGTGCGGCGCCTCACCTCGCTGTCAACAGCTGCCTTCTGCGCGGCAATCGTTTCCTGCGCCATGACGCGATCGGTAACGTCGAGCTGCGACGCAAAAAAGAACTGAACCTCTCCGCTCGCACCCCGAACCGGGCTCAGGAACAGCGCGTTCCAGAACGTCGAGCCATCCTTGCGGTAGTTCAGGAGATCGATGTGGATGCTTTCCTCCGCCTCGATGGCGGCGCGGATCTTCGACACGCTGGACGGGTCGGTGTCGGCACCCTGCAGGAAACGGCAGTTCCGACCGATAATGTCCTCACGGTCGTAGCCGGTCAGCTTCTGGAACGCCTCGTTGCAGAAGACGATCGGATTATCAGGTTGCGACGGGTCCGTGATGACCATCGCCATCCGGGTCGCACGCACGGCGGCGGCAAACGGATCACCCCGGCCATGCTCGTAATCGAGGATTTCCGTGAGATGCCAATCATCTTTCTGGCTCATGCATACTCCAGGCGCCGAAAAGAGGGCAGTTACAACGGCACCTCACAATGCCCTCATACCGCCATTTGTTCCGGCCATATGAGAATCTGCGAAATTGCCGTGTCCGGTTCTCGGTTACGCGAGAGAATACGCGCTGGCGATGCGACTGGATTGCTCGGATCTCGGGGCGTAGCCCCTTTTGCGCTTCCGGCGCGCGACGGCCAGGAACAGGGTGATGGCCTCGGCCTCGCTCTCGAAAAGGTGGATCTTTTCGCGTCCGGTGGTCCCGATCCGTCCCCAGCGGCGCACCAGCGATGGTTTGCCGAACAAAGACGGTTCGATCGACAAGGCATAGAACCGCGCCATGTTATCGGCAGGCTGGGTTCGCTCGATATAGAGATAGAAAGGCGGTTTGGTCATGCGGCCAGAATCGCCCGGCCCGCCTGCAGCGTCCAACCAAACTTATGAATCGATCAGGGCCGTCCGATTCACCGGCGTGATCGATGCCGTACGGGCTCAGCGCCGAGGCGTTTTCGTCCGCGCATTGATCGAACGGAGCAGATTGCCGCGGGCCGTTTTCAGATGCTGTCGGCACGCGCGGTCCATTGCCTTCAGGTCACGGCGGAGCAGCGCCTCGATATAGGCGAGATGTTCGGTCAGCGCCGTGAAGGTGCGCTGCTTCTCGTCTTCGGCATCCCATTGCGCATTGTAGTGAAACAGCATCGAGATGATGTCGTAGAAATCCTTGATGAAACGGTTGTCGGCCGTCTCGTGGACGGTGCGATGCAGACGCTCGTCGAGATCCGGGAAAAGGGCGTATCCCTTGTCGATCTCCATGAGCAGCGCCCGGTGCTCGGCTTCGATGGCGCGCATGCGCTGCCAGGGCAGGCTCTCGTCGGGAAGGTCGATGAAGCTGCGCGCGGCGCGCAACTCGAACATTTCGCGCACTTCGTAAATCTCGTGTGCAAAGGCGGGCGTCACGCCCTTGAAGAGCCAGGCGCTGTTTGGCCGCCGCTCGATAAGGCCGAAGTGCTGGAAATGCGGCAGATGCTCACGGATGATCGTCGTCGACGTCCCGAACTGTCGCGCAAGTTCGGCAGCCGTCAGGAGATGGCCGGGGCCGATATGTCCCTGCAGGATCCACTCGAGAAAGCGCCGCTCGACGGTGGCGCTGGTCGATACGGTCTGCGTATCGGGGAAGGCGTCGGCGGCTTCCGGAAAACGCGCCAGACGGCGTGCTCCACTGTCGCGCGTGAGGATAGCCGCGGCTTCCAGCCCTGCCATGACGGCCCGGATCGTGGTGCGGCTGACGGAGAGAGACTGCGAGATTTCGTTTTCGGACGGCATTTCATCGCCCAGCCCAAGGGTCCCGCAGATCGCGAGGCATCCGTTGTAACTCCGTTTGTAGACGGCATTTCCCTTCATTCCAGCCCGCTCCCGACACGTTCCCTGCTCAGCCACATTCTGTCTATTGTATAAAATAAACAAAATAAAGGGTTGCGGCTTCGTTTGTTCTTTGCATATAAAACGCAAGGAGAGTGTGAGGAGAATCCTGGGTATGTCGGGAAATTCGAGCAACGGACCGTCGTCCGTCCGTGTGGTCCGCCGCGCTGCCTTTGGCGTTCTGAGGTCGGGCGATTGCGTATGAGCACCCGCATCATCCAGTTCGGAACGAGCCGGTTCCTGCAGGCGCATGTCGATCTCTTTGTCCACGAGGCGCGGGAGGCCGGCCAGGCCATCGGGCCCATCACCGTCGTCCAGGTGTCGGGCTCGACGGAACGGGCCGGTCGGGTTGCAGCCTTCGGCCAGCCACACGGATATCCCGTGATCATTCGGGGTCTTGACGCCGGCCGGAAGATCGAACGTCGCATCGCCGTGACCTCCGTCGATGGCGGTCTTTCCGCTCAGGCGGACTGGGAACGCCTGAAGGATCTCTTCGCCGCCGATGCAGCCTTCGTCGTTTCAAACACAGGTGACCGCGGTTACGACGTTTCGGCAGCGGATCGCGGCGCTATGCTCTTTTCCGGCGACGTGCCCGTCTCCTTCGTCGGCAAGCTCGCAGCCCTGTTGCATCATCGCTGGCTGTCGGACGGCGGCCCGCTGACCGTCCTCCCCTGCGAGCTCTTGAACCGCAATGGCGACATGCTGAGAGATGCGGTTCTTTCTCTCGCTGCCGGGGCTGGCGCAGACGATGGCTTCCGGACCTATGTCGAGGCGCGGGTTGTCTTTGCCAACACCCTCGTGGACCGCATCGTCTCCGAAGCGATCGAACCCGTCGGGGCGGTGGCCGAGCCCTATGCGCTCTGGGCGATCGAGGCCAGGCCCGGGCTTTCGCTCCCTTTCCGGCATCCCTCCGTCGTTCTGACGGACGATCTGGAACCGTACGAGCGGCTAAAGCTGCATATCTTGAACCTCGGCCATACCTATCTCGCGGACATCTGGCTACGCGAAGGCCGGGCACAGGACGAGACGGTTCGCGCTATCCTGCAGGACTCTGGCCTTCGCGAGCGCCTGCTTGCCGTCTACCGGCAGGAGGTCGTGCCGGGCTTTGCCGCACACGGCATGGCGGACGCAGCATCGGCTTACGTCGATGTTACGCTCGAGCGCTTCGACAATCCGTTTCTCGATCACCGCGTGGCCGATATCGCTCAGAATCACGGGGTGAAGATCGAGCGCCGCATCGCAGCCTTTCTCGCCTGGGTCGAACTTGCGGGCACCAGGCCGACTGCACCGACCCTTCGCAGCCTCGTTGCCGCGTCTGGCAACGGCACGATGACGACGGAAAGGTCAAAGACATGAGCTACACGTTCGACTTCGCCGCGCTGCTGCCATACTGGCCGGATTTTCTCTGGGGCGCGCTTCTCACCCTGCAGCTGTCGGCCGTCGCCACGGTTGCCGGCTTCATCGTCGGCACGCTCTGCGCCATCGGTCGCGCTGATGGATCGCCTGTCGTCCGGGGGATCGTGGCGGCCTATGTCGAGGTGATCCGCAATACGCCCCTGCTGGTCCAGGTCTTCATCATCTATTTCGGCATCGCGACGCTCGGCATCCGGGTCTCCGCCAATCACGCGGCCATGATTGCGCTCACCGTCAATGTCGGCGCCTATACCTGCGAAATCGTGCGGGCCGGTCTCCAGTCCATCCATCGCTCGCAGGTGGAGGCTGCCGAATGTCTCGGGCTTTCGCGTGCGCAGATCTACTGGCATGTCATCGTGCGTCCGGCGATCGAGCGGGTCTACCCCTCGCTCACCAGCCAGTACGTTCTGCTGATGCTGGCGTCGTCGATCACCTCGCAGATTTCCGCCGAGGAGCTGACGGCTGTCGCCAACCGGATCCAGTCCGGCACCTTCCGGGCGTTCGAGACCTATATTGTCGTCGGCATCATCTATCTCGTCTTGTCCTTCGTGATGCGCGGCGCCTTTACCGCCTTCGCCCAGGCAGCCTTCACCCGCCGGCGCAAGCTCGGCACGACCTTGTGAGGCGGCCCCTGTGATCACAACCCCTTCCTTCAGTCTCGTCCATTTCGAGTTCCTGGCCTGGGCGGCTCTCTGGACCCTCGGTCTCTCGGCCATCGCCTTCGTCGGCGGCGGGCTGCTCGGCTTCGGTGTCACGCTGGCCCGCATCGGCCCGTCCAAAACGCTGCGACGGGCGGCGAGCACCTATATTCAGATCGTTCAGGGCACGCCGCTGCTGATCCTCCTGTTCCTGATCTATTACGGCATCGCGATCTTCGCCGGCCCGGGCTTTCCCGCCATTCTTGCGGCCGGAGCCGGGCTGACGATCTACGCCTCGGGCTTCCTTGCCGAGATCTGGCGCGGCTGTATCGAGGCCGTGCCGAAAACGCAGTGGGAAGCCGCAGAATGCCTGGCACTGTCACGCTGGCAGCGCATGTCACGGGTGATCCTGCCGCAGGCCCTTCGCATCGCCACGCCGCCCACCGTCGGCTTCCTGGTGCAGATCGTGAAGAACACCTCGCTCGCCTCGGTCATCGGGTTCATCGAACTCGCCCAGGCCGGCAAACTCATCAACAACTCCATCTTCGAGCCGTTCACCGTCTTCATGGTGGTGGCAGCCTTCTACTTTGCGATCTGCTTCCCGTTGTCCGTCTGGAGCCGGAAGCTTGAAAGGAAGCTCAATGTCGCCGGTCGTTAAGCTCAGCAACGTTCACAAGTATTTCGGCGCCCTCAAGGTGCTGGAAGGCGTCTCCTTCGAGGTCGAACGCGGCGGTGTCGCAGCCGTGATCGGGCAGTCCGGATCGGGCAAGTCGACAGCCCTGCGCTGCATCAACGCTCTTGAAACCATCGAGGACGGCACGATCGAGGTGTGCGGCCACGCGGTGGCCGATCCGAAACTCGACCGCCGTGCGCTCCGCCGCGACGTCGGTATCGTGTTCCAGAGCTACAACCTGTTTCCGCATCTCACGGTCGAGCAGAACATCATGCTCGCGCCGACCTGCGTCAAATCGATGGGCAAGAAAGAAGCGCGCGAGCTTGCGCTGGACGTTCTGGCCCAGGTCGGACTGTCTGAAAAGGCCGAGCAATACCCCGAACAGCTCTCCGGCGGACAGCAGCAGCGCGTGGCGATCGCCCGATCGCTCGCCATGCAGCCGAAGCTGATGTTGTTCGATGAGGTCACATCCGCCCTCGATCCGCAGCTGACGGGTGAGGTTCTGAAAGTCATGGAGGACCTCGCGCGCGGGGGCATGACCATGATCCTCGTCACCCACGAGATGGCCTTTGCCCGTAAAGTCGCGAGCCAGGTCATCTACATGCACAAGGGCCAGGTCTGGGAAACCGGGCCGGGCGCCATGCTCGACGCGCCGAAGACGCCGGAGCTGGCGAGCTTCGTCGGCAGCGGCCTCTGACGCCAAGACACGAAACCTGCAGCGGTCCGGCCGGAACATTTGAGCGCCGATCATGGACCGCGTCACGCCCATCATCTCAACCGGGAGGAATGAACATGAAACGACGCACCCTGCTTGCCACCGTCTCCGCGGCGGCCCTTGCCCTCGTCATCGGAATGCCGATCCTTGGCGGATCGCATGCTATGGCCGACACGCTGGCCGACATCAAGGAGCGCGGCAAGATCCGCATCGCCGTGGATCTGGGGTCGCCGCCCTTCGGCATGACAGACGCGCAGATGCAGCCCACGGGCTCCGACATCGAAAGCGCGCGTCTGGTGGCTGAAGCGCTCGGCGTCGAGGTCGAACTTGTTCAGGTGACGGGCCCGAACCGCGTTCCCGCACTCCTCACCGGCCAGGCCGATATCGTCATGGCGTCCTTCAGCGTCAATGAAGAGCGCAAGAAGGTCATCGACTTCACCGATGCCTATGGCGTCATCCAGATCGTGGTGGCGGCCGGTTCCGGTGCGGGTGCGTCCGTGACGAAACCGGAAGATCTGAACGGCGTACAGGTCGGTACGACGCGCGGCTCGACCAACGATCTGGAAGCAACGGCAAAGCTGCCGGGTGCACAGCTGACCCGGTATGATGACGACGCGACGCTGGTGACCGCGCTCGTCTCCGGACAGGTGGATGTCATGGCGTCTTCGCCGCAGATCATGGCTGCCGTCAATCAGCGCCGCACGGCCGATCCCTTGTCGGTCAAGCTCGTGCTGAAGACCAATCCTTATGCGATCGGGTTGCGGAAAGGCGACGACGCGCTGAAGGCACGGCTGAACGAGGTCATTGCCGAAAACCTCAAGAACGGCAAGCTCAGCGAGATCTACAATCGCTATACGGGCGTGCCGCTGCCAGCGACCCTGCCCAAGACTTGAGCCCAGGGCCTGTGTCTACGTCGTAGACGATGCCATCGCGGGAGCCGGCATTTCCGGCTTCCGCACCGAGACGAGACTGCGAACGATCTGCTAAGGTGGTGTCATGAAAGCCCTGATCTGCAACGAGCCCGGCCGTCTTTCGGTCATCGATCGTCCCGTACCCGTGCCGGCGCCGGGCGAGGTTCTGGTCCGCATCCGACGCGTCGGCATCTGCGGCACGGATTACCACATCTTTCAGGGCAAGCACCCCTTCCTCGAATATCCCCGGGTCATGGGACATGAGCTGTCGGGCACGGTCGAGCGCGCACCCGAGGGCAGCGCGCTGAAGGCCGGAGAGGCGGTCTATATCGTGCCATATCTGTCGTGCGGGACCTGCCATGCCTGCCGCAAGGGCGTCTCGAACGCCTGCCAGAACATTGCTGTGCTCGGCGTCCATCGCGACGGCGGCATGGCGGAGTATCTCTGCGTGCCGGAAGGAAACGTGGTCTCGGCGGGTGGCGCCTCGCTCGACGCTGCGGCCACCATCGAATTCCTGGCCATCGGCGCGCACGGCGTGAAGCGGGGGAGCGTATCGGCGGAAGACCGTGTTCTCGTCGTCGGCTCCGGTCCGATCGGCATGTCTGCCATCATCTTCGCCAAGGCGCGAGGCGCGCATGTCACCGTGATGGATGTCCGCGAGGACCGTCTGGGCTTCACGCTCGACCGGCTGAGCGCCGATGCGATGATCATGGCCGACGCGTCGGCGGAAGCCGAAGCGTCGCGGATGACGGGCGGCGACTTTTTCGATGTCGTCATCGATGCGACCGGCAATGCCGCTGCCATGCAGCGCGGCTTCGGTTTCCTCGCGCATGCAGGGCGGTATGTGCTGGTCAGCGTCGTGCGCACGGACATCACCTTTTCGGACCCGGAGTTTCACAAGCGCGAAGCGACCCTTTTTGGCAGCCGCAATGCGCAGGCCGACGATTTCGCGGAGGTTGTCCGCCAAATGGCGGCTGGCCGCGTTCCGGTCGACGCCCTGATCACGCATCGCGGCGCTCTGGCCGACGGGCCGGAACTCTTTCCGCAATGGTTGCGCCCGGAAGCCGGCACCATCAAAGCCATCCTGGAGATCTGAATATGCCGACGCCCCGCATCCTGCGCCTCAACGATGCCGACAACGTGGTCATCGCCATCGACCGCGTTTCGAACGGCGACAGCCTTCAGAACGGCGTGACGGCGCGCAGCGCGGTGGGCAAGGGTCACAAGATCGCGCTTGTTCCGATTTCCGAAGGCGAGCCGATCCGCAAATTCGGACAGATCATCGGCTTTGCTTCCACGGCCATTGCCCCCGGAGACTGGGTGCACGAGCACAATGTTGCGGTTCACGATTTTGCCCGTGACTACGCCTTTGCCACGGAGGCACGCCCCGACGGCGGATTGCTTGCAGGGGAGGTCCCGGAAACGTTTCAGGGGTTCCGCCGCCCCGATGGCCGCGTAGGGACGCGCAACTATATCGGCGTTCTCTCCTCCGTGAACTGTTCCGCCACCGTCGCCGGTTTCATCGCCGAGGCGGTGGAGCGGTCGGGCATCCTGCGGGACTATCCAGAGATCGATGGCGTTATTCCCTTTACCCATGGTACGGGCTGCGGCATGGCGGCCAAGGGCGAGGGATACGATATCCTGGCCCGCACCCAATGGGGTTACGCCACCCATCCCAATCTCGCCGCCGTGCTGCTCGTCGGGCTCGGCTGCGAGGTCTTCCAGATTCCACGTCTGAAGCAGCAATACGGCATCGTCGAGGGCGATCATTTCCAGAGCCTCACGATCCAGGAGGCGGGCGGGACACGCCGCTCGATCGAGGCCGGCGTGGAACGTGTCCGCGCCCTTCTGCCGGTCGCCGCCAAGGCGCGTCGCGAAACGGTTGCAGCATCTGAAATCACGCTCGCCCTCCAATGCGGCGGCTCCGATGGCTATTCCGGGCTCACGGCAAATCCGGCGCTGGGCGCGGCGGTGGACCAACTCGTGCGGCAGGGTGGCACCGCCATCCTCTCCGAAACCCCCGAGATTTTCGGGGCCGAGCATCTGCTCACGCGACGGGCGGAGAACGAGGCGGTCGGCCAGAAGATCGTCGACCTGATCGACTGGTGGACGGACTATGCGGCGCGGGCAGGCGGCGAACTGAACAACAACCCGTCACCCGGCAACAAGGCGGGCGGGCTGACGACGATCCTTGAAAAGTCGCTCGGCGCCGTCGCCAAGGGCGGCACATCGACTCTGCGCGGCGTTTACGGATACGCGGAGCGCATCGACCGGAAGGGGTTCGTCTACATGGACACCCCCGGTTACGATCCGGTTGCGGCAACAGGGCAGGTGGCGGGTGGCGCCAATGTCATCGCCTTTACCACCGGCCGCGGTTCGGCCTATGGCTGCAAGCCGACGCCCTCGATCAAGCTCGCCACCAATTCCGATCTCTACCGCCGGATGGAAGAGGACATGGACATCAATTGCGGGGACGTGCTCGAAGGCGTCTCGATCGAGGAAAAGGGCCGCGAGATTTTCCAGACGGTCCTGCGCGTTGCCTCCGGCGAGCGTTCGAAGTCCGAAGAGCTGGGATATGGCGCAAACGAGTTTGTGCCCTGGCAGCTGGGCGCGACCATGTAGGATAAGGGCTCCAACGCTCGCCACGGATCGAACCGCGCGCGTCTTGGTCATTCATGCGGACAGCGCCGAGGCAGCCGCCGATTGACCGCCGGCGCCCTTCCGGATCAGCTCTGGGATCCCGGCCGCGTGCAGAACCTGATTTCGGCCGGACGACTTGGCGAGATAGAGCGCCTTGTCGGCGGCCGCAAACAGCTGCGCGAAACCCGTGTGCTGCGCAAATTCCGCCACCCCTGCCGACACGGTGACCGTCGTTTCGATATCGCCGAGCGCGATGGGGGTTCGGGCAATCCGGGCGACGGCGGCACCCGCGAGCGTCAGACGATCGGCCGGTCTGAGGCCGACAACGAGCACCGCGAATTCTTCGCCTCCGATCCGGGCAACAACATGGGGCGCATGGAAGCTGTCCCTCAGGGTGGCGGCCACCGACATGATCGCCCGATCCCCGGCGTCATGCCCGAAGCTGTCGTTCAAGGCTTTGAAGCGGTCGATGTCGAAAATGACAAGGGAGGCGTCACCGTCATGATGAGCATAGGCCTCGAGAAAGGCCCGTCGGTTGAGAAGGCCCGACAGCTGGTCGGTCCGGCTCAGCGCCTCGAAGCGAGCGCGGGAAATCGACAGATCGTGAATGGCAAGGCCGACGATATAGAGGACGGCAAAGATCAAAGGCGTGCCGAGCATGGTGGTGATCAGAACGCCGACGGTCGCCGCGGGCACGAGCGGGTAGGGAAGAAGGCCCAACCTGTCGAGAAACAGGTGCCCGACCACGTTGAGAATATCGCCGATAAACACGACCACCAGCGCGGTCCGCAGTGCAACCGAGAGCACATTGCGGCGCGACGTAAAGGTGTCGGTTGCGCAGAAGGCAAAGATCTGACGTTTCGCCCAGCCGATCATGGAGCGGGATCTCCTTTTCGCCCCACTCTAATCAGCATTCTCTAATAAATACCTCCCGGTGGGCCGTTCTTGCCGCATGAATCCCGGAATGAGACAGACTGCACGCCCAATCGTGCCGTTTTTCACGGAAGATCGTCGACATGGTTGAGACATTCCTAAAGCGGTCCTGCACGCGGTGCTCGTGCAGACAGCATCACGTCATCCGGTGCGTTCGGCCGGCATCATTTGGGCATCATCATTCGGGCACCATCATTCGGGCAGCATCTCGATCCGGGCCTCGGTTTCCGCATCGAAGACGTGAACATGTCGGGGCGCGATTCCGATCGATATCGGGTCCCCGACGGCAACGGGGCTGCGGCCGTTGGTCACGAGCACGATCTCGGGCTTGCTGGCCGTGGTGATGTAGCTGTTCGAGCCCGTGCTCTCGACCGCGGCAACCCGAAGCTTGATCGGGCCGGCGCCGGTCGGATCGATCTCCAGATGCTCCGGCCGCAAGCCTGCGGTCAGCGGCCGACCGGCGGCGATCGGGCGATCGAGGTCGAGCCTCTGGGTGTCGCCGAGATCGAGCATGAGCGACCGCCCGTCGTTGCCGGCGATCGCTGGAATGAAGTTCATCGCAGGCGACCCGATGAAACCGGCGACGAAGCGGTTGACGGGGCGATCATAGAGATCGAGCGGCGCGCCCTGCTGCTCGATAACGCCCTGACGCATGACGACGACATGGTCGGCCATCGTCATCGCCTCGATCTGATCGTGCGTGACGTAGACCGAGGTGGCGCCCAGTCGGTCGTGCAGCGCACGGATCTCCTTGCGCATATGGACGCGCAAGGCTGCATCGAGGTTGGAGAGCGGTTCGTCGAAAAGAAACGCCTTGGGGTGACGGATGATGGCGCGGCTCATGGCGACGCGCTGTCGCTGTCCGCCGGACAGTTCGCGCGGATAGCGTCCCATAAGACCGGAAAGGCCGGTCGTTGCCGCAACCTCTTCGGCCGCCTTGTTCGCCTCCGCCTTTTTCACCCCGCGGATCCGCAGGCTGTAGGTCAGGTTCTCCTTCACCGTCATGTGCGGGTAGAGCGCGTAGGACTGGAACACCATCGCGAGGTCCCGCTTGCGCGGCGGCACATTGGTCATCCGCTCGCCGGCGATGACGAGATCGCCGCTGGTAATGCTCTCGAGGCCCGCCATGGAGCGCAGCAGCGTAGACTTGCCACAGCCGGACGGGCCGACGAGCGCAACGAACGTGCCCTTGGCGATCCGCAGGTCGATGTTCCGCAGGGCGTGATAAGCGCCGTAATGCTTGTTAACGCTGGTCAACTCTATCTGCAGATCGGACTGGTTGCTCATTTGAGGGCTCCCGAGGTGAGGCCGGAGACGATACGGCGCTGAAGCAGGACGAAAATGGCCAGGATCGGCGTCACATACATGGAGGCATAGGCCAGGATGTTGTTCCACTCGTTGGTGTTCGGACCCATGAAGGAATTCAGCCCGACGCTGGCGGGCTGCAGCTCGATATTCTGGATCATCGACTTGGAATAGACGAACTCGCCGAAGGCCTGCATGAAGATAAGGATGCCGCTGACGAGAATGCCGTTGCGGGCGAGCGGCAGGACAATGTTGAAGAACGCCCCGATCCGCGAATTGCCGTCCACGAGGGCCGCTTCCTCGAGTTCCATCGGCACGCTCATGAAGGTCGACCGCACCAGCACCACATAAAACGGCATGCTCTTGGCCGCGATCGCGATGATGACGGCGGTGCGCGGGGTATAAAGAAGACCCAGCTGGGAGAAGCCGACGAAGATCGGCGTGATCAGGAGCGACGCCGGCAGGACCTGCAGCATGAGGATCAGGAACAGGCCGAGATCGACCCAGCGGTTGCGATAGCGGGCAAGCACATAGGCACAGCCGGTGCCGAGAAGGACGATCAGCGCGACGGAGCCCGCGGCGATCACCAGCGAGTTCCACATGTAGCGCCCCATGTCCCGGGTTTCCCAGACATAGCTGTAGACGCTCCACTGGGGATCGACCGGAAACAGGCCCGGCGGTGTCGCAAACATCGCCGATCCGCTTTTCAGCGACGTCACGTACATCCAGTAGAGCGGAAAGAGATAGATGGCAGCCAGAAGACAGGCGATGGCCAGCATCAGACGGTGTTTCGACGCTTCGCTCATCCGCGCACCTCGTGCCGAGTGGATCTGACATAGACGATCGAGGCAATCATCACGAAGACGATCATGACCACCGAAATGGTCGCGCCTTGCGCAAAGTCGTATTGCCGGAACGACAGATCCCAGGCCCAGTACTGGGTCACGTTGGAGGCGTTGTTCGGCCCGCCGGAGGTGATGGCCGCAAACAGGTCGAATTGCTGCAGCGTGAAGATCAGCCCCAGCGAAATGACGGCGCCGATGGTCGAACGCATCATCGGCACGGTGATCGTCGCAAACCGCTGGAAGGCATTGGCCCCATCGAGCTCGGCGGCTTCGAACAGATCCTTTGGAATGGCGGAGAGGCCGACCGACAGAAGGATCATGTTGAACGAGGTGCCGAGCCAGATGTTGGCAATGATGACGGCCCAGAGCGCGTAGGTCGGATCGGAACGCCAGAAGATGTTGCTGTCGATGATGCCGAGCGTGTGCAGCAGATAGTTGAGCACGCCGAAATCGCCGGAGAGGATCCAGTTCCAGATGGCGCCCACCACGAGACCCGGCATGACCCAGGACACGAGAAACAGGCCGCGCAGCCAGGAAGCACCGGGGAAATTCGTCCAGAAGAACAGCGCGAGAGAAAAGCCGACGATGAACTGGCCGGCGATCGAGGCAACGACGAAGATCGCGGTGTTCTTGAAGATCGGCCACGTCTCCGGCTGCGAAAACAGCGTCACATAGTTCTTGAAGCCGACGAAGGGCCGCGCAAAGGTGCCGAGACTGAACATGTCGACTTCCTGGAAGCTCATCACCACGTTGTAGACCAGGGGCAGACCTGCCATGACGAACAGGAACGCGAAGGGAAAGACGATCAAGGCGACATCGAAGCCTTTTCCGTCCGCCAGGCTGGAGAAGAGGCGTTTCATCATCGCTCCCATCAGAGCTGTTCCGGACGAAAGCGCGCGGTCGCGGCGATCATGCGTCGGATCTGGGTTGAACAGGATGCAGGCGGTGCTTGAACACGGCACCGGAGGAGGCACGCGGCCCCTGGCCGCCCTTGGCGCTCCTCCGGTTCCATGCTCTCCGGGAGGAAGCCCGTTTAACCGAGAACCGACTTGATCTTCGCCGCGGCCTGATCGAGCGCATCCTGCGCACTCATCTGCCCGGTCAGCGCAGCCTGGATGGCATCCTGGATGGCCTTGGAGATCTTCGGCCATTCCGGGTGAGGCCCGCGCGGCTTGGCGTATTTCAGCTGTTCGACGAACACCTTCAGCGCCGCATCCTTCTTCTCGTTGCCGGTCGGGGGAATGGCGATATCGGAGCGGGCGGGCAGCTGGCCGAAGTCCTTGAACATCCGGTCGTCCTGCGAGGCGAAGTATTCGAGCACCTTGAAGGCTTCGTCCGGGTGCTGCGTGGTGGAGAAGATCGACCAGTTGAAATCGCCCATCGCGGACGAGCGCTCGGCGCCCGCTTCCGGCACCGGCAGGAGCGTCACGGCCCAGTCGAACTTGGCTTCGGCGCTCATCCGGTCGAGTTCCCACGGACCGGAGATGACCATCGCGGCGTTTCCGGAGTTGAAGGTGCCGGCAGAATCCCACTGGCCGCGCGTCAGCGTATCGGGCGAGGCCAGTTTCTCGTCCATGATGGTCTTCCAGGTGTCGAGCGCCTTCACCGCGCCCGGCGCGTTGATCGCCTGGTATGATGCGCCGCCCATCTGCGCCCAGGGCAGAAACTGGAACGTGCCTTCCTCGCTGGCCTTTGCCGAGAAGGCGAGGCCGTAGACATTTTTAGAAGGATCGTTGAGCTTGCGGGCGGCGTCCAGCAATTCCGCCCATGTCTGCGGCGGCTTGTCGGGATCGAGACCCTTCGCCTTGAACATGTCCTTGTTGTAGTAGAGCGCGATCGTGTTCGTGGCCTTCGGAATGCCGAAATACTTTCCATCCCACATGACGGAGGCAAGCGGGCCCGGGAAGTAGTTCGTCGTCTTCACCACGCTCGAGGCCGCGATCTTGTCGCTCAGGTCGAGAAAGGCGCCGCGCGACGAAAACAGCGCATGCTCCGGATTGTCGATGGCAATGATATCCGGCGCCTGGCCGGTGGAGTAGGCGCGCATGGCCTCGCTGACCACGTCGTCGAACTGGATCTGGCGATATTCCACCGTGATGCCGTTCTTCAGCGCGTTGAAATCCTTGATGAGATTGGGCGCCGGCTGGATGTCGCGGTCGAGCGACCAGACGGTGATCTTGACGTCTTCGGCGTGCGCGACGGTTACGAACGGGGATGCGGTGGCCAGCGCGAGAGCACCGGCTGCAAGCCAAGTCTTCATGGTCATGTTCTCCTCCTTGTTGCGGGTCTTCCTCCGGGCGCCAACCTCCATGGCGCCCGGCCGTTCACTGCGGGTCGACGACGAACGTTCCGCCCCGGCATGTCTTGAGATAGTTCAGGCCGTGCACCTGCCCCGTCATCTCCAGGGCATCGCGATAGACGGGATCGTGCCAGCCCTCGATGTCGATCGAGCCGGACCAGCCGGCAAGGCGCAGTTCCGAGATGATGTCGGTCCAGTTGCTGTCGCCGAAGCCCGGCGTGCGCATGAAGACGAACTTTTCCTTGCCGAAGATCCCGTGTTCGCGAATGACGTCCCATCGGATCGTCGCGTCCTTGCCGTGAACATGGAAGATCTTGGGCGCCCATTTGCGGATCTGCGGCAGCGGGTCGATCAGGTAGACCATCTGGTGGCAGGGCTCCCATTCGAGCCCGATATTGTCGTCCGGCGTCTCGTTGAACATCAGTTCCCAGGCATCCGGATTGTGGGCGATGTTCCAGTCGCCGGTCTGCCAGTTTCCGTCCATCGCGCAGTTCTCGAACGCAATCTTCACGCCCTTGTCGGCGGCACGGCGGGCAAGCTCGCTCCAGATCTGCCGGTAGCGCGGCAGGCTTTCCGGCAGTGGCGTGTTGCGGACACGGCCAGTAAAGCCGGCGACACAGGTTGCGCCGAAGTGGTGGGCATTGTCGATGCAGTCTTTCCAGCCCTGCAGCGTCTGCAGATCGAGGTCCTGCTCCTCGAGCGGGTTGCCGAACATGCCGATGGTGGAGATCGTGATGTCGCGATCAGCGATCGCCTCGCGGCAACGCTTGCCAAGGTCTGCCAGATCCTGCCCGTTGGTGGTCTGCCAGAAGAACGGTTCGAAGCTTTCAAAGCCGAGGTCGGCGATCTGACCGATGCGGGTCGCTGCCTGTCCGGCGCTCGCACTGATCATAGTGCCGATGCGGATGGAATTTGCGGGGGTGTTCACAGCATGTGTCCTTCTGCTGAAAGATCGACGGCAAGGCCGGTTCGAGCGCTCTCGATGGCGCCGAACACCATGGAAAGGCTCTTGATGTTGTCGTGGCCGATCGTTTCCGGCTCGCCGCCGGTTTCGATCGCGTGCAGGAAATCGAGGAGGACGCTGGCATGTCCCTGGGTCTGCGCCGCGTTGTCAGTCTCCGGCATTGCCAGTTCGCGGGCGCCGTGCAGGAGCCCGGGCTCGTCGCCGGAAACGGTCACCTCGAAAGCGCTTTCGCCGTCCCAGGTCATCATGCCTTTCGATCCGACCAGCCGCCACGCGCTCTCCCAGCTCGTCCGCCGGCCTTCCGCGCACCAGGAGCCGCGATAGGTGAAGACGGCATCGTCCGACAGCTTGAAGATGGCATTGGCCGCGGCCCCGTGCGCATACCAGGACCCCGCAGGGTTGGTTTCGACGCAATAGACCGAGAGAGGCACCTTGCCGGACACGAAGCGGGCGGCATCGAATGTATGGATCGCCATGTCGAGCAGCAGCACGTTCTGCATCGCGTCGCGAAAGCCGCCGAAATGCGGCGCAAGGAAGAAATCGCAATGGACCGCGGTCAACGCACCGATCGCGCCGCTTTCCACCAGGTGCCGCATGCGCCGAACGCCGGCGATGAAGCGGCGGTTTTGAACGACCGCGTGGATCCGACCGGCCTGCCTGGCAAGTTCCAACAGCGCGCGGGCCTCCTCCAGGGATGTCGCCATCGGCTTTTCGCTGAGCACATGGCATCCGTGCGCAAGAGCTGCCGAAACGACCGCACGGCGGGCGGCAGGAATGACGACGTCAAAGACGATCTGCGGCTGCGTCGACTCCAGCATTGCAGACACGTCTGTTCCGATGGCCGCGTTGCCGAGCCCGAATTCCTGCGCCAGCGCTTCCGCGGTCGTGCGATCGAGGTCGACGAGGCCCACGACCTCAATGCGGCTCCTGAGAAGCGGGTCTGCCGCGAGCGCCCTGAGCCAGCCTTTGGCCATAGCTCCGCACCCGCATAAAACGGCCTTGTATGCTGTCACTGAAGTCCTCCCGACGGGATCGAAACTCCTCTTCCGATCTCCGTAAACGTTTACGAGACTATGGACAGAAGGGGGATCGTGTCAATAGGATTTGTCGAGCAAGAAGGATGGGCATCGGTGGTGGTGAAGGGCATACGGCAGCTGGCCGATCATCTAGACATCTCGATCGGCACGGTTTCGCGGGCGTTGAACGGAAAGAAGGACGTCAACGAAGACACCCGGCGACGGGTTCTCGAGGCGGCCGAACGGCTCGGCTACGTCGCCAACCAGTCCGGCCGCGCATTGCGGAAAGGATCGACCGGCGTCATCGGTTTCATGATGCAGACAGGTCACGAGATCACCGGGCAGGGCGATACCTTCTTCATGAGCGTGTTCGACGGCGTGCAGACGGTGTTTGCCCGTCATGGGCTGGATCTTGTCGCGCTGCTCTGCTCCTCGGAGGAAGATCCGGATGCCTATCTCGAACGCGTGGTCGCGCGCGGCTTTGCCGATGGCATCATGTTGTCGGCGACGCGTCGGGTCGACGAACGTTTCGCTTTGCTCGACCGCCGCAAGATCCCCTTCGTGTCCCTCGGCCGCAGTCTGACCGATGTCGGCCAGCCCTTCATCGACCTCGACTTCGAAGGCATGGCCACGACCGCAATGACGCGGCTGGTCGAGCGTGGCCACCGCCGCATCGCCGTGCTGCGTCCCCACGACGACCTCAATCTCGGCCATGTGTTCCTGGGCGCCTGCCGCCTGGTGCTGGCGGAACACGGGCTGACGCTGGAGGATGATCTGATCTTTGACGCGTCGCCCAATGAAGCAGGGGGCTATCGTGTCGGCCAGGGCCTCGCACACCATCCCGATCGCCCATCGGCCATCGTCGTGCTGAACGACGGCAGCGTCACCGGCCTGTTTCATGGCCTTGAAGCCGCCGGCCTGACGCCCGGCAAGGACATTGCCGTGATCGGTCTACACAGTCCGCAGGCGCGCTATCTCTCTCCGCGGCTGACCTGTTTTGACCTGTCGCTGCGCGATCTCGGAATTTCTCTCGCCGAAACCCTCCTCGCCAGCATGCCGGCCTACGCGTCCCTTTATCCCAACGCCGCGCATCGCCAGCTCTGGCCGATGACACTGATCGACGGCGATAGCGGTTGATGACGCCGGGCGCACCGGCCGCGCACGGACCCGCGCAGACCGCAACGATTCATTATATCTTTTTCTTGTAATATAGCGACCTCTAATCATGCAGTGTTGGGAAGGTATGGCATGTTTAAAAGCGCGAAACAGAAACGGATAGAGGAACTTGAGACAGAGCTGCGTGCCGTTCGCGAGCGATCGGATCTGCTGGATGAGGCGTGCGGCGTCGGGCTCTGGGAAGGCATACTGTACAATGGCGACGCGCTGGATGCGCGCAGCAGATGGACGTGGTCGCCACACTTTCGCCGACTGCTCGGATATACCGATGCCCAGTCGTTTCCGGACGTTGTCCAGTCATGGGCCGACAGACTTCACCCGGACGATGTCGCGCCGACCTTCGCTGCTTTCGGAAACCATCTTGAAGACAAGACCGACCAGACGCGATACCGGATTCAGTACAGGCTGAAACTGCGCGATGGCTCGTATGAATGGTTCAGAGCCACCGGCGGATGCGCGCACCAGGCCGACGGCGTAACGATCAGGGCCTGCGGTTCTCTCATCAACATCCATCAAGAGGTTCTCCTGAAGGAGGAAATGGAACGGGAAGGGGAGAGCGACCGGGCGACCATCCAGGAACTGGCCAACGGGTTGTCAGCCCTTTCGCAAGGAAAGCTGATACACAGGATCTCCGCGGAATTTACGCCAAAGGCGGCCCACCTCCGGACGGACTTCAACGAGACCGCCAGCAAGATCCATGACGCGCTGTCTTCGGTTTCGGGTGCGACATCGGTCATCCGCTCCGGATTGAGCGAGATCAGTGCCGGCTCGGACGATCTGTCGAGACGCACTGAACAACAGGCCGCATCGCTGGAGGAAACAGCGGCAGCGCTCGATCAGATCACGGCCAATGTCATGAACTCATCGAAACGCGCGGACGAAGCCCGAACCGTCGCCGTCCAGGCCAACAGCAGCGCCGAGAAATCCGACCAGGTGGTCGCAAGCGCTGTCGACGCCATGCACCGGATCGAGCAGTCATCGAACGAGATATCGAACATCATCGGCGTTATCGACGAGATCGCCTTCCAGACGAACCTTCTGGCCCTGAACGCCGGCGTGGAGGCTGCGCGCGCCGGAGAAGCGGGCAAGGGCTTCGCGGTCGTCGCCCAGGAAGTGCGGGAACTTGCCCAGCGCTCCGCCAAGGCCGCCAAGGAGATCAAGGAATTGATCCGCAACTCGGCCGTCGAGGTTCAAAGTGGCGTGAAGCTGGTCAGCGAAACCGGGAACGCTCTCAAGAGCATTCAGGCCTACATCGTCACCGTGAACCAGCACATGGACGCCATCGCAACCTCGGCCCGCGAACAGTCCGTGGGACTTGCCGAGGTGAACAAGGCAGTCAATCAGATGGATCAGGTCACCCAACAGAATGCTGCCATGGTCGAGGAAAGCAATGCGGCATGCGCAACTCTTGCTGCGGAAGCCAGCCGACTGGGCGACCTGATCGCACAGTTCCAGCTCGATGCGCCGTCGCGCACATCATCCGCCGCATCCCGTGCCACCTCCGACATCCGGCAGATGACCGGCCGGATCGAAAGAGCCTTTGCCGTCAACGCAGCCTGAGGCATGTCGCGAGATGGCGTTCTGGCACCCGGCATGTGGATGGCAACCGCCGTTCACATGCCGGGCATTCGGCGGAACGTTCCCGGATACGTGCGCAGTGGCTCCTGCCAGCCGCCGCTCGCCCGACCGGCGATCTTTGTTCCATAATGTTGATTATCTGATCGATGCGTTTCGCCGGGGCAGATTCCATTTTCAAATGCAACGAGGACAATAATGGCCATGGTTTCAGGAGGATG
>NZ_LMPE01000012.1:0-42012 GCF_001424325.1 Rhizobium sp. Leaf341
CCCCCGGGCCAAAAGGTCCGGGGGTTTTTGCGTTCCAATGCCTTGGCGTGCACGCGTGGTCGTCTCGTCATGCTATCCGCTGTTTCCGGCGTCTAAGCCAAGTTTAGGCAGAATTCAACTTATCGCGGCTATTCAAACTTCCCGAGGCAGCTCTGGCCACGAAGCACGCGCCATCGGCTCACAGCGCGCCGGTGATCCCAGTACGTCATTTCGTACAGACGGCTTTACGGCTGCTGATGTCGGCAAGTCTTTTCCCGTCTTCCGCTCGACGATCAGGCGGGTGAGCCATGATCGTCGCGTTGCTCAATCAAAAAGGCCGTGTCGGCAAGACGACGCTGGCGCTGAACCTTGCTGGCGAATGGGTACGGCAGGGCAAGCGTGTCTTGTTTATTGATCGACGCCGACCCGCAAGGGTCTGCGCTTGACTGGTCGCACCAGCGCGCCCGTGAGGGTCTGTCGCGTCTGTTCGGTCTCGTCGACCTGGCGCGTGACACACTGCATCGGGAAGCCCCCCGAGCTTGCCCGCGACTCCGACATAATCGTGATCGACAGACCACCACGTGTCGCAGCCTGATGCGCTCGGCCTTGCTCGCACCCGACTTGGTGCTGATCCCGCTACAGCCGTCGCCGCTCGATGCTGGGCCTCGGGCGAGATGCTAGCCCTCGTCACCGAGGCGCGCATCTACCGGCCTGACCTCACCGCCTGCTTCGTGCTCAACCGCTGCGGGGCACGCACCGTGCTCGCGCGGGAGACGGCCGAGACGCTGGCACGGAGGCTGACATGGCAAAGCCGAAACGCAGCCTGCCTGCGGCCGGTCGCGCTTCTCGAGGATTGCGAGATCGTCATGATCGAAGATCTGGTTCTCGAAGGGACCTGACGCCGTTGCGAGAAGCGTTCGAAGATCACGACGTCGTCCAGTGTGGCATGTGCTTTCCCGGCGTGGTGATGAGCCTGACGGAGTTCCTGGACCGCCGGCCGGCGGCAAGCCGGGAGGAGATGAAGGAAGCCCTTGTCGGTAATATTCGGCGTTGCACCGGCTATGCACGCATCATCAATGCCGCACTGTCGCTGCGGCCGGCTCTGGAGGCTGTGGAATGAACACATTTGTAGATCCGACCAAGGCGGTCATGAATCTTGCACGCCGGGACACGCGCGACAAGCCGCGCGGGCGCAGACGGTATACGGTGGATCATGTCACCCCGGCACGCTCCATGCCTGCCTGTTGCAGGCGGAGGTTGCTTCGGCCCGGATCGTCACGCTAGATACGTCCATTGCGCGGAAAATGCCGTACGTTCGGGCGATCGCGAGCGCGGATGATGCGCCGGGGATGCACGGCATCGGTATCGCCGATCATCCCCTCTTTGCTAGGGACGTCATCCGGTATGATGGCGAGCCGATCGCCGCAGTCGCCGCCGGAACCCTGGAACAGGCGAAAGCCGCCGCGGCGGCCATCATCCTGGAACTGGAGCTGGAAGGGGCAGCAAGAGGGGGAAATGTCGCTTGGGAAGCCAAGGTTGTCGGTGGTGATACGGATGCGGCTTTCGCGCGGCCCGATGTCGAGATCATCGACAGCTGCTTCCGGGTCGGACGGCAGAACCGTGTTCCCTTCGAGCCGCGTGCGGTCGTCGCCTCGTTCGAGGACGGCCGGTTCCATATACAAACCTCGACACAGGTGCCCTGGACCGTCCGTCATGCCACGGCCAAGGTTCTCGGCGTCCCCGACTCTCAGGTGCGCGTAACCGTGCCGCCCGTCGGCGGCGCCTTCGGGCTGAAGTTCGATTGCTCCCTGGAACCTTTTGCCGCCATTCTTGCGCGAGCGACCGGACACAGGGTCGCACTTGTCAACTCGCGGCGCGAGGAAATGCTGACCTGTCTGTGTCGGGAGAACGCGAAGATCCGGATCCGTTCGGCTGCGACAAAGGCCGGCGAGATCGTCGGCCGGGAAGCGACCGTCTTGATGGATTGCGGTGCCTATGGCGGCCAGCAGGTCTCCTGACGACCATGATCGCGCATACGCTTGGTGGAAACTACAGGCTCGGTTCGGTTCGACCTTCAAGTCGCGCCGCCTACACCAATACGGCGCCCAATGGCGCATTCCGGGCCTGGAACGGGGTCTACAACACCTTTGCGCTGGGACGCCATACGGACGAGATCTGCCAAGCCATCGGCATGGACCCGCTTGAATTCCGCAGGAACAACGTCATCGGCGCCACCGGGCAGGTGTTCGAAGGTAACGTGCTCGGTCCCATGCTCGACCGCATGAAGCAACTCAAGCAGACATCGCCGGAAAAACATTCGCTTGCCGGCAACCGGCTCTACGGCCGCGCAACCACTGTCGGCACCTGGTTCATCTTCGTCGGTCCTTCGGCCGCAACAGTCAATCTGAAGACCGACGGCAGCGCCAAGCTGGTGACCTCCGGTGTCGAGATCGGCTCGGGAACGATGATGCAGTCGCTGCCCCAGATCGCGGCGTCCAGCCTCGGCATTGATCCGAGCGACGTCATCGTCAAGGCGGCCGACACGGATGCTTCCGGCTTCGATCTAGGCGTCGGCGGCCGGACCACGGTGTCGATCGGCGCGGCCAGCATGGCGGCCTGTAAAGAGGTGCGCGAAAAGATCCTCACCGTCGCCAGCGAGATGCTACAGACCAAGGCTGAACGGCTTGCCCGGGCCGATGGCCGAGTGGAGATCATCGGGGTTCCCGGCTCGGGTACGACGATTTCAGCCGTGGCGGAAGGGGCGCAGGAGCTGTTTGGCGCCGTCGCCGGAAGCGGGGCGTTCACAAAGCCCGGCGTGCCGGCAATGGCCGGCTGCGCGATGGGGCATTTCATCGATGCCATCGATATTCCCGTCTTCGCGGTCCATGAATGTCAGGTGGCGGTGGATTCAAATACGGGTCACGTGGAGATCCTGGATTACCGTGTGGTTCAGGATGTCGGGCGGGCACTCAATCCGCGTGCCATTCGCGGCCAGATTCAAGGGGGCGTTGTCCAGGGACTGGGATATGCCCTTCATGAAGAAATGTTGCTAGATGATGTCGGGCGTATCCGGCAGTCGGGCTTCGAGACCTACCGGCTTCCTCTGGCGCAGGACGTCGTGCCCGTGCAGATCGATCTTTACGAGGGCGGGCCGTCATCGGCCCGCTAGGTACCAAGGGTGCCGGAGAAGTGCCGATCCTCAATGTCGGCGCCGTCGTCGCCTGGGCGGTCGCCAACGCCATCGGCAAGCCCGTGCATAACTACCTCTGACGCCACCGCGCGTGCTCAAGCTCATCCTGGAAGACAGCCAGCATCTGGACTTCAGCCATATCTCGCGGAATCGGGAAGACAACACCGTTCGTTGATTGGTTCAGCATGGCAAGGCCGTAAAAGATCTATACCCCAAGTTGGGCGAGGCTTGGCGCAGCTTACAACTCGATCTGGATTTCAAGAACGCATCGGTTTTCTGGCTAAGAGAAATTAGCGCTTCGATTCCTTGTAGGCGGGGAAAGGCCGATCGGCTTCATAAAGCCTTGAGGAGCATAAGGCCCTCAAAACTTAAGCGATCGATTATAAAAGCAAGTGTTCCGACAAAAGATAGGGCTGATCCGCGAGGTTCAATACGCGTTTTATGACCCATCTCCGACCTCTGCTTCGCACAACCGAAACGCGTTGAAGGCTTCGGTGGCTATCGCCGGCGCCAGCGATGAATCGCTCGTAGCGAAAGAGGTTTGCGGTTCATCCGCATGAGCCAATCCAGAGCCAGCGTCGATAAATTTTTCCGTTCAGAGCACATATCCTTCTCAATCGAGCACTTAAACCTGCGGCATCGTCGTCGCCTTTTTGCTAAAGACGATCGCCACCTGCCGCTGAAAAACACGGCCGAGCACCAAGTCCGCCAGGTTGGGCTACCGCCATAGAGCTCGAATGAATTCCTGACTATCTCCTCATCGCCTGCACAGTTTCTGCAAACGCAGGCCCCATGCTCTCGTCATGAGCAAAATCAAGACATCACCCGATATCAGACCCTGCAACCTTCCACCACGCCTTCTCAAGGATGGTTGGTGGCTGATTGAGCCTGCGACGATCACATCTAGGCAGCTTAAAGAGGACCGGTCTCTGGCGAGGGAACGGGTATCAAGAGCGAGGATCAGCCATTGAGTATTTGCCAGGTATCGCCAACAAACATCAAGGTAAGAGCTCACAAAGGACGCATTACCGCAGTTTTCATGTTGGTCGCCCTTTCAGATTATCTTGCCTATGGCCGGGAGCCGGGATTCAATCTCTTCGTTCTTGCTGCAGGCTTAACTGTCGCCGTTCTGGCCTTATCCCGAAGGCAACTGACACTGACAAGCAAGCTTTTACTTCTCAGCCTTTCCGTCCTTGGGAGCTTGCCGCTGTTAGAAACCGTCACGACGCTCGGGATTGCAATCGCAACATGCACCGTCATGTCTACAGCGCTAGCATGCTCGGGGATGATTCCGCGAAGCTGGAGCCGAATGTCTGTGGTTCTGATCAGGTTCGCCTTTGCACTGCCGTTACCCATCGTTGAAGCCTGCTGGCGCCAATTCCTGTCGCCGCGGCATGATTCATCGATGCTGGCCATAGGACGGGCGATTGCTCTCTGGATGTTGCCACTCACATTGGCATCCGTGTTTCTGGTGCTTTTCTCCATTGCCAATCCGCTGATTGAGCAGACGATCCGAGATATCGATGTCACGCTCGTGCTGCAGCTTTTCGATCTTTGGCGAATCGGTTTCTGGCTGGTCGTCGCCACCTGCGTATGGGCCATGCTCCGGCCGAAACTTGCGCGCCGTATATCAAGGCGGGGCCCGCGTAGCGAGTGTGCGATCCGTGTTGCAAACCCGCTGTTGGGTCACGGCTTCCTGCTGCGGTCTCTCATTCTATTCAACGCGCTTTTTGCAGTGCAATCATCCCTTGATATCATCTATCTCTGGAGCGGCGCGAACCTGCCTGATGGCCTCACTCATGCTGAATATGCCCACCGTGGCGCGTACCCGCTCATCGCGACCGCACTACTGGCGGCGGCCTTCATGCTGGTGACCATGAAGCGTGGTGGCCCCGGTGACAGCAGCTTTCTCATTCGTGGACTCGTGTTCGCCTGGATTGCTCAGAACATCCTTCTCTGCCTGTCATCGCTGCTGCGGCTGGACCTCTATGTCGGAGCCTATTCGCTGACCGAAATGCGGGTTGCAGCCGGCATCTGGATGGGTATGGTCGCCGTCGGACTGTTTCTGATCCTGCTGCGTTTCATCCTGCGCCTCAGCAACGAATGGCTCATCGCTGCTAACATGGCAGTGCTCGTCTGCGTGTTGTATGTCTGTGCCCTTGTCGACCTTCCCGGGGTTATCGCGCGCTTCAATGTTCTTCACAGCTATGAAGTCAGCGGAGAAGGCATCATGCTGGATTTCGACTATATCGCCTCCCTGGGAACATCCTCCATTCCGGCCGTCGATCTCTACATCGCAAGGCTCGCACCCGCAGATACAGCTTATAGCGGCCCTATGCTGTTTCGGGCACAACAGGTCAGACAGTCCCTTGTTGGCGAATTCGAGAGATTGCCCAAGGATTGGCGCAGCTGGACATTCCGTGGAGCGAGACTCGAAGCTTATCTTCAATCAACCGTTGCAACATCGCGAGAGAACAGGGAAAACGGCAACAGACAGTTCTAGCAGGGCAGGCAATGGCATATCGTATTCTCGTCGTTGATGACGAACCCCATATTCGCGATGTGTTGTGCTTCGCACTGGAGCGGGAGGGCATGACGACATCGACGGCGCGGAACGGGAATGAAGCGATGATGGCTTTCCGCCGCGACAATGTCGATCTCGTCGTTCTCGATATCGGCATGCCCGACATGGATGGTCTGGAGGTTTGCCGACAGATCCGTAAAACTTCGACTTTGCCTATCCTGTTCCTGTCTGCCAGGGACGAGGAGATTGATCGTATACTGGGCTTCGAGCTGGGTGGCGACGACTATGTCACCAAGCCGTTCAGCCCGCGTGAACTGGTTGCCCGTGTCAAGGCAATCCTGAAACGCGGTGGTCCATCCGCTGCAACGTCGGCAGAGGACGACAGCGAACGCCTGACCATGGGAGACTTAACGCTTGAGCGCGGGTCCCGTAGTGTCGTGTTTGCGGGTAAGCCATTCAGTTTGACGGCCCTGGAGTTCGCTATTTTCGAAACTCTTCTGTCGAGGCCGAATAGAGTTTTCCAACGCGAACAACTGATGGAAGCCGCCTATGGTCCCAACACCTATGTCGCTGATCGTACCATCGACAGCCACATCCGCAACATTCGGGCCAAACTCTCTGAGGTGGGAGGACATGGACTGATCGTAACTGTCCATGGCATGGGCTTCAAGCTTGCCCGCCCCGAAGGCGGCGGCCGATGATGGAGGCACCCAAGGTCAAGATGAAGTGGCGGCCGGGGTTGGCCCTGGTCATTTACACTGTGCTTCTAGCGGTGATGGCGCTTCCTGTGGCTGTCATCGCCTGGTTTCGGGCGGTCGAGGCAACATCTGGCAAAATGGAGCCTGCAGAGATCACCGCGCTGATTGTCGCATTGGCCTTCACCGTTGTCGTCGCCTATGTGCTGACGCGAACGATCACCACGCCGATCAATGCCCTGATCGCACGGACGGAGGCGATTGCACGCGGAGGAAAGGCGGAGATCCAGCCATTGGATCGCTATGGAACCCAGGAGATCGCAACCCTGTCGCAGAGTTTCCTCGATCTTGCCGGCAAGCTGGTGGACCGGACCGATTATGTTCGTTCGTTCGCGATGTACGTCTCGCACGAGTTGAAATCTCCGTTGACGGCGATCCGCGGCGCCGCCGAGCTGTTACGCGATGATGATGCCGATTACCCGATGTCGTTTCCACAAAGGCAGCGTTTTCTGGACAACATCATCGCGGATGCAAAGCGGTTGGACATTCTGCTTTCAAGGCTGCGCGAGCTCTCCAACGCCGAACTGCCGAACGTCAGGGGCCAGGCAAACCTGGAGGCGGTGCTGCCAAGGCTGCGAGAGCAGTTTCCGACATTGCGGATCACGGCGGCCGGACTGGCATCTAGCTCGTTCGGACTGCCAGCGGAGACCGCAACCATCGTTCTTTCCAATCTCGCCGAAAATGCCGGACAGCATGGGGCCACGGAACTGAATATCGCGGTCGCCGTCAGCGAGCAGCAGGTCGCGCTGATCGTGCGGGACAACGGGCGTGGCATTGCGCCATCCAATTGGGATAGAATTTTTCAGCCGTTTTTCTCAACACGCAGAGAGATGGGTGGAACGGGCATGGGTCTCGGGATCGTCCGCGCCATGCTCGGAGCCTATGGTGGCACGATTGAACTGATCGATTCCGAGGCTGGCGCAGCGTTCGCTCTCGAGCTCCCAAAGCTTTCCGAGACAGGTTAAGCAATCTGCTCTGTGATCCCTCTTGCAAGCAATCGTTGTTCCGGGTTGGGTGCCGCCTATCATGATATCGCCGTGGCCCTTGGGGTCGCCGTTTCATCAGCGGCAGCCCTCAAGTTCGTCCGACGACTGGCTTTGGCTGTCCAGACAGGCAATGGCGACATGCACCTCAAAAATTGGTCGCTGATTTATCATGGGGCGGCCTCTGCCTGAGCGAGCTCTTCTACCCGATAGAGTGTTGGAACGGATTGATGCCGATATTAAGCCGATCTCGTAGATCCTCGGCACGTGCGCGGATTAGGAAATGTTGTTTTTGCCTAACTCGTCAGCAGTTTCATAACCCATCAATCCCGACTGGGTGCTGGTTCGAATCCGTTCGAGAGCCGGGCCCCGTACGCGGTAACGCCCCCGAGCAAAGCGGCGTTGCCCGCGCGTCGATCGGTGTGAACCCAAACCGCTATCGCTTCACCGCGACGCATTTCACCTCTGCTAGCAAGCCAGGATGCGCGAGTTCGGCGACGCCGATGCAGGTCCATGCGTAGGTTCCTTTGGGAAAGACTTCGTTCTTCGCCGTCCGGAAGATCTCCATGTGCTTCGACATCTCCACATGATAGCTCGTCATCTCCACCACGTCGTCGAAGGTGCAGTTCGCGGCCTCGAGGACGATGCGGAGGTTCTCCCACATGGCCCTGAACTGGTCTCGCGGGTCCTCAATCACCTGCAAGTCCTTCGTGCGGCCAACTTGCCCGACGACGTAGATCGTATCACCAACCTGAATCGCCGGGGCATATCCTGCGCGGGCGACGATTTCGCGCATTTCCTCCGGAATAATGACTTCGCGATCCATAATGCTGCACCATTTCCTGAAAAAGAGAAGCGGCCCCATTCGAAGAGGGCATCGCCACGACATCACGGACATCTACCTAGCGTCAGGAAACAGCCCTTGCAATAGGAACTGAATGGTTCCATATTGTCGTCATGGTAAAAAGCACCCAGACCTCTCCGTCCGCCGGCCGTCCTCGTGAATTCGAACTTGATGATGCAGTTCGCAAGGCGATAAATGTCTTCTGGAAGCATGGGTATCACGACGCGTCTTTGCCCGATCTGCTCGAAGGAATGGAGCTATCGAGAGGTAGTTTCTACAAAGCTTTCGTGGATAAGCGCGGCCTGTATCTCCGCGCGCTTGATGTCTATATCGAAGACGCCATTCGCAAGCTTGGCGAAATCCTGCATTCCAACCCGTCGCCCAAAGCTGCAATCAAGCAAGCCTTCTCGCGGCAGGTCGAAGAGTCTTCCGGCAAGGAGGGGCTGCGTGGGTGCTTCGTCGTGTTATCGGCTGTCGAGATGCTCCCTGCGGACGAAGAGGTTTCTGCTCGAATCACACAACTCTTCCGGCGACTGCAGGATCTCTACGCGGCTGCCATCATAAGAGCCCAGGCCCTGGGTGAGATTGATCCGTTGCTGGACGAGCGAACTCTGGCGAGGTTCCTCGTGTGTCAGATCCAAGGAATGAGAGTTCTCGGGAAAACAGGAGCGGATCGCGACGACACCAAGGCGATGGTCGACTTCGCGCTGAAGCCGCTTCACTGACTCTAATTAGGAACCATTCAGTTCCGAATGAACGCATTCTGCAAACTCGCTTGAGCGGTTTCGAGTCTCGAAATGGAGAGAACGTTGACACCATCCCATGACGGGAAAGACGGCCTCGATCCACGCAGGTGGACGGCATTGGCCATCTTGCTGACCGGGGCTTTTCTGCCCCCGCTGGATTTCTTCATCGTCAACGTGGCGCTGCCCTCGATCCGGGAGGACTTCCAGGCGTCCGCCTCGACGATGCAGCTGATCATCTCAGGCTATGCAACGACCTACGCAGTGATGCTGATCACGGGTGGCAGGCTTGGCGACCTTTATGGTCGACGGAACATCTTTCTGGCTGGAATGGTGGCGTTTGCTGCCGCCTCTGCCTTGTGCGGCTTTGCCTGGTCCCCCTCGGTACTTGTCAGCGGTCGTATCCTTCAAGGGTTTGCGGCAGCCATCATGGCGCCGCAGGCTTTGGCATCCATCAATGCGATTTTTCCCGACCACGAGAAGTCGAGAGCACTCAGCTTTTATGCCCTGACATTTGGGGTGGCATCGATGGTCGGCCTCTTTCTCGGTGGCGCGCTGATTGCCCTGAATGTCTTCGGCCTCGGATGGAGAACCATTTTCCTCATCAACCTTCCCGTAATCGCGATCGCCGCGCCGGCCGCGCTGGCAATGTTGCGCGAGACCCGATCGCAGCACGCGACGAAGCTGGATCTGGGTGGGGCGACGCTGATCGCCGTTGCGTTGTTTGCGCTGATCTCGCCGCTCATTGAGGGCCGTGAACGCGGGTGGCCGATCTGGTCGGTCTTGGTACTATCGGCTTCCCTGCCACTTCTTCTGCTCTTCTGGCGATATGAGCGGACAGTGGCGGCAGCAGGAGGCGATCCTATCGTCGAACCTCGACTGCTTCAGGTTCCCGGATTGAAGCGCGGGCTTCTCTCAGCCCTGTTCTTCTATGCCTTTGCGGCTTTCTGGCTGACATTCTCGGTCTACCAACAAGGCGGCCTGGGCCGCACGCCTTTCGAGGCCGGAGTTGCAATCCTTCCTGCCGCCCTCGGGTTCGTTTTGGGGCCGTTTGCAAGCGGGAGCATCTTTCGCGTCTTCGGCAGGTATTCCGCAGCCGCAGGCATGACCCTGGAAGCGGCTGGATTGTTCGGGACCGCCGCGCTGATCTCCTTCGGGGCGCCAGAGTTCCTCTTCGTTGCCCTGTTCCTTATTGGCGCCGGTCAGGGAATTGCACTCCCAAATCTCGTGAAGACTGTCGTTCAGCGGGTTGACCCGGCTCAGTCGGGTTTGGCCTCCGGCCTGGTCAATTCGATGCTCCAGATAGGCGGCGCTTTAGCAACAGCGCTTATCGGCGGATTGTTTTTTTCAATCCTCGGTTCAGCATCCGATGAGCGATCGATCGGCCATGCCTACAGTGTCGCAGCCGTCGCTATTGGTCTCTGCCTTCTCGTTGCAGGTTGGCTGTCTGCTGGCGTTCCATCGAACAACGAAGCCCGCCGATAAATGCCAACGTTGAGAAATCTAGCCATCGACGCATCCGTTGACGGTGTGACCACGCCTCACCTCGTTCGGCTACCCGCGGACAATCCCTTTCTCTCCCGATCCAATTGCAACATTTTGAGGTAAATCCCATGTTCAACGCTCCCACTCCTCCGCTTGCGGGAAAGCGAGCGCTCGTGACGGGCGCGGCACGCGGTATCGGTGCGGCCATCGCGTTGAAACTGGCCGAAGATGGCGCCGACGTCGCCATCACCTACGAGAGGTCGGCGGAAAAGGCCGAAGCCATCGTCGCCGAGATCGGAGTGATGGGCTGCAAGGCCATTGCCATTCAAGCGGATGCCGCGAGCGCTGACGCTGCTCGAGCTGCGGTCGAGCGGACTGTTGCTGATCTCGACGGCCTCGACATCCTTGTCAACAATGCCGGCGTCCTGTTTGCGGGGGATTTCTCCTCACAGCCACTGGACGAGATCGATCTTCAATTGAACGTCAATGTGCGTGGCGTCTTCTTAATCACACAGGCAGCGCTGAAGCACATTCCTAATGGAGGCCGCATCATCAGTACCGGCAGCAATGCAGGCTTGGCTGTCCCTTTCGCAGGAATTGCGGTCTATGCGTCGACCAAGTCCGCTCTGGAAAGTTTTACACGTGGACTAGCGCGCGAACTGGGTCCGCGGGAAATCACCGTCAATCTGGTCCGGCCTGGCCCGATCGACACCGATATGAACCCTGCCGATGGCGCGCTAGCACCTGCGATCTTGCCGAGCCTGTCGATTGCCCGATACGGTCGGACCCGAGAGGTCGCAGAGGCCGTTGCATTCCTTGCGGGGCCAGGCGGTGGCTACATCACCGGCTCGGGCATTCTCGTCGATGGCGGCATAAGCGCTTGAACAAGCATCAAGGCGGGACCTGCGACTGGCACGTCGAGTTCTCGCCGCAAAACTGGAGATAGACATGGAATATACGCGCCTTGGACATACCGGCCTGGAGGTTTCCCAACTCTGCCTCGGGTGCATGAGCTACGGCGAGCCGGATCGCGGCGGCCACCTCTGGACGCTAACGGAAGAACAAAGCCGCCCCTTTATCCGCAAAGCCATCGAACTGGGAATCAACTTCTTCGATACTGCAAACGTCTACTCGGATGGAACGAGCGAAGACATCCTCGGCCGCGCTATCAGGGATTACTCAAAGAGAGACGACGTCGTCATCGCCACGAAGGTCAATGGTCGGATGAAACCAGGACCAAATGGCGCCGGCCTGTCCCGCAAAGCCATTCTTTCGGAGATCGATGCCAGCCTGAGGCGGTTGGGGACGGACTATGTTGACCTCTACCAGATCCACCGCTTCGACCATAATACGCCGATCGAGGAAACGCTGGAGGCTTTGCATGACGTCGTCAAGGCAGGCAAAGCCCGTTACATCGGTGCGTCGTCCATGTACGCATGGCAGTTCTCGAAAATGCTCGCTGTCTCGGAGGCAAGCGGATGGTCACGGTTCGTCTCCATGCAGAACCACCTGAACCTGCTGTATCGCGAAGAAGAAAGGGAGATGCTTCCGCTTTGCAAGGCAGAGGGTATTGGCGTTATCCCGTGGAGCCCCCTCGCGCGCGGCCGTTTAACCCGCGACTGGGACGCGCAAAGTGATCGCTCCGAAACCGACGAGATCGGAAAAGGCCTTTATACTGCGATGACCGCGGAGGCCGATAGGCGCGTCGTAGAGGCAGTGGCAAAGATCGCGAAGGAGAGAGGGGTTCCCAGAGCGCAGATCGCACTCGCTTGGGTTCATGCGAAACCCGAGATCACGGCACCCATCGTCGGCGCGACCAAATTGCATCATTTGGACGATGCTGTCGCTGCGCTGACCATCGGCCTCACGGATGCTGAAATCAGAGATCTGGAAAGCAGTTACATACCTCACTCTGTCGTTGGGTTCTCCTGACGATAGGGGTTGGCGGCAACAGGCTGAAACACGTGAAGATGGACCAAGAATTTGAAGACGATCGGCATATTAGGCGGAATGTCCGCGACTTCGACCCAAATCTATTACCGGGAACTCTGCAGGCTTACCCGCGAGAGCCTGGGCGGACTTCATTCTCCTGAGCTTCTCATCAGGTCGGTCGACTTCGATGAGATTGAGAAGCTACAGGCATCCTCTGATTGGGACACGGCGGCAAATATCCTCCATGAGAAAGCCGTTGCCCTGGAGCGCGGTGGTGCCGACCTCCTCATTCTAGCGACAAACACCATGCACAAGGTGGCGGACGAAATCATTTTCGGGATGTCGATCCCATTCGTGCACATCGCCGATGCAACGGCGACTGCTATCCTGGACGGCGGCTTCCGTAGGCCGGGGCTGATGGCGACCGCCTTCACGATGGAACAGAGTTTCTACACCGATCGCCTAACCGCGCGAGGATTGTCACCAACCGTTCCTGATGCTGATGACCGAGCGGAAACCCACCGCATCATCTATGACGAGTTGTGTCGCGATGTGGTTCGTGAGGATAGTCGCGTGACGTATGAACGGATCGCGCAGGGACTGATCGATCAAGGCTGCGACTGTCTTATCCTTGGATGCACCGAGGTGGGCATGCTGTTGAACCAGGGGAATGTCGGCGTCCCCGTCTTCGATACGACGCTGGTTCACTGTGAAGCCGCCCTTCGAGCCGCCTTGCAGTGACATGCTGCCCATCTGGCGGTTTTGCGGGAGCGCGCCAGAACATGTTAGCCCTGCTCACCAAGATGCTGGCGGACCCACTTCGCCTCGTCCGACGCCGTGCGTCCAAAATGCCTTCTAAAATCGCGGCTGAATTGGGCAGGGCTGACATAGCCGACCGACGCAGCGACGTCCGCAATGGTCCCGCTCTGGCGGGCGACCATAAGTCGCGCCTCATGGAGCCGCATCGCCTTTACATATTGCATCGGACTTGAGCCGGTCAGGTTCTTGAAATGGACGTGATAGGAAGGCACGCTCATGCCCACCTTTTTGGCCAAATCCGCGACGGCAATTTCGGCCGCGTAGTTCTCCCGCAGCCAGGTCACGCTCTCGACCAGTTTTCCCGAGGCTCCTTTCCGCTGAAGGGCCGCGATCACCGTGTCACCCTGTGGCCCTGACATGATCCGATAATGCAGTTCACGCAGGATGGAGCTCCCGAGCACGGCGCTCTCGACCGGGTTGCCGAGCACAGTCAGCAGGCGAAGCAGGACGTCCTCGATATCGCGATCGGTTCTGCTCGAGAGGAGCCCTCTCGGCTTGGCGTCTGAAGGACCTGCGATTTGCTCCACCTGCAGAGCAATCTCGGCCGCCATCTGCATATCGAACTCCAAATAGACGGCAAGCAATGGCCGCTGTGGACTTGCTTTTGACGTCATCCGGAATGGAACGGGTACTGAGACAGCAAGATAGTGGTGCTCGTCATAGAGGTAGACGCAGCCTTCCAGAATTCCGCATTTGCTTCCCTGTAAGACGAAAACTGCCCCTGGCTTATAGAGAACCGGGACGTCATCAAGTACCGCTTCGGTGCGCAGGATACGGACACAACGGATCGCAGTCTGATTGTAGCCGAGGCGAGGGGCCAGTTGCCCGGCCGCGGCGACGAGTCGGTTACGGACGACGGACTGTTCCTCTATAATCATAGGATCAGGCAAAACACTAAGAGAATTCGCAATCGAGTTCGGGTCGCCTTCAGATTATCTGTCATCCACGGTTAATCAAGGAGTTTCACCGATGGCGATCAAAACGTTTTTCATAACAGGGGCGAATTCCGGCTTTGGATTGGCGATCGCCACGGCCGCAATCGAAGCCGGTCACGCCGTCATCGGGACCGTCCGCTCCGAAGCCGCGCGCGAAGCGCTGGCAAAGACTCTCCCGAAACTGCACGCGGTCCTTTGCGATGTCACCGATTTCGACCGTATCCCTGACGTCGTTCAGCAAGCGGAGGACGACCACGGGTCCGTCGATGTCCTGATCAATAATGCCGGATACGGTCACGAGGGCGTGCTCGAGGAATCGCCACTTGAAGAGATGCGACGTCAGTTTGACGTGAACGTGTTCGGCGCCGTCGCTGTGGCCAAGGCCTTTCTTCCGAGGTTCCGTGAGCGCCGCCGTGGCTTCATCGTGAACGTCACATCGATGGGCGGTATGATCACCATGCCCGGCATCGCATATTACTGCGGCAGCAAGTTTGCCCTTCAGGCGATTTCCGAGGTCATGCGCTCGGAAATGGCCCCCTTTGGCGTTCACGTGACAACACTTTGCCCTGGCTCATTCCGGACAGACTGGGCTGGGCGGTCCATGGTCCGCACCGACAGGTCGATTGCGGATTACGACAGCCTGTTTGATCCGATCCGCGAGGCGCGTCAGGCCGTCAGCGGCAAGCAGCTCGGTGACCCCCGGAAACTGGCCGCCGCCGTGCTTGCTCTCATCGGATCGGACAATCCTCCGCCGCAGCTCCTTCTTGGCAGCGATGCCCTCCGGCACGTGACGGCGCGGATCGAGCGTTTGCAGCAGGAACTCGAGACGTGGAAAGCTCTTACAGTCTCGACCGACGGCTAAAGAAAAACGATTTTTCGCGCTTGACGCCCTGCCTACTAGAAGGTAGGTAACGCGTATGAGCAATCTTTCGACCACGTCCGACGCAATTCTGGCCTCCGCCCGCAACCTTATCATGAGGGGGGGCTACAATGGGTTCAGCTATGCAGACATTTCGGAAGTGGTCGGCATCCGCAAGGCCAGCATCCACCATCACTTCCCTAGCAAGGCCGATCTGGTGCGTGAACTGGTCCAGCGCTACAGGGAAGACGGTCAGGCGAGCGTTGTCACCCTTGAACAGAACGTTCCAGACGCATTGGACATCCTCAAGGTCTATGCGGACCACTGGGCCAAATGCATCGAGGATGCGAGCAGACCCTATTGTGTATGTGCTTTGCTTGCCAGTGAGCTGCCTTCGCTGCCGCCGGAAGTCGCAACGGAGGTTACGGCATTTTTCCGCTTCATTTCGTCGTGGCTGACGACAGTGATGGAGCGTGGAAGCAAAAGCGGAGCGCTCAGACTTACAAGCGAACCGCACGTTGAAGCCGAAGCATTTCTCGCAACGGTGTATGGCGCGATGCTCTCGGCGAGAGCCTACGGGAAACCCGAGGTGTTCTCGATGATACTTGCACCGGCTCTCAATCGTCTTACGCCGAATGTCTCTCACTAATCCTGCGTAGCTAGCCTAATCAGGTCAATCGCGCCCAAGAAAGCTACCAACTAGTAGGAAGATAGAAATGAGGAAAGTATCCCCCGCTCTGGCCCTCGGGCTGATCAACATCCTTTCTGTAACCGTCCTCTCGACACCCGCATCTGCCGAAAATAGGAAAGCCGCGCCGATTCATGTCCGCGGCAGCATCGTCGACTACCAGGGTTCAACTCTCAAAGTGAAGACGCGCGAAGGCAAGACGATCGATGTCGCGC
Source organism: Rhizobium sp. Leaf341 (assembly GCF_001424325.1). Classification (NCBI taxonomy): domain Bacteria; kingdom Pseudomonadati; phylum Pseudomonadota; class Alphaproteobacteria; order Hyphomicrobiales; family Rhizobiaceae; genus Rhizobium; species Rhizobium sp. Leaf341. The sequence goes on from NZ_LMPE01000012.1 coordinate 15,952, forward strand.
TTGCTGACGATTGGAAGGTGGCAGGCGTCGCAGATGCTAAGGTCACCGACATCAAGCCGGGCGATTTCGTCGGCATCGCCTCCATGCCAAAGGCCGACGGCGGCAATGGCGCACTTGAGGTCCTGACTTTCCCGCCGGCAATGAAAGGCACGGGCGAGGGGAGCTATGGTTGGGATCTGAAGCCCGACAGCAGCATGACCAATGCGACGGTCGCGGATGCCGTTAAGGGCGTCGATCGCCGGACTGTCACCGTGACCTATCATGGCAAGGAAAAGAAGATCGCCATTCCGGATGGGACACCTGTCGTGACCATCGCTGGAGCCACCAAGGATGATCTCGTTCCTGGCGCCGTTGTCTTCATCACCGCCGAAAAGGCTGCAACCGGCCCGGTCGCTCACCAGGTGGTCGTCGGCAAGAATGGTGTGGTTCCCCCCCATGTGAAGACCACGCCGTCACTGGCCGGAGCAGCCGCCTTACCGCTTCGGCCAGCGACGACCGATCGACGATGCCTGATCTCCAGCCGTAAAATGCCCCAGATGGAAGACGTTGAGATGAGCGCAAACGCTTCCAATGACAATGTTCAATCTGAGGCAATCAAACGACCCGTCACAGGATCACAGCTCATGAGCAGGCGCCTAGTTCAACACGTCATGCCCGTCTCGGCGACCGCTTCTTCGCCACCTGTTGCGATCGGTCAGACCAACTCGATCCTCTCGGATCCCGATGGCCGATGGGTTGCAAAGCGGCAGGGCGCGATCAACAGGGCGTTCGAGAAGCGCATGCGTCCCGAGAGTGATCAAGCCGTTGATGTCATGACGTCGGCGCACGACAGCTCACAGATCGTTGCGCTCTTAGAGAAGCCAGCTGCGAAACTCTCCGGCGAAAGCGATCGGATCGGCCGACATGAGTGGGATGCGAAGACTCCATTTGGCAAGCACGTCGGCTTCTTCTGACACAGTGCGTGCGAGCAGTCTCATCAATTAATCAATCAGAACGTGGAAGAAAACGATGCCGAACCATCAGATATCCCGTGCCCCGCGTGGCAACGACCAGTGGCTGAAGCAGTATTACTTTAGCAGAGCGGCCTTCTCAGTGCTTTGGGTTGCGGCCGCCTTGACGATCGGCCGCCATTCCTTTGAGGTGGCTGCCGCACTGCTGATCCTTTATCCTGCTTGGGATGCAATCGCGAACGTCATCGATGCCGCGAGGAGCGGTGGCCTTGCCGCCAACCGGAGCCAGGCAATCAACGTCGCAGCGAGCTCCGTCATGACGATTGCCGTGATCCTGGCACTGACAATGAACATGAACTGGGTTCTCGGCGCCTTCGGTCTATGGGCGATCTTTTCAGGGCTGCTGCAGTTTGGCACTGCGCTACGCCGTTGGAAAACGAGTGGCGGTCAATGGGCTATGATTTTGAGCGGTGGCCAATCCGCGATAGCCGGCGCGCTGTTCATTTTTCAAGCACAAATGCCGCAGGAACCTTCTATCTCAACGGTCGCAGGCTACGCTGGCGTCGGGGCATTCTACTTCCTGGTTTCGGCGATATGGCTGACGATCGCTCTGTCGCGTCGGGATATGAGCGGACCAGAACATTAGACTTCGTTTTAGATCTTGTTAAATGGCAGCTTGCTTCAGTCCTAGCCTGTGACGACGGTGCAGGATTCTAATGCCAACTTATGTTCGCAGATCGAGCGATAAGAGCGCCTTCACCTGTTGAGTGCAGGAGTAGGTCGGCGGTTCGACTCCGTTCAAGGCGTCGGATGTGATCGACAGTTCGGCGAAATAATTCCGGTCGCAACGCGAGCCGGTGGTTCATATGCCGTCAGCCTCGAACTGCAAATGGCCGAAAGCGCAAGGAATTTCCGTTTTCAACGGGTGCTGCAGGTTCGCATCGCGTTACACGAACAATCGGATGTTCGCCAACCGCTGTCCGGCGTTGCCTCCCGCCGACCCTGTCGTGTCACGGAACGGGTGTCAGGGACATGCCCGTCTCTGCGTCGAACAAGTGCATCTGGTTCATGTTGACAGACAGGACGATCTCCTCGCCCGCTTTCGCGCCTGCCTCGGGGTCGATGCTGGCGCAGAGGGTCGTCTTCCCGATGTCGAAGTAGATCATGGTTGAGGGCCCGAGGGGCTCCACCAAGTCAATCCGGGCAGTCAGCGGAACGTAGCCCGGGCGCAGCTGTTCGGCGCTCAGGGCTTCGGGGCGAATGCCGAGCGTGACCGGGCGGCCGATATGATCGGCGTAGATGGCGACGCGTTCGCGAGGCACCGGCAGATCCGCGCCGCCATCGAGGCGGACCGTGAGGTGACCGTCGACCTCGACGAGCCGGGCATCCAGAAAGTTCATCGAGGGCGAGCCGATGAAGCCGGCGACGAAGCGGGTTGCGGGGTGATGATAGAGATGCTGCGGCGGGCCGCATTGCTCGATCAATCCGCCATTCATGACGACCACGCGGTCGGCCATGGTCATTGCCTCGATCTGGTCGTGCGTCACGTAGACCGTGGTCGTCGGCAGGATCTGGTGCAGGCGTTTGATCTCGGTACGCATCTGCACGCGCAGTTTCGCATCCAGGTTCGAGAGCGGCTCGTCAAAGAGGAATACCTTCGGGTTGCGAACGATGGCGCGGCCCATGGCGACACGCTGGCGCTGACCGCCGGAGAGCTGGCCAGGGCGGCGGTCGAGAAGTTCCTCAATGTGAAGCGTGCGTGCGGCTGTCTGGATGCGGGTGTCGATCTCGCTCTTGCCCAGGCGCTGCTGCTCCAGACAGAAGGCGATGTTCTCCCGCACCGACATATGCGGGTAGAGCGCATAGTTCTGGAACACCATGGCGATGTCGCGCTTGCCCGGGCCCAGCCGATTGACCACGCGATCGCCGATGACGATATCGCCACCGGTAATGTGCTCCAGCCCGGCGATCATCCGCAGCGTTGTGGATTTGCCGCAGCCGGACGGGCCGACGAAGACGACGAATTCCTTATCCTCGATTGCAAGGTTGATGCCGCGCACGGCCTCGTAGATGCCGTAGGATTTGACGACGTTCTGCAGTTCGAGCCTGGCCATGTCGTATTCTCCTACTTCTCATTCAGCCAGACGAGCATGGCGCCTGGATCCCGGTTTGCCCAGAGATGGTACGGGATCGCCTTGAACGTGCAGGGATTCAGCTTCGGTGGGGCCGGGCGATAAAGGCCGTCCCAGTCTGCTGCCTCCGCCAGAAGTGCTTCGCCGGTCAACACGGCCGCACCGCCCAGAAGGTCCGCATCATAGGACACGTCGAACCTTGCGTCTGTCGGCAGCCGCAGCCGCTGCGGTTCCAGTCCGATGTCGATTTCCTCGACGCAATAGACGACCGGGCCGCGCCTTAAGGCCACCCGGCCGGCATCCTCGCCGACGGCGGGATGGGCATAGAGCCGGTCGACCGGCATATCGAAGGAAAGCCGTACCTCGTCGCCATCCGCCCAGTCGCGCGTGATCGCTGCATAACCCTTCGTCGTTGCTGCGGGCACATCGATGGTCTTGCCATTGACCGTGATCCGGCTCTCGCGGCACCAGCCAGGGATACGAAGATGCAGCGTGAAGGAGGCGGGCGCGTCGAGACCAAGCGTCAGCCGGACATCGCCATCCCACGGGTAGTGCGTCTCCTGCGCTAGGCGAACCACCGTGTTGCCCAGCATGATCTCCGCCGTGTTGGCACCGTAGAGATGAACCGCCAGATCCGCATCCGTTGCCGAGTAGACATACTGTCCAAGCGAGGTAATGAGGCGGGCGATATTGGTCGGGCAGCAGGGGCAGTAGTGCCATTTCCAGCGACGGTTCTGCCCGTGGCTCTCGAGAACGTTCTCGTAGAAATAGTGCTCGCCGTCCCGTGAAATTCCCGAAAGCGCCCCGTTGAACAACACGGTTTCAAGCTTGTCCGTGTATTTCGCGTCGAGATCGAGCTGCGCCATACGGTGGCTCCAGAAGCCCAATGCAACGGCTGCGCAGGTCTCGGCATAGGCCGTTTCGTTGGGCAGATCGTACTCCCGCGTAAAGCCTTCGTTCGATGCGGACGGACCGAGCCCACCCGTAACATAGAGTTGGCGGCCGGTGAGGTTGTCGAACAGCCGCTCGCAGGCGGCCTTCAGCGTCGGGTCGTCGTTCTCGTGCGCAAGATCGACCATCGCAGAGAAAAGATACATGGCCCGCACCGCGTGCCCGACGACCTGGGTCTGCTCTCGCACCGGCATGTGCGCCTGGCTGTAGGCATAGGTCTGATAGACATAGTCCCCGGGATCTTCGCCCCGGCGTCGCGCTTCCTCGTCGTAGTAAGAGGGCATCTGGCCGCGCTCATTCACGAAATAGGTCGCAAGAGCCAGATGCCGCGGATCGCGCGTCACGCGGTAGAGCTTCACCAGCGCAAGCTCGATTTCCTCATGCGCGTCATAGCCGCGCAGCTTGCCCGGCTCCGGGCCGAACGTGTCGATGATGTGATCGACGGCGCGGATCATCACGTCGAGGAAGCGACGTTTTCCGGTCGCCTCGAAATAGGCCACCGCGCCTTCGAGCAGGTGCCCCATCGAATACATTTCGTGGAGATCGCGCAGGTTCGTCCATCGCTTCTCCGGCTCGCGACGGATGAACCAGCTGTTGAGATAGCCGTCGGCCATCTGCCCCTGTTCGAGCTTCTCGACGATCGCGTCGATTTTCTCCTCGATCGCTGCATCCGGATGCTGCTTGAGCGTGTAGCTTGCCGCCTCGATCCATTTGCCGAAGTCGCTGTCGAAGAAATGTTGCATCGAAAGCCCGCTCGGCTGGATGCGGCGCACCAGCGGCGATGGCGGCTTGTCGAAGTCGAGGACTTCGAGGAAGCCCTCTTCCTCCAGGCGCATATGCTGGGTTGGAATGGTCACGTCGCGCACGGTTTTCGACCAGCTTTCCCAGAAGCCCCCTGTAAAATCGACTTTTGCGTGATCGCCAGGCATGAAGCGGAGCGAGGATGCCTGCGGCGGGGAGGGGGGGACTGCGGGCCTGGAGGACATGGGAGAAGCCTTTTGGGTATGCACGACACTCATTTGACGGCACCGGCGGTGAGCCCGCGCACGTAGTAGCGTTGCAGGAGAAGGAAGAGAATGATGCAGGGGACCATGGTGACGGTGACGCCGGCCTGGAGGGCACCCCAATCGATGATGCCGTAGATGCCGGAGGACACGTTGACCAGCATGATCGGCAGCGTGAACTTGTTCTGGTCCGACAGGAAGATGAGGGCCGCAAGGAACTCGTTCCAGGAATTGAGGAAAGCGAACATCGCGACGGTCGCCACGCCCGGCACGGCGATCGGCAGCATGATCCGCCGCAGGATCGTCCACTGCGACGCCCCGTCGATGCGCGCCGCCTCGATCAGGGCCCGGGGGACCGCATCGAATGCATTGCGCATCATGAAGATCGAGAAGGGCAGCTGGAAGGTCACGTAGATCAGCACGAGGCCGAACAGATTGTTCTGGAGCTTGAGCACCTTCAGGATCAGGAAGAGCGGTGTGAGGATCGACTGGAACGGGATCATCATCGTCGCCATGACGACGACGAACAAGGCGGACTGCCCGGGAAACCGGAACTTTGAGAAACCGTAACCGGCTGGCACGGACACGAGGACCGTCAGCACCACCGTTCCCAGCGCGATCAGGACCGAGTTGCCGGCATAGGTGGTCCAGCCGGCGCCCACCGTGTCGAGCCGCCTGTAGTTCTCCAGCGAGAAGGCCTTCGAGAACAACGCTACAGGATGGGCCAGAGCCTCGGCTGCCGGCTTGAAGGAATTGGCGAAGGACCAGACGATCGGCAGCAGGAAGAACAGCGCGAACACGATGGACACGAGGATGAAGGCGGCAAAGCCGAGCCTCTCGCGGACCGGCAGCGGGGCGGATGTGGTGAGAATGCGGCCCATCAGCTTTCCTCCGGCCGCTGGTGCAGGAAGGCAAGCTGCAGCGAGGAGATCGCCACGAGGACGACGAGAAGGACGAAGGACATGGCCGAACCGTAGCCGAGGCGGTAGGAGGAGAACGAGGCAAGATAGATGGAGAAGACGGCGGACACGGTGCTGTTGGAGGGGCCGCCCTGCGTGATGATGAAGAACTGGTCGAAGGCCAGCATCGACGAGGTCACATTCAGCACCAGCGCGAGAAGCAGAGAGTTTCTCATCAGCGGCAAGGTGATCCGCCGGAAGCGGCTGAAGACGCCGGCGCCATCGATCTTGGCAGCTTCGGTCACGTCGGCCGGAATGGCCTGAAGGCCTGTCAAAAGGATCACCATGGTGAAGCCAGCGGTCTTCCACACCACCATGAGGATGATGACGCCGAGCGCCGGCCAGAAGCTTTCAAGGGGGCGCGGTGCGCTGTCGACGAGTCCAAGCCCGCGCAGGAGATGGGCAAAGACGCCATTGTCAGGATTGAGCAGCCACATCCAGAGCGTGGAAGCGGCCCCGAAACCGATGACAACAGGCATGAAATAGACCGTGCGGAAGAAGCCGGCGAGCCGAAGCGGCCGATCCACCAGGAGTGCCAGCGGGAAGGCCACGGCCATGATGGCCGTGGTGACGAGCACCGTATAGAGAAGCGTAAATCCCAGGGAATGCCAAAGCTGCGTGTCGCCGAGCAGTTCTGCGTAATTGGCAAGTCCGATGAACTTGGCGCGCCCGAGCAACGGCCAGTTGTGGAGGCTCATCCAGAGCGCCATGACCAGCGGCACGACGAAGAGGCCGAGGATGAAGGCAAGACTGGGCGCCATGAAGGCCAGACCGAGCCAGCCCTTGGGTTCCGGATCGTTGGTCGCAGCCGTCTGCGCCGGCGCCGGTCTTTCAGCCGTCAAAGCCAAGATCTCGCTCCTTGTTGGTGATGGGAGGGGCAGGCGGATGAGAGGCGAGGGTGAGGGGCGGACTACAGCTCGCAAAAGCCTCTTACGGGTTGGTCCGGTCGAGAACCTTGGTGAAGGCATCCTGCGCCGTCTTGATCGCCCCATCGACGTTTTCGCCGAAGATGGCATCCTGGATCAGGTTGACGAATGGTCCGGTGCGGCTGACGAAGAGTTCGTCCGACGAGAAGGTGTAGGGCGTACGGGCCTTGGACAGGACGTCGTAGGCGACCAGATTGCGCTTGTCGAAGCTGGCATAGGCATCGTTTGCCAGATCGGTGCGCGAAGGCATGCCGGACTCCTTGGTGATGTAGACCTGCTGTTCCGGTGTCATGTAGAAATCGACGAAGTCGAGCAGGACCTTCTTCTTCTCCTCGTCGATACCCTTCATGACGGCCAGCGTATCGCCGCCGGCAAAGCTGGAGGCGCCACCCTTGGGGCCGGGGATCGGAGCGACGGCGAACTTCACGTCGGGGTATTTGCTGGTCAGCAGGTTGACGATGTAGGAGCCGGTCATGAGAACGCCGACCTTGCCGGAGGCGAAGGCCTCGACGGCATTGTTGCCGTTTCCGGAGCGGGACGTCGGATGGATCGCGCCCGCCTTCCACATGTCGCGATAGGCCGCGATCGTCTCGCGCAGGGCAGGCGTATCGACTGTCGCCGTGCGGCCGTCTTCGCTGAGGATATCGGCTCCGGCCGCCCAGAGGTGCGGCAGGAAGTCGTAGATGAGCCAGCTGCCGGAGTTGGCAACGAAATAGAACCCATAGGTCTCGTTGCCGAGCGCCGTGATCTTCTTGGCGGCGGTGGCAATCTCTTCCAGCGAGGCCGGAGCCTTGTTCGGGTCGAGCCCCGCCTTTTCGAACAGATCGGTGTTGTAGGCGATGATCGAGGCATCGGGCAGCGCCGGCACGCCGTAGATCTTGTCGTCATAGGTCGCAAGACGGATATGGGAGGGGCTCATGGAGGCGGCGTAAGGCCGGCTCTTGACGAACTCGGAAATGTCCTCCAGGCCTTCAGCCGCGGCGAATGTCGGGAGATAGATCAGGTCAAGCACGGCGCCGTCTGGTGCGGCACCGCCGGCAATGGCGGCGCCAAGCTTCGGCACCATTTGCTCCGCCGTGATCTGCGTCACGACGATCTTGTCGGAATGCGAGGCATTGTAGTGATCGGCAAGTCCTTGAAGAACGGCACCCGACGAGGTGCGGACCCACAAGGTCACGTCGGTTGCGTTGGCCAGCGTCGTGCTGGCAACAAGCGAGAGCGCGGCGAGCGCCAGTTTGATCTTCAGCATGGAGCGTTCCCTTTTTCTTGGTCGCCAACTCTCCCTGCGACAGGCCAGGGCGTCGACGTGCCCCAAACGGTAATCGACAATATTTTCTTTGTCGACAGCGCGAGCGGCTGATGGCAGAACAAACTGCTAAAAGCTTTTATCAACACGGATATTTCTTGGTGAAAGGTTTCATCAAAATGATCGAAAGGACCTTTTCATGAGCGAAAACGGGGTGCGAAGGGCGACGATCCGCGATGTTGCGCAGGCCGCTGGGGTGAGTGTCGCCACCGCGTCCAACGCCTTGAACGGGCAGGGTCGCACCAATGCGGAGACACGCGAGCGAGTGAAGCGGGTGGCCGAAGAGATCGGGTTTCGTCCAAACGCGCTCGCGCGCGGGTTGCTCAGTCGGCGCAGTCACTCCATCGGCATCATCACCAACGACACTTACGGCCGGCTGACCTTGCCGATGACGGCGGGCGTGTCGGAAGCCCTGGTCGATCATGGCGTCTCGGTTTTCCTCTGCGCGACCAACAATGATCCGCGCCTGGCGCGCCTTCATCTCGAAGCGCTGCTCGACAAGCAGGTGGACGGCATCATTTTTACCGCCACCCGGGTCGATCTACCGCCACCGGTCGATCTTACGCATCTGCCGATCCCTGTGGTCTACGCGTTTGCCGAAGGGCCGGACACCCGCGTATCCTTTGTTCCCGACGATGCCCAAGGCGCACGCCTTGCGGTCGAGCACCTCCTGTCGCTCGGCCACCGCCGGATCCTGCACATCACCGGCCCGGAAGATTTCGCCGCCGTGCGTCGGCGCGCCGAGGCCTATCACGCCTGTCTCGGCAGGGAGGGGGAGGTGATGTTCGGATCCTGGGGGGAGGATTGGGGCCATGAAGCGGTCCGGCAGATGCTCGCGCGCGATGAGCCGCGTCCTGAGGCGATTTTTTGCGGCAGCGACGAGACCGCCCGGGGCGTCATCGACGCCTTGCGGGATCACGGCCTCTCCGTTCCCGGCGATATCGCGGTCGTCGGCTTCGACAACTGGCACGTTGTCGCCGCACAGACACGTCCAGCTCTCACGACGATCGACATGGGCCTGAAGGAACTCGGCCGGAGGGCAGGCCTGGCCATCCTGGACCTCACGCAAGGGAAATCCGTTCCCCTCGGGATCGAGGCCATCGCTTGCAGTCTGGTTGTTCGAAAATCTTGCGGTGCAGCATGACGTTTGAACAATATCAATCTTTGTACGAGCTCTACGGCAATTAACGCTCCGAAGGCTCGGAGCGAGAATGGCGATCAAGGAGAAATCTTCTCAGCCGCTACTGGCTGCTGTTCGAATCCGTTGCGGCGACAGTGCGTGTAGCTAGGGTAACTGACCTACATCCTCGTCAGCCACGATATGGCTGTCGTCGCGCATCTTTGTGACCGGGTCGCGGTCATGCTGAATGGCGTCTTCGTGGAGACCGTGACAAGGAAGCAGATCATCGAAGACGCGGTGACGCATCCGTATACCAAGGCGCTGATGGATGGGAGTAGAGGCTACACTTCGAGGCAATCGCCGCGGAATCCAATTTGAGTGGTAACTACCGGGGCCACCGTTCGATTCCCATCAAGGGGTTGGAAAGGTAAGCGGAAATAATTTCCGCTTACGGCGGGCAACAAAGGTTCCGCAACGCTACTAAACTCGGTGAAATCGTCGACGCTGCTGACGTAGACAACCAGTCTCAGGACCTGCTCCATCCGATCCAGGCTACCGGGAGCATCGTGCAACGCTGCTAAGCTGCGAATGAGATCTATACGGGAGGCGCGTTTCGCTTCTTCCATGGAAACTTCCCGGCCTTACCTTCCACGACATAAACAGCCTCACCCTCCCGGGGCCGTTGCCCGCTGATGTAAGCCAGGTTGCCATGTACGACCGCAGGCGTATAGCGGGCGGCTGCGGCACATCGTGTGGCAGAGAGATCCCAAGTTCACTTGGCCGAGACTCGATGTGCATATAACGATAATGCTCCGAAATTCAATCTGCTACTTAAGCGCGAACAGGCGCGTCCCAGTGCGAGTTCGCCCGAAAGACTGTAGCCACATCGCTTGCCATCAGCCTCAATCCGCAACCGCTTCGCGCGGAGCCCGCCGCAGCTTAACCGCCCCAACAAGTACGCCCACGATACCCATGAAGAGCGACAAGGCTGTAATAACGCCACCGGCGCCATACATAGCCGCGAAAACCGTGACGAGCAGCCCCGCCAATGGCTGCGAGAGATTGTTCAACATAACGACAAGGCCGGTCGTCTTGCCGAGATCTTGCCGCGGAATGATGCGTTGACGCATGCTTCGGATGAACACGTTGAACATCTTGTCGAAACCCACAACGAAGACAAATCCAAACGCGTAAACATGCGGACCGGACGCTAGACCGGTGACGACACCGCCAAGGAAGATCATTGAGTACGCCGCAAGGCCCAGCGTCTTCAGAGGGATCGCGGTGTGCGCTGTTGCAAACAGTATGATTACGGTCGCGATAGCGCCCGCTGCCTGGAGACCAGCGTAATAGGTTTCCGTTTGGCTGTGGATGCCCGTCACCATTGCAGCCGACGTTGCGAGAGTGACACCGATGATGAGGTTGACGGCAGCTGCAAGAAGGACAACCTCCATCAAGCCCGGCAGTCTCACAACGTGCCTTAGGGCGATCATAATGGGTAAAGCCCAGTTGCCAGTTGCCATTTCCGGTTCAGCCAATGTTGGTCGGACCGATCGCTGCCACGCAATCACAGCGCCGTCGGCTGCCAGGAAAAGCACTGCGGTCGATACAACGACATATTCCCAAGGCCAGAACGTCAGCAGACCCGCCGCGACGAGCGGACCAACCACCATGCCCAGCTGATCTGCGATTTGCGTGTAGGAGACGACCTTTTCAAACCGGTGACCGGCAAAGACCTGCGGCAGCATGACTTCCCGAGCCATCAGGCCCTGCGTGGTCAGAACGCCACAAACGGCAGAAATGGCAATAAGCCAACCGACTCTGCCAAATACCGCGAAGCCGACCATTCCGCCGAAACAAACAACCGCGCGATAGAGCTGGCTGACCCGCAACAGCCTCAAGGGCGACACTCGATCGCAAAGGGCGCCGCAGATCGGGAACGAGAGGAAGCGCGGCAATGTCTCACGGAAGAACGCCGCACCCGACCAGGCCACACTGCCCGTCAGCTGGAAGATTACCAACGGCACGAGGAACAGAAGGATCTGATCCGCCAGTCTTGAGAGAAAGAGAGAATAGAAAAATGCTTGATGCTTGAGCCCCATCAGACGACCACCCTGTCATCGGTTGTTTTCAATGGGATGATGATCGGTTCTCACCATCGAGATTGTGGTGTTCATGGCCTGCAAGCGGAGGATTGAACACACTCACCAGCACCAAATCTTCGTTTGCTCCGCCGCGCAAATAGTGCTCGTCATGTTGATCGAGTACATAAATATCCCCTGGGCGGATAGGATAGAGATTGCCCTGCATATCCTCGACTTCACCTTCGCCGGCAATGCAGTAGCACGCCTCTAAGTGGTTACGGTACTGTAGCTTTGATACCGTGCCCGCCTGAACGACCGTGTGGCAAACAGTGAAGCCCATGCGGTCGGCCTTCGTTAGCAGCCGGTGGCTGACGGCTTTCCGATTTCCCGGCCTGGATCTCATCATGGGTCACCGGACTACTCTCGGCGCGGAATGCGCGCATGGCCTTGATCGCTAGCAGGCGCTGGCGTCGCTCATTCATTGCCGCCAGCCGCACGACAGGATCATTGCCCGGGCCGTAACGAAGTCCGCGCCAGCTTCCACGCGCACCGGCCGTTCGGACAAAGGGGTCCTGGCTTTGGCAACCTTCACGAGATTGCGTCACAGCGCGCTCTTCAACGTTCCATGCTTCCCGCGATAGCCAGAAAATTCAACGCCAGTGCCAGGTCAACCCGTCGACCATATAGCATCCTTCAGGTGAAATATCGCATCTTCAGCGGCAGAAGCGCTGCGCCGAGTGCGGCGGCGTCGCCTGCCGTTTCGCTGAGCACCAGACGCGCCTCCGGCGGGCCGACGCCGTAGCGGTGCACGCGCTGGGAAGGAAGGTGCGTGCGTTCGATCATCATCTGGCCGAGTTTCGGCGGCAACTGGCCGCCGAAGACGATGGCCTGCGGATCGAGAACGGCGATCAGCGTCGCGACCAACCGGTCGACCTGCGGCATGATCTCCGCCAGCCAGTCTTCGACGCCCGGCCAGGCAGGATCGAATTTCTGGCACAGGGAGGCGATGCTGTCGATGTCGGTGCCGTTTTCCTGCAGCCGTGCCAGAAGATATTGCAAGGCTGGCCGCCGCTCGGATTCGCCCGGCATGTAGATGCCGCTGAGCTCGCCGGCATTGCCGTGGAAACCGTGGAACGGCTTGCCGTCGAGGATCAGCCCGCCGCCGAAACCATAATTGAACGAGAGAAATGCAAAGGTCCGGCACCAGAGGCCGACGCCGCACATGCTTTCCCCGATCGCCCCCGTCGTCGCATTGTTCTCCAGCCAGACCGGCAGCCCGAAAGTGCGTTGGAGCTCGGGACGAAGATCCCGGAGCGACCAGTCGGAGAGCGGCTCCGGCGCGTTGAAGGCAGGATCATCCGTCACGAAGAAGCCTGACATGGAAAAGCCGAGGCCCGCAACCGTGTCCTTGGCAATACCATGGTCCGCCAGCAGCGCATCGAGCCTGGCGGCAATGGCCCGCAGCGTCTCTTCCCGGTGGCGTGGCTGATGGTCCAGCCGCTCCTCGACGATCACATCGCAGGCAAGGTCTGTGATGCAAAGGATGACCGAGTCCGTGTTGATGGACAGGCCGATGGCACTCGCCCCATCCCGCACAAGCTCGATGGTCGGGCTTGGCTGCCCGCGTGCTCTCCCGACGGGCGCCCCGGTGCGCAGCAGCCCCCGCCCGACAAGCCCCTCGACCAGCCGGTGGACCGATTGCTGGGTGAGGTTCGTGTGGCTGGTGATCGTCGATCGCGCCATCGTGCCATGACGGCGGATGATATCGAGAATCATGCGCTCGTTATCGCTGGCAAGCGGCGCCTGCGAAAGCGCACTCCGTTCCGCTGGCATGCCGCATTCTCCCGCGTGTGCTCGCTCTAATGTCTGGGGCTTTGGGTATCGTGCCCGATCGTTGCCGACAACAAGGCCGGCGCGCTGCCCCATATTTTACAAATCCTTCATAAATATTACACTTAATGTGTAGTAATGCTTTCGCCATCGGGAACGCACTCATCGCCATCGGCCAGATGGCCGTTCACGCCCTCCCATCGGAACCCGAGGAGCAGCTATGTTCAGAACCCTTGTCGCAGCCGCCTTTGTCGCACTGACGGCCTCTACCGCGCCCTGCCTTGCGGCGGAAAGCAACATGAAAAACCTCACCTTCGATCTCTCGTCGGTCACGCGCGCCAATTTCTACGACGTCGTCGTCCCCGCCGCCAAGGCGGAAGGTGGGTCAGTGACCATGTACAATTTTGCCGGCAGTTTCGGCGATGCATGGAAAGAACTGATCCGCAGGTACGAAGAGAAATACGGCATCAAGGTCGAGTACAGCGACGTCAAGGGCGACCAGGCGAACCAGCAGCTCATCGCGGTTCAGGCGGCCGGGCAGGACGCGCCTGTCGACGTCTACTTCGCCGGCGGCGGCGGATACCCGCTCCTGTCCGCAAAGGGCGTCGTCGGCAATATTCCGCTGACGAAGATCCTGCCGAACTTCGATCACTACGATCCCATTCTGAGCGACACGGTGTTCGGCGTCGCGCATGGCGGCAGCTTTCCGCTCGTGCACTTGAACCAGACCGCCATCGGCTACGACAGTGCCATGGTCGAGGCGGCAGACGTTCCGGACAATTTCCAGGCGCTGATCGCCTGGGCGGAAAAGAACCCCAAGAAGCTCGGCATTACCGCCCCTGCCAAGGGCGGTTCGGGCAGCGGGTTCCTCTATTCCCTCGCGCTCGACCTGATGACCGGCGATTGCAAGGCAAAGCTCACCGACAGAAGCCTGACGCGCGAGGATGCCAAGGCCTGGGCGTTGACCTCTCCCTGCGTCGAACCGGTCTGGGACTACTATCGGCGCCTTCAGGCCGCCGCCGAACTGACCAACGGCAATGCCGACACGCTCAATCTCATCAACAATCGCCAGCTGGCCATGGGCACCGTGTGGGAGGATCAAGCGGTCACCTTCATCAACGGCAAGCAGCTGCCGGACACCTTCCGCGTGACGCTTCTCGACAAGGGCCAGGTCAGCTCGGGCGATGCCATGTTCGTGCCTGCCAATGCCAAGCACGTGGCCTCCGCTCTCCTTCTCATCGATCTGGCGATGAGCAAGGACTTCCAGCTCTGGAAGCTCGAAAACAAGGCCTCGCGTTCGCCGCGCACGGATGTCAGCAGCGATCAGTTACCGGCAGACAAGACGATCTACATGCTGCCGTCCAGCGTCTTTCCGCAGCGCAGCGTCACCGCGGACTGGGACATGGCCGGTGGCCTGGGTGACGCGCTCTACGAAAAGGTCCTCAACTAACCGGTCCTCGATCACCCCCCAAGCGCCAGCACCGGTGCTGGGGGTCCCATGCCTGACAGACCGATACCCTCCCGCAGGAACGCGCCATGAGCATGCTTGAGATCTCCAACATTACCAAGGACTACGGTCCGAGCCGCGCGCTTCATCCGGTGTCGCTCTCCGTTCACGAAGGGGAGTTCGTGACCATCCTCGGCCCGTCCGGTTGCGGAAAATCCACGCTCCTGCGGATCGTCATGGGTATCAGCGAGCAGAGCGGTGGCCAGATCCGTCTGGCCGGCAAGCGGATCGACCCGCTGCCGCCCGAGCGGCGTGACATCGCCATGGTGTTCCAATCCTACGCTCTCTTCCCGCATATGAGCGTCGAGAAGAACCTGGGCTTCGGGCTGCGGATGAAAGGCGTTCCGAAGCCCGAGCGACAGAGCCGGATCAACCATGCGCTTGATATCTGCAACCTGACGGGCCTGGAGAGCCGCATGCCGCGGCAGCTGTCGGGCGGGCAGCAGCAACGCGTGGCTCTTGCGCGTGCCATCGTCATGCAACCCAACCTCCTGCTCTTCGATGAACCGCTGTCCAATCTCGATGCGAAACTTCGCGACACGCTGCGCCACGAACTCGTTGCCCTGCACCGGCGCATCGGCGCGACCAGCCTCTACGTCACCCATGACCAGACCGAGGCGATGGCCATGTCGGATCGCATCGTGGTCATGAACGCCGGCCGCGTCGTCGAAATCGGAACGCCGCTGGAACTCTACCGGTCGCCGCGCCAGGCCTTCACGGCCGGCTTCCTCGGCCAGACCAATCTCCTGTCGGTGACCGCGGAAGGCCGACAGGCGCGATTGCCCTGGGGCCAGGCCGTTCATCTTGCGGCACCCGCCATGGGCCCGGCTCAGATATCCGTTCGGCCGGAGAGCATCGGCATTCATGCCTGCGGTTCCGGGACCGTGGATGCCGCCGCGCCGGCAACCGTCGCCAGCGTCTCCTTCATGGGTGCAAGCGCGCTCTATACGGTGTCCGTCGGCGACACGCTGCTCAAGGTGAGCCAATCCGGCGGCGACCCCCTGATAGCGCCCGGCCAGGCGGTCGCGCTGACGTTTTCCGATCATCTGTCACCGCTTGCTGACCAATACCCGACGGAGGAGGCTGCGTGATGCCGGCGCTCCTTCGCGATCGCCGCGTGCTCCTCCCGCTGCTTCTGGCCCCCGGTGTCGGCTATCTCCTGCTGTTCTTCGGCACGCCGCTGGCCACAGCCTTTCTCGCCAGCTTTCGCACGGATGACGGCGCCTTCACGCTCAAATGGTACGGCCTCATTGCCTCTCAACCCTCGATGTTGCGCGGTTTGCGCACATCGATCTATCTCGGCGTCGCTCCCGTCGTCGTCTCGCTCCTCGTCTCGGTGCCGCTTTCGCTGGCCATTCGACGGCACTTCCTCGGCCGCCGGCTGTTCAGCGGCCTCTACAAGCTTCCGATAGCCGTGCCGGCCATCATTGTCGGCCTGATGCTCATCGTGGTCTTTGAACGGGGCGGCTTCGTCGATCGGGCCATGGCGCTGCTCGGCATCAGCCTGCCGAAGCTCGTGCGCGACGACTGGAGCATCGGCGTCATTATCGCCAGCGTCTGGAAACAGATCCCCTTCATGACGCTCGTCATCACCAGCGCCTTTGCGGCGATCCCGGAAGACATCCGCTTCGCTGGTCGGTCGCTCGGCGCAACGCGCTTTGCCACCTTCTTCCTCGTTGAAGTGCCGCTCGCCATGCCGGGCATCACGGCGGCCGTGCTTCTCACCTTCATCGGCTCCATGGGCTCCTACGCGATCCCCGACATCGTCGGGTCGCCAACGGCTCGGCCACTCTCGGTCCTGATGGTCAGCCAGTTTAACGACGGCCATTTTCCCCAGGTGTTCGCCATGGGCATGGTGCTGAGCGCCTTCGCCGTCGCCGTACTGATCGCCTACTACGCAGTGACATCGCGCATCGGCGATGCCCATGGACGGGGAGATGCGCGATGACCACGGTATCCGCAGACGCACGGGCAGACGATACGGCCCGCAGTCGTCGCTTCACGCGGGAGGACCGCCTTCCCGTTGCGATCAGTCTCTACGTGGCGCTGCTCCTGACGCTTGCGCTTCCGCTCGGGCTCATGTTCCTCTGGACCATTGCAGACGGATGGTCGCCGCCCCATGTCGTGCCGCAACATTACACGAGCGCGCGCTGGGCCGCGGTTCTCGCCGATGACGGCCTGTTGCAGGCGGGGCTCAACAGCATCGCGATCGCCATCACTGTCACGTTCGCCACGGCCATCATTGCGCTGCCCACGGCCTGGGCCATGGCGCGATTTCCCTTCCGGCTGAAACGGGCAGTGGAGATCTTCATCCTGGCGCCGATGATCATTCCCGGCATCGTCGTGGCCGTGGGTATCGGGCAGGTCTTCCTGGTGCTCGGGCTGGCCTATACGATGACGGGCGTCATCCTGGTCCAGACCGTCGGAACCCTGCCTTTGATGATCCGGCTGATGACGGCCGCTCTCGAGACGATCCCGGACGATCTGCTTCATGCCGCCCGTTCGCTGGGTGCCGGCACGGTCGGCATCACCCGGCACATCGTGCTGCCGCTTGCGGTACCCGGGCTTCTGGCCGGGGGGCTCATGTCCTTCGTTGGCAGTTTCGAAGAGTTCGACAAGTCGTTCATCGTCGGCGCCCCCGTTGTCCAGACGCTGCCGATCCGCCTCTACAACTACCTCGATCCGCAGTCGCTGCAGCTGCCGCTTGCCGCCCTCGTCTCCTTCCTCCTGCTCCTGCCGGCTCTCGTCGTTTTCATCATCGCCGGCCGTGTTCTGCGCGACGACCTGATGGCGGCCGGCATGGGCAAGATCTGATGCCCGCACACTCCAACAACAGCCGAAAGCAAGACCGAATGCCCGTTTCTCAGAACCACCTCGCTGCCCTGCCGTCCGCCACGCCCGACATCATCGCGATGGCCTCGCGCGACAATCCTCGTATCCTCACCATCGCCCATCGCGGCTTTTGGAAGAACACGGCGGAGAATTCGATCGCCTCCATCGAGGCCGCGATCACGGCGGGCGTCGAGATGGTCGAGATCGATACGCAGGCAACTGCCGATGGGCACCTCGTCGTCATCCACGACGAAACGCTCGACCGCACGACGACCGGCAACGGCGTTGTCGCAGACCTGCCCTTCGACACCGTCCGGCAGGCCCGCCTGAAGGCCGGCGCCGGCGGCCCGGCTGCCGCCATCACACATGAGACAGTGCCGACGCTGGAGGAGGTGCTCGAGGCCGCCCGAGGCCGCATTGCGGTCAATATCGACACCAAATACGAGCGCGATCTGCCCGCCGTCATGGACACCGTCCTGCGGCTCGGGATAGAGGCGCAGGTTCTCGTCAAGACCGCCATCGACGTGGATGCAACGACGTTTCCGCTTTTGAAGACCCATTGGTTCGGCCGCATCCCGCATATGCCGATGTTCCGCGTCCGCAAGGACCGGTTTGCCGAGGATCTTCGCCGCATCGCAGCCCTTCGGCCGCCGATGATCGAGGTAAAATTCGACGATATCGATGACATCGCCGCCGCGCAGGACGAACTTGTGCGGCAGAACATTCGCGTCTGGATCAACACGCTCGATGTCTCCCATTGCCTCGACTACAGCGACAGCCACGCGCTTCACGACCCGCACGGTGTCTGGAGCCGGCTAAGACAGGCGGGCGTCGGCGCGATCCAGACAGACGAGGTCGAGGCATTCCGTGCCTGGGCCGCGCAAAGCAAGGGAGATCCCGCATGACACCGCTGCAGGACCGTCTGGACAAGGCAACCGTCATCGTCGAGGAGGCCATGCATCAGGCCCTGGCCTTCTTTTCCGCGCGTGACGCGATCGCCACGCGGGAAAAGGGTTTTCAGGACTTCGTCTCGGAGGCCGACACCAGCATCGAGACGCTGATCCGAACGCGTCTCGATACGGCTTTTCCCGGCGAGAGGATCGTCGGCGAAGAACTCGGCGGCGATGGTGGTGAGACCTACTGGATCATCGACCCGATCGACGGCACATCGAACTTCCTGCGCGGGTCACCGCTCTGGGGGATCTCGCTCGGCCACGTTACCAAGGGCCGGCCGGATCTCGGCGTGGTCGCTCTTCCGGTCTTCGGCGAGGTCTATAGCGCCGCCGACGGCACCGGCCTCAAACGCAATGGCGCGGCCCTTGCCCGCGTCGCGCCGATGGGCGATGTCCGCGTTGTCTCGCTCGGCGATAGCGCCCGGGACGATATCGCCGAGATCGGTGCGCTGCACACCGGTCTTCGCCAAGCCGGCTGGGTGGTCGAGGCGCTGCACACCACCTCGGTGTCACTGGTCTTTGCCGCACGCGGCATCTTCGACGGGCACCTCCAGAAGATGACCACCATGTGGGACATCGCCGGCGGCGCCGTTCTCGCGCGCGAAGCTGGCCTCGACGTCCGGATCGGCAGGCGTTCCGATATCGACGTGCCCTGGATCGCCGCAGGCACGCCACAACTCCTTACTACCACAGCTCAACTCTGGCCAGAGGTCGGCGACGCCATCTGACCGCCCGGCATCCGCCTTCAACCCATTCTCCGCATCGATGCGGACCACGGTGCAGGCCTGATCATACAGCGTTCTGTACCGCGCCTGAGAGAGAGGAAATAACATCTCTCGCCACGGTCGTTGCGAAGAGATGGCCGCCGGCACGCAAACCGGTACTTCGTTCAGCGCCAGAAACCGCGCTTGCCGTCGGTTGCGGCCGGGAGAGAACTCTCGCGCATGCTCTATAGGTGGGCCTCGTTGACGCTCTCAGCGATCCGGGCATGTCAAGGTCAACGAGCATATGCCCAAATCCCACCGGCGTTATGCCGACACAACGCCAGCATCGCTTTTGACCCAGGCGGCAAGGATCGGGGTGAACGCCGCCATGTTGGTCGAGCGGATGATGCGCGATCGCCTCATCCCAAACAAGGATATTGCTCGGCCCTCGCATTCTGTCCCCTTGGCCGCCATTACGAGGGAGCAAACGCCTGACCAACCGGCTTGCAGCGTCAAAGCTCCGCTTTCCCGACGCCTGTATCGAGAACATCGACTTTGCTGCTCATCGCGGTCTCGACCGCCGCAACACGATGTCGCTTGCGCGAGGGGCGTGGTTAAAGGCACATGAGAACATGATCATCACGGGCCAGGCCGGAACGAGTAAAACTTGGCTTGCCTGCGCCTTCGGTCGCCAAGCTGCCCGGCTGGATCATTCCATCGTTTACCTGCGTATGCCGCGTGCGTTCGAAGGCCTCGGCCTTGCCAGGCTCGGTGGCCGCTTTCCGCGCCTGGTCGACAAGCTCGCCCGGATCCAGTTGCGGATCCTCGACGACTTGGGAACCCACACGCTCCATAGATCAACAACGCCTCGAAGAGTGGTCAGAAAAAATTCGCCGCGTGCGATTGTTCTCGAAAAGCAGGAGGCGAATTCGTCGCATATCTTTACTTCAAGAAGAGAATGGAAAATCTGTCGTGCCTTTATTTACAATTTGACCAGCAGTCAGTTTAGTGTTGAGCTGCGGCAACTATGTTTGTTTCGCTAAAGCTTGGGCATCGGCAGTTGGCGCCACAAGTCTTGAGTTTTGTTGCAAGACGGGACATCAGCGAATCCACGCTTGACCTCCTCATTCTTGGATAGGGCTTGGCAGCACTCTGGGCCGTGCTCTTGCTGGTCAGCCCGTAGCATGGATAAGCTCTGAGAAGACACTGCGTCTGTTTCTCGTATCCGTGATTTGTAGCTTGTCGCTGGCGGCGCTGGCTTTCAATGTCTGGGTCGGCGGCGTGGTGTCGGTTGTCTTCGGTGCTGCGATTGGTGGCAGGGACGTTGCCATATCCTAGCAAGGAGTCTGGCCTGATATGGCCGGCAGTCCGCTTAGGATCGAGGAAAATCTCGACCAGGCGTTCGAGGCCGACGGCATGGTCGGCGTGAATCCGTAGGTAATCGCCAGGAGACGGTGACCGAAGTGCTTGCGGAAAGTCACGTCTACAGGGCGCGCGAACCGATGCCGTGCCTCGCTAATCCCCAACATATATTCGGCGGGGAGAGCTGACAGCTTTTGAGATCCAGGATTCGCCGGAGCCTGCAGGGCTAAGATCACCCGATACAGAATAGCTCGACCAACAGATTTGTAAGTAAGAACATACGTATCTTCGAAAGTTAAGCGAAAAGTAACTTTATGACACCTAATATCGGGTTCGCAGTTGAAACTTGGTCGTAACGTGCTGACGCAGAGCGTCACGCACACGCGGAGGGGTTGGAATGGGAATGGCCGCACTGATGAGTTCGAAGGAGACCAACAAGCTGCTGGCGCTCGAGGCGCTGCAGGCGAACGTCATGGTCGCCGATGCCAAGCTGAACATCACATACATGAACCCATCGGTTCTCGAGCTTCTTAAAGAAGCGGAAGACGACCTGCGGAAGGAGCTGCCCCGCTTCTCGGTCGGCACACTGATCGGCAGCAACATTGACGTGTTTCACAAGAATCCGGCACATTAGAGAGGCATGCTTGCGGCTCTCAAGAACCGCCACAACGCGACAATCCGCGTTGGCACGCGCGTCTTCGATCTTCTCGTGACGCCGCTCAAAAGCGGCAACAAGACAACAGGTTTCGTGGTTGAGTGGGCGGATGCCAAAGCGCGACTCCTGAATGTCGATTACGCAGCGCAGATTGCCGCAATCGGCCGTTCGCAGGCCATCATCGAATTCACGGTGGACGGACAGATCATCAGTGCCAACAAGAACTTCCTAGACGTCATGGGCTATGCGTCTGTCGACGAGCTCAAGGGCAAACATCACAGCATGTTCGTTACCCCGGAAACGGTAGCAAGCTCCGAATACAGGTCTTTCTGGAAGGATCTGTCAGAGGGAAGGTACCACGCTGCTGAATTCAAGCGGATCCGCAAGGACGGACGGGAGGTCGTCATCGCTGGTTCTTACAATCCCATTCTCGATATAAACGGGAAAGTGACGAAGGTCGTCAAATTCGCCACGGATGTCACGACGCGTGTGGAAACCATGAATGCGCTTGGAGACAGCCTCAAGCGCCTCTGCTCGGGCGACTTCGGCTCCCAGTTAAACGAACCCTTCGCACCGGAGTTCGAGTTCCTGCGCGCGGACCTCAACAGGTCTGTGGCGCAGTTGTGCGACACATTCCGCGAGATCTCACAGAGCGTCGATCTGATCGGAACCGGCACGCGGGAAATCAGTGAGGGAATATCGGACCTGTCGCGCAGAACGGAGGGGCAGGCGGCCAGCCTTGAGGAGACCGCGGCGGCTCTGGACGAGATCACGGCCAACGTTGGTTCCTCCGCGCAACGCGCGCAGGAAGCCCGCGAAGTGGCATCGCAGGCGAACATGAGCGCCGAGAGGTCTGGTGAGGTCGTATCTCATGCGGTTGATGCCATGAGCCGCATTGAACAGTCCTCCAACCAGATATCCTCGATCATCGGCGTCATCGACGAGATCGCCTTCCAGACCAATCTCCTTGCACTGAATGCAGGTGTAGAGGCAGCGCGGGCAGGGGAAGCAGGCCGTGGCTTTGCCGTCGTGGCACAGGAGGTGCGCGAACTCGCCCAACGATCCGCCAAAGCTGCCAAGGAAATCAAGGACCTCCTCCGCAACTCAGCCGTGGAAGTCGCCGGAGGTGTCAGACTTGTGCGTGACACGGGCACAGCTCTCAAGGGCATCAGCCAGCAGATCATCGAGATCAACGACCACGTGGTTGCCATCTCCACCGCGACCAAGGAGCAATCGACGGGACTGAACGAAGTCAACGGCGCGGTCAACAGCATGGACCAGTCCACACAGCAGAATGCGGCCATGGTGGAGGAGAGCAGTGCTGCGGCGGGGACGCTGGCGTCGGAAACCCTGAAGCTACGGAATATGATCGGTCAGTTCCAGCTTACGTCGTCCGGCGGTCATTCGGGGAACGCCTCTCGGAGGACTGGCTCTGGCTATCACCCAAGGGCAGCTTGATTGCTACGGGCCGTTTGAACGGCATCCTGACGGGCCAGGATGTCGTTCAAAGAGTCTTAACCGTTAGCCCCTATTTATGTAGCTCGTAGACATCAAAGCGGCGGAACAGAGACATGGCGGGCATGCGGGACGGCAACATCACAACGAAATCCGCACCCTCAGCCCCGCCGACGCCGAGATTTCTTCTAAAATCCGTCGCCTGCATTGCGCTTCTCGCGACTGCCGCCATAGCTGGCATCCTGCAGTTTTCGAGCGCGCAGTACACCAAGGCCGTGGAGGACACGCGCCGCGCGGAGCGCGACCAAACGCAGGTCTATACGGCGGATCTCGACAATGCGCTTGCCCAGATTTACCAGAACATCCGTACGCTGTCCTTTCTGCCCGACGTAAAGGGCATGGATCGCCATGCGACCAATCTGGGGGCCTCCTCGAAGGAAACCATCCAGCAGATCTACAACAATCTCTGGAGCAATGTGACGGTCTCCGAAATCTACTTCACGCCAGAAACCTTCAATCCCGAGGCGATTGATCCGGCAACCGGGGAGGCAGAGGTGCCAGCCCTTATGTACGACGAAATGATTACGGGAAACTCCGAGAAAGCCGGTACTTCCGAAACATCAGGCGCACCCGTGGTCGAGGAGCCGGAGGTCGAAGACGAAGAATATGCCCTCATCGCCCGGCAAATCGCCTACTTCCGTCAGAACTACGGGACCATTGCGACGTTTAAGGGGCTCGAGGTGCCAATCCTCTCGGGACCGTCCGTCAAGACCTGCGATAACAGCGACTTCAACACCACGAAGGTAGAGTATGATCGGGCGGGAATGGTCTTCTCCGTGCCCTATTACGACGCCGGTGGACGCTTCAAGGGAGTCGTCTCGGCTGTCGTGCGCCTGCGCGTTCTCGCTGGCTTCCTGCCGGCTGCCAACGCCTCGCTCGTCAATCTCACCCACGGCGTGACGATCAAAGCGTCCGATCCCGGACAGGTAAACGTATCTGCCGCTTGGGTGGATAAAGCCGAGCCGGACCCAGCGCTGATTTATTCCGAGGTAGTGAGCCTCAAGTTCCCCGATGCGCAAGGAACCTGGCATCTCTGGCGAGGTCTGTCGGACGCAGTGGTGCTGAAAGATACGGCCATCGCCTCGGTCTTTTCCCAGCGCATGCTCGCAATCGGCTTCGTGGCGACGCTTACGCTTGCAGCCCTCGCCCTCGTCATCTTGGCGTCGAAACGGTTTATCGTGCCGGCGCATGGGCTTACCGGCGCCATCATGGAGGTGGCGGCCGGCAATCTGACCGTGAGCGTGCCGCTCGCCGAACGGAAGGATCTTCTCGGACGAATCGCACGCGCGGTCATCGTCTTCAGAGACAATGCGCTGTCGCTGAAAGCGGCCGAGCGCGAGCGCAGGGCCTTGGCGGAAAAGGAGATCACCGAGCGCAGCGAACGCCAGCGCGAGGAAGCCGAACGGGCGAACGACGTCCTCGTCGTCGTCGAGCAGCTCGGCGCGGGGCTGAACCGGCTGGCGGATTGCAACATCCGCATGACGATCGACGAACCTTTCATCGACATGTTCGAACAGATCCGCAAGGACTTCAACAATTCGCTCGCGTCCTTCCAGAGCGTCCTGGAGAAGGTGCTTTCAAGCACGGTCGAGATCGAGACAAGTAGCGCGGAAATGCGCGATGCGGCGTCCAGCATGTCGATGCGAACGGAACAACAGGCCGCCGCGATCACCCAGACCTCCTCGACCCTGGTCGAGATCAGCGCCGCCGTGACCGCAGCCGCGGGCAACGCCCAGCAGACCCGCGCCCTTGTCGGCGAGGCGCGCCATTGCACCACGTCCTCGACGGCGGTGGTCGAGAAGGCCATCTCTGCGATGGGCCGGATTGAGAAGGCGTCAAGCGAAATTGGCCAGATTATCGGCGTGATCGATGAAATCGCCTTCCAGACCAATCTGCTGGCGCTCAATGCCGGCGTGGAAGCAGCACGTGCCGGAGAGGCGGGCCGCGGGTTTGCCGTCGTTGCATCGG
This sequence comes from Rhizobium sp. Leaf341, assembly GCF_001424325.1. Taxonomy (NCBI): domain Bacteria; kingdom Pseudomonadati; phylum Pseudomonadota; class Alphaproteobacteria; order Hyphomicrobiales; family Rhizobiaceae; genus Rhizobium; species Rhizobium sp. Leaf341. Next base: position 40,710 of record NZ_LMPE01000012.1, read on the forward strand.
AAGTGCGGGAGCTTGCGCAACGCTCGGCCAAGGCCGCCAAGGAAATCAAGGTGCTCATCAACAAGTCTGCAGCGGAGGTCGACGAAGGTGTGAAGCTCGTCGCCGAGACGGGCACGTCGCTGACCCAGATCGATCGGTTCGTGACCTCGATCGACGCGAATGTCGAGAAGATCGCGACCGGCGCCGACCATCAGAAGCATGGGCTTGCGCAGGTCACCGCAGCGGTCAACGAGATCGACCAGATGACAAAGCAGAGTGCGGGAATGTCGGAAGAAGTCGCCGCCTTGAGCAGTTCCCTGGCCGATGAGGCCCACACCCTGAGCAGCCTTGTCCAGCGCTTCAAGCTCAACCGCCGTGCCAGGATCCGGGAACCGGGACAGACCGCTCCCGCTCAAGGCTTAGCGGTTGCGACCCGGCGGGTTGCCTGAGCCGGAGCAGAGCAATATCGTCTTCATGACAGGGGGGCCTGAACCCGCTGGGTGGGGGTAATAGCCGTCAGGTCTGAACCTCCCGGGCTCGATCCATTGGGCGGCGTCTTTTCTTAGAGCTGCCAACCACGGACCACGCTCATTGTGTGGACCTTCTCCACTGAAGACAGATGGACGTGGATCGTATGTCGATCCGCGCCCGCAGCGATATCAGCCTCAAGATTGAGGTACGTCGTGTCTTCGAGCAGAACTTCCGCGTCTATGGCGTTCGCAAGGTCTGGCGGCAGTTGAAGCGTGAAGCTTCGAAGTCGCCCGCTGCAGCGTCGCCAGGCTTATGAGGTCGATGAGCCTGCAAGGCGTCATTCGGGGCAAGCCGATCTGCACGACATTCTCGGACAAGACGGCTCAGAGCCCGCTTGACCGGGGGAACCGGCAGTTCAAAGCTCCAGCACCAAACAGGCTGTCGGTTTCGGATTTCACCTATGTCGCCATCTGGCAGGGCTTCGTATAGTGGCCACGCGACAAATGTGGCGCATTTGCGCGGATGTATCGACGTCGTTGCATCGTTGACTAGCGGGCGAGTGAGCCGGACAGCACATGCAAGTTTCGTCCTCGATGCCCTCGAGCAGGCACTTGATGATCGGCGTCCCGCGCATGGCGGCCGCCTCGTGCATCATTCGGATCGCGGTGTTCAATACGTGTCGATCAGGTATTCCGAACGCCTGGCAGAGGCAGGCATCGAGTCGTCCGTCGGACGTGTTGGCGACAGTTATGACAATGCTCTCGCTGAAAGGATGAACGGTCTTTACAAGGCCGCCTGGAGTTGTCACGTTATCGAGCGGTGAACGGATGACCCTTGTTGCCGTTGTGGATCA
>NZ_LMPE01000012.1:42132-42284 GCF_001424325.1 Rhizobium sp. Leaf341
TCATACGAGCGAAGCTTGTCGGTGATGATCCGCTTGGGCGGCATGCCCTGCTTCTTCAACAGCCTGATGAGCAATCGCCTGGCGGCCTGCGTGTCGCGTCGGCTCTGAACAATCTCGTCGAGAACATAGCCATCTTGATCAACGGCACGCCA
>NZ_LMPE01000012.1:42428-55507 GCF_001424325.1 Rhizobium sp. Leaf341
CTTCTGAGATTAGCCAATCTCGAAACCGTGCAACGGGCGGCCGCGTCAACGCCTCCGCCGTGCATACAACGTAGTAACCGAAGTTCGTCGGCCATTGGATTGAAATGGCTTTCACCAGCCGCCCGGAACGAAGATCGTCCTCCGCATAAGTATCGCGGACCAAGGCAAGTCCTTGTCCCGCTACCGCCGCCCTAACCATTAAATGATCCTCGGAGAAAGAAGGGCCGGGAAGCCTCTCCGGTATCTCTACGCCATGAGCTTCGAACCATAGGCGCCAATCGGCACGGTCAAGCTCATGCAGGAGAGGAAACGTTCGGCAATCGGCCGGGACGCTGATGGGGTTGTGACCGCGAAGAAGTTGTGGGCTGGCCACAACTATCAGCTCAGGAGCGATGAGCAGGACCGAAAGAAGGCCCGGATAGTCACCAAGCCCATGCCGGATTGCCATATCGACTGGCTCGCGCTTCAGGTCCACGATACGGTTGTCGGTTTCCAGCTCAACGTCAATATGAGGATGAAGCTTAGAAAAGCGCGTCTGGCGCGGAACCAGCCAGTTTGCCGCAAAGGACGCCATAGTACTGACGCGGACGCAACGCGCTAAGGGGCGCTCCAATCCGCGCCGTGCCTCTTCGATTTGGTGGAATGGCTGGTCCAGTATGGAGAACAGGGAGCGCCCTGCCTCGGTCAAGGTTACACCTGTCGTCGTTCTCCTGAACAACCGATGTCCCGCCAGTTCCTCCAGTTCTCGCACTCGCTGACTGATCGCCCCTGGAGTTAACGATAGCGCTTCGGCAGCGTCGCGCATCCGTCCTGATCGAGCCACGGTGATGAAAGTTTCTAATAAGGAGAGCGATATCGCCATAAATATGTGTTTAGCACAGCTAAACACATACGGCAAAACCATCGGTTGCCGACGCACACTTCCTTGCGCGATTGTCTCCCGAAGATATTTGAGGATGCATCATGGGCTCGCTGAAATCATCAACTAAAATTCTACAATGGTCAGTCGCGGCATTCGGCTTTCTAGCGCTGGCGCTGGCGTTCTCGGCTCGGGCAACTCTAGGGTTGGTCATGCCGATCTGGTCCCAGGAGTTGGGCTGGTCGCGAAGTTTTGTCTCTGGATCGGCGGCAGCCGCACTGCTTGTTATGGCTGTGGTCGCGCCATTTGCCGGTCGCCTAGTTGATCGGCACGGAGTTCGATCGACACTGACCCTCGGCCTTGCGCTTGTAGGAGCGGGGTGCTTGATCGTATCGCCAACAAGTAGTGCAGTTGTTTTCGTTCTGGCTTTCAGCGGTTTGTCAGCGCTCGGCTTCGGGATCGTGGCGACGCATGTGGTTTCTACAGCCATTGCAAGGCAATTTGACACAGACCAAGGGCTTGCTACAGGCATCGCCACTTCCGGCTCGACCGGTGGGCAATTCCTTATCGTTCCCCTGATAGCGGCGGTCCTAACTGCATTTAGTTGGCGGTGGAGCTTTCTTGCCATTGGACTTTCTTGCCTGTTGCTTATCCCTCTGCTGTGGCGGGCACTGGCGACAAAAGGTGGGCCTCGTGGAGAAGTATCCCGTCCTATGCCTGCTGCCTCCCTCAAGGACGATCTCTCTGCAATCTTTCACAAACCGGCTTTCCATGTCCTGTTCTGGAGCTTTTCCCTTTGCGGCTACACAACCGCGGGCGTTATTGAAACGCATTTCCTGCCATACGCTTCTTTCTGCGGATTTGGGCCAGTTCCGAGCGCTGCGGCTTATGGTGTGCTGTCAGCGGTCAACCTGGTCGGCATGGTAGGAGCCGGTTGGTTGACGGATCGTATGAACAGAGTCGTACTGCTCGGATCGATCTACGTCTTGCGAGGGCTAACGTTCCTGATCCTGATGAATGTCGGGGCAAGCTATGAAATGCTGATCGTATTTGCGGTGCTGTTTGGCGCGGTAGACTATGCGACCGTTCCCGTGACGGCGAGCATAGTTTCCAGTCACATCGGCCTGCGCGTGATGGGTCTCGCAATGGGGCTCATTTCCGCCGGCCATTCGCTTGGAGCTGCGGCAGGAGCATATTCTGGTGGATACATCTACGATCTGACGATGCGGTATGAGTGGGTTTGGCTTATTTCCGTCGCGCTCTGTGTCGGCGCTGGCCTGATGGTTTTCGTACTCAGGAACGTGCCAAGGTCTTTGCCTGCCGCTGCATAGTTAGATCACCGTATAGCCATCGAATGATCTGCGCTGGATGCCAGTGAAGCTCAGCGAGCGAACGTTACCTTCCTTTGCAAGGTGGTTCAAGCGCTCCAACTTTTTCTTTAACTGGCGATCAAGATTCGCAATTGCCGTCTCAACGTCGAGAACACGTAACGCCATACTCAATTCTCTCATGTCAGTCACAATAATTTCGGAATTCTCAGGTATTTCGAGGTCGAGCATCCGAACAAAACGGCTGTGTGCGTTGAAGTCACGGATATGATCAACCATGACCTGATTATCAGACCACCGGGAAATCTCTTCGTAGAGTAGTTCGATAGCAATGCATATTTCTTCAACTGCGGTGTTCCTTGCATTGAACCCCAAATTTAGCGAGCCGGAGATCGACCGCGCTGTTTTATCTGAGCGATCTAGACCGGCCCCATGTCGTATCGAGTATACTAGCACTAAAAACGCGGCTTCGTACCATGCTTTCATCTCCATACTAGACAACGTTTTTGCAAAAAATCCCTTATTTGGAGTGGCTGTTACCAGTCTTTCTGCGTACAGCCGCATAAGCGCTTCACGTAGCGGCGTTGTACTTGTCGAAAGCATTTCCACAAGGTCCGCAATATGAAGTTGCTGACCAGGGCGAAATTCGTAGTGGATCAGCATTTTCTTCAGGCGACAGTAGACGCTATTGGGGCTTTTGCCGTTGCTATGGCCGACACCAGTGCTGTCGCCCCTGGATGCGTTCGAAGTATTCTCATTCCGGTTCCTGCCCCGCCCTATCATTACAAGGATCTCCTACGATTTGCGTAATATGCGTGCGAACAGGCTCTTAGCACAGATCTAAGGCTTTCGCTCGGCCATGAGAATCGAGGGCTCGGTCCACCCCGGAAGCGTCCGTATCCTTGTTAGCCAAGCGTAAACGGCTGGCCACTGATCGACATCTATTTTTGCCTGCTCGGCCCAAAATAGATAACCGCAGCATGCGATGTCTGCGATGGTGGGTAGTTCACTAATCAGAAATGCTTTGTCGTTTTGCGAAAATTCCAAATTCAATCGATCAAGATCGTCTTTCGTTCGTCTTTCGTAATATGCCTCAAGGTCCTTTTGATTAAGGTTCAGGCGTCGGATATGCCGAAGGTTTGACAGGCTGAAGCCAATCCTATTAGCTTCCCAGAATAACCACTGACGAACCTCATTTTCTCCAAATTCCGACATGGGTTCAAACCGACGCAGCTTTTGGGCCAGGTAAAGGAGGATGGCATTCGATTGGCTCAGAACGATATCGCCGTGAATCAGAACCGGCACCTCATCAAATTTCGCGAAATGCCGAAATTCATCGGATCGGTGTGCCCGATCGGTAGCGAGGCTTATGTGAACATATTCGTAGTCGATGGCGGATAGCTGCAGGAAGAGAGCGACCTTGTAGGAGTGTCCTGAATTGCTGTTTCCAAACAGTTTCATTACCGGCATCTCGCCCCGCCCAAATCAAGCATCTACATCTGTTGGCTTGCTGCAGGTTTGAAAGAACATTGGAAAAGGCACTCCATTCTCAGCTATAGAAGACGATCAGAAGCCTGCATGATATTGATTCTTCGCGAGATTAAATTTTCTGCTGCGATCACGGGCAGCAATTGAAGCCGCAGTCACGCAATGAAGCATTCCCATGCAGCCAAAATCTAGTACAACTATCAACCGAAACGCCTGCGACACACAACCCAATTCTCCTTATCAAAAGCCTAGAAAAACTATTCTGAAGATGCCAAAGAACCTACCACCACTCACTGCGTTGCGTGCGTTTGCAATGGCAGGCAGATACGAGAGCTTCAAAGTGGCGGCTGAGAATCTGAACGTCAGCCCAGGCGCTATTAGTCAGCACATCAAAAATCTCGAAGCGCGCTTAGGTATAGCGCTCTTCGACAGATCCAATCGCGTCATTCGATTGACGGCCAAAGGAGCAGAATATCTCCGAGGGGTTCAAGCCGCCTTCGATCTCATTAACGGCGCTACCAAAGCGGTGACGGAAGATGTTCGAAGCGGAAAGATCGTTATCAGTACGATGCCATCGTTTGCATCACAATGGCTTGTCCCTCGTTTGGGCCGGTTTCACCAGCGGCACCCACAGATCGACATTCATGTCGACACCGCGACGCATCTTGTTCGCTTTGAGAGCGACCACGTGGACCTCGCCATTCGGCATGGCTTGGGGCATTATCAAGGTTTGTACAGTGAGCGCCTTTTTACCGTGGAGATGGTGGTTGTCTGTAGCCCCAGCCTCATTGGCAAGGCCGGAAAACCCGGCGATGTCGCAGATCTTGCAAAATTTCCCCTGCTTCACGAGGCAGAGAGGTTGGACTGGTCGCTTTGGTTTCGCGCTCACGGATTTGATGATGTTGATTGCTCGCGTGGTCCGAGCTTCGGCGATGACACGTCGCTTGTTCATGCAGCAATTTCGGGCCAGGGAATGGCCCTAGTGAGAGATTTTCTAGTCATCGACCATATGGCGCAAGGTCGACTTGTCAGCCCCATGGAAGTCAGATGGCCGAGTAAGTTCGCCTATTATTGTGTATTTCCTGAACAAGGATTGCGTAGTCCAAAGATCAGGGCTTTCCGTGCGTGGCTTCACGACGAAATTCGAGGAAATGGGGGCGGTTAAATTACCCAATCAAAGTCATTAATGCTTCCGTCGTGTAAGGACATTCTTGCCGCCAGGGATCGCCGTGTGACTACTTTAGCCGGGATACCTACCACGGTCGCGTTTGGTGGCACGGCTTTCAGGACCACACTGCCGGCACCAATTCGAGCGAAAGTTCCAACTTCGACATTGCCTAAAACTGTTGACCCGGCACCGATGATTGCGCCCCGACGCACTTTGGGATGTCTATCGCCTCTATCATTTCCCGTAGCACCTAGTGTGACGTTGTGCAGCAGTGAGACGTCATCCTCAACGATCGCCGTCTCCCCGACAACTAGCCCTATGGCGTGATCGATGAATATACCAGTTCCAAAGCTAACTGCGGGATGAATGTCCGTTCCTGACACTTGGCAAACTCTGTCATAGACGTGAATCGCTAGGCCGTGCCGCCCCGCTCGCCACAAAGAATTGCTAATTCGTTGCGCTTGAAGCGCCTGATAACCTCGCAAATAGAGGAACGGAGCCAAATAGCTGCCGAAAGCAGCATTGCGCGCCCTGTAGGCGTCGAGATCGGATGCCGCAGCTTGTATCAGAGCCGGCTCACGCCCATAGATATCTTCGACCAACTCATCCAATTGTTCAGGCGGTAACGAGGGGCCAGCAAATCTGGCGCCGATCTGGACCTTTAACGCCGCCTGAAAGGATTCCGCTTTCAAGACTGCGGATTCAAGGTACGGTTCCAGGCTTGGCTCCTGGACGCGCAGTAATCTCGCTTCGTCAAGGAGATTTCCCCAAATCCGCTCGGTGATGGAGGTTCGGTAATCATCGATTTTCAGAATTGCTGAAACTTCAATCATATTCAATCCTCCTCATTGACATTCAATCAGGGTCTCGGCTCTCCATCGATCCTTCTCGGTACCTCGAGGATTGCCGTCGGTCGAAAGCCATCATCGCGAACCGCCCAAAGAGAAAATGAGATGTTCCGATTGTCTCCGGTTCCAGAAAAACACACGCGACCCATTGAAGTATTCCAAATCCTCTTCGCCAAGCGCCTCCGCAGATCACTCTGATTTTGCCGGGATTCGCTCCCCCCTGTGAGGCCCATGGCGATTTCGAGTGCCGTCGCCGTTTCTATGAAAAACGGAGGTATTGGCCTATTCGCGCGACGGCCAGTTCCGGGGAAAACTGATCGACCTGGAAGATGTTTCACTGGCTGTGTAACTGCAACACCGTAGAGGCGAGGGTGATATGCCTTGGGGAGCAAGTGTGCGACGGACGGGTGAACACCATCATCGACGAGGACCAAAAACTCTCCCGGAAAGACTTTTCCTTGTTGAGCGATACTCTGGAGTGCATTCTCGAAATGGCCGGCGACAACACAACAATGTGCCGGCTGGTGCTCCTCCTCGACAAAGGTTAGATCAGGATCGCTCGCAAGGGCGGCTTTTATTGCGGCGCCAAGTATGCGGCCATATCTGGAGTCGTCTGCCAAAACCCGGACCTTCGCCCGTGGGCGAATGGTATTCACCGCTGCTGCAACCGCCAGACCGAGCGTACTATTGGTTGCACATAAGCGAAAAGTATCCGGCCATCGCCCAGATCCAATCACTCGCTCAGTCAGCCGATCGTCGCTAGCGGCTGGCAGGAGCAAGGGAATGCCATGATTGCGATATAGTGATCGAGCCGCATGGGCGGCGCTTGACGAGTAGTGACCGATAACGACTTCAACGCGTTGGGACACCAAGTGACGAGCAGCCCGCATTCCGCCAAATCGGGACATCGAATCCGAGATCCAGTAAAAAGTGTATTTCTTGCGTTTCGCCATTGGCTGAGTGTCGATTGCGTAGCGGACCGCCTCGAAGACTGTACGCGAATGGACAGACAGCGGCCTCCCGAAGGCTGCAGTTATTCCGATACGGTTGGGACCTGTTCCATCGGCACGTTTCATGGCACCCTACTTCAAACTGAGAACTGACGAGACTGTCCGCTTAGCGGGCGGCTAAAATCGGTCGTTGTGCGAAATCACCCAGACCATTCTTGACAATCGATTGCAGCGAGGACGATCGAAGCGATCCGACGATCTCAGTTGCAATTACAGCAGCAATGTAGGGGGCTATTTTGTATCCCCCGCCGGAAAAGCCGGCGGCGACAAACAACCCATCGCAGCCTTCGACTTTACCAACTATCGGGCGTCGGCTCGCGGTGTAGCCGTCGACGCCACAGACACCTCCTGTCGCGACGGCTTGCTCGAGGCAATGCGTGACATTCCTACCGCGTTCAAGAGCGTCATTGACCTGTTCAGAACTGAGCGGAGGCTCTGAGTGGGGATCATCTACCCAACTGTCGAGGTTCGCACCAACCATATATTTCATACCACCAACCGGGCGAACGTACGTCGTGTGGACTTCATCGATGATCGAACATCCAACCTGCACCGCTTGCTGTGTGCAGCTCAGGCTAGGGACAGCAATTGCGCGAGGGCGTATACGCTGTTCGAGAATGAGTGCAAGACCACTACGGGAAAGGATATCTTCCGTCCCAGCTCCGCCGCAGACGACAACATTGCGGCCTCTGATGAGGCACCGACCAGTAACAATGTCCCACCAATCTCCATTCTGCTCTATCCGTTCGACGGATTCACCAGGATAATATCCCATGTTGCGGACCAAAGCCGCTTCCGCCAAACTTTTCGCAGTCTGCCATGGCCAACCATATCCTCCCTGCGATTCGTATATCGCACCTCCCCAGGTCCCGCGTTTCAGCCACCCGAAAGTGGCATTCAGATGCTCCGCTTCAACGAATTCGATGGGATATGATTCTGAATCGAGGAGGTCCTTAACCTCACATGCGCTTTGTAGTTGGGTATTCTGCAGCAGATACATGAAGCCTGCCGGGCGGTATGCGGTTTCTCCAGGCAGGCCCAATGCCTTCCAATTCCTGAATATCTCTATCCCATGTCTGGCGACCTGAGCCGCGTTTCTGTCTCGATCAAAAACCCGCAAGATGCCTCCGGAAACGGAGGTCGCGCCGCCTGTTCCAAATTCACGACGCTCGACCAAGGCGACGCGCGCACCACAATCGACGCCAAACCATGCGACACCGGTGCCAATCACGCCGCCGCCGACGACCACCAAATCGAATGTATTGGACCTCGTCATAGGATCACGCTGCGCGTACGGCAGATTCGAAGCGGTTGCGGAATTTCGATACCACTTCGCTTGCTACAGGCCGGATTGACGGGGCCGGACCCTCTAGAGGAGTCGTAGGGGCCGCAGGCAAGTCACTGCCGTTGACCAGCCATGACGAACCCCATTCGTTGGTCAGGCCAAGATATCGAGCCAGGCGGCCACTTAAGCTTGGCTGGATCGGCCGGGCCATGACGGTGAAGATGGATGCCAGAACCCTCATTTGCGACGGATCCACCGAATTCATCAAATCGATGAGATCAACCAGTAACTTCGCCTGAGTATTCATTGAAAAGGTTGCCGGTGTGCTTGCGTCGACGAACCGCTGACGGAGCTGTTCGAGAAAATCGCCGACCTTTGTCGACACGGGTGCAACGTTAGACTTCCCGGCATCCAATAACCGCTCGATCGCCTGATTCAGGGCAGCAACGAACGTCTCGTTGATGATCGTGCGGAAGTCGTCGAGGTCAAAATCCTGCTCTGTCGTTTCCGGGGCGCGCAAAGCGAGATACAATCGGGCGGCATCCACATCGATCTCGTCGAGGAACTCGTTGGCCCAAATGGCAATCCCCCGACTCGTGGAGAAGTCGTATCCGTGAAGGCTCAAAAACTGGTTGGTCACGATGTTGGCTATCCGCGGCGCAACAGGAAGGTGGGCAAGAAGGATTGGATAGGCGACGATATGGCTGTATGAGCAGTCGATACCCACGAAATGAACGAGTTGCGTTTCCTTATCGCACCAATACTTGCGGAACAGCGTGTCGTTGTCTTGGCTTTTCGCCCACTCCCGCGATGCCGCATAGTAGCCCGCGATACCGCCGAACCAAGTGTGCAGGATCGCTGCAGGATCATCGGGCACACGAGGTCCCCAATCATGCGGACGTGAAATCGCCCAAGGCAGCAGGGGAGCGTCGAGGAGTGAGGTAGCAAATTCTCTCAGTGCCGGCCGAAATGGAGCGCGCTCATATAACTCGCCTAGGATGTCCCTGTTCGCCTCGACGTTGAGGAAAAGCTGCTCGACCTCCGTCCATTCCATTGCTTTGCCGTCGACCACGCAGCGAACATCACACATACGTGTCAGATCTGGGGGCATCGCGCAGCCCTCGCATTGGCTTGCATCAGTTTGCTCACCACAGTTCGGGCAGGTCCCACGCGCAAATGCCTCGTAGCCCCACAATTGATGTTCCCGGGAAAAGGGAACTGACACCCTTTGCGGAAACAAGGCACCTCTTTCTTGCAAAGCGAAATAGAAGGTACGCAAGGCTTCAATATATTGATCGGGCAGCCCCAAAGTATGCATGAAGTAGTCAAGCTCGATCTGAGCCTTCACGAGCGTTTCCCCCATCAGCGGGCCATATTCTCGTGCGACGGTTTCGGGCTCACGCCGCTGCGCTCGGGCCTTCCTGACGACATAACTCTGATAGTCGTCGGAGTAGGAAACATAGTGAACGTCGTCACCAAAGAGCCGCCTTGTCCTCGTGAAGACATCCGACGCCAGGTAAGGCCCGGCGAGATGGCCAAGATGCAGGTCACCATTCGATGTTGGAGGGGCACACGTAACGATGAGCTTAGCCATGCGAAACTTCCTCCGCTTGCACATAGCGTGATGCGAGATCGTTGTCCCACCAGACGCTCATCATCTCAAAGTCCACGGCGTTCGGATTGTCGATGTGATGTTCGGTTGCCGGCGGGATGGCGATGAAATCGCCCTTTCGAATGCGGTGTACCTCGTCTCCGACGATCACCAGAGCCTCGCCTTCCACACCAATGAACAGTTCTCGATCTGAATGGGCGTGACGCGTCGTCTTCGAATTCGAGCGTACGACACACCAGGCCCCTTCGAACGGTGCCTTCAGCGCCGCCCACGGCATCAGCCTCTTGGCATCGAGACCATATTCGTGCTTGAGCGTGTCCCAGTTCATTGCATTTAATATCATGGCCTGATCCTCCTGGTGATTGCTGATCCGGTGAGCTGGAATGTCAGGAGACGACGCGCACTTTGTCCTGCGAAAAGGCTTTGCGGTCTGTTCTCTGTTGAGTAATTTCCTGCAGGACATCGTTCGCCCGGATACTGACAATGCTGAGGACACCCTCAGTAATACCGTGCGTCGCTTCACTGCTGCCTTGCAGGTAAATCCCTGCGTCGACATCCGGCGCTGTTTGAAGCCGATAGTTTCGCGTCATTTCAAACTGTCCACCGGGGGATTGAACCAAGGTATTCGCAATCCCGCTAAGGATTGCCGGCTGGCTACCGAGATAACCGGTGGCTAATACCACGAAGTCACAGTCCAGTTCGGAAACCTGATTGGTCATGCGGTTTCGCACTCGAAGGCGGACGCAGCCATCGACTAGCGAGGCTTCAATTACCTCTGATCCGATCGAAATCTCGTGCCTGTTTGTGTTCTGAAGGCGCTCGAGATACGTCTTCAGATACAAGGCTTCCAACATGACTGGTGTAACGCCAGCATAGTTCGTGTGCTTCACCTCTTCGGAAACGATTTTCCGACCACCCTCCGACAAGCCAAAATGAACGTCCACAAAATCCGGGTAGTAAAATTCATCGAGAAACTTGCTGGTCTCCGAATTTCGGAAACCTAAGCCCCTCATTATGACCGTGACACTACTGCCGGGTATTTCTTCTGGTATACTCATGAATATCTCGGCAGCGCTTTGACCGGCACCAATTACCGCCACGCGAGCATTTTTGTGATCACGCCATGCACGCGCCGCTGACCGAAAGCCGCTGCTATGAGCGCAACGGTCTGTTGGCAGCGCCGAGAAAGCATCCGGCAGATTGGGTGCTCTGCCAATGCCGACCACGACATCGGGGGCCTGGATCGTTCGACCATCGCGATAAATCGCCCGAAACTCCCTCACCCGCTCTCCAGTAACGATCGGTTCCAATGACACGCAATCCCAATTCATCCGAACGTCGATAGCGGTTAGGTTTTCTGCCACCCACGACAGATAGTTGGAGAGTTCGAGACGGTAGGGGAAAAGTGTGCCGAGGTTTGCAAACTCGACAAGACGCCCCGTCATTTTCAGGAAGTTCAGAAAGGAGAATTGGCTTCGCGGGTCTCGCAAGGTCACCAAATCTTTGACGAACGAGGTTTGACTCCTCGCCCAGGGGATCAGCATATCCGGTTGCCATTGAACTTCATTTGCACGGTCAGTAATCACCGTCCGTACCGGTTGATGCTCTAACCCATCCTGGATGGCGGCGGCCAGCGCAAGATTCGCCGGCCCACAACCGATGGCGAGGATATCTGCTCGATCGCCAGCGTGCGCGATGACAGAGGGCTCGATGCTCGACCTGGTAAAATTTTCCTCGGCACTATGCGGCATATCAGATTTCTCCCTCGATTTGAGGCCAGAGCAGCGGGCGTAGAACTGGCCCATCAACGGTAAAATCAGTTGGTATGGCCAACTTTTTGTATGATATTGCTTAGAAGCTCTGTCCGGTCTGCCGCATCCCTCCATATCTGTTGCACGGCTGGCTCAAGATCCCGCAAGGGATCGACAGAAATGAACAGCTTTCCCTTCCTCACCGAAGGTGCGGTGTAGATGGCGACGCCAAATTTAGGATCGTAGTATTCGAAACTATGAACATCGCGCTTCCCGCCGCCGCCCGGCGTGTCGACTACAAACGTTGGCGTATTGAAACCAGCTGTCGAACCACGAACCGCCTTCTCCACCGCGATCCCCTTGCCTATTGTCGTCCGCAGATCTTCGGTCCCCTTCACGAGGTCTGCTAGATAGACGTAGTAAGGGTGAATATTCAAAGCACCCAAACGTCGGCCGAGTTCGATCAGGCTTCCCGCGTCATCGTTGACATTTCTGAGCAGGACGGCTTGGTTGCGAACAGCAATACCCCGTTCGAATAATGCAGCGGACGCGTCTTCGGTGATCCCCGTCACCTCGTCAGGATGATTGAAATGCGTGTGAAGGCACACCTCTTTGTGAAGGCGCCGACCTTTTTCCGCTACCTCGGTTAAGGCACCAACCCAGGCATCATCCCGAAGTATCTTCATCGGCTGAACGGCAAGCCCTTCGTCGCAAAACGCACCCGACGAATGTGCGGCATGTCCAGTAAGGCGTGCCCGATTGTTCGCAGTTGCTCCGGCTTAAGCCGAAATGCGTCACCGCCAGATACTACTATATCCTCCAGTTCCGGTTGCTTCGCGATATAGTCGAACGCTGCTTTCCACCGTTCACGGTTGACTGACAAGTGGACTTTTGCAACTTGCTCGGTATCCGCTCCAACCGCATAGCTTCGGGTGCAGAAACGGCAGTAAACGGGACATGTGCTTATCGGTAGGAATAGGGCCTTTGTCGGATAGCGATGCGTCAGGCCAGGGACAGGTGAATCGTCTTGCTCCCCAAGAGAGTCGAATTGGAGGAGGGGATGATCGTTCTCTAACTCCGATCCTAATGGAAGAAATTGACGACGCAACGGATCGGTTAGGGGGGTAGTCCAGTTGATCAAAGACAGAATATACGGGGAAACGCGCAAGGCCATAGGCGCTCGCAATAACCCCTGTGTCAGATCCTCAATAAAGTCGGGCTCAACCAAACCACCAATGAGAGCCAATAACTTTTCGTTGCTTGTTATAGCATTTTTTTCCTGCCACAGAGCGTCAAGGAATAGCGCTTCGGATACCTCACTCCAAGCGGGCATTTGCCGCCAGAACTCATCGCGTCGGAGATCCCTCCAAGAAGGGGTGAATAGCTCTTGCGACGAAGGCTTACTCCCCTCTGCTGAGGTAAAGATTCTATTTAACACGGATGGATCTGTTCCAGTTCCGAGCATACCCCACTCCATGGCCGATACAATTAGGCTATGATCCTGCACCGCAGATTAAGTGGAGAGAATTATTTTCTATTTTCTAATAAAGAATATTTTCTATAAGAAAGTATTCTTTCCTTTTCCTCAGCCGCTCAAAAGACCGCCCACGCCGATAATGACAGGGAGTTGCACTCCCTTGGGCGAGAGAATTGGCACCTATCGCTCCGGTGCTGTCACATAAACGCGGCGTCAGTGAATTTGGCATAGAGACGGTGGCATGAAGAGTTCT
>NZ_LMPE01000012.1:55625-55777 GCF_001424325.1 Rhizobium sp. Leaf341
AAGGCCGCCAGGCGATTGCTCATCAGGCTGTTGAAGAAGCAGGGCATGCCGCCCAAGCGGATCATCACCGACAAGCTTCGCTCGTATGGCGCGGCCAAGCGAGAGGTTATGCCGGCTATCGAGCACCGATCCCACAAGGGTCTCAACAATCG
>NZ_LMPE01000012.1:55888-236432 GCF_001424325.1 Rhizobium sp. Leaf341
GTGCTCACGGCACCCGTGCGCCGATCCTCGTCGAAGCAAAGGCAAATGCACGCTGGTCGCTCGATTTCGTCCACGACCAGTTCGCCTGCGGCAGACGTCTTCGCGTGCTGAATGTGGTCGACGACGTCACCTGCGAATGCCTGGCGGCGATCCCGGACACATCGATCTCTGGCCGTCGTGTTGCTCGCGAGCTGACGACATTGATCAAACAGCGAGGCAAGCCCGGCATAATCGTTTCCGACAATGGGACCGAACTCACCTCGAATGCCATCCTTGCCTGGTCGAAGGATCATAAGGTCGAGTGACACTACATCGCGCAGGGAAGACCGATGCAAAATGGCTACGTCGAGAGCTTCATCGGCCGCATGCGCGACAAGTTACTGAATGAAAGCCTGTTCTTCGGCCTCGACCAGGCCCGCAACGCCATTGCGGAATGGGCGGACGATTACAACAATGTCCGGCCCCACTCATTGCTCGAATACCAGACCCCGGCAGCCTATGTCGAGACCATCGCCGCAACCGGCTCCAACGCTACGCAATATGGACGCTTCGCGTTTCCGCCGGTTGCTCACACCACGACATTTGGCACATCAAAACCGCCGACGCTCTCATCGCAGCCGGATGAAAGTTCAGTGGCAGTCAGGACTTCTCGACGAAAAGGCGTTACCTCCCCATGCATCCGGCATTTCCCTCTCGCAGAGTTAAATAAATCAGACTTCTGCCAGAGTAGCGCTAGTGACGCCCCGATTTCATGCGGTTGAACGAAGAATAAGCCGACCCTTGGAAACTTTGCTCTCCTGCGGAGCGTCGCCGAGGATCATCGAGATCAGAGTCGCGACCATCTCCGCCATGGGCTGCTCGTATGTTGTTAGGTCATAAGCCGGGGAGGCCGATAAGGGCGTGTTGTCGAAGCCGGCTATCGCAATGTCGTCGGGAATACGAAGGTTGAGGATGCTTCGAACGTAGTCGATAGCACCGAATGCCAGTGCATCGTTCTCGCACATTAGAAGGTCTGGCCATTGTTCGCGCGGCATCACTTCCAACGCCTGCCTTACCGCCGCAAACCCATGTTCCGAACTGTAGGATGCCGCAGAAAGATCAAGCACCCTGGCGGTTCCCTGGGATTGCCAGAACGTATGGAAGGCGCGTTGGCGGCCCAAGGCGGTCGAGAGCGTTTTAGCTCCGGACAGGAAGGCGGGGCGTTCGTATCCTTTCGCGCGAAAGTGCTCGCCGAGCTCTTGCATCGCAAGAGGCGTGTCACACGTCACGGCAGGAATGTCAGGTATCTGGCTGTCGCGAGCCAAAACATACATTGGCGCCCCGCCTTTCAGGCGGACATCCTCCAGCATCTCCGGTCTGAAGCCCGTACCAAACAGAATAATGGCATCGACCTGACGTTGTCCGGCATCAAGCAGCGCCTGCACATGGTCAAAATGTTCGTTGATGTTAATGAGAACAACAAGCCGTCCTTCTGACTGAAACTGCCACGTTAACTCTTCGAGAACAGGCAGCTTGTGCGGGTTTTTGAAGTCGTCCACGAGAACGGCGATTTGGCGCGTCAAATTCGTTGCCAGGCTTCGTGCCAAGAGGTTTGGGCGGTAATTATGGTGTTCCGCAGCCTCCATGACCCTCTTCCGGCTTTTCTCCGAGATCGAGGCGCCGGGCGTGAAGGCACGGATGACAGTCCACTTTGAAACCCCTGCAGCCTGCGCGACGTCTTCCGCCGTTGCTTTTTTTGTCACCCAGATCTTCCTCGACTACCATAATGGAATAGAAATTCCATTCTTCTTTGAAACGGAATTTCTGGTTGACATATTACCCGCAAACGATATGAATTGCATCATTGCTACCGGTAGCAAAGTGACTTTCGGTGGTGGTGGAACGACGACGGAGGGAGGTCCGCGTCGTCCGGGAGCAGTTGCGCAGGCGAAGCCGCGCCTTGGGAGGAACGAGCATGAAATCGCTTATCAAAACGCTTGTGCTTGGCGTATCGGTCGTTGCGGCGGTCACGGGTTGCGGAAGCGCTGCTTTCGCCAAGGACATCAAGATCATTGCCGTCACGCACGGTCAGGCGAACGATCCATTCTGGTCGGTCGTCAAGAACGGGGTCACGGCCGGCGCTAAGGATGCCGGCGTGAAGGTTGACTACCGCGCACCGGAAACCTTCGACATGGTGGCGATGAGCCAGCTGATAGATGCTGCGGTCAATCAGAAGCCCGATGGCCTGATCGTCTCCATCCCGGATGCGTCCGCCCTCGGCCCGTCGATTGAAAAAGCGGTTGCCGCCGGTATTCCCGTCATTTCCATCAACTCGGGCTCTGACGTCTCCAAGAAACTCGGCGCGTTGCTGCATGTCGGTCAGGACGAATACGGTGCCGGCAAGGCTGCCGGCGAGAAACTGCACCAGATGGGCGGCAAGACGGGCATCTGCGTCAACCAGGAAGTCGGCAACGTGTCGCTCGACCTGCGTTGCAAGGGTTTTTCTGATGGCTTCGGTGGCGCGGTGACCGTGCTTCCCGTGTCTAACGACCCGTCGGAAGTAAAAGCCAAGGTAAAGGCCGCGCTCAGCTCGAATGATGCGATCGATACCGTCATGGCGCTCGGTGCCAGCACGGCGGGCGAACCGGCCCTTGCCGCCGTCAAGGATGCCGGGAGGAGCGGTAAGGTCAATGTGGCAACATTCGACCTGTCGGCCGACTTCCTAAAGGCGGTGGCCGCTGGCGAAGCGGCTTTCGCGATCGACCAGCAGCAGTTCTTGCAGGGATACCTCTCTACGGTATTCCTGGCCAATGATGCGAAGTACGGCCTCATTCCTGGCGGCAACGTTCCCTCGGGCCCGAACCTTATCACGAAGGAGAAGGCGGCACAGGTCGTTGATCTCTCGGCGAAGGGCATTCGCTAATCCAGCGCCGCTCGCTTTCGCGCGACCGGCAGCCGCCCGTTTTCGAGCGGCTGCCGGTCAACCATTCGCTTAATCCTGCATGGCTGTGGCCGAAAGGCTCGCAGGGGGGAACCATGACCGAACACTCCACGATTTCAGCTCCGCCGTTAAAGCATGACGAACGCATCAAGAACGCCAGCGTCCTGACACGCCTGATGCGGCGCCCGGAGCTTGGTGCCGTCGCAGGCCTCTTGATGGTTATCATCTTTTTCTTCTTCACAGCCGATGCGTCGATGTTCTCGCTGGCCGGTCTGATGACTGTCCTGGCACCGGCTTCTCAGTTGGGCATCCTCGCCATAGCCGCTTCTCTTCTGATGATCGGGGGCGAATTCGACCTTTCGATCGGATCCATGGTCGCGTTTGCAGGCCTGATCTTCGGCGGTCTGCTGGTCAATTTTGTCCAGCCGCTTTGGATCGCCATCCTCTTCACCTTGCTGTTTGCTGCCGTACTCGGTGCCGTCAACGGACAAATCGTCATCCGGACGCGCTTGCCTTCGTTCATCGTGACGCTGGCCTTCCTATTCATCCTTCGAGGTCTGACCCTGGTCGGCTTGAAATGGGCAACCGGCGGATCGACACAGCTGCGCGGCATCGGCGAAGCCGTTGGCGATGCGTCCATCGCAAACCTGTTCTCAGGTCTCGCCTTCCAATCGTTCTTCGCTTGGTTGGCTGAGAACAATCTCATCGATAAATTCGATAACGGCGTTCCCAAGGTCGCAGGCGTGCCCGTCTCGGTCGTCTGGTTCGTGGCGCTTGCCCTTCTCGCGACATGGGTGCTGCTGCGCACACGCATCGGCAACTGGATCTTCGCCGTCGGCGGCGACCCGAATGCTGCCCGCAATTCCGGTGTCCCCGTCGACCGCGTTAAGACCGGCCTCTTCGCCCTCACGGCCTGCGCCGCAGCCCTCGTTGCCATCATCACCGTGCTCGACGCCGGTTCCACCGATGCCCGCCGCGGCTTCCAGAAGGAGTTCGAGGCGATCATCGCAGCCGTCATCGGCGGAAGTCTGCTGACGGGCGGTTACGGTTCGGCGATCGGCGCCTTCTTCGGCGCCATCATCTTCGGCCTCGTCTCGATCGGCCTCACCTACACCAAGTTCGACTCCGACTGGTTTCAGGTCTTTCTCGGCTCGATGCTGCTCCTTGCCGTCCTTTTCAACAATTTCATCCGCCGCAAGGTCACAGGGGAGCGTTGAACATGGCTGACAGCACAAACCAAGCGGCAGCGCCGATCATCGAAGCCAAGGATATCGTCAAGCATTACGGCTCGGTGATTGCTCTCTCCGGCATCTCGATGAAGGTTCTCAAGGGCGAAGTCCTTTGCCTCCTCGGTGACAATGGCGCCGGCAAGTCCACGCTCATCAAGACACTCTCGGGCGTCGTCAAACCGTCGGGCGGGGAACTCCTCGTTAATGGGACGCCCGTCGCTTTTTCCAGCCCCCGCGATGCCCTCGACGCCGGTATCGCGACGGTCTACCAAGACCTCGCGATGATCCCGCTGATGTCCGTGACGCGCAATTTCTTCATGGGCCGTGAGCCGCGCAAGGGCATTCCGCCGTTCCGTTACATCGACTTCAAGCATTGTGATGCCGTGACGCGCGAGGAGATGCACAGGATCGGGATCGACGTGCGCGATCCGAACCAGGCCGTCGGCACACTTTCGGGCGGCGAGCGCCAATGCGTAGCCATTGCGCGCGCCGTCTATTTCGGCGCGAAGGTCCTCATCCTCGATGAGCCGACATCGGCGCTGGGCGTGGCGCAGACATCCATGGTGCTCAAATACATCAACCATGTCCAGCAGAAGGGCCTTGGCGTGATCTTCATCACCCACAATGTGCGCCATGCTTTCGCTGTGGGAAACCGCTTTACGATACTGAACCGCGGCAAAACGCTCGGGACCTATACCAAGAGCGAGATCTCCATCGAGGAGCTGCAGAACATGATGGCCGGCGGCAAGGAGCTGCAGGCGCTGTCGAACGAGCTTGGTGGCACGATCTGACCCTTCACGAACGAACAGGATAAACGAAATGGCGGAAAAACCAGCTTCGGCAGGAGCATTTACTCTAGCGGTTTGCGCGGAAATGGTTTTCCGCTCCATGCCGATGACGGAGCGGCTCAAGAGAATTACCGAGCTCGGATTTGCTGCCGAGATCTGGGACTGGACAAAGCACGATATCCCGGCCCTTACCCGTTCAGGAGCGATCTTCTCGTCGATGACGGGCTATGTCACGGGAACGCTTGCAGATGCGGACGGCGCCGACGAGCTGCTTCGCACGGCCCGCCTTTCCATTCCCGTCGCAAAGGAGATCGGTTGTCCGCGGCTGAACCTCCATGGCACGGGCTTGGACGGTGAGGGCCTGCCGGTCGTCAAGGCGCATATCGTGACACCGGCGATGTGGCTGAAGGCGCGCGACACCCTCGAACGCATCGCCGATCTTGGCGAGGAAGAAGGTGTCACCTTCGTTCTGGAGAACCTTAACGAGGCCGTCGATCATCCGAAGACGCCCTTCGCAAAGGCCGCGGACACGATCAACCTCGTATCGAGCGTCAACAGGCCTGCGCTTAAACTCAACCTCGATCTCTACCATGCGCAGATCGGGGAGGGTAACCTCATTGAACTCTGCCGTCAGGCGCTTCCCTTTATCGGCGAAATCCAAGTGGCGGACGTGCCAGGGCGCAAAGAGCCGGGCACAGGCGAGATCAACTATCCCGCAATCGCTCGTGCCCTCCACGCGATGGGTTATGCCGGCGTCATCGGGCTTGAGGCCTGGCCGTCAGAAGACGACGAGCTGGCTCTGCGCCGCTTCCGCGAAGCATTCACACTGTAAACACCCCCCGCTTCCGCAAGATCCTGCGTTCGGACCTTGCGATCATGATCAAAGGAATGGAAATGCTCAACATCGGTCTTCTCGGCGCCGGACGGATCGGCAATGTCCACGCGAGAGCGATCACGTCCAACCCCGGCAGCATTCTGGTCGCGGTGTCCGACGTGAACATTGACGCGGCGGCCAAGCTGGCAGCGCAATATGGCACCGAGGCACGCTCCAGCGACGCCATCATTAACGATCCCGCGATCGATGCCGTGCTCATCGCGACATCGACGGATACGCATTCGGATCTGATGGAAGCTGCGACAAACGCGGGAAAGGCGGTACTTTGCGAGAAGCCAGTGGATCTCAGCCTGGAACGCGCCCGCGCTTGTCAGGTCATTGTCGCGAACACCGGCAAACCGGTGATGATCGGCTTCAACCGCCGGTTTGACCCGAATTTTGCCGCCTTGAAGGTGGCCGCCGACCGGGGTGACATCGGCAAGACAGAACTGTTGTCGATCACTTCCTTTGATCCCGCGCCGCCACCGGTGTCATACATCAAGGTCTCGGGCGGCCTGTTCCGGGACATGATGATCCATGATTTTGACATGGCATGCTGGATCTTCGGCAGCGCGCCCGAAACCGTGACGGCGACCGGCAGCTCCATCGTCGATCCCGAAATCGGGGCTGCGGGCGATGTCGATACCGCGGTTGTGACGTTGAAGTTCGCAGATGGTCGCATCGCCGTCATCAAGAACAGTCGGCGTGCCGTTTACGGTTATGACCAGCGCATCGAGCTTCTTGGCTCCGAGGGCCTACTGTCCGCTGGCAACATTCTCGAGAACACCGTTACCAAGTCGACCAAGGATGGCGTCACGGGGGCAAAGCCGGAATTCTTCTTCCTCGAGCGCTATATGCGCGCCTATTCGATTGAGTGGAGCGCTTTCGTAGAGGCCCTCACGGCGGGATCGGCTTTGCCGGTTTCCCTCGCTGACGGCGTCAATGCTCTTGCGCTCGCTGAAGCAGCGACACGATCCCTGAAATCGGGGCAGACGGTCCGTCTCGCCGATATCTTCTAGAGCGCATGTCCTGAAGCTCAGTGGCTTCGACGTGGCATGCGAGAAGAAAGTTTGGGGGAGGGACATGGTCGGGATTTAAATCATCAGGCCCCGCGACGTAGCTGCGTGCGGACATCATTGCTTTCCGCGCTCCAAGCCATGCCGTCGAGTACGCGTAAAAAGGCTTCTGATGTCGTAGCTCAGGGCTTTTTAGGTGCTGCGTCAGAAATGTCGCGAAAGGCACCCATAGCCGGCGAAATCCGCTTTGATACCGCCGCCTTGAGCCCGACGCCGCCGATGTTCGTGCGAACGATGTCATGGACGAGTGATGCGATCGTGTCGGCGGCTTGGTGGATTGGGAGCCCGCCGTCGCGGATGTTGGAAACGCAGTTGCGGCTTGAATCGCGAGTTCCGGGGTTCGGATCGAGGGTCACATAGGCGCCGAGGCTGTCTGCGGCGGAAAGACCGGGGCGTTCGCCCACCAGAACGATCGACAGTTTTGCGCCAATGGCTCTGCCGACCGGATCACCGATGGCGACCCGCGCTTGGCTTGCCAAAACCACCGGTGCCGACTGCAGCCCGAGGCCCGCCAGCTTTGGAATCAAGGCCGCGATCAGGGGCACGGCATTGATATCGACGGCGATCGACGACAAGCCATCGGCCACGACGATGGCAATATCATAAGCTCCCCACGCCGCAATTTCTCTCAGGCGCTTTTCGGCGCCCTCCGACAGGAGCCGCCCGAGATCAGGACGGCGCACGTAGATGCTGCGGTTCTCTGCCAGACTCTCGACCTGAACGACGGCGAGCCCCGCCTGTTCCAGCCGTTCGGTCAGCACGGTCCAGTCGACGTTTGCCCAGACCGCTTCGCGGGCTCTTGCATGGTCGAGCAGAAAGGAGAGTTGCGCCTGCGTCGGGAGCCCCCCGCCATGGCGGCCAAGCGAGACGCGCGCATCCGTCATGCTGCGCAGGTCTGGTCTCCGCCTGCCGTCTTGCGCGTCGGTCTCCCCCATGAGGGTTGGTGCTGATTCAATTGCCTTTGTCATCATACGCCCCGATCAATGCGCTGCTGCGCATATAGTTTGAGAGTACGGCCGGCTCGCCAACCAATGTGCCATCGCAATCCGTGAGCCCGATCTCGGCAAGCCATGTCTGGAATTCCGGCGCCGGCTGCCGCTTCAATGTCTCTCGGCAATAGACGGCATCGTGATGGGAAAGCGATTGATAATTCAACATGATGTCATCGGCGCCGGGCACGGTGATGACGAAGTTCACATTGGCCGCACAGAGCAGCGTCAACAGTGTGTCCATGTCTTCCTGGTCGGCATCGGCATGGTTCGTGTAACAGACATCGACACCCATCGGCAGGCCCAGCATCTTGCCGCAGAAATGGTCCTCGATCCCAGCGCGAATGATCTGCTTGCCGTTGAACAGATATTCGGGGCCGATGAAGCCGACGACCGTGTTGACCAGCATCGGATTGAACTCGCGAGCCACCGCATAGGCGCGCGCTTCCATAGTCTGCTGGTCGATGCCAAAATGTGCATCCGCCGAAAGCGCTGCACCCTGGCCGGTCTCGAAATACATGATATTCGCGCCCGGCATGCCGCGGTTCAGCGACCGACCTGCATCATGCGCTTGCCTCAGCAGGGCGAGATCCACACCAAAGCCCCTGTTGGCCTTTTCCGATCCTGCCACCGACTGGAAAACCAGATCGACGGGTGCATGTCTTTCCATCGCCGCGATCGCCGTCGTGACATGGCCGAGGCAACAGGTCTGGGTTGGAATCGCAAGCTTTTCGCGCAGTTCGTCGAGCAGGGATACGATGCGGATATAATCCTCGGTGCTGTCTGTTGCCGGGTTAACGCCGATCACGGCATCTCCCGAGCCCATCAGCAAGCCATCGATTGCCGATGCGATAATCCCGCGGCTGTCATCGATCGGGTGGTTCGGCTGGTTGCGGGTCGAAAGGCGCCCGCCAAGCCCGACAGTATTGCGAAAGCGGGTGACGACGCGGCGCTTTGCTGAAACCGCGATCATATCCTGCAGCCGCATGATCTTTGAGACGGCCGCCACCATTTCCGGCGTCAGCCCCCAGCAGACCGCTTCCAGGCGATCCTGCGTCGTCTCCGGTCTCAGCATCCATTCGCGGAGTTCTCCGACGGTCAAAGTCGAAATCGCGTCAAACGCCCGCGGGTCATGCTGATCAAGGATCAGGCGGGAGACCTCGTCATCATCGGCTGGAATGAGCTCATCGTTCAGGAATGCCTTTAGTGGAAGGTCTGCGAGCGCCATTTGTGCTGCCAACCGTTCCACAGGTCCATCGGCGGCAATGCCGGCCAGTTGGTCTCCGGAACGTTCCGGCGTTGCCTTGGCCAGCAACGTCTTCAGGTCATCGAAGCGGAAAACCGTTTGCTCGATCGTGGTTTTGTAGGTCACGTTAAGGTTCACCCGTTGATCAGCGCCAGCGCTTCGTCGTGCAGTTTCGAGTTGGCCGACGCAAGAACCCGACCACCTGAATGGACCGAAAGAGCCTTTCCATCCCAGTCGGTCATGCAGCCTCCCGCACCCTGCACCACAGGCACAAGGGCCATGTAATCATAGGGTTGCAGCCCGGTCTCCAGCACGAGTTCGCAATGCCCGGAGGCGATGAGGCCGTAGATGTAGCAGTCGCCGCCAAAGCGCCGCAGCTTTGTCGCCCGTGAAAGCCGCTCGAAGAGATCGGCATCGGCACCGGTAAACATGTCGGGCGAGGTGGTGTAGAAGCGGGCCTCCGCCAGGCTTCCACAGTGGCTGCTTCGGGCGATGCTTCCGGAAAACAGCGTCCCGCCTGGTGAACCGATCCAACGCTCCGCCGTTGCAGGAACATCGATCAGCCCACAGAAGGGCTTTCCGTCAAGGGCGAGCGAAATCAGCGTGCCGAACAGCGGAAAGCCGGTGATGAAGCTCTTGGTACCGTCGATCGGGTCCAGTACCCAGGTAAAGGTGTCACCCGGTTTGATGCCCATTTCTTCGCCATGGATGCCATGGGTCGGGAAACGCTCTTCGATCATGTCGCGAAGCCGCTTTTCGATTGCACGGTCAGCCACGGTGACGGGGCTTTCATCGAGCTTTGAGATCACGTCAAGCGGTGTGCGGAAATAGGAAAGGGCGAGGGGGCGCGCGGCATCCGCCAGCTCAATGGCAAAGGCCAGGTACCGTGCGGTGTCCGCCGGACTGATTGTATCGATTTGCATCAGAGAGCTTTCAGGAAAATTGGCCAGCGGGGGTCCTGGATGATGGAGCGGGCCCGCATGTGCTTCCAGATCCCGTATTTGTAGAAGTCGAAGTCGAGCGTCGATACCCGGTTCTGCACCATGGCCCAGGTGCTCCACTTTATATCCGCAAGCGCCTTGTGCACGATGAAGCGGGCATGCTGCCTCTTGTCGTAATGCCCGAAATACTCCTCGATAATGGCGCAGTCGATGTCTTCGGGGAAGAACATCTCGCCGCTCCAGATTGCCAGATCGTAGAGACGCTCGTTGTTCGATGCATATTCGAAGTCGATCAGCTTGATCGACTTGTCGTCGCCTATGAGGAAATTGCCCGGCATGGGGTCATTAAAGCAGGCAACGAGATCGAGGCCTGAGGCTTCCAGCGCGACGCGTGCTTGTTTGTAGGAGCGATAAAGCCAGTCGTGATCCAGCGGCCAGTAGCCGCCGAGTTGACGCACCTGGCCGAAATGCTCCTCGATCATGTCGAACACGGTCTTGGTTAGCGGCAGGGCCGGGGCCTCATGAAAATGACGATAGACCCGCACGGCTTCATTGCGGATTGCCGGATCTGCGAAATCGCGATGGGTGGACGGTCGCCTTCCCTCGATGAACTCGGCGATTTCGATTTCCAGATGACTGAGATAGTCGAACGTCCTTGGACCGACGCCAATGGCTTCCGCCTGCTTGCTTGCCGCCGCTGCCGCCTTGCGGTCGATGAACATTTCTGTCCCGCGACCGGGTATCTTCAGAAAGTAGCCAAGGTCTTGTCCCTCGACATCGATTCGGAAATTCGTGTTGCTGATCCCGCCGGATACAGCGCGGTAGCTAAGGCGTTGCCCTTTCCATGCCCCCACCTGCACGATGGCCGCCTCCACCGCCCGTTCGGCATCGGAGCGCGCCATTCCCAGTTCCTTCATCGGCATGTTCCCTTTTTTGTTTTTCAGAGATCCCGCAGTTTTGCCTCGAAATTTGGATGGCCAAGCAGCATCCGGCATCGGAGAAACCGCCAGCCGGCATATTTGAGGAATTCGATGCCACGCGGTGGCGAGCGCAGTTCAAGCACCAGGCTTCGCAGGGCCCAGTAGAGATCGTCGGCGGCGGCATAGGCGCGGCACCGGTTGAAGGCGCGCTCGCTGAAGGTTCCGTCGTGCATTTCCAGCAGGGGCTTCATCTGGCTTTCGAACTGGTAAAGTTCGTTCATCTGCACACCCAGCTGGTAGTAGGGGTCGATGTCTGCCGCCAAGTCGAAGTCGACAAGCTGGATCGCGCCGTTCGGGCCTAGCATGACGTTTGATGAGTGGGGGTCGCCATGGGCGGGTTTCACATCGATGCCGGACGCTTCGATGGCTTGGCGGATCGGTGCCATCCAGGACAGCATCCACTCTGCATCTCCGGGTAGATCCATCGCGCCCGCAGTAACGATTTCACAGAGATGTGTGATCCCGTCGAAAACGGACCAGCTGCGGCCGAGCGGGGCACCTGCGGCAATCTCTTTTTGGATACCGACGAGCCGCATGATGGTTTCCGGCTGCATCAGGTCATCGATATTCGCCGCTTTCCAATCGTTCCCGAGTGCGGTGAAAAGCGTGGTGCGGCTGACGGCGTCGTATCCAAGCGGCTGAGGAGCAGCGCCCAGCTGATGGAAGCGTACCGCTGCGGCAAAGGCTGCCTCGCCATCCACGAGATCGGCAACTTCATCCAGCCCAAGCCGCAAGAAGAAAGGCGTATCGCCATCCTTCGCCACGATGAGGAAGCTTTGCGATTCCACGGCGTGATAGGACGGCGATGCGACAGCCGCCATTGCGGGTATGCAGGAGGGTGCGCCTCCCAGAATATCGGCGAAGGCGCAAAGCGCCTTTTCGAGCCGGTTTGCCACGGGGATTTGCGCAGATCCGGCTTTCGTCATTCGGCCGCCTCGCTGACGTGCGCAACCTGAAGGCCCTCGGAGGCAATTTTATAGAGCATGTCGGCCAGGATTTGTGTTCCCAATGCCTGATCTTCTGGCGAGGTGAATTCGGTCGGATGATGGATGACGCCGCCTCGGCTCTGAACGGCAAGCACCACGGCTGGGCATGCGCCGGACATGGCCACCGCATCATGACCGCCGATGGTATCGAGATGGCGAGCCGTCTGGCCTAGCCGGGCCGCTGAATCTTCCGCCAAGGCAATCAACCCTTGTGAAAACGAGCCCGCCTTGCGCCGATCGATCGACCGTACCTGCGACGTCACTCCCGCCTTCAGCGCCGCCTCCTCGATCCGGATCAGCATCTTGCGTTCGGCCTCTGCCAGAATATCAGGTGCAGCTGAGCGCAGCTCGATGAAGAGCACAGCTTCCGCGGGGACCACATTCGGAGAGTTAGGAAAAACCTCAAGGCGGCCAACCGAGGTATGCAGATCAAGGCCATGTTCGGTGGAGATCTGTTTGAGATCGCCAATCAGATAGGCAGCGGCCAGTAGGGCATCTTTCCGGTCTGCCATTGGGGTAGCGCCGGTATGGGCCTGGCGGCCGAGGAAGGCGAGGCGATATTTCGTCGCCCCCCAGAAGCGCGTGAAGATGCCGAACCGCTCTCCAGCATTGCAGAGCGTCGTGTCGCCTTCGATATGCAGTTCGATCAGCGCCTTCGGACGCTCCACTTTGTCGGTTCCGGCATAGCCGGTTTCTTTCAGCCCCTCGCGCACAGATATGCCATCGCCATCGGCGCGATCCAGCGCCCATTCCAGATCGGCCTCACCGGCAAAGACGCTGCTGCCGAGAAGACTCGGCTGAAAGCGTGCGCCTTCCTCATTGGTCCAGTTTACGATTTGGAAGTTGCAGGCGGAGAGGCGGCCTTCGGTCTTTAGCCGTTCCTGAACGGACAGCACGGCCTCACAGGCAGCGACGACGCCGAGTGCGCCGTCGAAGCGACCGCCGTTCGGCTGGCTGTCGAGATGCGATCCAACCATGATGACCGGCGCGTTTTGCCCGGCGAGCGTCAGCTTGCCGAACTGGTTGCCGATGGGGTCGATGGTCTGTTCGAAGCCATTTTCGGCAAACCAGCGGCCAAGCCAGTCCCGCGCCAAGCCATCCTCGCGGGAAAGCGTCTGGCGGTTCATGGAGCCGTCCGGTCCACCACCGAACGTAAAGACGGTTTCCATGAGTGACTGAAGCCGTTCGGCGTTGATCGGGGTCGGCGAGGCGGGGACGTCAGACATGTATGATTTCCACATTGGATTGATTGAACTGGTCGGAAAATTCCCGCGCCATCACGCCGCTCGTCACCACGGCGTCGATGTCGGTAAGGCCAAACGTATGGATGGAACCGAGCCGTCCGAACTTGGAGCTGTCGGCCACCACGACGGAACGCTTCGCCTGTGCCTTGGCGACACGCCGCAGGATCGCCTCGTCCTCACCGAAATCCATGAAGCCCCGCTCGCTGTGAATGGTGCTGATGGCGATGATGGCGAGATCGAAAAAATGCTCCTTCAGCGCGGTCACTGTCTCGTGTCCGTAGGTCGCTTGGTATTCGGGGCGCATTCTACCGCCGAGCACGCGGATGCTGGCTTGCGGCATGTGGAAGAAATGGGCGGCCACCGCCAGAGAATTGCTGACGATGGTGATGTCCTTGCGCGCTTCCAGATGCTTCAGGCAGGTAAGCGTGGTCGTTCCGGTGTCGATGAACACTTTCATGCCGTCCTCGACCAGGGCGGCGGCGGCTTCGCCGATCCGTGCTTTTTCCCGCGCGCCGAGGCGCAGACGGTCCGAGAAGGGTTGGTCGCTTTCCTGCTGTTCAAGGACCGCCCCGCCGTAGACCCGCCGAGCATAGCCGCGCGCTTCAAGCTCTTTGAGGTCGCGCCGGATCGATTCCTGGCTGACGTGCAGATGTCCGGCAAGCTCATTCACATGGACACGCTGCTTCTGCTTCAGCATGTCCAGAATGATCTTGAGGCGATTTTCCGTAAAACGCATGATGTACCTTGGATGAGCAGTGTGGCGGTGCCGACAAACCGGACCGCGGCGGTTTTAGGCCGAAACCAGGTTCGGAACGGTTGGCCCGTCCCGGGCGCCTGCGGCTGGAACGAGGTGACAGGCGGCAAAATCCTGGCCGCCGCGAACGGTCAGGACAGGCTGCAGGCTGGCGCATTTCTCCATCGCATGCGGACAGCGAGACTTGAAGCTGCAACCGTCGGGAATGTTGATTGGGCTTGGAGGTTCACCTTCCAGCAGGCAATCATCCGGCTGGTAGCGGCGCTCTTCCAGCGTCGGCATCGCACTCAGCAGGGCCATCGTGTAAGGGTGGCCGGGGTCGAAGAACAGGCGCTCGTTGTCCGCGAGTTCGAACACTTCGCCCAGATACATCACAGCAACACGGTTGCAGACCTTCCGAACCATCGCGAGATCGTGCGAAATGAAAATGTAGGTAAGGTTGTATTCCGTCTGCAGTTTCTGAAAAAGGTCGAGCAGCTTGAACTGCTCCGTCTGGTCGAGTGCCGAGAGCGTCTCATCCATAATGAGGATTTCAGGCTCCAGAACCAACGCACGGGCGACGTTAATGCGCTGGCGTTGCCCGGCGCTGAGGCCGAGCGGCAATTCCTCATAGAGATCGGCTGACAGCCCGACCTCGCCCATTACCTTTAGGACACGCTCGCGGATCTTTTTGCCATCTTTCCAGCCATGGGTACGCAGTGGTCCCTCCAGCATTTTTCCGACAGAGGTACGCGGGGGCAGCGAACCGAACGGATCCTGAAGCACCATCTGAAGTCTCTTGCGAAAGGCCAGAAGATCCTTGCTGCCAAGCCCTGCGATATCAACGCCGCCGCAGAGAATCTGGCCGGCACTTGGCACTTCAAGCCGGCTCAGAAGCCGCATCAGCGTTGACTTGCCGCAGCCGGATTCGCCCACGATTGCAAAACTGTCTCCGCGGCGGATATCGAAAGTCACGTTGCGTACGGCGCGCACGTGGTTGAAGCCGCCGAAGCCGGTTCGCTTCCGGACCTTGTAGACCTGCGAGACGTCGCGCAGGCTCAAGACCACATCACACTTCTCGTCAAGGCGCGGCATCTCTGTCTTGCCGCTCCAAATCTTCGGCGTCTGTTCGACAAGTTTCCGGGTGTAGAGATAGAGGGGAGCAGCAATGAGCTGCTCGGTTTCCTGCTCCTCAACAATGCGGCCTTCCTCCATCACGAGGATGCGGTTGCAGGCTTCGCGTGCGACGGGCAGAGAGGATGACACGAACAGCACGGCCGTATCGAAGTTTTTAGAAAGCTCCTTCATCAGCCGGATGACCTGGGCCGCCACGGTGACATCGAGCGGCTGGGTGACATTGTCGGCAATCAGCAGCGCAGGATTGGTTGCCAGCGCATCGACGATAAGGGCTCGCTGCATCATGCCGCCGGAAAACTGCGACGGATAATCGCCAAAGCGGCTTGCAGCAGAGGGTATGCGCACCGCGTCCAGAAGTTCTATTGTGCGCCGCCGTGCCTCCTGCCGGGACGTGCCCGGCACCACCGCACGAATCTTTTCGACGATCTGCGCGCCGACGGGTAAGGTCGGGTCAAGCGCCCCCATGGGATTTGCCCCGACATAGGCGACGCGCCGGCGCAAGGTACGCATCTCCGTCTCTGAAAGGCCGTATATGTCCTTGCCCTCAAACAGCACGGTGCCGGACGAACGAACAAGTGGCGCTTCGAGCCAGTTGACAACCGCCTTCGAGAGCACGGTCTTGCCCGAACCGCTGGCGCCGACCACGCCGACGATTTCGCGGGGGGCAAGCGTGAAAGAAATCGTATCGAGAATGGTTCTCGTCTTGCCGTCTCGGCCGGCGGAAACGGACAGGTTCTTCAATTCGAGAAGCGGCTGGCTCATTGGCCGGACCCTCCGTGAATGGTGTTGCGGGCCCGTTCCAGTGACGCGCCGACAAGGTTGATGCTGGTAAGCGTCAGGCCGAGGAAAACGCCGGGCATGGTTGCAATCCACCAGGCATTGAGAAGGTATTTTCGGCCATCGGCGATGATGTTGCCGAAGGTGGGCGTGGGCGGCTGAACGCCAAGACCGAGGAAGCCGAGGATCGATTCAAAGATCATCATACGGGCAACATCCAGGACCGAGGTGAATATGACCGGCGGCAGCAGCAGCGGCACCAAGAGGGCGAGGATGATGCGAGTATCCGTCGAACCCCCGAGCTTTGCGGCGCGCACATATTCTCGCTGTCTTTCAGTCATAACGATACTGCGCATGATGCGCGCATAGACAGGCCAGCTCGACAGCCCGAGAACCAGGATGATGGCAGGAATGGTTGGCCGCGATACTCCAAGCACGGCGATGGCAAGGATAATCATCGGGATCGACAGCTGCGCATCGGTGAGGCGCATGATCAGCATATCGATCCGTCCGCCGAAATAGCCGGCGATCATGCCCAGTGCGCAGCCGATGAGCAGCGTGACGGCAACAGACGAAATGCCGATCAGGAAGGAGTAGCGGAGCCCGACCAGTGAGCGAACCAGCATATCGCGGCCGATCTGGTCTGTGCCGAGCGGGTGGAGCCAGCTCCATTTGTCGCCAAGAAGGAGCGGCGGAAGCAAGCGGGCGCGGACATCCATCTTCGTCGGGTCGATGCCGCTAATTTCTGGATAAAGCGCAGCGGCGAGAGCCAGAATGAGAAAGATCGCAAGGCCGACGCGGAAGCCGGGAGCCGAGACGGCCCGATCAAGGATACGCCGCGCAATGGAGCGGCTGGCGACCTTGGTCAAGACAGGAGTTTCCAGTGCGGATGTGATGGGCATCAATACTCAAGCCTCGGATCAATGGTGGTTGCGACGAGATCGACGGCAACGTTGATGAGCACGAAGATGGCGCTCGTGACGATAGCGATGCCCTGGATGAGCGGGAAATCGCGCTGGAGCACGGCATTGATGGTCAAAAGCCCCAGACCCGGATAGTCGAAGATATATTCAACGATGATCACGCCCCCGAGCAGGCTTGAAAACTGCACGCCGAGCAGGTTGAGGAGCGGCACCGATGCGTTGCGCAGCGCATGGTTGACGATGATGCGCGAACGGGACAAGCCGCGCACACGCCCGACCAAAACATACGGCTCCATCATCTGCCCGGATACCGAACTGACCAGCGTGCGGATCAACACCGGCGACAGTTCGGCCGCCAGAACGATGGCGGGCAAGATCGTATAGGCAAAGCTCTGGTAGCCGATGGCAGGCAGCCAGCCGAGCTTGACCGAGAACAGCAGCGCCAGCACGATGCCGAGCCAGAAATTCGGCAGTGAAATGAAGATCGAGGATATGTAGAAGGCCAGCTTGTCGGGCCAGCGACCGATGGAAAGTCCCCCCGCAATGCCGATGATTGCGGAAAAAACCAGCGCAATCACCAGCGTGACGGCGGCCAGTTGAAGGGTCATCGGCAGGGCGTCGAAGATCAATTCGAACACCTCAGCTCGTTCGCCGCGGGTTGTATCGTTGAACGTCGCTCCGCCGGTCGATGCACCGTTGGCGGGACGCACGAAGGACTGCCCGAGGTCACCGTGGACCACGCCACCCATATAGCGGCCGAATTGCACAAGGATCGGGTCACGCAGGCCCATGTCGGTGGCAATCTTTTCGATCAGAGCTTCCGGCGCCATGCCGCCCGCCATCAGGCGTACCGGATCTCCCGGCACGACCCTCAGCAGCGTGAAGATCAGCAGGGAGACGAGGAAGATGATGATGGTGCCCTGAAGAAGGCGCCGCAGCAGGAAATTCACGGTGAACATTATGTCGTTCCCCTCGAGGCTTCACGGGAAAGACCGCACGCCGCGAACGCGCGGCGTGCGGGCGAGAAATGTCTCAGGCCGCGGTCTTGGAGGCGTCAATCGAACCGTCCGGGTAAATGTACATGCCCTGGAAATCCTTCTGCATGGCGTGAATCATGACGGAGGTGAACAGCGACAGGCACGGCATCTTGGCGGCGATAAGTGGCATCGTCTCTTCCTCAAGAACCTTCTTTCGCGCTTCAAGCGTCGGCGCATTGCGCTCTTTGTCGAGGCTGGCGTCGAGTTCCTTGTCTTCGATGCCGCAAATGCGGTGCGAGGAGGAATGGAAATGCGTACGCAGGACGAGGTCCGGTTCCGGAGAGGCGGTAGACCAGCCGCAATCGACCATGTGGCCAGGACCCCCGCCTGGGCGATGGTATAGCTGCTCGTTCCACGCTGCCGGTTCAAGCACTGTCAGGCTGACGTTGAAGCCCTGCTCCTGAAGCATGGATGCGATGAGCTCACCATATTCCTTGGTCTTCGGATAGAAGCCGACGGAGGTGATGTATTCGAGCGCCGGCAAGCCCTTGCCGTTGGGAAAGCCCGCTTCGGCCAGCAGTGCCTGCGCCTTTTCTGGATCGAATTTCGGGTAGTCCGGGAGGTCGATATAGCCGAACTTCACCGGGGAGACGAAGTTGGACGAGGCGTGACCGGCTGAGCCCATCAGTTCCATGATCATCTTGCGGTCGATCGAATGGCAGGCGGCGAGGCGAATGCGCGGATCGTCGAAAGGAGGCTTCGAGCAGCGGAACCACAGATACTTGTTTTCGACCGATACGACCTTGTTGATGTAGATCGCCGGATTGTCCTTGATCGAATCCACCTGTTCCGGCTCCAGACGCTCTACAATAGAGGCCTGACCGTTCATCAGCGAGAGCATGCGCGTGGTGGAATCGCCCGTGAAGGTGAAGTTGATGCCGGGGATGGCCGGCTTGCCTTTAAAATAGCCGTCGAAGGCTTCCATCACCGTGTCGTTGCCGCGCTGGGCCACGAACTTGAACGGGCCGGTGCCGTTGAGGTGCTGCGAAAGCGGGCCGCCAGGCCCGTCGGCCACATCCTTGGCGGACATGATCGGCAGGAAGGATGCGAGGAAGATGAAAAGATGCGCCGGATAGCCCCCCTTGGAGGTATCGACAATGACAGTATAATCGTCGGGGGTCTCCACAGTCAGCGTTTCGCTCGGGCCTGGATACCACTGGGCCGGCCGGTCGGTGCGCGAACCGTATTCGAACGTCGCCTTGACGTCCTCGGCCTTGAACGGCTTTCCATCGTGAAACACGATGCCCTTGCGCAGCTTGATCTCCAGGCGATGCGGGTCCAGTAGCTTGATCTCGGTCGCCAGCTCGTAGACGACTTCGCCGGGAGAACCGAGCTTCATCGGGGTTCGGGTGAGAAAACCCATGACGAAGCCTTCGATGTTCTTCTGTGAAAGCGTTGTATGGGCCGTGGGATCCCAATTACCCGTGATGTTTTCGGCAGACAGGAAAGTCATGGTCTTGCGGGTCTGTGCGAAGGCCGACGAAATGAAGAAGTCAGGATTGATTTGCATGTAGCCTGCAACGGCGGCTGCACCTGCGGAGCCTTGTAGGAAGCGACGACGATTGAATTCCGAACCCATTGAGTTCCCCTTTCGCTCTTGAAAACCGTCATAGCAGTCGAAACGGTCAAAACAGTCAAAGCAAACGACATGCCAATTGAGAAATTTAAGACATTCTGGATCTTCTCTTAGGTAACGACTGTGGGTTTTGACTGCTTAAACGGCCAGCTGGCGTTTTTTTGAGCGGCGCAGCAGATCAGCCTCGTACACCCAGAAGGCACGGGCATGCTGCGTCGTAGGACAGATCGCGATGACCCAGCGCTTCGTAGAACGCGTCCATTGTCCTTTCGACGTCGCGCGATCCCACCAGCAGCGCATGCTGGGATTGGCGCGCAGACAAGTCATGAGATCCTGCTCGTGGTTCAGTACCCCGACCTGCGCGCTTGCCATCTCGGCTGATAAGACCGGTCGGCGGAGATGAGCAACGGGACCCGACCAAATGCTAACCCGCATCCCGGGAAGGCCTCGAACTTCGAGGTCGCCTTCGTTTTTTATACGCGTGAGCTCATCGTTGAGGGAGACGTCAGCGATCGCGATGCGCAATCTGGGAAAATCTGGATGGGAGCGTGTGACTATATAGAGCGAACCGCCGTCGACGCGGGATGACGGGAACCTTCAAGACGGCGCTGGCTTTCGTTGCAATCCCGCTCAAGCCAATCTTTCGCAACGCGGAAGCGTCGTCGAAATTGATCGCAGAAAGATCAACCTCAGTTGCGGCCGTGTCAGAAAATCGATCCTGGCCATCTGGAGAGGATGCATTGGGTCTGGCTGTCGATCGACGGATGCTCAAGCATCAAACCGCACCGAGTTTACCGGAGAGCATTTCCTTTAATAGAGGACGAACCCGCTGCTTGCACCGTGGGAACCGGGCCGCTGCCCACCTCCGCGGCACTCTCGCACCAAGAGGTGTCCCTCCGCGTCCCAGAACTGCGGCCTCCAACATCCAGTACACCCATTGACAGACTCTCGCTGTCCGTTATTCTGTTATAAAAGCTCTAATAACATAATAATGGAACAAACTGGAGGACTATGTGATGCGTCTGAAACTGGCATTCCTTCTCGCGACGGCCCTGATTGCCGTTCCTTCATTCGCTGCAGCCCAGGAAAAGGGCGGTGTCCTTAACGTCGCGACGATCGGCGAGCCTCCGACACTTGACCCCATGGCCTCCACCGCCGATCTCGTGGGCATCGTCACGCAGCACATCTTCGAGACGCTCTACACCTTCGACAAGGCGTGGAAGCCGACGCCGCTTCTGGCCGAAGCCCTTCCCGAGATCAGCGCGGATGGCAAAATCTATACGATCCGCCTGCGCAGCGGCATCACGTTCCACGATGGTTCCGCCATGGCTTCCGACGACGTCGTTGCTTCTCTCGAGCGCTGGGTGAAGGTTGCCTCGCGCGGCAAACAGGCGGCGGCCTTCCTCGACACCATCGTGGCGACGGACCCGCAGACCGTCACGATCACGCTGAAGCAGCCCTACGCGCCGCTCGTCTCGCTTCTCGCCTTCAACAATTCCGCAGCCATCATCCTGCCGAGCGAAAAGCAGGGCGAACCCATGACCGATGTCGTCGGCACCGGTCCCTACATGCTGAAGGAGCGCAAGGCCGACCAGTACATCCAACTCGCCCGTTTCGACGGCTACAAGCCGCGCGACGGCGAGGCAGACGGGTACGGCGGCGCGCGTCACCAATATCTCGACGAGATCCGCTTCGTGCCCGTTCCCGATGCGAACACCCGTGTGGAAGCCGCGATCTCGGGCCAGTATGATTACATTGACAGCCTTCCGGTCGAATCCTTCGGCAGGCTGAAGGGCTCGTCGGCGTCGGAGCCGCTTGTGCTCAAGCCGTTCGGCTATCCCGTCTTCGTGTTCAACACGGCCGAGGGCGTTGCGAAAGACGTGGCGATCCGCAAGGCGATCCGCCAGGCGTTGAGCATGGAAGACATGATGGCCGCCGCCTTCGGCAGCACCGACTTCTACGCGCTCGACGGCGATATCTACCCGAAGACCTTCGTCTGGAACACGAATGCCGGCGTTGAGGGCAACTACAATCTCGCTGATCCAGAAGGGGCAGCCACGGCGGCCAAGGCTGCCGGCTATGACGGAAAGCCGATCCGCATCCTCACGAGCCGTCAGTACGAGTTCCACTACAAGATGGCGCAGGTCGCCGCCGAATATCTCAAGCTTGCCGGCTTCACGGTCGATCTCCAGGTCGTGGACTGGGCCACGCTCACCCAGCGCCGCGCCGACAAGGGCCTTTGGGACATCTACATCACCCACAGCCCCTTCCTGCCGGAACCGGCGCTCATCGGATCCCTGGCGCCGACATCCCCCGGCTGGTGGGACACGCCGCTGCGCAAACAGACCGTCGAGGCCTTTTCAGCCGAAGCCGACGAAACCAAGCGTCTTGCGCTGTGGGCCGAGGTGCAGAAAGCCATGTATGCGGAGCTTCCCTACATGAAGATCGGCGACTTCAACGCGCTGGCGGCCAAGAGCACGAAAGTCGAGGGCATCGAGCCGGCACCGTGGCCGTATTTCTGGAACGCGTCGATCAAGAAGTGATCCCGCAAAAGAGCCGCTGGCCGTAACCGCCGGCGTCAAACCGTCGATATGATATCTGGGCGCCGCTTGCGGCGGTATCCGCTGCCGCAGCATCCGTGCCTTTCTGCTGTCACCCTCGCGTCCCCCAGCGGGACCGGAAAGTCGAAGACATGATCCGTTACATCCTCCAGCGACTTGCCGGCATGATCGTCGTCATGTTCCTGGTCGTGACCATCGTGTTCGTCATTGTCCGCGTCACGCCGGGAGACCCGGCAGCGGTCATGCTCGGGCCCGATGCCTCGGCGCAGGATATTGCGGATCTGCGCACGCGGCTCGGGCTCGATCAATCGCTTCTCGTGCAGTACGTCTTTTATCTCGGGCAGATGGCAAAGGGGGATCTCGGCCAGTCCATCTTCCTCAATATGCCCGTCACCTCGGCCCTTCTGGATCGTGCCGAACCGACCTTCTTTCTCACCCTCTTCTCGCTGGCGATCGCTTCGGTGATCGCGTTGCCGATCGGGATCTACGCCGCCTATCGCCGAGGCTCCTTCGTTGACCAGGCAGCGACGACCGTCGCAATGCTCGCCGCCAGCATTCCGAGCTTCTGGCTGGGCCTAATCCTGATGCAGGTCTTCGCCGTCAATCTCAACATCTTCCCCGTGTCGGGCTATGGCGGGCCCGGCTCGACGTTTCTGGAGCGCATGTATCATCTGACGTTGCCGGCCTTTGCGCTCGGGCTCGTTTCTTCCGCGCTCATCCTGCGCTTCACCCGTGCTTCCATGCTCGACGTGCTCGGCGACGACTATATCCGCACCGCCCGCGCGAAGGGCCTGGTGGAACGGCAGGTTATTCTCAAACACGCGCTCAAAAACGCGCTGATCCCGATCCTGACGGTGATCGGACTAACGGCCGCGGTCCTCATCTCCGGTGCCGTCGTTACCGAGACGGTGTTCGGCCTG
Source organism: Rhizobium sp. Leaf341 (assembly GCF_001424325.1). Classification (NCBI taxonomy): domain Bacteria; kingdom Pseudomonadati; phylum Pseudomonadota; class Alphaproteobacteria; order Hyphomicrobiales; family Rhizobiaceae; genus Rhizobium; species Rhizobium sp. Leaf341. The sequence continues at coordinate 78,826 of NZ_LMPE01000012.1, forward strand.
CCGGGCGTCGGCAGTCTCGTCGTGTCCGCCGTGCTTCGCCGAGACTATCCGGTCATCCAGGGAGCGTTGCTGGTCATCGCCGCCCTCTATGTCCTCATCAATTTTGCGATCGACATGCTCTACCTGCTGATCGACCCGAGGGTGCGTTACTGATGACAGACATCTCGATTGCAGCGAAGCCTTCCAGTGACACCGCACGGTTCATCCGCAGCTTCCTTCGACGCAAGACGGTCGCCGTCGGTCTTGCCATCCTTGTTCTCTTTGTCCTGATCGCAGTGCTCGCACCTGTCATCGCGCCCTATTCGCCCTCGAAGCTGTCGATCGTCAACCGGCTGAAGCCGCCGAGTGACGTCTTCTGGTTCGGCACGGACGAATTCGGCCGCGATGTCTTCTCGCGCACACTTTATGCTGCCCGGCTGTCCCTGCTCGTCGGTGCCGCTGTGGTCGTCCTATCCGCCGTCATCGGGGTCACGCTGGGGCTCCTCGCCGGATTCTTCCAGCGGCTGGACACGCCGATCGCCCGCCTGATCGACGCAATGATGGCGTTTCCGGACATTCTCCTGGCCATCGCTCTGGTGGCCGCGCTCGGACCGTCGCTGACCACCGTCATCGTCGCGCTGTCGATCGTCTACGCGCCGCGGCTTGCCCGCATCGTCCGCGCCTCGACCCTCGTCATTCGCGAGCTGCCCTATGTGGAGGCGGCACAGGCATTGGGCATTTCGACGTTCCACATCATGACGCGCCATGTGCTGCGCAATCTCCTGTCGCCGATCCTGGTGCAGGGGACCTTCCTGTTTGCGAGCGCCATGCTGGCCGAAGCCGGTTTGTCGTTCCTTGGGCTGGGCGTCAGCCCGGATGTGGCGACGTGGGGCACGATGATCGCCGCCGGACGGCAATATATCGGCCAGGCCGGCTGGATGACCTACTTCCCCGGCTTTGCAATCATTCTCTCTGTCCTGTCGCTGCAGATGGTCGGCGACGGATTGCGGGACATGCTCGACCCAAGACTTCAAAAGGACGTATGACATGACCGGCGAAACGCAAAAGCCGCTTCTTCTCGCGAATGTGAGGCCGATGGCCTTCGGCCAGGCTGGACAAGCTGTCCAGACCGCCGGTGCGCAGCCTGAAGCTTCAACCAATATTCTCGTTGGAGCGGACGGACGGATTGCGGCGATCGGTGCGGAGATTGCCGCTCCTTCGGATGCCGCGCGCATCGATGGCAAAGGCGCATGGATTTCGCCGGGCTGGGTCGATCTTCACGTCCATATCTGGCATGGCGGAACCGATATCTCGCTGCGCCCATCGGAATGCGGCGCGGAGCGCGGCGTTACGACGCTGGTCGACGCGGGCTCGGCCGGAGAGGCGAACTTCCACGGATTCCGGGAATACATCATCGAGCCATCGAGGGAGCGCATCAAGGCGTTCCTCAATCTCGGCTCGATCGGGCTCGTGGCCTGCAACCGCGTCGCCGAACTGCGCGATATCCGCGACATCGACCTTGACCGGATCATCGAGTGTTATGCCGAAAACAGCGAGCACATCGTCGGCATCAAGGTGCGGGCGAGCCATGTCATTACCGGATCCTGGGGCGTGACGCCTGTCAAGCTCGGCAAGAAGATTGCGAAGATCCTGAAGATCCCGATGATGGTGCATGTCGGTGAGCCGCCGGCCCTCTACGACGAGGTGCTGGAAATTCTCGGGCCTGGCGATGTGGTCACGCACTGCTTTAACGGCAAGGCGGGATCGAGCATCATGGAGGACGAGGACCTCTTTGACCTTGCCGAGCGCTGCGCCGCCGAAGGCGTGCGGCTCGACATCGGCCATGGCGGTGCGTCCTTCTCGTTTAAGGTGGCTGAAGCAGCGATCGCCCGCGGGCTCCTGCCGCATTCGATCTCGACCGACCTGCACGGACATTCGCTGAACTTTCCTGTCTGGGATCTGGCCACCACCATGTCGAAGCTGCTGTCCGTCGGCATGCCGTTCGACAAGGTGGTCAATGCGGTCACCCATGCTCCAGCCGAGGTGATCAAGCTATCGATGGAGGATCGGCTATCCGTCGGTGCGCGGGCGGATTTCACCATTTTCGACCTCGTCGATGCCGATCTGGAGGCGACGGACAGCAATGGCGACGTTTCGCGTCTTACCCGCCTGTTCGAGCCGCGCTTCGCGGTCATCGGCGCCGAGGCGATCGCCGCCAGCCGCTACATTCCCCGAGCCCGCCGGCTCGTGCGGCACAGCCATGGCTACGCCTATCGCTGAGGCGACATTGCACGACACAGGAGTTTTCGTGACACATCCCCATCCCTTCGCCGGTCCGAAGACGGCCACGCCCTATGAGCGGCTGGCCGATCTCGGTATCGAGCTTCCGCCAGCGCCCGAGCCGATCGCCAATTTCGTCACCCACGTCATCGAGGGCAACATGCTCTATCTCTCGGGACAGGGCACCCGGGAGGCAGACGGCCAGATGCGTACCGGCAAAGTCGGTGCCGAGATCAGCGCGGAAGCCGCTTATGACGATGCGCGGCTTGTCGGCATCAACCTCATTGCCGTGATGCACGAGGCGCTCGGCGACCTCTCTCGGGTCAAACAGGTGGTGAAGCTGCTCGGCATGGTCAACGCCGCACCGGAATTCCGCGATCACCCGAAGGTCATCAACGGATGTTCGGATTTGATCAATGCGGTCTTCGGAGACGCCGGTCGCCATGCGCGCTCGGCGGTCGGGTTCGGCTCGTTACCCGGCAACATCACTGTCGAAATCGAAGCCATCGTGGCTCTCAGGGAGTGACGCTGTGAGAAGCGCTTTCATGCTGTCGCCAGCCCATCACCGTCTCGATCCGCGCCGCAGAGGCCTTCACGCGGTCGGCATAGCCGGATTTGTCGGCGAACGCTTTTTGTTCGGGAAGAACGATCGAAATCGTCGCAACGCAATTGCCGCTGCGATCGACGATCGGCGAGGCGATGCAGGCTACCGAATAGTCGGACTCACCTGCCTGGATCGACAGCCGCTCCTCGAATGCCGCCCGCGCGGCGTCCGACAGGGTTTCGGCATCGATCTCGGCCCGCCCTGTCGGCGACATGCGGGCGCCACGCCGGAAGAGGTCAACCCGCTCCGGCTCCGGCAGATGTCCGACGAGAAGGCGGCCGGAGGCGGTCCAGTTGAGGGGCACGCGGGTGCCGACACGGGAAGCGACCTGAAAGTGACTTGGGCCATCGGCCATGGCGAGAACGAGCATGTGGTCGGCATCGCGGCCGCAGACCTGCACCGTCTCGCCGGCCTCCCGGCAAAGGTCATGCATCTCCTGCGTGGCGACGCTCATGAAGTCGAGCGAGCGGGCATAAGCCAGGCCGTAATGATACAGTCGAGAGCCCAGCCACAACGTTCCGTCGCCATTCCGCGCCAGCATGTTCTTCTCCACGAGATCGTCGATGATGACGTAGACCGTCGACAGCGGAGCGCCCACGGCTTTCGCTATCGCATAGGACCCCGCCGGCGCGCCGGTCTCGTAGAGATGATCGATGACCTGAAGCGCCCTGTCGATGCCGCTGACGCGAGAGCGACGCGCTGTTCTTTCAGCCCCGTCGGAAATCCCGTTCGATGCATCCATGCCCATCCCGCTCACCCTGCACATTCGCTCGCCGTCATAGCGTCCCGCGTATTGCACTATTATGGCATAGGCTCTGAAAGAGCAAGAGATGCCCGCGTCGCCTCGGCGTCGCGCAGCCTGGAGAAAACACATGTCCGATGATATCCGCACCACCCTTGGCCTTCGCCCCGTCATCAACGTTTCCGGCACGATGACGAGCCTCGGCGCATCGATCGTCGTGCCCGAGGCCATTGCCGCCATGACGGCCATCCTGCCGCATTTCGTGGAGGTCAACGCGCTGCAACGTCAGGCGAGCGCCGTCATTGCTCGGCTCACGGGCGGTGAGGCGGGCTTCATCACGGCGTCCTGCTCGGCCGGCGTAAGCCTTGCGGTGGCCGGAACCATCACCGGGCCGGACCTCCTGGCGATCGAGCGGCTGCCCGAGACGAGCACCGACAAGAACGAGGTGCTGCTGCAGATGGGGCATGTCGTCAGTTACGGCGCCCCGGTGGATCAGGCCATTCGTCTCGCCGGCGGCAAGGTCGTCATGATCGGGCAGGCGACCTCCACGCATCGCTACCACATGGAAAATGCCATCACAGAACGGACGGCTGCCGCCGTCTACGTCGTGTCGCACCATGTCGTGGATTACGGCCTGCTCAACCTCAGGGAATTTGTTGAGATCGCCCATGCTCGTGGCGTGCCGGTCATCGTGGATGCCGCATCCGAATATGACCTGAGGATCTTCCTCGCGCAGGGCGCCGATATTGCGCTCTATTCGGGGCACAAGTTCCTTGGTGGCCCTACCTCGGGCATCGTCGCCGGCCGCAAAGACCTTGTCCGCAACGCCTTTCTCCAGAACATGGGCATCGGTCGAGGCATGAAGGTCGGCAAGGAAAGCATCTACGGCGCGATGGCTGCGCTCGAAGCCTGGGAGACGCGGGACCATGCCGGCATCCGCGCGCGGGAGACCGGCGCCCTCGCGCTCTGGAAGGAAACGCTCGATGGCCGCCCCGGCGTCACGGCGCTCATCGAGCCCGATCCAACGGGCAATCCTCTCGACCGCATGCGGGTGATCATCGATCCGCAGGAGGCGCATATCACCGCTTGGGATCTGACTGCAGCGCTCCGGTCGGGCGAGCGGCCTATCATTGTCCGCGACCACGAGGTCGAGCACCGCTACTTCTACCTCGATCCCTGCAACCTGCATCCTGGTGAGGCTGAGATCGTCGCCGCCCGCCTTGCGCAGGAGCTCGACAGGGCCCGTGCCTCCAACGAGATCATCGCGACCCCGATCGAGGATCTCAGCCGCCACCGCTTCGACGGCATGCTGCGTTGGCCGGACTGACCGCGTCAGGATGCTTTGATCGCGAGAGTGAAACGAAGGGAATGATCATGACGAGACCACAGGACCGCTCGCTTGAAACGACGCCGACGACGGTAGAGCCGGTGCTGTCGGTCGAGGCGCTGCGCACGTCGTTCCGCGTCGACGGCGCGTGGAAGCCGGTGGTCCGAGACATCTCCTTTACCGTCGCGCCGGCGGAAACCGTCGCAATCGTGGGCGAGTCCGGCTCCGGCAAGAGCGTCACGTCGCTGTCGATCATGCGGTTGCTGCAGCCGGACACGAGCCGGATCGAGGGCCGCGTGATGCTGGGCGGTCGCGAACTCCTCTCGCTGCCGGAACCCGAGATGCGGAAGGTGCGCGGCAACGAGATTGCGATGATCTTTCAGGAGCCGATGACCAGCCTCAACCCGCTGTTCACGATTGGCGACCAGATTTCCGAAGCGATCCTGTGCCATACACCTATGAGCAAGGCCGAGGCGCGCGCAGAGACCGTGCGCATTCTTGAACAGGTGCGTATCCCCTCGGCAGCCTCGCGCTTCGACGAATATCCGCACCGCTTTTCCGGCGGCATGCGCCAGCGTGTCATGATCGCGATGGCGCTCGCGACCAAGCCGAAGCTTTTGATCGCCGACGAACCCACCACGGCCCTCGACGTGACGATCCAGGGGCAGATCCTCGACCTGATCCGTATGCTGCAGGAGGAAGAGGGGACCTCGGTCCTGTTCATCACGCACGACATGGGCGTGGTCGCGGAAGTCGCCGATCGCACCGTCGTCATGTATCGCGGCGAGCAGGTGGAAACCGGGCGGACCAGCGACATCTTTCATCGGGGGCAGCATCCCTACACGCGCGCTCTTCTCTCCGCCGTGCCCGTGCTCGGCACCATGCAGGCCTATCGCAGACCGTTGCGGTTCCCGACGGTTGATCCAGCGACGGGCCAGCTTGAAGCCCCGGCCGAAGTCGCCGATACGGTCGTTGCGTCGGGCGCTCCCATCCTGCAGGTTCGCAATCTCACCAAGCGTTTCGATATCCATGCTGGGCTGCTCGGCAGGATCAGAGGACGCGTGCATGCCGTCGAGAACGTGTCCTTTGACCTGCGCGCGGGCGAGACGCTGTCTCTCGTCGGTGAATCCGGGTGCGGCAAGTCCACAACGGGTCGGGCGATCATGCGCCTGATCGAGCCGACCGGTGGCTCTGTTCTTGTCGAGGGTCGCGAGGTGCTGACGCTTCCCAAGCGCGACCTGCGCGAGATGCGCAAGTCCGTGCAGATGATTTTCCAGGACCCCTTTGCCTCGCTCAATCCACGCATGACCGTAGGCGCCGCGATTGAAGAGCCCTATCTTGAACACCGGATGGGCAGTCGGCAGCAGGCGCGCGCGGTTGTTGCCGATCTCCTTGTCAAGGTCGGCCTCACCCCTGACATGGCGTCGCGCTATCCGCATGAATTTTCCGGCGGCCAGCGTCAGCGCATTTCGATCGCACGGGCGCTCGCTTTGTCGCCCAAGATCATCGTGGCGGACGAGAGCGTTTCGGCGCTCGACGTGTCGATCAAGGCGCAGGTCGTCAACCTGATGCTCGACCTCCAGCAGAGCCTCGACCTCGCCTTCCTCTTCATCAGCCACGACATGGCTGTCGTCGAGCGCGTCAGCCATCGCGTTGCCGTCATGTATCTGGGGGAGATCGTGGAAATCGGCCCCCGAAGCGCCGTCTTCGGCAATCCACAGCATGCCTACACGAAAAAATTGATGGCTGCCGTACCGGTGCCGGATCCTGATCGGAAGCGGGACACGCCGATCGCTACAGCCGACGAGCTCAAGAGCCAGATCCGCTCCGCCTCTTATGTGCCCCAACAACGGACGTTCCGCGTCGTGTCCGAGGGCCATCTCGTGGCGGTGCAGGACGATGCGCAGGCTTAGCGCGATGGAGGGACTGTCCTGCGTCGAACAACATCCGGATCTGACAACACCGTGATGCAGCCATGAATGAGAAGACCCACTCTATCCGGACATCATAGACGCGACCTTCCGTCTCCGCAGGGACGCGGATTGTCAGCGTCCATTGTCCGCCATCCTTTGAACACCGTCATTCCGCCGCGATGAGCGTCTTGACGTGGGCCATATGCGTTTCCAGGCTCGGAAGTGTTTCCTTGGCAAAGCCCACCAGCGCCTGGTCGTCACCCGAGCCGGCATACGTGCGGAAGAGGGCGATGGCCTCCATGTGCGCCTGAGCCTGCATGTCGAGATAGAGCGTGTCGAAATCCTTGCCCCGAGCGGCCTGCAGCTGGTCGATCATCTTCTGATGCTTTGGCGCGAGCTTTGCCTCTGGCGGCGGCGCGTCTTTCCCCTGGAGTGTCGCCTTCAGCTTCTCGCCGGCTTTTTCATGATCGGCAATAATCATCTTGGCGGCGTCCTTGATCCCAGCGTCGCTCGCGCGGTCGAGCGCGAGCTTGCTCGACTCGATCTCGAATGTGTTGGCGCTGGCGACCACCGGCACGAAGGTCGCGCGGTCGATCGTCATCATTGCCGCAGCGTCGCCTGCAGGCTTTGCCGTCTGCTCTTTGGCCATCGACACGCTTGCAGAAAGGGGGTGGATGGCGAGCAGCAGCGCGAAGGCCGTTGTCGTCCAACGATTGTTTTCCATTGTCGTGAGTCTCCCGAGCTTATTTCGTGAATGCCTTGACGAGATCTGCATTGGCCGCATCCACCGCTGCCTTTGCCTTGTCCACGACTTTGCCCATGCCGAAGAACTCATGCGTTGTCCCCTCGGTGTTGATCAGATTGACGCTGACCCCGGCGGCTTTCATCTTCTCTGCGAGCGCCTGGCCTTCCGACCGAAGCGGATCGATCTGTGCGGTCACTATGGTCGCCGGAGGCAGCCCACCAAGGTCGTCGCGGCCGACGAGATTGATGCGCGTATCGGCCGTCTGATCCTTGGAGGTAAAGACGTGAGAGATGAACCACTCCATGTCGGCTTTCCCCAGCGGAAGCGCATTCGCGTTCTCCCGGTAGGACGGCGTGTCGAGATCATTGCCGGCGATGGGGTAGACCAGGAGCTGGTGCACCGGCTGTGTGGTCTTCTTCGCCTTGGCCATCAGCGCGACGTTTGCCGCTAGATTGCCGCCGGCACTTTCACCGGCGACGGCGATGCGCTTTGCGTCGCCGTTGAGCGTATGGACGTTCTCGACAGTCCACTCATAGGCCGCCCAGGCATCTTCGTGCTGTGCTGGGAACCTGCTCTCGGGCGCATGGCGATAGTCCGCGGATACGACGATCGCCTTGGCGCCGAGCGCCAGTGCCCGGGGCGTTGCGTCATAGGTGTTGATGTCGGCAACGACCCAGCCGCCGCCATGGAAGTAGAGCACGACAGGGAAGGGGCCCTTGCCTTCCGGCGTGTAGACCCGAGCGGGCAAGCCGCCGTTTGCGGTGGGAATGGCGATGTCCTTGGTAGCCACCTTCGCTTCCGGAAACGGAGAAATCTTGGCGTCCCGCTGCACAGTCCTGGCAGCGTCAGCCGCACTGGCCTGCGTGCGGGCCTCCGGTACGCCGATCGTGTGGAAGGGCTTTGCCTGCAATGCCTTCAGGGCCTCCAGCACGGTCTGCATCTGGGCATCGGGCTGCGCCTGTTTCGCTTCCGCCTGCTGCGTGGCGGGTTGCTGGGGTGCCCGTTGCGGATCGGTCTGCTCGGGGGTGGCGGGCTGCTGAGCCAAGGCGACGGGCGCGGCCGCGAGGGTCACGACGAAGCCTGCGGCGCGGAGTGCGGAAAGTCTGACGATCATGATCTATCCTTCTTGAGGAATTGCAGGGAGCCAACCGTCACTTTTTCGGTGGCGCCACAGTTTGCGCGTAGCGACCAACGAGCTCGCCCTTGGCGATGACGTGGCCTGAGATACGCGCAAGAAGCGCATCACGGTCGGCCGTCGGCGGGAGGTTTAGCATCGTGTCCAGCGCCAGAACCTGGATATGGTAGGCATGCGCGGCATCGCCGACCGGCGGTTTCGGACCGTAATAGCCGTGGGTGCCCGATGTATTGCGTCCCTGCAAAACGCCTTCCGGCTCGACAAGACGCAGCTGCTCCTGCAGTCCTTCTGGAAGACTTGTAACCGTGGCGGGGATATTCCAGGCGAGCCAGTGGACGAACGGTTTGACCGGCTCTGCATCCGGGTCTTCCATGATGATCGCAAAGGAAACAGCATCCTTTACAGCATGCCAGGCAAGCGGTGGCGAAACGCCATCGGCATATTCGCTGTGTTCTGCCGGCATGTCGGCACCGGACTTGAATGCGGATGACGACACGGCGATCGCCTGGCTTGTTCCCGTCCCCTGCCGTGTCTGAGTTTCCGACCGATCGCGCGCGATCGGGACATTCAGGCCTTCTGCGGCCTGGGCTTCCATGGGTCCGGCTGGTGTTGCTGCGGGGGCCGCCGCCTTTGTTTCCGTTCCGGAGTAGGCAATGCGATACAGAACACCGTTGGCGTCGTCGGCCATCAGCAGCGATCCGTCCTTGGCGACAGCCAGCCCGACCGGTCGTGCGAAATGCGCCTTGCCGCCGTCGCTCAGGAAACCGGTCAGGAACGGCTCGATGGTTTTCGGCTGCCCATCCTCGAAGTGGATGCGGACGATCTCATAGCCCGAGGCCGGGTTGCGGTTCCAGGACCCGCGCATCGTAGCGAAGGCATCTCCGGCAAACTCCGCTGGGAAAGCGCTGCCCTTGTAGAACACCATCTGCATCGGTGCGGCATGCGCCGTGTACCCGAGGACCATCGGCATGCTCTGGTCGCGCCACTGCTGCTTGGTGACCCCGCCCACCGGTGTCGATTGCGGGTAGATGTCGCCTTTGCCGTAGATGTGGGGCCAGCCATACTGCTTGCCCTGCTCCAGCTTGTTCAATTCTTCCGGCTGGACCTCGTCACCGAGAAGATCGATGCCATGATCAAGGCCCCAGAGGTCCCCGGTTTTCGGATTCCAGTCGAAACCGATCGTGTTGCGCAATCCAGATGCGAAAATCGTGCGGCTCTTGCCGTCCGGTGTCGCGCGCAGCATGGTCGCATTCTCGGGATTGCTCTCGTTGCAGGCGTTGCACGTCGATCCAACGCTGATGTAAAGCATGCCATCCGGGCCGAATGCCATGACCCTGTTGGGATGTTGACCGGCGTCCGGCAGATCGCCGATGATCATCTGCAGCGGCCCGAGCGTGCCGTCCTTGTGGATGTCCGCAACGAAGACTTCCTTGACGGTCGCAAGGTAAAACTTGCCGTCCCGGATTGCCAAGCCGTGTGCCTGTGCCCGAGCGGCAACCTGTACCGGTGCGCCGTCCGCCCTCCCGTCGCCATCCTCGTCCTTGAGAAGCAGCACGTCGCCTTCCTCGCGGCGACTGACATAGATGAAGCCCTCCTCCGACACGGCGACGATGCGGGCGTTCCCGAGCCCCTGCGCAAAGGGAGCGACCGCAAATCCGTCCGGCAGCTTGATCTGCCCGATCCGCTCGCTGGTGGGCGCCACCTTGTTCGGCTTGAAGACGTTCGTCGTGATCTGAACCTCGGTACCGTCGCCCTGCTGCGCCACAGCAGCTCCCAGCGGCGCGATGAGAGCACACAGCGCCACAGCGCCGAAACGTCCATATGTCATGAAATCCACCTCCGTTGACCAAAGGAATTACGGGAGGCTCATGAGGTTCCATGGAAGCAAGAGACGTCGGGCAAGTCTTCCTGTTCTCGAAGCCGAGCGCCCTAGGCAGTAGACTCCTAACGATCTGATCTAAATTCTTGCTGCTGCCAATTTAGAGGGCGGCGAGAAAGCTCATCGGGTCTTTGCCTTATACGGACCATATCGATCCGGAACGTCCGCCCAGGGCGAGCCTGTTCAGAGCCGCGACAAGATGTCGTCGATCACCCGCCGGTCGTCAACGCGGGCCACGCCGTGCGACTTAGTCGGCAACAAGGATTGAATACCTGTCCACGCGAAATCTGTGAGATCAAACCGACGACGGGTCATGGAAGGCCTTTAAATCAAGGCTTCAGTGAATCAAAGACGTACCTGTATGTGAACCCCTTCTCTAAGCGTGCGTCTCGTCCGGTAGGGATGGCGAGACAATCGTTGTCCAGTCTCGAAATGCCTTAAGAACCGATCGATCGTGAAGCGGACCGGCAGCGCTATGAAACACGTTATTCTCCGTCCAGCATGTCCACCAGCTAGCTTCGTGTTCGTATTTGTGCGTGATCCGTTCGAGTGTCCGACCATCACAGTCTGTCCCTGCGACACCGATCTTTAGCGACCGACCAGGATTGTCAACCGTGCTGATCGACGGACCGAAGCCGTGTTCCCATTCCCCGTCGCATTGCGCTTCGTACCAGCTCGAAAACCAGTCCAAAACATCCATTTGACCACGCTACCTGAACAGCATCCAACTGAGAGGAAGCGACCACGGACTGTCAGCTTAGAATCCCAAGTTTATGAGTTTGCGACCTAGGACGTCTCGCTCCTCGGTCACGCGAGCCAGTTCCCTTTTCAGCTGCTTTATCTCCCCCAGACCTGTCGTTGCCCCTGGCGTTCGACGCAGCAAAGTTCTTCTTCCAGTCGTACGAGAATGTGGGCTCACCCCAGCCGCTGCGAAATCTCCGCAGCCGGATCGCCTCGCTCCGTGATCTAACGCATGGCGTCACGCTTAAACTCTTCGCTGAAACTCGATTTGCGCATGATGCTCTTCCTGCCTTAGGATTGGGAAAGAAGGCGTCTACAATCCCAGGGGCTATGCATTGCCTGCGTAGTGGCGGACGAGAGCAAGAAACTCCCTCACGCCAACCGACAGATTTCGCCGGTTAGGATAGTAAAGGCAGAGCCCGGGAAAGGGTGGCGTCCAATCATCTAGAACCCGCACCAGCCGGCCCGCCTCGATATCCCCGATCACGTTCTGCTCCATGAAGTAGCCGATGCCGAAATTTTCCATGACAGCAGCGCGCGCCAGGTTGGCCTCGTCGAGTATGATGCGACCCTGGACATCGAGCTGCAGCGTCTCCCCGTCCTTCTGGAACCGCCATCGAAAAAGCCCGCCGTCGGGAAGGCGGACCCGGATGCATTGATGGCCGAGAAGATCGGGAGGAACGATCGGCTTCATATGTCTCTCGAAGTATTCGGGAGAGGCGACGATGGCGAAGCGTTGCGGGCGGCCAAGCGATACAGCAATCATGTCACTCGGGACCAGCCCGGCCACGCGAATCCCGAAATCGAAGCCTTCTGCGACGATGTCAACCAGTCGCCCTTCGGTCACCAGATCCACCGTCATATCGGGGAAACGACGAAGATACTCGAAAACGATGGGCGACATGATGGCCTGTGCGGCAAATGGCGCGGCATTGATGCGCAAGGTTCCGGAAGGCGTGTCGCGCTCGGAACGGACCGCCTCCAGCGCGCTATGAACCTCCTGAAGGGCTGGGCCGACTTGCGCGACGAAGACTCGCCCCGCACTCGTCAGGGACAGGCTTCGCGTCGTGCGGTTGAACAAGCGCACGCCCAGGCCCGCCTCCAACCGTGCGATCGTATGGCTGAGCGCCGTCGTCGACATGTCGAGTTCGACAGCGGCAGCGCGAAACGTCCCCTTCCGCGCGATCGCCATGACCGCTGCCAGCTCATCCAAAGCAGCCCGTTCCATTGTCCCGCCTTTAACAATTCCGCATCCCGCTTTGTCCCGCTAATAAATACAATCGTCAAGGGATAGATATTTCTTATTGCCTGAACAAGAAGGAATTCAGCCATGGTTCTACCAGATGCCCTGACCCGCTTTTTTGAAGCGGAACAGTCTGGCGATATTGACGTGCTTACCAGCGCGTTTTGCGACAACGCGACAGTAAGAGACGAAGGCGCAACCCATCGCGGTCGCGAGCAGGTTCGCCGCTGGTGGCTCGACGCCAAGCAAAAGTACGGTCACACGGCTCGGCCCATCAGCGTCGAAGACGATGGCGACGCGCGCTGCGTGCTGTCCACCGTCCACGGAGATTTTCCAAACAGCCCCGTTCGGCTGCATTTCCGCTTTGTCCTCGAGACTGGCAAAATCCTTGAACTGGAGATTGGTGCATGACCGGGTTTCTTGACCTTGAAGGAAAACGCGCCCTCATTACGGCGGGCACGAAAGGCGCTGGCGAGGCGACGGCAGTCCTGTTTCGCAGCCTTGGTGCACATGTGCTTACGACGGCGCGTTCGCGACCCGAAAGCCTGCCGGAGGATTTGTTTGTTGCAGCCGATCTGACGACTGCGGAAGGATGCGCGACCGTCTCTGACGCCGTGCGTGAGCGACTTGGAGGTGTCGACATCATCGTCCACATGCTCGGCGGCTCGTCGGCGCCCGGAGGAGGATTTGCGGCACTGCGTGAAGAGGATTGGACAGGCGAGCTGAACACGAACCTCTATCCTGCCGTTCGGCTGGATAGAAAGCTGGTGCCCGGGATGCTGGCTCAGGGGCGCGGTGTCGTTATCCATGTAACCTCGATCCAACGTCTTCTGCCCCTGCCGGAATCGACGACGGCCTATGCTGCTGCCAAGGCGGCACTGTCCACCTACAGCAAGTCCCTGTCGAAGGAGGTCGCGCCGCACGGCGTCAGTGTCGTCCGCGTCTCTCCCGGCTGGATCGAAACTCAGGCATCCGTGCGTCTGGCTGAACGGTTGGCCGCTCAAGCCGGAACAGATTACGAAGGTGGCAAGAAGATCATTATGGACAGCCTTGGCGGGATACCACTCGGCCGGCCCGCGAAGCCCGAAGAGGTTGCCAATCTCATCGCCTTCCTCGCTTCGGATCGGGCGGCATCCATCACCGGCACGGAGTATGTCATCGACGGGGGCACCGTTCCGACAGTTTAAGGCTTTCGAGCAGAAGGATTCTGTCGGCTCCTCTTCTGTCTCAGGCGCGCGATCCACCGGCGTGGTCCACGCTCCGTCTACCGTCGGGCATTGCGCGCATTTTGGCGATTGAGCGGCCGATGCGGGAGAGCGCCTCCCGTTTCGTCCGGATCGCTTCCCTCTCCGGGGGATGACCTCCAGGGGCGCCGTATTGAGACCGTGATGCCGGAGCGGCATCATCGCCATCGCGCTGAGCCTTGGAGGCGTGGCCGAGCCGTCGCAGGGGCAACGGGTCGGAACCGCTATGAGCGACGCCAGTCAGGATGCTGTTTTCCACGCGATCTGCATATGGGTATCCCGCCAAACATCCTGGACCGCCTGAATGGCTGTATCCGGCTTTGAATCACCGATGAAGATGATGATCGGACCCTGTTCCGTGTGAAGGGGATCATAAAAGTCGAGCAGGTCGGGATGGCGCTCCTGCAGGAACGCGGGCATGCCGACGCCGCGGCGCAGCAGGTGATCCACCACGACCTGATCGCCATGAACGGAGTTGGGTACCGCGCCGCACGAGCCGGGCTGCATCCAGCGGTCGGGGTCCGCCCTGAACGTTTCGTAGAGATGGTCGAGCTCGTTCCCGCGCCAGCGCATGAGCGCGGTGGAGAGACGGCCTTTCAGGAAATAATCTTCCATGGCGGCCATGCTGTTATCGACGAGACCGCTTGCGTCTCCGGAAAAGACGGTATCGAGATCGCAGAGGATCGTAAGATCGTCGGCGAGATCTGCGCGAAAGGCCTCGAACTTCGACCACCATGCCGGCCAGCCGTGGCGAAGCGGCAAGGTCTCGACCCCCGCCACCTCAAGGTCAAGATCCGTAAGGCAGACGACACGGTCGAGCCCGGAGATCGACCGGCGGGCGCCCGCGTCCAGGCGCTCGACCCATCCTGCATCGTAGCGGCCACCACTTTTCAGAACCGTCGTGAAGGTGACCATGCGGGTTACACCACCTTCAGCCGCGGCGTTTCGTTGACAGCGGTGCCCTGCCAGAGGTCGTCGCACAGCGTCTCGAGCCAGTCGGCAGCCTTGCGCGCGGCATCCGGATCGTGCAGCGCGTGAAGAATGGCCGGGTCGATCGCCTCTGCGGCATCCAGAAGCTGCTGCCACCCACGATAATCGCCCGGCCATGCCGGTGCGGTCACGGCAGCGCCCAGTGCGACCAGGGCTTCCGCCTTTCGGTGCTGCTCGGCGAAGTAACGCCATTCCGGCATGACGACGAATTTGGCGCCTGCACGGGCGATCTCGTGGACAGTGTTATCGCCGGCGGAGGCGACGACGATGTCGGCCGCGGCAATATGGTCGGTGACGTTCTCTACCCAACCGAGCTCCTTGAGGTTGGCGAAATCCGTCTCGTGTCCTTCCCGGTGAACGGGGCCGGCAACCAGCCAGAGCGCATCCGGCACCGCACGCGCGGCAATCGTCAGCGGTGCCAGCGGTGTCCCGCTGCCGCCACCGCCCGTCAGGACCAGAATGACCTTGCGATCGTCTGCAAGGCCGAGCCTGGTCCGGGCCGCCTGTCGTGTGGGCACCGCGTCGCGCGTCGTGCACAGCCCGCCGGTGTAGATCGTCTTGGCGCGGAGAGCCTGCGGATAATCGTCCTGCTCCAGACGGGCGTCGAATGGCGCGATCATGCCGACGCAGGCCTCGTAGGAGCCGATATGGCCCACATCGCTGCGATCGCCATGCATGCGGATCTGCACCGTCGGCGTGCTGACGATGCGGCCCAGCATGCCGATCTCCGCGGAGACATCGACCACGAAGAGACCGACATCGCGGTCATCCAGATGATCGACGATGGTCCGCATGGTGCGGCGCATGGAGGGAAGGCCGAGCGGCACGCAATGCATGACGGACGGCGTGGGTTCGGCAAAGAGCCGCGGTGTCGGCACGGTTTCGCCGATCATGTTCGGAAGCGCGATGACCTCGATGCGAGGGTCGGCCTTGGCAAAATGCTCAGGGCCCGCGGTGAGCACGGAAACAGGACGGTCCTTGCTGAAATGCTCGGCCATCGCCATCGTACGATTGGCGTGGCCGCGGCCCTGATGGTGGACGAAGAACGCGATCGGTTTTTTCATAAAAATGGTCCCATCAGGAAAAGAGTACGTGGTCGGGCTGGCGTGCAGCGTCTGTTTCGCGGTCAAGGGGGCGGCGCAGCAGGCGGATTTCGGGGGCCGTGCTCGTCCAGTCGATCAGCCCGCGTTCTGCGAACTGCGTCAGCCAATAGTCCATGCACCAGACCCCGTGCTTCGCGTGGTACAGGCTGGCATTGCGCAGGATGTGGTCGAAGTGCTGAAGCGGCGGAATATGGACGGCATGATGCTGGTGGTAAGCGCGTGCGCCACCGACGCGGTAGGTTCGGAGGCCCGCTTTCGAGGCTCTGCGCGCAAGGTCCGTTTCTTCGCCGCCATAGCCATAGAAGTCCTCGTCCATGCCGCCCAGCGAAGCCCAGGTCGCCTTGCGCAAGGCAAAGGACAGGCCCCAGAGTTGTCCCGAATCCGGCTCTTCGGCAACGCCGATGGGAGGAAATACGGGCTTGGAGGGGTGGGCGAGGCCGTGGCTCTCCAACACGGCGACGTCGCCGTCAAACCTTGGCAGGCCGCCCGGGAGATAGTGGACTTCACCGAGCATGACGCCATCGTGCAGGGTCAGCGCTCGGGTATAGGCCTCAACGGTGGTCGGCGAGGGAATGCAGTCGACATCAAGGAAGATGAGATGCAAACCGGACGCGGCCTCTGCCGCGCGGTTCCGGGCTGCAGCAAGCGGGAGGTCGTCACCGTCAACGAAGACATGATAGACCGGAAAGGAGAGGACCGGCAGCGCTTCGGCCTTTTCGGCCTGCATCCACGCGATCACGAGTTCGCCGGGTGGTACGCTCTGTTGCGAAAGCCCCATCATCAGCGCCCGCAGATGATCATCCCGTCCGCGGACGATCGTCAGGACGCTTGTGGAGACCGCTGCCGTCATAATGCCAGACCTGCGGCCTTGGCCTTGTTGCGGAAGTGGAGAACCCCTTCGATGATGCCTGCGGCGTGGGTGCTGGACGCGATGTAGGCATGCTTCAATGCCGGCAGCTTGCCGAGATTGTCGGAATAGTTGGCAACGATGATCGACTGCGGAATGGCCTGCAACATCTCGATGTCGTTGCCGCTGTCGCCCGCAACGAAAACCGAGCTTTCCGGCAAGCCGTAGCGACGGCGCACATGATCGACGGCTGTCCCCTTGGAAGCCTTGATCGGCAGGATATCCAGATAGCGCCTATGGCTGTGGATGACGGACGCCAGCACGCCCGCTTCCTGAAGGGCTGTCCGCACACGCTCGACGGTCGCGTGGTTGCCGTCGCTGAAATAGCTGAGCTTGAAGTCCCGCTGTTCCAGCGGGGCCTGCAGCGTTATGCCGGATACGCTACGCAAGACCCGCTCGACGGCCGAGCGCTGCCATTTTGCGGCAATCGTCTTCAGCCAGCCCTCGTCCTGCTCGTAGGATACGCCGTTCTCCGAGAGCGTATAGATCTCCGAGCCGACCGACGTAATCATCACTTCCGGACGCGGCACGTCCTGTTGTTCCAGGATTGCCATGGCACTGTGAAAGGAGCGTCCGGTCGCAACGCCGAAGGCCAGATTCTCCTGCACGCGGCGCCAGTTGCCGAAAGCATGCAGATGCGGAACGGAGCCGACAAGCGTGTTGTCGATGTCGCTGATCAGAAGCTGGATGGCGCGTTGCGTGGCCATTTCCGGTGGGCGGACGAGGTCATGGACGAGCCCGTGATACCGCGTGACGTGCCGCTCCCAGTCATAGGTCTTCACCGCCCTGTCGCCGCACGCGGCAAAGCGATCCCACATCTCGTCATTGCGAAAGATCTGCAGCAAGGCATCAGCAATGCCATTCGCATCGCGCGGGTCAACCAAAAGTCCGTTGCCGCAGGTCTCGATGATGTCGTTCGGTCCACCGCTGTCGGTCGCCACGAGCGGCAGCCCGACGGCGGCCGCTTCCAGAAGCGTCAGACCGAACGGCTCGTTGAAGGCCGGGTTGACGAATATGCCGCGCCGGTCCCGGGCATAGGCATAATATCCGGGTATATCCTCGCCACGATGGCTCTTGGGGTAGGCCACCTTGCCGTAGAGGTCGTAGCGGTCGATGAGACGCAGGAGCTCGCGAAGATTGGCGGCCATGTCCGCCTCCAGCGTGTCGATGTCGTCCCGCGAACCCGCGACGATCACCAGATTGGCCGCGGCCTGCAAGGCGTCCGACTGGCCATAGGCCTCGATCAGGCCGGCAAGGTTCTTCTTGGCAACCGGCCGTGCAATGGCAAGGATGACGGGCTTGTCCGGCTCAACCAGAAACCGCGCCATTTCTCGCTCGACGATGGGCGAGGCCGCCGCACCACGAAATGCTTTGAGGTCGCTACCGGGCGGCAGCACGCGAATCTTGCCGGGGTCGTAATGACGGTAGGCCTTGTATTGCAGTTCCGCTTCGTCGCGGGAGGATGCGATGACGAGGGAGGCTCGGGCGAGCGCCAGTTCTTCCGCTGCGATCCGCTCGGCAAAGCCGCGGTCGGCCTCGCAGGTGGGCAGGGCTTTCTGCTTGACCTTGCCCAGCGAGTGGCCGGTGAAGACGAAGGGGATGCCGAGCGCATCCTCGACACGGGCCGCCACCACTGCGGCATCGGCATAATGGGCGTGAAGAATGTCCGGTCGAAGGCCGCCCGCCACGATGTGCTCGATCAGCGCGGTCGAAAAGCTGTCCAGTTCGGTATGCAGATCTTCTTTGGCGAGGTAGCCGGGATGCGTCGTGCGCAAGCGGACGATACGGGTGGTCTCGTCCACGATTTCGACAGGCTCGAGGTAAGCTTCACCGAACCCTTCGAAGGCGCGCGTGGCGATGACAATGCGCTCGGCCTGCTGCTCCTGTTTGCAAGCATCGACCAGATCCAGGAGGTAGCGGATATGCCCGCCCGTATCCGTCGTCAGCCCATATTCGACATTGTTTCCGCGCAGGCACCCTTGAAGTGCGACGTGAAGAACGAACATACATGATCTCCCGTGCAGTCAGGACCAGAAATGCCGAACCGCGACCGTGAACTGAATGAGCCAATAAAAGTTGCACAGGTTGCACCAAGTATTTTCCCCGTTCCGCCTCTCAACCACGGCGGGACCGAACGTGTCATTCACGACCTGGCGGTCGGGCTGCAGGCGCTGGGCTGCGAGGTGACGCTGTTTGCCCCCTCTGACAGCACATGCCCGGTGCCTCAGGTCGGGGCCCTCCCGAGCCTGCAATTCCTTGAAAACAAACATGGTCTCGTGCCGCCGTCGATCCCGTCCGTGTTGGAAACAGTGCGGATGGAGGAGGTCCGCCGCGCGCTGTCCTCGTTCGACATCGTGCACTTCCACGGCGAGTTTTTCCATGCCGTGACGCTGGGCGAAAAACGTAAGCAGTCGCTGACGACAATTCACTGGCGCGTCGATGAACTCGACCGGGAGTTGTTCTTTTCGGCTTTTCCTGATCTTCCTGTCGCGGCCATTTCTCAGTCGCAGGAAGAGGCGCTGCCTGTGGCGAACCGCGCAGGTGTCGTGCTGCATGGCGTCGACCCGGCACGCTTCGAGCCGAACGACACGCCGGAACCCTATCTCGCCTTCATCGGCCGCATGACCGACCAGAAACGGCCGGATGTCGCCATCCGCGTGGCAAAGGCGGCGGGTCGGCCGATCCGGCTAGCCGGGACCGTCGATGTTGGCAACCCGCTTTACTTCGACACCCATGTTCGCCCGTTTCTCTCGCCGACTGCGGAATACATCGGTCCTGTGGACGATGCGGCCAAGAATGTCCTGCTGCGCAACGCCAGCGCGCTGCTCTTTCCGATCGACTGGCCGGAGCCGTTCGGGCTTGTGATGATCGAGGCCATGGCCTGCGGCACGCCGGTCATCGCCTGGAACCGGGGCTCCGTTCCCGAAGTCGTCGAACACGGTGTGACCGGCTTTATCGTCGACAGCGAAGAGGATGCGCTGGCGGCCATCGGGCAGATCGGCCAACTCGACCGACGCGTGATCCGCGCGCGCTTTGAGCAGCGTTTTACGGCACGGCGCATGGCGCAGGATTATCTCGATATCTATCGGAGGCTGCTCCAGCGATGATGCGCACCGCTCTCATTGCATGGGATTATCCGCCATCGCCGAGCGGGCTTTCGACGGCCGCCCGCGAGATCGCGGAAAGTCTGGCGGAACAAGGCTGCGACGTCACGGTGTTTTCCGGAGACAGGACCGGCACGAGCATGAGCGACGGCGTGCGCATTGTCGGCTGCGCCATAGAGGAGCGCTCGGCACTCGGGCGCTTGCGGACCTATGCCGGCATCGGCCATCTTGCGGCACCCCGGCGGTTTCGCGATGCAGTGCTCTCCGCGCATGCCGCAGTGCCGTTCGATGTGGTGGAGGCGACCAACTGGTATGCGCCGGCCGCGCTTCTGGCCGGGCGGCGGGACCTGCCGCTTGTCACGCGCAATTCCACGCCTGCGTCCTGGTCGAGGGACAGCCGGCTTTCTCCCCGCAACCGGGTGGATGCCTGGGCGGCGGATAGGCTGGAGCGCCGGCAGGCGCACGGCAGCGCGGCGCTGATCTCCAACACGGCCGAGCATGGCCGCCGCATCGCCGACCTCTACCGCCTCGACGCGCGCCGCCCGCACGCAACGATCGGCCTCTCGCTCTCGCAAGCTGTGCTGAGGCGGGCGGGCGCGGCGACCTATCCGCCCGCGCAGGACCCGCTCCGCATTCTCTTCGTCGGCCGGGCCGAGGCAAGGAAAGGCTTTCGCGAACTCATGGATGCGATTGTCCAGGTCGCCCAGGAAGCCGATGCGGGGTCGGTCGCAAATTTTCGCGTCGACCTGCTGGGTGTACCCGATAGAGACCTGCCGGAGACGCTGTCTCCCAGCGCCCGCCGGCGCATTTTTGCCCTCGGCCGACAGCCGGACGCGATGCTGTTTGATCTCTACGAGGCTGCCCATATCGTCGCGGCGCCCTCGCGTTACGAGAGTTTCGGCCTGGTCTATCAGGAGGCGATCGCCTTCGGCCGCCCGATCCTCGCCTCGGGGGAAGACCCGAGCGCGCGCGAATTTGTCGGCCAGACCGGAGCAGGCTTGCTCGCATCGGCAACGACGGGCAGGGCGATCGCAGAGTGCTTGCGGGACATGCTGACGTCCGACACGCTGCGCGCAGAGCTCCGCCTGAAGGCGTTGAAGGCGGCCGGAACCTTCTCCCGTGCGACGCTCGGCCGCCAGACGATCGAGGTCTACGAGCAAGCCGTTGCCGGCCATCGCGACACCGGATGGGCGAGGGCGCGATGAAGCGGACGGCCATTGTCGGCAACGCGCCAGAATTCGACGGTCGGGACTTTGATATCGACGGGTACGATCATGTCGTGAGGTTCAACAACACCGCCGGGCTCGGCTCCACGAGCGGCACCAAGACGTCCGAACTCGTGCTGGTCAGCCGTGGCGGACAACCGGCGGAATGGCTTGCCGATCCCACGTTCCCGCAGCGACGGGCCGTGCAGGATGCCGCGCGAATCACGCTGGTCTTTCCACCCTCGGAAAAGCCGGAAGACGAGTGCCATGCTGAAGACCTATGCCAGCGCCTTGGTCCGCTGGGTAAGGAGATCGGGTGGATCGATGCGGCAACAGAAGACAGGGCGCGTGCAGCGCTGCTGACCCACGGCGCAATCCCGACCTCCGCTCTCAGCTCCGGCTTTCTCTACACATTCCGGACGTTGGAGGCCGAGGAGCCCGGATCCTCGTCGTTCGACATCGTCGGCTTCGGTTTCGACGGATGGGATGGGCATGCCTGGAGCGCCGAGCGCGCCTGGTTTGAAGCCGCGCACAATTCCGGCCGGCTTGTCCTGCACCCTTTGGCAAGACGCTGACCGACGACGGGCAGGGAAGAGAGAATGCCAGACGCCATCACCGCTCGCTGTCCGCTTTGCCAGGCCCGTGGCATTGCGCCGACGTCTCGAACCCTGCGGAGCGGAGATGTCGTTCGGACATTTCCCTATGCCTGCTCACACTGCGGGCTGCTGCTGGATGCGCCCGCCACCATGCCGGATCCCCGGCAATGCGATGCGTTCTTTCGTGATATTTGCGCCCGAAAGCCTCCGATGGCTCACGCCGATGATCCCTTTGGTTGCGACATCTATACGATGCGGACGATCGCAACCCGTTTCGGTCTTGCGGCGACGCCGGTGAATGCGATGCAGGACGAACAATTGCGCAATCCGCATGGCACGCTCGCGGCCGATGCCGACCTCGTATCCTTGCTAACGCTCGCACCGACAGCTGTTGCCGTCGGCATCCTGTGCAGCGAGCGGGAGGCGGGTTCCGTGCTGGAGACGGCCGCGCGCCACTCTTCCTGGGCGGCTGAGGTCGTCGTCCTCGCCGATCGCGTCGGACCGCCTGCCGAGGTAAGGCAGGACGACGACAACGGCTTGGTGAGGGTGTTTTCACGCCGGCTGAGTGGCGATTTCGCACGGCAGCGAAATGCGCTGCAAGCTCTCTGTCGCAGTTCCTGGATCTTCCAACTGGATGCCGATGAGGACGTTTCGCCGGAACTTGGAGATAGCCTCACGCGTCTCGCCACGCTGGCCAACCGGCAAGGTGTCGTCTCGATCGGTCTGCCGCGCAAGAATCTGGTGGATGGACACCTCTCCGACCTCTACCCGGACGTCCAGTATCGCCTCAACCGATGCGACGTTTCCTATGAGGGGATCGTGCACGAGCGCCCTGAGCGCGCTTGGCAGAGCAGCTTCATTGCCCTTTCCGGCGCCATCGAGCACAACCTTACGGCCCGGCATGTTGCCAGGAGATCGAACGTCTACGAGACGCTCCAGCCCGGTGGCGGACGCCTGTTCGAGAGGGATGCGCTTCAGCGCCCCTTCTCGCTTTTATAAGTCTCGGCGCATATTGGCGGCGCCGTTACGTGTCTGGGACGGGCGACAGGCGCGTTTGGAACCTCGGGGGGCGAATTATCCGGGCGCGGGAACAAGCCGCTCCGGGACGGCCGAGCGTCGCTGCGAAAAACATGACGGGCGATCATCGGATCGCTAGATCTAGGGATGCCGTCACGAGCCGTTAACCGTTTCCGTTAGCATCGGATGTACCGAACAGGATCAGTATGATCGCGCCGATACGCGGGGCATGATGCCTGAACGCACATCCGCAGATGCAGGCTTCACGGCACCCCGGAAACACAATGGACTCGCGAAACACCACCCCCCGCACCGGCTCGACGGTAACCGTCGCGTGCGCAACCGCCTTCTTCCTTCTCGTCGGCGTAACTCTTACCGGGCTGATGATGAACGTCGTGACCACCATGGTCGCCTCGGCCGACCGCATCGATAACGCCCGTGCGGAACGGGCGGCGCATTCGGTCGTCACGGCGCTGGAGGGGCGGCTCGCGGCCGTCACGGGCGACAATTCTGTCTGGGACGATGCATACGCGGCCTCGGTCGGTGACGATCCTGTGGGATGGGCCTTCACCAATTGGGCGAAGACGAGCGCCGACTATCCGCTTTACGACGGTGTGGTCGTCGCCGATCCGACGGGAAGGATCTACTCGTCTTACATGAAGGGCCTGGTATTCGATCCGGTCACCGTGTTCGGACCTTCTTTCCAGAAACAGATTCAGGCGGCCCTTCTCGGTGGAAGAGAACCGACGGTTCAATTTTTTGCCGCAGGCGGAAAGCTGTTTCTGATCGCGTCCAATGCCATCCAGCCCTACGCAGAACCCGTGGGCCTGCCGAAACCGCGGCATGTTCTGACATTCCTGAAGGAACTGACCCCTGCGGTGCTCGACGCTCAGGCCACCCCATACGACCTGAACGGCCTGCGCGTTGCCACTGCAGCAGAGCACACCGAACTCGCCATTGACCTGTTATCGATCGATGGGAATCCTCTGGGGCGCCTGGCCTGGGAGGAGAAGCATCCCGGCAGCGAGCTCTACCACGTCGTCCGGCCGAAACTGATCGTCGCTCTGGCCATTCTCCTCGTGTTCCTGATCGGCATCCTTGTCTCCGGAGCAACGGAGACGCGCCGATTGAAG
Organism: Rhizobium sp. Leaf341; assembly: GCF_001424325.1. Classification (NCBI taxonomy): domain Bacteria; kingdom Pseudomonadati; phylum Pseudomonadota; class Alphaproteobacteria; order Hyphomicrobiales; family Rhizobiaceae; genus Rhizobium; species Rhizobium sp. Leaf341. Next base: position 102,713 of record NZ_LMPE01000012.1, read on the forward strand.
GCATTAGCGCAGACGGCTCGGCATGAGGCTGCCCACGATGGACTGACAGGTCTGTTGAACCGCAGCGGCCTGCTCCAAGAGATGGGGCGGGTCCAGAACCTGCGTGTCGATGACGGGAGTCTCACGCTTCATCTCATCGATCTGGATGGATTCAAGGCCGTAAACGACTCGTGGGGACACGCCGTCGGGGACGAGCTCATCAAGCAGGTCGCTCACGCCTTCTCCAACCTTTCTCCAGCGGTCGATGCCGTGGCTCGGCTGGGCGGAGACGAGTTTGCATTGGTTCAAAGGGGTCATCTCTCGACCGTGATCGATAAGGCTGTTCTCGCCATTTTCCGTACGCCCTTCGTGATCGGCGGTCGGACGATCGAGGTGGGAGCGAGCCTTGGTACTGCGTCGGCGACCGCGATCATCGAGCCGCTCGAGATCCTGAGACGGGCGGATATGGCGCTCTACCGTGCCAAGGAAGATGGCCGGGGCCGGGTCGTGCATTATGATCCGTCACTCGACGTCGAACGGGAACAACTCTCGCTGCTGGAGGCAGACCTTCGCCTCGCGATAACAAACGGCGACATCACACCGGTCTTCCAGCCCCTGGTCTCCGCGAGGGACGGCAGGGTCCGCGGCGTCGAGGCACTTGCGCGCTGGCAAGCCCCGACGGGGAATGTCAGCCCGGAGACCTTCATTCCGCTTGCTGAAAGGTCGGGCCTCATCGATGCCCTTGGAGCGCTGATGCTCTCCGCATCGATCATCCACGCAAAGCGTTGGAAGGACCTTTATCTCTCGGTCAACGTTTCGCCGCTCCAGTTGTGCAATCCGGACTTCCCGAAGACTGTCCTTTCGATTGTGGAAAGGGAGAGCTTTGATCCGCACCGTCTGACGCTCGAGATCACGGAAGGTGTTTTGATCGCGAACCCTGATCAGGCACGGCGGGCGATCGAGTCGTTGAAACGCGTTGGCGTCAGGTTTGCCCTTGATGACTTCGGCTGCGGATACGCAAGCATCGGTGCGCTGCGAACGTTCGGTTTCGACCGCGTCAAGATCGATCGGTCGCTGGTGACGGCGCTCGGGGAGAAGTCCAACGGCAAGGATGTCCTTGAAGCGACCGTCCTTCTGGCAACGGCGCTCAACATCCCTGTCACGGCAGAAGGCATCGAAAGTACGGATCAGGCAAACATCCTGCGGGCCGCAGGTTGCGACCAACTCCAAGGATACCTGCATGGAAAACCCATGCGGGGCGAGGACATTGACGCGCTGCTGGACCGGCATCTCCCGACACGGCCCGAGACCCGTTCAGGACATGACGCGGTCGCTGTTGGAAAACGGCGTCCGGCTCATCGAAACGGTACTTCCTGACGATCCTGGGGAAGCACCTGTTCTCCCTTACGCAAGGTAAGCTGGCGTCGACGGACGTCCGGAGGGTGGTTTTCCGATGCCGATAAAAGTCCGGTGGTTCCGCAAGCTTGACAGGACAGCTGCAGAAATCACACATGCAGGACTTCGTGCGGTTGAGGGAGATTATCGAGATGCGTCACGGGCTTATGGCGGCGGCGAGCAGCATTGTTTTGGCTTTGGCCACAGGGGCACTTGCCGCGGATATCAGCGAGGATGGCGCTCATGTCATTCGCGACAATCTCAATCGAATGCTGCCCGAGGATGTCGCCAAGAGCGCACCTTTCACGGTCACGCCCGAAGGGTCTCGCTACAAGATCGTCTATGACTTCGCCCAACTGATGTCGCGGATCAAGACAGAGAGTTTTGATATCAAAGGTCTCACGCCATTCACGATGTTCGCCAAGCCGCTGGACAGCGGACTCTGGGATTTCGAAAGTAACCACAAACTCAATGTCACCGCCTACTTTCTCGGGCCGGACAAAACGCGCACGGACTTCACCTATTCCATCGCCGACATGGTGTTCAACGCTGTCTTCGACCCGGCAATCAGCTATTTCCGCTCGAGTGATCTCAGCGCAAAAGGGCTGAGATTGACATCGTCCTCCGATACCGAGGTGATCGATGCCAGCTTCGGCAACGTCATCTACAAGCTGAACTCCGCGGAAAGTGCCACTGCCGGTCGCCTGGATTTCGCGGCCAACGGGACGTTGAGCACCTTTGTGGAGAAAGTCAGCAGCAAGGACATGCCGCCGATCCAGATCTCGGCAGACAGCTTGGATTTCACCGCGAAGCTCACGGGCGTTGCCGCCAGGGAACTGAAGGAGATGGTCGTGTTCGTGCGCGATCGCTCCGAAGAGAAGCAGCTCACGATGGAGAGTGAGAGAAAGCTCAAGGAGATCCTCGGCAAGGCCTTTCCGCTCCTGAGCTCTCTCGAGGAAACCGTCGGGCTTAACAACGTCGCCGTCACCAGCGCGGTGGGCAGCGGGGGCGCCAAGTCCCTCGGCTATCACTTCAAGGTGGATGGACCGAGCAACGCGACGCGCATCGGCATGGCGATGAATGCTGCCGACGTGACGCTCGACAGCGCGATGGTTCCCGCCGCTTACACCGCCTTTCTGCCGCAGGCGCTTGACATACAGTTCGGCATTGGCGGCATGAATTTCGCCGCTCTTGGCGACGCGTTCATGAAGATGGACTTCACCACGTCGACCGGCGACAGCGAGATGGCAGGACAGAAGGCTGTCGAGGAACTCTTCCCGGGCGGTATCCTAAACGTGGATTTCCCGAAGATCAGCGCCAAGTCCAGCGTCTACGACATAGACGTGTCCGGTGACATGGAAGGCTCTTTTGATCAGCAAAAGGGCTACAAGGTGAACGCCTCGATCCTGGCACGCGACTACGACAAGACAATCGCGGCCGTGCAGGAGCTGGCAAAAGCCGATCCTGAGCTGAACCAGGCGTCCTTCGGCTTGATGATGATCAAGGGCTTTGCCAAAACCGACCCTGACGGCGCACAGCGCTGGGACGTGGCCGTTGCCAGCGACGGCTCGGTGAGCGTCAACGGCCAACAGATCAAGGGGCCTGACGCACCGACGACGGACGCACCCACGACGGACCAGATCGCGCCTTCGGACGAGGGAGGCCCATCGGGAGAGACAGCACCTTCCGGCGGCTCTGAGCCGAATTGACAGGCAGACCACCCGGCGTTCTTTTGCCGAACCCTGGCTGCCATGTGGAATGGAAGCGCGGGTTCGTCTCGGCTTCCGCCATGGGAATGCCGCTGCCTCCTGCAGGCTGGAAGGGTCGACAGCGGTTGCCCACGAGCGCGTACTTGCATGGGGATCTGGCGTCCAGCGGGCTCCAGCTCTCCTGACAGACAGGCAGTCCTTCAAACGGGTCTCCAGTAGGACGCCAGCCTCCAGAGGTCGGTGCGCTTGATCTCAGCGATCCGCCGACCGACGCATGGTCAGCCAGATCCCGTTTTCCTCCTGATTGTTGTCACCACGAGCCGGCAAGCTAACGGGTCGTCCAGCAGTTCGTCAGAATGGCGTCTTGAGATGGGGAACATAACCCGCAGGCCATTGTTAGATGCCATCTCGAATCGCAACTGTAAGGAGCGTTACATGGCCGAGAAGACCCTTGAGACACTGTTTCTGGACACTCTGAAAGACATTTACTACGCGGAACGGCAAATTTTGAAGACCTTGCCGAAGATGGCGCGGGCTGCCACTTCGGAGGAAGGCAAGCAGGCGTTCCTGAAGCACAAGGACCAGACCGAAGGTCAGATCGAACGCCTCCAGCAGGTCTTCGAACTCATCGGCAAGCCGGCACGTGGCAAGACCTGCGAAGCGATCCAGGGCATCATCGCCGAAGGCGAAGAGATCATGGACGAGTACAAGGGGTCCGTTGCCCTCGATGCCGGATTGATTTCCTCAGCGCAGGCCGTCGAGCACTACGAGATCGCCCGCTACGGCACGCTCAAGAGCTGGGCAGGCCAGCTGGGCATGGACGAAGCCGCCGCACTCATCGATGCCAATCTCCAGGAAGAGCTGGAAACCGACCAGCTGCTGACGCAGCTCGGCGAGGCTTCGGCCAATCCCAAGGGCGCCAAGCTCAAAGCTGTCTGAGCCACCCTGCAGGAAGCCGCTTTCGGGCGGCTTTCTGCATGTCTGTCACGCCCGGCTGAGGTGCGGACCTGCAAGACGTTTTCACCATTGCTGATTTTCAAGGCGTGTTCGCGACGCGCTGCCGGAAACACATCGGGGTGAAGCGATGGATGCGGGCGGCCAGCCGATGTACCTTGGGAGTGCATGGCCGTCCTCAGGCTGCCGACAGCAGGAAATGGCGTCAGTAGCATCTTTCGAAGGGAATTCCGGATCGGCCCTTTGTCGAGATCAACAAACCTTCGACACACGAGATCTCGAACGTCGCCATGCCACTGCAGCAGCCCCTTCCTTTTCCGGCGACGTCGATCTTCCAGAGCTTCGCCATAGCCGGGTTCGAGTGCGGTCTGGTTCACGGTGGCCGTCACGACCTCCTTGTCACGACACGGCACACCCCCCCGTTTCGCCTGCTTGAGCATTACCGGATCGTTCGCGATCATCGGATGACGACCATCCGCGACGGGCTCGTGCCCGGTCACCACGCCGTCGAACGACTTGCCGCTGCAAAGCGGGCATCGGTTCAAGCCATATGGGATCTGTCGCATTTCCACCGCAACCAGGACCCGGTCCGCTGCGCTAAAATCGCGGCCGATGCATCCAGGGCCGTCAATGGTTCGGACAGGCTGTGGCTCTGTCCCGTCAACGAACCGTCCCTCTATCCGAGGATTTCCGGAATGCCACGACAGGAGGCCGTTGCAATGGCGATCACGATGGCGCGCGTCGCGCGGGATCATCATCCGGATGTCGGCATCCTGACGAACGATCCGATTACCGGTGTGGGCGACCGTCAGTTCGAGGCGACCGATGCAATCGTCTCTGCCGTCCATGTCGACGTCATCGGGATCAACTATTATCCGCACACGGCGAGAACGTCCCTCGTCAAGGTGCTGATGGCGACGTGGCGCCGCTATCGCAAGCCGATCATGGTTTCGGAAACCAGTTGGCACGACGGTCATCCGGTGCATCACCGTCGGTATCCCGGGCTGAACAAGGGAACATGGTTGCGGCATGTCATCGAGCAGGTGCGTGTCGCCAGATTTCACGGGGCCAATATCGTTGGCGTATGCTGGTATCCGATCGTCGATTGTCCACCCTGGCACGCGCCTCAGTCGCGTAGCCGCTGGAGCCACGGTTTGATCCGGAAAGATCTAACTGTGGATCCATGGCTATCGGCGGAACTTCGGCAGATGACTCTGCATGAGGACGCTCTCAATTGAGTGCGTCCCGCGTCGCAACGCCTCGGATCGGCCGGCGGAAGCGCAGTCGCATTCGGCTGACAAATGAATGTGGCGACACCAAAGCCAAACTCCTACTGGACATCAAGCATGACATCTGCACGCTTACCAAGGAGCATGGCTTCTTTCGAAAAAGAACCCACCGGTTGGCCCTGAAGCATCCTGCCCTGCAAGCCAGACGATGGTATCCGCGGCCTGTTCGACGGTGCGATATCCGGAATGATTGTTGAAGTCGGTCTTCGTGTAACCGGGATCTGCCGCGTTGACCCTGATACCATCTCCTTCAAGGTCCTTGGCCAGGGACAGGGTGATTGCATTCAGCGCCGTCTTCGAGCTGTTGTACCCCAGTATGTTGACGGCATGGTAAGGATGCGCGGGATCGGAAAGCCATGTGAGCGAGCCCAGGCCGCTACTCACCATGATCACGTTGGCCTGACCGGAAGCCCGAAGCAGGGGCAGGAACGCCTGTGTCACCCGGATCGGGCCAAAAACATTGGTCTGGTAGACCGTTTCTATCTCGCGCACGCTCTGCTCGCTCGGTGCGGCGTAGCCGCCGGGAATGCCCGCATTGTTGATCAAGACGTCGAGCTTGCCATCGGCAGCCTGGACTGTGCGGACGGCGTTCCGAATACTGTCGTCATCCGTCACGTCGATCGCAATCGGCCGCGCATCAATGCCCTCAGACAAGAGTGTTTCCACCGCGCGCGTGCCTCGCCCGGCGTCTCGGCTGCCGAGCCAGATGCGATATCCGAGCCGACCCAGCTGGCGGGCGGTCTCGTAACCGATGCTCTTGTTCGCACCGGTGATCAGAACAGTCTTGCCTGTCATATGATGTTTCCCATTCCGCATATCCGGCTCTCGTCTCGTTCTCCAACGGACCGGCTATTTCCTGTTGCGGACGATCCTATCACGCGGCGAATGTTTGATAAGCGATCCAGATCCACATAGTGTGATCGCCATGGCGAGCAATGAAGATCTGCCCTTGGACGACCTGTCCGTCTTTCTGTCGGTCTGCGAAACCGGCGGGTTCAGGAGAACCGCGAAGCAGCTTGGCCTGTCGCCGTCGACCGTCAGTGAGAGGATTGCCTCACTGGAGACGCGACTGGCCGTGCCGCTTCTCATCCGGACCACGCGCAGCGTCAATCTGACGGAGGCCGGGCAGACGCTGGCTTCCCGGCTGTCGCCATTGATGCGAGAAGCACGGGCCGCGCTGCAGGATGTTGCGAGTTCGAAGGGTCAGGTCAGAGGCCAGCTGAAGCTGAATGTCACGGGCGCCGTCATGGTTGACATCCTGCCGCCGTTGATCGATCGCTTCCTCAACCGCTTTCCGGAGGTCAAGCTCGAGCTTGTGGTGGAGGACAGGCTTGTTGACGTCATTGCGGCTGGTTGCGACGCCGGGATCCGCTACGGCGAACATCTGGCCAAGGATATGATCGCTGTCCCGATCGGGCCGCGATATCAGCGATTGGCCCTCGCGGCGTCCCCAGGATACCTCGACGCGCGAGGGGCGCCTGTGCATCCGAATGATTTGCTCAACCATGACTGCATCCGGTTTCGCTTCTCAAGCGGCGCGCTGACGGCATGGGAGTTCGAACGCGGTGAGCAGTCCGTCACGGTCGATCCTCCTGCACGTCTGACAATCGGCGTGAATGCCGCACCCGCTGCCATTGAGCTCGCATCCGCGGGTCACGGGATTATCTGCACCTTCGAGAACTGGCTTCGCCCAGCGCTTGAAGCCGGGGCTCTCAAACCGGTTTTGCCCGAATGGTGGACCCGGTTCGAGGGGCCGCGGCTCTACTTCTCCAGCAGGCTGATGTCTGCTCCTCTCAGGGCCTTCGTCGATCTGTTGGGTGAAGAGAGGCGTAGCGACAGGGTCTGACGCCGTCGCGTTGATGTCGAACCTGCGATGCATGAACCAGACAGGCTTGCAGACCTTGGGTCGAGCTCGTCCATGAATGGGCCTTTGATAAGGTCCGCATACGTGATCCCAACTCACGTCTCTCCGTTCTCCTCAGTGGACACACGGATACGGTCGATCTTTGCCCGTTGGCGTTGCGCGACCGCAGACGCGCGCCTGTCCAGTATTGGTACCAGCGGACGGACAGAAAATGTCGGCCGCCTTGGCAATCTCATCGCTTTTGCCGCTCACCTTCTTGAAGGGGCGAACCGGCACGATGGCTGCGAGGATCCTCGAACAGCACCAACATCCACGCTCATACCAAGTGTAGGGGTGCGCGATTATCGTTGGATTAAGATTCGTCGGGCACTTAATTGTTCGAGGAAGCTGGCCCAGGCAATGTGCTCTCCTCAGCTTTCATCGAAAGGCTAAGTTCGCAATCGCTGACGCTCGGCATCAGAATTAACGCGATATTAGTAAGTTAACCCTAAAACTTATGCATCCTTCAGTTGCGGTTGTAACGGGTCTCCAATGATTGGGGGTGGGTCGGAACGCATCACCGTCCCATATCCGCGATGCGATCCGTGTCGCGTCGGTGGCCATTTGAGAGAGACCCGCTATGAGCGCCAACGGAAATGCCGCAGTCCAACTGAAAGAACGCCTCGACTTCGTCGAGCTTAAAGAGGTTCACAAGCGCTCGCTCGCGGCCCTCGCGCCGACCATTGCCCTCTCTCTCGACGGTGCGCTGGACGATTTCTATGCCAAGGCGACAGCCCATCCGGAAACCGCCAAGTTCTTTTCCAGCGATGCTCACGTCGCCCATGCCAAAGGGCGGCAGGTCCGGCACTGGGAAACGATAGCGTCAGCGAAATTCGACGAAGCCTATGTCGATGGCGTGACCATGGTCGGGCGCGTTCATGCACGACTGGGCCTCGAACCCCGTTGGTATATCGGGGGCTACGCCCTGATGCTGGAGGGGATCATACGGGCGGTCGTGTCGGAGGAGTTGAAGGGATACTTCGTAAGAGGCAAGGCGAAGAAACTGGCAGACGACATCAGCGTGGTTGTGAAAGCCGCCTTGGTCGACATGGACTACGCCATCTCCGTTTATCTCGAGGTTCTCGCCGAGCAACGGACAGCTGCCGAGAATGCGAGGACCGCAATCAAGAACGACCAAGACACGGCGATGTCCGTCTTGGGTGAATCTCTTGCCAAATTGTCGGAAGGCGATCTTACCGTCGCGCTTGAACGGACGCTGGCGCCCGAGTTCGAGGGTCTGAAATCCGACTTCAACGCCTCGGTTTCAAGCCTCAACGGCGCGATGCGGCAGATCGGTCAGTCCGTCAATCTCGTTTCGGCGCAATCGCACGAGATAGCCGATGCGACGAACGAGATGGCCAAGCGCACCGAGCAGCAGGCGGCCGCGCTTGAGGAAACTGCGGCGGCTCTCGAGCAGATCAGCACGATATCGAAACAGGCGCAGACCCGAACTGCGGAAATCCAGGACATCATCGCCAAGTCAGCAATCGGTGCGGCAAAGTCCGGCGAGGTTGTTGAACAGGCGGTAAACGCGATGAGCGAAATCGAGATCTCGTCGCAGCAAATGACCCAGATCATCGGCACGATCGACGAGATTGCGTTTCAAACCAATCTCCTGGCGCTGAACGCAGGCGTCGAGGCCGCGAGAGCCGGTGACCAGGGCAAAGGGTTCGCGGTCGTGGCCCAGGAAGTCCGCGAACTCGCGCAACGGTCTGCCGGTGCCGCGAAGGAAATCAAGCTGCTCATCGGAAAGTCTTCCGAAGACGTCAACCGGGGCGTCGTCCTGGTCAATTCCACCGGGCGCGCTCTGAAGGAAATCGGAGATCAGGTGCGCATGATCAATGACTTCATGACCCAGATCGCCAGCTCTTCGAAAGAACAGGCTTCCGGGATTGCCGAAATCAACGCTGCCGTCACGAGTCTCGACCAGATCACCCAGCAGAACGCAGCGATGTCCGAAGAATCGTCCGCCGCCACGCAGAAGCTCTCGGCAGAGGCGGTAAGCCTTTCCGAACTCGTCAGCAGCTTCAGGGTTCAAAAGGATCGGTTCCTCCGACCGGCCTCCTCCAACAGGACGCCGGTAGCGTCTCCCGCACGGGCGTTGCAGGACACGATCAAACGTCGTGTCGCGGGCGTCGGAGCGCGGACGAAAGAAAGCTGGGAAGACGTCTGACGGGAACTTCGCCACGCGCTGGAGTCCTGGAGAGGGGCTATGGGCATGACCATGCCCAGGCGTATCGAGAAGCTCATCCAACAGAACCGGAGGCGGGGTCAGGCCAGACGGCGCTGACCTGCGTGCCTAGCCCTCATGGCCCATGTCGCTTTCCTCTCCGCGGCACGGATCGTCACGCTCGAGCGATCCAACAGTGGACACGTGCACGGGAACGGGCGTCGCAGCGCCCCTTCGGGAACGTGCATTCGGCTTGAAAATGCGCATCCAGCCGCATTCCGTCGACGATCGAGACCTCGGCGAGCCTGTCGGACGGATGCCGCATGTCTCGGCGTCGTGGTCCAGCCCCGAGCTTCACCACACCAGGCGAGACCACACAGCGGGCGGAAGGGTTTTTCCGTCGCCGGTCATTGCCGACGGCTTGACCTCATGGCCATGTTTGAAACGGAAGACAGGCGGCGCTTACCGAGCGTCGACCTCCTTGCGGCAGCACGTAAACCGTCAGAAGACGGACATTGCGATCGTTTCGTCAATTGCTTCGTAACCATTAGCTCACATATGTTCCCGCCTTTGGCGTCCCCCGGACAGTCTATTAAGGCCTCGTTAAAGTCTCTCCCCATAATTTGCGGTGTCCGTATCGAACGACCAATTCGGCATGATGCCGATCCAGGCTACGCGGCCTCGCGTTTGCGACCGAACGCCACCGGACACTGGCTTGCGGCATTGTCCGCCCCACCGTCCTGCCGCTCGTAACGGCATGTGTTATCTATGGAGAATGCGTTGAAGACGTCCAGTTTCGTGGCGGCACTTTCGGTCGCCGCTACTCTTTTGTCGTGTCCTGCGTTTGCGCTCGACAATCCGACGGGCGAAGTCGTGCTTACGGTTCGCGCGGCCAAGCTTGACCACGCCAACGTCGATGGAACGGCCCAGTTCGACTTGCCCATGCTCGAAGCTCTCGTCGGGCGGAAAGCCGTGATGGAGACACCCTGGACCAAGGGCAAGGTCGAATTTTCCGGACCCCTGCTGAGATCGGTTCTCGATGCGGCAGGCGCGCACGGCCAGAAGATCAAGCTCACGGCGCTGAACGACTATGCAGCCGACGTGCCTGCCGAAGACGCAAGCGAACTCGACACGATGCTCGCGACACGGATGGACGGCAAGCGCATGTCGGTCCGTGAAAAGGGGCCTCTTTTCCTGGTCTACCCCTTCGACAAGGATGCGTCGCTCCTCAATGAAAAGTACTTCTCGCGCTCGGTCTGGCAGATCAAGGACATCGAGGTTTCGGAGTGATCCCGTCGTCCCAGCAGAGCGGTGATGTGATCCGGCGCGCCGGCAAGGCCACGATGGTCTTGCAGGCGTTCGCCGTCGCTCTCCTGCTGGGGCTCGTCATGCTGTTCACCGACTTGTCGCAGAAGTACTCCGCACTCCACGACGGCATAAGGGAGAACGCCCTCTGGTCCGTCTACCAGCTCGACCGCGAGGCGCGGAGACTACACGAGACCGTCCATGTCATGCTTGCGGAGGGGGCGTTCACGGAGCCCCGGATCAAGGCCCTGTCCACCCGCTTCGACATCCTCTATTCGCGAATGGACATCCTCGACAAGACGTCGTTCAACGACGGCTTCCGAAACGATGGCGACGTGTCGGCCGGCGTGTCCGCAATCCGTCGGGCCGTTTCGAACCAGACCCCGCTGTTCGATAGAATATCCGGTGGTGCGCACGTTGATGCTGCGGACCTCAAAGGGGCAGACCAGGAGTTCGAAGCCCTTATCAAGCACACGGAAGAACTCCTCACTTATTCGAACAACACGGTCAGCGTCGAGCGAGCAGAGGCAAGAGACGCCGTTCTTGGCCTTCAGTGGAAGTCGGCAGGTGTCGTTGCGCTGCTCGTCTGCTGCGTCGGCGTCCTGATCTTCACGCTCAGAAGACAGTTGAATTCGGTCCGTCTAGCTGGACTTACACTTGAGGATATCTCCAACAAGCTGAAAGAGTCCTACATGGCGGCCGAGGCGGGGAACCGCGCGAAGTCGCAGTTCATGGCGACCATGGGCCACGAGATCAGAACACCTCTTAACGCCATCCTCGGCACCGCCGAACTGCTGGAACTGTCGAACCTGCCGCCGACGGTTGCACCGGGGGTCCAGACGATCCGGCGATCAGGGCAGGCCCTGCTCGAGATCATCAACGAGATCCTCGACTTCTCGAAGATCGAGCATGGTCGCCTCAACATCGAGATCCGGGCGATAGACGTCGCATCGATCGTCGGCGGAGCCGTCGACATGCTCCGGGACCGCGCGACGGAACATGGAACCCGTATCCATCTCGATCTGCCCGAATGCCTGGAAACGCCTGTCGTCATGTCGGATCCGACCCGCCTACGACAGGTTCTCCTGAACCTGCTGAGCAACGCCATCAAGTTCACCGAGGAAGGATCGGTCACCCTCAGGCTGGCCGAAACGAGGAATGCAGAAGCCCAGGACAGCATGCGCTTCGAGATCATCGACACCGGCATCGGCATCGACAAGGAGAACATCGACCGCCTCTTTCAGCCTTTCTCGCAGGGCGATGCGACGATTAGCCGGCGCTACGGAGGTACAGGGCTCGGCCTGACCATCAGCCGCCAGATCGTCGAGGCGCTGGGTGGTCAGATCGGGGTCGAAAGCCGAAAAGGCGAGGGGAGCACGTTCTGGTTCGAAATACCGCGCAACCCGGCCGACCCGCTCGCATTGCCAGCAACGGATGAGACGCAGGAGCGCACGGGGCCCGTCCCCTCGCTGGACATTCTTCTGGTGGAGGACAACCTCGTCAACCAGCAGGTCGCGGCAGGCTTTCTGAAACACCTGGGTCAGAAGGTCGCGATCGCGTCCGACGGCCTTGAGGCCGTCGAGATGGCGGCACGGCACCGTTACGACCTCATCCTGATGGACATGCAGATGCCAAGGATGGACGGGATCGAAGCGACACGGCGCATCAGGTCCGCCGAGGAGGATGGGCGCGCCGTTCCGATCGTGGCGATGACGGCGAACGCTTCCGACGACGATTGCCGTCTTTGCCATGAGGCCGGAATGAGCGCGTTCCAGTCGAAGCCTGTGACCATGAGACAGCTACGTACGGTCATTCTGTCGATCACGGGAAAAGAGACGGCCCTGCCGCAACTTCCTGCCGATGCCGACGTGCCGATCACCGTGTCCGGTCCCGACCACGCATTTGAGAAGCGCCGGGCGGAGATCATCGAGGTGCTCGGGCCGGACGCTTTCGACGAACTGCTGGGAAGCTTCTTCGATGATGCGTCACAGTTGTTGTCCGAACTGCACGCCGCGCTTTCCGGAAATGGAGGAAACGTCGATCGTATCCTCCATACGCTGAAAGGCGCCGCCAGCAGCGTTGGCCTGCAGGCCGTTGCCGACAGGTCGCAGCAACTGCGGGACAGTGCCGTCGGCGACGCCGACCTTGCCGAACTTCATGGAACCATAGCCGATAGCCGACGGCACCTAGCCGCATGAGGGATTACGACGGATGCGCATACTTCTCGTCGACGACAACAGGACGAACCTTGCCTTCCTCACGAAGCTCGTTGAACGCATTCCCGACTGTGTTGCCGTCCCCTTCGGACTGCCCGAGGACGTTCTCGCATGCGCGTCCGATCTGGACTACGACATTGCAGTCATCGACTACCAGATGCCCGGCTTCACGGGGGCCGAGCTCTTGGTCGAGCTGATGCGGTTCGAAAAACACCGGGACAGTTTGGTCGTGATCGTTACGTCCGACACCGATGCCGCGACCAGAATGACGGCGCTGAACGCGGGCGCGATCGACTTCCTGACGAAACCCGTCAATCCGCTGGAGTTCCAGGCAAGGATCAAGAACCTGATGGCGCTCGTCGACGCGCGCAACAAGCTTGCCGACAAGGCGGAGTGGCTGAGGATAGAAGTCGACAAGGCGGTCAGGGAGATACGCGAGCGCGAGGAGGAGATCATCGATCGCCTGACCATCGCGGCCAGCTACAAGGATTTGGAAACCGCGCGGCACACCCGTCGGGTCGGACTGTATTCCGAAGCCATCGCCGTCTGCATGGGTCTTTCGCCGCGTGATTGCTCCGATATCCGGCTTGCATCTCCGATGCACGATATTGGAAAGGTCGCCATCCCGGATGCCGTGCTCCTCAAGAAGGGCAAGTTCACCGAGGACGAGTTCATCACCATGCAGCGCCACACCGTCGTCGGCTGGAACATCCTGCGGGAGTCGAAATCCAGTCTGCTCCGGCTCGCGGCCGAGATCGCCGGCAGCCATCATGAGCGCTGGGACGGCACGGGCTATCCCCACGGAATCGCGGGCAACAGGATCCCGATCTCCGGACGAATAGTCGCGATTGCCGACAACTTCGACGCCCTCACGACCGAAAGGCCATACAAGGCCGCATGGACCGTGGAGCGCACTGTCGAGCACATCCGGTCGAAGGCTGGAACCCAGTTCGATGCGACCTGCGTCGAGGCCTTCGAAAGAGCGCTTCCGCGCATACTGGCGATCATGGAAAGCGACCTTGCCGATAGCGGCGGGCCAGCCGGCGAGAGGGATTTCCTCCCGCAAAGTTCGTTTCCCATGATGCGTCTTCAGTCAGCGTGAGCGCATGGGCCCAACCTCGCGATATCGTGGTCGAATGGGGTTCTCTCTACCCACTGCGGGCGAAGCGACATCGTCGCGCACACCGCCTCAACACCATGTCATTCGTCGGTTCAATAGTGACCCAGCACCAAGGCGCACATCCTTCCCGGCGGACTGCGCTCGACTGTGCAGAGAAGCGATGATCTCTCATCGACCGCCGCCGACGTGCGCTCGGGGTCAAGCCCGCTGCGAGCTGCTGCGGCGTGCCCCGTCGGCATGTCATGAGGCCATTGCTGAGCCCATCGACGCGGATCGCCTGTCGACCCGCGCTCGGTACAAAATGTCCACGAAGGTCGCGCGACGTCTGGTGTCAAGCGCGAAACTCTGACTTTACGGCATGCGCAAGGTCTGGCGAAAGTTGCAGCGAGGAGTTTCAGATATCGCTCGGCGCGCGCAACCGCTCGTCGTAGCCCTTTGGAATCTCATGAAAATGATGGCAACCGCTCCTTCGTTTCCTTGTCGAACACATGCAGCGGCGCTGTCCCCAGTGAAAGGTGAACCTGTTCGCCGGGGACCAGTGCGATGCGGGACCTCAGGACAACGGTGATCTCCTGCGAGCCGAGCCGGACAGCAAGGTGGGTTTCCGAGCCTGTCGGCTCCACCACGAGCACCTCAGCCGATATGCCGCCGGTGTCGGCGATGCCGATCTCCTCTGGACGGATGCCGGCGATGACCGATTGTCCTGCGGCACAACGAAGGCCCGCTGGAAGCGGCACGCGGCCGGCGCCGTTCAGTTCAAGGAAGGCGCCGTCTTCGCCGACGATAACGCCGTCGAGGAAGTTCATGGCGGGCGATCCAAGGAAGCCAGCGACGAAGACGTTCTTCGGATGGTCGTAGAGATCGAGCGGCGTTCCGATCTGCTCGATATGACCGCCTTGCATGACGACGATCTTGTCGGCCATCGTCATGGCTTCGATCTGGTCATGGGTGACGTAGACGATCGTCGTCTTCAGGCGGTGATGCAGCGCCTTGATCTCCGCGCGCATTTTGACGCGCAGCTTGGCATCGAGGTTTGAGAGCGGCTCGTCGAACAGGAAAACCTTGGGATCGCGCACGATGGCGCGACCCATGGCGACGCGCTGGCGCTGACCACCTGAAAGTTGGGCCGGCTTGCGGTCGAGAAGGGGCTCGAGACCGAGGATTCCCGCGGCATGGTCCACCTTGCGCTTGATCTCGTCCTTGCCGGCGCCCGCCAACTCCAGCGCGAAGCCCATGTTCTGCGCCACCGTCATCTGGGGATAGAGCGCATAGTTCTGGAAGACCATCGCGATATCTCGGTCTTTCGGTTCCACTCCGTTCACGACGCGCCCGTCAATGCTGATCGTACCGCCGGTGATGGTCTCCAGACCGGCCACCATCCGCAGCAGTGTCGATTTCCCACAGCCCGAGGGGCCGACGAGAATGACAAACTCGCCGTCCGCAATGTCGATATCGACACCGTGGAGGACAGGATGGGCGCCATAGGATTTTCGGACGTCGCGGATCTGAACGGTCGACATTCCATGTTCCTCCTAGCGCTTCGGCCGCACGCGGATGGCGAGGTTCGGCTTGCCCGGCAGTTTCACGGCGAAAGCGGCATCCGGACGGCGCGGGCGGAGCGACGCGCCATGCCGGGTCGGATGGTTGGCTGGGGCATCGACGATCGTGGCGGGCGTCACCGTCATTTCCCACGTATCGATCACGTCAACGTCATAGTCTCCAGCCTCCTGCGGCAGGCCCGGCGCCCAGATGACGGGCTGGTGCTCGCCGAGATAGATATAGGTGACGTCGCCGTCGGTGGCGCCGGACACGCGGCTCCATGGCCAGTTCGCCTCGCGCGCGATCGGCGTCAGGCCGTCTTTCACTTCCTCCTGCAGGAGATCGCGCAGGAAGCCGATCCGCTTCCAGGCCTCCCCGTGCAGCACGCCCCCCTTTGCCCACCAGAGGATGTCGTCGGGATGCATGAAGGTTTCGCCATGACCCGCATAGCCGCCGCGCAGCAGGGTGATCCAGTAGCGATGGACCAGTTCGCGGGCGGAAATATTGCCCCAGGACAGCATGATGTTGCCCTCATACTCCGGCTCGTCGTTGACGACCGGCTTCCCGTAGGCCTCCCGCCATTCCTGCGTGCGCTTCACGTCCCAGTTCTGGATGCAGACGTGGCTGACCCAGG
This sequence comes from Rhizobium sp. Leaf341, assembly GCF_001424325.1. Lineage (NCBI taxonomy): Bacteria > Pseudomonadati > Pseudomonadota > Alphaproteobacteria > Hyphomicrobiales > Rhizobiaceae > Rhizobium > Rhizobium sp. Leaf341. Next base: position 118,926 of record NZ_LMPE01000012.1, read on the forward strand.
GGCGGCGATGATCGTAATTCGCGTTGACGTCGCCATTATGGATCGACTTCAGGTGATGGTAGGGATCATTCTCCTCGATGATCTGGAAGTAGCGGTCCCATTGGCCCATGGGCTTGGTGTCGAGGAGGAAGTCATACTCGTTGGCAAGCGACCACCAGACATTGCGATACGCAGCGAGGCGTGCGGTGAGATAGGCGACGTAGCGATAGTCCTGCTCGGCGCTCATGTCGCAATATCCCCAGCGGTCATAGGGATGGAAGATGATGATGTCGGCTTCGATGCCGAGATCGCCCAGCGCTTTCACCTGATTTTCGAAGTGGCGGAAACTTTCGGGGTTGGGCCGGTCGAAATCGAGTTCCCCGTCTGCGTCGCGCTCATAGACGTCATGGAGCGGCTCGTTGATATTGAACGGGTAATCCTTTGGGAAGACGCCCATCCGCATCTTATTGAAGCGCGCCTGTTTCAAGGTCTCCAGCGTCCGGGCCTGCAGGTCCAGAGGTTGATGCGTCCAGGCATAGCAGGTCGTGCCGAACGATAGGAACGGCGTGCCATCGGCATGGGCGAAGTGAAACCTGTTGGCGACCTGAACGGGTCCGTGGACATCGGGTCGCGCCGGTCCGGCAAGGAAGTTGCCGGATTGGCCGTCGAGTTCGGGTGCGGAAGAGCGCGTCACATACGTCCATTCGCCCTCGTTGTCGGGCATGAAGCGGATCTTGTAGACGCCATCGCCGTCATAGAAGCCGGGCACGCGCACGCGACGACTCTTCTGACTGAAGTCGGCCTCGAGCTCGACCTCGATGAACGGATTGCCGGAGGAGGGGCCCGTCAGGCTGGCTTCGAAGATGTCCCATTTGGCGATGCTGTTGTCGGTCATATCATGCGTCCTTGATGGAGATTCAGCCCTTCACCGCGCCGGACGTCAGTCCGGAAACGAAGTAGCGCTGGAAGATGAGGTAGACGATGGCGGCGGGAAGCACCGTCATCACGATGGCGGCGTTGAGTTGGCCGTAGTCCCTCGAGAATTGTCCTTGGAAAGCCGAAAGGCCGAGGGGAAGGGTCCACATGTCGCGGTCCTGCAGAAGGACGAGCGCCATGGCAAACTCGTTCCATGTGGACACGAAGTCGAGGATGAGCAAGGCGGCCAGCACGGGCAGGGAAACCGGCAGGAAGATCCGTCGGAAGATCGTGAAATGCGAAGCCCCGTCGATGCGGGCCGCCTCGCTCAGTTCCTTCGGGATACCCCGGAAGAAGCTCTGCAGGATGAAGACCTGATAGGGAATGCCGAAGGCAAGGTAAGGCAGAATGACGCCGGGATAGGTGTCGATCAGGTGCAGGCGGTTCACCAGCGTGAAGAGCGGTGCGAGCATCACCTGGAAGGGGATCATCGTGCCGAAGAGAATGACGAGAAGCAGCATCTTGCGGCCCGTGAACGGGATTTTCGCGAGGGCATAGGCAGCCATGGACGAAAGAAACAGACCAAGGGGTACCTTGATGACGGTGATGATGACGCTGTTGAAGAACGTCGTGTTGAAGCGACCACGGTCCCAGGCGCCGGTGTAGTTGGCGAATTTCGGATCGACGGGCGGGGCAAAGGCACTGGACGCCATCACCGCCGCATTGGACTTCAGAGAGGTGAAGATGATGAAGACGAAGGGTGCGACCCAGATGAGCGCGACCAGAACGAGCGTCGCCCACAGCGCCACCAGCACCCAGTCCCGCTGGGGCTTTTGCAATGTATTGTCGTACGGAGAGGCTTCCGTCGGTGTCATTGCTCGGTCTCCTCGGCGTTTCGCGTCCAGCGCAGATAGGGGATGACGACGCATAGGGTGATGAGCAGGAGGACGACGGAGATGGCGCTGCCGCGACCGAAGTCGAAGATCTGCATCGACTGGGTGAAAGCCCAGAGCGCCAGCATCTGCGTCGACTGCGCCGGCCCGCCGCCGGTCAGGCCGTAGATGATATCGAATGCCTTCAGCGAAGAGATGATGGCCAGCACGAGGACGATGGTGATCGTCGGCTTCAGCGCCGGAAAGGTGACGTGACGAAACACGCGCCAGCGTCCGGCGCCATCGATACGGGCCGCCTCGATCAGCGTCTTGCTGACGCCCTGCAACCCGGCGAGAAAGAGCACCATGGAAAAACCGACCGTCTGCCAGAGATAGGCGACGAATGCGGAGTAGAGCGCGATGTTGCGGTTTCCGAGCCAGTCCTGGATCCAGGTCTGGAGACCGAGGGAGGTCAGGACCTGCCCAAAAAGGCCGAAGAACGGGTCGTACATCCAGCGCCACATGGTGGCGACCGCAATGGGCGCGATGATGACCGGAAGATAGAAGATCGCCCGCAGGCCGTTACGGCCGAAGATCGGCTGGTTGACCCCGAGGGCCAGCATCAGCCCGACCAGCGGGGGAAAGATCGTCGACAGGATCGTCCAGATGACGGTGTTGCGGAACGCGCCCCAGAACACCGGATCCTTGGTAAAGATGTCGACGTAATTGTTGAGGCCGACGAACTCCTTGTGGGCGTCAAGGCCGTTCCAGCGCTGGAAGCTCAGGGCCACCACGTCCACCATGGGATAAATCGCAAACAGGACGTAGATGATGAAAGCCGGAGCGATCAGCATTGCCGCCTGGGTGCGCTGGTCGGAGAACAGGGATCTGGACGTCATGAGACACTCCATGCAAGGCAGGCTCTACGGCGCGGCAAGTCCGACGCGGGCGATGGATGCAGAGGGTAGAGGGCCGGCCCTTGCTCAGGGCCGGCGCAGGCAACCGGCAATCAGCGCCGGTTGTCGATGAAGGCCTGAAGCTGGCCGCCGGCATCCGCCGCCGCCATGTTGCCGCTCGCCACTTCGTTGATGACCCGGAAATACTCCGTCGTTACGTCGAGCGGAAAGGCCTGGTCGCCGTTCATGTAGACCTGCGTATAGGTGTTGAAGATGTCGACCCATTTCTGGTCGAGAGGACGCAGGTCCTTGTAGGTGACGTTCTTGTTGATGGAGGTGGTGCTGAACTGCCCGAGGCTTGCCTGCTGCACCGGTGTCGACATGAAATAGTCGAGGAACTTGGCCGCGGTGTCGGGATTTTTGCTCTTGCTGCTGATGTAGTGATACTCGGCAAAACCGTAGAGTCGGTTGGTACCGGTGGGAACGGGGAAAACGTCGTAGTCGTCGAGGTTTCCGGCCTCTGCGAGCTGCTGCACCAGCCAGTCGCCCTCCAGCATCATGGCCGCCCGACCACCGACGAAGAGATTGAAGGACTGGGCATTGTCGATGCCCATGAAGGGGCTGAGAATGTAGTTCTTGCTCCACCGGTCGAGCTCGGTGAAGGATGCCGCAGCGCAGGGCTCGGTTTTCCAGCTCATCTTCATGTTCATCAGCGCATCATGTTTTTCGATGCCGCATTTGGACTCCAGGATCACGTCCATTAGGCGCATGAGATGCCAATTGACCGTGCCGCCGAAGGTGATGGCGGGAATGCCGGCGGCTTTCAGCTTTTCTGCAGCCGCGACCAGTTCGTCATAGGTTTTCGGCGCTTCGGTGATGCCGGCCTGTGTGAACAGGGCCTTGTTGTAGTAGAGCGCCTCGCCCTTGAACGTGAAGGGCACGCCCTGCCGTCCGCCCTCATAGATCTTGGAAAAGGACGCGGCGGCGGGCACCAGCTCCTCGTCCCACTTGTACTGCGCATAATATTTGTCGAGCGGAAGGCTGAGGCCCGCCTTGATGTACTCGCCACCCAGACCGAGACCGGCCCAGCTGAAGAAGATATCGGGTCCGCGATCCGATCCTGCGGCAACGCGCAGGGCCGTCTTGTGATCATCGACGCCGCGCGTGACGATCTCGACGTTGACGCCGGGGTTTGCGGCCTCGAAGTCGGAGGCGATTTTCTGCATGGCGGCATTCGATGCCTCAGAGCTAAAATTCAGCGTCCACAGTGTGATATCCTCTGCAGACGCCGCGGTGCCCATCGCAAGTGCTGCGAGCATCGTGCCGGTCCGAAGTGCTTTCGTGATCAAGCGCATGGTGTCCTCCCTGTGCGTTTTCCTCATCCTCGCTGCTTTTTAGACTGGCGGATCGTCCGTTTGTCAATATGAATTCTGTCAGCCATGACAAAAGTCCGACGATATGGCGATTGTCGGCGCGCCAGTTCTGTCGTAGATGACGTCGTCAGACTCATGGAAAAACGCGGGAATGGGCGAGGGGACGGACGCGATATGGCCAATATGATCAGCGGCGGACTGCGAGGCCTTCTCGACGAGCGTCAGGTCGATACGCCTGTGGCGCGCGTGGTGCGTGCGCTCAGCGGTCACGGCGCGGTCAGTGCTGCCCAGATCGCTCGCACGACCGGTCTCGCGCGCTCCACCGTCTCCACGATCCTTGCCGATCTCCGGCGATCGAGCCTGGTCGTCGAGGTAGAGACGCGCAGTCCAGGCCTTGGTCGTCCCGCGCTTGCCCATTCCCTCAATCCGGAAGCGGGCACCTGTCTCGGTGTTCTGCTCGGACGCAACGAATTGCGGGTGGTTCTGGCGGATGTCGCCCACAACATCGTGGCCGATGTGGCAATCCCGCTCGAGCGCGATTACAAGCCGGAAAAAGCAACGCGGACTGCGAAGCAGACGATCGACAACATCTACAAAGAGCACAGTCTGCCGTATTCCGGGCTATTGGGCGTCGGGTTCGCAGTGTCGGCGCCTATCGCGTCCAGCGGACGGATCATGCGCGGGTCGCAGCTTCCGGGCTGGCAGGGCGTCGATCTGCGTGCAACCTTCGAACCCGTCTTACAGAAGCCGATCTTCGCCGACAACGAAAGCAACTGCGCGGCCCTTGCCGAGATGATGTGGGGGGCTGCCGCAGGGTTTGAGAATTTCGTGCTCTTCAAGCTCGATCTCGGCATCGGCGGCGCCATCGTCGCCAACGGCAAGGTTCTCACCGGTGCGGCCGGTACGGCGGGAGAATTCGGCCACATGGTGCTCGATCCTCGGGGGGATCTCTGCACCTGTGGCAACCGTGGTTGCATGGAGCTTTCCTGCAGCGGCGCTGCTGTTCTCGGCATCGCGGAGCGCCGCCTCGCCCGCAGTCTCGGGATGGCGGAGTTCGTGAAGATGGCGCAGGCCGGCGACCTTGGCTTCCAGCGCCTGCTGGAGGATGCGGGCGAGGCGGCAGGTCGCGGGCTTGCAACGGTCGGAACCATTCTCAATCCCGGCCTTTTCGTCATCAGCGGCGGAATGGCGACAGCGGGCGAAATGCTCCTTGCTCCCATCCGCGCGGCCTACAACCGGCACACCTTGGTCAAGGCAGGAGACGGAGAGGGCGCCAACCCCGCGTTTGTCACCGGCCGCTTCCTCGACAACGACAACTGCATGGGCGCTGTCGGACTGGTCCTCCGCCATCACGGGCGACTAACGAGAGCAGTGTAACGCCGCGTGAAATGGAAGCGGAAGGCCGACCCGCTTTCATCGAGACGGTTAGATCTGCATGTCTCGCCGCGGTCATGAAGCCAGGCCCTTTCCTGCGGCAGCGTCGCAGGCGAGGGGAGAGACACCGCTGGCTGGCCGGCGATCTCGCGCCGGCTCTCCGAGAGTGCCTCTGCTGGAGAAGCAAAGGTCCGGGCCTCACCGTATCTGCCGGAGGTTTGCTCGGCGCGAGATGATATCGATGGCTGACCTACGCCGCTGCCATCAATTCGGCCTCGCTCCGGTTGAACATCCGCTCCAGGTTCAGAAAGCAAATCATCCCGCTTGCCTGCGCGATGATGCCTTCGGAAAAGGTCGTGGCGTTCGACGAGGTCACGTCGGGGACCGGTTGCAGCAAGCTTGTTGGCACCATCAGGATATCGGATACGCGATCCACAAGGAGGCCCATGACCATTCCATGAACCTCCGTCACGACAATGGCGCTCCGTTCGGTCGGCTCCGTACTGCGCATTCCCAGTTTGAGCGCGAGGTTGATGACGGGAATAACGGTTCCCCGGAGGTTCATGACGCCGAGCACCTCGGCAGGCGCCTGTGGGATCGGTGTCGCCGGAGCCCATCCGCGGATCTCGCGGATCGTGATGGTCCGGACACAGAATTCCTGATCGTGAAGTCGAAAGGCGATAATCTCGAGCATATCAGTAGTTGCCATTGTCATGATCAGAACTCCTCCCAGCTTTCCTTGACAGCCGCGTTTCCGGCTGCGGCCTTAACGCCCTTTCGCATCGGCAATGCCGCTGCCGGAGCGCTCGGGCGGGCGCTCTGCTGGGTCGCACCCATGGCGGCGGCCATGTGACGCAGTGTGGCGGGCTGTGCACCGAGGCCACCGAGGTTGAACTGGCCGATCAGGTGGCGGAGCTTGCCACTTTCATCGGCAAGGGTTGCACCAGCCGCGCTTGTTTCCTCGACCATGGCCGCGTTTTGCTGGGTCACCTGGTCCATCTGGTTGACGGCGGTGTTCACTTCGCCAAGCCCGACAGACTGCTCGCGGGCGGATGTCGCGATGGAATCCATATGCTGGTTGATCGTGACGATGTAGCTTTCGATCGTCTGCAGGGCCTGGCCGGTTTCGCTGACAAGCTTCACACCGTTCTGGACCTCGACGGACGAATTGCGAATCAGCTCCTTGATCTCCTTCGCCGCCTTGGCCGAGCGCTGTGCAAGCTCGCGGACTTCCTGCGCGACCACGGCAAACCCCTTGCCGGCGTCTCCTGCCCGCGCGGCTTCGACACCGGCGTTCAAGGCAAGCAGGTTGGTCTGGAACGCAATCTCGTCGATGACGCCGATGATGTTGGAGACTTCGCTGGAGGATGTCTCGATCTTCCCCATCGCCTCGACGGCTTTGGCCACCACCCGTCCGGATTCGCTGGCGCTGGCATTCGCCTGGAGCGCGACGGAACGCGCTTCGTCGGCTCGTTTGGATGAGTTCGAGACATTGACGGTGATCTGATCGAGTGCCGCAGCCGTTTCCTCCAGAGACGCCGCCTGCTGTTCCGTCCGCTTCGACAGATCGTCGGCGCCGCGGCTGATCTCCTGGCTGCCGCTGTCGATGGAGCCCGTGGCTTGAGCAACCGAACGCAGCGTGTTTGCAAGCTGTTCGACGGCACCGTTCAGGTCATGACGCAGGGCCTCGAAGTCGGGAGCAAAGGGTTCATTCAGCTGGAAGGACAGATCCCCGGCAGCGAGGCGCTGGAGCCCTCGTGCAAGACCGGCGGTCGCTTCTGTAAGACGGACCTGTGCGGCGGCTTCTGCTTCGGCGGTGAGGCGGATCCGATCGGCTTCGGCCTGCTGTCTTGCGGCTTCCGCTTCTGCCTCCAACTGCCGGTTGGCGATCGCGGACTGACGAAAGACCTCGACGGCCTGCGCCATGTCGCCAACCTCGTCCCTGCGGCCGCGGCCGGGCACCTCGTTCGACGTGTCTCCGCCGGCCAGACGCTCCATGAAAGACGTCATGCGCCGGATGGGCTTGGCAATCGAAACGATGAGCAGCGTCGCGCAGATCAGCGCGAGGACAAGGCTTGCGGCTCAAGCCATCAACAGCGTCGCATAGGAGGTGGCGACAGCCGCATCCTGCGCTGCAAGGGCGGTTGCGAGCCGGGCTTGCGCAACGTCGGTCATCTCTCCCGCTTTGGCTCTCATCGCATCCATCGAGGCCTTGCCGGCGCCGCTCGACTCCAGCGCCCGTGCGTCCGCCTGTGTGGTCTTCTGCTGCATCAGCTTGATCTCGGCCTCTGCAACGTCATTGCGCCATTTCGACGCCAGGCCGACGAAGGCATCCAGTCTGGCGACCTGATCCGCGCTGTTGGTCCATTCCGCGCGCAGAGCACGCTGTTGTTCCTCGAGACGGGTCTGTCCGGACCGATAGGGGGCAAGAAAGTCTTCGTTCCCGGAAACGAGATAGCCGCGGATCCCCGTTTCCTGGTCGATCATGGATGCCATCAACGCATCGATGCCCCGCATGATGCGGGAGCGCTTCAAGGCGTCGTTCGTGGCGTCATCGCCTATGCCGACCTGCAACCAGTTGAAGGCGGCGGTCGAGAGCATCGTGATGAACAAGACAAAAAATGCCGCGAAAAATTTCGTACTTATCTTCCAAGAATTCATGTTTATGGGCCCGTTCCTGCAGATCAATCGAATGGCGTGTCAGCGGAAAATGCTTCGGCACGTTTGAAGCGAGAACAGAAATTCCCCTGTGCGGCCAAGGTGTGCGATCGGCCTTTAATCTTGATTAAAATCGCAATAGTAGAAGTAATGAGTGCAAAATAACGCAAGTGTAAAATAAGATATATAAAGAGAGTGGCTGTCATGTATTATCATCCGAAAACCGGATGACTTTGGCCCAAAACCCGCCGTTTCGTGGCGGTGGTGGTGGCAATGGCGCAGAGCCGTTGGCGACGTTCGTTCGGGACGGTGTCGGCGAGGTGGTCGGCGTCGTGCCACGCTCCGCCTCACGGGCTCTCGTCCTCACACGGGTCGCGCGTCAATCATCGATCAGTCTATCGGCTGCGTCGATCAGACCCTGAGGTGCGAGGAGATGCGCGTGCCGATCGTTTCGATGGGAGCACGGTTTTCCGCAAGATCGAAGGTGCGGCTCGCCAGCGTCCCGTTCATTTCCAGCGGTCGTGCAGGAACTGGGCTGCTTCCCTTGCCTCGTCCGATGAAATCGTGTGGCCCACGTCGGGAAACGTCTTCAGCGTGACATCGTATCCCGCTGCCGCGAGCTGTCGCTTTGCCGCGACCGAGGCTATGGGCGGTATCGTTCTATCTGCGGCGCCATGCATCAGCAGGATCGGGGTCTGCGTGGAAGACGCGGTGGGTGGAAGGGCCAACAGGCCTGCAAAACTTACGACAGCGCCAACCTTCCAGCGACCCGAGGTCACCGCATCAAGGGCCATGATGGCACCCTGAGAAACACCGACGAAGGCCACCCTTTCCAGCGCGTTATCGAAACCCTCCCGTTTGACGATCCCGGAAACGAGGTCGTCGAAAGCCCGGCGGGCGTCCCGGATACGGTCGGGCTTCATGACCTGGTCATCGACCGGGAACCACTGGCGGCCGCCCGACCTGTGCGGCGACGGTGCGTCGGGCGCCACAAACCTGGTGTCCGGCAATGTCGCCGTCCACGAATGGCCGATCACGGACATGACCGCCCCGAGACCGCCAATTCCATGAAACAGGATGACGAGGCGATCGCGTCGCTCCGGCCGAGCGGGAGCAACGTCGGCCACCTCGTGGCTTTGGCCACCCTTCGCCTCAACCTTCTCGACCACGCCCGTGGCTCCCGGGGTCGGTCGAAGACGAGTGTTGGCGACCGCAGCTGCATGGGAGAGCAAGAAGGCTGACAGCGCAACGAAGGCAAAGACAGCGACCGAATGAGACGAAGCGGCGATACTGGATGTGGTCATGGATTTTCCCGGATGCCTCCGCGAAACCAGATAGGCGTGATATTCGTTCCGCCCTCCCAAAAAATGCCGCGACCGATGACGGGATGACCGCCCGCACAATCGGGAAGGTGCAAAGCGAGGCCCCGCGTGAAGGCGCTTGGCGCAGACCGGAGTGGGGGCCGGTCGGCAACTGGTGTTCGAGAGGTCGCTGGCCGACCGTCACGCGGCCGTGAAAGCGCCTTGCCTGTATTGCTGTGCGAGATGTCTGCAGGCGCGCAGGGTCAACGCCATCACGGTCAGCGTCGTGCCGGAGATGCCGCTTCCTGGGAAGGCGCTGGCGTCGGTGACGATCAGGTTGGGCGCATCCCAAAGCTGGTTGTATGGATTGAGAACTGCTGCCTCGGGCGTCTCGCCCATCCGGGCGCCGCCGGTCTCGTGAATCGCCGCGCCCATGCACATGGTCTTCCTGAACCATGTGCGGAACATCCATCGACTAAAGGCGCTGGCGTCGGGAAAGGCGCCTTTCCCCATTTCCTTCAGTCCGGTCGGCGAACCGATGAACTCCAGATCGCCGCCGACGCCCTGAACCATCGCTATCAAGCTTTCCTCCTGGCGTTTGAGCAGCGCATGTTCTTCGTCCTGCATGACGCAGCGAATATGCGGGACGGGGATCTTCCAGGCGTCCGTGCGTCTGGCATCGAGCGTGATTCGGTTGTCGGCATAGGGCAGCATCCGGCCGAAGCCGAAAAAGGCGAGCCGGGATGCCTGCTGATCTGACGCAGGCGCGCGCCCCACGCTGCCCTGATAGTTGAAATCACCACGGTCCGGATCCGCTTCGCCAAAACGCGGAATGAAGATGCCGCCGGAGGGGTTGTAAAACGGGTCGATGGGGGCAGACTCGTCGATGGCCCAGCCCTTTGCCCCGGCGAAGGAGCCAAAGGCAAGGCATGGCACCTGGTCCATGAAGTAGCGGCCAAGTCCGCCCGAGCTGTTGCCAAGTCCATCCGGATGTCTGCCGGAGGCAGAATTCAGGAGAAGGCGGACGCTCTCGATGGGGGATGCCGCAAGAACGACCATGGCGGCCTGGGCCGTTGACACGGCACCCGTCGCGCTGTCGATGAATTCGGCACCGGTCGCGCGGCCGCTCTTGTCATCGGTGGTGATGCGCCGCACGACGGCGTTATACCTTACCGTGAGATTGCCGCTTGCGAGGGCTTCACGCAGCGGTTTCGGGATCCGTGCGGCATCCGGCGCGATATAGCGCCAGGACACCACGTGCCGGTTGTGCCAACGGCTCTCGATCGCGTGCTTGAAGGTCTGTTCCGCCGGCGTCAGACTGGCGCGCTTAGCATAAACACCGTCCGGCAGGGTGGAGACATCGTCCTTGTTTCCGTAGAGCCCGAGATAACTTTCGACCTCCGCGTAAAGCGGCGCTATCTCCGCATAGGAGATCGGCCAGTCAACGCCCTTTCCCGTTCTCGCATGAATCTTGAAGTCGTCGTCGGTCCAGCGCAGCAACACGCGCCCGAAGCTGTGCAGCCGTCCGCCGCTCTGGCGGCCACGGATCCAGAGGAAGGGTTCATGTTTCGGTGTTGTATAGGGGTTCTTGCGGTCGTTGACGAAGAAGTGGCTGAAGCGCTCGGTGAAGAAAGCCGCACGGGCCTGGATGGGTTGCCCCTTCACAGTGGCGCGGGCGCGCTCCCAGATGTTGATGCTGCTTGTCGGGGGTTTCTTGCGCTCAGGATCGAAAGCCTCCGGGCCGACCTCCGCGCCGGCTTCCAGAAGAAGGACCGACAATCCCTGTGCCGTTAGCTCCTTGACCGCGAATGAGCCCGCGGCACCAGAGCCGATGACCAGTGCGTCATATCGTTTGTCCGTCATGTCGGCTCACATCCTGTCTTGAAGCAATAACGGGAGAAATCCTCCCGGGTCTCGCGAAAGACCACATGCCGTTTGCGCTAAAGTCGCGATCCGTCGGCCCCGAAGAGCGATGCCTTTGTCATGTCGAGGCCGGGTGCGAGCGCATCGCCGGGCTTCAGCGTGACATCGCCCATCAGACGAAGCGAAAGGCTTTTGTCGAACCAGTCGAACCAGAGGACCGCCTCCGGCCCCATCGGCTCAACGACAGAGACGTGTCCGGAAAGGGTGGGCAGCCCACGGGCGATGCCGTCGAGCACGAGATGGTCCGGCCGGAAGCCGAGGGTTGCCGGTCCCGTTGCAGGAGGCGTCTTGAAGGCGTAGCCGTCGAGATCCGCGCGCAGTCCCTTGCTCTCGAAGGTGATCGAACCCCTGTCGGTGTTGATGCGGCCTTCGATGAAGTTCATCGCCGGGGCACCGATGAAGGCGGCGACGAACAGATTGGCGGGCCGGTGATAGATCTCGGCAGGCGAGGCCAACTGCTGGATGACGCCGTCCCGCATGATCGCGATGCGATCGGCCAGGGTCAGCGCTTCGACCTGATCATGGGTCACGTAGATCATGGTGTTGCCGAGACGCTGGTGCAGCTTCTTGATCTCGACGCGGAGCTCGTTGCGGAGCTTTGCGTCCAGATTGGACAACGGCTCGTCGAAGAGGAACACATCGACCTCTCGAACCAGCGCGCGCCCAATGGCCACGCGCTGACGCTGCCCGCCGGAAAGTTCGGCTGGGCGCCGATCCAGCAGCGTGTCGAGGTGAAGAAGGGCAGCGATCCGCGAGACCCGCGCCTCGATCTCCAGCTTCGGCAGTCCCGCGACGCGCAGGCCGAAGGAAAGGTTCTTGCGCACGGACATGCGGGGATAAAGCGCATAGGATTGGAACACCATGCCGATCCCGCGATCCTTCGGCTCTTCCCAGGTGACATTCTTGCCGGAAATCCAGACTTCGCCGGCGGTGATGTTCTGGAGGCCGGCAATCGCGTTCAGGAGCGTGGACTTGCCGCAACCCGAAGGGCCGAGCAAAACGAGAAACTCCTTTGGCGCGATGTCGATCGACATCTCCTCGATGACGGTCTGGTTGCCATAGGCGATCTTGAGGTTGTTGATGGAAATAGCGGACTGCATGGCGGCATTATCCCTTTACGGCCCCTGCGGCGATGCCTCTGACGAACCAGCGACCGGACAGGAAATAGATGGCGAGCGGAACGAGCGCGGTGAGGATCGTTGCGGCCATGTTGACGTTGTAGGTGCGCTCGCCCATCGTCGTGTTGACGATGTTGTTGAGTTGAACCGTCATCGGCAGGTTGTCGCGGCCGGCAAAGACAAGGCCCAGCAGGAAGTCGTTCCAGATGCCGGTGAATTGCAGCATGGACACGACGGCTACCATCGGCACAGCCAGCGGCAGCATGATTTCAAAGAAGATGCGCCAGAAGCCGGCACCATCGACACGGGCTGCCTTGCACAGTTCTTCGGGAACGCTGACGAAATAGTTGCGGAACAGCAACGTCACTAGCGGCAGGCCGAAGATGACATGGACGAGGATGATGCCGGCGAAGGAATTATAGAGACCGACCGCCGCGAGTGCCCGGACCATCGGATAGAGATAGATCTGATAGGGAATGAGGCCGCCGGCCAGGAGAAGGCCGAACAGCAGGTGAGCTCCGCGCGGACGCCAGAGCGACAGGGCGTAGCCATTGACGGCACCCATGAAGACCGACAATGCGACCGATGGCAGGGTGATCGCAACGGAATTCCAGAAGCCGTTGCGAATGCCGACGCAGACGGTGCCCATGCACGCGCCGGACCAGGCTGTGACCCAGGCGGACACATCGAGCGTCGCCGGGAGCGCGAAGATCTGTCCAAGGCGGATCTCGTCCATGGTTTTCAGCGATGTGACGACCATGATGTAGAGCGGCAGCGTGAAGAAGAGGACGGCAACGAGGAGGAAAACATAGAGCCCGACGCGGCCGACGGTGATGTGTGCCGGCATCGGGCCGTTGGGGCTTCGCGGGCTCATCCGCGCGCTCCGGTGCTTTTGCGGCGCAGGAACATCGCGTACCGGAACGGAGCGACGATGGCGATCACGCCGAGGACGAGGACCGTTGCCCCCGCGGTGGCCAGGCCGAGGTTCTGGCGCCCGAAGAGATTGTCCATGATGAACTTGGCCGGCACCTCCGTCGCATTGCCGGGACCACCATTGGTCATGGCGACGACGATATCGTAGGTCTTGATCACCCCCATGCCGAGCAGCAGGCCGGCGGCGGCAAGCGCTGGACCCAGTTGTGGCAGGATGATCGAGACATAGATGCGCCAGACGGGAATGCCGTCGATCCTTGCCGCTTTCCATTGTTCGGCCTCGATGCCGCGCATGCCGGCCAGCACGATCACCATGACAAGACCCGCACCCTGCCAGACGCCGGCCAGAACCAGGGCATGGATCGCCATGTCGCGGTTCACCGCCCAGTCGAGAACGAAGCTTTCCCAGCCGAGGGCGCGCACGCTGGCCTGGATGCCGAGCGTCGGATTCAGCATCCACTGCCAGATGAGCCCGGTCACGACGAACGACATCGCGTAGGGATACAGAAAGAGCGTTCGGAAGACGCTTTCAAAGCGGATCTTGCGATCGAGGGCTGCTGCCAGCAGAAAGCCCAGCAGAAGACATCCACCGACGTAGAGAAGACCGAAGACCAGGACATTGTGCAGCGAGGCGAGCCACTTGGCCGAGGAAAACAGTTTTGCATACTGGGCAAGGCCGACATAGTCCGACGAGGGAAAGATCGTTGAACCCGTGAAGGAAAGATGGATCGACCACGCCATGGTGCCGATGAAGACCACCACCGCCACGAGCCAGGTCGGCAGAAGGGCAAGGGTCGCTGACAGGTTGGGCTTGGGTTTCATGGGCGGCGCCAGTTCGTTGCGGGATAGGCGGCAGTCATCGCACCCCCCTTTGTCAGGAGCGGCGTGGAGGCGCATCAGCGGCGCCGGAGCAGGTCCGGCGCCATCTGCAGGGTCTCATTGCAAGACGGTGAAGAAGTTCGTGGTCGCGGCATCCGCATCGTTGAAGCTGCCGTTCCAGTATTCATCGACGAAGTCGTCCAGTGCCCCGACCTGTTGCGGCGTCAGCACGATCGCCTGGTCCGGCACGATGGCACCGGCACGCATCAAGTCGACACCCTTCTGGGCGCAGACGTCGAGCTTTGATGTGTCGACGTCGGAACGCGCGGGGACCGATCCCTTCTTCAGGGCGAAATCGACCTGAACCGCCGGATCCATCGCGACGTCGGCGATGAGCTTCTGTGCCGTGTCGGTCTCGGCATTGCCAGTTTTCGGGAGGTAGAAGGAGTCGGCGATATAGACCATGCCCGGCGATTCCGGGACGATCATGCAGCCATAGTCCTTTCCGGCTTCCTTGCCGGCAACGGTAAATTCCCCTTTGGCCCAATCGCCCATGAACTGCACGCCGGCTTTGGCCGTGATCAGCATCGCCGTGGCATCGTTCCAGTTGCGGCCGCTCGCACCTTCGTCGACGTAGCCATGCAGCTTGCCAAGGATCTGCAGCGTCTTGCGGACACCCTCTCGGGAGGCGTCGCTTGTGTCCTTGTCGACGTAGATCTTCAGGAAACCGTCGATCCCGACCTGCGAAAGCAGGATCATGTTGAAGACCTTCGTCTGTTGCCAGGGCTGGCCGCCCCAAGCGACCGGGACCAAGCCCGCCGCTTTCAGCTTATCCAAGCCGGCAAAGAGCTCGTCCCAGGTTTTCGGCTCCGCCTCGATACCCGCCTTCTGGAAGGCGTCTTTCGAATAGAACATCCAGCTTTCGCCATGCGCGCCGATGGGTGCGAGATAGACATGTCCGTCATAAGAAGCGAGATCGAGAAGCGACTTGGGCAAGACGCCGGCCCAGTTTCCGTTCGTGGCGATGTCATCGATGGGGTTGAACAGTCCCTGCTTCAGGAAGTCGGCGGCAGCCAATCCGATAATGCCCTGTTTCGCCCCCGGCGGGTCACCCGCGACCATACGGTTCTGGAAGGCTGCATCCGCTGCGCCAAAGCCGGCGATCGAGGAGTCCTTCCAGACACCGCCTCGCTTTTCATATTCCGTTTTGATGACGTTGAGGGCAGCGGCCTCGCCGCCCGACGTCCATGAGGATAGCACCTCGATCGTCGGCTTGTTCCCGGCCTCGGCCGTGGTCAGAAACCCGGCGCATGCGACACCGGCCAGAAAGAGCATCATCCTGTTCTTCATCGTTCGACCCTTCCAAAAAACGCCCTTTCGGGGCGCGTTCATCGACTGTGAGGACTGTGTCAGTGATAGATCGGGAGCAGCGCCTGTCGGACGAGCGTGAGCCCGTTGGCAATGTCACGCACGGGATTCGGCGCGGCGTCGAGCTCGAGGATTGCCCACCCTTTGAAACCCTGATCGCGCAGCAGTCTCGTCCAGGCCGGCCAGTCGACCCTCCCGAGACCGAGGTCGCAGAAATAAGGGCGGTGACGATCGTGGATGTGTTCGTCGATCGGCGTATCGGCCGGCATCGGGCCGATCGCATCCTTCCAATGGGCGATGATCATGCGCTCGTGATGGCGATCGACCATCTGCACAGGGTCGGATCCAGCAAGAATGATATGCGCCGTATCCGGGCACATATGCACATAGGCCGGATCGGTGAGCATCATCATCAAATCGACATCGCGGGCGGCGGCGAAGATCGAATGGGCTTCCGTATGAAGCGCAAGACGGATGCCGCGTGCGAAAAGAGCGGCGCCGAGCCGATTAAGGAAATCGGCGATGCGTTTCGCCCGATCGAAATCGTAAAACTCCACCGGCTGCGCGCCCAAGGTCTGGCGCAAGGGGGCGCCGATCACCATGATGTCGCTGCCACACGCCTTCAGGAAATCGGCATAGGCCTCGGCCTTGGCAATAATCGCCGCTTGCGCCTCCGCCTTGGTAAAATCGCCGGAGGCTTCGAGCTCGGCGAAGAAGCCGCTGCACAGCGTCAACCCACGCCGTGAGAGTTCGGCTGCGAAAGCATCGACGGAGCCATATGTCTTGACCGCATCCTGCCAGTTGAAGGGGGAGAAGGTCAGTTCGACGCCCGTGACGCCTGATTGTTGGACGCTGTCGAGGGTCTTGTCCCAGAAGGCGCGTGGCGCCGAGCGTGCAAAGGCGATGATGGCATCGTGAGTATCGACATCCCAGAAACCGGGATGGAAGAAGGTGACGAGATCAACACCGAAACGAAGTCTAACACCATCTGTCATGGATACACCTTCCTTAGGGCAGAGCATGCTGTTCCTGAGCGTCGACCGTCACGTCAGTACAACGTCGACTGGCCGCCCCGTCAGATATGGCAAACGTTTGCCATGATGAGATAATAGCCAGGCCTTTTTTTTAAGCAAGTGCTTTTTAGCAAATGTTTGCGAGAAATCGTCTATGACCGTACAAGTGCGACGGAGAGCCTGCAGGAGCATGATGGAACGTGCCTAAGGACAAGGATATTCCCGGGGACGAGCAGGCCGGTCCCCTGATGGCCGATGTGGCGGTCCTTGCGGGCGTGGCGATCTCGACGGTCAGCCGCGCGCTCGCCAACCCCGGCCGTGTGAACGAGAAGACGCGGATCCGGATCGATGCCGCCGCCAAGCAGCTCGGATATACGCCGAATGCCATGGCGCGCGGTCTTCGGGTCGGCAAGTCCAATATCATCATGATCGTCCTGCCGGGTTCCCTCTACTACGGCGCTTCGCAGATCGTCCCGCAGGTGCTGCATGCCATCAACACGGCGCTGCTGCGGAGCGGCTACACCCTGCTGATCGCCAACCTCGCGCGCGATGAGCCCTCCGAGCGGCATATCCTCAACCTGGCCTACAGCGGGACGGTCCGGGGCACGATCATCCTCTCGTCGAAGCTGCCGGAGCTGGAAGGTCGTTCGCTCGCGGGCGCCGGCTTGCCGATCGTTTCCATGCTGTTGGATATGAGCGCATCCGGCGTGCCGAGTGTCGTGACCAACGATCGCGAAGCCGTTCGCGACGCAACTGCTGATCTTATTCGTCTGGGGCATCGCCGGTTTTTCTATCTCGCCGGACCTGACGGGAATTATCACGACGTCGAGCGGTTCGGCGGCGTGTTGGAAGCACTGCAGATGGCAGGATTGCCGGAAGCGGCGGTGGTTCGCTCGGGCGGCAAGCTGGATTACCAGCAGGGGTTTGAGATTGGCCTGCAAGGTGCCGACGATTTCATGGCGCTTGCCGAGAAGCCGACCGCCGTCATTGCGACGAGCGACGATATGGCAATCTCCTTCATGAGCAAGTTGAAAGGCATGGGCATTTCAATTCCGGACGAACTCTCGATCGTCTCGTTCGACGGCTCTCCCGTTTGCGCCTTCTGTTCGCCGCCGCTGTCGACGATCGAACAGCCGGCAGAGGAAATGGGCGGTGCGGCCGTTGAATTGCTCCTCCAGGCCATCGAGAAGGGAAATGGCCCACAGGCCACGCGTCGGGTCATTCCAAGCCGTCTGATCGTTCGCGACAGCATGGCCGCGCCGCCGTCGTCCGCGCACGGGGCAGAGCGCTCGCCCGTTTACTCGCCGCGCGGCTGACGAGCGCGTTCGAGGGTTTCCCGGAAAGGCCGCCGGAGGTCACGCCGAACTGCCGACCGCTAGGCGGCGCGGAACATGTGGGCGAAACGGGACATCGCCGGGCTCTTCAGCGCACATGCGGATCACGGTCGTGTCGCAGGCGGGACGCGGAGAGAGCCGCCGTGTCCGGCGCGAGCAGGTCGTGTCTCCCGGCAAAGGCGACAAAGAGGCCGCGGGCCGTCTCGGCCTCGATGTCGCCCCGCAATGCCGCTTCGCAGGCCTTCAAGGCGACCGCGTGCGCAGTGTCTCGCATCGACATGGGCCACTCGCTAAGGTGCCGATGAGCGTCGGCCACGCTGCGGATCTCGGCCGGAAAGCCGAGGCCGATGACGATGGACACGGGCTTTCTGAAGAAATTCGGTTTCATGGCGCGCTCCTTCCCAACCTCGCCCCAACCTCGCTCAACCCCGGATGTCACCCCCGGGATGTCACACCCGGGATGTCACTCCCAAATGTCAAAGGGGCGCTGCCGCAGCAGCGCCCCTCCTCGACGGTTTGATCACGCCGCCTTCTGCGCTTCGATCTGCGCCGGCGCGGTCTTCTGCCCAATGGCTGTCCTGCTCTCAATGTCGATTTTCCGCGGCTTCAATGCCTCCGGGATTTCGCGAACGAGGTCGATCGACAGAAGACCGTTCTCCAGGCTCGCACCTTTCACCCTGACGTGATCGGCAAGCTCGAACCGATGCTCGAACGGCCGCGCGGCGATGCCGCGGTGGAGATAGCCATCATTCGACACCTCCTGTTTCTTGCCGGTCACCGTCAGGAGATTGGACTGGAAGGTAATGTCGAGATCGTCCTGCGCGAAACCTGCGGCGGCAACGGAGATCCGGTAGCTGTCGTCGCCGGTTTTCACGATGTCATACGGCGGCCAGTCGCTGATCGAGCGGGCGCGCTGGGCGTTTTCCAGAAGATGGAAGACCCGGTCGAAGCCGACGCTGGAGCGAAAGAGCGGCGCATAGTCGTAAGATGTTGCCATAGCCATATCCTCCTTGAAGCAACATGGGATCGGAAGCGCCGCAGCGGCGCCTCCGGCAAGGCCGGCCCTGGCGTCAGCGACCGGCAGGAAACGATTTGGTTTTGGCGTTTTTCGGGTTCAAGAGGGAGCTTGAGAAAAAATGCGCGGTCTCGGGCGCCGGTGTTGCGCGAACGCAGCGTTGCCAACGCGCTTCGTTTGTCGCGGCCGGTCGCGACATGCGCTGACTGTCTCCGCCGCGTGCATTCTGATGGCGGTGCGGATGTTCGGTGGGTCGCCGCCTCGGCTTTGCATTCTGTCGCTCGCTTTGCCAAAAGAGGTGTTGCAAGAGACAGCAAGGTGGACCCCGGATGCCAATCGAGAACCCACGTGCGTTCCTCACGTCGCTCTTTGAGGCTGCTGTTCGTGCGGCTGATCCTCTGGAGGCGATCAGGGCCCACCTGCCGGAGCGACCGAAGGGTCGCACGGTTGTGATCGGTGCCGGAAAGGCGGCGAGTCAGATGGCGCAGGCCCTGGAAAGCGTCTGGGATGGTCCGCTGGAGGGCGTGGTCGTCGCCCGGCATGGTCCTGTCGCCGCCTGCGCGCGGATTTGCGTGCTGCAGGCCGCGCATCCGGTCCCCGACGCCGCGGGCCTCGTCGGGGCGCAGGCATTGTTGGCGGAAGTCTCCGGCCTGACGCCGGACGATCTCGTGATCGCCTTGATCTCTGGGGGTGCCTCCGCCCTTTTGCCTTCGCCGCCGGCGGGATTCGCTCTGGCCGACGAGATTGCGCTGAACGAGGCGCTTCTCGCTTCCGGTGCGCCGATTTCCGCCATGAACGTCGTGCGCAAGCATGTCTCGTTGATCAAGGGCGGACGCCTCGCCAAGCGTGCGTTCCCGGCGCGCGTCGTCAGCCTCGTCGTGTCGGATGTCCCCGGGGACAACCCTGCCTTTGTCGGCTCCGGTCCCACGATTCCCGACGATGCGGATCGCAGTGACGCGCTTCGGGCCATTCGGGACTATGGTATGAAAATCCCGTCCCGCCTTCTCGACCATATCGCCACGGCAGACAGCCCGCGACCCGACGATCCGGCCTTTGCCGGGCACGAGGCTCATGTCATTGCCTCTGCCCGTGTTTCTCTGCAGGCCGCCGCACGCCTGAGCCTTGAGGCCGGCGTTACGCCGTTGATCCTTTCTGACCGGATCGAGGGGGAAGCCCGTGATATCGGGCGCATGCATGCGGCGCTGGCCATGGAGTTTCAGACAGGCCAGCGCCCGCAGGAAGGCCCGATGGTTCTCCTTTCAGGCGGGGAAACCACTGTGACCATGGGCTTGGAGCATGCCGACCCCGCACGGCGCGGCAAAGGCGGGCGAAACACCGAACTGCTGCTGGCAGCCGCCATCGACCTCGACGGCTCCACTGGCATCACCGGCCTTGCAGCCGACACCGACGGCATCGATGGTTCCGAGACTAACGCCGGCGCCTTCTGCGATGGCCAGACCGCCGCACGCATGCGGGCGACCGGTTGCGAGATGCGTGCCTGCCTTGCCCGGCACGACGCCTGGTCCGCATTTTCAGCGTCCGGCGACCTGTTCGAGACCGGTCCGACGGGCACCAACGTCAACGACTTCAGGGCGTTTCTTCTGCTCTAGGCGTGCAAGACGCTTTGTGGGGCGTTTACTCCGGGGAAGCCGCCGCGCGGATGGCCTGAACCGGCTGCATCAGCGCAGCGGCAGGGTTGGGAAGGGCGTCCGCCCGCTCGTCTGGCCCGACAGGCGGCGGGGCATCGATCGACATCTTCGGTCGGCGTGGTCGCCGCAAACCAGGAGATGGACCGCCCGTCAAGAAGGCCCTTGACTTAATGATGATGATCGTCATATTTAATGATGACGGACATCATCAAAACAGGTCGATGGCTCTGCGGCCCTTTCGAACCGGCGGCCGAGACCAAGAGGTGCAACATGGACAGTGCTCAGAAGACAGCTTTCCTGACGGGCGCCTCGAGCGGGATCGGGAAGGCGACGGCGATTGCGCTGACCAAGGCCGGGTATCGGGTCATCGGCACAAGCCGGACGGCAAAGCCCGGCGAGGTTCGCGACGGAATCCGGCTGGTCGGCTGTGACGTGACCTCCGACGCATCGGTCGCCGCCGCCGTCGCGCAGGCGCATGCGGAGCTCGGGCGCATCGATCTTCTCGTCAACAATGCAGGCTTCGGTATCGTCGGTGCCGCGGAAGAGAGTTCGCTTGAACAGGTCCGGTCGCTCTATGATACCAATGTTCTCGGCGTCGTACGGGTTACCAACGCGGTCCTGCCGATCATGCGAGCACAGGGACGCGGCCGCATCGTCAATGTCGGATCCGGGCTCGGCTTCATTCCCGCGCCGTTCAATACCCATTATTCGGCGACCAAACATGCTCTTGAAGGCTATTCCGAAGCCCTTGATCACGAGGTTCGCGGCTTCGGCGTGCGGGTTCTGCTCGTCGAACCGGGTGCCACGCATACCGCGTTCGAAGCGAGTGCCGTCCCGGCCGATGCACCCCTGACAGCCTATGACCGGCTTCGTGCCGGTTACGATATCGCCTATGGCAAGGCGATGAGGGCGGCCGATACGGCGCAGAGCGTTGCAGACACCATTTTGCGCGCAGCGTCCGACAGCACGCCGATGCTCCGCTATCCCTCGGGCAAGGTGGCGCGACAAGGCGCCTTTGCTCGTCGCTTTCTGCCCCGCTCCCTGTTCGACAGGGTGCTGCACAAACAGTTCGGCCTCGGCTAGGGCATCGCCGGAGGCGACAGCGGGGGTAGTGCCGCGACGTGCCGGTCGCACGGGCCGACCCACGGCGGACGGCAAACCGCGATACCGACATCTTACGACCGGGTGGCGTCTTGAAGAAAACGACCCCGCGGTTCCCTGCAGCCTGACGGCTTGCACGTCCATTCTGGAGAATAGGCCCATGAAGGCTTTCATCGTCGAGACCTACAAAAAGAACGGCGCTCTGCACATGGTCGACCGGGCCGAACCCGTGATCGAGGCCCAGGATGTCCTCATCGAGATCAAGGCGACCGCCATCAACCTGCTGGACTCCAAGATCCGCGACGGGGCGTTCAAGGCTCTGCTCCCGTACAAGCCTCCGTTCATTCTCGGCCACGACCTTGCCGGCACGGTTCTGGCCGTCGGTCGGGACGTTCAACGTTTCGCGGTCGGCGATGCCGTTTATGCAAGGCCGCGCGATCGCCGCATCGGCACCTTTGCGGAGCGCATCTCGGTCCACGAAAGCGACGTCGCGCTCAAGCCCGGCAATCTCGACTGGACGCAGGCAGCATCGATCCCACTGGTAGGCCTGACAGCCTGGCAGGCACTGGTCGAGCTCGGCAAGGTCAAAAAAGGCCAGAAGGTCTTCATCGAGGCCGGTTCCGGCGGTGTCGGGACGTTTGCCATCCAGCTCGCCAAGCATCTGGGTGCGACGGTCGCCACCACCACGAGTGCAAAGAACGCCGCGCTTGTCAGAAGCCTGGGCGCCGATATCGTGATCGACTACAAAATCGAGGATTTCGAAGCCCTGCTATCCGGCTACGATCTCGTCCTGCACAGCCAGGACCAGAAGACGTTGCAGAAAGCGCTTCGCGTGCTCAAGCCCGGTGGACACCTCATTTCCATCTCCGGCCCTCCGGACCCGGCATTCGCGACATCGGCGGGGCTGGGTACGTTTCTCAAACTTGTTTTCACTTTGCTCAGCAGGGGGACCCGGAAAGCGGCGCGAAAACGCGGCGTTCGCTACGATTTCCTTTTCATGCGCGCCGACGGTCGCCAGTTGGCAGAGATTGCCGCCCTGGTCGAAGACGGCGCGATCCAGCCCGTCGTCGACCGGGTCTTCCCGTTCGAGCAGACGGGCGATGCTCTTGCCTATGTCGAGACCGGCCGCGCGAAAGGCAAGGTCGTCGTCGCCGTTCAATAGGCCGAAGACCCATCCCGCCGAGATGGGCTCGGCGTTGACGTCATCCTTCAACGAACCAGACAGAGAGAGTTTTCCATGACCTCCAAACCCACCGTCCTCATCACCGGCGCTTCCACCGGCATCGGCGCCATGTATGCGCAGCGCTTCGCGGAACGTGGGCACGACCTCGTGCTCGTCGCCAGAAACGTCGCGACGCTCGAGGCGCTTGCCGCACGGCTCAAGGAAGAGACCGGCGTATCCGTCGAGCTGTTGCCCGCCGATCTTACGAACGAGACACAGTTGCTGACCGTGGAGAAGAGACTGCGCGACGATGCCTCGATCGGCATCCTCGTCAACAACGCCGGTGGCAATGTCGGCGGCACCTTCGTGACGCAGAGCATCGAGGACCTGACGAAACTGGTTACCCTGAATGCCACCAGCGTGTTGCGCCTTGCACACGCCGTCGCGCCGCGCTTCGCGCAAAGCGGCGAGGGCGCCATCATCAACATCAGCTCCGTTCTCGCGCTCGCGCCGGAATGGGCGACCTCGGTCTATACCGCGACGAAGGCTTTCGTCCTGTCGCTGTCGCAGGCGCTCCAACTCGAGCTCGCCGCGCAAGGTGTCTACGTCCAGGCGGTGGCGCCTGCGGCAACACGAACCGACATCTGGAATTTCGTCGAGGAAGCCAAGCGCCCTCCGATGATGGAGGCCGCCGAGCTTGTTGACGCCGCTCTCGTCGGCTTCGATCGGCGCGAGGCCGTGACCATCCCGCATCTTCACGAGGAGGCGCGTTGGCAATCCATGGAGGCCGCGCGCAAATCGCTCCTCGAGGATACGGGCCACACGACCGCCGCCGCCCGATACCACACGTCGGGATAACACAAGCTGGGCTGATGCGGATCATCCGCTGAGGCATATCCGGGGCGGAGAAAAGCGCCATGAGGGTCACGCGTGAACAGGTCGCGGAAAACAGGCGACGCATCCTCGACGCCTCCGCCCGGCTCTTTCGAAACCGGGGCGTGAGCGCCGTCAGCGTGGTAGACGTCATGCAATGTGCCGGCCTCACCCATGGCGGCTTCTACCGGTACTTTTCTTCCAAGGACGATCTGGTCGCGCAGGCGCTGGCGCATATCCTGACATCGAGCGCCGACGCACCGTTCAGCGTCGGCGAGCACGTGGAACGCTATCTTTCCGCAGAGCATCGAGACAATGCTGCGGAAGGATGCCCCTTTGCGGCGCTCGCGTCCGAGATGCGATACCAGACCCCGCAGGCGCGTGCCGTGATGACGGCCGGCGCGCGTCAGATCATCGCGACGCTGACGTCCGCAATGTCGCCGCATCCGCAGACGGACGAACGGCGCGCTGCCATCGGCAACTGGGCGGCAATGGTCGGCGCCATGGTGATTGCAAGGGTCGTGGATGACGAAGATCTGTCCGACCGCATCCTCGAGGAGACACGGCGCTTCCTGGAGTCCGGCGTGAGACGCCCCGGAAATGTCGATCCGGAAAGCGGGTCTTCAGCCTTCCCGGCGTCGTCTGAGCCCGACTGACACCCTCATTCCGCCAGGACCGAACCGGCTGCGGCCGCGAGGATTTCCTTCGAGAGCGCGTCGTCCTCCACCGCACGCGCAAGAACCAGCGCCCCGACCATCGTCGCCATCGTCGCGATTGCCGATGAACGGTCGGCCATCTCGCCGTTGGAACCGGCGACGGACTGGAGGAGAGCGATCTGGTCTTCGACGCCGCGCTGCATGACGCGGCGAACCTTCGGACCATGGCGCGCCGCGTCCGGTGCGAGGGCAGCGAACGCGCAACCCTGCGAAACGCCGTCCCGATGCTGATCGGACAGATAGAAGCGGACGGCCTTCTTCAGCGCATCGGGCGCTTCGTCCCCGATCAGGGACGACATGCGTTGCGTGCTTTGCGCGAGCGCGGCCGCCGTTGCCTGGGCAATCAGGTCGTCCTTGGACTCAAACTGCTTGTAGAAGCCGCCATGGGTCAGGCCCGCCGCCTGCATCAGCGTACTGACGCCGACGCCATCGAAGCCTTTCTCTCGAAACAGCCGGCTGGAGCTCTCGATTACCTGCTGACGGTTTTCTTCCGCCTTTTCCTTCGTGACTTTCATGGCACCGATCTCTTCCCGAAAGCTTGATGATATATGATGAACGGCATCTTACTCAACGGCGTTGGGCAAGGGTATGAGAGAGGCTGTTGCGTTGCCTGGGCACGCGCGAACGACCGGAACCTCGACACGGGTCATGTACGGGTATATACACGAAAACATGAACCGTTGCTACTCGATGATGCTCCGTGAGGCGGCCCGCAGGGTTTCGTCAATCTATGACGAAGCGCTGTCGCCGCTTCAGATCAACATCGCTCAGTTCTCCCTTCTCCGCCGCATCGAACGGCTGCAGCCCGTCAGCATGACCGATCTCGCGCAAAGCGCTCAGCTGGATCGTTCGACGATCGGGCGAAACATCAAGGTCCTGAGCCGTATGGGACTTGTCGAGACCGGACGGGCGGACCGGGACCAGCGAGAGGCGACGGTCGGGCTTACCGGCGCCGGCGCCGAATTGCTGGCACGGGCCGGCCCCATCTGGGATCAGTGTCAAAGAGACATGGAGGCGCGCCTTGGTCCCATCAAGATCACAGCACTCGAAGATATCCTGCGTTCGATCTGATCTTTCATAACCAGGTACGTGTATATACCGATAAATGGGGACACCATGACCTTCCGGCGCCATGTCTCACCGATCACGGAATGGTTCTCGCAGAAGGGCATCCACTATGGCTGGATTGTCGTCGCGACCACATTCCTGACCATGATGGTGGCGGCAGGTGCTGTCGGAGCCCCCGGGGTGTTGATGAAGCCTCTGCAGACGGAGTTCGGCTGGGACGTGGCCGATATCTCTGCAGCCTTTGCCATTCGCTTTCTGCTCTTTGGCGCAATGGGCCCGTTTGCGGCCGCTTTCCTCACCCGCTTCGGCGTGAAACGCGTTTCCGTTTTCGCGCTTGCCCTCATCGCAGCCGGAGTGGGCGGCTCGTTCGTGATGACAAGCCTGACCGAGCTGTTTCTCCTCTGGGGTGTCGTCGTGGGTCTTGGAACCGGCCTGACCGCCATGGTCCTCGGGGCGACGGTCGCGACGCGCTGGTTTGCTGCGAAGCGCGGGTTGGTTATCGGTCTTCTCAGCGCCAGCGTGGCGACGGGGCAGGTGGTCTTTCTTCCGGTGTTCGCGGCCCTGTCGGAAGCCTGGGGATGGCGCACTGCGCTCGGCCTCCTGCTGGCGATGCTCGGTCTCTGCTCCGCTGTGGTGCTTCTGCTGATGCACGAGCGACCCGAGGACATCGGCCTCTTGCCCTACGGCGCTGCGGAGGCGCCTCCGCCGGAACAGGGCTTGTCTTCTTTTGCGAAAACGCTGGTTGCGCCGATCCGCATCCTGGCGATGGCCGCCCGGTCCAGCACGTTCTGGATCCTGTTCGGGACCTTTTTCGTCTGCGGCGCGACGACAACCGGGCTTGTCCAGACCCATCTCGTGGCGATCTGCGGCGATTTCGGCATCGCGCCGGTCATGGCCGCCGGCCTGCTCGCAGCCATCGGGGCTTTCAATTTCGTGGGCACCATCGCTTCGGGGTGGCTGTCCGATCGGTTTGACGGCCGTTGGCTCCTCTTCTGGTACTACGGCCTGCGCGGGCTCTCACTGCTCTATCTTCCCTACACGGACTTTGATTTTACGAGCTCAGTCTTTTCACGCTGTTCTACGGGCTCGATTGGCTCGCAACGGTTCCACCCACTGTTAAACTCATCACCGACCGGTTCGGGAGCGCCTCGACGATCGTCTTCGGCTGGGTTTTTCTCGGCCATCAGATCGGCGCTGCCTTGGCAGCCTGGGGGGCGGGACTGACCCGTAGTCTCTACGCCAGTTACCTGCCCGCCGTCTTCACTGCGGGCGCAATATGCCTCACCGCTGCCGTCGCCGTGTTCGCGATCCGGACGCACGCAAGGATGCCTCAACCGGGATCGGCCTGAGTCTCAAGGCGGGAAGGTCGCGTGTGCCGGCGAACAGCACCGGACAAGCGCACCCTGCCGTCCCGGCCCGGCCGCCGATGTCGCTTGCGGAGCCGCCGGCACGATAGCTCCGAGCGGCGTGCCACGCTGACGCGTCATGCCGTGTCGGCGGTGGGATCCGGAAAAGCCAGCGTCACCACGGTGCCGTGGCCCAGACGGGAGTGAATGCTCGCATCGCCGCCCGACTGGCGGATGAAGCCATAGACGGTTGCAAGGCCGAGGCCGGCGCCTCCGTCCTTGAGGCGGGTCGTGAAATAGGGCTCGAAGGCCTTGTCGATGGCTTCCGGCGTCATGCCGATGCCCGCGTCCGCGACGGATACGATGACGGATGGCCCGTCCCGCACTGCGGAGATCGTGATGTCGCCGCCGTCCGGCATGGCGGCTGCGGCATTGAGGCAGAGGTTGAGGATGGATTGCTCGAAGAGGGCGGGATCGAGAAAGACCGGGGGCAGGTCGCCTTGGGTCGACAGGCTGATCCGGCATTTCTCGCCGACGGCGATCTCGAGCACGTCGATCATGCCGGTGAGGACGGCCCGGAGATCGATCGAGACGGGAAAGATCTGCTGCTGGCTCGCCACCGACAACATGCTCGAGGATAGCGCGCGGCCACGGTCCGCTGCCTTTCGGATGCGGTTGAGATGCCGCTTCTGGCGGTCGGTCAGGCCGTCCTCGCGCTCCAGCAGGCCGAGGCTGCCGGTCACGATGCCGATCATGTTTCCGACCTCGTGGGCGAGCTGGTGGGTCATGCGCGTGATGCCGCCGAGCCGAAGCGCCTTTGCCGCCTCGGCTTCCTGCCGGTCGGCTTCGGTAACGTCGCGCGCGAGGAGCACAAAACCGCCGTCCCGCTGGCGCGAGAGGGACAGTTCCACCACCTGCCCATCGGGGCGGCGCTGGCGCGAGACGAACGGCGTTCCCGGCCGATCCTCTTTCGCCAGCGCCTCCTCCAGGCCCCGGATGTCGACGTCTGCGACCCCCTCCATGAAGCGTCGCAAGGGGAGTTTTCGCGAGGCGCCGCCGCCGCCGAGAAGCTCGATCACCCGTCGGTTCATCGCCAGCGGCTTGCCGGCGGAATCGAAGAGGGCGATGCCCTCGTTCATGCTGCGGAAGATCGCGCGGATCGTCTTGGCCGCCGTGTCCGCCTTGCGCCGCATCTGGCTGACGCGATCCACGCTCTCCCGAAAGGCGCTGAAAGCCTGCCCCAGCCGGATCAGTTCCGTCTCGTCGCCGCGATAGCGCGGCACGTCGATGGTTTTCTGTCCTCCGGCGAGCGCGTTCATGCCGGCGGAAAGATCGATGATCCCGCGGGACACCCGCATGACCGAGCGAATGGCGAGGGCGGCAACGACCAGCATCAGAAGGGCGGTCACGACGACGATGCTCAACAGCCTTTGCAGCATGTGCGAGATCGCCTGGACATCGTCGCCGAGCTTTTGCACGACGCCATCGTTCTGCGCCTCGACGGCGAGCGAAAGCTCGCGCGAGACGGCATGCAGGCGCGTGATCGCAGCGCGAATGGAAAACATTTCTCTGAGGTAGCGCGTCTGCGCCGCAAAGATGCGACGGTGCGCATCGAGCGCCGCCTGATCCATGCGCACGGGCGCCGCCTCGGCAATGGACAGATCCCGGACGTAGCGTCGTTGAAGCTCCCCGAGCTGGAACAGGCTGTCCGAAGTCGAAGCGGATTGGGCGAGGGCATTGAGCGTCGGTGGCAGGTTGCGAACGGTGGACATGTCCCGTGTCGCGATCTGGCTCAGCGCCATCGCGGCATCCGACTTGTGCGCCTGTGCAGCCTCGGCATTGTCGAGCATGGAGATCGTCTGTTGTCGGATGCTTCCGAGCAGAGCAAGAACCGCTCCCGTGTCGGCGGGTGCGCTTGCGCGCTCGCGCCGCGGCTGCATCATGCGCATCAATGCTTCGACCTGCGTTAGGACGGCGCGACTTTCGCTGGAAATGCGATAGGGCGACGTCGCATTCATCAGGAAGGGCGCGCTGGAAACGAGATCGGACACCTGCTTGGAAACGGCGGCGGACTTGCCGAGGCTGACGAAGGCCTGAGTGCCGTACGTCGCCATTTCGTTGCGGGCTTTCAGAAGCCCGAAAATGGCAATGGTGGAAATGCCGAGAACCAAGGCGCCGATGATGAGGATGGCCGCGGGAAGACGGAAGGCGATCGAGGAGAAGAAGGCCCGATGGGTCATTGCTCCGTCTCGCGGCGGGCCGTTTCCAGCACATAGCCTCGGCCACGCCGCGTCTTGATGAAGCGCGGCAATTCCGGGTTCTGCTCGATCTTGCGGCGCAGTCTCAGAACAAGCACATCCACGTTCCGATCGACGTAGCGCTCCGTGCCGCTCCCGAGCCGCTCGAGGATCTGCGCGCGGGTCACGGCCAGATTGGGCGTTTCGGCCAGCAATTCCAGAAGCGCGAACTCTGCGCCCGTCAGCGTCTTTCCCGGTTGGCCCTCGCAGATGGCCAGTCTGCGATCGAGATCGATCGTCCAGTTCCCAAGATGCAGCGCCGACGTCGGGGACGCGCGATCGGAGCCCGGCTGCGCGCCCGCCTCGGGGACACGCTCGGGTTTCGGCATCAGGATCGAGCGACGCAACACCGCCTTGATCCGGGCAGCGAGTTCGATGGGCTCGAACGGCTTGACGATATAGTCGTCGGCTGCCGTTTCGAGACCCAGAACCCGCTCGGCCGAACTGCCGGCCGCCGTCACCATGATGATGCCGACATCCAGGCTGCTCCGGACGCGCTGGGCAAACGTGCGTCCAGACGCACCAGGCAGATTGTGGTCCAGCAGCACGAGATGCACCGCCTCATGGGAGAGAAACACCGTCGCCTCTTCCGCCGATCCGGCAACAAAGGGCGTCCAGCCCTCCGCCTCGACGAGATCAAACAACATCTCCGCCATATCCGGATCGTCCTCGACGATCAGAATCTTCACCTGCATGCCGAAATTCCTCCTGCTGCATCATAGACTTCCGGAGGAATTGTTCAAATCCTCGCCGATGACGGGAACTGTCACAAATGTAATATCTGTAAGGCTCGCAATCCTTCGAAAGTCTGGCTGTAACAACGGTAACCACTCCTTTCTTGAAGCCTTCGCCGTATCTGCCATTCTGACGGCGGAGGTCGGAGCGGCATCGTTCCGGGAAGAGGAGGATCTTGGTGAGGACGTTCATCTGTCTGATGGCGGCGGCATTCGTGTCGTTCGGCGCGACGGCACGGTCAGAGCCGTTGGCGCGGCTCAACGTCCTATGCGGCGTCGACGAGGCCTGGTGCGCCGCGATGAAGCAGGCCGTCCTGACGCATTTGAAGATTGACGCGACCGTGACGCGCAAGAGCACCGGCGAGATCCTCGACAGGGTGCGTCAGGAGCGGGCTGATCCCCAGACGGATGTCTGGTGGGGCGGTACGGGAGACACGCATCTGCAGGCAGCGGCCGAAGGCCTGTTGCAGCCTTACCAGCCGCCATCGACGCTGACGATGCTGCCTTGGGCGGACAATTTCTTCGATCTTTCAGGCGGCCATTCCGCCGGCATCTATGCCGGAGCGCTCGGCTTTGCCTACAATGCCGATCTGCTGAAACAGAAGGGTCTGCAGGCTCCCGCCTGCTGGAAGGATCTGCTCGACGGCACCTATGTCGGGGCGATCGAGCTTGCCGATCCCACCACGTCGGGTACGGCCTATACGGCCTTGGCCACGCTGGTTCAGCTCTTCGGAGAAGACGAGGCGTTCAAGTATCTGGGTCGGCTCCGCACCAACATCCGTGCTTTTCCGCAGTCCGGCTCCGCACCCGTGAAGGATGCTGCTCATGGCGAGACGCTGATCGGCATCTCCTTCATCCACGATGCCGTGACGCTGCGTCAGGCGGGGTATCCGCTTGAAATCGTGGCGCCGTGCGAAGGCACGGGTTACGAAATCGGGGCCGTCAGCATCGTGAAAGGTGCAAAGAATCTGGAGGCTGCCCGGGCTTTCGTCGGTTTCGCCCTCAGCGCCGAAGGGCAGGCGACAGGCGCGGCCGCCGGTCAGAACCAGGTTCCGTCCAATGCCGGTGCATCCTTGCCGCCGGGCGCGCCCGATATTTCGATGATCCGGATGGTCGACTACGACTTTGCGACCTTCGGCTCGCCCACAGAACGCAGTCGGCTTCTCAAACGCTTCGATAGCGAGATCCGCGGAATACCCTGAACGCAAACCATTGCCGGAAAAGACACGTCACCCGCTGCGCATGACAGGGGAACGGCATCGCCATGCCGTCCGGAGGCTCGGGCAACCCGCTTACAAAGTTCAACCAGGAGGAAAGACCATGAAAACCTATACAGCCTGCATGCTGATGACGGCCGCGACGGCACTGACGGCCACGTCAGCGCATGCGGCCGGCACGCTCAATCTGATCTGCTCGGCCGACGTCGTGATCTGTGAGCAGATGAAGGGCGACTTCGAGAAGGATCACGACATCAAGGTCAACATGGTGCGCCTGTCATCCGGCGAAACCTATGCGAAGATCCGGGCGGAAGCCCGCAACCCCAAGACAGATATCTGGTGGGCCGGCACGGGTGATCCCCATATGCAGGCGGCATCCGACGGGCTGACGCAAGAGTACAAATCGCCGCTGCTCGACCAGTTGCAGGATTGGGCGCAGAAGCAGGCCGAGGGGTCCGGTTTCAAGACGGTCGGGGTCTATGCCGGCGCGCTCGGCTGGGGCTACAACACCGAGATCTTCAAGACCAAGGGCTTTACCGAGCCGAAGTGCTGGGCCGATCTTCTCAACCCCGCGTTCAAGGGCGAGATCCAGATCGCCAATCCCAACTCGTCCGGCACGGCCTATACGGCCCTGGCGTCGCTGGCCCAGATCATGGGTGAAGATCAGGCCTTCGACTATCTGAAGAAGCTCAACGCCAACATCTCGCAATACACCAAGTCGGGTTCGGCGCCGGTGAAGGCCGCAGCCCGCGGCGAAACGGCCATCGGCATCGTCTTCATGCACGATGCCGTCGCGCAGACGGCGGAAGGCTTCCCGGTCAAGGCCGTCGCGCCCTGCGAGGGCACGGGCTACGAGATCGGCTCCATGTCGATCGTCAAGGGTGCAAAGAACCTCGACAACGCCAAGATCTGGTACGATTGGGCACTTACGCCGGCCGTCCAGTCGCGCATGAAGGACGCCAAGTCCTTCCAGCTGCCCTCCAACAAATCGGCCGAAATTCCCAAGGAAGCGCCGCGCTTCGAAGACATCAAGCTGATCGACTACGACTTCAAGACCTATGGCGATCCGGCCAAGCGCAAGGAACTGCTCGAGCGCTGGGACCGCGAGATCAGCGCCAACGCCAACTGAGGCGCGCACCCCGCGCCGGCCGACGCAGCTGTCGGCCGGCGCGGGCACAGGAAACAGGGCATGGCTCGGAGAGGGGATCGGCATGAAGACCGACACGGACAATCGAAACCGCAGACTTGATATCACGCTCGGGCTTGGCATTCTCGCCTTCCTGCTCGTCCCCTGGTACAGGATCGAGGGCGGTTTTCTGGCCTTCGGCTGGCTGTCGGGCTTTCCCGCAGAAGCCTCGGTTTCGCCCGGTCTTCTGCAGATCCTTCTTCATGGCCGCTGGTGGCTGGCCGTGGCGGCGCTCATGCTGGCAATTGCCGGCATCGCGCGCTTCACGCAGGATCCGAAACGACGCGGAGCTCTCCTCGTCGCATCCGGCGCGATCGGCACCGCGTTCCTGACGCTGCAAGGATTGGCCATCGGCTATTCCGGCTGGTCCTGGACGATCAGCGAGACGCTTTTCGGCGCAATGGCGGATGGGCAACCCTCCATGGGGGCCGGCGCCATGCTCTCCGCGCTCGTCTTCGTGCTGCTTTTTTCCTTCGGCCTTGCCGAACGTGGCGCGATGAAGGGCGATGCCTTCGTCGTCGCGTCCATCGCGCTTCTCGTTTTCCTCGTCGCCATCTTCGTGTTCTATCCGGTCGGCAGCATGCTGGTTGGCGCCTTCCAGGATTTCGATGGCTCGCTCAATCCAGACGGGTTCACCCGCAACATCCAGGATCCCGCCATCTGGAGCCTCGGCTGCGTTCTCGGGGGCGAGCGTTGCGGCGTCGCCTGGCGGACGCTGTTTCTCGCGATCATGACGGCGGGCGGATCCACGATCATGGGGCTTGCCTTCGCGCTGGTCGCCACGCGCACGCGCTTCCCCTTCAAAAAGGGTCTGCGCCTCCTCACCGTCCTTCCCATCATCACGCCGCCCTTCGTCATCGGTCTGGCGCTGACTCTGCTGTTCGGACGTGCCGGCGTCGTGACCGAAGCCTTGTCGAACCTGTTCGGTATCGAGCCCGGCCGCTGGCTCTACGGGATGACGGGCATCTGGATCGCCCAGGTCCTGTCGTTCACGCCCATCTCGTTCCTGGTCCTCATCGGTGTGGTCGAGGGCGTCAGTCCCTCCATGGAAGAGGCGTCGCAGACGCTGCGCGCCGATCGGTGGCGCACATTCTGGCGGGTTTCCCTGCCGCTGATGAAGCCAGGCATCGCCAATGCGTTTCTGATCGGGTTCATCGAAAGCATGGCCGATTTCGGCAATCCGCTGGTGCTCGGTGGAAGCCACGGCGTGCTTTCGACCGAAATCTTCTTCGCCGTCGTCGGTTCGCAGAACGACCCCTCGCGCGCCGCCGTGCTTGCGATCATCCTGCTGTGCTTCACGCTCACCGCGTTTCTCACACAGCGTTACTGGCTCTCGGGCAAGAATTTCGCCACCGTCACGGGCAAGGGCGATAGCGGCGCCCATATCGCGCTGCCCCGCTCGATCGCGATCGGCGTCCATGCGCTTGTCGTCCCCTGGATGCTGTTCACGATCGTCATCTACGGCATGATCCTGTTCGGCGGCTTCGTCAAAACCTGGGGTCTCGACAATTCGCTGACGCTCGATCACTACATCAAGGCCTTCTCGATCGAGATGCGCGATGGTGTCATCGCCTGGACGGGCGTCGCCTGGAATTCCTTCTGGACGACCATGGAGATCGCGCTGATCTCGGCACCGCTGACGGCCGCCGTCGGTTTGCTCACGGCCTACATCATCGTCCGCCAGAAGTTCGTCGGTCGCAACGTGTTCGAGTTCGCGCTGATGATGAGCTTTGCCATTCCCGGTACCGTCATCGGCATCAGCTACATCATGGCGTTCAACCTGCCGCCGCTGGAAATGACCGGCACGGCCCTGATCCTCATCGCCTGCTTCGTCTTCCGCAACATGCCGGTCGGCGTGCGGGGCGGTGTGGCAGCGATGAGCCAGCTCGACAAAAGCCTGGACGAAGCGTCGCTGACGCTGCGCGCGACCAGCTTCCGCACGGTGCGCAAGGTCATCCTGCCGCTCCTGCGTCCCGCCATCACGGCCGCGCTGGTCTATTCCTTCGTGCGGGCCATCACCTCGATCAGCGCCGTCATCTTCCTCGTCAGCGCCGAATACAACATGGCGACCTCCTATATCGTCGGTCTCGTCGAAAACGGCGAGTACGGCGTGGCGATCGCCTATTCCTCCATGCTGATCGTCGTGATGATCGTCGTCATCGCCGGCTTCCAGCTTCTCGTCGGCGAACGGCGGCTGCGGCGCGAAAATCGCGTCGCGGGCCTTCGCTCCGCACCTTCCTCTCTTCTCGGTCAGGAGAAAACAGCATGATTCATCCCCGCGCCGGTTCCGTCGTCTTTCAGCATGTGAAGAAGCAATTCGGTGCCTTCACCGCCATCTACGACCTGTCGATCACCATCGAACCGGGCCAGCTCGTGACCCTGCTCGGGCCTTCGGGTTGCGGCAAGACCACGACGCTGCGCATGCTCGCCGGCCTCGAACATCCCACCTCGGGGCAGATTCTCATCGGCGGCAAGGACGTCACCATGCTGCCGGCCAATGAGCGCGATGTCTCGATGGTGTTCCAGTCCTACGCGCTGTTTCCGCATATGAGTTCGCTCGACAATGTCGCCTATGGCCTGGAATCGTCGGGCATGAAGCGCAAGGAGGCGCGCGAACGGGCAGAGGAAGGCTTGAAGCTCGTGGGTCTCGCCGGCATGGGCGCGCGTCTTCCCGCCGAGCTTTCGGGTGGGCAGCAGCAGCGCGTGGCCGTTGCCCGCGCCCTCGTGCTGGAACCGCAGGTGCTGCTGCTCGACGAGCCGTTGTCCAACCTCGACGCCCGGCTTCGCCGCCAGGTTCGCACCGAAATCCGCGAGCTGCAGCAGCGCCTCGGCTTCACCGCCGTCTATGTGACCCATGACCAGGACGAGGCGCTGGCCGTGTCCGACCGCATCATCATCATGAAGGACGGCGTGATCGCGCAGGAGGGTTCGCCGCGCGATCTCTACGAAGCCCCGGCGTCTGCCTTCATCGCCGATTTCATGGGCGAGGCGAACGTGGTGGCCTGCGATGTCATTCGCGTCGAGGGCGCCGACGCGACGATCCGCATCGGGGCACTCGAACATCGCGTGCCCAGCCGCAATGCCCGGCCGGGCCCGGCCAAGCTCGCCGTGCGGCCGAACTCGATTACCCTGGAACCGGCTTCGACGGCCGCACTTCCAGGGCGGATTACCCACGCCGCCTATCTTGGCGACCATGTGGAATACGAGGTGGAAACCGGCACGGGCAAACTGTTCGTCGTCGATCCCGCCGTGGAACGCGCGCTGCCGCCGGCAACCGATGTCGCTGTCGGCTTCAAAGGTCGCGGCATTGCCATTATCAACGATTGAGCCGTCTCGCAGTGAAGGACTACCCATGACGCATGATCTCGACGCCCGCTTCGCGCTTGCGCAAACGATCGCCCGCACCGCCGGCGCCGTCGCTCTCGACTACTTCAACCGGCGCGAGACGCTGGTCATCGAAACCAAGCGTGATGCCCAGGACGTGGTCTCGATCGCCGATCGCGAGGTGGAGAACCTGATACGCGCGGCCGTGGCGGAGGCCCATGCCGATGACGGCTTTCTCGGCGAGGAATACGGCCTTGCTGCAGGCACATCCGGCTACACCTGGGTGGTCGATCCGATCGACGGCACCAGCCCCTTCGTCAACGGCATGCCGAGCTGGTGCGTTTCGATCGCGGTTCTGCGTGACAGCAAGCCGGTGATCGGCGTGATCTACGCGCCCTGTTTCGACGAGCTCTATGCTGGCGCAGATGGCAAGGGGGCGACACTGAACGGGCGCGCGCTGGTTCTCGATCCGTCGCGCACCATCCGCAATGCTGTCACCGGGATCGGCGCCAACAATTACGTCACCCCGGCGTTCGTTGGCAAAATGGTGGAATCGCTGCTGGAGGCCGGTGGCAACTTCATCCGCAATGGGTCCGGTGCGCTTATGCTCGCCTATGTCGCGGCGGGCCGGCTTGTCGGATACTACGAGCCCTATATGCATGCCTGGGATTGCCTTGCGGGTTATTGCCTCGTGCGCGAAGCGGGTGGCTGGCATCATCCCTTTCCAGTCGAAGGCGCGCAGTTGACGCGCGGATCGCCCGTTCTTGCGGCAGCGCCCGGCGCCGTGGATGATCTGCGGACGATCGCCGGCCTCTAGTGCCGGCGTTCGCCTCGAAAGAGGGCGGCGCGATCCGCCCGGATGTCGGGCCGGAACCTGGGAAGGGCACGTGCGTTTCCGATGGCGAGCCCTTCAACCAGCAAGTCAGGTCATCTCATGTCCCGTGTGATCGTCATCGGAGCAACAGGGCATGTTGGAACCTATCTCGTTCCCGCCCTTGTCGAGGCGGGACACGAGGTCGTCGCGATCAGCCGCGGCATGTCCGACCCCTACACGCCGCATGCCGCCTGGGGACATGCGGAACGGCTGACGATGGATCGGGACGCGCGGGAACGTGCGGGCACCTTTGGTCAAGACATCCGGTCGCTGAAGCCGGACATCGTCATCGACATGATCTGCTTTACGAAACCCAGCGCGGAGATGCTGGTCGATGCGCTGAAGGGACATGTCGGCCACTTCCTCCACACGGGCACAATCTGGACACATGGTACGCCGGTCGCCGTTCCCACTCCTGAAGACGCACCGAAGCATCCGTTCGGCGACTACGGAATCCAGAAGGCAGACATCGAAACCTACCTTTTAAAGACAGCGCACTGCGAAGGCTTTCCCGCGACCGTCCTTCACCCGGGACATATCGTCGGTCCCGGGTGGAACCCGCTCAACCCCCAGGGCAATTTCAATCCAGAGGTGTTTTCGATCCTTGCTCGCGGCGAGCAGCTCCCCTTGGCGAACTTCGGCCTTGAGACCGTGCATCACGTGCATGCGGAGGATGTCGCGCGGCTCTTTCTCGCCGCTCTCTCGTCCCGTGCGAGCGCGATCGGGGAAAGTTTCCACGCGGTGTCGGAAAAAGCCCTGACGTTGCGCGGCTATGCCGAGCGCATGTCGCGCTGGTTCGGACGCGATCCTGTTCTCACGTTCCTGCCATACGATCAGTGGGCGGCGGACCGGCCGGCGGAAGACGCCAAAGCCACCTGGGAACATATTGCCCGCAGTCCCAACTGCTCCATGGAAAAAGCAAAACGGCTGCTCGGGTTTGTGCCACGCTATACCTCCCTTCAGGCGGTCGAGGAGGCGGTTACCTGGCTGATCGAGCAGGGCAAGGTGGCGCCGCCGTCTCGCGCAGGCTAAAGCGCGTTGCGTGAAAAGGGGTTCTCACAACGCGCTTTAAGGTCTTGTTTTGATGCATGTCGTTTCCCGAAACCGCTGCACACTTCGGGCGACCTGCATTGGCCCTGAGATGGCCCGGTGCAGCGTCCCCAGGTCCGAGACATCCGGGGTTGCGGCGTGTGCCGGAGGAAGGGACCAAGGGTCACTCGACGAGCCGGTAACCGACGCCCGTTTCGGTCAGGATGTAGCGAGGATGGTCGGGATTTTCTTCGATCTTCTGGCGCAGCTGCCGAATATAGACCCTGAGATACTGGACGTCGCTGATCTCCCCCCAGACCTTTTCGAGGATCAGGCGATGGGTGAGGACGCGTCCCGAATGCTGGACTAGAAGCCTGAGGATATCATACTCCTTGGGTGTCAGTCTGACGTCCATTCCCCGCACCCTGACGATCCGCTTGACGAGATCGACGGACAGATCACCCGCCTGGAAGATCGGCTTCTCGCCGTTTGTCTGCAGCCGATGGCGCAAAGCCACGCGAATGCGCGCGACGAGTTCGTTCATGCCGAACGGCTTGGTGACATAGTCGTCCGCGCCGATCTCCAGTGCCTGAACGATGCCTGCCTCGTCCGTGCGGCTCGACAGGATGACGATCGGAAAAGGAACGTTCTCCGCCCGCCATCGGCTGAGAAGGTCATGTCCATTGATGTCGGGCAGGCCGAGATCCAAGAGCACGAGGTCAGGAACATCCGACTGCACCATCTCGATTGCCGAACGGGCGTTCTGCGCGCCTTTGACCGCGAATCCCTGCGATGACAGGCCGACGTCCAGCAGCCTTCGGATCGGGGGCTCGTCGTCCACGACGAGGATCTTGACGGCGGCATGGGTCATGATGTCGGTCCTCCTGCCATCGTCGCTATGGGTAGTCGGATCTCGAAGACGGCACCAGAGGTGTCCGGTCGATTTCCCGCGACGATGCTTCCGCCCATCGCTTCGACGAAACCCCGGCAGATCGACAGACCGAGGCCGGTTCCGGCTTTGACATGGTCGATCTTGCGGACACGATAGAAACTGTCGAAAACGCGCTCCACGTCTCCGGGCGGCAGGCCCGGTCCTTCGTCGATCACGCAAAGGCGAACCGTGCCCTCGGCAGCGCTGGCCTCGATGCGGATCGTCGTGTGCGCCGGAGCGTATTTGGCGGCATTGTCGATCAGGTTGAAGAGCGATTGCTCGAGGAGGACCGGATCGACCTTCACCATGGGCAGATCGTTGGGAATCCCCGTTTCCACGCGATGGTCCACCGTGATCTTGGCCGCGCGCGCGCGAGCGGACCCGACAATATCGCCGACGAAGTGCGGCGAGGCGTTCGGCATCATGGCGCCCGATCCGATGCGGGTCATATCGAGGAGGTTGGCGATGAAACGGTTGAGACGCTCTGATTCCTCGATGATCGTCGTCAGCAGCTCGGACTTTGCGTCTTCGGACAAGCCGCCGCCGAAATCCTTGATGGTGCCGGCAGATCCCATGATGGCGGCCAGCGGGGTCTTGAGGTCATGCGAGATCGAAGTGAGGAGCGCCGTCCTCAGCCGGTCGGTTTCCGCAGCGAGCCTGGCCTTGTCGACGTCTGCGACGAGCTGGATCCGCTCGATGGCGAGAGCAGCCTGGTCGGCAAGCGCATCGAACAGGCGCTGCTGGTCGGAGTTCAGCAGGGGCCCCTGTCTGTCGTTGTCGAGCCCGACCACGCCGATCGCGCCGCGGCCGGTGCGCAGCGGCAGGTAGAGGCGCTTGGCGCCGGGAAGCGTATCGGCCGCACGTCCCGCGGGCCGATCGTGCTCCCACGCCCAGCGCGCTGCCGCGATGTCCGCATCGACAAGCGTATCGTCCGGCGGATAACCGGCCTTGACCGCGATCGTCCCGTCCTCCGGCAGAAGGAGGACGACCCGGACCTTCAGCATCAAGGCCATCTGGTAGGCTGTTGCCCAGAGAACGTCGTCGAGCGTGCCCGTTCCCGCAAGCTTGCGAGAGAAGAGATAGAGGTCTTCCGTCGTTCGCGCCCGCTGTCGCGCGGCCATAGCCTGTCTCTGGACCGCGGCGGCAAGGTTGCTGGCGATGAGGGCGGTCCCGAGGAAGAAGAGAAGAGCGACCACGCTTTCCGGGTCGCGGATGGTGAGCGTATAGCGCGGCTCCAGGAAGAAAAAGTTGAACGCGGTGGCGCCGAGAAAGGAGGCAAACAGGCCGGGACCGAGCCCGCCTTTGACGGCGGAGGCGAGAACGCCCATCAGGAACACCAGCGCAAGGTTCTGCACATTGAGCGTCTGGTCGAGAAGAATGCCGATCAGCACGGCCATCGAAACGAAGGCGAGACTGGAGAGGTAGTCCTTCATCCTGATGCGCGTGGCCGGTGCGGCCGTCCGGACACCGCGCGGCGCGACGTCTTCGCCACCGTCCGACATGACATGCACGCTGATGGTGCCGGAATGGCGGATGAGATCGTGCGTGACCGATCCTTCGAACCGCTCCCGCCACCAGGACCGTTCGGACTTGCCGATGATGAGATGATTGACGTTGTTCGCCGTCGCATAGGCCAGCAGCTCGCGCGACACGCGCGACGCCGGCAACGTCACGGTTTCCGCACCAAGCTGTTCGGCAAGCCGCATGCAGGCCGCCAGCCGATCCTTGTCCGCCTCTGCGAGAGAGGCCGACCTTGCGGTTTCCAGATGGATGACGGTCCAGGGCGCCCGCAGTCTGTCGGCGTGTCGTCGGGCGTAGCGGACCAGCGTGGGTCCGTTGCGACCGTGACCGAGGCAGACGAGAATGCGCTCGCCCGCGGCCCACGGGCCCGGGATGGCATGGGCCTGCATATGCGTGAGAAGCTGGTCGTCGACCCGCTGCGCCGTGCGTCGGAGCGCGAGTTCGCGCAGGGCCGTCAGGTTGCCGGGCGAGAAGTAGTTCTCGATCGCGCGCCGTGCCGTCTTGGGAAGGTAGACCTTGCCGTCCTGCATCCGCTTGATGAGGTCCTGCGGCGTGATGTCGATGATCTCGATGTCGTCGGCGCGGTCGATGATCGAGTCCGGAACCGTCTCGCGCACCCGGATGCGGGTGATCTGGGCGACGATGTCGTTGAGGCTCTCGACGTGCTGGATGTTGAGCGTGGTGTAGACGTCGATACCCTTGGCCAGCAGTTCCAGCACGTCCAGATAGCGCTTGGGATGGCGGCTTCCGGGTGCGTTGGTGTGCGCGAGCTCGTCCACGAGCGCGAGCGCGGGCCGGCGCTTGAGGATGCCATCGATATCCATCTCGTCGAGCGTGCGTCCTTTGTAGTCGACGGATGTCCGTGCGACGGTTTCCAGTCCGGCGACGAGCGTCTCGGTTTCCCTCCGTCCGTGGGTTTCCACCACGCCGATGACGACGTCGGTCCCGTCGGCGCGCCGGGCCCGGGCGGACATCAGCATCTCGTAGGTCTTGCCAACGCCCGGGGCTGCGCCGAGAAAGATTTTCAGCTTGCCACGATCGTCCCGGTCCGCCTGGGCAAGGAGCGCTTCGGGGGATGGTCGCCGGTCCCGTCCGCCCTGGTTGTCGTTGGCCATCCTTCGCTCCATGGTTGGTCGGCCGCCGGTCAACGCGACTGCCGACCGATCTTGTGCTTAACGCAGGGCGGTCTTGTCCAGCGCGAGGTTGATCTCGAGCACGTTTACGAGCCGGTCCGGCGTCAGAACCCCGCCCGGCGAGAAGGCGCTGCGGTCGATGAGGGCGTTGACGGCCTCGACCGGCAGGCTGCGCGCGCTGGCGATACGCGCGGCCTGGTAGCGCGCGGCGCGCTCGGTGATGTGCGGGTCGAGACCCGCGCCGGAGGCAGCCGCCAGTTCGGCCGGAAGGGGGTTCTGCGGCGTTGCCCCAAAGGCGGCCGCCGTTTTCGACGCGCGGTCGGTCAAATCCGTGCTTGTCGGTGACTTGTTGGAGCCGCCGGCCGCCGCCGCGTTGTAGTCCACGGCCGAGGGGCGAGGCCAGAAGTATTGCGGTTGCGTGAAGGCCTGTGCGAGCTGTCGGCTACCGATGACCCTGCCGTCTGCAGTAGTGATCAAAGAGCCCTGCGCCATCTGCGGCGTGACAGCCGTACCGACCGCCCAGACGACGCCCGTATAGCCGCCGACGCAGACCAGCATGGTTGCAAGAGCGATGCGGACGCTGGAGAGAAGAGTTTCCATGATGATTGGTCTCACTTCATGAACATGACGTGTTCGGCAATGGGGCCGAGCGTGGCTGCAGGAAAGAAGGTCAGCGCACCGACGATGACGACCGTGACGGTCAGCATTCCGGCGAAGGTGCCGTCCTCCACCGAGAGAGTGCCGCTGGACTCGGTGGCCCGGCGCTTGACGGACAGCGAACCGACGATGGCGAGCGGCAGGATGATCGGGATGAAGCGCGCGAGCAGCATGACGGTGCCCGTCGCGATGTTCCAGGCGACGGTGTTGTCGCCGAGACCCTCGAAACCGGAGCCGTTGTTGGCCGCGGCCGACGAGAATTCATAGAGGATTTCGCTGAAGCCGTGCGGGCCGATGTTGTTCAGCGTCGCCGCACCCCAAGGTGTCGCCGCAAAGATTGCCGTGCCGACGAGAATGAAGAAGCCGTGGCTGAGAAGACCCATCATGGCGAACTTGACCTCCTTCGCCTCGACGCGCCAGCCGAGATATTCGGGCGTGCGGCCGATCATCATGCCGGCGATGAAGACACCGACGACGATGTAGAGGAACATGTTGATCATTCCGACCCCGACGCCGCCAAAGTCTTCGTTGAGCCACATGCCGATCATCGGCATCAGGCCCGTCAGTGGATTGAGGCTGTCGTGCATGGCATTGACGGAGCCGTTGCTGGTGGAGGTCGTCACGACCGCCCAGACGGGGCCGGCCGCCGTGCCGAAACGCAGTTCTTTGCCTTCGAGATTGCCAACATCCTGCGTGATGGGCAGATTTGCAAAGGCGTGGGTCGGTGCGGATTCAAAGCCGACCGCGCCGGTGATGCGGGCGCCCATGAGGACGAGCATGACCGTGAACAGCACGGCGGCATGCTTCATCCGCCCGATGATCCCGCCGAACATCCAGACGCAGCCCATGGGAATGATGATGATCGACATGGTCTGCAGGACGTTCGACCAGAAGGAGGGATTCTCGAGGGGATGCGTGCTGTTCGGGCCAAAGAAGCCGCCGCCATTGGTGCCGAGCTGTTTGATGGCGACGAAGGCAGCGACAGGACCCCGCGCAATGGTCTGCTGGACGCCCTCGAGCGTGGTCGCGACCGCC
Source organism: Rhizobium sp. Leaf341 (assembly GCF_001424325.1). NCBI lineage: Bacteria > Pseudomonadati > Pseudomonadota > Alphaproteobacteria > Hyphomicrobiales > Rhizobiaceae > Rhizobium > Rhizobium sp. Leaf341. The sequence goes on from NZ_LMPE01000012.1 coordinate 161,670, forward strand.
GATCCCTCGAATGTCATCGGCACGCCGGTGAGGAGCAGGAGGAGGGCGACGACGAGAGCGAGCGGAAGCAGAACGAGGAATGTTGCGCGCTGCACGTCGACGAAGAAGTTGCCGAGCGTGCGTCCCGCAAGCCCGCGCGCCAGCGCCGCGAGGGCGGCAAGGCCGACGGCCGCCGAGACGAACTGGAGCCACATCAGCGCGGCAAGCTGCGACAGGTAGCTCATCGCGACTTCGCCGGAGTAATGCTGCAGGTTGGTGTTGGCGACGAAGGAGCTGGTCGTGTTGTAGATCAGGCTGCCCTCGAGCGCCTGCCGGCCGTCGGGATTGAGCGGCAGATACGGCTGCAACGCGAGGATCGCGAAGCAGATCACGAACATGACGACATTGAAGCCGAGGAGGGAGACGACGTAGCGCTTCCAGTCCTGCGTCGGCGCCGTTGCGGCCCCGCCGATCGCCTGGAACGTAGCGGTCAGCCGGTTCGCTTTGCCTTGGCCGGCACCGGGATCCATGGCCCAGTGCATATAGCGCCCGAGCGGCCAGGAGAGGAGGGCCATGCCGCCGATGATCATGATGACGAAGAGGATGGCGTGTATCATTTCGAGGTCTCCCGCATCAGGCTTTGTCGAGCGCCGAGGCCAAGGCGAAGAGCAGTCCGAAGAGGGTCATGCCGAGGATGAATACTGCGATGGTCATTGGTTTTTCCGATCAGGCGAGGTTGAGCGCCGACACGATCATGTCGATCAGCTTGATGCCGGCGAACGGCACGACGAGGCCGCCGAGGCCGTAAATCAGGAGGTTTCGGCGCAGCAACGGCCCCGCACCGATCGGCTTGTACGCGACACCCTTCAGGGCAAGCGGGATGAGCGCGATGATGATGAGCGCGTTGAAGATGATCGCCGAGAGGATCGCGCTTTGGGGCGTGGCGAGGCCCATGACGTTCAGCGTGTCGAGAGGGGGATACAGCGTGACGAACATTGCCGGGATGATCGCGAAGTATTTGGCGACGTCGTTCGCGATCGAGAAGGTCGTCAGCGAGCCGCGCGTCATCAGCAATTGCTTGCCGATTTCCACGATCTCGATCAGCTTTGTCGGGTCGCTGTCGAGGTCGACCATGTTTCCAGCTTCGCGGGCTGCGACCGTGCCGGTGTTCATGGCGACGCCGACATCGGCCTGAGCGAGCGCCGGCGCGTCGTTGGTTCCGTCGCCGCACATGGCGACGAGCTTTCCTTTCGCCTGCTCGTCGCGGATAAGCTGCAACTTGTTCTCGGGCGTCGCCTGGGCCAGAAAGTCGTCCACCCCGGCTTCCGCCGCGATGGCCGCAGCCGTCATGGGGTTATCGCCGGTGATCATGACGGTCCTAATCCCCATGCGGCGCAACTCCGCAAAGCGCTCCCGGATGCCACCCTTGACGATATCCTTCAGGTGGATGATGCCGAGCACCTTGCCGTCCCGCGCGACCGCGAGCGGCGTGCCACCCGCTCTCGCAATCGAATCCGCGATCGCTTGTGCCTCCTTTGCCCGTGCCTCCCCTTGTGTCGATGCGCCTGTTCCGGTTTCGGCCTGGAGATAGCGGAGCACTGACTCCACGGCGCCCTTGCGAATCGACGTTCCCTCCAGATCGACGCCGGACATCCGGCTCTGCGCGGTGAAGGGCACGAAGGTCGCATTCAGATCCTGCATGTCGCGCGCGCGGAGGCCGTATTTCTCCTTGGCGAGCACGACGACGGAGCGGCCTTCGGGGGTTTCGTCGGCCAGTGACGCAAGCTGCGCCGCATCCGCGAGATCCTGTTCCGTCACGCCGGTGACAGGGCAGAACGCAGTCGCCTGCCGATTGCCGAGCGTGATGGTCCCGGTCTTGTCGAGGAGCAGCGTATCGATGTCGCCCGCTGCCTCCACCGCGCGGCCGGACATGGCGAGGACGTTGAAGCGGACCAGGCGATCCATGCCCGCGATGCCGATGGCGGAGAGAAGGGCGCCGATGGTGGTGGGGATGAGCGTGACGAACAGTGCGACGAGCACGATGATCGGGATGGAGCCGCCGGCATAGCCGGCAAACGCCGGGATCGTCGCCGTCGCCATGACGAAGATGAGCGTCATGGCGGCCAGGAGGATGTTCAGCGCGATTTCGTTCGGGGTCTTCTGACGCTCGGCACCTTCGACCAGCGCGATCATGCGATCGATGAAGGTCGATCCGGCGGCCGCCGTGATGCGCACCTTGATCCAGTCGGACAGAACCTGTGTTCCGCCGGTCACCGCGGATCGATCGCCGCCGGACTCGCGGATGACGGGCGCGGATTCACCGGTGATCGCCGCTTCGTTGACGGACGCGATCCCCTCGATGATTTCGCCGTCCGAGGGAATGATGTCCCCGGCTTCGACGAGCACGATATCGTTGACCTTGAGCGTCGCACCGGGAACATCCTTCCACGTACGGCTGTCGGCCGATATCAGCAGTTTGGCCTGCGTTTCCGAGCGGGTGCGGCGGAGCGACTCTGCCTGCGCCTTGCCCCGACCCTCGGCCACGGCTTCCGCAAAATTGGCAAACAGCACGGTGAACCACAGCCAGAGGATGATCTGGAACGAGAAGCCGAGACCGTCCGAACCCGATGCAAGATCCTTGACGAAGAGGATCGTGGTCAGAACGGAAACAGTGGCGACCACGAACATGACCGGGTTCTTGGCCAGGGTTCGCGGGTCGAGTTTTCGAAACGCGCCGCCGATGGCAGGCACGAGGATGCGGGCATCCAAGATGCTCGCGGATGTGGGTTTGCTCATCAGAGACCCCGGATGATGGTTGAACGTCGGAAGAAAAGTGTCGGGTGCCTGCGGGAGGCAAAAGCCTCGACCACGACGGAAGGATGCCGGTGTGGGGGCAGGGCCGAAGCGATGCGGCTAAAGCGCGTTGCGTGAAAAAGGACTCACACGACGCGTTTTGAGGTCTTGTTGTGATGCATGTCGTTTCCCGAAACCGCTGCACACGTTCGGGCGACATGCATTAGAAGCGCTCCGGTCGCCAGAGGGCGTAGGCGAGATAGGCGGTGATGCAGAGGGTCACGCCACCGCTGAGGATATAATCGAATGTCATGTTGCACCTGTCGTTTCTGTCGTGACCCGGCACGCAAAGGCACCGGCGTCGCCGAGACTATGCGGCTGACCGGCGTAGGAATTCGAGTCGGTGGACATGGCAAAGATATAAAGATTCCATAGGAATCTTGAGCCAAGGCAACAGGAAATGAGAGCGAGGATGGAAGCCTGCGGTGTCGTCAGCCGCTGGCGAGCCGGGCCAGGGATCTTTATCGATCGCGGATCTCCGGCGCGGAAACCCGCTTCAGGCCCCGGAACCGGTGCCGAGCCGTCGCTGCGGGCGCTCGAAATAGCGTTCCGACAAATCCGCCGCCGACAGAGGCTTGCTGTAGAGATAGCCTTGCATGACGTCGCAGCCGTAAAGGCGGGCGATCCCGGCCTGCAACTCCGTTTCGATCCCCTCGATCGTGACGGCGATGCCCATCGCGCTGGCAAGGGCGACGGTCGCCTGCAGCACGGGCGCCGCGTCATGCTTCGTATCCAATGCCGCCACCAGCGACTTGTCCACCTTCACGCGGTCGAACGGAAAACTGCGCAGCATGCCGATGCTGGCGAAGCCCGTTCCGAAGTCGTCGAGCGCGATGTCGACGCCGAGGTCCTTCAGGGCCGTAATCGCTCTCAGGGCCTGCTCCGGATGGCTGATCAGCACGCCTTCCGTGATCTCGAGGGTGAGCCTCGTGGCATCGAAGCCCGCCTTGGACAGGATCGATGCCACTGCATGGGCGAACCCGTGGTCCTGCAGCTGGACCGGCGAGACATTGACGCAGACGCCGATCCCGGGCCAGGCCGCGGATGCCTCGACGGCCGTTCGCAGCACCTGCAATCCCAGGGTTTCGATGAGGCCGGCCTTTTCGGCGACCGGTATGAAGACATCCGGGGGGACGCGCCCGAGCGGGGAGCTGCTCCAGCGGGCCAATGCCTCGACGCCGCAGATCGACTGATCGTTGCTCCGGAAAAGCGGCTGGTAGAAAACCTCGATCCCGTCGGTTTCCAGCGTCTTCTTGAGGTACTGCTCCATGGTCATGTCGTCACGTCGACGCTGCTCGAGCTCGCTGTCGAAGGTGACGATGCGACCGCGGCCAAGGTCCTTTGCCCGGTAGAGGGCAACGTCGGCCGCCCGCATCAGGTCGCCCATATCCACATCGGACAGACCCGCCACCGCGCGTCCGATACTGGCGGCGACCTGGATCTGCCGTGTTCCCAGGAAGAAGACGTCGCAGGCCGCCACAAGCGCCCTATCGGCAGTATCGTCCGCGATGCGCGTCTCCGGCGTTCTGGCCACAACGATTGCAAATTCGTCGCCGCCGAGGCGGGCAATGAAGACTTCCGGCGGCAGGATGTCCCGCAGCCGCGCGGCGACCGAGGCGATGAGCTCGTCGCCCGTTGCGTGCCCCCAGGCATCGTTGACGCGCTTGAACCCGTCAAGGTCGAGGAGACACAGCTCCACGGTGCCTTGCTGTCCGTTTCGCGTGAGGTCGGTCAGGTGTTCCAGCAAGGCACGCCTGTTCCAGAGGCCGGTCAGCGCGTCGCGGAGCGCCGCGTGCCGCGCCGCTGCCTCGTCCTGGCGCAGTTTGCGAACCGCCACCCATCCGGCCATGGCGATGCCGGTGAGAAAGACCATGAGGATGGCGGCGCCGACGGCAAGCTGCGTCTTGACCGTGAGGAAACTTCGGCTGCCCGGCAGCTTGGACGGCCAGCTGAGATAGGCGATGGCGGTGCCGTCGAGATCGGTCAGCGGCACGTTCAACATGCTCTCGGACCGTGTGGGGCTGAGGCTGAGCTTCTCGATGCGGAAACTCTGCGCAAGATCGCCGATCACCCGCGGCGTCAGATGCCGTGCCATGAAAAGGGTGTAGAGATTGCGCTCCTCGATCCGGGTGCTGGTCGTGCTCGGGCGGATCTTGGCGGCAGCCATCAGCGCGATACCGCTTTCGGAACGGACGGCGTAGACGGGCGTGATGCCGGCCTGTTCGCCGAGCCGATCGGCATTGCGCACGATCGTGGTGAAGTGGTCGCCGAAGAAGACCGCGGGCGGTTCGGTCAGTTCCTCGCCATCCTTGTAGGCAACGATGACCTTGCCACGGGCGTCGGTCACAATAGCCGTATCATAGGCCGGGTTGTCCGCCCCGGTATTGGCCCAGTTCTCGATGACCCAGTACTTGCGGTTGATCGAATTGAGCTGCTTGTACGCCCCGTCCCAGGTCGCATTGTCGTGGAGAATGCCATAAAGCTGCGTGCGGAGCGCATCCACGGCCGCGGAGGTCGCATCCAGCGCGCGTTCGTCATCGATCCGGTTGGCGGTCTCCCGCATCGCATCGATCGAGCGGAAGACGATGCCGGCAAAGATGCTGGCGACGAGAATGAACAGGAATGCCACGGCCAGGACCGCGCGTCGCCGTCGCCGGTTATCGGTATGGGGCAGCATCATCTGTCATTCCTCCCCTCCGGCAGCGACGCTGTCGGAGTCCATCGGAAACAGCATTAGGGGCAAGCCCTCAAGAAATGGTGACCATCGGCACCCAAAGATGGTAAGTTTTCACTATCCTATACGAATTGGTTCAGCGCCCTGCTGGTACGGCGGGCCCTTCGGTAACTCTACGCTTGCGTTCGAGGGGCTTTCCCCCTCAGGCACGTGGCGAGAGGGCGCTGACGTCGCTAGAAGACATGGGCAAGCACGCTGCGGTTTCTGCCTCGGATGTCGATCGTCAGCGTGTGCGCGACCTTCCGCCCCGGTGGAACGCCCCCGGCTGCTTGCAGACAGGCGTCTGAAACGACAAGGCTGCCTTCAAGATGGCGGGTCGCGCGCTCGAGGCGACTGGCGACGTTCACGACATCGCCGATGACGGTGAACTCTCGGCGTTCGCTCGTCCCGACATTGCCGACGATCACTTCGCCGAAATGGAGGCCGATCGCGATATCGACCGGCTGAGCGCCACGCCGTCGCCTCTTCTCCGACCACGCCGCATAGGTGTCGAGCAGCTGGAAAGCACAGGAGAGCGCGCGCTCCGCCGCATCCTTCTGCGGCTGCACGCCGCCAAAGGTCGCCATGAAACCATCACCGAGAAACTTGTCGAGCGTGCCCCCGCACGGGAACAGCACGCTGCAACCGCGCTCCTGGAAGCTCCGCAGGAGATTGAGCGCCTGCTCTGGCGAACGCTTTTCGGCCATGCGGGTGAAGCCGACGATATCCACGAACATGATCGCAACCTCGTGTTTCGTGGGCTCGCCGAAACGCGGGGCGCCGTCGCCCATGGCATGGGCAACGTCCGGAGAAACATAGCGGGCCAGCGATGTGCGAGCCGTGTTGTCCTTGATCTGGGAAATCAGCGTGTTGCGGCTGCGCAGGACCGCGATGGCCAGGATGAGCGTGATCAGGCCGGTCGTCACCAGCTGGACCCACATCTGGATGAGACCGACGAAGTAGGGATTGAGAAACCGCTCGAGCGCCTGCATGTCCGACATCGTGCCGGAAGCGTCGAACCGGACCGTGTCGGGCCGGTCATAGAGCGTGTTGATGCCGAAGGACCAGACCGCGAGGATGATGCCGCCCGTCCATACGACGAGGATAGGGGAGTAGGTGAGCGCCGATTCTGCCAGCAGAAGAAGCAGGTAGAGGAATTCCGGTCCGCGCGTACGGGTCTGGATCGGCCAGTCGGAAGCAAGGTCGCCCAGGGGCGGAAGGAGAATGGTGGCGGTGATGAGGGCGACATCGAGGATGGTGCAGGCCAGCTTGATCGTCCATGCGGCGCGATGATGCCGCGTCGCATACGGAACGTAGCTCAACGCGAGAAAGACGAAGCTGACGGCGAGATAATAGACGTTGCGCGGCCAGGCGGTGCTGACGAGCAACCAGACGGCGATCACGGCGACGGCGCATAGCCGGACGCGAAAGGCCACAGCCAGCCCTTCCAGTTCCGCATCTCGCAGGCGCTTGAACTGCTCGTCGGATGCAGACCGCCCGGGCAGCGCCGCAGACAGCTGAAGCTGAAGCCATTCAAGCATGCGCGTCATTGCCTCGGCTAAGGCCCCGAACGGACGGACCTTCGCGCCGACGAAGCCACAGAGAGTTGGTCATAGATGACATTCCGTCGCACGAGGATTGGTGACAGCACGCACTGCGCAGCGCCGCCCGCGTAAGCAGACGTCCGGACGCCCCATCATTCGACGGCCACCCAGCGCTTTTCCCGAAACGACTGCGCCATGGCGTGGATGCTTCGCTCGATCCGCACACCCTCTTCGAACGTGACGGCCGTGAAGGGTTTGCCGGCGATGGCCTGGTGAAGCTGGTGGCATTCGATGATCTTGAGATCGTTGAAGCCGAGGCCATGGCCCGGGGCCGGGATGAAGCGGTCGTAAGGCGGATGAACGGGCGCTGTGAGGACACGGGCAAAGCCGCGCGTCGCCTCCGGTCCTGAGGTCGTAAAGAGTTCGAACTCGTTCATGCGCTCCTGGTCGTAGAGGATCGATCCCTTGGAGCCGAAGATCTGCAGCGCGATGCGGCCTTTGCGGCCCCAGGCCGAGCGGTTCGTCATGAGAACCGCCGAGATATCGCCCTCGAGCTTCATGAGCACGCTGGCGATATCGTGGTTGTCGACCTCTCTCCGCTCGCCTGCCCGTGTCGGCCGGTCTGCATAGGGCTTGCGAAGGTCAGCGATGACCTCCTGCACATGGCCGAAGAGAGACCAGAGCAGCGATAGCGGATGGACGGCAAAGTCGTCCAGCGCGCCGTAGCCGGAGCTTGCCTCGCTCTTCAAGGAGAAGAATGCCTCTGGATCGGCCATGAAGTCTTCATCCATCTCGGCCCGAACATGGTTCACCTTGCCGATCGTGCCCTCCTCGATCAGGCGGCGGATCTGGGCGATGGCCGGGTTCTGGATATAGTTGTAACCCACAATGGCGACTTTGCCGCTGCTGCGCGCCGCCGCCAGCATGGCTTCCGCATCGGCAAGGGCCGGCGCCATCGGCTTTTCGCACCAGACATGCTTGCCGGCCCCAAGAGCGGCGATTGCCATATCCGGATGAAAGGCGTTGGGCGTCGTGATCGAGATCACGTCGACCTCCGGGTCTGCCAGAAGGTCGCGCCAGTTGCCGGTTGCTTTGCGGAAGCCAAAGATGCCGGCGCGGTGCGCCGCCATCTCCGCATTGGTTTCGGCGAGAGACACAAGCTGCGGTGCAGGAATGTCGCCGAAGACCTGCCGCACGCCGTTCCAGGTCAGTGCGTGGCACTTGCCCATGTACCCCGTTCCGATGAGGCCGACGCCCAAAGCTTTCATCTCTCTCTCCCCGATCTTTGCCGTGCCGCGCTGTCCCGATGCCGCGACCTGATGCAAGAGCCTGTCGCCGGCCTTTCCCAACCATGGGCTCCGTGACGGTATCACGATAGTAGGCACCGACGCTTGGTCAGGTAAAGCCCCGGGAATGAGGACCGGAGACAACGGTATCGAACCCCGATGCAGGAAGACCGGACTCAAATGCGGCCGACCCTGGATCGCACAGACCGTCGTGTCCTCGCTCAGTTCGGCGAACGCGTGGGGCGGACGACGATTTCGTTGATGTCCACGTCGTCGGGTTGTTCGATCGCAAAGCGGACGGCCCGGCCGATGGCATCTGGGGTCAGGGCGACGGCGCGGTAGGCTTTCATTGCGTCCCGGGCGATCGGATCGGTGATGGTCGCGGCCAGTTCGCTCTCCACGACACCCGGGTGAATGCAGGTGACGCGAAGCTTGTCGTGTTCCTGCCGCAGCCCGTCGGAGATCGCCCGAACGGCGAACTTGGTTGCGCAATAAACCGCGGCCGTGGGCGAGACGCTCAAGGCGCCGATCGAGGCAATGTTGATGATGTGGCCCGAACCGCGCGCCGTCATCTCCGGCAAGACGGCGGCGACGCCGTAGAGAACACCTTTGATGTTGACATCGATCATGCGGTCCCATTCCTCGACCTTCAGCGAGGCCATCAACGACAGCGGCATGATCCCGGCATTGTTGACGATGACATCGATGCGGCCGAAGGCCTCCCGTGCGGCCTTTGCGAACGCGGCGACGTCGGCGCGATCCGTCACGTCCAGCGCGCGGACCATGACCCTTGCGCGCCCTCGGCACGAAGGTCGCTTGCGAGGTCGTTCAGCCGATCGATGCGACGGGCGCCGAGAACCAGCGTGGTCCCGGCCTTTGCAAGTTCACGCGCGATGCCGGCTCCGATGCCGCTGGACGCGCCTGTGATGAGAACGATCTTGTCCATCCTGTCTGCCTTTCTGTGTTGCAGATGTCGATAGAGACACGATACGTCGTCGAGATTGTCGCGATAAGCTGCCCGCTGCTCACCATTCTGGTAAGGAAACCTAACCAATGAACCCTGATCTGAATGCGCTCTCTGTGTTTGTCATCGTGGCCGAAGCGCGAAGCTTTCGGGCTGCCGCGGATCGCATGGGCGTCACGCGGTCCGCCGTCAGCCAAACGATCCGCAAGCTCGAAGCAGCACTCGGCATCGCGCTGGTGGCGCGCACCACACGAAGCGTCACGCTGACCGAAGCCGGAGAGGATCTTTATCGACGTGCGGCGCCGGCAGTCGCCGAGATCACCGCGGCCATGGAGCACGCAGGCGTACCGTCCGGCCCGCCGCGTGGACGCTTGCGCCTTGCGGTTTCCTCGATCGCCGAGAGCTTTCTGACCGGCCCGCTGCTGGCGACGTTCGCGGAGGCGCATCGGCACGTGAAGCTGCACGTCACGGTAACGGATGAGGACTTCGATATCGTGGCGGAAGGCTATGATGCCGGCGTTCGGCTTGGCGAGGTCATTGCGCAGGATATGATTGCCGTCCCTGTATCGGCCGAGCAGCGGCAGCTCCCATTCGCATCGCCGGACTATCTTCGCGCTTGGGGAACCCCGGTGCATCCGCGCGAGCTCAGCGGGCGGCGCTGTATCGGGTGGCGCGCCGGCGTGGATGTCGCGCCCTATCGCTGGGAGTTCGAAGAGGGCGGAAAAGCCTTCTCCGTCGCGGTCGACGATGCCATCACGACCACCGACATGGCTTTGATGATCCGCCTCGCCATTGCCGGGGCAGGCATCACGTTCGGCCTTGAGGAAAGCTTCCGTGTGCCTGTTGCGCGCGGCGAACTGGTGCCACTGCTGGAGGAATTCTGTCCGCGATTTCCGGGCTTCTACCTCTATTATCCGAGCCGCCGCGACATGGCGCCGAAGCTTCGGGCCTTCATCGATCATGTGAAGCGCTGACGCGCGGGGGACGCTGCGCCCTGCGCAGAGAAGGACGAAACCTTCCGGTCCCGCCCTTCCCATTCTTGTCTTTCCTAGGGAATGTTCGCTCCCGGTTGCACCACCCACGATCAGGCGGGGGTCATCGGCCGGCAACCATTCCAGTCGGACATCACCTGCTGGCCATCACCTGCTGGCCATCATCAGCTCGCAGGCCGGAGCTGCAGGCGGGAGATCCCGGCGGCGACATTCAGGCCGGTGCCGGCCTGCGCGCTCAGGGGCTGAAGGCCGAAATTCTTGGAATTGCCGCCGACAAGCGCGTTTGCGCCGAGGCCCAGTCCGACAGCCGCGCTTGCGGAGGCGCCGACATACGTGCCCGCGAGGCTACCCTGGCCGACGGTGGTCGGCACGGTGTTGACGACGATCCACCGCAGGTACGACTTTCCGGTCACGCCGACGTCGAGACCGAGCTTGCCGATCGTGCCGGTATACCGCTCTGTCTTGCCGTCGCGCTGGGCGAAGGTGCAATCGACAGCCTTGCTCGATCCGATCAGCAGGCCGATGCCGCCGGCAACCTCGCAGGACAGGGTTCCGAGGCGCTCCCGCGGCTCGTCTGCGACCACGCGGCCATGATGTTTCTTCGCAGGCGTCTTGGACGACGTCATGTCCGCGGCCGATGCGGTGGTGCCGACGGCAAGCGTTGCGGCGAGAGCGAGGATGAGGGTCTGTTTCATGGGGATACTCCAAATTGGCTAAGTCTGTGTGATGTTTTTAAGGGTTCCGGCAGCGCGCACCCGTCAGCAGGCAGCCTTCGGCGCGATGATCTCGATGTCGCTGAGGACACGGCGCGGGGAAAGGTCGGCCGCGATGCCGATCGCCATATCGGCCATTTCGCTGCTCGGAGCGGTGCCCGACAACAGAATGTGGTCGTCGCGCACGGAGACGTCGATCCGGCACTCCTCCAGTCCATACGTATAGGCAAGGACGCAGGCGATCGTCGCTTCGGTCGAACCGAAGTCCGGTGTGAGGATGGTGTTCGAAAGAACGGGAAACAACATGATGGCTCTGCCTCTCAATCGGGCTTTCGGTCGGTCGCTCAAGGTCGGATCATCTCACCTGTCCCGGCCCCCGCGGGAGATGGGGCCGGGCTCTGGCACGGGCCGCGGGGAGGGGACTTATTTCAGCGCGTCCTTGACGGCATCCTTGGCCTTGCCGAGCGTGCTCTGGGTCTTGCCCTCGAGCTTGTCCGCCTTGCCCTCGGCCTCGAGGCGCTCGTTGCCGACGAGCTTGCCGACGGCTTCCTTGATGGTGCCCTTGACGTCCTTGGCGCCGGCTTCGATGCGACTCTTGTCCATTTCGGTTCTCCTTCAATCCTGTGTTCAGGTTCACATGGCAGCGGGTCCGTCGCTGTCATGACACGGGAAATAAGGAGGTCGGAGGAGAGATTTCAGATCGAAAAATACCAGTTGGCCTAGTATCAAATGACCTTTTTGGGGGTCGAGAAGCGCTATTCGGCTATTTCTGCCGGCCCGGTCGCTTGCTCAGCTTGGCATCCGGCGGGCCGGTAAACCCGCGTTCCCTGGCCCAGATGACCGCTGCGGCGCGGCGGTTGACGCCGATCTTGCCGTAGAGCGACGCAATATGATTGCGGATCGTGTTCTTGGAGAGATGCAGGGTGTCGCTCATCTCCGCATCGGTCTGCCCGCTGCAGATCAGGCCCAGGATTTCCCGCTCCCGGTCGCTCAAGGCGACGAGCTGCGCCCTTGGCGCCGTGGTCGAGGTCTGTTTCAGCGTCGCCAGCCGGTCGACGATCGAGCGGCTCAGCCAGGAGGTGTCGGCCATCACGCTCTCGATCGCCTCCACCAGCTGTGCCTCGCTTCGCCTGCGCTCGGTGACGTCCTGCAAGGCCCAGATGACGCATTGTTCGTCGTTTATCTCGACGCGTTCGGCCGAAACGAGGCATTCCGCGAATGCGCCGTCCTTCTGCTTCATGCGCATCGGCTCGTCGCGCACGAACGTGTTGTCGCGCAGTTTCTGCTCGAGACCGCGGCGCGCCGGGACGTCGTCCCAGAGGCGCAGCTCGCCGGCCGTCCGGCCGATCACATCGCTTGCGGCATAGCCGGAGATTTGCAGGAAGGCGTCGTTCGCCTCCGTAAACACGAAATCGTCCAGCCGCGAGATGGCTGCGGGTGCCGGCGACAGGCGAAAGGACTTCGAGAACCGCTCCTCGCTCTGGCGCAGGGCATTCTGCGCTTTCCGGCGTGCGTCGAGGTCGGCGAAGGTGAAGAGCATGCAGGGCTCTTCCACCACCGCGATCGGCTCGCCTGCAACGATGACGAGACGGTCGCCGCCCGCCGGCAGGGGAACAAGCGCCTCACGATGGCGGATGACGCGGCCCTCGCCGAGTTTTGTCAGCGCATCCTCGCCGCTTTCGCAGTTGGAAAACAGTCCGATCGTCTCGACCGTCCGCCCGATGATGTCTTCCTTCATGAAGCCGGTCATTTCCAGAAAGCCCTGGTTGACACGGATGAACCTCTGATCGTCCAGACGGCAGATGAGACCGGGTGCAGGATTGGCGTTGAACGACCGCTCGAAGCGCTCTTCCGCCTCGAAGCGGGGCGTCTCGTCGCGCAGCACCAGGGCCAGAACGGCCTCGTCATCGTCCTTTCCCGTGATCACCATGCTCCGGTTGGTGTGCACCCAGGCGACATCGAGATCGCTCGCCGGCGAGATCTCCACCGTCACGTCCTCGACGGTCTCCCCCGCCAGAAGGCGCTCGATCGGATATTCTCCCTCCTCCAGCGGATGATTGTTGCGATAGCGCAGCGTGAACGTCCGTCGATACCCCTTGGCGTCGCCACCGAGGTCATCGATGCGCGTGACCCGATGCATCGCAAGCGCGGCCGCGTTCGCAAAGGTGATGCGTCCTTTCTTGTCCAGGAACATGACGCCTTCGCTCAAGCCGCCGAGGAATTCCTGAAGGGTGGCTCGGTCAAGGCTTGGTGTTTTCAGGCGTTCAGGCATGAGCATTTTCCCGTAAGAAGGGGACCGGTTATCGGGATCGAGAGCGCACGGCCACGGCGGTGGCCGCCATCGCCAGAACGAGTGCCGCGATCGCGATCAGGAGATGAATGTGCAGGCGCAGATGGCCGAAAAGGATCTGCACCGCGTTGCCGAAAAGAAAGCCGACGGCGGTGATGGCCATGCCCCAGAGGCAGGCCGCGATGCCGTTCAGCACGAGGAAGCGCAGGGCAGAGATATTGGTGCGGCTGATCAGCAGCGGGCTGATGATGCGCATGCCGTAAATGAAGCGGAATGCGAGGATGAAGCCGACCGGATACCGCTCCAGCAGCCCCGTTGCCCGGCGCATGGCCGCGGTCGCTTCGAGGCGGGCGACGAAGCGAAACCGCGCGGAATGGCGGCCGATCAGGAAGAACAGCTGATCGGCGACAAATGACCCGAACGCGGCGGCAGCGGCCACCTGCCAGTAGACAAGGAGTCCGCGATGCGCGAGGACGCCGCCGAGGAAGGCAACCGCCTCTCCCTCCACGCCGGCGCCGATGAGAACGGCCCAGATGCCGTAGGTCGAGATCAGCGCTTCCAAGGAGCGCCGCCTGGTGCCCGCGATGCGCTTTCCCAAACCCCGGTCATCTCTCACTCTCCATCAACGATCGCTTTTCAAGATAGATCTCGATTGCGCTTTTTGAAGTGGCTGGCGGGCGGGAGATGGAGCGCCGTTGCAGACCGTCCTCGGGCTTCTTTTTCCGCGATCAGCTGGGTCGATAGGGTTTGAACAGCAAGGCGACCAGAGCCGTCCACCCCGTCTGGTGTGCCGCGCCGAGCCCCTCTCCCGTGTCGCCGTGGAAAAACTCGTTGAAGGTGATACGGTCGATATCGGCGGGATCGCGGGTCGTGCCGGGACGGGCCATGGCCGGGCGCGTGCCCTCGTGGTCCTTCAGGAACAGCGCGCAGAGACGGCGGCAGAGTTCGTCGCAGATCGCGGGCAGGCCGAGCATCTGGCCGGAGCCTGCGGGAAACTCGATCGTAAAGCCTTCTCCGTAGAAGTGGTCGAACGCGCGCAGCGCATCGATGATCATGACGTTGAGCGGCATCCAGACAGGTCCGCGCCAGTTGGAATTGCCACCGAACATCGCTGTGCTCGACAGGCCCGGTTCGTAGCGGACTTCGAAGCGCGCGCCGTCGAGATCGAGTGCGAACGGTGCCTGATCATGCGCTTTCGACAGGGAGCGCAGGCCGAAAGGCGACAGAAACTCGGTTTCGTCCATCATGCGCGTCAGAAGCGCCGTCATGCGCTGTCGGCGCAGGAGCGAGAGCAGCAGGCGCTGATCCTGCCCCGGTTCGGTGAAGCGGGAAACCTGGCCGGTAAGGTCCGGCCGATGCCTCAGCATCCAGCCAAGGCGCGCGGCGAAATCGGCATGCCGCGTCGCGACATCGGCAGCCAGAACCTCCACGGCGCAGAGCGGGATCAGCCCGACGAGCGAGCGGACGCGCAGGGTCGTCTCGCTGCCGTCGGGCAGGACCAGCGCATCGTAGAAAAAGCCGTCCTCGTCGTCCCATAGCCCGCGTCCGCTCTCTCCCTTTTCTGCCTCGCTGCCGCCGACATGCGTCATCGCCGAGGCAATGGTTAGAAAGTGTTCGAAGAACTTCGACGCGACATCCTCGTACACCGCATTTTCCCGGGCCAGTTCCAGCGCGATCCGCATAAGGTTCAGCGCATACATCGCCATCCAGGCGGTGCCGTCGGACTGTTCGATATAGCCCCCGCCGGGGATGGGCTTCGAGCGGTCGAAGACGCCGATATTGTCGAGGCCGAGAAATCCGCCCTGAAAGAGGTTGCGGCCGGCCGCATCCTTGCGGTTCACCCACCAAGTGAAGTTGATCATCAGCTTGTGGAAGATGCGCTCCAGGAAGGCGCGATCGGCCGTGCCGCTTTGCGCCGCATCCATTCGGTAGACGCGCAAGGCGGCGAAGGCGTGGATCGGAGGGTTGGCGTCGCCGAATGCCCATTCATAGGCCGGCAGTTGCCCGCTCGGATGCATGTACCATTCGCGGGTGAGCAACAGGAGCTGGGTCTTGGCGAAGGCAGGATCGACGAGAGCCGCGCTGATGGCGTGGAAGGCGAGATCCCAGGAGGCGTACCAGGGATATTCCCACTTGTCCGGCATCAGCACGACATCGGTATTGGCGAGGTGCGTCCAGTCCGCATTCCGGCCGGAACGCCGGCTTTCGGGCGGCGGTGGCTGCGTGGGATCGCCATCGAGCCACCGCTTGACGTCATAGCGATAGACCTGCTTCGACCAGAGAAGACTGCCGAGCGCCTGCCGCTGCACGAGCCGCGCATCCGGATCGGCGATATCGGCCTGCACGCAGGCGTAAAACGCGTCCGCCTCCTGCGCCCGTTGGGCAAAGACGGCATCGAAGGTTTCGACCGACAGCGGCGCGCTACCGTCTGTCGGTGACAGCCGGTAGCGGAGCACGAGCGTGTCGCCTGAGGCGATGCGATGCTCCGACAGGGCCGCACATTTGGTGCCGTGGCCGGGCAGGGTGCTCGTTTTTCCCCCGATCAGGTGGTTGTTGATGGCGTCCTTGTAGAGGGTATCGCCATCGGCCTCGCGGGACGGGCTCCACTCTCCATGCCGGCGGATATCGGGACGGCGGATGTTGGTTTCATTCTCGCAAAACAGCATTTGCGCCGGCTGCAGCGCCTGGAAACGGCAAGGCGGCATCAGGCGATGGCGGGTCGCGACGCTGTTGTCCTCGCAAAGCGTCATCCCCGGCTTTTCGCCCGGAGCGCCCCAGCTCCAGATGTTGCGGAAGACAAGCTGCGGCAGGACATGGAGAGACGCAGCGTCCGGCCCACGGTTGACGACCGAGACGCGCATCAGGATGTCGTCCGACGTCACCTTGGCATAGCTGACCTCGACGTCGAAATATCGGCGGTCATCAAGCGCGCCGGTGTCCTCGAGCTTGTACTCCGGCAGATCGCTGCCTTTGCGGCGGGCGTTCTCTGCCACGAGATCGTCATAGGGGAAGGCTGCCTGCGGATAGCGGTAGAGCATGGACTGGTAGCTGTGCGACGGCGTCGCATCGAGATACCACCAGACCTCCTTGACGTCTTCGCCGTGATTGCCTTCCTCGTTGGCGAGGCCGAACATGCGCTCCTTGATGATCGGATCCGCGCCGTTCCAGAGCGCCAGCGACAGGCACAGATATTGATGTTCGTCGCAAAAGCCGGCAATTCCGTCTTCGCCCCAGCGGTACGCGCGCGAGCGCGCATGATCATGCGGAAAAAAGGACCAGGCATCGCCGTCGGCGCTGTAGTCCTCGCGCACCGTGCCCCACTGCCGCTCGCTGAGATAGGGGCCCCAGCGCCGCCAGCCCGCGGCTTCGGCGTTCGCGACACGTTGGCCTTCGTCGGTGTCGAAAATACCCGTGGAGGGCGTCACCGGCGCGCCTCGATCTGTGCTGCTCTGTTGCGATGTGCGTCTGCCATGCGGGCTCCCGTCCGGACGTCCTGGTGTCGTGCCTGAAGAGTCAGGCCTTGGCCGCGGTCTCGAAGGTCTCGCGCGCTTCATGGACCTTGGCAAGGTTTTCCTCCGCCCAGATCCACACGCCGCAGAAGGCTTCCCCAAGGCTCCTGCCAAGCTCGGTCAGCCGATATTCCACTTTCGGCGGAACGACAGGATGGATCTTGCGCTTGATCAGCCCGTCGCGCTCCATCTGCCGGAGCGTCTGGGTCAGCATCTTCTGGCTGATGGTGCCGATCTCGCGGCTGAGCTGGGTGAAGCGCAACTCGCCTTTTTCCTCCAGTGTTTCCAGGATCAGCATCGTCCATTTGTCGGCAACGCGCCCGATCAGCTCGTGGACCAGTGCCTCGACACGCGGATCCACCACGTCGGGAATGACGCGCAGCGGCGCGTCAGCGGGCAGGCTTCGCATCGACACTCTCCTTCAGGTGCGTATAAATCTTTTCGGTGCCTTCTGTTCGATGGAGAGTAACAACGTTAGCTTCGATGCACAATCAACGCCAACCAATCCATTGTGCGAGGCAGACCATGAAAACCAGCGGAAACACCATTCTCGTGACCGGCGGCGCGTCCGGAATCGGGCGCGAACTGGCGGAGCGATTTCACGCTCAGGGCAACACCGTCATCATCGCCGGGCGCCGACAGGAGCGCCTGGACGAAGTCGCCGCGACCCATGACGGGATCGTCGGCTATGCGCTCGATATTGCGGATCCCGCAAGCATCGACGCTTTCGCAGAGACGGTCGTCCGCCATCATCCGGAGATCAACGTTCTCATCAACAATGCCGGCGTGATGATGTTCGAGGACCTGACGCGGTCGCGCGATCTTGCCGATGCGGAATCCACCATCGCAACCAATCTCCTTGGCCCGATCCGGTTGACCAACGCCCTGATCGATCATCTGACGACACGGCCCGACGCCGCGATCGTCAACGTCACCTCCGGTCTCGCCTTCGTGCCCCTCATCGCGACGCCGACCTATTCCGCAACGAAGGCTGCGATGCATTCCTACACGGTGAGTTTGCGGGAAGCGCTCAAGGGCAAGGTCGAGGTCATCGAGCTTGCGCCACCCGCCGTGCAGACCGAGCTGACGCCGGGGCAGTCGACACGCGACGGCTACATGCCGCTTGGCGATTTCATGGACGAGGTCATGGCGCTGTTCTCGCGGCAGCCGACACCGGCCGAGATTCTTGTCGAGAAGGTCGGTTTCCTCCGCTTTGCCGAGGCAGAGAAACGCTTCGATCCGACACTCGCGGCCGTGAACGATTTTGCGCGCAGGGCACGCGAAGGCTAACAGGCGTCTACGGACCCGCAGCGAGGCCGGGATCGACGGACGGGGCGAAGGTCAGAGGCGAACAAGCAGGGAAGAAGGGCGCTCCATTATATTTTTGCCCTTTGCGATGAACCAGCTTGTCCGCAGAGGTCCTTGTCCCACTTCATCTCCCACGATACGGCGTTCCCAGGAACATCGTACGGTTGACGGTCACGGATCGGTCGTTGTCGGCGGAGCGCCGGCGACGGCCCGGGCGGCCATGGGAGAGCCAGAACGATGAACTCCTCCTGGGGTGCGCTGCGTGCCAGATACCTGACGACGCCGGTTCTGCTGCGGTCGATACCGGTCGGCGTTGTGATCGCCGCCGGTGTTGTCGCAACGACCTGGACGCATATGCTCCTCAGCGATCATCAGGACCTCGTCGTTCATACCTATGAGGCGATCGATACGACCAAGGATGTGCTGATCGGCCTCGACGATGCCGAGACGGGACAGCGTGGCTACCTGTTGAGTGGCGACCGCCGATACCTCGAACCCTACGACAAAGCCCTGACACGACTGTCCGATCTGCGGCGCAGCTTGCGATCGCACATCTCCGACAATGCCGAACAGATCAAACGGGTGGAGACGCTCGGCGGAATGATCGACGAGAAGCTCGGCGAACTCAAGCGATCGATCGCGGCTCATGACGCGGACGGTTTCGAGGCGGCCCGGCAGTTGGAAATCGCCATGATGGACCGCGCCACGATGGACGACATCCGCCGCGTGATCGGTTCGATCACGGAAAATGAGAAGGCGCTCCTGTCGGCGCGGCAGTCGGAGGTCGACCGTGACGAAGCGCGGATCCGGATCGTTGCAATCCTGGTCGGTCTCGCATCGTTCCTGACGCGTGCGGCAATCGAGCTTTACCTCGGCCGGAGAGAGCGGGTCGCTGCGAGCCGCGAGCGACGGCAATAAGCGCCCCGGCCGGCTGGCGGGGCGCTTGCGACCGGAGGTGCGCTGGCCGCGATCAGTCGCCGGCGCAGGCGGCTGCAACCTTCTTCATCGACACAAGCCAGATGGCCAATCCGCAGACGGCAAAGCCTGCCAGCGTCAGATAGGCCGCCGAAAATCCGTAATGGGAGACGATGACGCCGGCTATCGCAGGGCTGAGGGACGCGCCGACGCCCTGCACGGTCATGACGGCGCCGAGGCCGGCATTGATGTGGCCCGTGCCCTTCAGCATGCGCGCCACGAGACCGGGCACAGCAACCCCGAGGAGGCCGGCACCGACGCCGTCGAGCATCTGGACCGGGATGAGCGCATAGGGGCTCGGCCAGAGACCGGCGATCAACCCGCGAACGGGCAACGCCACCAAGGCCGCGACGAGAAGCAGGAAATAGCCGCGCCGTCCCGCAAAGCCGGCCGCGAGAAGGGCGATCGGGATCATCGTCAATTGGGCGATGATGACGGTCGCGGCCGTGTAGGAGACGGGGTCCGACAGGAGGCTCTGCAGAGACGATGGCTGGCTGACCGGCTGGGCTGCGGGCTGGCCCGGCTTGCTCTGCCCCGGAGGCAGCGTGGTCGCGGCATCGGCCTTTCCGCCTGCATCTGCAGTGTCCGTCGTCCCGCCCTTGGCCGGCGCGGTGGAATTCTCCGCCTGGGTCGCGACCTGCTGCCCGAGGAGCGGAAGCATGGCGCCGTTGCCGAAATGGAAGAGCATGAGCGTCGCGGCGAGGATCAGCAGGGGCGTCGATTTCCAAAGGACGCTGAAGCCGGATGGCGCGTCGGCGTCCTGGCCCGCCTTTTTCTCGATCCCGCGCGCGGCATCATGGTCGATGTCGCCGGGCCGGATCATCAAGACGGCGATGATCGAGCCCGCGGCCATGGCCGTCATCAGGATGAACACGGCGGTGAGCCCGAATTCATAGCCGAAGAAACCGGCGCCAGCCGCCGCAAAGACGTTGCCGCCGTGATTCCAGGCCTCGTTTCGTCCGAGCTGCGGGGCGAGCCCCTTCTGTCCGACGAGACCGAGCGTCAGGCCGGCAACGGCGGGACCGATGGCGGCCCCTGCGATGCCTGTCGCGATCTGCGAGGCCGCGACGAAGGTCAGGGTGGGAACGAAGAGAATGGCCAGCGACGCGATGATGACCAGGGCTGCGCAGAACCCGACCATGAAGCGCTTTGCCTTGGAGGCATCCGCAAGCGCGCCAAGCGGCGTGGTCGCCAGCATGCCGGCAATGCCGCCGATCGTCATGACGACGCCGATGGTCGCCGTGCTCCATCCCTGGCCGATCAGGAAGATGCCGAGGAACGGTCCGAGTCCGTCGCGGACGTCGGCGAGGAAGAAGTTGACGGCGCTGAGGGCTTTCACCGACCGCGACCGAGGTTCTACAGGCGCCACATGTGCGCTTGCCGCCATTGTACTCATCGGGGAGTTCCTGTGCTGGACGGAGTGTCGGTAAGAATTCGCTTCGAAACGCGCAGGGCGATCAAAGGTTTCTCATAAAGGGCCTGTTTATCAACGTGCTGCTTTCATGCCGGACGAGACGGGCGGAGACGTCGCAGATGGACCCTGTACCACCGTTTTTCGCGGCCAGTCCTTGTCGCTTTCAGATCAGGCGTCGCACGGGCTAAGCTCTACAATCGCACAAGATCAGAGACACGGGGCAGGCAATGGCAGAGTTTCCAAGCAGGGCAAAGGTCGTCATCATCGGGCTCGGCGGCATCGTCGGTGCTTCGATCGTGCATCATCTCGTCGAGCGCGGCTGGGACGATATCGTCGGCATCGACAAGTCGGGCATTCCGACCGATATCGGCTCGACGGCGCATGCCTCGGACTTCTGCTACACGACCAGCCATGATTACCTTTCGGTCTGGACCACGCAGTACTCGATCGATTTCTACGAAAAGATGGGTCACTACGCCCGCATCGGCGGCCTCGAAGTGGCTCGCACCGGCGACGACAGCTGGATGGAGGAAATCAAGCGCAAGCTGTCCTCCGCCAAGGCCTTCGGCACGCGGGCGCATTACGTCAGCCCCTCGGAAATCAAGCAGATGTTTCCGCTGATCGAGGAAGACCAGGTCCAGGGCGGCCTCTTCGATCCGGACGCCGGCCTCGTCATTCCGCGGTCGCAGACCGTCGCCGGCAAGCTGATCGATGCCGCTGAAAAATCCGGCAAGCTGAAGATCTTCGGCAACACGCCGGCAACGTCGCTGATCGTCGAACACGGCCGTATCAAGGGCGTTGTCACGCATCGCGGAACGATTCTCGCCGATCACGTCATCGTCTGCGCCGGCATCTGGGGACGCCTGATTGCGGAAATGGTGGGCGAGGACCTGCCGGTCATGCCGGTCGATCACCCGCTGACCTTCTTCGGCCCCTACAATGAATTTGCCGGCACCGGCAAGGAAATCGGCTTTCCGCTGCTGCGCGACCAGGGCAATTCCGCCTATATGCGCGACACCGGCGATCCGAACACGACCGAGGGCGGACAGATCGAGTGGGGCTATTACGAGGCCGACAACCCGCGCCTCTGTCATCCCCGCGAGATCCTCGAAAAGCACGAAGCACGCCTCTCACCCTCGCAGCGCGATCTCGACATGGAGCAGATCCTCACGCCGCTGGAGCGCGCGATGGAGCTGACGCCGATCCTCGGCGAACTCGGCTACAACGAAGGGCACTCGTTCAACGGCCTCCTGCAGGTTTCCGCCGCCGGGGGTCCGTCTTGCGGGGAAAGCCAGAAGGTGCGCGGCCTCTGGTACTGCGTGGCCATCTGGGTCAAGGACGGTCCGGGCTACGGCAAGCTGATCGCCGACTGGATGACCGATGGGCGCACCGAAATCGACCACAGCTCGATCGACTATGCCCGCTTCTACCCGCATCAATTGACGGAAGCGTTCATCGAGGGCCGCAGTTACGAAGCGGCGCAGAAGATCTATTTCCCGGCGATTCATCCGCGCGAGCCCTACGCCTCGGGCCGTGGCGCCAAGCGCTCTCCCTTCCACGAGCGTGAAAAGGAACTGGGCGGCTATTTCATGGAGCTCGGCGGCTGGGAGCGGGCCCATGGCTACAAGGCCAATGAGCACCTGCTCGAAACCTATGGCGACCGGGTACCGGTGCGCGAGAACGAGTGGGACAACCGTCACTTCTGGCGGGTCTCCAACGCCGAGCATCTGGCGATGAGCGAGGATTGCGGCATCGTCAACCTGTCGCATTTCCACATGGTGGACATCGCGGGGCCCGATCATGTCGACCTCCTCGAATGGCTTTGCGCCGCCAAGATCGGCGGCGACGGCAACATCGGCAAGGGCATCTATACGCACTTCCTCGATGACGAGGGCATGGTTCGTGCCGACTTTACGGTGATCCGCATGGCCGACCGCTGCCGCCTCATCAATGGCGCAGATGCAGGCCCGCGCGATTTCCACTACATGAAGCGCGTCGCGCAGGATCGCGGCCTCGACGTGACCATCACCGACGTCTCGGAAGCGTTCACGACCATCGGGATCTGGGGTCCGAACGCGCGCGAAACGCTGAAGAAGGTCGTCGCCGATCCCGCCGCGCTCGATCCCGAAAACTTTGCCTTCGCGGCGATCAAGCCGATCGAGATCGCAGGCGTGACCGTGACGGCCTTCCGCATTTCCTATGTCGGCGAGCAGGGCTGGGAACTGCACATGAAGTACGAAGACGGCCTGGCCGTCTGGGACGCGCTGCGCGCAACCGGCGTGATGGCCTTCGGGGTGGAAACCTACGCAAATTCCCGCCGCATGGAAAAGAGCCTGCGTCTGCAGAATGCCGACCTCCTGACGCAGTACAATCTGATCGAGGCGGATCTGGCCCGTCCGAAGGTCAAGGAGGCGGATTTCCGCGGCAAGGCCAAGCACCTCGAATACAAGGCGCGACCGCATCAACCCGCCATGCTCTGCACGCTGGTCATGACGGAGAACACGGACGCGAACGGGGTCAAGCGTTATCCGGTCGGATCGCTGCCGGTCATCGATCCGGAAACGGGCGCCGTGCTGGTCGACGATCTCGGTCGCCGCTCCTACACGACCTCGATCGCCTACGGTCCGACGATCGGCAAGAACATTGCGCTCGCCTATATCCCGCAGTCGCATTGCGTCGTCGGGCGAACCCTGACCGTCGAGTACTTCAACGAAAGCTACCCGGTCGAGATCGTCGCTGTGGGCTACAAGCCGCTCTATGACCCCGAGAACCTCAAGCCGAGAAGCTGAGGCTCTGCTTGCCGGATCTCGGCGCGGCCGCCTTTCAGTTCGAGGCGGCTGCCCTTTTCGGGAGAACGACCCGTTGGAAGACCGCGCCGATCGCGCGGCACGATACTGGCGGGAAGCGGTTGGCGCGGCTCGGTCCTGGCAAAGCTCGCCGCGAGCAACATGCGTCGCCGCAGTCGCCAGAACACGCGCTCTTGCTCCAAAATGTCGCGATGACAGGCGAGATGGAGTGTGTCATTCCTGAGGCATGACATTTCTGCGCCGGATCATCGAAGACAGGCAGACGGGAGGGCTCTTCGGCGTCCTGCTCGCTTTGTCCTTTGCGATCCAGACGCTGATCGTTGGATGGTCCAGTGCCGCGATGGCGGCGCCGGATCCCCTCTCGGTCCTCTGCGTGTCGGAACAGGGCGCGCATCGCCCGGCCGATGGCCATCATCAGGATTGCCCCTGCAGCACGCTCTGCCATGCCGGCGTGCACGTGCAGTCCCTTCTGGCACCCGTCGACGATACCGGCCTGCCGATCCGGTTTTCTGTCTTTATCGACGAACCCGTCGACGTCGCCACGCCGCTGTCCGCCATTGTGGATGTCAGGCGCTACGACGCCCAAGGGCCGCCCGCCTGATCCGGAAAAGCAGCTGACGGGCTGACGGCCCGCCTCATCCGAGCTGAAGACGTCCGCCGCGGCGCGCGTTTCCACGCCGGCCGATGTCTCGGTTTCACGCTTTTTCCGCCGATCCGCGCGCTGTTCTGCGCCGATCTGCGCACCCGTTCGAGGATTGACCATGACTGATGTCACCCCATCGCGGCCGGCGGGCGATTCCGCTCCGTCTGTCGACCTCTACCGCGCCATCTGGCGATGGCACTTCTATGCCGGCCTGATCGCCGTTCCCTTCATGATCCTGCTGGCCGTCACCGGTTCGCTCTATCTCTTCCGCGACGAAATCGACCACTCGGCCTTCGCCCATCGTACAGTCGTCGCCCTGGAATCGACGCCGCAACAGGCGCCGAGCGCTCTCATCGGCCGTGCGCAGACGGCTGTCCCGGCAGCGCGGGTAAAGGCCTACCGGCCTCCCGCCGGTCCGACCTCCTCGGCACGCGTCACCCTCGAAACGGCGGATGGCGCAGCCTACGTGTTCCTGAACCCCTATTCCGGCGCGATCCTCGCCACGATGTTGAAACGACAGGAATTCAACGAGGTGGTGCGCAAGCTGCACAGCCTTGAGTATTTCGGTCCCTATGCCAATCGTCTCATCGAGGCGATGGCTGGATTCGCTATCATCCTCGTCATCTCCGGGTTTTATCTCTGGTGGCCGCGGCGGCAGACCGGCGGGGTGCTGAGCGTGCGGGGAACACCGTCGCGTCGCGTGTTCTGGCGTGACACCCATGCCGTCACCGGGGCTGTCGCCGGCGGTCTGATCGCCTTCCTCGCGCTGTCGGGCCTGCCCTGGTCGTCCTTCTGGGGCGGCAAGCTGACGGAACTGGCGGTGGCGACCGGCACGGGGTATCCCGCGGCGCTCTGGGATGCCGTTCCGACATCCAACGAGCACGCTCAGCATGCCCTGCAGACCGTCGGATGGACGATGGAGGCCTCGCCGATGCCGATGTCGCATCCCATGACGGGCGATGGCACGATGACAGCGGAACCGATGGGAAAGGGCGCGGAGGCCGCCCCTCTCGGCATCGACAGGATCGTAGAGATCGCACACGCGCGCGGCCTGGCACCGGGGTTCGAGGTCACGCTTCCAGACGACGCGACCGGCGTCTTCACGACGGCCGTCTTTCCCGACGACCTTTCAAAGGTACGCACGATTCATATCGATCAGTATAGTGGGAAACCTCTGGTCGATATCGGCTATGCCGACTACGGTCCGCTCGCCAAGATCACCGAGTTCGGGATCAACATCCACATGGGCCAGCAGTTCGGACGTGTGAACCAGCTCCTGATGCTGGCGACGTGCCTCGCGATCATCCTGTCCTCGGTGGCCGCCGTCGTGATGTGGCTCAAGCGCCGGCCGGCCGGCCGCCTCGGCGTGCCGCCCTATCCCACGAGCCGCAGGGTCTACGGCGTCCTCTGGGGCATGGCGGTGGTCTTCGGCGTGATGTTTCCGCTCTCGGGCCTGCTGATCGTCGCCATGGTCGGGTTAGACATCCTCGTGATCCGACGGGTGCCCGTCTTGAGGCGGACATTCGCCTGACGCTCGGGACACGTACCTTGCGGACGGATGAATAGCAGCGACGCGGCAGCCGAAGGAGATTGCCGCGCCGCTTCACGATGTCGACGATCAAACAGGCAGAATGGCCGCCGGCGCCGCGCGCACGCGCACCTCGAAGGGGGGCGCGTCGATCGCTCGGCTCGAGCGAGGGGGCCTGACCATCATCCCACCGTCACACAGGACGGTTAAGGCTGCCGCAAACAGTCTCACGCGATCCGAACGAGGTTATCATGCGGACCCTTCTTGCTGCGCTCGTCGCAACCACCATTCTTGCCGGCACGGCCCAGGCCACGACGGTCTATCCGCTTTCGCGCGCAACGATCCTTGCCGGATCGCCCTTCGACTTCAAGGTCGAGCTGCCCGGCGTGGTGAAGGCCGATGACGTGAAGATCACGGTCAACGGGGAGGATTATGTCGCAGCTCTCGGATCGGCTGCGGCGTTCGTGGCTGAAGAGAAGGGCAAGGAGGACAAGGTCCTCGGTTCCGCCCTGATCCTGCGCGGGGCGCGGATCCTCAAGGCCGGCAGCTACAAGGTCGATGTCACGGCGGGCGGCGAAACGAAATCGGTGACGTGGGAGGTCTACGACACCATCGCCCAGCCCAAGGCGAAGAACGTGATCTTCCTTCTCGGCGACGGTCTGTCCGTCGCGCATCGGACGGGCGCCCGCATCATGTCCAAGGGCATGACGGAGGGCAAAGCCAACGGTCGCCTCGCCATGGACGATCTCGATCACATGGCCTTCGTGGGGACGTCGGCAACGGATGCGATCGCGACCGACAGCGCCAATACGATGTCGGCCTACATGACGGGGCACAAGACCGCCGTCAACGCGCTCGGCGTCTATGCCGACCGGACACCGGCAAGCCTCGATGATCCCAAGGTCGAGACGATTGCGGAAGCCCTGCGCCGCACCACGAAGAAAGCGATCGGTGTCGTGTCGACTGCCGAGATCGAGGATGCGACACCAGCCGCCGTGGTCGCCCACACGCGCAAACGCGCCGACAAGGCCGATATCGTCGGCATGTTCTACGCCGTTCAGCCGGACGTCATCCTCGGCGGCGGCTCCGCCTATTTCCTTCCGCAGGCAACGCCGGGCTCCAAGCGCAAGGACGACAAGGATTACATCCAGCTGTTCAAGGACGCCGGCTATGCGCTGGCGACCGACAAGACGGAGCTTGCGGCCTCCTCCGGAACGAACGCGGCCAAGCTTCTCGGGCTGTTCCACACAGGCAACATGGATACGGTCCTCGACCGGGACTTCCTCAAGAAGGGAACCGTTTCCAAATTCCCCAACCAGCCGGGCCTTGTCGACATGACGAACGCCGCGCTGACCCAGCTCTCCCGGAACCAGGAGGGGTTCTTCCTGATGGTGGAAGGCGCGTCGATCGACAAGATGTCCCACCCCATGGACTGGGACCGGGCCTTGTACGAGACGATCGAGTTCGACAAGGCCGTCGCCGTCGCGCGCGACTTCGCTGCAAAAAACCCGGAAACGCTGATCGTCGTCACCGGCGACCACACGCATGGCATGTCCATCGTCGGCACGATCGACGACGAAAAGCCGGGCACCGAGATGCGCCAGAAGGTCGGCGTCTACGCCGATGCCGGCTTCCCGAACTACGAGGACAAGGACGGGGACGGTTATCCGGACAAGGTCGACCCGACGCGCCGTCTTGCTGTCTTCTCCAGCAATTTCCCGGATTACTACGAGACGTTCCGTCCGAAGCTTGAAGGCCCGTTCGAGCCGACGGTTCAGAATGAAAAGAAGGAGTATGTCGCCAACCCGGCCTACAAGGACGTCCCCGGTGCCGTTCTGCGCGAGGGCAATCTGCCGCGGGCCTCGGAAAGCGCCGTCCACGCCGTGGACGACGTCGTGCTTCAGGCGAGCGGTCCCGGTGCCGAAGCGTTCAAGGGCTATTTGGAAGAAAGCGACATCTACCGGGTTCTTGCCGACACGCTCGCCCTCGGCGCACCCGACAAGATCGGGGCGAAATAAGCGGCGATCCGGCCTGGGCGCGGCCGTCCGGTGCGCATGGGCTTGCCGGACGGCCTCGCCGCTGTTCATGCCGGTCGATCGAGGTTGGG
This sequence comes from Rhizobium sp. Leaf341, assembly GCF_001424325.1. NCBI lineage: Bacteria > Pseudomonadati > Pseudomonadota > Alphaproteobacteria > Hyphomicrobiales > Rhizobiaceae > Rhizobium > Rhizobium sp. Leaf341. The sequence continues at coordinate 189,295 of NZ_LMPE01000012.1, forward strand.
GCGGCCTTGCTTTAAATGGATATGGTCGGGCGCGTCCGCCGCCCGCTCGAGGAAACGCGATGACGAAGACGAAGCCCATGCGACGCCGTACCCTGCTTGGCCTGCTCGCCGCCTTGCCGGTGCTGACGAGAGTGCCGCGGGCCCATGCTGCCACGGAGGTCGGCTTCGATGATCTCTATGGCAGCGTCGGCGTGCTGGGTCTGACCTTCTCCGATACGGTCAAAAGGCTGAACGGGCAAAGCGTGACGATGAGCGGGTTCATGGCGCCGCCCCTCAAGGCCGAGGCGACCTTCTTCGTCCTCACCGAAATTCCCATGTCGATCTGCCCCTTCTGCTCGTCCGACTCGGATTGGCCGGACAATATCGTGGTTGTCTATCTCGACGCGGCACAGACCTTCGTTCAGCCGGGGACGCGGATCTCCGTTTCCGGCATGCTCGACGTCGGTACGTGGACCGACCCCGAGACGGGCTTCGTCAGCCGCCTGCGCCTTCGAAGCGCCCGATACTGGTCGGTGTGAGCCCATGCTGTCCCTGACCCTCAAGGATATCTCGGTTTCCTATCCGGGCCTCGGTGCACCGGTTCTTGCGATCCCGCATCTTGAGGTCGGTGCCGGCGAGATCCTTGCGGTCACGGGCGCTTCGGGCTCCGGCAAGAGCACCTTCGTGAACGTCATTTCAGGATTGGAGCCTCTCCGGGAGGGGCAGGTCGATTGGAGTGGCACCGATCTCGCGGGTCTTGCGGAGCATCGGCGCGACCGATGGCGCGGGACGCATGTCGGGCTCGTCATGCAGGACTTCCATCTGTTCCCCGGCTTGTCGGCGCTCGACAATGTGCTGCTGCCGGCGCGCCTCGCTTCGGAGGCGTCCGCGGCCGTCAAGCGCCGGGCACGCGATCTCCTGGCCAGCACGGGTCTCGAGCGGCCGAGCCAAGCGGTCGAGACGATGTCGCGCGGCGAAATGCAGCGGGTCGCTCTTGCGCGCGCGCTCGTGCGTGCACCGGGCGTCGTCATTGCCGACGAGCCGACAGCCAGCCTTGACGAGGCGAGCGGGCAAATCGTCGCGGACCTTCTGGTCGGTCTCACCGGGGCGGTCGGCGCAACGCTGATCGTGGTCTCGCACGATCCGGGGCTCATCGCGCGCCTGCCGCGGCGGATCACGCTCCAGAGCGGGAAGATCACGCAGGATAGCCGGGCGGTGACGCCATGATCGGGTTCATCCTCGCCGATATCCGCCGCCACAAGGCCGGAACGCTTGCCATCCTCCTTCTTGTGGCCGTTGCCGTGGCGCTGGCCGTCTCCGTGATTCTGCAGGAGCGCGCCCTTCGGCTCGGAAGCGCGCGCGCAGCCAATGCCTTCGACCTCGTGATCGGAGCCGCCGGGAGCGAGACGCAGCTGGTGCTCTCCTCGATCTTTCTTCAGGCGGCCCCCCTGCCGCTCATGGACGGCGCCGTGTTCCAGCGGCTGGCGACCGATCCGCGCGTCGCCTTTGCCGCACCGATCGGTTTTGGTGACAGTTTTGCAGGCTATCCACTGGTCGGCACATCGTCAGCGCTTGTCGCCCATCTTTCGCCGCAGCTGCAGGAGGGGGCGGGTTTCCGCCGGGAGGGTGATGCCGTCATCGGCGCGGCGGTCGATCTGGCCATGGCCGCCGTGATCAAGCCGATGCATGGCACGGCCGAAGGCGGGGGCCATACCCATACCGGGATCGCCTATTCCGTCGTCGGCCGGATGAAGCCCACGGGCACTCCCTGGGACCGGGCCATCCTCGTTCCGATCCAGGCGGTGTGGGACCTGCATGGCATGGGTCACGCCGAGGCGGATCATGCGGAGGCCGAAGGTGAACAGGCCAAACATTCGTCGGCCGGACCTGCAAGCGGCGACCTGGAGCACAGTGCCGATCCCGCGGCCGCTCTCGACGAGGACTGGGCGGCGCATGCCGCCGGACTTCCGGCCGTGCTGGTCAAGCCGAGGACCATCGCCGACGCGTACAAACTTCGCCAGGAATATCGCTCCGGCACGACGCTCGCCGTCTTTCCCGGCGAGGTTCTGACACGTCTCTATGCGACGCTTGGAGACGCCAAGGTTCTCCTGCTCGCCGTCGCGATCGGCACGCAGGCCCTGATCGCCGCCGCCCTGCTCCTGGTGACGATCATGCATGTCGCGCAGCGTCGGCGTCAGATCGGGGCGCTTCGCGCCTTTGGTGCGCCGCGCACGGTCGTGTTCCGGATCATCTGGTTTCAGCTCTTCGCCATCGTCCTAGCCGGTATTTTTCTTGGCTTCGGCCTTGGCTATCTTGCTTCCGAGATCATTGGCAACATTGTCTCCCGACAGAACGGCTTTACGATGCCCGTGATGTTCGACAGTGAGGATATCGTCTTTGCGGCCTCGGTCGTGGCGTTTGCCGCCGTGCTCGCCGTGGTCCCGGCCGTGCTTGCCTACCGCCAGTCACCGGCCGCGGCCCTGAAAGGCTAGGACCCGCCGGCGCCGCCAAGCGATGATGGCGCCGTTCGACCGCAAGCGGGACGGGCGATCGCGGCCTGCTGTGCAGGGATGCCGTCAGCTGGCCACCGTCAGACGGCCGCCGTCGGCCGCTCGATCGCAAAGACCAGTAGCGTCGATGTGGCACTGGCGCAGAGCTTGCCGTCCCGATCGGTCAGCGTTGCTTCGGCGAACGCGGCGCGCCGCCCGATCGACAAAACCCGTCCTTCCGCGCGAACGGGACCGCTCGCCTCGGTCAGCGGACGATGATAGGCGATCTTCAGTTCCAGCGTCGTATAGCCTTGGTCGGCCGCCAGCCTGGAGTGGACGGCGCAGCCGCAGGCACTGTCGAGCAGGGTGGCGGCATATCCGCCGTGGACCGAACCGATCGGATTGTAGACGCTGCGATCCGGGTTTCCTTCAAAGACGGCGCGTCCCTCCGCGATCTCGATCAGGACGAACCGCATCGTATGGTTGATGGGCGGAGGCGTGTTCGCTGCCAGCAGGGCCCGTAATTGATCGAGACCCGAGAGTCCCGCCTGATTGTTCCGGAAGACATCCATCCTTGTTCCTGTTCAACGAGAGTGCGGAGATGCGGGGCGAGACGAAAGGCAGATAAGAGGCAGAGGCCTTGAAAGTCGGCACGCTCTTACGCGGACGGTCGCTGCTTACGCACGTCATGTCAGCTCACGTGCATTTTTTTTCGCGGCTTATCGGAAGCATCAGCTTTAATATGATGATGATCATTTAACAAGGCCACACATCCACGGTTACGAGCGGATAAAAATACGCGGTAGTCAAAAAAACCTACTGATTTATTTACGCTTTTTGTAAAGAAACGCCGACGAACAACCCTGAAACTCTTCGCGAGATGCACGACGAAAGACGACGACTTAGCTTTACGCGCGCGTCATGTGGCCCACAATGGGACGTGTTTTGATCGTGTTTGCGCAATAAGTACGGATTTTGGGGTGGAAGTTTGTGGTCGGTACATCGATAAATCTGCGCTCAAGTTCTTGTTTCCTTGGTACTACACTACCTTGGCATGTTGACGGTTGCAGATATTCTCGTTAATCCTTCGTCACCATACGCCATGCTTCAATCAAAATCAGGCCTGCAACGATGAGCGCACTGTATAAAGACCCTTCACACCCTATCGAACGACGCGTGGCTGATCTTGTCGGTCGAATGACCCTCGACGAAAAGATCGCACAGATGCACGCCTTCTGGTTGTTCCTGTCGGAAGATGGGCGACACGATGTGCGCGCGGACGAATTCACGGGCGCTGCCGATGCGGACAGTCTGAAGACGAAACTTTCTCTCGGTCTCGGGCAGATCACGCGGCCCCTCGGCAGTCGCCCCGTCGCTCCGCTTGCCGGCGTTCGCGCCCTCAACAGCCTTCAGAAATTCCTCGTGGAGGAAACCCGGCTCGGCATTCCCGTGATCTCCCATGAGGAATGCCTGTCAGGCATCATGGCGCAGGGCGGCACGCTGTTTCCCTCGTCGCTTGCCTTCGGTGCGACCTTCGATCCGGCGCTGATCGAGGAGGTGGGGAAGGTCATCGGCCAGGAAGCACGCTCGATCGGCTGCCGCCAGGGACTTGCCCCGGTCCTCGACGTGGCCCGCGACGCTCGGTGGGGGCGGACGGAGGAAACGTTCGGCGAAGATCCCTATCTCGTCGGTCTCATGGCCTCCAGCTATGTCCGCGGCCTGCAGGGCCGGGACCGCGACTTCCTGGCGACGCTCAAGCATTATGCCGGCCACTCGCTTTCGGAAGGCGCGCGCAATCATGCGCCGGTCAATCTTGGCTGGCGGGAGTTGAACGACACCTTCCTTCTTCCCTTCGAGATGGCCGTGCGGCTGGCGGACGCCGGATCGGTCATGCCGGCCTATCACGATATCGATGGCGAACCGTGCCACGCCTCGCACCATCTCCTGACGAAGGTGCTGCGGTCGGACTGGGGTTTCGACGGGCTGGTCGTTGCCGACTACATCGGCGTCAGCCTGCTCTACAAGCATCACGGCGTCGCCGCCGATCCTGCCGAAGCTGCTGCCCTGGCCTTCAATGCGGGTCTCGACATCGAACTGCCGGGCGACGACTGCGCCCGGCATCTCAAGCAGGCCCTGGACCGCGGTCTGATCGCCGCCGATACGATCGATGAGATCGTCCGGCGGATCCTGACCGAAAAGATGCGCCTCGGACTTTTCGAAAAGCCCTTTACCGACGAAGCCGGGATCGCGCTGCAGACCCCGGAGGCGATCGACGTCGCCCGTCGGGTGGCCGACCAGTCCGTCGTCATCCTGTCCAATGATGGTCTCCTGCCGCTGGCCGAAAACCGGACGATCGCGTTGATCGGCCCGACGGCCGACGATCCGCTGGCGCTGCTCGGAGATTACGCGTTCCCGGTTCACCTGATCGTCAGCGATCTCACGGACGCCGCAACGGCTGTCGTCACGCCGCGCGCCGCGTTCGAGGCGCGCTTCGGCAAGGAGCGGATCCGCTACGCGAAGGGCTGCCATATTCTGGAGGGCCGTCAGTCGGGTGCGCCGGTTTTCCCGGGCGATGTTCCCGACATGACCACACTCTCGCAGGCCTCTCCGGTCTCCACGAGTCTCGATCTCATCCCGGCCGCCGTCGAGGCCGCTCGACAGGCCGATGTCGCAATCGTCTGCGTCGGAGATCTTTCCGGTATCTTCCAGACCGGGACCGTGGGCGAGGGCTCGGACACCGATACTCTGGCGCTGCCGGGCGTTCAGCAGGCCTTGCTGGAGGCCGTCGTGGAAACGGGGACACCCGTGGTCGTGGTCATCACATCCGGACGGCCCTACACGCTCGGCGGGCTCGAGGACCGTGTTGCCGCCCAGGTGATGGCCTTCTTCGGCGGGCAGGAAGGCGGTCCGGCTCTGTGCGATGTGCTTACCGGCGCCGTCGAGCCTTCCGGCCGGCTGACCGTCTCGGTCCCCCGCAGCGCCGGCGCTGCGCCCTACTTCTATAACCACAAGTTCAAGAGCGCAGGTACGCCCGTTGCCCGTCATTTCGGCAGCCGCTATCCCTTCGGCCACGGGCTCTCCTACACAGCCTTCGTCTACGAGGACCTGACGCTCGACCGGACCCGCGTTGAAAGCGAGGGCGGCAGCGTCGGCGTCTCCTTCACCCTGCGAAATGCCGGGGACAGGGCCGGGTTCGATGTGCCCCAGCTCTATGTCCGCGACATCCAGAGTTCGGTCGTTCGTCCGATCAAGGAACTGAAAGCCTTCAAGCGCGTCTATCTCGAGCCCGGCGAAAGTGCCCACGTCACCTTCCGCGTTCCCACCGATATGCTGTCCTTTACGGGGCCAGAGGGCATCCGCATCGTCGAGGCGGGCACGTTCGAGCTCATGGTCGGCAGCTCGAGCGCGGCGATCCGGCTGCGGAGCCAGATCGAAGTTGAGGGCCCGGTGCGCCGTATTCAGGACAATTGGAACATGGTCAGTCGGGCCTATGTCTGCCACCCATAGGCGTCCATCTCAAAGTAAGACTTTGTATGGGCACCTTGTAGCGATGTTTCGAGGAATACGAGCCGCGCGCATCTATACTGGCGCGCGAGTCCCGTCGAAATGTGCAACGGGACACGGACAGGCATCGTGGCGGTAACGCGTGGTCGTTCTGCGTTAGAGCATCTTCCGGCTGTAAAGTCGGAACCGGTAAAATAGTTGGAAGGCGAATACTGTTTAGTAAGCATCGGCTGTTATTGATGGGGGCGATACTGCCTTCCAATCAGCGGATGCCGATCGTGACTTACAGGCTTTCCAGACCGTTCCGATATCTGACGTCCGTCGCTGCGCGACTTGCCGGCAACAAGAAGGGTAACGTCGCCGTAACGGTTGCGCTCTCCCTGGTGCCGATGGTTCTCGCCGTCGGTGCGAGCATCGACTATATCCGGTCGTACAATGCCCGACAGAGCATGCAGAGCGATCTCGATGCCGCGTTGATCGCCGCCGTCAAGCAGATCGATACGGAAGATCCGACCGTTCTCAAGGGCAAGATCGCCGACTGGTTCCATGCCCAGGCGGACAGCGGCTATGTCCTCGGCGCTGTCTCGATCGACGTCTCCAACCACCGCATCACGGCAACGGCGAGCGGCGCGGTGCCGACGACCCTGATGAAGATCGCGAGCGTCAACTCCGTTGCCGTCAGCGTGGAAAGCGCTGTGCAGGGGCCGTCCACCTCCTATCTCAACGTCTATGTGGTCCTCGACAAGTCGCCGTCCATGCTGCTTGCAGCGACGGCCGCCGGGCAGCAGACGATGTATGACGGCGTGGGCTGCCAGTTCGCCTGCCACACCGGCGACCAGCACACGGTCAACGGCGTTCGCTACGCCGACAACTATACCTACAGCGTCGCCAAGAACATCAAGCTGCGCGCAGGCGTGTCCGTCGATGCCGTCGGACAGGTGCTGGATCTGATCGACAAGGCGGACCAAAATCATGCGAGGATCAAGGTCGGCCTCTATTCGATCGGAGATACCGCGACCGAAGTCCTCGCGCCGACGTCGGATACATCCACCGCCCGCAAGCGTCTGACCGATGACAGCTATGGACTGACAGCGGCGACCTCGACGACCTACACCTATTTCGATGTGGCGCTGGCCGCTCTGGAAAAGAAGGTCGGAGCAGGTGGCGACGGTACGTCGGCATCCAACCCGCTGAAACTGGTGCTACTGCTGACCGATGGGGTCCAGTCGCAACGCGAATGGGTGACGGATGGCGTCAAATGGAGCGGCAGCCGGATTTCATCGCCGGGCTGGTACTGGAACAAGGTCGCGCCGATGAACCCGGCCTGGTGCGCGCCGATCAAGAAGCAGGCTGCGACGATTGCCGTGCTGTACACCGAATACCTGCCGATCACGAGCGACTGGGGCTATAACAGCACCGTGGGGGCGACGATGGCGAGCGCCGACTGGCGCAAGACTTGGGGCGGCGTGATGAACAGCGCCGTGCCCACCAGCATCTCGCGGCGGGACTATATTCCATACGCGCTGACAGATTGTGCGTCGTCCAAGAGCCTCTTCATCGGGGCGTCCTCGTCGGCCGACATCACCGCCGGCCTGTCCGCTCTGTTCAAGCAATATCTCAGCTCCGTTCGGTTGACCCAATGATGGCCCGGCGCGCGACACGCTTCATCCGCCGCTTCTTCGCCGATCGCACGGGCGTGGCGGCCATCGAATTTGCTCTCGTGGCCTTGCCGCTTTTCGTCATTCTTTTCGGGATCATCGAGGTGTCCCTGATGTTCTTCGTCGATGCGAGCCTCGATGCCTCGGTGCGCAAGGTTTCGCGGACCATTCGCACCGGGCAGGTGGCCGCGGCCGCGGTTTCGCTCGGCGACTTCAAGTCCAAGATCTGCGGCGAGATGTCCCTGCTGTTCAACTGCACGGACAATCTGCTGGTCCGTGTTGCCGTTGTTTCCGATCTCGCGTCGATCGCGGCCGCCGATCCCATCGGTCCTGGCGGTACCCTTGCCGTCAACGAGAGCTTCAATCCAGGCAGGACGAGCGACTATGTCCTCGTCCAGGCCTTCCTCCCCTGGACCGCCATCAGCTTCTTTTCGCTTTCCAATGCGCGATTGGCGGATGGCCGTTACCTCCTTGGGTCCGCCGTCCTCTTTCGTAACGAGCCGTTCTGATGATCCAGCACGAACATCTGCCACGCTGCCGTCGGCTGACCACGCTGCTGCGGGGATTTGTCGTGCGTCGCGAGGGCACGTCCGGCGTGGAGTTCGCTCTGGTGCTCCCCATCCTGCTCGCGCTCCTCGCGGGGACAGCCGATCTCGGCCACGCCTTGACGGTCAGCCGGAAGATGGACGAAATCACGGCGACGACCGGCGACATGATCTCGCAGCAGGGGACGTGGACCAAGCTCGATGTCGACAAGCTTCTGGCAGGCGCCAGTTTCATCGTGCAGCCCTACAGCGTGTCCGCACTGAAGATCACCGTGGCGGTGGAGGATATCGTCCCAGGAGGTGCGGCGGTCGTCAACTGGTCAGCGGGGTTCAACACGCCGCCGCTTGCGGCCGGCTCGAAAAGCACCGTCTCTGTTCCTGCAAATATTCAGCAGGCAGGCGTCCAGGTTGTCCTGACGCGGGCGCAGTATACGCTGACCACGCCGGTCTCGGCGTTTTTCGCCTATTTCACCGGTTCCAGCGGCTACAGCTTCGATCGCTATTTCTTCAATCGCCCGCGGGCTTCGGACACGATCACCTACAACTAAAGGTCTTGTTTTGATGCAGGTCGTCTCCCGAAACCGCTGCACACCTTCGGGCGATATGCATTAGGGCTGCGGATCGACCTGTCGTGCCCGGGGCGGCTTGGCGGACCAGACGAAGGCCGCGCCGGCGAGGAGAAGGATGCTTGTGCCGAGGAACACGACCCGCATGCCGATATGGCCTCCGATGAAACCGCCGAGGAGCGGACCCGCGACCTGGCCGATATATTGAGAGGACACGGAGAGACCGAGCGCGGTGCCGGCGGATCGATCCGGAACCCCGTGGCGGATGACGGCGGCGATGCAGGGCAGGAGCCCGCCGAGCGCAATCCCCATCAGGAATCGAAGCAGCAGCAACTGCCAGGCGCTCGTCACGAAGGCCTGCGGCAACAAGAGCACGCCGGCCGCAACGAGAGCGCCGGCGATGACCGGCCAGTGGCCGATCCGATCGGCAAGATGCCCGAGCCGTGAGGCCGACAGGATGCTGCCGAAGGCGGCAGCCGACATGACGACGCCCGCCCACATCGTCACCGTCTCCGGCCTTTCGACCAGCTGCGCCAAGTAGACGGTGATGATGGGCTCGATCGACATGTTGGCAAGCATCAGCAACATGCCCGTTGCCAGCATGGCGAGAACGGGCGCCTTGTCCGGTATGGCGGCCCAGCCGGAACCCGCCTTCGCCGCTTGCCGGCGGCCGGGCACGCTTTCCTCCCGGATAAGGGATGTCGTTGCGAGGAAAGCAAGGAAGATCAGGCCGCCGGCTGCGAGGAACGTGTTGCGGATCCCGATCATCGGGGGCAGCACGCCGCCGATCAACGGGCCCACGAGATTGCCGGCCATGATGCCGGAGGAGAGCATGCCGAGCGCCCAGGCCGACCGGTCCCGTGGCGTCTGCGTGGCCACGAGCACCATGGATCCCGAGGAATAGCCTCCCGCGAGGCCGACAAACAGCCGCAGGGCCACAAGCTGCCAGACATTCTCGGCGACCCCCATCAGCCCGATCGCGATCGTCATGCCGAGGCTTGCCCGCACCAGCATCAGCTTGCGCCCGTAGATATCGCCGAGACGCCCCCAGAGTGGCGCGACCAGCGCCGCGGCAAAAAAAGTGGCGCCATAGGCAATCCCCGACCATTGCACGATGGCGGCGTGATCGCGCATGCCGAGCTCCTCGACATACAGCGGGAGGAAGGGGAGCAGCAGCGTCATGGCGACGATCGTGGTGAACGAGCCGACGAGGGAGACGGCAAGGTTTCGCCTCCAGTGGATCGAGCCGCCGGCGGCCGCGCCCGGTTTTACATCCGTCATGATTTTTGCCTGTTGGAGGTGAGCATCCCCCTACAGCGCCCTCTCGCCGGAGACAAGGTCTTGGAGACGAGGCCTCGGAGGCGATGTCGCCGGGCCCGATGGTCGGGATCGTATGAGAGCACGACGATCAGGGCAGGGCCGCATGCTCTGCGGTTCCGCCCGTCAATTTTTCGGGCTTGGGCCCGCCATAGGCCCAGTCGAGCAGTTCCACCGTATGAACGACCGGGATCACGGTCCCTGAGCCGATCTGTGTCAGGCAGCCGATGTTTCCGGCCGCGATCACATCGGGCTTGGTCGCTTCGAGATGCCGGACCTTTCGCTGCTTGAGCGTGGCCGAGATGTCCGGCTGAAGGATGTTGTAGGTTCCGGCCGAGCCACAGCAAAGATGGCCCTCTGCGGGGTCGCGCACGGTGAAGCCCGCCGCCTTGAGAAGCGCCTTCGGCAGCGCGGTGATCTTCTGGCCGTGCTGGAGCGAACAGGCGGAATGATAGGCGACGACGAGGTCGCGTTTCGGAAGGGTTTCCAGCTCCAGTGTCGAAAGATATTCGGTGATGTCCCTCGCAAGCGCCGATACCCGTGCCGCCTTGTCCGCATAAAGCGGATCATGGCGCAGCATGTGCCCGTAGTCCTTGACCGTCGTGCCGCACCCCGACGCGGTGATGAGGATACCGTCCACCCCGCCTGCATCGATCTCCCGCATCCAGGCGTCGATGTTGCGGCGGGCAAAATCGAGCGCCTGGGGTTCACGACCCATGTGGTGGACCAGCGCGCCGCAGCAGCCTTCGCCCTTCGGCGCGGCGACCGCAATGCCGCGCCGGGTCAGGAGCCGGATCGTCGCTGCATTGATACCGGGATCAAGCGTGGGCTGCGCGCAGCCCTCGAGCAGGATCACGCGGCCGCGGGCGGGCCGGGCCTCGCGCAGGGCGGGCGTCGGTAGCCGCACGGCTGCCCGAGGGGGCGCCAGTTCAAGCATGGCGGACAGCGGGACGAGAGGCTTCAAGCTCCGAAGAAGCGGAGCCAGAGGCCGTGCGATGCGCGCAAGCGCAAGCGCCGCACGGAAGCGGGCAGGATAGGGCAGGACCGCTGCGAGCAGGCCGCGGATCATCCGGTCTGCCAAAGGGCGTTTGTAGGTCTGTTCGATATGCACCCGCGCATGGTCGATCAGGTGCATGTAGTCAACGCCGGACGGACAGGTCGTCGTGCAGGCGAGGCAGGAGAGACAGCGATCGATATGGGTCACCACCTCGCGATCCGCCGGTCGGTCGTTCTCGAGCATGTCCTTGATGAGGTAGATGCGCCCGCGCGGGCTGTCGAGTTCGTTGCCGAGCGTCACATAGGTCGGGCAGGTTGCCGTGCAGAAGCCGCAATGGACGCAGCGCCGCAGGATCTTCTCGGATTCTGCGACCTGCGGATCGGCCAACTGTTCGGGCGTGAAGGATGTCTGCATCTCTTATCCTGTCATCCCCATCGATCCCGCCTTTGGCCGAACGACCGGCGCCATCCTTCCGGGCGAGAAGATGCCCGCCGGATCGAGCTTGCCCTTGATCCGTGCGGAGAGGGCGGCAACTGGCTCCGGTTCCGGCTCGAAGGCGGACATCCCGGATCGCTGGTGATCGGATGCGCGGACCAGCGTCGCATGCCCGCCGCCGACCGACGCGATCGCCCGGCGCACGACATCGGCCAACGGTTCGCCAGACATTTCGAGCCAGACGAGACCGCCCTGCCAGTCGTAGAACGCATCGATCTCGACAAACTGACGGAGCGCGGCGACCAGTCGATGGCCCGCCGTCGGCGCGACGGACGCCCGCCACAGAGGCCGATCCTGCCGTGCCTGCAACGGCGCGACGTCGCGCACGGCACGCCACAGCCGCGTGCTGGTCGGAGCGTCGAGCACCTCGACGGGTGCGAAGGCGGAGAGCCTCGCCGCAAGCGACGTCACCCTTACCTCAACCGATGCCGAAAGACCTTCAAGACGCAGAGCCGTGACGGCGTCCGCGGTGCCGAGACTGTCGGAGATGCCGTTGGCCAAGGCCTTTGGAATGTTTGCCGCGCAGGAAACATCGGCGGCCTGGGCCATCGCGGCCGCCATCGCCTCACTGGCCTTGGCGTCGTCGAGATGGCGAAGAAGGATGGTCGCCTCGGTTTCCGGGCGCGGCAAGACACGGAAGGTCACTTCGGTAACGAAGCCCAGCGTGCCGTGCGATCCTGCGAGCAGCTTGACGAGGTCGAGCCCGGTCACGTTCTTCATCACGCGTCCTCCCGCACGGATCGCCTCGCCACGCCCGTTGACGAAACGCAGGCCGAGAAGGCTGTCGCGCGCGGCGCCGGCTGAGAGACGGCGCGGGCCCGAGGCATTGGACAGGAAAACGCCGCCGATGGTCGGCTCGCCCCGCGTGTTCATGATGCCGCGATGGTCCACCGGTTCGAAGGCGAGCATCTGGGCGTTGGCATCAAGGAGCGCCGCAATATCGGACAGCGGGGTCCCGGCCTTTGCCGTCATGACCATCTCGCCCGGATCGTAATCGATGACCCCGGTAAGGCCGGTCGACGTTACGACCATATCGGCCTCGACGCGATTGCCGAGACCGGCGCGCGTGTTGCTGCCGACGAGAGATAGCGGCATCCGTACCCCGGCCGCGTGCCGGATGATCTCGCAGGCCTCCGCTTCGCTTTGCGGACGATAAACATCGCTCATGCGGCTGGCCGCCCTTCGAGCGGAAAGACCTTGGAGGGGTTCAGCAGCCAATCGGGGTCGAAGGCATAGCGGACAGCCATCTGCTGGGCGAGATCGACATCTGAGAACTGGAAGCGCATCAGGTCGCGCTTCTCGATCCCGACACCGTGCTCGCCCGTCAGGCATCCGCCTGCCTCCACGCAGACTTTCAGGATCTCGTTGCCCGCCTCTTCGGCCTTTGCGGCCTCCTCGGGATTGTTGGCGTCGAACAGGATGAGCGGATGCATGTTGCCGTCGCCGGCATGGAAGACATTGGCGACGCGCAGACCGAGCGCGGTGCAGATCTCGTCTGTCCGCTGCAGCACATGGGACAGTTTGCCGAGCGGCACCGTGCCGTCCATGCAGATATAGTCGGCGATGCGGCCCGTCGCGCCGAAGGCCGACTTGCGGCCCTTCCAGATCAGGGCGGCTTCGGTCGCCGACTGACTTTCGCGCACCGTCATCACGCCGTGGCGGCGGGCGATCGTCACGATGGCAGCGAGCATCGCCTCCATCTCGGCTTCCGACCCCTCGACTTCGATGATGAGCAACGCGCCGACATGGAGGGGATAGCCGGCCTTGGCGAAGGCTTCGCAGATCTCGATCGCCTGGCGGTCCATGAACTCGATCGCGACGGGGATGATGCCCGCGCCGATGACGTCGGCAACGCAGGCGCCGGCCTCTTGCGATGTGGCAAAACCGAAGAGCACGGGCCGGGCGCCCTCGGCTTTTGCGAGGATGCGCACCGTGGCTTCGGTGACGATGCCGAGCTGCCCCTCCGAGCCGCAGACCAGCCCAAGCAGGTCGTAGCCTGCCGCATCGAGATGCTTGCCGCCGAGCGTGATGACGGTGCCGTCCATCAGCACCATGGTTACACCAAGCAGATTGTTGGTGGTCACGCCGTATTTCAGGCAGTGCGCGCCGCCGGAGTTCATGCCGATGTTGCCGCCGATCGTGCAGGCAAGCTGGGAACTCGGATCCGGCGCGTAGAAGAAGCCGTCGGGTCCGACCGTCTCGGAGATCGAGAGGTTGGTGACGCCGGCCTGCACGCGCGCAACGCGATTTTCGAGATCGATGTCCAGAATGGCGGACATGCGGGAAAGACCGAGGACGACGGCATCCGGCTGTGGAATGGCCCCGCCGCACAACGACGTCCCTGCACCGCGCGGGACGACCGGAATGCCATGGCGGTTGCAGTATCGCAGGACGTCGGACACTTCCTGCGTCGTGCGGGGCAGGGCGACGGCGAGCGGCAGTTGCCGATAGGCGACATAGGCATCCGTTTCGAACGGAACCAGTTCGCGCGCCTCGTGCACCAGTCCACCGTCCGGCAGTAGGGCGGAGAGATCGGCGATGATCTGCGCCCGTTGCGACAGGACCCCGGCCCGCGGCGGCAGGAACGCGATGGTTTGCGACACGGTCTCTCCTCCCCGTGGACGATGCTGCTCGCATCCATGGAGGCGATTATAGGGATCCTGAGGTTCTGCGCGAGAGGAATTGCGGATCGGGCGATAAATCCTTCGCGGCGGCGACGATCGCGATCCCGGATACGCTGACGCGTCGTCGGGAGAGGCGACGACGCGGGTGTCACGTGAGCGACGGAGGTCGATATCTCAGCAGAAGCCGTTGAGCTTCAGGATCTTGTGGGCTTCGATCGTCGCCTGGAGTTCGGTTTCCGACGCGCGGTTGCCGGCGTTCGTGTCCGGGTGGTGGAGCTTGATGCGCTCCTTGTAGCGTCGGTTGATCTGGTCGGGCGTCGCGTCATGCGCAAGCCCGAGCGTCTCGAAGGCCTTTGCCTCGAGCACCTTCAGTTTCCGCGCCTGCGCCTCGCGCTTCTGCATCAGGCGTTGCGCCGCATTCTTGCGGGCGTTCAAGGATTTTGCCGAACCCGAGCGCACGGTGAAGGGCATCGGCAGTTCCGTCGCCTCCTGGATCGGCTTGCCGAAGCTAGGCCGCGCGCCGCTGATCGCGTCACGCTGGTAGCGCGCAACGACGGGGTCGGACAGATCCGGAGAGAAATTGTAGCCCTTGTTGTACTCCTTGATGTGATCCAGGCAGAACATCAGGAACAGGCCTTCACCTCCGAGGCCGACCGGCGCGCGATGCGTGCCAATCTTCTCGCACCCATGCCATTGGCACTGCGGTCCCGAGGGGGCCTCAGCGGCTTTGGACTTCTTCTTGGCCGACTTGAGGCCGACGAAAATTCGTGAATCAGACATGCAGGGCTTATGCGATCAGACGGGCGATCCCGCAAGACCGCTTTCGTGGGTGGCGAGCATTCTGTCGGCTGCCACCCCCTTCGTGATCGCGCGCCGCGCGCCGCACAGCCTGTTCTTTCAGGTCTTTCGCGTCTTGAAGATCGGTGTCGCCGCGGTGATCACGAGCACGACGATGCCGCCGAGAATGGCCCCGAAGACTGCCTGTACCACAGTGGCCGCCAGCCAGTGCACCACCTGCGGCAGGATGGCCACGACCGCCTGCGCGTAGGCCGCAGCGCCCTCGACGAGATGTTCCGGTTGATGAAGGCCGAATTCGGCCAGGCCGTGAATGACGATGCTCCCGCCGACCCAGAGCATGGCCGCGGTTCCCACGATCGCCAGGATCTGGAGGAAAACGGGCACTCCCTTGACAAGGCCGTGCCCGATCGCCCGACCGACAGTCCCGCCCGTCGCGACCAGGTGAAGGCCGATATCGTCGGCTTTGACGATGAAGGCCACGAGGCCATAGACAGCAACCGTGATCAGAACGCCGACAGCGGCGAGCACGGCGACCTGTGTGACGGTGTTCGAGGTGGAGACGCTGGCCAGCGTCAGCGCCATGATCTCGGCCGAGAGAATGAAATCCGTGCGGATGGCGCCGGACACCTTCTGCTCCTCGAGGGTTGCAGGATCGACAGTCGATGCCGCGGCGGCATCGGCATGGCCATGTCCCGACAGCACGGCATGGATCTTCTCCGCCCCCTCGAAGCAGAGATAGGTGCCGCCAAGCATCAGCAGGGGCGTGATCAGCCAAGGCGCGAAGGTGCCGAGCAGCAGGCAGGCGGGTAGCAGGAACACCAGCTTGTTGCGCAGCGAGCCCTTGGCGATCCGCCAGATGATCGGCAGTTCCCGGCTCGGCGACAGGCCGACCACGTAGGTCGGTGTGACGGCCGTGTCGTCGATGACGACCCCGGCGGCCTTGAGGCTGGCCTTTGCCGTCTGTGCACCGACATCGTCGAGAGACGCGGCCGCGAGCTTCGCGATGGCCGCGATGTCATCCAGTAGCGCTATCAAGCCTGTCGCCAAGAAAACGTCCTTTCAGTTCCGATGCCCGGTCGGGTCCCCCGTGGACGTCCTGGCATCGCTGTCATTTGTTCTTTCGATCGGGCACAGCGTCAGCCGCGGCACGCGTCGACAGGGCCGCAAGATGGCTGTTAAGTCAATGCACGCGAACGAGGATCCTGATGATTGCGGTCGCGCGGCCGCGCCGACAGCTGCAACACCATCGTCATTCTCCTGACACAGGTAGGCTTGTAACGTCCTCCACTGCCCGATCCGCCCCTTCCGCCATCTGCCTTCCGTCACGGAGCCCCCATGAACATCAATGACCCGGCCCAGCTCGCCCGCATCAAGGCGGAGATCATCGACAGTTTCGACGAGGAGCTGGAGATGCAGCTGGAGGAGGATCGGCTGGATGACCTCTTCGAGGAAGACGGCACGCCAACGGGCGCGCCGCTTCTCGACCGCAAGATCTATTTCCGCGAGCTGTTTCGCCTCCAGCATGAGCTGGTCCGCCTGCAGGATTGGGTCCAGTACAAGAAGCTGAAGGTCGTCGTGCTGTTCGAAGGGCGGGATTCGGCCGGGAAGGGCGGAGCCATCAAGCGCGTGACCCAGAGGCTCAATCCCCGGGTCTGCCGCGTGGTCGCGCTCCCGGCGCCGTCCGAGCGCGAGCGCCATCAATGGTATTTCCAGCGATACGTTCAGCACCTGCCGACCGCCGGCGAGATCGTGCTGTTCGATCGCAGCTGGTACAACCGGGCGGGCGTGGAGCGCGTGATGGGATTTTGCACGCCGGATGAACTCGAAGAGTTCTTCCAGTCGGTTCCGCAGTTCGAGTCGATGCTCGTACGCTCGGGCATCATCCTGATCAAATACTGGTTCTCGATTACCGACGAGGAGCAGGCCTTCCGCTTCAACATGCGGATCCGCGATCCCCTGAAACAATGGAAGCTGTCCCCGATGGATCTGGAGAGCCGCATTCACTGGGAGGCCTACACGAAGGCCAAGGAGGACATGCTGGAGCGCACGCACCGTCCCGAGTCCCCGTGGTGGGTGGTGGACGCCGTCGACAAGCGCAAGGCCCGCCTGAACTGCATCTCGCATCTCCTGCAGCAGATCCCTTACGAAGACGTGCCGAAGCCGTCGATCGAATTGCCGGCGCGCACCCGGCACGCCGACTATTACCGAAAGCCCGTGCCGGCGGACATGTATGTGCCGGACACGTATGACAGCACGTCAGCTGCATCGTCGGAGATCGGATCTCGAAAAAGCGGTGACGATTGAGCGCTATTCCCTAAAGGCCCTTTCGAGGAAGGCGATCAGCGACGGTCGCCACACATCCATCTCGTGTTGCAGATCCTTGTACTCATGATACTCGTGGGCGATCTTCTTCTCGTCGAGCTTTGCCTTCAGGCCGGCAATATCCTTTCCCGTGACCGTATCTTTCGAGCCCACGGTCACCGTGAAGTTCCGCAGCGCCTTGTTGATCGTATCCGGCGCGTCCAGCGCGGCATCGACGGCCTTGTTGGGCACCGTGGTGGTCGAGACGCCGCTGAAGGTCGCGACCCAGCCGAAGGTTCCAAGATGCGAGAGGCCTGAGACCAGCGCCTGATAGCCGCCCTGCGAGAGGCCGACGACGGCCCGGCCATCGGCATCCGTGCGTACGCGGTACGTTTTTTCCATATAGGGAATGAGATCCGTCATCAGCTCGCGGTCGATCGCCTCCGCATTGATCGGATAGAAGTCCTTCCGACGCTCGGATGCTGGAAAGTTTTCGGCGATGGCCTCGGGGATATCGGCCTCGGTGTCGGGAATGACGACGATCATCGGCCGGATCTTCTTTTCCGCCAGCAGATTGTCGAGGATCTGGGGCGCGCGTCCCTGTGTCACCCAGGAATCCACGGTGTCTCCGAAGCCGTGGTAGAGATAGACGACCGGCAAGGGCTCCGATGCGTCGGTATAGCCGGGCGGCGTGTAGACGTGCATCTGCCGCTGCGATGTCAGCGCCTTGGACGACAGGGTCACCAGGCGCAGGTCGCCATGCGGCACGTCGCGGGTGTCCAGGATGCCGCCCGGCACGAGAATGAGGCTTGTATTGACCTGTCTCTGCGGCTTCGGCTGGTTCGTGCCCGGATCGATGCTGCGGAAGCCGTCGATGTTGAAATAATACTCGTAGAGGTTGGGAGCGAGGACGTCGCTCTTGGCCGTCCACACGCCGTTCTCGCCCCGCGTCATCATCATCGGCGCCTGCTGCCCGAGGACCACGGCGACCGACCTTGCCGCAGGGGCAAAAAGGCGGAACGTGATCGACTTGTCCGCCTCGACAGAGGTGACGAACGCCTTCAACGGCGTGTCTGCCGGCGGGGACGCCGGAGGTTCAACAGCGTAGACGGGTGCGCTTGCCATCACGGCCGCGACGCAACTCGCCGCAACCATTCCGGGCCATAGCTTGAACATGATGATATCCTCCACATGACATGATCCTCGCATCGGGGAACTACGCCTGTAGCGCCGCTTTTCAACGCCTCTTTTCTAAGTTTTACATAGCATTTGGCGCCGTGCCGGATGCCGTGAGAACAGGTTTCGGGACAGTGTCGGCGCACATCGCATCGAACGCATCCTCGAGCAGAGCAGATCGCCTAAATTTTAGACGATCTTAATTTAAGTGAAGGTTTTTTGATCAACTGGTAAATTTCAAAGCCCTTGATCGGCGGGAAAGCTTGGTTTTGCGGTTGGCATATCGTTTGCATTTCCTGTCTGCAGCATGAGCGAACAGCGTTCGAACGCGCCCAACCGATCGAGGAAGACACCGATGACCTTGCTTGAAGTTCCCGTAATCGATCTTGCCCCCTACAAGGAAGGGTCTGCCGAAGGAAAAGCAGCCGTCGCTGCGAAGATCGGACAGGCGTGCCGCGACATCGGCTTTCTCGTCGTTTCCGGGCACGGCATTTCCGAAGATCTTCTTCGCAAGACTCATGCCGTCTCCGCCGAATTCTTTGCGCTGCCACATGGCGAGAAGGTCAAATGCGACCGGCCGGCTCCGGACCAGGTTCGCGGATACTCCGCCGTGGGCGGCGAGGGGCTGTCGTTCAGTCTCGATGAGCCGACACCGCCGGATATCAAGGAGTCCCTCTCCATCGGGCCCGTCGACGTACCGGCCAATGATCCCTACTACACATCGGCAAGCGCCGGTCCGCATTTCGCGCCTAACGTCTGGCCCGCGGTGCCGGCCGCCCTCAAGGACGTCTGGGAAGAATACTTTCGGGCCGTCGACGCGCTCGCGACCGACCTGATGCGGCTCTTCGCGCTGGCGCTCGACCTTGATGAAAACTATTTCGACAAGACGATCGACCGCAACATCTCGATGATGCGCGTGCTGCGCTATCCAAAGCAGACGATGGAGCCTCTTCCCGGCCAGCTGCGCGCGGGCGCCCATTCGGACTATGGGAGCATGACCATCCTGCGCAAGGAACGCGGAGATCGCAGCCTCGAGGTGAAGAACAAAGCCGGCGACTGGGTCGGCGTCCCCGTGATCGAAGGGGCCTTCATCGTCAACATCGGCGATCTCATGCAGCAGTGGACAAACGATACCTGGACCTCGACGGTTCACCGGGTGGTCAACCCGTCGCTGGAGTCGGAAGACAACGTGGATCGCCTTTCGATCGTGTTCTTCCATCAGCCGAATTACGACGCGATCATCGAGTGCCTGCCGGGCTGCATCGAAAAGGGTGGGGCTGCCAAATACGAGCGCGTCACGTCCGGCGACCATCTGAAAAGCAAGTTCGTCAAGCAGACGACCTTCGGCAAGGGCGAAAAAGCCGCCTGATCCATCCCCGCGAAGGACGGCAGGACACGGACGGCGTCTTCCGTCTGCCGTGTCCGCATGCCCGCGCGCCTATCGATTTCTCCGAGCAAGGGTCGGCCCCGTGAACCTGTCCTATGTCAACGTCTTCACGAAAGACATCGTCTCGCTTTCGGGTTTCTATCGCGACCTGTTCGGTTTCGAAGAGATTCCGGACATCCGCTCGCCGATCTTCGTCGGCCTGAGGACGGGGCAAAGCTGTCTCGGCTTCAACGCGCAGGACGCTTACGACCTTCTCGGCCTCGGCGAATTCTCCGGACCGACGGGGATCAAATTCCTCCTCAACATCGACGTCGACCAGCCGGAGGACGTCGATCGCCTCGTGCCGGTTGCGGTGTCCATGGGTGCGCGGCTCATCAAGCCGCCCTACACGACCTATTACAACTGGTACCAGGCCGTCCTCCTCGATCCTGAGGGAAACGTCTTTCGAATCAATAAAATGCTGTGACTGCACTTCGATCTCCGACCTCTCTCGCGGTCGGCCAATCCCAGGAGAACTGACGAATGATCAGACGAAAGAAGGCCGTCATTCTAGCGGCCGCCGCCTCCATTTTTGCCGCGTCGCTCGCATCGGCTGCCGAATTCAAGGTGGAGGGAGCGCCGAAGGCCGCCGTCATCCTGTTCGGGCCCAAGAACGACGGCGGGTGGAGCCAGGCATTCGAGGAGGCTCGCCCTGCGCTGGAAAAGGCGCTCGGTGCGAAGATCCCGATGGTGGAAAAGGTGTCCGAAGATTCGGCCTCCATCAGCCCGCCGGTGGAACGCTTCATCCAGCGTGGCTACAACATCATCATCGGCACCGCCTTCGGATACTCCGACACGTTCAAGAAGCTTTCCGAGTCCTATCCGAAGATTGCCTTCCTCAATGCCAGCGGCATCACCAACGGTCCGAATCTCGAATCCTTCTATGGGCGCACCTATCAGAGCCAGTATCTCTGCGGCATGGCAGCAGCCGCCGCCTCCAAGACCGGAAAGCTCGGTTTCGTCGCCGCAAACCCGCTTCCGGTGGTCAACTGGACGATCAATGCCTACGAACTCGGCGCAAGGACGATCAATCCCGACGCGACCCTGACGGTGGTGTTCACTGGCTCTTGGAACGATCCCGTCAAGGAACGGGCCGCAGCATCGGCACTGATCGATGAGGGCATCGACGTGATCGGCCAGCATGTGGATACGCCCACGCCGCAGATCGTCGCGCAGGAACGGGGCGTTTACGGCACCGGGCACCATCGCGACCTGACCGAGTTCGCTCCGAAGGCCACGCAGTGCTCCTCGGTGTGGACCTGGGCAAAATTCCTGGCGCCGGAGATCGAAAAAATAAAGGCGGGAAGCTGGGAGCCTGCGCCGTATGGGGCCTTTCCGGGAATCAAGGAAGGTGGAACCGACATCGCCTGCTGCGGACCGGCCGTCTCCGCCGACAATAAGAAGAAGATCATGGCGGCGCGACAGTCGATCATCGACGGCAATCCGGTCTTCACCGGGCCCTTGAAGGACCGGGACGGGAAAGAGCGTCTGGCGGCAAATGTCGCCATCACCGATCCCGAACTGTGGACGATGGACTGGTTCGTGCCCGGCGTCATCTCGCAGAAGTAACGGCAACGGCCCGGCGATGGTCCTTCGCCAGCGCCGGGCGCAGTCCACACATCCGGAAAGCATGTCCATGACCCATTCCCTTCTGGAGCTCGAGCGCGTCAGCAAAGCGTTCGACGGTTTCCAGGCGCTCGACGGGGCCAGCTTTTCTGCGGCGGCAGGCGAAATCCATGCCTTGCTGGGCGAGAATGGAGCCGGGAAGTCGACGCTGATGAATATCTGCTGCGGGCTCTACACCCCCGACAGCGGTTCGCTCAGACTGGCAGGGCGGGAAACCCGGCTCTCGGGTCCTCGAGAAGCTGCAGCTCTCGGCATCGGCATGGTGCACCAGCATTTCAAGCTCGTGCGCCCCTTCTCCATTCTCGACAACGTGCTCCTTTCACGGCTCGGTTCCGCCGATCGCTTCGTGTCGGCCAAGGGCGAACGCCTGGCGATGCGTGCCGCCATCCACGAGCAGGCAGCCGCACTCGGTGGCACGCTCGATCCGGATGCCCGCATCGACAGTCTATCCATCGCCGAACAGCAGCGGGTCGAGGTGATCAAGGCGCTGATTGCCGGCGCGCGGATCCTCATTCTCGACGAACCGACGGCCGTCTTGACCGATCAGGAAGCCGAAAAGCTGATGCTGACCCTGAGACGACTGGCCGCAAGCGGAACGGCGGTCGTTCTCGTTACGCACAAGCTCATGGATGTGAAGCGATTTGCGGATCGCGTGACGATCCTGCGGGGTGGGCGCACCGTTGGCTCCGTCGACCCCAAGGGCACCTCGCTGGAGGAACTGACCCGCCTGACGGTCGGGGAGACCCTGCCGACGGCGCGGGAGACGCAACCGGTCTTCGGACGGCGACGGCTGGAGACGCTGGGCCTTTCCGTCCGGCGCGCGGATGGGACCAAGGCGGTCGACGCCGTTTCCTTTCATGTGCGGGCGGGCGAGATCTATGCGATTGCGGGCGTGTCCGGCAATGGCCAGAGCGAGCTGACCGAAGTGCTGATGGGTCTGCGCCGCGCTGGCTCCGGCTCGGTTCAGTTCGAGGATGCCGGAGAGACCGTCAACGCGGCGGATCCGGCGCGCCTGCGACGGTATGGTGTCGCATTCATTCCGGCCGACCGGTACCGGTACGCGCTGGCAGGAGGTCTCTCGGTCGCCGAAAACTACGGCGTCGGCGACGTGGCCCGTGGGCGGTACGGCTCATGGCTCTGGTTGCGGCGTGGCCGTCTGCGCAAGAATGCCGAGGAGGCGCTGTCCAGCTTCGACGTTCAGGGCGTCCGCGCGCTGTCCCAGAAGGCAGCGCTGCTTTCCGGCGGGAACGCGCAGAAACTGGTCATCGCGCGCGAATTTTCGGACCCGCCGAGCATCATCGTGGCGCAAAGCCCCAGTCGAGGCCTCGATGCCCGCGCAACGGCGGCCGTGCATGCCCGGTTGCAGGCATCGGCGCGCAACGGTGCGGCCGTCCTCCTCGTGAGCGAGGATCTCGATGAAGCGATGAAACTGGCGCACCGCATCGGCGTCATGGCGGGCGGCAAACTCGTTGGGGAATTCACGGCGCCGTTCGACCGGCAGCAAATCGGCGGGGCAATGGTGGGCCATGCGTGACGACGTTTCCAAGGCGACGCGACGCGCATCTCCCATCGACACCACCGGCAACGCGGTCATCGCCAAGGCGCAGGCTGCCGGGCGCCAGCGGCGCTTCGGGCAGATATCGATCGAGGTTCGCCGAAGCGCCAGCTTCCCGTTGCGCCTGTTTGCGCTCGCGGCCGCTCTGGTGACAGGCCTTGGCCTTTCGGCCTTCGCCCTCATTCTGGTCGGCGTGCCGGCAGAGAGCCTCGCCGACGAATTCGTCACCGCAACGATCCTGGACCCGATGAATTTCAAAGCCGTTCTGGTTCAGGCGGCACCGCTGATCCTTGTCGGTCTCGCGGCGGCGATGGCATTTCGCGTGCGCTTCTGGAACCTCGGGATCGAGGGCCAGATGATCTTCGGCGGGGTTGGAGCGACCCTCGTTTCGCTTCTGCATCTCGGTCCGGAATGGGCGCGCCTGCCGCTGATGGGGCTCGCCGCCGTCACATGCGGTGCCCTCTGGGCCTTAATCCCTGCCTTCCTGAAACTGCGCCTCTCGGTCAACGAGATCATCTCGACACTGCTCCTCAATTACGTCGCCTATTACGTCCTGCTGCATCTTCTGTATGGCGCCTGGAAGGATGACGACGGTTTTCCGCATTCGCCCGCCTATGCCGCGTCGGAGCTTTTGCCGACCCTGGACAGCGGGGTCAGTGTCTCGCTCGTCCTTGCCGGGGGGATGACCCTCCTGATGACCTATCTCGTCGCGCAAAGTCGCGCGGGGTTCTACATGCGGTTCGTCAGCGCAAACCCGGGTGTCGCACGGGCCTTGGGCTTGCCCGTGGCGAACATGGTGCTTTTCGTCGTGCTTGTGTCCGGCAGTCTCGCCGCACTGGCAGGCTTCGTGGTGAGCAGCGGTCAGGAGGGGCGGCTGACGCAATCCTTCTTTCCGGGCTACGGCGTTTCAGGGGTCCTGATCGGCTTCCTTGCGCGCAACAACCCGGTTGCCGCAGCCGTGGTGGCCTTGCTGATGTCGGTCCTCGTCATCGCCGGACAGAACCTTCAAGTCTTCTACGCCATTCCCCCGTCGATGGTTCAGCTGATCCAGGCCGTGGTGGTCATGAGCGTTGCCGCCTCCGATTTCCTCGTCATCCATCGCGTTCACTGGATCAGGTACCGCGCATGACCACATTTTTCGTGACGTGGCTTGCCACGATTCCCCAGCTCGCCGTGCCCTATGCCCTTGCCGCGTTGGGCCTCATCTTCTCGGAGCGTGCCGGCGTCCTCAACCTGACGGCCGAGGGCTTGATGCTCGTCGGTGCCCTGGCCTCCGTGGCCGTTCTCCTGACGTTCAGGCCGGATCCGCTGGTGGCGATGATGGCCGGGATGCTGGCGGCAGCCGCCGTGTCGGTGCTCTTCTCGTTCCTGGTCATCGTGCTCCGGGTCAATCAGGTCATCGCCGGTCTCGTCATCGTCTTCTTCTGCCAGGGGCTGACGAGCCTTCTCGGCAATCTGTTCGGCTGGACCAGCAAGGCGTTCTCCGGTCTCGGTCCGGTTTCCCTCGGGGTGCTCGCCGATATCCCCGTGATCGGGCCGATCCTCTTTCGCCAGGACGTGATCGTCTATCTGATGATCCCGATCGTCTTCGGCGTGTCCTATCTCCTGCAGCGGACGCGGTTCGGCCTGCGCCTCCGCGCCGTCGGAGAAAACCCGGAAGCGGCCGACGCCATGGGCGTGCCCGTATCGATGACGCGCTTTCTCGCCGTCACGGCGGGCAGCGCCCTGGTCGGCCTCGCCGGAGCCTATATCGCCGTTGCGAACGTCAAGGTCTGGATCGACGACATGACGTCCGGTCGTGGCTGGATCGCCATTGCGCTGGTCATCTTTGCGCGCTGGAATCCGTGGCGGGCGGCCGCGGGGGCCCTCCTGTTCGGTTCCATCCAGGCGGTCATCCCCAAGCTTGCCGCCGCCGGCGTCGTCCTCCCGCAATATCTCCTGATGACCACGCCCTATCTCGCCACGCTCGGCGTCATGATCTGGGTCTCCATCCGGCACCTGAACCGGCCGAGCGACGAACCCGGCGCGCTCGGCCAGCCCTACGTGCGCGAGGAGCGCCGCTGACGCGGCCCCGGGCTCTCAAGAACGATAGAGAGGTATCATGAAGGCACGCGTCTATGGCGAACCCGTCGAGCTACCCGACCATTTCCAGGAATTCACAAGGCGTGAGGATACGGTCGCGATCAGCATCGACCTCCATCAGGGCCATCTGTCGGAAGATCCGGACTGTCCCTGTCCCGCGCCTCGGGCTCGCCAGATCGTCAAGGGTGTCGATCGCTTCCATGACCGTGCCCGTGAACTCGGGGTGCCGATCATCCACGTGCGCAGCACCCTGCGGCCCGGAGGCGTGGACGATGTCAAGGGGATCCCCGCCGCGTGGCGCATGACATTCCCGCTCTTTGTCGGCGACATCCCGAATGCCGACGCGCATGCCCTTGCAGGCAGCCGCTGGACGGAGTTCGTCACGCGTGTGGAGCCTTCCGACATGATCGTCGACGGCAAGAAGCGGCTCTCGGCCTTCTATCCGACGGACCTGGACTTTCTCCTGAGAAACATGGGAGCCCGCCGGGTCGTCCTCACCGGATGCATGGCGGATTGCTGCGTCTTGAACACCGCCTTCGACGCCTCCAATCTTGGATACCGCGTCACGGTTCTCGACGATCTGGTGCGCGGAACCGACGAGCCTTTGGAAAAGGCAGCCCTCGCCATGATCTCGCTGCATCTCGGCGTCGTGACGGACAGCGAAACGCTGCTCCGGGAGTGGGAAACCTCTGGCGCGTGAAGCCCAAAGCCTCGATGACGGCGCGAACTGCTGGGAGGCCCTGACGTCGCGGGATGCCGGGGCCGCGGGCTATCGCTCGAACGGCTCGCCGAGCGATGCGACACCATTGAGCTTGAGAAGGCGCCGGTCGGCGGAGATGATGCCGAGAACGATGATGGTGACGAGATAGGGAAGGCTCGACAGAAGCTGCGAAGGCAGGTCGAGCCCGCCGGCCTGCGCTGCGAGCGACATCAGCGACACGGCGCCGAAGAGGCAGGCGCCAAGGAAGATGCGACCGGTGAGCCAGGTGCCGAAGACGACAAGTGCGATCGCGATCCAGCCACGCCCGGCAATCATGCCGTCCGCCCAGAGCGGCGTATAGACCGCCGCCGCATAGGCTCCGGCAAACCCCGCCATCATGCCGCCGAACGCGATCGCTGCGACCCGCACGGCGATCACGGGATAGCCGATCGCATGGGCCGCTTTCGGATTTTCTCCGACCGCACGAAGGACGAGGCCGACCCGCGTGAAGGTGAACGTGGCCCAGATCGCAAGCGTTGCGCCAAGGGACAGCCAGACCACAAGATCCTGCACGAAGAGACCGCCGATGACCGGGATCTCGGAAAGGCCGGGCACGGAAAGCTTCGGCAGGCCCTTGACCGTCAGGCTCTCATAGGACTTGCCGAACAACGCCGAGAGGCCCTGGCCGAGAATGCCGATGGCAAGACCGGT
This sequence comes from Rhizobium sp. Leaf341, assembly GCF_001424325.1. Classification (NCBI taxonomy): domain Bacteria; kingdom Pseudomonadati; phylum Pseudomonadota; class Alphaproteobacteria; order Hyphomicrobiales; family Rhizobiaceae; genus Rhizobium; species Rhizobium sp. Leaf341. Next base: position 215,844 of record NZ_LMPE01000012.1, read on the forward strand.
TGCGACCTGATTGGCCCGAAAGCCGAGCGCGACAAAGGCGAACACGAGCGAAAGGAGGGTGCCCGCAGCGCCCGCTGCGAGAAACCCCAGAAGGTGGCCGCCACCGTGATAGACGGTGATAAAGGCAATGACGGCACCGAGTGCCATGAGGCCTTCCACCCCGAGATTGAGAACGCCGGCGCGCTCGACCACCATCTCGCCGAGGGCTGCGAGCAGGAACGGCGTGGCGGCGGCCAGCATCCCGGCCAGGATGAATTCGATCGCGTTCATGTCGGGCTCCTTGCGGCCGTCGGCCAGGCGAGACGGTAGCGCACGAAGGCGACGGCGATGAGATAGGAGAGGAGCAGAATCCCCTGGAAGACGCGCACCACGGCAATGGGCAGGTTGGCGGATACCATCGCATTGTCTCCGCCGATATAGATCACCGCCATGACCAGCGACGAGAGAACGATGCCGAGGGGATGGAGACCACCGAGATAGGCGACGATGATCGCTGCATAACCGTAGCCCGTCGGAATGGAGCGCTGCAGCTGGCCGAGCGGCCCGGCAACCTCGGCGGCGCCGGCAAGACCTGCGGCAAAGCCGCCGATCAGGAGAGACAGCCAGATGGCGCGACTTTCGTTGAAGCCGGCGTAGCTTGCCGCACGCGGTGCCATGCCACCCACCTGCAGCGTATAACCGAGAAAGCTTTTCTGCATGAACACCCAGGCGGCGAGGGACGCGGCGACGGCGAGGAGGAGGGAGACGTTGACCCGGGTTCCCGGGATCAGCGTCGGCACCATCGCATCGACCTGAAACAGCACCGACTGCGGAAAATTGAAGCCGTTCGGATCTTTCCATGGTCCGAGGAGGAGGAAATAGAGCAGCTGGACCGCGACCAGGCTCAGCATCAGGGACACCAGGATCTCGTTCGCATTGAGCCGCACCCGCCAGAACGCCGTGATGCTGGCCCAGAGCGCGCCGCCGATCGCCCCGAGCAGCAGCATCAAAGGCCAGATCCAGCCGCCTGTCGCCTGGGGAAACCAGACCGGGATGGCGGAGGCGAAGATGGCGCCGAGCACGAACTGTCCTTCTGCGCCGATATTGAAGACCCGCGCACGAAAGCCGATCGCCAGCCCCTGGGCAATCAGCAACAGCGGGCCGGTCTTCAGCAGCACCTCGGAGAACGAGGCCCAGGACAGGAAGGGTTCGAGCAGCATCGCATGCAGCACAGCCGACGGACTGCGACCGATCGCCATGGCGAGGAGCAGATTGAGGAGGATCGCCACGGCGAGCGCGACCGGCGGCGCGATGAGGGTCGCCGCAAGCGATGCGCGATCGCGGCGCACCAGAGACGGAACCATGGAAAGCGCCGATCCCGTCATGCCGTGATATCTCCTGCTTGCGCCTGTGCGCCGATCATGTAGCGGCCGATCTCCTCCGGCAGCGTGTCCCGGGTCGCAAGCGGGGGGCTTAGCGTCCCGTGGTGCAGGACCTGGATCGTGTCGCAGAGTTCGAAGAGTTCCTCGAGCTCCTCGGAAACGACGAGGATGGCCATGCCGGCATTGCGAAGCGCGATGAGCCGTTGCCGGATGGCGGAGGCCGCGCCGATATCGACGCCCCATGTCGGCTGCGCGAGGAAGAGCAGCTTCGGTGCCAGCATGATCTCCCGGCCGACAATGAATTTCTGAAGATTGCCGCCCGAAAGGGAGCCGGCTTCGCTCTCGGGTCCCTGCGCGCGCACGTCGAAGTCACGGATGCAGTCGGTCGTGAAAGCCAGTGCCTGCGTTCGATCGATGAGGCCGCGCTTGAGGAGGTTCTGCGGATGCGCCGTCAGAAGGCCGTTGAGCACCAGCGACATTTCCGGCACCGCGCCACGACCGAGACGGTCTTCCGGCACGAAAGCAAAACCAAGAGCGCGGCGCTTCGCCGGACGCAGCCGCCCGACATCCCGGCCCATCATGAAGATGCGGTCCGGATGTTCGCGTCCCAGCGTCGTTTCGCCGGAGATGAGACTGGCCAGTTCCCGCTGGCCGTTGCCGGAGATGCCGGCAATGCCGAGGATTTCGCCGGCGCGGACAGACATCGTGATCTTCGACAGCGGGACGGCGAACGGATCGTCCGGCATATGGTCGAGGCCGGTGATCTCCAGCCGTTTTTCACCCTCGGCGAGGGGGACGGCGGGGATCGGCTCCGGCATGTCGCGGCCGATCATCATCCGCGCCAGATCCTGCGCATTGTGGTCGCGCGGATTGACATGCCCTGTGACCCGCCCGCCGCGCAGGATGGTTGCCCGGTCGCAGATCGCGCGGATCTCTTCCAGCTTGTGCGAGATGAACAGGATCGAAACGCCGCCGTCGCGCAGGCGCCGGAGCGTCTCGAACAGCGTCTCGACAAGCTGCGGCGGCAAAACGGAGGTGGGTTCATCGAGAATGAGGAGCTTCGGCTCCGTCATCAGGCACCGGATGATCTCCACCCGCTGCCGCTCGCCGACGGAAAGCGCATGGACCTGGGCGAAGGAGTCCACCTCGATCCCGAAGCTGCGCCCGATGTCGCGGACACGCGCGACGAGCGCCGCCTTGCGGCCCGGCACGACGAGGCGGATGTTGTCGAGGACCGTCAGGGTCTCGAACAGGGAAAAGTGCTGGAAGACCATGCCGATCCCCTGACGCCGCGCGTCGGCAGGGGAGGCGAGGGTCAGGGGCGCACCCTGCCAGACGGCGGTTCCGCCATCTGGCGTTTCGACGCCGTAGATCAGCTTCATCAGCGTCGATTTGCCAGCCCCGTTCTCGCCGAGGATCGCATGAATCGAGCTCTCGCCGACATCCAGGTCGATGTCCTGATTGGCCTTGATCGGACCATAGCTTTTCGAGATGCCGCGAAGCGACAGGAGCGGGGGGCGCATGACTTACTTGGGCAAAGGCGTGACGACACCCTTGACGTGCCAGTTCATCGCAATGATCTCCGGATCCGCCAGCGTGACGCCGGCCGCCACGCCTTCGCTGCCGTCGGCCTTGGTGATCGGGCCTGTGAAGGGCGAGAAACTGCCGGCGGCAATCTGTCCCTCGATATCCTTGATCCTGGTCATCGTGTCGGCCGGGATGGCGGGGTTCCAGTCGACGACCTCCACGACCTTTTCCGCAACGCCGAGAAACGCGTTCGCACCTTTGAACGTGCCGGCGAGATGGGCCTCGACGGAGGCCTTGAAGAAGGGCGACCAGTCGGTCGACACGCAGCCGAGATACGTCTTTTCGGCATATTTCTTCATCGAGGAATTCAGGTTGAAGGCGTAGATTCCGGCCTCCTCGCAGGCGGCCACCACCGAGGGCGTGTCCTGCGCATTGGAGAAGATCACGTCGCATTTCTGTGCGATCAGCGCCTTGGCGGCCTCCTGCTCCTTGGCCGGATCGAACCAGGAGTTCACCCAGACCACGGAGACTTCGATCGCCGGATTGACGGCCTGTGCACCGAGCGTGAAGGCGTTGATCGAGGTGATCAGCTCGGGAATGGCGAAAGCCGAGACCGAGCCGAGCTTGCCCGTCTTGGAAAGGGCGGCCGCGGCCATGCCGAGCAGGTAGGTGCCCTGGAAATATTTGGCGGCAAAGGGTGAGAAGTTCGGTGCAACCTGAAAGCCGGAAGCATGCAGCACGGTCACGCCGGGATCGCGGCGGGCGATCTGCAGCGCGCCGTTCTGGTATCCGAAGGAGCCGGCGATCAGCACCTTGTTTCCGTCCGCAACGGTTTTCGTCATGATGCGGTCGGCATCGGGTCCTTCGGCGATGTTCTCGAGGATCGTGACCTTTACCTTGTCGCCGTAGGCTGCCTTGATCGGCTCGAGCCCGGCCGCCAGAGCGTGCCCCCAGCCCACATCACCGATCGGCGACGGGATGACCAGGGCGATTCCCAAGGGTTCGTCGGCGGCCATGGCAAGGCGGCTTCCCAGCGCGCCGACAAGGCCCGTCGCTGCGGCGGCTTTCATCAGGTGTCGGCGTGTCAGATCGGTGTTCATGAGTACGGTTCCCTGTGTTGTTATTGTCTTAGAATGCAACGTTTGCCAGTGCGGCTTCGGCATCGGCGGCCATCTGCGCTTCGTCCAGACCCGGAAATTCGCCGTTCTGCCAGACAATCCGGCCGTTGATCATGGTCATGTCCACCGGCGCACCGATGCCGACGCGTGCAATCAGGCTTAAGGGATCGTGGCGGGTGCCGACATAGTCCATGCGCCGCGTGTCGATGGCGAAGAGGTCCGCAGCCATGCCGGGCGCAAGACGTCCGATATCGCTGCGGCCGAGCAGGCTCGCGCCGCCGCTCGTCCCGTAGCGCAGGAAATCGACCGGCGAGGGTACCGGATGCGCACGGCGGGAGGAGACGAGGCACTGGAGCATGTAGGCCGAGTGCAGGCAGTGCATTAGGTTGGAATTGTCGTTCGAGGCGGCGCCATCGCAGCCGAGCCCGAGGCGCAGTCCAAAGGCGGACATGGCGGGAAGGTCTGTCACCTCGGCGCCCACGAGGTAGACGGGCTCCGGGCAGTGCGAGACGCCCGTGCCGCTTCGCGCCATCGTCCGCAGTTCGTCGTGCGTCAGCTCCCAGCAATGGGCGTAGAAGGTGTCCGGCCCGGCAAAGCCGAGCTCTTCCAGATAGTCGACGGTGCGGCGGCCGTGGCGGGCCTGCATGACCGGGCTTTCGCCCTCGCCGACATGCGTGTGCAGCATCACGCCGCGATCGCGCGCCAAGGACACGGACTCGGCAAAGGTCTCGCGATAGCAGTTGACCGGCTGGCAGGGTGCAACGACGACCTGGCGCATGCTGAAGGGGCGGGCATCGTGATAGCGATCGATCAGGCGGGCGCAGTCGGCGATGAACGCATCGGTCGTCTCCAGCATCTCGTCGGGAATGGTCGACCCCTCGGATTTCGGCAGCGTGTTGCCGCCGCGCCCCGCATGGAACCGCATGCCGAGGAGGTCGGCGGCCTCGAACTGGCGGTCGATCAGCTGCGTTCCGGCGTGTCGCGGAAAATTGTACTGGTGGTCGAAAGCGGTGGTGCAGCCGTGCTTGATCAGTTCGGCCATGGCGGTCAGCGACGACTGGTAGAAGCAGGCCTCGGTAAGCTGCGAGAAGATCGGATAGATGCGATCGAGCCATTCGATCACCGACAGCTTCGTCCAGTCGAGATCGGCCCGATTGCGCACGAAGCACTGGAAGAAATGGTGATGCGTGTTGACGAGGCCGGGATAGACGAACCAGCCACTGGCATCCTGAACCTCGGTGCCCGCGGGCAGGGCATCGCGCGCGATATCGACGCCAATCGCGGAAATGGCGGACCCCACCGTCAGCAGGTCGACATTGCGACGCACACGGAGTCCATCGCCCTCGTCGACGATCGCGGCTGCACAGTTCGTGAGGAGATAGCCGCTCATGTCAGACCACGCCCGGTTCGAGAAGAGGTTCGGGTTTCAGCTCGTGCAGGCGGTGAATTCCGGGCATCTCGATGAAGCCGGGAAGCGCGCGAAGAGCGCGCGACCAGAGGCGGATCGCGGGGTAGGGGTCGAGCGAGACGCCGCCGTCCGGTGCCAGCGCGACATACGGAAAACACGCGATATCGGCGACCGTCGGCGCATTGGCCACAAGGAACGCCCGGCCTTGCAGGCGCTGCTCGACGAGCCCGGCTTCCAGCTCGCGAAGCGCGGCGATGCCCGCCGCCTGCAGGGCGCCGATGTCGCCGGGACGCAGCAACATCTCGTGCAGACGCGCCGACCCGAGCGATGTCGTCAGCCGGCTCGAGAAAGACAGCCACTGCTGCTCGCGCGCGGCATCGACCGGCGACGCGCGTCCGAGCCATTGCAACGCGGCCTTGCCCGCGAGATAGACGAGGATCGCCGAGGATTCCGTCAGGACGAGGTCCCCGTCGACGAGGATGGGAAGCGAGCCGGCCGGGTTGAGCGACAACAGCTCCGGTCCCCGATGCTCCGCTCCGGGGTGGAAGTCGACGGGTCTCAACTCCAGCGACACGCCGGCAAGCGCCGCCATCAGGCGAACCTTGTAGCAGCTCGGCGAAAGGACGTAGTCGTACAGTCTCATCATCGCGCCACCAGCTGTGCGCCATAGGTATAGTTGTGCCGCTTCAGCCAGCGCCGATAGGCAATCGACGTTAAGTCCGCGCGTGTCGGAATCTCCATGCCCGGATCAAGCGGCAGCAGACGGGGGACCTGGTTTTCGAGGATCGAGCGGTCCTGAAGAAAGATCATCTGCTGGAAGTGAATGAGATCGGTCATGGCCGTCTCGTCGTCGAACAGCGCCATCCACGGCCAGACGTCGCACAGATCCTCGGCCAGCGGCTGGACGAAAAGCGTGATCACATCCCACTCGGTCGGCCGCGGCGGACAGGTCTTGTAGAGCACCGAGCAGGTGGGCGCAGGAACACGATACATGTACTCCGTCGTGATGCCGCCGCTGGCGGACTTCGACGCCTGCGGCTGGTAGAACTTGACCTCCGTGGCCCAGACCTCGTCCACATCCGGACGGATTTCCGCCGTGTAGTTCAAGACCTCGGTGTGCGGTTCGGCGCCGAGCACATCGGTGTGGACGAACGGGAAATGCGCGATATCGAGGAAATTCTCGACGGCACGCAGCGGCGAGCACCGCACGCGCACCACGCCGACATCCACGAAGCGGCGACCGGGCTGATCGGCCTCGGGGATCGCGAAAATATCCTTTTTCGGCGTGCCCAGCGACGACCAGACATGCCCGTAGCGCAGCTTGACCGGGAGACGCCGGCCGTTATGGCCCGTCACGAGCGCCTGGCCATCGGCATCGTGAGCGACGACGATCGGCTCGCCCATCAGGGCGGTTTGCCTTCCGGTCTTGTCGAGCTGGCTGATGAGGCCGACCGGATACCATTCGTCGGTCATGGCCTGAGCGGAGGCGGTATCGTCCGTCATGGCAAGCGTCCTTTCTCGGCGGCGGTCTCCGCCCTGCGCCGCAGCCTCTCGGCGCTCCTCGACGCCGCAATGCGCACAGGCGGCAAGCACCCGTCTGCGACAAGCACGTGGGTGACGGTCTGCATCCCGGTGCGAACCTGCTGAGACGGGGAGAGCAGGAGGCAGAGCCGCGCGTCGGCGCGGGTCGTCTCGAGCAAGCCGTCCGCATCGGCCGAAGCGCCCGCCGCCGTCTCGATCGCCTCACGGTCGGCCTCGACGGTCAGGGTCCGCAGCGGGATCCATCCGGCAAGCGACGGCGGATCGGACGCCGGCGTGCCTTCCGCGACCCATACGATGCCATCGCTCTCGCGGACCGCATAGGTCGTGACACGGATGGTCTCCGGGGGCGTCAGGCCCGGATGCGCGGGAATGCGGACGCAGCGCCCGTCCTGCCCATAGCTCCAGCCGTGGTAGATGCAGGAGAGGGCCTCACCGCGCACGAAACCGTGCGAGAGGCTCATGCCGCGATGAGGACAGCGATCTGCGGAGGCTGCGACCTGTCCGGATTGACTGCGCCAGAGGGCAATGATTCCTGCGGAAACGCGTGCCGGGATGACAGTTCCGGCCAGGACGTCGGCAGAAAGGGCGACTGGCGTCCAAAAGCCTGTCGTATCGGAGCGCATGCGTCAAATTCCCGGGAAGGTCCAAGTTTGTCGAGGAGAGAGAACGAGCAGACCGCCGGACTCTCAGCTCCGTTGGGCTTACGTTTGCATAGAAAAAACGCATTGGCAATCGTGATCAAATAACGGGCAACAGGTTTCTCGTCATTCCCATCAAACTGTTGTTTTTGCGTTGGGAAACTGGGCGTTACACGGTGCGCGGGCAATCGTTTCGACCCAGACATCGATCGGCCCGAGCAGGCAGCCGATCTCCATCATGTCGATCAGGGCCTCGGGGCCGCGCAGGTCGAGTTCAATCCGTGCGTCGTCGGCGTGGGCGACCGTCTGGCTTAGTCCGAGCTTTGCCGCATGCCGATGGATCCAGGGGAGAAAGGCCGCGATATCGAGCTCGCCAAGGATCGTCATCCGCTGCTGGATCTCGTCCGTTTTGTCCTGCACCATCACCATTCCATGTCTCCGGCATTGCGTTCGACGCATCCTCGACCATCAAGCGCTGCAGATCAACGCGGCAAGGTCGGTCACGCGAACTTCCGTGGCATCGGGAGATGGCCGGGCGTTGAACAGGCCCTATCTTGTGCTGCGGAACGTTGACGGAAGCGAGGGGTGATGGACACGATACTGGCAGAGGGAGAAACCTGCTGGCGGATCGCGCGGGCGGATCGGCTTTCGGTCATCGTCGATGCCGAGGCCTTCTTCCGCCATGCGCGGCAGGCGATGTTGAAGGCGAAGACATCGATCGTGCTGATCGGCTGGGATTTCGACACGCGCATCGATCTGGTGCCGGGCAAGAGCACGGACGGAACGCCCGACAAGCTCGGTCGGTTTTTCAATTGGCTCGCCAAGAGAAACGATGCGCTGAACATCCGTATTCTGAAATGGGATATGGGCCTGTTCGCCTCGCTCGTCCGCGGCGAGACGCCGGTCTATATGCTCGGCTGGCTGTTTTCGGATCGCGTCAGCCTGAAGCTCGACAGCGCTCACCCGGCCATGTCGGCCCATCACATGAAGCTCCTCATCATCGACGACGCCGTTGCCTTCTGCGGCGGGATCGACATGACGGTCGGGCGGTGGGATACGACGGATCACCTCGAAAAGGACAAGCGCCGCCGCTCGCCGCTGGGGTTCGCGCAGGATCCCTGGCACGACGCGACCACGTGCTTTTCGGGTAAAGCGGCGGCTGCCCTGGCCGAACTCGCGCGATCCCGCTGGCTCGAGGCCACGGGGGAGACGCTCGCACCCGTGGAGAGCGGATCAAACCCCTGGCCGGACGATCTCGCCGTGGATTTCCGCAATATCGATCTCGGCATCGCGCGCACCCTGCCGGAGTACGACCGGCGCCGGCAGGTCGTCGAGATCGAGACGGCAACACTTGCGATCATCGCTGCCGCGCGAAAGACGCTCTATATCGAAAGCCAGTACTTCGCCTCGCGACGGATCGCCGAAGCGCTGGCCGCTCGCCTTGCGGAGCCGGAGGGACCCGAGGTCGTCGTCATCAATCCGCAAGGGGCGAACGGCTGGCTCGAGGCGCAGGTCATGGATTCCGCCCGCATTCGGCTGATGAAGCATGTGCGGGATGCCGACAGGTTCGACCGGTTCCGACTTCTCTATCCGGTCAATGATGCGGGTACGCCTATCTATGTCCATGCCAAGATCATGATTGCCGACGACCGGATCCTGAAGCTCGGCTCCGCCAATCTCAACAACCGATCCATGGGCTACGACACGGAATGCGACGTGCTGATTGAGGCGCGGGAAAACGAGCCTGAAACGGCGCAGACGATTGCAACCCGTCGCGATGCGCTGATCGGGGAACATCTCGGGCGGACGGCGCAAGAAGTGGCTGATGCCATCGTCGAGCACGGCTCGCTGGTCAAGGCCATCGAGCGGCTGACACCCGAGACAGGACGTCGTCTCGTGCCGGTCGCGATGCGGGAGTTGACGACGGCCGAGGAGCTGATGGCAGAGTCCGATATCACCGATCCCGAGCGGCCGGCCGGCGTGACTTACAAGACGTCGCGCTTTCTAAAGCGGCGGTTCCGCCGATCCTGAGGACATGCGCGATGATGCCGACGCTCAGGGGACGACGACAACCCGGATCTCGCCGCTTCCGGCAGGATGGGAGATGGCGTCGGCCGCTTCATCGAAACGGATCGTCCGGCTGATGAGGGGTGCGACCTGGATCGTGCCCGCGGCGATCAGCGCTGCGGCCCGGGCATGGGTAAAGGGGTTGAGGAATGAGGGGATCAGCTTGATCTCCCGGAACAAGAGGTCGAACGGCGAGAGCGCGACCGTCACACCTTGCGGGAGAACACCGAGGATGATGACCGTGCCGCCGCGTCGCGCGAGGTGAGGTGCCTGCTCGACGGTCTCGGGAAGCCCGGCGCATTCGAAGACGACATCCGCGCCTCCCGGTATCGCGCCATGAGGCCCGACGGTGCTTTCGACCACATTGCCGCCGGAAGGGTCGAGCGTTGCGGTTGCGCCGAGACCCTCGGCCAGCCTGCGCTTGCTTTCGCTGCGCGTCAGGAGGACAACCTCGGTTGCGCCTGCCAAACGCGCGAGCTGCACGACGAGCAGCCCGATGACGCCCCCGCCGATGACGATGACGGAAGAGCCCGGCTTGATCTCCGCGAGATCGACACCGTGCAGGCAGCAGGCGAGAGGTTCGCAGAAGGCGCCGTGGAGCGGATCGAGCGACGGGGGCAGGGCGAACGCCTGTGTCTCCGGCAGAAGGACGTAGTCGGCAAAGCCGCCATTGCGATGAATGCCGATCGCCTGAAGATGATGGCAGAGATTGACGCGGCCCCGGTGGCACTCCGGACAGCGACCGCAGGCAATGTTCGGATCGCCGGTTACGCGCATGCCCGGCGCAAAACCAGAGACGCGCGCGCCGACGGCTTCGATGATCCCGGAAAACTCGTGCCCGAGCGTGACCGGTGGCTTTGCGGGGAACTCCCCCAGAAAGAGATGCCGGTCCGTGCCGCAAATGCCGCACGCTTCCACGCGCACGAGCAGGTCGTGCGGACCCGGCTCGGGCCTGGGGGTGTCCCGCAGGGCGAATTGTCCGACAGCGTCGAGAAACAGCGCTTTCATGGGCCCCTCCTTTTCGCTTTCAGGAAAGCCAGGTTGCGTAGTCGGACACAAGCAGGCGGGCCGGGGCCTCGTCCTCCTCGATCCCGGAGAAGCGGGTAACGGCGGGGTTCTCGAACATGTTGTCGGCCGCATCGTCGTTGACGGTCGAGACCTCCGCGACGAAAACGTCGGCCCTTTCCGCCCAGAACGCGTGCCAGTCGCCCGGCCGGAGCGTAACGCTTTCACCCGGCTCGAGAGTGAGCCGTGCGCCGGGCGGCAGCACGCGCTCGATGCCATCGCAGAGCACGGTCGTTCCCTTGCTCCGGTTGCAGGCTCCCTCGGTGTCGCCGAAGAGTTCGACCACCAGGGTTCCGCCGCCGCGATTGATGATGTCCTCCGTTTTCAGAAGGTGGGTGTGGCTCGGCGTGATCTGGCCTTCTCGCGAGATCATGGCCTTTTCGGCATAGAGCATGCCGCCGCCGCGCTTCAGGTCGGCAAGGCGTCCGTTGCGGGTCGTGAACAGGAGAAGCCCTGTCCGCTCGAAATCGCCGAGGCCGAAATCGGTGATGTCCCAGCCGAGGCCCGCATCGATGATGTTGCCGATCTCGCCCCGGCGTCTCTGCATGTCGGCCGGGGTCCAATTGGCGAAGGGGGGCAGGACATATCCATGGGAGGCCATGAAGAGCTCGGCCTCGCGCAGAGAGCGGTTGATGGTGCTTCGCAGCAGCTTGTCCGTCATGGCGTTCTCCTTGATATGTTATCGCACGCCGATGCCGGCGGTGAGGCCGCCGTCGATCCGATGGTCTGAGCCTGTGATGAAGGCGGCCTTGTCCGAGACGAGGAACGCCACGAGATCGGCAACCTCCTCCGGCTCACCGATTCGCCCGATCGGATGCGCGGCGCCGAACCGCCGGAAGACCTCTTCGATATCCGCTTCCGGGCCCTCGAATGTGCGAGCGGCCAGTTCCAGGATGGGCGAGCGGACGGAACCCGGGCTGATCGACACGACGCGAATTCGGTCGGCCGCAAAATCGAGCGCCATAGCCCGTGTCATCGCATGAATGGCACCCTTGGAGGCGACATAGGCCGAGACGCCGCTCTGGCAGGCGTGGCCCTGCACGCTCGACAGGTTCACTATCACGCCGCCGCCGTGCCTGCGCATCTCGGGAACGCCGAACTGGGCCGTCAAATGGATGGAGCCGACATTGACCGCCATGCAGCGCAGAAACGTCTCGAACGACGTCTGTGTGGCATCGCCATAGGGATGGATCGCAGCGGCGTTGACGATGATGTCGAGACCCCCGGCGGGTGCCGCTGCGGTGGCGATGGCCGCCTGGACCGCCGTGGGAATGGAGACATCGACGTCGAGCACGGACACGGCAAGGCCGCGCGCCGTTGCGATCTCGCGCAGCGCCGCGTTGGCCTGCTGGTCGATGCCGAGCGCGAACACGGTCGCACCGCTGTCGGCGAGCGTGAGGGCGACTGCCCGTCCGATGCCCGTGGTGCCGGTGACGACGGCGATCTTCTGCGCCAATTCGCGCTTCTCCTCACGCACGGCCCATCTCCTCTGACTGTCTCGACCCGGGAATCCGGGCGTCGGGCATGAAGACGAGCCCTGCGCTCAGATGCCGATCCATATGATAGGCAAAGCCGATCCGGTCGTGGCTGCGCAACGCCTCCACGATCGCCTGATGTTCGGCAAAGACATGGTCCAGCGTGGAACGCTTGGTCTTGCCCGCCATCATCAATCGGCGGATGACAGGCTGGAGCATGCCATATGTCTGTGTCAGCGTGCGATTGCCGGCAGCGCTGACGAGCGCCATATGGAAGGCGAAATCGCGTTCCGAGGCTTCGTCGGCGCTTGTCGCCGCGGGAATGGCGGCATTGATGGCGTCCAGCCTTGCCAAGGTTTCGGCATCCAGATGCGCCACCAGGAGATCGAAGAGGTTCATTTCGGTGAGGCGTCTGAAGCCCTGGATGTCCTGGAACGCATCCGTTGAAACCTCCATGGCGAACGCGAAGAGATCCTGCATCGCGGTGTTGTGCCCGTCGGTCAGCACCGCGCCGAGTTTCTGGCGGGACTCGGCAATGCCATAGGCCTTCAGCGTGCGGATGGCCTCGCGGATCGTCCCGCGACTGGTTGCAAACATCTCGGCAAGCTCGACCTCGCCCGGCAGAACATCCCCGATGCCCATGTGGCGGTCCCGGATCATGGCCCGGATCTGCATCACCACCTCGTCCACCGCCGACGCCTTGGTGTCCGGCAGGTCCGAGGCCGTGTTCATTCGTGCCGACATTTGCGAGGTCTCAACATTATGTTGGGCATTTCAAAGTCTATAGGCTTTTCGCTTGCGCAAAACGACGTCAGATGCGTTTATTGTCCTACATTAAATCGAGAGGACGTCAATGCTGGAAAGTTGGAGATGGTTTGGCGAGAATGATCCTGTGACCCTGTCGCATGCGCGCCAGGCCGGTGCCCATGGCATCGTCACGGCGCTGCACCACATCTATGACGGTCGCGCCTGGACCCTCGACGACGTTCTGGAGCGAAAGGCGGCCATCGAGCGTGCAGGCATGGTCTGGTCAGTCTGCGAGTCCATTCCGGTCCATTCGGCGATCAAGCTGCGCAACGGGCAATGCCGCGACTTCATCGACCGTTGGAAGGTCAGCCTTGCCAACCTCGGCCGGGCCGGCGTTCCCGTGGTGTGCTACAACTTCATGCCGGTGGTCGACTGGACACGCACGGATCTGCGATATCCCACCGCAACCGGGGGGCTCGCCCTGCGGTTCGACATGGCTGATTTCGCCGCCTACGATTTGTTCGTGCTGAAGCGCCGTGGCGCCGAGGAAAGCTACCGGCCCGACCTCGTGGAAACGGCGCGCAAGCGTTTCGAGGCTCTGTCCGAGGAAGCCTTGCTGCGACTCGAGACCAACATCATCGCCGGCCTTCCGGGCAAGGAGGATACGCACACACGCGACGGCATCCGCGCCCAGATCGCAAGCTTCGACGAGATGTCCTCGGCGGACATGCGGGCCAATCTCATTGCCTTCCTTCGAGAGGTCGTGCCGGTGGCAGCCGAACACGGGGTTCGTCTTGCGATCCATCCCGACGATCCGCCGTTCTCGCTGTTCGGCCTGCCGCGGGTCGTTTCCACGGCCGACGATATCGCGGCCCTTCTCGAGAGCGTCGACGACGAGGCAAATGGACTGACCTTGTGTGCCGGATCCTATGGATCGCGGCCCGACAACGACCTGACGGACATGGCGAAGCGGTTTGCCGAGCGGATCCACTTCGTCCACCTTCGCAATGTGCGCAAGGAGGCGGATGGCTCGTTCACGGAATCGGATCACCTCGACGGCGATGTCGACATGGTCGCGTTGACGACGGTTCTGCGGCGCGAAGAGCGACGGCGTGACGCGGCGGGGCGGTCCGACAAGGTCATTCCCTTCCGCCCCGATCATGGCCACCTGCTGATCGACGACCAGACGAAAACCGTCAATCCCGGCTATTCCTGCATCGGGCGCCTGAAGGGCCTGGCCGAGCTTCGCGGCGTCATTGCCGCCGTCGACGCGTTCGACGGCGGATCTCCGGTCTGAGGCAACCGGCCTACATGGCCGACATGTCGTCCAGAAGGTTCTGCGCGAGCTCGCTGATCGCGACCTCCGCTTCTTCGAGACCCCAGCCGACCTTTTCAGCCTCTTTCGCAAGGCGCTGGAGCGGCGGCGGCAGGCGGCCGGAAGCGGTCTCGACAATGTTCTCGGGCGTCAGGCCCTTGGCGATGTCGAGGAAGGTTTGCTCGACGGCTTCCTGACAGGCGATGTCCCGGTCGGGGTAGGGGCCCGTTCCCCGCGGCTTGTTGAGTAGCAGCATGTTTCTCGCTCCTGTCGGTGTCTGGTGCCGGTCTAAGCCAGTCGGTAGAGCATCGCAACATAGGCGAGCGCGACGACGACGGTGACGCCTGTGCGAAGACGAAGATACCACCGACGCTCTGCATCTCCCGCAAAGACGATCCGGTCGGCGAGAAGAAGCATGCCGAAGACCACCAGCTGGATGCCGGCGGCCAGCGCCGGCGGCTGCAGGAGCAGCGTGGCGAAGGACAAAAGGGCCAGGACATTGCTGGCGACGATGGTGGCGATGCCGGCTTTGCCCATCTGCGCCACGCCCCAGAGCGTTCCGGCCATGAACGCCGAAATAACAGCGCCATAGGCAAGATATGCCTCTGTCGTGTCGACGCCGAAGAGCGTCTGGGGTGCCATGAGCAGGAGCCAGAACGGCAGGGCACCGGCATAGGTCAGCACGGTAGACGTTGTTTTCGACAGGGGGCTCATTCGGCGGGTTCTTTCAACAGCGGGACGAGCGCGTCCGCCAGCCGGGTCGCACTCTGGAAGGCGGCTTCGACGCGGCCCGCGATGCACCAGTCGCCGCAACAGGCGAGACGCTGGCTGGAATCAAGCAGAAAAGGCTGGCCGGCAGGCCGCGCAACATTGGCGTAGCGCCACCGCTTCAGGATGGCGCTGTCCGCCTCGTCGTCATCGAGCGGCACGTGGCGTCGCAGCGCGGCCAGCATGTTTTGGCGCAGGATGTTGAGCGGATCGGACAGATGCGCGTCCGACCAGTCCGGCCTGGCGTTCACGACCAGGCAGGGACGCGCCCCGCGTCCGGGTTTGCGATCGTTGCGGGAGATCCAGTTGATCACCGGATCCTCGAGACGCGCGGCCGCAAACGGCGTATCCGCCCCCGAGCGCAGGGTCACCATCAGGGTGAAGCAGGCATTCATCGCGGTGTCGAGCACAGCCTTCCGATGCGTGAATGTCTCCGGCAACAGGGCGGCCGCCTGTGGCGCTGGCGCGGTCGCAATCACCCAGTCGAAGGGGCCGACGTCTCCGGCATGCGTCTGTAGAACCCAGGCCCCCGCGAGATGGCGGATCGAAGCGACCTCCGTGTCGAAGGCGACATCGCACGTGCGTGCCATCCAGCTCGGAACGGAAGTCATATGCGGCGTGCCGACGTATCGCGGGTCTCTTTCCCGCGCGGTGTCGACCGGGGAACGGTCGTCAGAGGACAGGATCGGCAGGGAGACAATATCCGCGCCCCATCGCGCCATGACGCCGTCATCGGCGGCCGCGTCCAGCATGTCGCGAAAACGCGGGTCGCGGATCGTAAAGTACTGGGCGCCATGATCGAAGGAAACATCGTCGATCCGTCGCGTGGCCATCCGGCCTCCGACGGCCTTGCTCTTTTCAAAGATCCGCACGGCGGCGTGGCCGCCAAGAGCGCGGGCAAGCGTCAGGCCCGCCATTCCCGCACCGATGATCGCCACACGTTTGAGATCGCTCATATCTTCCCCGGCCGCTCGTTCTGCCCCGCATCCAGGCAGACACTGAAGGACGATGTAACGCCGGCGTCCCTGACGGCAACTGCCGGGCCATGCGTCATCGCCCAGCCACCTCCTGTCGAAACAGACGCTGCAAACGCGGACGAACCCGAAGGAAGCCGCGATAGGCCAACTCGAAAACGGGTGTCGCCGGTTTCCAGCCTGCGACGATGCCGAGTGGCCGCAGCAGGGGGATGGCGCGCCACATCGCGGCGAAGGCCGCAGCGCCCGATAACAGCCGGCCGTTTTCCTCGGCGTGAAAGCGGGCGAGGAGATCGCCTCGGTCGATCGGGCAGGACGTGTCGGGACTGCAGGCATCCACGAAACGGATGGCATGGGCACGGTCGAGCCGTCGCATCAGCGCAATTTCACGCTGACATAAAGGACAGCTGCTGTCGAACCAGACGGTGACGGTCTCGACCAAGGCTTGCTTCCATCCTGTCTATGGCCTGAACGTCCGAATGCGGCATTCAGGGGTTTGCGCTCCGGTTACGAAGAAGCAGCCGATATGGATCAACCCCATGGTCACGTCACCGTCCAAAAGACGCTTGATTTGATCGATGATGTTTGATCAAACTTAGCTCATCAGGCGGGGGACGAGCGTGAAGCGAGCGCGTGGCAGCAAAGAAACGGAAGCCTCGAACGCCGGAACGGATGAGACGACGCTCTCTCCGGTCGGGCGAGAGACGATGCACGATCGCGTCTACGCGAAGCTCCGCCATTCTTTGATCAACGGCATGTTCGATGCCGGTGACGTGCTGCGCATCGTCGATCTTGCCGAGCGTCTTCAGACAAGCACCATGCCGGTGCGCGAGGCGCTCGGGAGGCTGGTCTCGGAGAAGGCCTTGGAAGCGCTGCCAAACCGCTCCGTCCGCGTGCCGCTGATCACCCGCTCTCGGCTCGATGATCTCGCGCGCGCCCGAACCCTCATCGAAGGGCAAATGGTCTTGCTCGCGCTGCCGCATCTGACACGCGAGGATCTGGCGGTCCTCAGGCAGACAAATCTGGATTGCGATGCTGCCTTCGAGGAACACGGCCGCGATATCGGACAGGTCACGTCCGCGCTGAATTACCGCTTTCATTTCCACCTCTACAGCGTTGCGCGCTCCCCTGTGCTCCTGTCGATCGTCGAGAGCCTCTGGCTGCAGTCTGGCGCCATCATAAGGCAGGCGGCGCAGATACATGACGCGCAGGGCGGGCTGGCGGCGACGGACCACCATTGGGCGCTGATCGCGGCCCTCGAAGCCGGCGACGCGGACAAAGCGTTGCAGTCGCTCACGAACGACATCAGCCGCTCGTTCGATCTCATCCGGGGGCGGCTGGAAGCGCAAGAAACAACGGAGGTGCGATATGGCTGAGGCAGGCGATGACGGCTTCGAACTCTATGACCTGCGCGTCGACGTGATCATTCCCGAGGGCGGCGCTGTCTATTGTGGCGCGCGGCCCGGAGACCATTTCGAACTGCATGGCGAGATGCTGCATCTGCCCGACGGGCAGGGCTTTTCCATCTATTCGCTCGCGTCCGTTCTGCCGCTGCTTGCGGCCAAGCAGCGTCCGACGCACCGCAACGACTGGATGACGACGGACGCGGACATCGCCTGTCCAGATCCGCATTGCTCCACCCGGCTGCGCATCACGCGGCTGCGGCACCGGCGCTTCAGCCATGCCGAAACGACGGCCGTTCCCTTGACCGACGCAACATAGGCCTCACGACATGCAACGCATTTCTATCGCTCCTGGCTACGAGATCTCCCGCGTCATCCGCGGCGGCTGGCAACTGGCCGGCGGTCACGGGACTGTTGATGCCGAGACGGCGGTGGAGGACATGATTGCCTTCGCCGATGCAGGGATCACGACATTCGATTGTGCCGACATCTACACCGGCGTCGAGGAGCTGATCGGTCGCTTCCGCATCGCCTACGGTCGGCTGCGCGGTGCTGAAGCGCTGGCGCGCATTCGGGTGCATACCAAATTCGTGCCCGATCTGGCGGTCCTGCCGACCATCGACAAGGCCTATGTCGAGAGCGTGATCGACACGTCTCGCAAGCGGCTCCATCTGGAAACGCTGGATCTCGTGCAGTTTCACTGGTGGGCGCTCGACGTTCCCGGCTGGCTGGAAACGGCGGGATGGCTGCGGGAGCTTTCGGAGGCGGGCAAGATCGGAAAAGTCAGCCTTACCAACTTCGATACCGACCATGTCGCGGCCATGATCGACGCCGGCGTTCCCATTGCCTCCCTGCAGCTGCAATATTCGCTGCTCGACCGTCGTCCGGAAAAACGCATGGCCGCGCTGGCGCGCGATGCGGGATTTGCCCTTTTCTGCTATGGTACGGTTGCCGGCGGCTTTCTGAGCGACCGCTGGCTGGGAATGGCGGAACCGGAGCATCCGCTCGAAAACCGATCGCTGACCAAGTACAAGCTGATCATCGATGATTTCGGCGGCTGGGACCTGTTCCAGGCGCTGCTCGTCACGTTGCGCCGCATTGCCGACCGGCACGGAACCGACATCGCGACCGTGGCGAGTGCAGCCCTCCTGACAAAACCCGCCGTCGCCGCCGTCATCGTCGGTGCCCGCAACCGGAACCATTTGCCGGCGAACCTCGCCATCGCGAATATCACGCTCGACGGGGAGGACCACGCAGCGCTCGACGCGACACTGGCCGAAGCGGTGCCGCTGGAGGGCGATGTCTATGCGCTGGAGCGCGATCGCACGGGGCGCCACGGGTCCATCATGAAATACAATCTCAACAAGGGGGAATGAAATGAAATCGTCCTATCTGCTTGCCGCGCTGTTCACCACACTCGCCGCGTCCGCCTCGCCCGCACGTTCCGCCGATTGCGACATTACGGTCGGTCTGGTGATGGAGCTGACGGGCCCGGCCGGAGAGTATGGCCAGGCAGGCGCGAAGTCCGTCGAGATGGCCTTCCGCGACATCAACGACGCCGGCGGCGTGGCAGGCTGCAAGCTCGTGGCCGACACGCGCGACAGCCAGAGCCAGGGCAACGTCGCGGTCGACCAGGCAACGCAGCTCGTCAACATCAAGAAGGTGCCGGTCATCATCGGCGGCATCATTTCCTCGGTGTCGATCCCGATCCTGACCTCGGTGACCGCGCCGGCCGGCGTCGTGCAGGTCTCCCCGGCATCGTCGTCGCCGACGCTGACCGCCCTCGGTCGCGACGGCAAGACCAACGGTGTCTTCTTCCGCACCATCACCTCGGACGCGTTGCAGGGCACGGCAGCTGCAAAATATGCGATCGACCAGGGTCTGAAGACGATCGCGATCATCAACGTCAACAACGACTTTGGCGTCAACATGGTGCGTGAATTCAAGACGGCCTATGAAAAGCTGGGTGGCACCATTACCTCGACGACGCCCTACAACGAGAAGCAGTCGAGCTATGCCTCGGAAGCAAGTGCTGCGATGGCCGGCGAACCGGATGCGCTGTATCTCGTGAGCACGCCCGTGGATGGCGCGACGATCGCCCGCGCTTGGATCTCCGGCGGCGGCAAGCAGACCTTTCTCCTGAACGACGGCATGAACTCCAAGGACTTCATCGAGAGCGTCGGCGCGCAATATCTCGAAAACGCCTACGGCACGTCTTCGGGCACCAGCCCGACGGCATCGACGGAATATTTCAACGCCAGCTACGAGGCCTTCTCCGGCGGCATTTCGCCGTCGGCACCCGCGGCCGACCGGTCCTACGATGCCGGTGCGATCGTCGGCCTTGCCATTGCCAAGGCGGGCAAGTCGGACGCGGCGGCCATCAAGACGGCCATGCGCGAGGTCGTGGCCGAGGGCGGCACGCCGATCCACGCCGGCAAGGAGGAGTTCGTCAAGGCTCTCTCGCTGATCAAGGAGGGCAAGCCGATCAAATACGAAGGCGTCATCGGCCCCGTGAGCTTTGACCAGTATGGCGATATCACCGGGCCCTTCCGGCTGTGGAAGATTGCCAACGGTGACGTGACGACCGTCGGTGAGCTGAGCGCGGAAGAGGTCGGCAAGCTGAAAGACGGCAAATAGGTCTCGGCAACAGGTCGGCAGGCAAGGTCCTGCCGGCCTTCGAAAGCGCGATGCGAGGTGTGCGGTTTACGCTGAAGCGCGACCAGCTCGCTTCGAGAGGCTGACCGGTGCGCCTGATCTGGGGGAGGCGTTTCTGGCTTAAGACGTCTGCCGGTGTCTTATCGCCGTGGTGTTTGCGTGGCGTTGTGTTCAGGTGATGGCATCTCTCGGTGAGATCACCGCCGCTGAGCGACAGCCGAATGCAGAACCGTATCTGTGTTCCGAGGCTAGCCTGCAGGTAGGGCCAGTCGGTGAATTCGGTGCCTCGGTCGAAGGTGACCGACCGACGGGCTAGGGGGCAGGGATTGCAGCAAGCGGATCAGGCCGTCCATCACCGATCTGGACTGCCGGCCATTGTTTCGCAGAAAGACTGCAAATCGGCGGACCCGTTCGACCAGCGAAGGCACATTGGCCGCAAGTCGCACTTCATCCTTGAACACACCGGTGCTGGTTCCAGCTTGAATGCAACGCTACCTCGAAAGCTACACGCATTGCCTTTCCAGAG
>NZ_LMPE01000013.1:0-1942 GCF_001424325.1 Rhizobium sp. Leaf341
AATACACGTCCTTCGGCCTCAAGGGAAAAAGCTACGTCACCGAAACGCAGGTCGTGAACGCCGGAGGCAAGCTGGTCGACCTCATCCGCAAACATGCCGACGGCTCGCTGGACAGCCGCGAAACGCTCAACGCGGACGGTACCAAGAAGTATCTGTACTATGACGCCAAGGGTGCCCTGCGGGACGATGTCACCGTCGGCACCAACGGCTCCAAGATCACCATCACTTACGATACCGCCACGGGCAAGCTGGTCCGCAACATCACCGTCGACAAGGACGGCACCCAGACCACGACCAATTACAAGGCGGGGATCAAAGCCACGGTCGAGACCGTGACCAAGGCCGGGATGAAGGAGCTCGTCACCTTCGATACGGCAACGGGCAAGATGCTGACGGACGCGGTCGCCAATGCGGACGGCAGCTCGGTCACCAAGGTCTATGTCAATGGCGCCCTCTCCGCCCAGTACGAGCTGAACCGGGACGGCAGCCAGAAGAACCTGCTCTACAACATCACCGGCAAGGCCTGGACGAGCGAAGTCCAGGTGACCGACACCAAGGGCAAGCTGATCGATCTCATTCGCAAGCATGCCGACGGCACGCTCGACAGCCGTGAGACGCTGAACACGGACGGCACGAAGAAATATCTCTACTACGACGCCAAGGGCGTCCTGCGGGACGATGTCACCGTCGGCACCAACGGCTCGAAGGTCACGCTCACCTACGACACGGCGACAGGCAAGATCGCCCGCAACATGACCCTGGACAAGGACGGCAACCTCGTCACGACCCTGTACAAGGCGGGCATCAAGTCCAGCGTCGAAACGACGCTCAAATCCGGCTTCAAGGAATTCGTCACCTTCGACACCGCCACCGGCAAGATGTTGACGGACACGATCAACAAGGGCGATGGCAGCTCCGTGGTCAAGGTCTATGTCAATGGCACCCTGTCGGCACAGTATGAGCGGGCGAGCGACGGAAGCCAGACCAACACGCTCAACACCATCACGGGCCGGTCTTGGACGACGGAAATCCAGGTCGTCAACGCCAAGGGCCAGCTGGTGGACATGATCCGCAAGCACGCTGACGGGACGCTCGACAGCCGCGAGACCCTGAACACGGACGGCACCAAGAAATATCTGTACTACGATGCCAAGGGCGTTCTGCGGGACGACGTCACGGTCGGACCCAACGGCTCGAAGGTGACCTTGAACTACGATACGGCGACAAAGCTCCTCGCCTACACCTTCGCGCTCGACAAGGACGGCAACCAGACGACCACGACCTACAAGGCCGGCGTGAAGGCAACGGTCGATACCGCCATGAAGTCCGGATTGAAGGAAACTGTCACCTTCGACACGGCGACGGGCAAGATGCTCACGGACGCAGTCCGGAATACCGATGGCAGCTCCGTCGTGAAGGTCTATGTCAACGGCGCGCTCTCGGCCCAGTACGACGTCTATCGCGACGGAAGCCAGACGAACACGCTGTTGAACATTGCGGGCAAGTCGTGGACGACGGAGATCCAGGTCGTCAACGCGAAGGGCCAGATCGTCGACCTGATCCGCAAGCATGCCGACGGCACGCTGGACAGCCGCGAGACGGTCAATGCCGACGGCAGCAAGGATTATCTCTACTACAGCGCCAAGGGCACGCTGGTGAACGACGTGACGGTCGGGGCGAACGGCTCACGCGTCACGCTGACCTATGACGCTTCGACGTCGAAACTCACGCAGAGCATGANCTGGCAAGCTGGTCGACCTCATCCGCAAGCATGCCGACGGCTCGCTGGACAGCCGCGAAACGCTCAACGCGGACGGTACCAAGAAGTATCTGTACTATGATGCCGAGGGTGCCCTGGTGAACGACGTGACGGTCGGGACGAACGGCTCACGCGTCACGCTGACCTATGACGCTTCGACGTCGAAACTCACGCAGAGCATGA
>NZ_LMPE01000013.1:1951-2162 GCF_001424325.1 Rhizobium sp. Leaf341
TCGAGAACGGCGACGGAACGCTCGACGTGAAGAAATTCGTCAATGGCGTCCTCAGCAATCAAACCGTCAAGAACGCAGACGGAACGGTCGACTACACAAGCTTCAACAAGATCGGGTTGTCCTATACGACGGAGCATCAGACCGTCGACAAGGCCGGCAACATCCTGCTGCTCGAGCGCCTGCATGCCGACGGATCCTACGACTACAAGGA
>NZ_LMPE01000013.1:2175-33044 GCF_001424325.1 Rhizobium sp. Leaf341
GGTCCGCCACCTCGACGGCGCCAAGGAGATTTCGTCCTATGACGCCGCAGGCCAGATCTCGACCCATGTCACGCTGGCGAAGGACGGGTCGCGCACGGTCGAGACCTTCCTGAAGGACGGCAGCGGCAATGTCCGAACCGACGCCTATGACAGCGCCATCAAGCTGTTGCTGGCCGATGTCCGCCATCAGGACGGCTCGCACGCCGTGACGGTCTACGCCAACGAGCAGACCTTCCATGGCGGCGCCGGCAACGACACGATCCAGTTCCGCGACACCGTCAAGGGCACCTTCGGCTACGACGGCGGCAACGACACGCTCTCGAGCTTCAACGTGACGCAGGGCGCGCAGGACCGAATCGTTCTCGACGATCACTGGGCTACGGGAATGGGCGACCTGCACATGCACCAGAGCGGCAGCGACACCGTCATCTCCTTCGACAACGGCCACAGCATCACGCTGACCAGCGTCGCGGTCGGCAGCGTCACCGCCGGAAACTTCCTGTTCGTCTGAGGACGGCAGCGTGAGGCCGTTTCCCTCCCGTTCGCGGCCTTTCGCGAACGGGTCGGGCTTTGCGCACGACAGCCTCGGCGTCCCCTGCGGTCAGATGTCCAGCGGCTGCGAGGGCGAGGTTCCGAGAAGGGTCTCAGCCAAAACCTCCGTCTCGGTCTCGCCTTTGGACTCGGCCTGAAGCTCGGCCGGCGGCGCGACTTTCTTCGGCAGAATCCTGGCGGGAACGCCGATCGCCGTTGCCTCGTCCGGGACATCCTTCAGGACGACGGAATTGGCCCCGACCGACGAATGTCTCCCCAGCGTGATCGCGCCGAGAACGGCGGCACCTGCGAAAATCTTCGCACGATCGCCAATAATCGCATCCCTCAGGCTCGTTGGGGAGGTTCGCCCGATCGTCACGTTTTGAAGAACCGTGACATTGCGTCCGATCTCGGCGGCGCCGATGACGATGCCGAATGGATGTGGCGTATAGAATCCGCCGCCGACCTTGGCCGCCATGGCAAGCTCCGAACTGAAGCAGAGACATGTGGCCCACCACAGGATCCGGCGGAGCAAACGGCCGACGAGCGGTATCCGCACCACGATTTCCTGCAGCCGTCGTGAGAAGACGAACTGGAATCCCGGCGTCAGAAGAAACATCCGCAGCGTGAAGAGCAGATTGACGGGTCGATTCTCGTTTTCCGCGAACATGCGCAGATCGGCTTTAATCTTCTGGAAGGGCGTTTCCTGAGCGTCCATCGAAAGTCTCCACGCGGGTCGCATTGATGTCATGACGTCGCGGGCACGACGCGTCGGGCAACAGAGCAAACGGTCCAGCTCTCCTGGGATGACGCTGCACGACGTCCCGCTGGATTATCCAGTTTGCAGTGCAACATAAACCTGATATCAAATCCCGAAGGCGTTTCAAGCGGGCATGGACACATTCCAGACCCGCGTGGTGTCCGGCCGGACCTGCAAGGCGTCTCGCAAGACCTTTGTGCGTCGAAACGACAAGCTGGGTTTTCACACCCTGACATTGACTTTAGATACTGCTAACAATGACCTAAGGGAATGAACAGCTTTTCGTAAGCGGCCAGGATATGGAAAATCCATAAACTGTCTTATTCCCGGGTTAATGTTCTTTTACACGGCCAGCAATCTGGCTTCGGTTTCTCAGGGCGTGACACGGCGAATTCCGTTCTCGTGCCGGCCAGGAAACGACAGCAACGAGGTAAGACATTGCAAGTCCACAATAGCGATTTCGTCGGACACTCCCAAATCGAGAAAGCCGGCGGGAATCAGTTCGATGTGCTCGATATCGAATGGATGCTCGGAATTGCCCGGCGCCAATGGCGCGTGGTTGCCGCCGGTGCGTTTCTGGCAGCGCTTGCGGGCCTGATCTATGTCATGACCGCGGTCCCGCTTTATACGGCGGATATCAGCGTCCTCCTCGACTCCGAGAAGAATCAGCTGGTCGAAGAGCTTTCGATGTCCGGCGCCGGGCTCGAGGACGAGACCGCTCTCCTCAGCCAGGTCGAAGTCTTGACGTCGGAGACGATCGGCCTTGCCGTCGTCGACAAGCTGAAGCTGGGCGAAGATCCCGTCTTCATGGCCGAGCCGCGCTCGATTCTCGGCACCGTGCTGGCCCCGGTTCGCGCCCTGATGAGCATTCCGAAGTGGTTTGCCTCGAAGCAGGTCGAAGACGACGCCGCAGCGCGACGCGCCCAGGCGCAGCTGATCCTGTCCCGCAACATGTCGGTCGACCGGGTGGGCAAAACCTATGTGCTGCGCATCGGCTACACCTCGCCCTCGCCCCAGATGGCCGCGAAGATCGCCAATGCCATCGGCGATGCCTATGTCGTCGACAAGCTGAACTCCAAATATGAATCGACCCGCCGCGCCAGCGCCTGGCTGCAGGAGCGGATCGTCGAACTTCGTCAGAAGGCGCTGGAAACCGACCTCGCGGTCCAGAAGTTCCGCACGGCAAACGGCCTGGTGTCCACGGGCTCCCAACTGGTTTCCGACCAGCAGCTCTCCGAGCTGAACACCGCGCTGATCACCGCGCAGGCCGAAACCGCTAAGGCTCAGGCCCGCCTCGATCGCATCCAGAGCATCGTGTCGTCCGGTCAGTCCGATGCGATCGTGACGGACGTGCTCGACAGTTCTGTCTCGACGGAACTGCGCAAGAAATATCTGGACTCGGCCAAGCTCGAGGGCGAGATCTCCAAGAAGCTCGGCCCCAATCACGTCCAGGCCGTCCGTCTTCGCGCCGAAATGGCGGAATACAAGCGCCTGATGTTCGAGGAAGTGAACCGCATCGCCGAGAGCTATCGCAGCGAGGTCGACGTGGCCGCAGCGCGCGAGAAGAGCCTGCAGGACAGCGTGTCCAAGGCGACGAACATCAGCGCGACGGCCAACGAGACCCAGGTTCAACTGCGCGAACTCGAACGGGAGTCCGACACCTACCGCACGCTGTATCAGACCTTCCTGCAGCGCTACCAGGAAGCCGTGCAGCAGCAGTCCTTCCCGGTGACGGAAGCCCGCATCATTTCCAGCGCGTCTGCTCCGGAAAAGGCGAGCTATCCTCGCAAGCCCCTGGTTCTCGCGCTCTTCGTCATCATGGGTGCCGCCGCCGGGACCGGGATCGGCGCCTTCCGGGAGTTCCGCGACCGCTTCTTCCGCACGGGCGATCAGGTTCGCGATATTCTCAAACAGGAGTATCTCGGCGCAGCGCCGCTGGTGATCGAGTCGAAGCAGCCGCGCAACACGCTGCAGGTCGGCGAGGTCAATCCGCGGCTCATCAACAAGCAGAGTTCGATCTCGGATTACGTTCTCGACAACCCGCTGTCCGCCTTCGCCGAGACCTTGCGCAGCGCAAAGATCGCGGCGGACCTGTCGATCCTCAGCAACAAGTGCAAGGTCATCGGCATCGTGTCGACCCTGCCGGGTGAAGGCAAGTCCACGGTCTCGACGAATTTCGCCGAGCTTCTGGCCAGCCAGGGCAACCGGACGGTGCTCATCGATGCCGACCTTCGCAATCCGGGCACGACCCGGATGCTGGCCCGGCATGCCCAGGCGGGCATTCTCGAGATTCTGCTCGACGACAAGGCACCGCAGGATGTCCTGCTGTCGAACCCGCGCACGAAACTTGCGTTCCTGCCGGCAGTGATCAAGCATCGCGTGCCGCATTCGTCGGAACTGCTGATCTCGCCGGCTATGCGCGGGCTGATCGCCAAACTCTCCCAGCATTTCGACTACATCATCGTCGACCTTCCGCCCGTCGGGCCCGTCGTCGATGCCCGCGCCATGGCGAGCACCATCATCGACGCTTTCGTCTACGTGGTGGAATGGGGCCAGACAGCACGGCGCGTCGTGCGTCACACCCTGAACACAGAACCGCAGATTGCCTCGAAGTGCCTCGGCGTCATCCTCAACAAGGTCGATAACGAGAAGATGAAACTCTACCGCTCGTACGGTTCGAGCGAGTACTACCACTCGCGGTATTCGCAGTACTACCAGGAAGGCTGACCGACCCGTCGCTTTGCCCGAGGGGTTTCAAAACCGCCTCGGGCCGATGCCTGCGATTTTTCCCGAGCGACTGCCCCGGCCGAGGGGATCGATCGGACGCGACAATGCAGAGCCGTTCCCGTCGACCCATGGGCGGCAGGCTCTCCGGCACCGACGACCCCGCGGCCCGCAAACCGGCACGATGACGCCGGCAGGACCCGGCGGTCTCACCCGGCCCCGCTTCCTCCGTGTTCCAGCGCACCAATGGGTGCCCGCCCCTGCATCCGAGCCTCGTCCGGCGCGCCGTGCGGCAGCCTGCCCTTCCTCAAGCAGATCGTCGTGACGGGCCCGAGAACCGCCGCAAAGAAGGTCGCGAAGCCCGGTATCTGGAGCGAGAAGTCGACAGCGGCATGCGCCGCGACGAGCACGGTCGCGCAGAAACCGGCCGCGACGAGATAGGACCGGTTTTTCCGCGCCGCAAAGCCCTTCCAGAAAATGCGCCCGAGCACGCCTGCCGTTGCGACGAGCGCGACGGGGAAGAAAATGCCGAGCGCCAGCAGGCCTTCGAGATAGACGTTGTGCGCCTTGTCCCAGATCCCGACCACGCCGCAGGCGGGTTCGCGATAGGGGGGATAGATGTCCTGGAAACTCGTGAGACCGGCCCCTTTCGGCCAATGATCCGTCGTTGCCGACCAGATGGCGTGAAGGGCGCAAAAGCGGGGGTCGACCACGCCGGTCTCTTCGAAACGCTGCTGGACCCGACTGCTCAGAACGGAAAACACGAGAAGCGGAATCCAGACAAGCGCGATGGCGATGGCGATCCGGCGACCGGCCTTTCTCCAACCCGTTCGGCGTCTGCGCGCCGGGGGCCGGTAGCGGGGACCGAAGGTGAGAAACAGGATGAGCCCGACCAGCGCGATAAAGGTAATGACGATCGCTGCGCGGGAATTGGTCAGGAACTCGGCGGCCAGCGTCACGAGAAACAGACCCCCGAAGGTGACGGCTGCGGCAACCTCCCTCGGCTGTTCCAGCCGACCGCCGACATTGAGAAGGCTGAGGAGCCTGTAACGGTCGATCTTGGTCGCCGCGTGGACGGCGAGCGCCAGCAGCATGATCGACACGACGCCAAAGAAGGTGCCTGCCGTGTTGCGATTGACAAAAGGTCCCGTCAGGCTGTCGCGATAGAACAGTTTCGGCTGCAGGAGCACGAAATCGGGCGTCGCCACGAACTGCAGCACGCCGATGACGGCCACGGCGCCGCCGATGACCGCAACGGCCTTGAAGGCGCGCACGGCCTTGTCCTCCCGATCGAACAGGATGAGGGAGGTCATGAAGACGAAGATCGGAAGCGCCGCCTTGAGGAGGCCGAGCAGGATATCGCCCGCTGAGACGGAACCGGAGCGTTGCGCCTCCGGCGCGAGACCCTGGACAGGCTGCCAGAGCTTTTCCTCCACCAGGCTGGGCGGCCAGGACCATGTCTGCATCCAGGACCAGAGTGTCAGCGCGGCCAGCAGACCCAGCGCGAACCAGAACGGCTTACGCGCGGTCGACGGCTCGCCCTGCGTCAGGAATGCGAGAAGAAGCACCGTGCAGGCCATTGTTGCGGTGAGACTGAGCGACAGTGCGGCGTTCGCGCCATAGGACAGGACGGACATGAGGAGGACGCACCAAAACCCGAGCGTGATTGCCCTGCGCGAAATCCGCATCAGGCCGTTTTCTCGCGGCGACGATGGCGCGCCATCCTTGCCTGCCGGGGGACGCCGACGTGCACGGTTCAGCATGTCAGAGCACCTCGCAGACATTGTCGAAGATCCGCACCGCCGTCAGCCGGCCGGTCATGTAGGCGCCGGTGTCGATGCCGACGCGCGTGTCTGCGAACTGGGGCTCGACCGTCATTGTATGGCCGTGCACCACGGTCAGCGGACTTTTGGAGCCCTCCGTCAAAAACGGCTCCCGTATCCACATCAGATCCTCATCGGTCTGTTGTTCGATCGGCAATCCCGGCCGGATCCCCGCATGGACGAACAGGAAATCACCGATCTTGAGAGCAATGTAGAGATTTTCCAGGAAAATCCGATGCTGGGCCGGAATGCGCTCGTCCATGGCCGCGCGCAACCCAGACATATCGCCCCGCCGTCCGCGAAAACGATCGACATCGATGGAGTAGGATTTCAGCGTCGCCTCTCCCCCCATCTCCAGCCAGTCGAGATGTCTTTGGGGATTGCGAAGAAATCTCAAGAACATGTCGTCATGGTTTCCGCACAGCGGCACCCGCCGGAACTCGTTTGGCGGCGCCTGACAGAGATGATCGAGGACCGCCGCAGATTGGGGGCCACGATCGACGTAGTCTCCAAGATAAACGACGATACCAAGACGTTGCTGGAGCCGAACATCCTCGCGAATTTTTGCCTCGACGGCGTAGAGTTCCCTGAGACAGCCGTGAATGTCGCCGACGGCGTAGAGGGAGTAGCCTTTCTCGATCCCATCGAGGTTCAAACGGGCCCTTTTCTGGCGCGGATAGGCCGGGTTCGATTTGCGAAAACCGAAGGCATGAAATAAAGACTTCATCGGAAGTGTATTCTCTCTGGCGGAGTCATGAGCTCATGCGTAAGTTTAACATGAAAGTCTCTGGCAGCGTGGATTCCTATAGCGAGCGATCAAATGGACGTCGGGCCGTGTTTTAAATATGTCATAATCTCTTAATAGGAATCCCGTGAAGGCCGTCCCTATCCCTATACTTGTTGCAGCATGGCAACACGCGCGACGGTATTTCACTTCTCCACACCTATCCACCCGTGTGTAATAGCTTATTAATGCACACTCCGTAATGGTCTGTTATGGTCCGTTTCATCTGCGGAGAATGAATTTGCCCTATCAAAACGCATATATTTTATCCTTGTTGGCGTCTGTGGCCCTGGCGGGATGCACGTCCACCCCCAGTTCTGGCCCTTCGGAACGCGACATCACCAGCCAGGCGACCATTCGGGTGAGCGCAGCTCCCACGAAAGGGCACAAGCGCGTCGCGAATGTCGATTACGCCCTCGTTGATATCACATCTGCGGTGCTCGCCAACGTTGCAACGGCTGTCAATGCCTCCCTCCAGGGAAGCTTCGGCGGTGGCAGAGGTGGCGCGCCGTCGCTGCCGCTCGGCGTGGGCGACGTGGTGCGGGTTTCGGTCTTTGAATCCCAGGCCGGCGGATTGTTCATTCCGGCGGATGCCGGCGCGCGCTCGGGTAACTTCGTCAACTTGCCGGACCAGACGATCGATCGCAACGGCACGATCAGCGTTCCCTATGCGGGACGGGTCCAAGCGGCGGGTCGCTCCGTGGATGCGGTCCAGGCCGACCTCGAAAATGCTCTCGCCAATCGCGCGATCGAGCCCCAGGTCGTCATCACGAAGGTCAGCAGCATCTCGGCACAGGCCGCCGTCCTCGGCGACGTCAAGGAGCCGGCCAAGATCGAACTGACGGAAGCGGGCGACCGCATTCTCGACGTGCTCTCCCGCGCAGGCGGCTTGAGCACGCCGGGCGAAGAAACCTATGTGACACTGCAGCGTCGGGGCCGGTCGGCGACCATTCTCTACAATCATCTGATCAACACGCCGAGCGAGAACATCTTCGTAGCGCCGGGCGATACGGTCATCGTCGACCGGGAACGCCGGACCTATCTGGCCTTCGGCGCCTCCGGCGAGAATGGTCGCTTCGACTTCGAGGAATCGAACCTCACCATGGGTGAAGCGCTCGGCAAGGCCGGCGGCCTGCTCGACGGCCGCGCGAACCCGAGCCAGGTTCTGCTCTACCGTGTCGTCAGCAAGGAATTCCTGAGAAGCCTCGGGGCCGACGTGTCGCGCTATCCGAGAGACCAGGTTCCCGTCATCTTCCGGGCCAACCTGCGCGATCCCTCGTCCTTCTTCCTCATCCAGAAGTTCCCGATGCAGGACAAGGACATCCTCTACATCACCAATGCGGACTCGGTCGAAGTCATCAAGTTCCTCGATATCCTCAATTCCGTCACCTCGACGGCTTCAGGCGTGAGCTCGGACGTCGTCAACACGCGGGATGCTGGAAAGGCACTCTGATCACCAGACAGGACCCGAGCGAGAGATGTTGGACGCTTAAAGGAAAGTTAACAACAATCAGTTGCATCGGCCATCGTTCCGTGAGATCAAAATTGACAATGTTTTTCAGGGGGAAACCGCTATGGCGTCTCATCTTTCCATACGCAAGAGCCGATATCTGATTTCGGTTGCACTGATGGCCGGGCTCACGGCCGGCAGTGCCTTGGCACAGGATGCGACGGTGGGCACGACACCCGCAGTGGTACCGGCGCCGATCGTCGCGGCTCCGCCGACAAGCGTCGCGCCGGGGGCTCCGGACGCTTCGTCCGTCGTGCCCGCGGCGCAGCCCACAGCTCCTGCGGCGGCACCGCCGGTGACGGTTGCAGAAGCCGTTTCCTGCCTTATGCCCCCGGCAAAATTGTCGGATGAAAAGGTTTCCGAGTTCACCAGCGATCCGCAGTCGCTGCTGCTCGGCACCGAATCCGGCGGCATGATCCTGTCCACGCGCGTGAATGGCCTTGCAGGATCAAGTTCTGCGACGCTCGACAACATCATGGCGCTGACGACGACGGCCAACAAGGCGCAGATCCAGGCCATCGGCCAGGGCCTTGCGCGTGCGGCGACGATCTGCGCCAAGGCAAGTCCGCCGTATGCAGCGTTGATTCAGTCGAAGGTCGCCGAAATGAACAGCGAAACGCTCAGCCTCGCCTTCGTGGCCGGTCTTTCGGACGTCCAGACGGCGTCCGTCAGCAGCGGGGCCGGCGGCGCGTCGAGCGGCGCTTCGGGCATTGGCGGCGATGGCACGGCTGGCGGTGGTACGGCCGGCGAGTCCGGGGACGACTCCATTCCGACGACCTCCGGCGTGTTCAACGGCAAGGGCGTGGGTTCGGCGTTCAACGTCCCGACGGACGGATCCAGCTCGCGGTTCGTCAGCCCAAACTGATCGTTCTACGCGGTTGAAATTTCAGAACGCCGGGCGTTTTTCCAACGTGCGGCGTTTTTTCATGTCATGCGGACGATAAGGCAACACAGTCCGCACCACAGCCCAGCGTCGAGGCAAGGTATTCACAGATGGAGACGAGGTCGCCAAGGGCAAGGACGTCCTTCCCGCTCAAGACGCTCCTGTTCTTGCCTGTGCCCCTGCTGTTCCTCACCGTCTCCGTTTCGCAACTTCGGGTCACGATGCAGGCCTACGATCTGCTCTATGCCGCCCGGTTGATCGACAGCGGCAAACCCGTGAGTATCGACTACATCGATACATTGCTGGACACGATGAAGGCCGATGACATTCCATGTCGGCACGACGTGGTGACGGCGGTGATGACGACGCGATTCCATACCCTGGACAGGCTTAATGCCGCCGCGACGAACCCTGAGAAATGGCAGAAAGCGCTTGACCAGGCCGGTCAGTTTGTCCGGCGCGGCCTCGCCTGTTTTCCGACGGACGGCGGTCTTTGGCTTCGCCTCGCGGTCGTCCGCTGGGCCGGCGATGCCCCGGCAGCCGACGTGGCGATGGCCATGACGCAATCACAGCAGTCGTCCCCGGTGGAGACGGCACCGCTGCTCGGCCGCATCGAGATGTGGAACCGGATGTCGCGCGCGGCCATCCAGGCGGCGGAGCCGGCTGCACGCGCCGACATTACGACCTATGACGCCTACTTCAGGGCGATCAAGCCGAAGGCACTGTTGACGCCCAGTCCCGCGCTTGCGGATCTCATGGCATCTGTGGGGGTTGCCCCTTCGAAGGATTGACGCGTCCACGCGCCTTCGGTCGTCAAGCGTTCGAGACCAAGCACAGACCCTTCCCGCTGCGCACGCGGTACGTGCCGCTCCCCCTCGTCGACCCCAAGCCGCCAAAACGCAAAAAAACCGCAGGCGATCGTTCGATCACTGCGGTTTTCTGTCGATCAAGACCGATCCGTCTTGGACCGATCGGGGGCGTCGGATCAGAAGCCTGTGCCGCCACGAAGTTCGGACCAGGCCGTCTTCACGATGATGTTCACATCCATCCAGAAGGTGAAGTTGTGAACGTAATAGATGTCGCAGGCGATGCGCGCACGGGCCTTCACGGGGTCCGTCGTCGGGCCGCGCAGGCCGCGGACCTGGGCAAGCCCGGTAAGGCCCGGCTTCACCATGTGGCGGTTGTGATAGTGCGGAACGAGATCTTCATAGAGACGATCTGCGGCCAGCATACCGATGGCATGGCACCGCGGGCCGACCAGCGACATCTGCCCCAGGAGAACATTGAGGAGCTGCGGCAGCTCGTCGATGCTCGTCTTGCGGAGAATGGCGCCGAGGCGCGTGATCCGGGGATCGTTCTTGGTGGTCTGCGCGACGCCGGTGGTGTCGCACAGATCCGTCCGCATGCTGCGAAACTTGTAGATCCGGATGCGCTTGCCGTTCAGTCCCCAGCGAACCTGGGAGAAGATCGGCGAACCCGGGCTTTCCAGCCGAATAGCAATGCACACCAACAGGAAGAAGGGGAGCAGGATCGTCAGCGCCGTCAAAGATACCGCAATATCCAGAGCGCGCTTGGCAGCGAAGTGCGCTGCCTTACCGCTCTGCACGTCCCGAACGGAACCCTTCGTCAGGGCGCCGCGGGAAATCGTTGCTGCATCGGCATAGGTCATCGTACCGTAGTCCTTCATGCCGGCCTCCAAAAAGTTGCCATATCATGTTGCATCGCAATATGCCTCATAATCAACCATCTGTCATCGCCAATTAGAGATTCTATTAACTACGGGCAGCTGCTATGCAGCTGATGCATAGCTCCAACCCGCGTCACGGAAACATCCGGCGATAACGCGCCATCTCAATCGATCATAAAGATGGTAACCTTGAGGACGATATGCGGCGAATGCATGGGAAAGACGACAGTTGCATGATTTGTGTAAAATTTTTTCTTTCCACTTCAGTCGCTCTTCACCAAGCCCTTGAGAACATTGACGGAGACCCTGTGAATTAACGCCTCCGTAGGGCCGAGACCGTAGCCTTGGCTCAACACAGGAGGCACACATGTCCGTGCGATTGAAAAGTTGGTCTGCCGCATTCGGCGTTTCCATCGCCCTCTGGGCCATCATCCTTCAGGGCGGGATGGCCGTCTATCAGAGCGCCACGACCGGCGGCCTGAGCGAGACGGCCATGGCGGATGCCGCGGCAGGCTTGCCGGGCGAGCCGTCGGTCACGGCCCGCTTCTAATGCATGTCGCCCGAAAGTGTGCGGCGGTTTCGGGAAACGACAGGCATCAAAACAAGAACGTAAAGCCCGCGGCGGCGCCCCGGTCGAGGGCCCCGGCCGCCTGCATGCGGGCCCTGAGGGTAAGGCCCGTCTCGTCGCGGGTCAGTCCGCCCCGAACAGATCGCGCGTATAGACCTTGTCCGCCACGTCGGCCAGATCGTGCGTGTTGCGGTTGGCAACGATCACGTCGCAGGTCGTCTTGAACTCCGAAAGATCGGAGATCAGCGGCGACTTGAAGAACTCCTTGCCCGGCAAGGACGGTTCGTAGACGACGACCTCGATGCCCTTGGCCTTCAGACGCTTCATGATGCCCTGGATCGACGAATCACGGAAATTGTCAGAGCCTGCCTTCATCACGAGGCGATAGATGCCGACCCGCTTGGGGTCGCGTCGCAGAATGCTGTCTGCAATGAAGTCCTTACGGACGGTGTTCGCGGTGACGATCGCGCCGATCAGCGACTGTGGCACCGCATCGTAGTTTGCGAGCAGCTGCTTGGTGTCTTTGGGCAGGCAGTAGCCGCCGTAGCCGAAGGACGGATTGTTGTAGTGCGTTCCGATTCGCGGATCGAGTCCGACGCCGTCGATGATCTGGCGGGCGTCCAGACCGTGCATCTCGGAATAGGTGTCGAGTTCGTTGAAATAGGCGACGCGCATGGCGAGGTAGGTGTTGGAGAACAGCTTGATCGCCTCCGCCTCGCTGGAGTCGGTCAGGAGGATCTGGACATCCTTCTTGATGGCACCCTGCAGGAGAAGCTCGGCAAAGACCCGCGCCCTCTCGGACCGTTCTCCGACCACGATGCGCGAGGGATGGAGGTTGTCGTAGAGCGCCTTGCCTTCGCGCAGGAATTCCGGCGAGAAAATCACGCTCTCGCGCCCGAGCGATTGTTGCAGGCGCTTCGTGTATCCGACGGGGATCGTGGACTTGATGACGATGACGGCGTCGGGATTGACCGACAGGACGTCCGCAATCGCAGCCTCGACGGACCGCGTATCGAAGTGATTGGTCGCGGTGTCGTAGTTCGTGGGCGTTGCAATCACCACGTAATCGGCACCGGCATAGGCGTCCGCCTTGTCGCCGGTCGCCCGGAAATTCAATCCGCGGCGCAAATAGTCCGACACTTCCGCGTCGACGATTGGGGACTTCCCGCCGTTCAGGAGATTTACCTTGTCGATATTGGTGTCGTAGGCAACGACCTCGTTGTGCTGCGCGAGCAGCATGGCGTTGGAAATTCCGACATAGCCGAGACCGGCAACCGCTATTTTCATTGTGAAACCTTCTCTGGACATAAGGACCGATAGCTGTCCGACACATGCATCGTGTCGCAAGGTGCGTATGTAAGCAGCCAGTATGCTGCAGCGCAGCAAGCCCTAACGCGAAGTTGGCGGTTCAACAAGTCACTCGGTCGCGTTTCTGCGCGACAGGCGATCCTCCCAGTTGAGTGCATCGCGCACGATCACGTCGAGATCGTCATATTGCGGCGTCCAGCCAAGTTCCTGCATCGCCAGAGCGGGATTGGCGACGATCATGGCCGGATCCCCTGCCCGGCGTCCGGCAAACTCGACCGAGAAATCCGCGCCGTGGACGCGCTTGACGGTGTCGAGCACCTCGAGAACGGAGAATCCGTGGCCGTAGCCACAATTGGCAACCAGCGATCCGCCGCCGGCGCGCATCCGCTGCAGCGCCTTCAGATGG
The DNA here is from genome assembly GCF_001424325.1 of Rhizobium sp. Leaf341. Taxonomy (NCBI): domain Bacteria; kingdom Pseudomonadati; phylum Pseudomonadota; class Alphaproteobacteria; order Hyphomicrobiales; family Rhizobiaceae; genus Rhizobium; species Rhizobium sp. Leaf341. The sequence goes on from NZ_LMPE01000013.1 coordinate 15,160, forward strand.
GCCTGGACCAGATCCCAGACGTGAATGTAATCCCGCACGCAGGTGCCGTCCGGCGTCGGATAATCCGTACCGAAAACGCTCATGGATGCGCGTTTGCCAAGCGCCACGGCGCAGGCGATCTTGATCAGATGCGTCGATGTCTTGGAGGATTGACCGGAGCGACCCTTGGGATCGGCGCCGGCGACGTTGAAATAGCGCAGCACCGTGTAGGTCAGGTCGTGCGCGGCGGCAGCGTCGCGCAGCATGATCTCCGTCATCAGCTTGGACGAGCCGTAGGGCGATTCCGGACGAAGCTGCACGGTTTCGGTGACAGGCTCCAGGACGTCGGGCGTACCGTAGACGGCCGCTGTCGAGGAGAACACGAAATGCGGAATGCCGGCCTTCACAACACTCTCGATGAGCGCGCGCGACTTGACCGTGTTGTTTTCGTAGTAGCCGAGCGGATCGCTGACACTGTCGGGGACGACGATGGAGCCGGCGAAATGGATCACGGCATCGATATCATTGTCCGAAAAGATCTGCGCCAGCAGAGCTGAGTCGGCAATGTCGCCTTCGTAGAAGCGCGCTTCGGGGGCAATTGCCCAACGGAAGCCGGTGGAAAGACGATCGATGACGACGACGTCCTCGCCCGCTTCCTGCAGAGCCCAGACCATATGGCTGCCGATATAGCCGCCACCGCCCGTTACAAGTACCGCCATGCCATGCCTCTCCGTTGATCTTCGCCGTTGGTATGCAGCGATCGTCGTCTTCTGACAAGATGGCGTGCGCCAGGTGCCCGTCCCGACGATCGCGGTGCCGCGGGCGCTTACGTCCGCTTGGCGGCGCGCAGCAGCGCCTCGCCCAAGGCGCCGGTTGCAGACGCCTGCGGCTTCTCCGGCTTCATCGGGCGATGCTCGGCCCGCGGGCCTGGCGCGGATGCCGGCCGGCCGGAGGCTTCCCCGCCGTCCTTGCGCATGGTGAGGCCGATGCGCTTGCGCGGCACGTCCACTTCCGTCACGCGCACCTTCACCACGTCGCCCGCCTTCACCACCTCGTGGGGGTCCTTGACGAAGCGGTCCGCAAGTTGGGAGACGTGCACCAGGCCATCCTGATGCACGCCGATGTCGACAAAGGCGCCGAATGCGGCAACGTTCGTCACGGTGCCTTCCAAGAGCATTCCGGGTTTCAGATCCTTGATGTCATCGACGCCGTCGGCAAAGGTCGCGGTCTTGAAGCTCGGACGCGGGTCGCGGCCGGGCTTCTCCAGTTCCGACAGGATGTCGCGAATGGTGGGCAGGCCGAACCGCTCATCGACGAAGGCCCTGGGATCGAGCGACTTCAGAAGCTGCGAATCGCCCATCACCGCGCGCACGTCGCGCCCGCAGGCGGAGATGATTTTCTTGGCGATGCCGTAGGCCTCCGGATGCACCGACGACGCATCGAGCGGCTCCTTGCCGCCGGGGATGCGCAGGAACCCGGCGCATTGCTCGAAAGTGCGGGCGCCGAGGCGCGGTACGGTCTTCAGCTCGCTGCGCGTCTTGAAAGGACCGATCGCATCGCGATGGGCGACGATCGCCTCGGCCGTCGAGCGACTGAGGCCCGAGACGCGTGCGAGAAGCGGCGCGGAGGCCGTGTTCAGATCAACGCCGACGGCGTTCACCGCATCCTCGACCACCGCATCCAGCGATCGGCTGAGACGCCCTTGGTCGACATCGTGCTGGTATTGCCCGACGCCGATCGACTTCGGCTCGATCTTGACGAGCTCGGCCAGCGGATCCTGCAGCCGCCGCGCGATCGAGACGGCGCCGCGCAGGGAAACGTCGAGGTTCGGAAACTCGTCGGCCGCCGCCTGCGACGCAGAATAGATGGAAGCGCCTGCCTCGGACACGATGACCTTGGTCGGTTTCGATCCAGGCAGCGTTGCCAGCATGTCGGCGACCAGCCGCTCGGTCTCGCGACTGCCGGTGCCGTTGCCGATGGAGATCAGCTCTACCTTGTGCCGGGCGATCAGCCGGGCAATCTCCGCTTGAGCGCCACGCACGTCGTTCTTCGGCGGAAACGGATAGACGGTCGCGGTTTCGAGCAGTTTGCCCGTTCCGTCGACGACGGCCACCTTGACGCCGGTGCGGATGCCCGGGTCGAGCCCCATCGTCGCGCGGGAGCCGGCCGGCGCCGCCAGCAAGAGGTCCTTCAGGTTGCGCGCAAAGACGTGGATGGCCTCCTCTTCGGCCCGCTCGCGCAGTTCGCGCATCAGGTCGAGCGACAGCGACATCGACAGCTTGACACGCCAGGTCCAGCGGATGACCTCCATCAGCCATTGGTCGCCCGGCAGACTGCCGAGCTGGTAGGCCGCGGCGATGATGCTTTCGACCGGCTTGACCGGGGACGGATCCGCCTCGTCGACGACGATATCGACCGAGAGGATCTCCTCGTTCCAGCCGCGCAGCATGGCCAGCGCCCGGTGACCCGGCGCGGTCGCCCAGCGCTCGGTATGATCGAAATAGTCGGAAAATTTCGCGCCCGCCGCTTCCTTGCCGGCCACGACCTTGGCCCGGAGAAATGCGCCGCCGCGCATGTGGCCGCGCAGTCTGCCGAGCAGGTCCGCATTCTCGACGATGCCCTCGGCAACGATATCACGCGCGCCATCGAGCGCCGTCTTCACATCGGGCACGTCGGGCGAAAGAAACGACGCAGCCCGCTCCGCCGGCTTGATGCGGCGATCCAGCAGGATGGCGTCGGCCAGGGGACCGAGCCCCCTCTCGCGCGCGATTTCCGCCTTGGTGCGGCGTTTCGGCTTGTAGGGGAGATAAATATCCTCGAGCTCCGCCTTCGTCGTCACGGCAGCGATCTTCCGCGCGAGATCGTCGGTCAGCTTGTCCTGGCTGCGGATGGACTCGACGATCGAATTCCGGCGGGCTTCGAGCTCGCGCAGGTAGACCAGGCGTTCGGCGAGCGTGCGCAGCTGCGTGTCGTCGAGGCCGCCTGTGACCTCCTTGCGGTAGCGGGCGATGAAGGGCACCGTTGCGCCACCATCCAGCAGCTCCACCGCGGAGACGACCTGGGCCTGCGTTGCCTTGATCTCCTGCGCGATCAGAAGTGCGATCGGCGGAACGGTCCGCGGGGTCGTCTGTGCGGGCTGCGACATGCGGTGCGATCTCCTGTTTGCGAGTCGCGCGGACCATAGAGAGATCGGACGGCGCCGCCAAGACGCCGGGAAGCGACCGTGTGGCTAGAGGCGCTCCGCAGCGCCCATGCCTCAGGCGCTGCCGAGGTCACGTCGGCGCCATTACTTCGATGCCTATCCGCGCGGGAATTCGAGGCCCATCTCGCGGAAACGCTCGGGATCGTCGCCCCAGTTTTCCCGAACCTTGACGAAAAGGAAAAGATGGACGGGTTGGTCGAGAATTCCGGACAGTTCCTTGCGGGACGCCATGGAAATCGCCTTGATGGCTTCTCCGTTTCGGCCAAGCGCGATCTTCTTCTGGCTGTCGCGCTCGACATAGATGACCTGCTCGATCCGCACCGAGCCGTCCTTCTTTTCCTCCCAGCTCTCCGTTTCCACATGCGAGGAATAGGGAAGCTCCTGGTGCAGGCGCAGGAACAGCTTTTCGCGGGTAATTTCGGCGGCGAGCTGGCGCATGGGCAGGTCGGAGATCTGATCTTCCGGATAATACCACGGGCCTTCCGGCAGGGCGTCTGCGAGATAGTCCATGACATCGTCACAGCCGGAGCCGGTCAGGGCCGAGATCATGAAGGTCCGCTCGAACGAGACGACCTCATTGGCGGCGGATGCCAGCTGAAGCAAATCTTCACGCGACACCTGGTCGATCTTGTTCAGCACGAGGATCTTCGGCTGGTGGACTTCCTTCAGCCCCTCCAGAATCATCTGCGCATCGCCCTTGAGCCCGCGTTCGCTGTCGATCAGCAGCATGATGAAATCCGCATCCTTGGCGCCGCCCCAGGCGGTCGTGACCATGGCGCGGTCGAGCCGACGGCGCGGCTTGAAGATGCCCGGCGTGTCCATGAACACGATCTGGGCGCGGTCGTGGATCGCGATGCCGCGCACGATGGCGCGTGTCGTCTGCACCTTGTGGCTGACGATCGAAACCTTGGCCCCGACCAGTCGGTTGACCAGCGTCGACTTGCCGGCATTGGTGGCGCCGATCATGGCGACGAAGCCGGAATGCGTGGGACGGCTGTCAGCGTCCGTCACGCCGTCGATGTCAGTAGCAGCGTTCTGCGTCGTGTCGGCAGGATCCGTGTGATCTTCGGTCATCATATCCGTCAATTCGTTAAGGGCCGGCATGTCTGTCGGCGTGAGTATGAACCGCAATCGCTTCCGCGACCAGAGGCTTGGAAAAGGTTGGCATCCTGCGCGATCCGACGCCGGACATCAGGCGCCGAAGGTCAGGCTCCGGGATCAGGCACCCGAAGTGACCCAGACCCCTTCCCGCTCGAGAATGCGGGTTGCGGCGGTCTGTTCGGCGGCGCGCTTGGAACGGTCGATGCCTGTCTCGGGCGCAACGCCTGGGATGATCACCGTCACCGTGAAGCGCGGATCGTGATCGGGACCGGAACGGTCGTCCACGCGATACTGCGGTGCGACGCCGAACTTGGCATGCGACCACTCCTGCAGCTCGGTCTTGGCATCCCGGCGGGCGCCGTCCGCACGCGTGGCCCGCGCCTTCCAGTGCCGGAGCACGAAGCCGCGCGCGGCTTCCAGCCCGCCATCGAGATAGATCGCCGCGATCAGGGCCTCGATCACGTCGGCGCGAATGTTCAGCACATGCTTGCCGGACAGTTTCTTCACATCGGCGCCGGCGCGAATGAAGCGATGGAGCTCGATCTCGTCCGAAATCGCCGCACAGCTTTCGGCACTGACGAGCTGGTTCAGCCGGACGGACAGTTCGCCTTCGTTCGCCGATTTGAAGGTCTGGAACAGGAGTTCCGCAACACAGAGGCCGAGCACTCGGTCCCCGAGGAACTCCAGCCGCTCATAGTCGGATCCACCGGAATTGCGCGCGCTCGAATGCGTGAGCGCCCGGTCGAGCCTGACCTTGTCGTTAAAGACATAGCCGAGCACGTCCTCCAGGCGCTCGCGCTCCTGGGGTCCGAGATCGCGCGGTTTCATTACTTCAGAACCTTGAACAGGCGGTCGTAGCGCAGATTTGCCGGCCATTTCCAGATTTCGAGGAAGGAGGTGTCGTGACCGAGCGAGAAGAAGATGAGGCTGGCGCGGCCGACAAGATTTTCCGCCGGCACGTAGCCGACGTCGAAGCGGCTGTCGGCGGAATTGTCGCGGTTATCGCCCATCATGAAATAATGACCCTCCGGCACCACGAACTCGCGGGTGTTGTCGCCCCGCGTATCCGGGAACTGGTCCAGCGTGTCGAAGCTGACGCCGTTGTCGAGGGTTTCCCGGTAGACCGGCACGTCGGCGCCGGTGTCGTACTGGTCGTCGGCCCGGAAAACACCGGCGGGCTTGCGGGCGACTTCCGTGTCGTTGACGTAGAGGATGGAGTTGCGCACCTGAATCCGGTCGCCCGGCAGGCCGATGACCCGCTTGATATAGTCGATCTCGGGATTGGGCGGAAAACGGAAGACGGCGATGTCGCCGCGCTTGGGGTCGCTGCCGAAGATGCGGCCGCTGAACAGGTCCGGCGAGCGCGGCAGCGAGTATTTCGAATAGCCGTAGGCGAACTTGTTGACGAAGATGTAGTCACCGACGAGCAGCGTCGGCATCATCGAACCCGAGGGGATGGTGAAGGGCTGGAACAGCACGGTCCGGATCACGAGGGCCAGAAGCAGGGCCTGGATGATGACCTTCACATTCTCCCAGAGACCGCTGTCCTTCTTTGCGATTTTTTCTTCCACGCCCGTCCATCCTTGTTTGCCGCTGACCGGCGCTTGTGTCGTCCGAATGCCGTTGGTCTGAAGGGGTCCGTAAGAGTGCGCTATATGGCTCAGGCGCCCTCGCAAAAGTGCGCAGCGTCAGGCACAGCCGGACCTCGACTGTGCCATCCTCTAGCCGCTAACGTCTTCCGGAGCAACGGGCAGCGCTTCTATTATGACGAAGGCCTGCGCCAGCGGATCGTCGTCGGTGATCGTGAGATGGATGACGGCCCGGTGGCCGTGCGGCAGCATGCTCGCGAGGCGCGCGGCGGCGCCCCCGGTCAGCACCATGGTCGGCTTGCCGCCGGGCAAGTTGACGACGCCCATGTCCTTCCAGAGCACCCCCTGCCCGATCCCGGTTCCCAGCGCCTTGGAACAGGCCTCCTTGGCGGCGAAGCGCTTGGCATAGGACGCCGACCGGTTCTTGCGGCCCTCGGACTTCGCGATCTCGACATCGGTGAAACAGCGCTGGATGAAGCGCTCGCCGAACCGGCTGAGCGAGTTGTCGATACGCCGGATGTCGATGAGGTCGCTGCCGAGGCCGATGATCATGGAAACCTGAGGGGTTGGAGCGAGTAAGGTTTAGGACGCCTGCGTCTCTTTGAGCCGGCCGGCGAGACGCGAGACGCGCCGCGACTGGAACAGTCGGGCTGCGGCATAGGCGCCGATGTAGAAAACCACCGCACTGCCGACGACCAGCGGCAGGCTGCCGACCAGCAGCGGCTTCAGCACCGGCCCCCAGAGTTCGGAAAACCGGAGATGCGTCAGCATATGCAGCATGTCGTCTCCCCCCAGCGGAACGGGGCTTCCCGCCCCAAGAATGGCGGTGCCGATCTCGTAGCTGGTCGCGAGAATGATCGGGATGGTCAGCGGGTTGGCCAGCGCGGTCGCAATCCCGGCGGCGATAAGATTGCCGGAAAAGAGATAGGCAGCGGCGACCGCGATCAGGATGTGGAGGCCGACAAAGGGCGTCGCGGAGGACGCAGCCCCTGCGGCAACGCCTACGGCGATGGAATGGGGAGACGACGACAGGCGCAGGATGCGCAGGGTGAGATAGCGCAGCCCGCGCGTGAACCCTTTGCGCGGCCATACGAGCTCGCGAAGCCGGGTCGATAAAGTTGCGGGCTGACGACGTCTGAAAATCATGATGCCGTGATAGACGACGGCCGTGTGGCCGTACAATGGCAATCTGATGCCTGCGCGGGCATTCTGTTGCATTTGGCTGTCGCATCCGGACGCAAAGGCGAAGGCCGGACGGCCTTCGTTCGCGCAATCGAACCGGATCGGCCGCCCGCGCGCTATGGCGAACTGCGTGGGCGGAGCATTCATGCTCCCGGCGATCACGGCTGAACGCGGGCCCGCAATGAGCCGCATCGCGCAGCGATCACCCGCGATCCCTCGGGCGAAGATCATGCTCGTCGAAACCGACCCATCATGTGCCGAGATCCGACAAGCGCTCCCTGCCGTGTGCCATCATGGCGCGTTCCGGCGGGAAGGAAACGTCAGCGTCAACGGCCGCGACACAGACACGTGTCGCGCAAGCCAGCCTTGCACCACGCGCAAGGCTTCCGTTTTCATATGCCTCTTTCGAGGCAGGCTCAGAAGCCGTTGCGGAAGAGGCCGCGGTCGATCTGACGCTGGCGATATTCGAGGTCGATCCGGTCAGACGAGCCATTGAGGTAGCTCAGTTCGCGTTCGCTTGCCGACAGAGGGCGCAGGGCGCCAGTAAGCTTCTTGATCTGCTTAAACATTTTGGTAAACCTTTCTTCGTTTACCTCCCGAGGCAGAACATAGGGGTTTCCAGCACTGTCCACCAGCGTTGGCTTCGGCGGGCAGCCATGCGGGACACGCATATCGCCACCTGCCGGAGCCTCGCTTGCGGGCGCCCCTGCCTACAGGAAAACCCGCTTCACCGTCGAAACGACCGGCAGTTCCTTCAGCTGGGTCAGCATGTGGTTCAGCTGGCGCAGATCCCAGACCTCGATGTCGAGCAGCAGCTCGCTGAAATCGGCGGCGATCGGGCCCATGGTGATCGCACGGATGTTGATATCGCCGGTCGCCAGGGATTGTGCAATGTCGGCAAGCGTTCCCGGCTCGTTCAGCGCGTTGACCTGCACGCGCACCATGAAGCGGGTGTTATTGGCCTGATCCAGATCCCAGCGCACATCGATCCAGCGCTCCGACTCGTCGTCGAACTGCTGCAGGCTCGGCGACTGGATCGGGTAGATGGTGATCCCCTTGTCTTTCTCCATGATGCCGACGATGCGGTCGCCGGGCACGGCACCGGATGCGCTGAAATGGACGAAGGCATTGCCCGAAAGGCCGCGGATCGGCAGGTCTTCCGGCCCCCCGGCATCGATGGGCGTCGCGGTGCTCTTGGAATGGCCCGGGATCTTGAACGCCATGCCGGCCGCCGAGCGCATGGCGAACCAGCCGTCGTCGGTGGACGGCTTCGGCGTCACGCGCTCGTCCTGGTGATCGGGATGCATGGCGCGCAGCACGTCGAGCGAGGACAGCTCGCCCCGCCCGACGGCAGCGATGGCATCCTCGATATCCTTCTGACCGAGGCGATGCAGGATCGGCTTCATCGCCTCGCGCGAGAACGGCTTGCCGGCGCGCTCGAAGGTGCGCTCCAGGATGCGGAAGCCGAGCCCGGAATACTGCTTGCGGATGGCGGCCTTGGTTGCACGCCGGATCGCGGCGCGGGCCTTGCCCGTGACGACGATTTCCTCCCAGGCCGCCGGCGGAACCTGAATGCCCGAACGGACGATTTCAACCTCGTCGCCATTGGCGAGCCGCGTGACCAGCGGCATGATCCGGCCGTTGATCTTCGCCCCCACGCAGGTGTCGCCGATATTGGTGTGGACGGCATAGGCAAAATCGATGGGGGTCGCGCCGCGCGGCAGAGCGATTAGCTGGCCTTTCGGCGTAAAGCAGAAGACCTGGTCCTGGAAGAGTTCGAGCTTGGTATGCTCCAGGAACTCTTCCGGATTGTCGCCTTCCGCCAGCGCCTCGATCGTCCGCCGGAGCCAGGAATAGGCATTGGAGGTCGGCGACAGCTTGACGTCGCCCTGGGCCTCGGCCCCATCCTTGTACAGCGTATGGGCGGCAATGCCGTATTCGGCGATTTCATGCATGCGGCGCGTGCGGATCTGCAGCTCGATGCGCTGGCGCGACGGCCCGACGATGGTGGTGTGGATCGACTGATAGTCGTTCTGCTTCGGCGTCGAGATGTAGTCCTTGAACCGGCCCGGGACGACGCGCCACCGCGTGTGGACGATGCCGAGCGCACGATAGCAGGCGGGGATGTCCTCGACGATCACCCGGAACCCCCAGACGTCGGACAGCTGTTCGAAAGACAGCGACTTCGACTGCATCTTGCGAAACACGGAATAGGGCTTCTTCTGACGCCCCTTGACGCTGATGCCCGTCAGCCCCTTGGCCGCCAGCAGGTCGCCCAGCTCGTCCTCGATCTTCTTGATCAGGCCCTCGTTGCGCGCGGACAGCTCGTCGAGACGCTGCGTCACCGTTTCGAAGGCATCGGGGTTGATGTGGCGGAAGGAAAGGTTCTCGAGTTCCTCCCGCATGTCGTGCATGCCCATGCGGCCCGCGAGCGGCGCATAGATCTCCATCGTTTCCTCGGAGATCCGGGCGCGCTTTTCCGCCGACATGTGGTCGAGCGTGCGCATGTTGTGCAGTCGGTCCGCCAGCTTGACGAGAAGAACGCGGACATCGTCGGAGATGGCCAGCAGGAGCTTGCGCAGGTTTTCGGCCTGCTTGGCCTTGCGGCTGACGAGATCGAGCTTCTTGATCTTGGTCAGGCCCTCGACCAGCGCGCCGATGTCCTCTCCGAAGAGGTCGTCGATCTCGGCGCGCGTCGCCGTCGTATCCTCGATGGTATCGTGCAGCAGCGCGACGGCGATCGTCGCCTCGTCGAGATGCATTTCCGTCAGGATAGCCGCGACTTCCAGCGGATGCGAAATGTAGGGATCGCCGCTCGCACGCTTCTGCTGGCCATGTTTCTGCATGGCATAGACATAGGCCTTGTTGAGCAGTGCCTCGTTGACGTCGGGCTTGTATTTCTGAACCCGTTCCACGAGTTCATATTGGCGCATCATGCGTGTGCGGCTCCGCGGGGGCTGTATATCTGCAGCGTCACTCCTTCAATGGGATTCCATTTAAATCATGACGTGGCGACAACGAAAAGCGCGTCCGGTGCAAACCCGGACGATTCTGACGATATGACACAGTGCTACGGCAGATTTGCCACCATGGGAATCGATGCTGCTGCAAATCATCGTGCTTTCTTGTCGCGACCGCCCGAAAACGAAAAAGCGCCGGACGATGCCGGCGCTTCTGAACAATACGACCAGAATGGGACGATCAGTAGTCGTCGCTCTTTTCCGGGGGAACGAGGCCCTCGATGCCGGCGAGAAGCTCTTCTTCCGTCATGCGGTCGAAGGTCACGGCTTCCGGCTGGTCATCGTCATCCGACGCGTCGGAGAAGGACGCCGCGCTGCCGCCGGTGATCGATGCCGGATCGGCCTCGGGCTCGTCGACCTCGACATGCTTCTGAAGCGAATGGATCAGGTCTTCCTTGAGGTCGCCGGGAGACAACGTCTCGTCGGCGATCTCGCGCAGCGCGACAACCGGGTTCTTGTCGTTGTCGCGATCGATCGTGATCGCTGCACCCTGGGAGATCAGGCGGGCGCGGTGGCTGGCGAGCAGCACCAGCTCAAAACGGTTATCGACCTTGTCGATGCAATCTTCGACCGTAACGCGGGCCATTGCGTATCCTTCGATGGTTCAAGCGCCGGACGCGGCCAGAAACAGCCCTGCCTGCGCAGATATTGACGATGAGAGCGACCAAGCGCACGAGCGGCTTTCCGCCTCTCGGGAACGGATTGGTTGCCGGATACATCCATTGGGGCGAAAATTCAAGTTTTTCATGATGCGCGGCGCGATAAAGCCTCCGGCCGAGCGGTAGTATTGTTTTCCCCGTGTATCACCGAGATTGCGGATACAACCCAACAACTTTAGGTTTGTATGAAAGAAAGACAGTTGCGGGGACGTTTGAGAGTTCGTTTAACATGTTGATGCGCAGGCTGCGCATCGAGACTAGTGGGTGTCGAAAAACTGTGCTCGAACGACATTTGTTCTGTACCGAACTTTTCTCTCGATCGGTCGTGAGATAAGGACAATGATCATGATGCTCCGGCATGCACTTGTTCCGCGTTCGTGAATGAACATGGAAGACGGTGCGAACCTCGCCGGTTTGAAGGAATGCCAATGTTCGATCCGCGTGAAAAAATTGCTCTCTTTATCGACGGTGCGAACCTCTACGCCGCCTCGAAAAGCCTCGGCTTCGACATTGATTATCGTAAGCTTTTGAAAGCTTTCCAGAAGCGTGGCTACCTTCTCCGCGCCTATTATTATACGGCCCTGATCGAGGATCAGGAATACTCCTCCATCCGCCCGCTGATCGATTGGCTGGACTACAACGGCTACAAGGTCGTGACGAAGCCCGCCAAGGAATTTACCGATTCGCTCGGCCGCCGGAAAATCAAGGGCAATATGGACATCGAGCTTGCGATCGATGCCATGGAGCAGTCGGAAACGGTGGATCACCTCGTGATCTTCTCGGGTGACGGGGATTTTACCACACTGGTGGAGGCACTGCAGCGCAAGGGCCGAAAGGTCTCGGTGGTGTCGACCATGTCGACCCAGCCGCCGATGATCGCCGACGACCTGCGTCGGCAGTCGGATCACTTCATCGACCTCCTCAGCCTCAAGGCGGAAATCGGGCGCGACCCCTCGGAACGGCCGTCGCGGCATGTCGAGCCCGTCCATCAGGACGATATCGGCGGCGCCTGAAACGCGGATCGGCGCGGTAGGCTCCCCGCCGGGGGCCCGCCGCGCCGAACGAGGCACCCGTCAAAGGCAAGGCGCATGACGGGGCGAGGATGTCGCCGTGTCAGCCGTCCTTCAGCAGGCGGCTCTTCTGGCGGTTCCAGTCGCGCTCTTTTTCGCTTTCCCGCTTATCGTGCAGCTTCTTGCCCTTGCCGAGTGCCAGCTCCAGCTTGGCCCGCCCCTGATCGTTGAAATAGATCTTCAACGGGATCAGCGACATGCCTTCACGGTTGACGGCGCCCTGCAGCCGGTTGACCTCCCGCTTCGACAGGAGAAGCTTGCGGCGCCGGCGCGGCTCGTGGTTGAAGCGGTTGGCCTGGAGGTATTCCGGCAGATAGGAATTGATCAGCCACATCTCGCCGCCCTCGTCGGTCGCATAGGACTCGGCGATGTTGGCCTTTCCCTCGCGCAGCGACTTGACCTCGGTTCCGGTCAGCACGAGGCCCGCCTCGTACGTGTCGAGGATCTCGTAATTGTAGCGCGCCTTGCGGTTTTCGGCGACGATCTTGCGAACGGTGCGCTCGCTGCCCTTCGGGGCCATCAGTTCAACAGCCCTGCATGGACAAGCGCCGCGTCGATCGCGCTCTCGGTGGCCGGCTCAAGCGACGACATGAGCGGGGAACGGACCTGACGGCTCATGCCGCGAAGCCGGTGAAGGGCAAATTTCGAACCGCAGACGCCGGGCTCCATGAAAATCGCCTTGTGCAGGGGCATCAGCTGGTCCTGGTAGTCGAGTGCCTTGGCAAAATCGCCGGCACGGGTCGCATTCTGGAAGGCGGCGCTCAGGCGCGGCGCCACATTGGCGGTGACCGAGATGCAGCCGACGCCACCATGCGCATTGAAGCCGAGCGCCGTCGCATCCTCGCCGGACAGCTGCACGAAATCCGCGCCGCAGGTGATGCGCTGCTCGGACACGCGTTCGATCTTGCCCGTCGCATCCTTGACGCCGACGATCGACGGATGCGCCTTGCGCAGGGCGCCCATCGTCTCCGGAGTCATGTCGATGACGGAGCGGCCGGGAATATTGTAGATCACGATCGGGAGCCGGACAGCCTCGGCGATCGCGGAGAAATGGGCAAAAAGCCCTTTCTGCGTCGGCTTGTTATAATAAGGTGTGACAACGAGGATACCGTCGGCGCCGGCCTTCTCCGCATGCTGCGCAAGCTCGATGGCTTCGCGGGTGTTGTTCGACCCCGCACCGGCGATCACGGGGACGCGGCGACCGGTGGCCTCGATGCAGAGTTCGACGACGCGTTTGTGCTCGGCGTGCGAGAGCGTGGGGGACTCGCCCGTCGTCCCCACGGGAACGACACCATGGCTGCCCTCGGAAATCACCCACTGGACGTGATCGACGAATGCGTCTTCATCCACGGAGCCCGTCGGTGTGAACGGGGTGACGAGAGCGGGAATGGACCCCTTGAACATGCACGACTCCTGACGGCGCGCGGGCATCGGAAACCCATGCTTCGGCCGCATTTCACGGTTAGAAAATCGCCGGCACCTTAATCGTCCCGACCTCCGGCGGCAAGCATTGACTGACGGCGCAGGAGAGACGGAAATGGATGAGACGGCCGGGGGTTCAAGCGGTTAGCGCCGATATGTTCAGGTCTTTCGCGATCACGTTTCCGGGCGAACGCGGGATCGGGGGCCGGCTTAACCTTTCATTAGCATCTCGATTGCCAAATGAGGTAGGATTGCAAAGCGGCGTACGGTCGATCATGGGCGGGAAAGTTTTCATGCGTGGTGCCATCCCTCGAACTCTGGTCGCCGCCCTGAGCGTTTCCGCGCTTGGCCTCGGCACGCTGGTCATTCCGCTCGGTGCGCTGGCGGAAACCGCAGGCGTGCCCCTTCCCCTGTCGCGGCCCACCTCGGTTGCGTCCGCTGCAGAGGCGTTCGTGCCGGTTCCGCGTGCGCCTGCCGCCTTTACCGGCATGAATGGGGGCATGACCGACGGGGGCATCACCGGCGCCATTCCGCGCAGCGTCGTTCCCGCCTCCGTCGAGGCTCTCAAGACCGGTCTCGACGCACTGACGAACCGTGATCCCGTTCGTGCCATCGCCGTGCGCGACGCCATGGGGGACGAGACGCTCGACCGACACATTCTCACCTGGGCGATCGCACAATCGACACAGAAGGGCATCCCCTCCTACGAGATCGCGCGGGCCCAGCAGGAACTGAAGGGCTGGCCCGGCCTCGGCGGGCTCAGGGCGAGCTCGGAACGGGCCCTCTACCGGGAAAATCCGCCCTTCAGGGACGTGCTCGCGGCCTTCGGCAACACCCCTCCGGAGACGTGGGAAGGGTCTCTCATCCTCGCACGGGCGCTGGTGGCCAAGGGCGATCCGCGTCAGGCGGCGGGCCTGATACGCGCGCTCTGGGCAACGAAAGCGCTGGATGCCGCCACCGAGACGAAGGTTCTTGCGGAGTTTCCGACGCTGCTGACCACGGCCGACCACAAGCGCCGCATGGAAATGCTGCTCTATCGCGGGCGCTTCGAGCAGGCGACGCGCTTCAGCGATCTCGGCAAGGCGCAGTCACTGTATCGAGCCTGGCTCGCCACGTCGAAGAAGGCCGCGAATGCCGATGCTCTGATCGCGGCCGTCGATCCGTCCTGGCGCGGCGATCCGGCTTTTCTGTTCGTGCGGATCGAACAACTGCGCAAACAGGAAAAATACGACGCAGCCGCAAAGCTTCTGCTGCAATTGCCGAAAGACCCGGACCGTCTCGTCGACAGCGGAGAATGGTGGGTCGAGCAGCGCATCATCAGCCGCGGCCTTGCCGATTCGGGCGATTTTCGTGGTGCCTACCGGGTCGCCGCCGCGCATGTCGCCACGGATGCCGCCGATGTCGTGGACGCGGAGTTCCACGCCGGCTGGTACGCTTTGCGCGGCCTTCAGGACGGACAAACGGCGGCCGCCCATTTCCAGCGCATCCTGAAAGCCTCCAACCGTCCGATTTCGGTTTCGCGGGCCTACTACTGGCTCGGCCGTGCCGCTGAAAAGGGCGGACCCGGCCAGGCGAAAACCTATTATGCCAAGGCGGCAGCCCTTTCGGGCACGTTCTACGGGCAGCTTGCCGGCGCGAAGCTCGGGCGCAAGACGCTCAATGTGACCTATCCGAGCCCGACGGCCGACGACCGAACGCGGTTCGAGAGCCGCGAAGCTGTGCGCGCCATCGCCCGGCTGGAAGCCGCCGGTCACGGGTGGCGGGCAGACGGGCTCTATCTGGCGCTGGCCGACAATCTGACCAGTCCGGGCGAACTTGCCATCCTGTCGGCCCGCGCGGAAAAGACGCGCACGCACAGTCTTGCGCTGCAGGTCGGCAAACTCGCCTTCGGTCGCGGCGTCGATGTCGCGGCGTTGGCCTTTCCGCTGGGCGTCATCCCCGGCACAGCCAATATTTCCGGCTCCGGCAAGGCCCTTGCCTATGCCATCGCGCGTCAGGAAAGTGCCTTCAACCCCGCCGCCGTCTCCCCGGCCAACGCCCGTGGGCTGCTCCAGATCCTGCCGACGACGGCGAAGCTCGTCGCGAGCCGTCACGGCATTCCCTATTCCAAGGAACGGCTGACGACGGATGCCGGATACAATGCGACCCTTGGGGCACATTATCTCGGCGAACAAATCAACGATTTCGGCGGCTCCTATATCCTGACCTTCATCGCCTACAATGCCGGCCCGCGTCGCGTGCCGGAGTGGATCGGCCGCTATGGCGATCCACGCGGCAAATCCATCGACGAGGTCGTGGACTGGATCGAGCGGATTCCCTTCGCGGAAACCCGCAACTACGTGCAGCGGGTGATGGAAAACTATCAGGTCTATAAATCTCGGCTCGGACAGGAGGCCGATATCGTCGAGGATCTGAGAATGGGTCGCCAGTCCTCCTGATCCTTCCTTCGAGGCGTGTTCGTCGTCCGTCCGCTTTCTCCCCCGCCTCGCCATCGTCCCCTCACACCGCTATAAGAAGAGACGCGCGACTGCGCGTCGTCGGGCGGAGGACAGGCTGTTGGACAGGCTCAGGGACAAGACCGGAATCATCGAGCATGTCATCCGGGTCCGGGACGGGTTGACGATTTTTGCAGCCGAGTATCCGGCCGCCGCGGGTCATGCCCGGGACAGCGCCCTCCTCCCGGTCATCTGTCTCCCCGGCCTCAGCCGAAATTCGCGCGATTTTCACGGCTTTGCCAAGGCGGTCTCGAGCGATCCGGTAAAGCCGCGTCGTATCGTGTGCATCGACTATCGCGGTCGTGGCCGGTCCGCCTGGGATCCGGACCCGAGCCGTTACCAGCTTGCGGTCGAGGCCGGCGATGTTCTCGAGGTCTGCAGCGCCCTCGATATCGACGCGGCGATCTTCGTCGGCACATCGCGGGGCGGCCTGATCCTGCATCTCCTGCCCGGCATGGCGCTGGATCTCTCTCGCGCCAACATCCTCAACGACATCGGCCCGGTCATCGAGATCGACGGATTGCTGGCGATCGCCCGCTATCTGAATGCGGAAGGCCGCTATCCCTCATGGCGTGCCGCGGCCACGGCGCTGAAGATGTTGCACGGACCCGCCTTTCCGGCCCTTCAACCCTCGGACTGGGACGAGATGGCGCGGAGTCTCTTTCGTGAGGCAGACGGCGTGATCCGACCGGATTTCGACCCTGCGCTGGTCGCTCCGCTTCTCGAGCTCTCGGCTGAAACGCGGCTTGCCGATCTCTGGCCGCTTTTCGACCGGCTGCGGGATCGTCCGCTGATGGTGATCCGGGGCGAGACCTCGACGTTGTTGTCTGGAGAGACGGTCGCGGCCATGGGCCGGAGACATCCGGCACTGCACGCGCTGACGGTTGCGGGCCAGGGCCACGCTCCCCTCCTCCATCTTCCCGACGTCATCGGGCCGATCAAGGCCTTCCTCGCGACGCTCGACTAAAGCGCGTTGCGTGAAAAAGGGGCTCACGCAACGCGCTTCAAGGTCTTGTTGTGATGCATGGCGTTTCCCGAAACCGCTGCACAGTTTCGGGCGGCATGCATCAAGAAGCGACGGAGCCGAGACACGCGCCGGGACGGCGAGACGGTGGCCCGATCAATAGGCGTGGTTCGAAAACGAAAAAACCCGGCATCGCTGCCGGGTTTTCCATCAATGACCGTGAGGTCAAGTGATATTAGAAGTCGCGCTGCAGACGGAGGAAGCCCGTCCAGTCCTTCTGGTCGCCCGGGAGCGATTCGTCGCTGTCCGTGTAGTTGACGGTTGCGAGCGTGCGCAGGCCAGTCGTGATCTGGTAGCCAGCGGTTACACCAACGCGCCATGCATCTTCGTTCGAGAACTCGTTGCCTACGCGAACGTTACCGAAGTACTGAGCGGCCGGGGTGATCGTGAACTTCTCGGTTGCCTTGATTGCGTATTCAGCAGCAACGGTCCATTCCGAACGGTCGTAGTAGTAGTTCGGGTCGGTGGCGTATTCGCCAGCGATGCCGAGCGTGCCCGGGCCGAGTTCAGCCGTTGCGAGGATGCGGAAAGCAGCTTCTTCAGCGTCGAAGTCGTAGGAAGCGAGGCCGTAGATGTTGAAGCCAGCGATCGTTGCGCCGAGCTTGCCGGAAACGCCGAGGCTGTCGTTCGGGTCGTTGTTGGTCGGGTAGGAACCGCCTTCGATTTCTTCAACCGAAACGCCAGCGAGGAAAGAACCGCCGTCGTAGGTGTAACGAGCCGAGTTCTGCAGAGCGCCGAACGAAGAGTCGAGCGAGTCGGTTTCGCCAGACAGGCCGTCGTCCCACCAGCTGTAGAAGTAACCGACGTCGAAGCCAGCGATGTTGATCCATGCGCCGTCGAGGAAGGTGTCGCCGTCAGCGTCAGCCTGGATGTTGATGTAGGAAGACAGAGCGCCGAATTCGGTGTCGTTCTTCGCTTCGATCGTCAGGTAACCGCGGCTGTAAGCGTTTACGTCGCCGTTGTTGCGGATGCCGAAGCCGTCATCGTTGATTTCGAGCTGGGTACGAACGTAACCACCGATCTTGAGGCAGGTTTCCGTGCCGGGGATGTAAAAGTAGCCCGTGCCGAAAGCGTCGCAAACGCGGACGTATTCCATTGCTTCCGGTTCAGCAGCGACGATGGCGTCGGCAGCGTGTGCGCCG
>NZ_LMPE01000013.1:33071-33713 GCF_001424325.1 Rhizobium sp. Leaf341
GTTTAAAACGGGTCTGGGTATTTTGCTGAAGGACAGCGTTCCCTGCCCCATCCCCAACACTTCAGAAGTTGGCGATCAACCGCCCTTGCTTCTGGATTTGAAAATACCTGACGCGGCCGATGGCGCAATCACCAACTTGCGATCGCGCACCCTTTCGTCGGCCCTTCCGCATGTCCTGTTGCTGAAACGACACAAAATGGCCATTCGGGCGCTCAACTCTTAACAAGCTCTTAAGAAAATTGTTTGTTGAGAATGGCTTAGGTTGGCCGAAGCTTGCCTGAAACTGGTGAGAATCGTGGCAAAACAGCGGCTGGAGGCCGGCCTGCCCGCAATCCTTCCCCTGCTTCGTCGCCCGCCTGCTGGCCGCGTCCGTATTCGCAGCGCGGTTCATGCGCAGCCGAGAATCGGTTGCGGCAAATGATTCCCCGCGAGAATCGTTTCCGGATCCTGGCGTGCACGGAACGAACGGACCGATCGGGCAAGTGCGGCCGGTGGCGGATGGGCACTCCAGGCGCGCCGCTCTCGCGCGCCACAATCTCCAGGCCTTGTCAGTCCGGCATTTCGTAAGCCTGGACTCATTTTTGACTGGAGGTCAGAAATGAACATTAAGAGCCTTCTTCTCGGCTCCGCTGCCGCTCTCGC
>NZ_LMPE01000013.1:33746-50890 GCF_001424325.1 Rhizobium sp. Leaf341
CTGCGACGCTTTCGGCGCGGGCTACTTCTACATCCCCGGCACGGAAACCTGCCTCAAGATCGGTGGCCGTGTTCGTACGCAGGTCAACTTCGCCGACGGCAACGCGAGCAACTGGCAGTCCTACACCCAGGGCTACCTGACGTTCGCCGCCAAGAGCGACACCGATCTGGGCGCGCTGACCGCCTACATCAACCTTCAGGCCGATACGGACAAGCAGTACGGCAAGACCGACGGCACGCGCGGTCTCGGCGGCGTGGCTCTCGATGGCGCCTGGATCAATCTCGCAGGCTTCGACGTCGGCTACTTCTACAACTGGTGGGACCAGTACGGCATTGCCGGCGAGACAGGTAGCCTGGGCGGCAATCTTGTCAACTCTGCACGCTACACCTATGACGGCGGCGCGTTCTCCGCCGGTGTTGCGATCGAAGATCTTCGCAAGCAGCCTGCCCAGAACCGTTCCAGCAACAACGATCTCGGCACATCCGCTCTGCTGCTCGGCACCGTCGGCGGTGTCAAGGCACTCGTCATCGGGTCTTACGACTTTGATGTCGACGAAGCCGCTTTCAAGGGTGTGGTAACGGCGGAAGTCGGTCCGGGCTCGCTCGAGATCGCAGGCGTCTACGCAACGGATCCCAGCGCGTATTGGTCAAAGTCTGAGTGGTCTGTCGCAGCCGCCTATGCCCTCAAGGCATCTGAAAAGCTGAAGATCACTCCCGGCGTTCAGTACTATGGAAACGTCGACCAGAAGGCATTCGGCGGAACGGCTGTTGGCTTCAGCAACGACGATGCCTGGACGGCCGGCCTGACCGCAGAATACCTGATCACCGATGGCCTGAAGACCCTGGCGACGGTCAACTACACCAAGGTTGATTATGACAAGACCCCCGCTGGCGTCGACGACGACAACTGGACCGGCTTCCTTCGTCTGCAGCGCGACTTCTAAGTCCCGCTACCGCAACGTCGTCAGACCTTCGATCTGAAGGTCTGACACCAAAATCATAAAGCCTGCAGTTCTCGCGAACTGCGGGCCTTGTGGTTTTGGAATTTTGAAAATAAGTATGCTCTGTATAAGGCATATACCATACACGGGGATCGGGGCGTTTCGCCTTGGTCCGGCTCTCGAGACCTCGAAGCCATCGCGCTTCTCTGTTCACACCCTCTGCATCGACCTGCGGTGCCGAGAATGCGGACCTGCGTCCACCGTTCTGCGCGGCTGTTTGGGCCGCGCCGACAAGACCTGCATCGGCGCCGCCTTCCGGCGCATCATTGGAGACGGCATACATGGATATCAGCGGCAAGTCCTTTCCGGCGGACACCTATGGCGCCGGTTCGTTTTCCGGCCTGTCCTACACCCTGCGGACGGGACGCGATTTCGAGCCGCCGGCCACGCATACCCTGGTCACGCTTCTCGATCGCTATGGCGACACGCTGTGGGAGGGCGGCAAGCACAAGGCCAATGTCGTCGCCTTCATCCACGACCTCTACGACATGATGGCGGACAAAGAGTTTGGCGGCTTCTCCCAGGACATGCTCGACCGCCTGGTGAATGCGCTGCGCAAGCGCGGCAACAGCAATGCCACGATCAACCGTAAAATGTCGGCGCTGAGCAAGCTCCTGCGCAAGGCACACAAGATGGGCGACATCTCCGTCCTGCCCGACTTCACCCGCCAGAAGGAGCGCGCCGGCCGCGTCCGCTTCCTGGAGCATGACGAGGAGGCGCGCCTCTTTGCCGCGATCGGCGCGCGCAACGACCTCTATCGGCGGCTCTGCATCTTCCTGGTGGACAGCGGCGCGCGGCTCGGCGAAGCGCTCGGTCTCCGCTGGAACGACCTGCAGGGCTCCATGGCCACCTTCTGGATCACCAAATCCGGCCGCAGCCGCTCCGTTCCCCTGACCACGCGTGCCCGCAAGGCCGTCGGTCATGCCACGTCGCGCGGTCTCGGGCCGTTCTCCGGCATCGATCAGCAGCAGTTCCGCACGGTGTGGAAGCTTGCCAAGCTGGACGCCGGTTTTCTCGATGATCCCGATCTCGTGCCGCATGTGCTGCGGCATACCTGCGCGTCGCGGCTCGTGCGCGGTGGCATCGATATCCGCCGGGTCCAGATGTGGCTCGGTCACCAGACGCTGCAGATGACGATGCGCTATGCGCACCTCGCCTCGCACGATCTCGATCTTTGCGTGCCGGTGCTGGAGCGCGCCAACAGGACCTCTGCAGCCGCCGCCAAAGCCAGGCGCATGCCGCAACAGGCGCCCTCCGGGCCGCCGTGCTAATGCGTGTCGCCCGAAAATGTGCAGCGGTTTCGGGAGATGACATGCATCAAACCGCGTTGCGTGAACCCTTTTTCACGCAACGCGCTTCAAAGAAATAGGAAGGCCGCGGCCTGCCCAACTATCCGCCGCGCGGCCTATTGGCTGCCGTCCTGCACGATCTCGTCCGTCACCACGTCGAAGCGAACGAGGGTCGCCGGGCCGAACGCGGTGGACAAGGCGACGTCCGTCGCATCGCGGCCGGTCGCCATGAGAATGCGGCCGATCCGCGGCTTGTTGTGCCGGGCGTCGGCGGTGTGCCAGTGGCCGCCGAGATAGACCTCGAACCAGGCGCTGAAATCCATCGGATTGACATCGATCGGCACGCCGATATCCCCGAGATAGCCGGTGCAATAGCGCGCGGGAATGTTCATCGCCCGGCAGAGCGTGATCGCCAGATGCGCGAAATCGCGGCACACGCCGACCTGCTCCGTAAAGCCGCCAAAGGCCGATCGCGTCGAATCGGCCTTCATATAGTCGAAGCGGATGTGGTTGTGGACGAAGTCGAGGATCGCCGCCACGCGCGGCCAGCCGGGCGGCGTGTGGGAAAACGTCTGCCATGCGAAGTTCGAGAGACGATCGGTGTCGCAATACCGGCTGCCGAGCAGGAAGACGAGCACGTCGTCGGGCAGATCCTTGATGGAGTGCTGCACGGCGTCATGCGGGATGAGGTCCGGCTGGCCGCTGTCATAGATCTCGAACGTGGTGGAGAGCGTCGTGATCCCGGCCGGGGCGACGATCCGGCTGCAGCTGTTGCCGAAGCCATCGACATATTCCCAGGCCTCGATCGGCCGGTCGAACTGCAGAACCTGATCCGTCAGCAGGTCCACGCGCCTGGAAGGATGAATGTTGAGCACCAGCAGCATGGCGGTGTCGTGTTGGCATTCATAGCTGATGTGGAACCCGGCTTTGATCTTCAAATGCTCTATCCTTCGGTGTGGAGTGACGGGAGGGTCATGCGGGGCGGGAGAAAGCGTGCGATGCGGATGATTGCGCGGGCTCCGGCCTGTCGAGCGCTTCGGGTTTCGAACCTTCGGGATGCGCGTTGACATTTGCGGGCTGCGCCACGGCCGGGTGCAGGGCCTCGCTGATGACGTTGACCTGCACGGTCATGCTGTCGAAATCGCCCTTCTTGCCGTCGTAGCTTCCTGACAGCGGCACTGCCTGTCGCGGCGTGCGCGCGACGCCGACGCGGATCAGGTCCCGGTTGCCGACGATCCCGTTGGTCGGATCGAACTCCACCCACCCTGCCCCCGGCAGATAGACCTGGCACCAGGCATGGGTCGATCCGCCGCCGAGCGTCACCTGCCCGTCGCGGCTCGGCACATAGATGTAGCCCGTGACGAAACGGGCCGCGAGACCCAGCGAGCGGGCGGCCTCCATCATCAGAAGCGCGAAATCGCGGCATGTCCCCTTGCGCAGGCGCAAGGTCTCCAGAGGCTGCTGCGTGCCATGTTCCTGCCGTCGCGCATAGACGAAGCCTTCGCGGATCGCGTAGCAGAGCGTCATCAGGAGATGCCCGGTTTCCGTCGGCCGGCCGACACGCACGAACTGGCGCGCCCATTTGCCCACCTGATCCTCCGGATCCGGACAATGCCGCTTCATCGTCTGCTCGAGATCGAATGCCTCTTCGGGATCATAGGCGAACGGATAGGTGCGTGCCTCCTCGTCGATCTCGAAATCGATCGGCACATGCGGCGTGTGTTCCAGCCGGATCAGCGTCTCGAAGGTCAGTTCGCGCGCCGGCTTTTCAAAACCCACCAGCGCCACGCAATTGCCGAACACATCGTGGATCCAGCGGACATAGCTCGGTTCGGGCGAGACATGCAGCGAGGCCTCGAGCAGCCTCTGGTCGAAACTGTCGCGCGGGCGGAACATCAGCCGGTGTTCGCCAAAGCCCACCGGCCGCTTGTAACGATAGGACGTCTTGTGGTGAACCGAGAAGAGAACCATTAGCCGACGTTAGCACCTCATATGCCGCCCGTCGCTGGGAAAGCTCACGACACCGGGGAAATTGCGGGGGGCGTCCGCGGCGCGTGCTTCTCCGCCCGGCCCCGGGGCGTGATCCGCGATGTCGCGCCCCGCACGATCCGTCCTTCAAGCGGTTTGAGCGCCTGCTTCCCGCGCCACGCGTGCGCACCCTTCGGCCGAGACCGGGCCCATCCTTATCGGAACGGCCCGTCGGACGCGGCCGCGCAGGCATCGAGCTCGCGAACGACCGCCCGCAGATAGGTGCCGCGCCGGCAATCGCCCGCCTGCAGCGATTCGACCGACAACGCGTCGCGGATCCTGTCGATGAACCCCTGATGATCGAAGGCGTCCGAACGCACATTGACCTCGACCTCCTCGACATAATGCGACACCAGCGGCTCCAGATCGAGGTTCCCGTCCGCCTGATAGGCCGACGCCATATGCTGGGCGAGCTTGACCATCTGCACATAGGGCCCGAGCGCGGTGCTCATGAAAGTCTCCTTCGTGGCTTGCTGCCCCCGCCACCAGGGACGAAAAGGCTGTCGAACTCCCGTGGAGATGGGGATGCCGCCCGCCGAAGCCATCGCTCCCCCGATAAACTTTCCGTCAGATGAGAGATGGAGACGCCGGAAAAAGGCTTGGATAGGCAGCAGGGGGCGTCGTCGGGGGCACGGTCACGCCGTCGTCAACGTCCGACGGCATTCAGTCCGCGATTTTTCGTACCGCAAGCCTCGACGCGGCACGATGGATGTTCAAAGCCGATCCCCGGTTTTGGAAGCACTCGAGCTTGATGTACCGGCCCGCCGAAAGACGAATTGTGGCGCTCGTCTGCACGGAGGTTTCCGTGCCTGCGGTTGCAATCGCGGCGATGAGCTCGGTCGATCCGGCCATAACCTCGCCTGAGGCTTGAAGACGCGCTCCCCGCATGCCCTTCGGGTCAGGAGCGAAGACGACGTTCCCTGCGATGGAATAGACCCCGTCTTCCCAGATGAAGACCGTATCCGCGTTCGACGCCGGGTTGTGCATGGCGGAGCTGTCTTCGATGTCCGGAGCACTGTAGTCGACAGACGTCCACGTGCTGTCGGCGATGGACGCGACGTCTTCGCCGATGGCACGCACGGAGAGCTCGTGAAACCCCTGCTGCGGAGCGATGGTGTGCCCCTGGCTCTCTAGACCGGAGATCGTGTTTCGGCGGAAGCCGACGACGCCCGGGTGCGGGATTTCGTTGACGGCTCCGTAGCGCATCAATGCCCCGGCACCACGATCGTCGATGGCGGTGAAGTGATCGACCCGAATGCCTTGTGGATAGTCAGGCTTGTTGTGTCCTGCAATGATGGCAAGACCGGCCCAGTTGCCGAAGGCCGGCGACCCGCCAGGATTGATCGCCCGGCAATCAGAAATGCGCAGGTTCTGGGTCTCGTTGGCTGCGGCGATGGAAGGCTCGCTTGCCGGTGAAATCACAAATCCGGCTCCACCGGCCAATATCGATGTACACCCCAGGATCGACCCCTCTTGCGCGGTGTTCGCGCATTTGAACCCCCAAGTATCGTTCTGGTAGGAAACATGATTCCCAATGACGAAATGTCGGTTCCCGACGCTCCCTGTCAGGTCGATGCCCTGATCCACGTTCCTGTTCATACCGCCGATGACGGTAAACCGGGAGTTTCCAGCCAGCGCCAGACCACGCGTAAAACGCTTGCTCGCTGACCCGGCAATCTTCCCGGTAAAATCCATCACGCGCGGGTCGGTCACGCTAAACTGCTTGCAATTGTTCACGCGAATGCCGTTGATGACATCATCCGTTGCGACCGGCAGATCGTAGTTCAGATCACGCACCTGCGGCGAGCGGATCGAAAATGCGTCACAACTCAGGACAGCGATACCGTTCCCCGGCCCACCCTTCGACGCCTTTGCCTCCACAACATCGAAATCCGACGAACCGTCGATCCAGATCAGGCCGTGGTTTTCAATATCGCCCGACGTATAGACACCGGTCCCGATGACCTCGATCTTGCGCAGGACGAAGCCGGCTTGGTCGCGCAGGAAAAGCGCTCTGTGAACCGCGCCGGGTGTGCCCAGCTTCAGCCTGCCGTTCATGAGGCCCTTGAACGAGCCGGTCGATGGCCGGAGGTCGCCGTCGAAGTTGAACGTCAGCCCCTCGAGGTCGACCACGAAACCGGACTGCAGGGCATCGAGAAGCCGGGAGAACTGAGAGGACGTGACCCCGTCCTCGACCGCGCCCAGGCCGAAATAGCCGTAGGACTTCGCCAGCCCGTCATCGATTGCCGTCTGCACGACGGCGGCCGTAGCTGCCCTTCCAAGCGGCGTATGGCCGATGTTGATTCGCAAGGTCGCGCTGGCATTGCGAAGGAAACGGCTAGCGCTCATCATGGAGTTCCGGCACATGGTTGCGGGCTCGTCGCCCACATCAACGGGACGTGACGGGGCAAAGCGGCGCTCTTCGTCGCAACATTGGTCATCGGCACCCCGGAACAGACGGACGCACGTCTGACCGCAGCCTCCAGCGTCCTTCCCCACCTCTGTCGGAGGCAATCAGAATATGAGGCCGGGATGCAAACGCCCAAACGGAGACATTCAAAGAGGAAAACGTATGAATCAGGGAGAAAAATGGCGGAGAAGATGGGATTCGAACCCACGATACCCTTCCGGGTATACTCCCTTAGCAGGGGAGCGCCTTCGACCACTCGGCCACCTCTCCGTCGAGGCCCCTGATAGGATCAATCCACGTGGGGATCAAGGGCTATTTGGTCTTTGCCGCGACGATCTTCCAAAACGGCGGCGCGGATGCCGGGTTGCGTCGGCGGACAGGACGATCGGGGCGGATTGATGCGCCCGCTTCATGCCGGCCTGACGTCCCCGCTTGACGTCCGGGGGTGACAAGGTTGAAACAAGGCTGAAAGCCTAGAGATCGGGAACGACCGAGCGACCCTTTACCGGAGCAATCCCATGTCCATGATCATGCACAGGGCGGAGGCCCGTCCGGGGCAGACAAGTGCAACCTACAAGCACTTTTTCGTCGAGCGTCCCTGCCGCATTCTCGTGGTCGGCCAGCATCTGAAGCCCAAGACGAAATATAACGGGCTCCTGCGGCATATCTCGATCGGTGGCGCCATGATCGATTTCAATCCGGCCGTCTCCTTGCCGCAGCATTTCTTCGTGGAAATCATCGGCTTTCCCGAAGAGATCGGCAGCACGGTGGTGCACCGGATCGGCTCGGAGCTCGGCGTCCGCTTCAACATGCAGTTGACGCCGGAGTTCATCCGCCAGTTGATCCGCATGGATTTCGCCCACAACGGCATTGCCACGCGTTAAGCGCTCTTCCCGACACGACGCGCGGTAATCCGGTTGCGGTTCGCCTCCGTAGACGTGTCAAACAGGAGCGCGACGATGAAGACCTATCTGATTGCCTATGCCGGTACCCTCCTCTCCTTCCTCGTCGTCGACGCCGTTTGGCTGGGCGTAGTGGCGCGGACCTTTTATCGCGACCAGCTGGGCGACCTCATGTCGCCGCAGCCGAACCTCGCCGTCGCGGCGGTGTTCTACCTGTTCTTCGCCGCCGCCATCGTCATCCTCGCCGTCCTTCCGGGGCTCCGGGCAGGTTCGCTGCTGACGGCGATCGGCTATGGCGCGGTGCTCGGGCTCGCCGCGTACGGCACCTACGATATCACCAACCTTTCCACCCTGCGGAACTGGCCGGCCCTCCTCAGCATGGTGGACATGATCTGGGGCACCTTCCTCACTGCCCTTGGCGCTGCCTGCGGCCTGATGGCCGTTCGCTGGCTCGGCGACGCCTCGGTCTGAGGCGCGTGCGGCGGCACGTCGGCGCCGCGTCGATGGCCTTGTATTCCTTTGCGCTTCGTCGGTGCATCGGGGAAAGCGGTTGCCTGCTTTCCCCGGCAGACGCTAGGGTGGCGAACCGTCGTCACCATCGGACCCCGACATGTCAGCTTTTGCCCGCTTCACGCCGCTTGCCCGCTCCCTTCCCGCAACCGTGCCCTTCGTCGGGCCGGAAGCCATCGAGCGGCAGCGCCATGCCCGGCTGACGGCACGAATCGGGGCGAACGAAAGCGGCTTTGGCCCCTCCCCGGTCGCAGTGGCCGCCATGACAGCCGCACTTTCGGACGTCTGGAAATACAATGATCCGGAAAATTTCGACCTGAAGCAGGCGCTCGCCCGGCATCTCGGCGTGGGCGCCGACCATCTGGCCATCGGCGAAGGCATCGACGGGCTCCTCGGCCAGATCGTGCGCCTGGTGATCGAGCCCGGCATGCCCGTGGTTACCTCGCTCGGCGGCTACCCCACCTTCAACTTCCATGTCGCCGGCCATGGCGGGCGACTGGTGACCGTGCCCTATGATGGCGACGATCGGGAAAACCTCGCAGGCTTGCTCGAGGCCGTGCGCCGCGAGGATGCGCCGCTCGTCTACCTCGCCAATCCCGACAATCCGATGGGCAGCTGGTGGGATGCCGACAGCGTGCTGGATTTCGCGCGCGCGCTGCCGGAAACGACGTTGCTCGTGCTCGACGAAGCCTATGGCGAGACGGCACCGGACGGCACGCTGCCTGCGCTCTCGGCCCTTATCGACCGGCCGAACATCATCCGGACGCGGACGTTCTCGAAAGCCTATGGCC
The DNA here is from genome assembly GCF_001424325.1 of Rhizobium sp. Leaf341. Classification (NCBI taxonomy): domain Bacteria; kingdom Pseudomonadati; phylum Pseudomonadota; class Alphaproteobacteria; order Hyphomicrobiales; family Rhizobiaceae; genus Rhizobium; species Rhizobium sp. Leaf341. The sequence continues at coordinate 42,677 of NZ_LMPE01000013.1, forward strand.
TTGCCGGCGCGCGCGTCGGCTATGCCATCTCCACGCCGGGCACGGCCGCCGCCTTCGACAAGATCCGCAATCATTTCGGGATGAACCGCATCGGGACGGCAGCGGCGCAGGCCGCCCTCAGGGATCAGGCCTATCTGCAGACCGTGATTGAACGGATCGCCGCCGCGCGCGCGACCATCGCCCGCATTGCCGAGACGGCCGGCCTGAAGGCGCTGCCCTCGGCGACGAACTTCGTCGCGATCGACTGCGGCCGCGATGCGGCCTTTGCGCGGGCCATCGTGGATGGATTGATGGATGAGGCCGGCGTCTTCATCCGCATGCCGGGCGCCGCGCCGCTCAATCGTTGCATCCGTGTCAGTGCGGGTCCGGAGGCCGAAATGAATGCGCTCGCACAGGCGCTTCCCCGCGTTCTCGACCGGCTCCGCCGCGCGTAAGGCGTCGGTCGACGCCTCGCCGTCGCCCGACCTCAAGGCATGAAAAAAGCGCGTGGCCTAGGCCACGCGCTTTTTTCGTTTACCGTTTCTCAGGCGATCAGTTAACCGAGGTCAACGTCATCGACGTGCCCGTTGCGGCGATGTTCAGGCCGACCTGACCCTGAAGGCTCAGGAGCTGCAGGTGGATCGAACCCGACGTGCCGCCGGTCAGAACATTGGCGCCGACGCCGAGACCGACCGTGGCTTCCGCGGACGCCCCCTGGTAGAGACCGGCCAGCGAGCCGTGGTGATAGCCGGCGGTCGGTGCGAGGACGGCCCAGATCAGGCGGCCTTCGGTGGTGAAGCCGAGGTCGATGCCGAGCTTGCGCATGGCGCCGGAGTAATCGTCCACGGGTTCGCCGTCGATGGTCGACTTGAAGGCGCAATTGACCTCCTTCGACGAGCCGAGAACATAGCCGGCACCCCCGGCAATGGTGCAATCGAGATAGCCGATCTTCACGCCGTTGCGGGCGCCGGAGTCGGAATAGGACTGTGCGGGGGCGAGGTCGGCGGCCATGATCGGGAGGGTGCCGGATGCCATGGCTGCAGCGCAGACGATGCTGGCGAGGGATTTGTTCATGATTTTCTCCTGTCAGAACGAGATACGGACATCGACCCGAGATAGGGCGGAAATGCGTTTGGCCCGTTATAACGCGCGACGCGGCGAAACGATCCGACCCGCCTGTGACCGGGATGTCACAAACCATGACAGGGCGTTACGGATGCGCAGTACGGCCAGATGGACCGGCACGACGCTGCGGCTGACCGCGCCAATGCAGGATATTTACCAGGCGTTAACCATGTTTCCAGCACGTTGGAGGGACCAGAATCACCTGATCGGGGCTCGTCCATGTCCATCTCCCGCCGCGGCCTGCTGCTCGGCTTTTCCGCTCTTCTTGCCGGTTGTGCCGACACCGGCTCGATTGCCCGGCTGAATTATGCGGCCTTGCCGGACGAGCGGTTTCCCCTGCCCGCAGTGCCCCTGGACCAGATCGAGCCGGATCTGCGTCGGCAGGACGTGGCCTACACAACCGGCTACGCCGCCGGGACCATCGTCGTCGATACCCCGGCGCGGCGGCTCTATTGCGTGCTTGGCGGGGGTCGGGCCATGCGCTACGGCATCGGCGTCGGGCGAGAAGGCTATGCGCTCTCCGGCAATGCCTATATCGGCCGCAAGGCGGAATGGCCCACCTGGACGCCGACGCCCAACATGATCCGTCGCGATCCCGAGCGAAATCTTAAGTATGCCGGTGGCCTGCCGGGCGGCCCGAACAATCCGCTCGGCGCCCGCGCCATCTACCTCTACCGCGGCGGCAACGACACGCGCTTCCGCATTCACGGAACGAACCAGCCCCGATCGATCGGGCAGGCGATGTCGAGCGGCTGCGTCCGCATGCTCAATCACGATGTCATCGATCTCTATGATCGCGTGAAGGCGGGCGACCAGGTGGTGGTTCTCCAGGCGGCGGCGTGAGGCGACCGCACGTCGTCTGACGAGAAGAAGGGCCAAGTGGGCCCAGGGAAAACCTTCGCCTGTCTGCGCGAAGACGAAATAAGCTGCGCGTGCCGCACGGCGGTCATCTTGAAGCCCGTGACGAACGCCGCATATACGATCCGGCGGCAGGGACCGACCGGGGCATGCCCGGTCTGCCCATGCCGTAGCTCAGACACAGCCGGGATCCGCATGAAGCTCAAAGCGATACTGAACAGCGACGGCGGCACCTTTCGCACCACCGACATGAAGGCCTATTCCCAGGCCATGGATTCGGCCTTCCGCTCGGCCGGACACGACATCGAGATTGCCGTGGTGTCGGGCGACGACATGGAAGCGGAACTCAAGAAAGCCGCCAACCGGGACGATCTCGATGCGATGATCGCCGGCGGTGGCGATGGCACGATCTCGGCCGCCGCCGGTGTCGCCTGGAAAAGCGGGCTGCCGCTCGGCGTCGTGCCGGCCGGGACCATGAACCTCTTTGCGCGCTCGCTGAAGCTGCCCCTCGACATCTGGAAGGTTCTCGACGTGCTCGCGACCGGCGAGGTGATCGACGGCGACATCGGCAGCGCCAACGGCCGGGCCTTCGTGCACCAGTTTTCCATGGGTCTGCATGCGCGCATGGTCCGCTACCGCGAGTCCTACAGCTTCGCCTCCCGCCTCGGCAAGATTTCGGCCAGCACGCGTGCCGCCATCGGCGTGGTGTTCAACCCGCCGCAGTTCCGCATCGAGTTTCGGGCGGATGGCGTCACCGAGCGCCGAAAGGTTTCCGCCCTGTCGGTGTCCAACAACCACTTCGGCGCCAACGCACTGATGTATGCGGACGACCTGACGGGCGGCCATCTCGGCTTCTACACGGCGCCGCCCCTCACCCCGCCGGGCGTCGGCCGGCTCGTGTTCGATATTCTCAGGGGCAAGTTTCGCGAGAGCACGCTCATCACCGAGATGAGCGTCAAACAGGTCGAGCTCTATTTCCCGCACGCCCGCAGGCACAAGATCAACTGCGTGATCGACGGCGAACTCCTGCCGCTTCGCGGCGATGTTGACATCCGGATCCATGCGGGCGAGCTGAAACTGCTCGTGGGACGACCTGTCGAGCCGCAGGCGGCAGCCGTCACGCCGCCGCCGGACGCGACGGCCTGATCGAGGGCAAGCTCCGCCGGCGACGATCCGTCGAGATTTACTGGAACGCCGTCTCGAAGAAGCTGCGAAGCTTGCGGGAATGCAGCTTTTCGGGCGGCATTGCGGCAAGCTTTTCCAGGGCGCGGATGCCGATCTGCAGGTGCTGGCTGACCTGGTTCTTGTAGAAGGCGGTGGCCATGCCCGGCAGCTTCAGCTCGCCATGCAGCGGCTTGTCGGACACGCACAGCAATGTTCCATAGGGCACGCGGAAACGGAAACCGTTCGCCGCGATCGTGGCGGACTCCATGTCGAGCGCGATGGCGCGCGACTGCGAGAGACGCTTGACCGGACCGCGCTGGTCGCGCAGTTCCCAGTTGCGGTTGTCGATGGTCGCGACCGTGCCCGTCCGCATGATGCGCTTGAGGTCGTAGCCCTCGTAGCCGGTGGTTTCGGCCACCGCTTCCTGCAGCGCCATCTGCACTTCGGCGAGCGCGGGGATCGGAACCCAGACCGGCAGGTCGTCGTCCAGCACGTGGTCCTCCCGCACATAGGCGTGCGCCAGAACGTAATCCCCGAGCGCCTGGCTGTTGCGCAGGCCGGCGCAGTGACCGAGCATCAGCCAGGCATGCGGGCGCAGGACGGCGATGTGGTCGGTGATCGTCTTCGCATTGGACGGGCCGACGCCGATATTGACGACGGTGATGCCGCCATGCCCCTTCTTCTTCAGGTGGTAGGCCGGCATCTGCGGCAGGCGCGCGAGCGTAAGGTCGCTGTCCGGCGCGTCGGCGCCGGCCTGTGTCACGATATTGCCCGGCTCCACGAAAGCCGTGTAGCCATTGCCGCCCTCGGCCATCTGCTTGCGGGCCCAGGCGCAGAACTCGTCGATATAGAACTGGTAGTTGGTGAAGAGCACGAAATTCTGGAAATGGGCTGCGCTGGTGGCCGTGTAGTGGCTGAGGCGCGCCAGCGAATAGTCGATCCGTTGCGCGGTGAATGGCGCAAGCGGAAAGGGTTCGCCGGGTCCGGGCTCATAGGCGCCGTTGGCAATTTCGTCGTCGGTGGTCGAAAGATCCGGCGTGTCGAACAGGTCCCGCAGCGGCACATCGATGTTTTCGGCAAGCGATGCCTCGACATGCGCGCCCTCGCCGAAGGCGAAGTGCAGCGGGATCGGTGTCAGGGATTCCGATACCGTGACCCCGGTGCCGTGGTTGCGAATGAGGAGACCCAGCTGTTCCTTCAGATAGTGACGGAAGAGCTTTGGGCGCGTGACCGTGGTCGTGTAGACGCCGGGCGCGGTGACATGGCCGTAGGACAGCCGCGAATCGACATGGCCGAAACTGGAGGTTTCCATGCTGACCTGCGGGTAGCAGGCGCGGAAACGGCTGACGGCCACGCCTTTGCCAAGCGCCGTGAACCCATCCACCAGGAACGCCGTGTTGCGATCATAGAGCGCCGTCAGCGCATCGACAGCCTTGACGGGATCGTCGAACGTCTGCGGCTCGAAGGCCTCGGGCATGGCAACGGGAAGGACGGGGACGGAGGAGATTCGTGCGCTCATGCGGCATTATAGGATGCCGCCAAAGACAAGCAAACGACAAGTGGCGCCGCGACGCTGCAATTCCTGCGTCCGCGCTTCCTGACGCTCTCAGCGGCCTGTCTTCAGCTTCGGGCCGGCGCGAGAATGACGAGCGTGCCGGCCAGGGCCAACAGCACGCCGGCCAGATCGAACCGATCCGGCCGCACGCCTTCCGCAAGCCACATCCAGAGGACCGAAGCCGCAATGTAGATGCCGCCATAGGCGGCAAAGCTCCGACCGGCCGCCGGCTGCGGGCTGAGGGTCAGGAGCCAGGCGAAGGCGATCAGACTGGCGATGCCGGGAAGGAGCCAGAGCACGGACCGATCGAGCCGAAGCCAGGCCCACAGGCTGAAACAGCCTGCGATCTCGAACAGGGCTGCGCAGGCATAGAGGACAAGGGTGGAGAGAGGGCGTGCGATCATCTCGCAATGATGCTCGCACCTGAGGCATCGGCACAAGCGGATTTGTCGTCGAGGACGCCGTTCCCGGAAAACCGCATCTGGGGACGGGAAAACATCGACGGGCCGGGAACTCGCCCGGTTTCGTCAGGTTGGAATGCGGGATGGGCGAGGACGGGTGGTGTCTTGGCACCGCCCGTCCGGTCGATGACCGGTGTGCCCGATGTCAGAGCTTTGCCTGGCAGAACTGCGCGGTATGGGCGGTGCAGTCGGCCAGCGTCGTGGTGTAATCGTGCTGGCGGCGGCGCTCGGTATCGGCGCTGACGGCGGCTGCCAGGCTCATGGCGAAGACGACCATGAGAGCGCTGATGATCGTGAGGCGGCGAGCAAGAATATCCATGACAGTCGATCCGTTCGAGGCGATTGGGGTGGGTGTGGGTTCGATGATCGTCTTTTCGCACACGCCGCCTGAATTCTAGCTGAGAGGTCGGTTCATGTGCCGTTCAGGTTGAATGCTGCATTGCACGGAGTCTCGTTTTCGGCCCCTCGCCGGACGGCCGGGCGCAGCCTGATGGCCGGCCCGGGACAGGCGCCCGCGTCGGCCCCGCGTCGGCCCCGCGTCGGCAATGAGTGGGCAGGTCTCGGTCGGAACGGTTCTCGTTCTGCGGTTTCTGCGCTAGGTTCACGCGAACCCATGCGTTCGAGAAACCGGAGACACCCATGTCCGCACCGATAGACCTCTATTACTGGCCGACCCCCAACGGCTGGAAGATCACGATCATGCTGGAAGAGCTCGGCCTTCCCTACGCGGTCAAATATGTGAACATTTCCAAGGGCGAGCAGTTTGCGCCCGATTTCCTGAAGATCGCCCCCAACAACCGCATGCCGGCCATCGTCGATCCCGACGGTCCGGGCGGCGCGCCGATCTCGGTGTTCGAGTCCGGTGCCATCCTGCAATATCTCGGCCGCAAGACCGGGCGCTTCTACCCGAGCGACGAGCGGGCACGCGTCGACGTCGATCAGTGGCTGTTCTGGCAGATGGGCGGACTTGGGCCGATGGCCGGGCAGGCCAATCATTTCCGGCATTACGCGCCCGAAAAGATCGCCTACGGCATTGACCGCTACACCAACGAGGTCAACCGCCTCTACGGCGTCATGAACCGGCGTCTCGCCGATCGGGCGTTTCTGGCCGGGGAGTATTCGATCGCCGACATGGCCTGCCTCGGCTGGGTGCGCCAGTATGAAAGCGGCGGACAGGATCTGAACGACTTCCCGCATCTCAAGCGCTGGTTCGAAACGCTTTCCGCCCGCCCGGCCGTCATTGCCGGCTTCGATGTCGGGCGTGAGGAACGCGAGCGGCAGAAGCATCTTTCGGAAGACAAGGATGCGCAGAAGATTCTCTTCGGCCAGCGCGCGCAGTAAATCGCCCGGAAATGGCGGAGCCCTTTACGAAGGGGCTCCGCCGTCCTGCACCTCTCCGTCATCCCTTCCCCTTACCCCTGCCCCGTTCTGCCTGCCCCGTTCTGCGTGGCTTGTTTTGCCTGGCTTGGTGGAACCGACGACGTTCTGGACACCCAAAGGGCGACGGATGACCCGCCTCGAGGCAGCGGACACCGAAAGCGCCATGCCTGAAAAAGGGTTCACGCACCGCGTTTCAAGGTCTCGTTGTGATGCATGTCGCTTCCCGAACCCGCTGCACAGTTTCGGGCGACATGCATTAGAGCCGGCTCCAGGTCTGGCTCTTGCAGAGCACCTTCAACACGCAGCCCTTCAGCTTCAGCTGGCTTCCGGTCACGGCAGCAGAGCCGCTATAGGTCTTGTCGTTGTTCGGGTCCGTCACCTCGCCGGTGTAGCTTTCGCCCGATCCGGACAACGTGCCGATCTTTTTCCCCGCATGCTTGCCCGTCTTCACCGTGATGCAGAAGCTGCCGCCGCAGCTTTCGATGGCGGCGGTCTCGCCATTGGCCGTCTTCCAGTTGCCGACGATCGGCTCGGCCGCAAAGGCCGGCAGGGCAAAGAGGGCGGCGCCGAGTGCCGCGGCAGACAGTCTCGATAGGATCTTCATGAACTCTCCCTCCAAACGACGCTCCCGAGCGCCCGCCTCAAAGTTACGTGAACGTAAAGGGAATGTCAAAAGGCCACCCGGAAAAGTTCGGACGTGCTGTTCGTCTTCCTGCCCGCAAAGGCGCCATCTGTTTCGTGGTGAACGAAGCGTTGAAATCGACGTGTAAAAGATGCGTAAAATTTGCGGCAAAAGCCCCGTATTGCAGGGCGCTGGATGTTTAACAAAAACCCAAGTTTACCAATCGTTTGAACTTCGTTTGCTGCGAATTAATCATGCATTTTAAGCGCCCATTGAAGGCCGTGCGGCATACTCCAACCCATAAGACGAGCGGAGACGAAACACTCCGCCGACAGCCTCCGGAAGATCAAGAGCCCCGCAGAGGGCCGGGCTTCCAGGGGTCGAAACAGGGACTGCACGAAGAAACGTCAACGCAACAGGGACAACGACAATGGCACGCTTCGACCTTCAGAATTTTACCTATGCCACGATCGGCGGCGAAAACCGCGCGGAAGCCTTCTGCAACATGGGCCTGATGTACGCCACCGGCCGCGGCTGCGACGTCGACGTGATCGCCGCGCACAAATGGCTGAACATCGCCGCCATCAAGGGCTCCGAGCGGGCCGCCGAGCTGCGCGCCGAGCTTGCCGCCACCATGTCGAAGGCAGATCTCGCCATCGCCCTCCGCTCGGCCCGCGAATGGATGACCGTGCATTGATCGACCCCACCAACGAAAAACCCTCCCTCTCCGCACCACCGTCCTTCAGGCCGACCTGACAGGACGTGGACGGAGAGCGGAGGGTTTTCGGCGTGGTCGAGACCCCGTCTCCAGACGCCCGTTATCGGACACGGACAGTCCGGACCGCGTTTTCCCCTACATATTCGGGTAGACCGGCCCTTCGCCGCCTTGGGGCGGAACCCAGGTGATGTTGCCGTTGGGGTCCTTGATGTCGCAGGTCTTGCAGTGCACGCAGTTCTGCGCGTTGATCACGAACGCCGCCTCGCCGTCCTTTTCCACCCATTCATAGACGCCGGCCGGACAGTAGCGCGTCGAGGGACCGGCATAGACGTCGTGCTCGGAGCGCTTCTGC
>NZ_LMPE01000013.1:50933-51135 GCF_001424325.1 Rhizobium sp. Leaf341
ATCGGGCTTGGGATAGGCGATCGGCCTGTGGCGCGCCGCCGGCTCGAGGCTCTGCGCATCGGTCTTGCCGTGCTTCAGCGTGCCGAAGACCGAGAAGCCGAGAAGCTGGTTGGTCCACATGTCGAGGCCGCCGAGCGCAACGCCCGCCACCGTGCCGAGCTTCGACCAGAGCGGCTTGACGTTGCGCACCCGCCGCAGATCC
>NZ_LMPE01000014.1:0-265 GCF_001424325.1 Rhizobium sp. Leaf341
GGATCTGCGGCGGGTGCGCAACGTCAAGCCGCTCTGGTCGAAGCTCGGCACGGTGGCGGGCGTGGCGCTCGGCGGCCTCGACATGTGGACCAACCAGCTTCTCGGCTTTTCGGTCTTCGGCACGCTGAAGCACGGCAAGACCGATGCGCAGAGCCTCGAGCCGGCGGCGCGCCACAAGCCGATCGCCTATCCCAAGCCCGACGGCGTCCTGACCTTCGACCGCCTGTCCTCGGTGTTCCTTTCCAACACCAACCACGAGGAGGAC
>NZ_LMPE01000014.1:331-29847 GCF_001424325.1 Rhizobium sp. Leaf341
TTATGAATGGGTGGAAAAGGACGGCGAGGCGGTGTTCGTGATCAACGCGCAGAACTGCGTGCACTGCAAGACCTGCGACATCAAGGACCCCAACGGCAACATCACCTGGGTTCCGCCCCAGGGCGGCGAGGGGCCGGTCTACCCGAACATGTGAGCCAAAGGCCGATCCGCAGACGCCGATCCCCGACACGGACGGCGTGGCGCGCTTTGTCGATGCGGTCTCACGCGATGGCAATGTCGCCACGCGATGCCCGCTCGCCGTGCAATGCCAGCTTGCCGTGCGATGGACGCTGCCAAAAGGTCGCATGGCGGACTTGGGGTATGAGATGTCGTTTGACCTGCCGCCGAGGGGCGCACGGACCCTCGCCGATCCGGAGCCGACGGATCGCGCCTGCAAGTGCCAGCCTGCAGTAGGCCAGCCTGCCACAGGTGAGCCTGCGGACGGGCTTGCCGTGGACAGGAGACATGCCGATCGGCGGGTGGCGAAATCATCGGCAGCGCCTCTTTGAAGCCTGTCCGCATGCCTGTCCCCTCCCCTTCCCTCCCCTCCCCTCGAACGACCGGCGCTGCAATGCGCCGGACGCGTCTTCGGAACGGAGCCCCGCATAACCCTGGACGATTCCCTGGACGACCCGGCATGTCCGACGTCCTGATCGCGGGCAAGGAGACCGCCTGAGACCGCTTGCATGATGGCAGAGGTCACGGCCTCCGCAGTGTGCGCCCCTTCGCCCGGCGACAGCCCGCCGACGAGTGTTTCGACACGTCGCGGCGGAGCGTCCTCCGCGGCGTGCTGTCAGTTCTTCGCGATAGCAGCGATCGTCCAGGCCAAGCCGCTCTGCACGATGTGGTATGACGTCTTGTCGGCTGTCCCTGCCGTGAGGCCAGCATCGTGTTTCCTTTCAAGCTGCCGCCGGTCGAGACGAGAGTGGCGGCATCGATGCGGTCCGGGAAGTCCAGGGCAATCTGCTGGGTTATGAACGATCCCATGGAGGGACCGACCACGGCCGCCTTGGAAATTCCGAGCGCATCCATCAGGTCGATGGCGTCCTGCGCGAACTGCTTGATGGCAAAGCATGTCTTTGGTGCGTTCGGGCAGTCCTTGCCCGCGGGCATCCCGCTTCCGCCATGGCCGCGCTGGTCGAGAGCGACGATCCGCAGGGTGGGATCCAGCGCCCGCAGGGCCTCTATCGTCGGCAACCAGGTGAGCACCGAGTCGGTCAGGCCGTGCAGCAAGACGATGGTCCGCCCGCCCTTCGGCCCGATATCGAGATAGGAAAGCGACATGCCGTTTGGCAGTTCGATTCCGCATTTGGTGTCGATGCTCTCGCCGCAGGTCGCGGTCGCGGCATCGACGTGCGAAGCGCCGAACATGAGACACGCGAAAGCCATCAGCAGGCACCGGATTTTGGTGGAAGTCTCCTTTCAGCGGGCAACGACGACAGCTCCAGCCGGCGACTCCGGCCGGAATCAGGCAAGCGTCCATGCAGGCGCGTCACGGTGTCGGATCCCGACGTCGAGCCGGCGCCCTGGACCTTGCTGCTCCACGCATCCGGCCCGGGCATTCTCTATTTCACAAATCGTGGCGCACCGACGTCGAGGAGGGCGGGATCGAAACCGACGTCCTGGACGGCCTTTGCCATCGAACCGTCGGCGTGCTGGTGTGCAATGCTGAGATCGAGGGCCGTCCCGAGCGAAGTGTTGCCCTTGGTGTAGAGCACGGTGGTCTGTGGCGGCAGGACGGTCGCCTGGATGCGATCATCGGGTTCCGCGATCCTGATGGCGATGCCGGGATACGCCCCTTGAGCCTTCTGATTGTAGCTTCCGGCGTTGTAGCCGAGGAACCCGACGTCCAGACGGTCGGCGGCGAGATCCTGTGCCAAGGCCACCGGGGTCGGATAGAGCTTGAGGTTCGAACCGAACAGCTTTTGCAGGTCGCTGACCCAGAAGAACCCGGTGACGGTCCCTGCCCTCTTGCCGAGGGTCGCCGCGATGGTCGTGTCGCCCGCCTTCGAGTAGATCCCCATGTGGTCGATATAGAGCGGCGCGGATTGGTCCAGCACCTGCCGGCGCTTTTCCGTGCGGTTCCAGCTCCCGATCGCGACGTCCGCTTTGCCGGAGATCACCGACTGGATCGTCGCGGCCGGATCCATCACCTGCGTGACGACGTCGAGGCAATGGTCGGTGGCAAACCGCGTGACGATCTGCGGGTCGATCCCCGTGATCGTCCCGTCCGGCGATGCGAAGGTGAAGGGCGGATAGTCGTAGGCGGCGACCGTCAGCTTGCCCGGCGTGATCGTGGCGATCCGTTCCGCACAATCTCCTGCATGGGCAGCATGCGGTAGGAGAAGCGACAGGACGGTGGAGAGGACGAGAGAGGGTTTCATGCCGTGTCTCCGTGATGCGGCCGGGACCCGTCCGCCGTTGTGAACCGATCCGTGTTTTTCCATACTGTTCACGACGCAATCGAAAAATCAACCCGAAAATCTATGCGGATCTGCTCATATTCCAGCACTTCGAACGACCTGACGCAGCCGCCCCGACGTCTCCATCCATGCCGGCCAGGTAACGCACCAGAGGTAACGCGCCAGATTTGACGCGCCGGGGCCAACCGCCTCGCACGCCCGGCCGGAGGAGACCGTCGGGCAAGCGTCGTCGCGGTCGACGGCGTGTGGGCCGATCCGCTCAGGCCCCCTCGCCCCTTCCCTCTTCCCCGCCGCCGGCCGCCGGGACGGCAGACCCGACGCTCAGCGCCTCGGCGCGGATGTCGTGGGAGATGCGCATGGAACAGAATTTGGGTCCGCACATCGAACAGAACGGGGTGGACTTGTGGACGTCCTTCGGCAGGGTCTCGTCATGAAAGGCGCGCGCCGTGTCGGGGTCGAGGGAGAGGTTGAACTGGTCTTCCCAGCGGAATGCGAAGCGGGCCCGCGACAGGGCATCGTCGCGCAGCCGGGCCGCGGGATGCCCCTTGGCGAGATCGGCGGCATGGGCGGCGATCTTGTAGGTGATCACGCCGGTCTTGACATCCTTGCGGTCGGGCAGGCCGAGATGTTCCTTCGGCGTGACGTAGCACAGCATGGCCGTGCCGAACCATCCGATCATTGCCGCGCCGATGCCGGAGGTGATGTGATCGTAGCCGGGCGCGATATCGGTCGTCAGCGGGCCAAGGGTGTAGAACGGCGCCTCGCCACACACCGCGAGCTGTTTGTCCATATTGGCCTTGATCTTGTGCATCGGCACATGGCCCGGCCCTTCGATCATCACCTGGCAATCGCGATCCCAGGCGATGCGCGTGAGGTCCCCGAGCGTTTCCAGTTCGGCAAACTGCGCCGCATCGTTTGCATCCGCAATCGAGCCCGGTCGCAGCCCGTCCCCCAGCGAAAAGGACATGTCGTATGCCCGGGCGATCTCGCAGATCTCCGCAAAATGCGTGTAGAGGAAATTCTCGCGGCGATGATGCAGGCACCACTTCGCCATGATGGATCCGCCGCGCGAGACGATGCCCGTCACCCGGTTGGCCGTCAGCGGAATATAGGCGCGCCGAACGCCGGCATGGATGGTGACGTAATCCACCCCCTGCTCCGCCTGCTCGATCAAGGTGTCGCGATAGACCTCCCAGGTTAGGTCCTCGGCGACGCCGTTGACCTTCTCGAGCGCCTGGTAGAGCGGCACGGTGCCGATGGGCACTGGCGCATTGCGGAGGATCCAGTCGCGGATGTTGTGAATATTGCGCCCGGTCGACAGGTCCATGACCGTATCGGCGCCCCAGCGGATCGCCCAGACCATCTTGTCCACCTCTTCCTCCATGGACGAGGTGACGGCGGAATTGCCGATATTGGCGTTGATCTTCACGAGGAAATTCCGGCCGATGATCATCGGCTCGAGCTCGGCATGATTGATGTTGGCGGGAATGATCGCCCGGCCCGCCGCGATTTCCGCGCACACGAATTCCGGTGTGACAAGGTCCGGTATGGCGGCGCCGAAACTTTCGCCATCCCGCCCCGTGCTATTTCGGGCTGCACCCTCGCCTCCCCCTTCCCGCTGCATCTGCCGGCCGAGGTTTTCGCGAATGGCGACGTATTCCATCTCCGCCGTGATGATGCCGGCACGCGCATAGGCCAACTGCGTGACCGCCCGCCTGCCCGATGCCTTCAAGGGAGCAACGGGCGTCGGAAAGGCCGGCGTCAGACGATCGCCGGCGGCAAAGCCGTTGTCGGCAGCCGTCACGGCCCGGCCGTCATAGGCGACGACATCGTTCCGGGCGCGTACCCAGGCGTCGCGCAAACGCGGTAGGCCGCGCGCGATCGAGATGCTCTGGGCGGGATCCGTATAGGGCCCGGAGGGATCGTAGAGCGTGACGGGCGGCTCGTCGGCATCGACGTGCAGCGATACCGCGCGCATCGGCACGCGGAGATCCGGGTAGAGCGTTCCCGGCGTGAACACCTTTGTCGAGGCGGGCAGCGGGCCGGTGGTAACGTGGGGAAGGCAGGATCGGTCGACAGAGGTCATGGCGAGGCGCTCCAAGGGTTGGAGACCCGGTCCGGAACGGCAAGGGGAAGGGGCGCACAGCCGGTGCCGGACGAGAACGCCCGAACGTCTGCCTGCATCGCACCGTCCCTCCGCCAGTATGAACTGGATCAGGTTCAACGGGTCCCTGCGCGCGCTAGCAGTATCTCAGCCCCTTGCCGGGACCCCCCTGGTGAATATGCGCAACCTTGCATGGAGCCCGCGTGGCGTCAAGGGCGTCCCCGCAGCGCCAGACGGGCGGGGGCAGCGCGTTCGATCACGACCGTGAATCAAACAGGGCGGATCGATTCATAAGTCTCGTTGGACCTTGGCCTCCCTGCGCGCGAGCATGCGGGCATGACGCTGTCCCGCTACCACCTGCATCTCGAGCGCTGCGATCCCGCACGCAACATGGCACGCTTCTACGCCCTGTCGCTGGAGCCTTCCTTGTTCGGCGACGTCGTGCTTGTGCGGCGATGGGGACGGATCGGTGCGGTGGGTCGCTCGCGGTTGGATGTCTTCCCGGACGAGCAGGCAGCTGTCTGCGCGATGATGGATCTTCTGCGGCAGAAACGGGCGCGCGGCTATGCCGTGGGGCAATGGGGTGCCGGCCGGGGTCAGCGGCGGCGGGCGTGACGCGGCGATAGCGAGTTGACAGCTGTCAACTTTGTCCCCGGGAATGCGGGATGTCGTTCAAAGTTGACAGCTGTCAACTTCCCGCTCTCGCAAAAGTCCGTCCGGTTTGCGGGGATGCGAATGCCAGAAATGCCATGCAGATCAACACGCGACGACGCTTTTTCTCCACGGCGTGCGGTGGCGCTTTACCCTCGCAGCACAGGAAGCAGACAGGCAAGGAACGGTGCTGTGGACAGGAGGGGCTTGCAAAAATGGCTGGCGCAGAAATCGCTTGACGCGACTCGCATGCGGCCTCAGCTTCTAACGCCAGATGGCGAATATCAAGGCCGCCGGCGTAACGGACTGCCTCCTCTGTATATAGGGCGGCGCAACGTATACCCTGAAGGTCGAGAATCGCTGGCAGGGCGGCGGCGCGTCCACCCCTGAGCCCGATACGCATCATCCGTCGGTCGCGCCTCCTGCGCAAGCCGGCAGACAGCAAGGAACGAGACACCATGGCCCAACCGGCCCCCACGACACGCACCGGCCCGAAAGACGAGGCGCCGGCGCCCTCGGCGGATCTGACGATCGCCGCGGACGCGAGCGCGCTGTCGGAGCAGCTGAAGGCGATGCGCGAGCGGCTGTTTCCGCCGACGTCGACAAAGACGCTGCGGCCGTTTTCCTCCGGCGAGGCGGCCAAGCTGATCGGCGTGTCCGACGGCTATCTGCGCCAGCTGTCGCTCGCCGGGGAGGGGCCGCAGCCCGAGACGGGGGTCGGCGGCCGTCGGTTCTATTCGCTGGCCGACATCAATGCGCTGCGCGTGCATCTGTCGGACCAGGCCATGGCCAAGGGGCATGTCGCCAAGGCGCGCGGCTATCTGCCGCGGCGGGATGCCGACGCCGGCGAACGGCTCCAGGTCATCTCGGTCACCAACTTCAAGGGCGGTTCGGGAAAGACGACCTCCGCCGTGCATCTGGCGCAATATCTGGCGCTCACCGGCCACCGGGTGCTGGCGATCGACCTCGATCCGCAGGCGTCGCTTTCGGCGCTGTTCGGCTACCAGCCCGAGCTGGACCTGACCGGCAACGATACGCTCTACGGCGCAATCCGCTATGATGCGGAACAGCGGCCCTTGTCCGACGTCATCCGCCAGACCTATTTTCCTGGGCTCGATCTCGTGCCCGGCAATATCGAGCTGCAGGAGTTCGAGCATGTGACGCCGCAGGCGCTGGCGGATCGGCAATCGGGCCGGGAAGGGGGCGTCGACAGCGGCCCCCTGTTCTTTGCCCGCATCCAGGCGGTGCTCGGCACGGTGGAGGCGGATTACGACGTTGTCGTTATCGATTGCCCGCCCCAGCTCGGCTATCTCACCCTGTCGGCGCTCTGTGCCTCCACCTCCGTCATCGTGACCGTGCATCCGCAGATGCTGGACATCGCCTCGATGAACCAGTTCCTGTTCATGACGGCGGATCTTCTGTCGGTGGTGCGCGACGCCGGAGGCACGCTCAACTTCGACTTCCTGCGCTATCTCGTCACCCGCTTCGAGCCGAACGACGGGCCGCAAGCCCAGATCGTCGGCTTCATGCGGTCCCTGTTCGGCGAACGCGTGCTGACGGCGCCGATGGTGAAGTCCACCGCGGTGTCGGATGCGGGCCTGACGAAACAGACGCTCTACGAGGTCGGGCGCGAAAACTTCACCCGGGCGACCTACGACCGCGCGGTGGAATCGATGAATGCCGTCAACAGCGAGATCGGGGCGCTGGTGCATGCGGTGTGGAACCGCTGATGGCGGCGGGAACTGCGATCGGACCCTTGCGGCGCGCCTCCATGGCGGGCGAGACGCAGGGTCGGGGCTTGGAAAGGACGGGACGAATGGCGGCGAACCGCAAGAGCGAACTGAAGGCATTGTTTGGCGGCGGTCTGAGCCCCGCCGATGCGTCTCGCATGACCGAGGCGCAGAAGGCAGACGCGCAGAAGAGGGACGCACAGACGGGAGACGCGGCGAAGGGGGAGGCGGGCCCGGCCGCAACCGACGGCCGGATGTCTAAGGGCCTGTCGTCCGGCACGTCTGCGGGCATGGCCCCCGAGCGGAAATCGGCCGAGGCTGCCGGCGAGGGGCGACCGGGCGGATCGGGAGCCGCTACGCCCGAGGGGGCTTCACCCGTGCCGCCGGCGCGCAGTGCGTCCGGCGCGGTCAAGGCCATGGGGCTGTCGCTCAACGCCATCACGCGCGAGGCCGAGGAAGCCCGCGTGCTGCGCCAGGCGCTGTCGGAAGGGGAGCGGGTCGTCACCGTCGATCCCGCCCGCATCGAGGCGTCCTTCGTCGAAGACCGCCTGATGATCGAAGGCGTCACCGACCCGGATTTCGAAACCCTGGTGGAGAGCGTGCGCGAATCCGGCCAGCAGGTGCCCGTGCTCCTGCGGCCGCATCCGGAGAAGCCGGGCGTCTACCAGACCGCCTATGGTCATCGGCGCATCCGCGCTGCCGCCCGTCTCGGCCGTCCGGTCAAGGCGATCATTCGCGCGCTGAGCGATGACGAGCTGGTTCTGGCCCAGGGCAAGGAAAATGCCGAGCGCCGCAATCTCTCCTTCATCGAGCGGGCCCTCTTTGCCCAGAACCTCGCCCAACGCGGCTTCGATCGCAAGATGATCGGCGAAGCGCTGGCGGTGCAGAAGAGCGAGTTGTCGCGCCTGATGCAGGTGATCGAGAGCGTGCCCAACAACTTCGTCCGGTTCATCGGCCCGGCGCCGAAAGTGGGCCGCGAGCGCTGGATGAAGCTCGGCGAGATCCTTTCCAAGGATGCCCGGCAGGTGCAGGGCATCGACGTCGTCTATTCCGACAAGTTCCGGGCGGCCGACAGCGACCGGCGGTTCCAGATGCTCTTTTCCCACCTCGACGCCATCGGCAAGCCGATGAAGGTCAAGCGGAGCGCGGCCGTCCCCGGCCAGCCGGCAGACCCGGCCTCAGGCGAGGGCGCACGACCGCTGGCGGATGCGCGCGGCCGGGTCTTTGCCCGACTAAGGGTGGAAGCAGGCGCAACGCGGATCGAGTTTGCCGAGGACACGCCGACGGCCTTCATCGAGGCGGCGACGGCGCTCCTCGTCGAGGCGCATGAACGCTTTGCGCTGGAGGAGGCCGGCGACAGCTGAGCCCGACGCGCATTCCCTGTTTCGCCCTTGCCGGTTTTAAGGCGGGGGCGGTGAAGGCGACCGGAGAGCCGGGAGCCGATCGGATCTGAACCAGAAAAGGACGACCAAGAGAGCAAGAAAAAAGGCCCCCAAAACGTCACCGTCATGGAAGCCCTCTTCAATCTAAGCAGTTCAAGAGAATCACTTCCGACCAGCAAAGTCAAGAGTCAGCGGCATAAATGCCGATCGGCGGAGCTATGACCGGGACATCCCGGTGCTGCGGCAAAGCCCTCTGATCTCGAGGCCATCGACGCCCGAAGGCTTTGGAAACAAGGCTTTCGGCGAAGGACGATGTGTGCCGTGCCGGGGGAGGCTTGCCTCCCAGCGGAGATGGAGAGATGGAGAGATTTGCAACGACGCCCTTTGGCGGCGCACGCCTGACTGCGCGCAATTTTGCGCTTCGGGCCGACCTCGAGCAGCGACAGGCGCGTCTCTGCGCCGGCGAGGGCGGCAATGCGACCGGCCAGGCCGAGAAGTACCGGATCATTCGTGCGCTCAGCGAAGCGCGCGCCGTCTGGGGCCTGTCGGACCGGGCGATCGCGGTGCTCGAGGCGCTGGCGAGCTTCCATCAGGATCGTCATCTCGACGGTCGCGCGCCGATCATCGTCTTCCCGTCCAATGCCGAACTGTCCCTGCGCGCCCGCGGCATGTCGCCGGCCACCTTGCGCCGGCATCTCGCGAGCCTTGTCGAGGCCGGGCTGATCCTGCGGCGCGACAGTGCCAACGGCAAGCGTTACTGCCGTCGTGACGACCAGGGCACGGTCGAGAGCGCCTTTGGCTTCGATCTGGCGCCGCTGGCCCTCAGGGCCGAGGACATCCTGTCCAGCGCCGCGCTGGTGCGCGACAGCGCCCGCCGCATCGCCCGCCTGCGCACCGAGATCTCCCTGCACCTGCGCGATATCGCTAAGATCATCGAGGCCGCCTTTGCGGACGGGCGTGCGACGCTGGAGACGCCGGTCTGGCAGGCCTTCGTCGAGCGGCTGCGGGGGCTCTCCGGCAGGGTTCAGCGCAATGGCACGGAAGAGGACCTGTCTGCGCGCAACGCGGCGCTTCTGCGGCTGCGGGCCGAGGTGGAAACGGCTTATCTCGAAACCTTCTCAGAACAGGAATTGAGCGCCAATGACGATCATTCCGAGCACCATATTCAGAATTCAAAATCAGACTTAACTTTTGATACAAACGGCCAAAGAGTCAAAGAAGGCGGCGGGGCCAGCGATCCCATTGCGCCCGAGCGGAAATCGGCAGGCATTGCGTTGAAGGATTTTCTGAGGCTCTGCCCGGATATCGCGGATTATGCCCGTGGCGGCGTTTCCGGCTGGGCGGATGTAATCGGGGCGGCAGCCGTGGTCCGCTCCATGCTCGGCATCAGCCCCAGCGCTTGGGATGCGGCCCGGAATGCCATGGGCAAGATCGCCGCAGCCATCGTGATGGCCGCCATCCTGCAACGTAGCACGGCCATCCGTTCGCCCGGCGGCTATCTCCGCGACCTCACCGCCAAGGCCGAGCAAGGGCGCTTCTCGATCGGACCGATGCTGAAGGCGCTGGGATGAGGCCGCGCACCGCCAGGCGCCGGCGCCCTTCCTTGAGCCGGCTAAGGGGTCCGGCCGCCCGCGGTTCGCGCAACGCAAAAAGGCAACGCAAAAAGGCCCCGCCCTGCGGCGGGGCCTCGATGGATGCAACGCATCGCTCGGCGCATCGGACGACGCATCTCATGGCGCGGAGGCCCGGCCGTACGCCGGGTCTCAAGCCGATCGCGCACGAACGTTTCGGCGTCCGGGCGTTTCGGGCGCCTCAGTGAAGGCCGAAGGCGGCCAGAAGTGCGGCACGAAGCTGCACGAAGCGGGGTTCGCTGCGGCTGCGGGGACGGGGAAGGTCGACGGTGATCTCGCGGGTGCTGTCGCCCTTTTCGCGGGGCAGGATCAGCACGCGATCGGCCAGGTAGACCGCCTCTTCGAGGTCGTGGGTGACGAGGATCATCGTCACCTTCTCCTCGCGCCAGATGCGGGACAGCTCGTCCTGCAGGGTGAGCTTGGTCATGGCGTCGAGCGCGCCGAACGGCTCGTCGAGCAGGAGGATTTCGGGCTTCACCGCAAGCGCCCGGGCAATGCCGACCCGCTGGGCCATGCCGCCCGAGAGCTGGGCCGGCAGGGCGTCGGCGAAATCGGAAAGTCCAACGAGGCCGACATAGTGGCGGGCGCGCTCGCGGGCCTCGGCCTTGGTCGCCCCGCGGTTTTCGAGCGGGAAGGCGATATTGTCGAGCACCGTGAGCCAGGGCAGGAGGCGGGGTTCCTGGAACACCACCGCCCGGTCCGCGCCGACCCCGTGCACGGGGCTGTCGTCGATCAGGACCGCGCCGTCATCTGCCGCTTCCAGCCCGGCAATCACCCGGAGAAGCGTGGTCTTGCCGGAACCGGATGCGCCGACGATGGCGAGCACCTCGCCGGCGGCGACATGGTGGCTGACGCGGTCGAGCACGGGGAAGGGGCGTCCGTTGAGGACATAGGACTTGGACAGGTTGCGGATCGTCACCGCGCCGCCGGCGCGATGTCCCGCCACCCGGTCGTCCGAGACGCGCTCGGGCTGCGGCGCTTCTGCAAGGGCTGTTTCCACAAGGGCCATGATGGCGCTCCTCAGTTGGCGGCGGCAAAGGCCGCGGGATCGTAGAGAATGTCTTCCGCCTTCAGCTGGCCCTCGCGCAGGGAACCGCTTCGGGTCAGGATATCGATCCAGAACTGCAGATCCCGGGGAACGGCCTTGCCACCCTCGCGCACGCCGTAGCCGGTGAAATACTGGGCGATCTCGGGATTTTCGTTGCGCGCCGCAAGCGCTGTCTTCAGGAGCGCGCGGGTTTCCTCCGGATGGAGGCGGGCATATTCGAGCGCGGCCTGCGATTTTTCTACGAAGATCCGGGCCGCCTCGGGATGGGCGGCAATCCAGTCGCGGCGCAGCACGACGAAGCCGCCCGCGATTTCGCCGAGCACGTCGGTGTCGCCGAACACCTTCTGCAGCGGGCCGTTCTTGAGGGCTGCGCCTTCAAACGTCTTCTGCCAGTAGCCGAAGGCGGAGACATCGACCTGTTTCGAGCGCAGGACCTGTTCGAGCTGCGGGCCGGGCACGACGACGAGCTTGGCGGCATTTTCCGGCAGGCCGACGGAATGCAGCGCCTCGCGCACGGTGTAGTCGAGATGCGCGCCGAGCGTGTTCACCGCAATCGTCTTGCCCTGCAGATCCTTGATCGTGGTGATCGGGCTGCCCTCCAGCGTGTAGAAGACGCTCTCGGTGCCCGTGTTGATGCCGTTGGAGGGATAGGCGGCGACGAAATCATTGCCGCCGGCAATCGAGTTGAGCACGGCCGCCGTGGCGGCGCTGCCAAGCTCGACATCACCCGAGGCGAGCGCGAACAGGGATGCCGGGCCACCCTGGGCATAGCCGACATTTTCGAGCGTGATGCCGGTATCCTTGAAATAGCCGAGCGCGTCGGCGAGCTCATGGGCGGACAGGCCACCCTGGCTTGCCAGATAGCGGATGGTGACAGGTTCGGATGCGGCGCGCGCGGCGCCGGCGGGGGCGACGAGAGCGAGGCCGGCGGCAAGGACCGCGAGCTGACCGAAGGTACGGCGGGACATCGGCATGGGGGACTCCGTGGGTTCGGGGAGGGGGAGAGGCCGGGAGAGGCCAAGAGGGGAGGGGAGAGGAGGGGAGGGAAGACGATGACGGCCGATGAGCGGGCCGGATCAGTCCTTGATCCGCGACCAGCGGCAGAGCCGGCCCTGCAGCGTCTCGAGCACGAGGTTGGCGAGCAGGCCGAGGAGGGCCAGCAGCAGGATGGCGGCAAACATCAGCGGGATCTGGAAATTGTACTGCGCGTTCATGACCTGGAACCCGATGCCGGAGTTCGCGCCGATCATCTCGGCGGCGATCAAGAGCAGGAGGGCCGTGGTGGCGCTGAGGCGCAGGCCGACGAAGATCTGCGGCAGGGAGGCGGGCAGCACGACGCGACGGAACACGGTGAGCCGGCCTGCGCCATAGACACGGGCCATCTCCACGAGCTTTGCATCCACTTGCTTGACCCCGCCGATCGTGGCGAGAAGGATCGGAAACAGCGTGGCCCAGAAGATGACGAAGATCTTCGACGTTTCGCCGAGGCCGAGCAGCAGGATGAAGACCGGATAGAGCGCCAGCGCCGAGGTCTGGCGGAAGAGCTGCAGGATCGGGCCGAGGCTGTGCTCGATGATGCGGATCTGGCCCATGAAGAGACCGAGCGGGATGCCGATGCCGACGGCGGCCCCGAAGGCGATGCCGGAGCGCTGCAGGCTGATGGCGATATCATTGGCAAAGGTTCCGACCGTCACCCCCGTCCACAGGGCCCGGACGATCGCATCGAGCGGCGGCAGCACGGCCGGGTTGGACCAGCCGAGCGCGGGCGCGACCTGCCACAGCACGGCGAAGGCCACGAGCAGTCCGAACCGGGCGGTGACCCGCCGGGCAAACGCGGCAAAGCGCGCCGCCCGGCCGGCCGCGGGCGCGGAACGCACCGCCGGCGTCGGCGCCGGATCGGCAAGCGGCACGGCGGATGCGCGCGCTGCGGAACCGGACCTGTGCGGAGAGGGCGGGCGATGCCAGAAGCGGGGGCCGGCATAGCGCGGCAGGATCACGGGCTGCTGGGTCTCGAGCGTCATGGGGGCATCCCTGTTGCAAGGTGAGAGGTCGGTCGATCGCCCCGGGGTCAAAGGGCCCCCGGGGCACAGAAGGCCCTGGGGTAAAGAGGGCCCGGTAACGAGGGTGGGCGATCGAAAGGCGTGGGGGCGAAGGATCGCCGGAGGCAGGCGCTATTCGGCCGCCGCGGCAAAGGGCAGGCTCCAGCGGGTGTGCGGGAACGGCAGGCCCAGATTGTCGCGCAGCGTGCGGCCCTCATAGGCCGTGCGGAACAGGCCGCGGCGCTGCAGCTCGGGAATGACGAGATCGACGAAGTCGTTGAGGCCGGTCGGCAACCAGGGCGGCAGGATATTGAACCCGTCGGCCCCTTCGTTCTCGAACCAGTCCTGCAGCGTGTCGGCGATGTCGACGGGCGAGCCGACCAATGTGAAGTGGCCGCGCGCCGAGGCGATCCACTGGTAGAGCTGCCGGATGGAAAACTGGTTTTCGTCGGCGATCTGGCGGATCAGCGCCTGGCGGCTCTTCATGCCCTCGGTCGGGGCGACGGGAGGCAGCGGTCCGTCCAGATCGAGGCCGCGCAGATCGAGCTCGCCGCCGGTCAGCGCCTTGATGAGCGCAAGGCCGTCTTCCTCGACGATCAGGCCGGTCAGCCGCTCGTATTTCTCCTGCGCCTCGGCGCGCGTGCGGCCGATGAAGGGCGAGACACCGGGCATGACCAGGATGTGGGCGGGATCGCGCCCGAGGGCTTTCGCCCGCGTCTTGATATCGCGGTAGAACGCCTGGGCGGTCTCCAGCTTCTGGTGGGCCGTGAAGATCACCTCCGCCGTGGAGGCTGCGAGATCGCGCCCGTCTTCGGACTGGCCGGCCTGGACGATGACGGGATGGCCCTGGGGCGATCTCAGCACGTTGAGCGGGCCTTCGACCTTGAAATGCTCGCCGTCATGATCGATGCGGTGCACCTTGTTGACATCGAAATAGACGCCGCTGTCGCGATCGCGGATGAAGGCATCGTCCTCGAAGCTTTCCCACAGCGCCTTGACCACCGCCACGTGCTCGGCCGCGCGGCGATAGCGCGCAGCATGCGGCAGCTGCGTGTCGCGGTTGAAGTTGCGGGCCGCCGCTTCCGTCGCCGTCGTGACGACGTTCCAGCCGGCGCGCCCGTCGGAAATCAGGTCGAGCGAGGCGAACTTGCGGGCGAGCGCATAGGGCTCCTCATAGGTGGTCGACGCGGTGGCAATGAAGCCGAGATGGGTGGTGAAGGGCGCAATCGCGGAAAACAGCGTGACCGGCTCGAAGCCGACGACCCGCGCATTGCCGCCCTCCACGCCGCCGCCGAAGGCGACAGCCAGGCCATCGGCCAGGAAATAGGCGTCGAACAGGCCGCGTTCGGCCGTCTGTGCCAGCTCGATGTGGAACTGGAGATTGGTCGCACCGTCGACCGGCTGGTCGGGATGACGCCAGGCCGCGATATGCTGTCCACCGCCGGGAAGAAAGGCTCCGAGTTTGATCTGCCGTGTCATGACATGTCCTTTCGCGTTGCAATTCCGGCCGCGCCTGGCCGGGTTGAAGCGATTATCAGAGTTCGTCTACAGACTTTATAGAGTATTTTTTTCGAATTCCGGCGGGGAGGGGAACGGAAATTCCCGGCGCAGGTCGTGCGGTAGAACGGGAGCGGCACGCGGGCTGCCCGCGGCGCGCGACGCCGTCTGCAGGGAACGACAGCGATGACGACCGCCCGCCAGCCGCCCGAGATCGCTGCGATCGCCGACATTCACGGACGCGCAGGATGTCGCCGGAGGATACGGTCGGAATGATCCGGGCAGGGTGGATGGCAAAGGGTTACGCAGCAGGCCGGCAGCGAAGCCGTCTTAATGTTTCTGCTACCGCCGTCGCGGGGCGAATGACCGGTGGTTTTGACGGAGACGGAGACGGAAAAGGATTCCGTGTGCGTCCAGCGCATCCATTCCCTGCGGCATGAGGCCGTGCAGTTTATCGATCGGCCTGGCGCGCATCGCGGCCGATTAGGCCCTGTTCGCCTCCCGCGATGCGCTTGCCCCTGGCTGTGGCCAGACCTGGTTGCGGCCATTCGCCTTGGCCGCATAAAGTGCCGCGTCCGCCGCCGCGACCAGCTCCGCGATCTGGCAGCTCTCGGGCGTTGCGGCCGCCACGCCGAAGCTGGCGGACACGATGACGCCGGGCCCGATCGCGGGGTGCGGGATGGCCGCATCCAGAATCGATCGCCGGATTGTCTCCGCGATGCGGCGCGCATCGACGAGATCGGTGTCTGGCAGGAACAGGAGGATCTCCTCGCCTCCGAAGCGCACGGCGAGGCCCCGCGTTCCGCAACGCACCGTCTCGACGCACTGCGCGACCCGTTTCAGGCATTCGTCTCCCGCCGAATGGCCGTAATTGTCGTTGAAGGCCTTGAAGCGATCGAGGTCGAGAAGAACGATCGCAACCGGCTGACGTGCCGCCATCGCGTCTGCCCAGTGCCGATCGGTCGCCTGTTCGAAACAGCGCCTGTTCGCCAGGCCCGTCAAAGGGTCCGACAAGGCCTGAACATTCAGCGTCTCGTTCAAATGCTGGACGCGCAGGTGGAGCAGGAACGACTCGCGCATCGATTTCTCCGCCGCATAGGCGCTGAGGATCGAGACCACGGCGCCGCTGAGACAAAAGAGGATGCTGACCGGCTTGCTCTCAGGCGGGATGATGTTGGTCGTCTCCAGCACCATGAGATAGGCGATGACCTGGAGCGCCACCATGGCGGCGACGAACTGGGTGCGCGGCCGCCCGATCACGCATCCGCACACCATCAGGAGGAGGTTGCCGAACATGTAGTGCGTTCGATAGTCTCCCTCTGTCAAAATGAGGGCGGCGGACAGGCCGACGACCATGGTTGTCGGGATCAGGCCGAGCATCAGGTCGTAATATTCGCTTTTTCGCCAGATGTTCCAGACAATGATCAGGCAGATGGGCGTGACGAGCAGGAACCGGATGACGACATAGGTGTGAAAATACGCACCCGTCCGGACATAGTCGCTGATGATGAACAGGTCGTAGAGAAACACGCCGATCAGCCAGCCGAAGGCGACCAACCGATGCTGCTGCTCCACATTCTGGCTTCGGAACAGCGCCTCGACGTCGGCCGGGAAGGCCAATGGCCAGATAAGGGCATCGAGACGTTCGAGCAACGCTTTCTTTGGCATGGTGCTTTTCATCGATGAGACATTTGCGTGGTTTGATCTAGCACGGATGATCTTAAGGTATTCTAAGTACAAAACCGAGACTTGCCGAGACCGGATCTAAGAGCCTCTACGGCACGGGGCGGGCGTATTCGTCTCAGAGTTCGTTATGACTTACTTTTAACCCTTTCTTTCGCCTTTTGACATTGGCGCACCCATAAAAGGACCGTCGAAGCAGAGCCTCTGCCCTCGTCGCACATCTCGCGGTCTTTTCGACAGGCGAGCCCCGCTTTTGCAGCGCTGCATAATCAGAGTTTTCTCAACGACCGTGTCTGAGCGACGACATCGACCAGGACCGGCGTGAACGGTGCGTGCTGAAGGGATAGCGTCCCCTGCGGCCCGGATGTGAAGGAGATGCCCTCGCCCTCGAACGCTCTGACGACGGACCGGAGAACGTGATCGCGAACCGTGTTGCCGGCAGGTCCCTCCAGTCGGCTGACCGACGAAACGGAGACACCGGCCTTGCAGGCCAGATCCTCGATCGTCCAATCCAGCAAGGCGCGAGCAGCGCGGATATGGGACGCTTTCGGGCATGTCACCGTGTGTTCGGGGCGATCATCTGTACCGGCGCGATCTGCCGGTCGTTCGAAGAGGGCGCCAACACAGCCGCTGATCGTTCCGTCCGAATGGAGGATGGGCGCGGAACGGGCCAGAAACCAGCGATATTCACCGTCTGCACACCGGAGACGGCAATCGACGGCAGGGTCGGCGCCGTTGACGCGCGAGGATGCAGACCATGACCGTGTCCGCTCCACGTCGTCCGGGTGGATGGCATCCAGCCATCCGCGTCCACACGCTTCTGCCTCGGCCTGTCCTGTGAGTTCCGCCCATCCTTCGCTGGAGAGGATGTCGCCATCCGGCGCCATCGTGAATTCCAGCGCTGCGAGCGTTTTGATCCCCGTTTTGCGGCGATGCCAGCCTTCCTCGACGGTTTGGCGGGCGGCATGATGGTCCGTCACGTCCATCATGACGCCGACGGCACGAATGGCACGGCCCTGCGGATCGACGATGACCTCGGCCTTGTTCTGCAGCCAGCGCAACGTCCCATCCGGCCTGATGATCCGGAACTCCCGGTCGATCGCGTGACCCGACAGCAGTGTCTGGTAGATGTCGGAATGAGACGGCCGATCGTCAGGATGCATGATCCGCCAGAGATCCTCACGGCCAAGCGGGATGGTCGGATCGATCCCAAACAGGCGATAGAGACCAACCGACGTGGTCATCGTTCCCGTATCGAAATGCAACGTCCAGAATCCGTTCTGGCCTCGATCCTCGATCAATTTCAGAAAATGCGTGGAGGAGACGCCCTGTAAGGAGGGGAAGCCTCGCGTCCCCCTGTCATCACCGGCCTCTTCGCCATCACCGACCGTGGAAAAGTGCATCAGCCGCGTTGTCGGCATGGCTTGCTCCCTCTCCTAGGTTGTGGCCACGCATGATTGAGTGGTTTTCATTCCGTCATTTCGCATGTCCCGCCAGAAAGCCTTCGTCCGAAAGAATTCCTCTCAGGCCGCTGACGCATTCCAGCAATTTATGAGACTTAAGTTAAACACGATGAAAGCGAAAGGTCGAATACTCCGGATATGCAATCGATGGCCGGAGGAGAACGGATGCCGACTTGCCTCTCGCTCACGGCGTCGTCATGTCCGACGTCCCTCCATGTGCCCGCAGGAGCTCCGGTCGAAACCTTTCGAATACCGTGCTGCCTGAGATGAACGAAACGCACTCCGTGCTGACGATATGCTCGTTTGTGCAGGAAAGTGACACGAGAAATTCCGGTCTTCGCAGAATTGCTGGAGAAACGTCGGCCAAAACTGTCGATATCCAAGATCAGGATCCACCATTGCCCGATGACGAAGTTGAATTCGTCTTGTCCTTGCCTTCGGAAAAATGATTTTTTTGCGGCAATCGTCCAGAGAACATCACGCTCATACGTATCTCATTGGAGAGGTTCATGTCGATATTCCAGAATGCCAAGGTCGGAACCAAAATACTTGTATCTTCGGGAATTGGTGTCCTGTTGATCGCCGGAATGATCGCCAACCAGCAGATCGGCAGCCTGCGGGTCGGGGAGGCAAACCATGTCGTGGAACGCGAGCAGACGATCCTCAACGGCATCGTCAATGCGGAACTGGCGCTGTCGCAGATGCGCTTGTCCTCCCGCGGCATCGCCCTTGCGGGGACGAAAGATGCGGCAGCTCAGGCTTTCTCGGAGGTCAGGGCAAGCTCGGAAGCCGGTCAAACCGGCCTCGAGCAGCCGATTGCCATGGCGATGATTCCGGACGTGCTCATCAAAATCAAAGACGGTCTTAAAAATTATGCAGCTGCCACCGAAAAGCGCTTTACGGCTGTCCAGAGCGCCTTCCAGACGAATGCCGATCGTCAGCTGACGGCGCAGGAGGTTGCGGCGGCCGCAGCCGTTGTTCCCGAAGCCGATATCAAGAAAATTGCCGACGAAATGGCTGTTGCCATCGGCGAGTCGAAAAAGAACGCCACCCGCTTCACGGCCAGCGCGAAGGCGTCTTTGGATGCGACGGTTGCCCAGGCAAATTCCGTGGCGCTTGCGATCGGTCTTGCGATCGTGCTGGTGCTCATTCTCTCTGCCTTCATTCTGATCAGGAGTGTCGGGCGGCCGATCCGCATCATGACACATGCCATGCGGCAGCTCGCAGATGGCCGGACCGACATCGATCTTGCCTATACGGGGCGCAAGGACGAGATCGGAGATATGGCCGGAGCCGTCGAAGTGTTCCGTCAGGCGGCGATCAACAATAAGCGCCTGGAAATGGAAGCGGGCGTTGCACGCGTGCAGGCGGAAACCGATCGCATTCGTCTGACCGCCGACGCGGAGGCGGCTGCGCAGGAGCGCCTTCAGCAGGCGACGTCCGGTCTTGCAGCGGGTCTTCGCCGCCTTGCGTCCGGCGATCTCGGCTTCCAGCTGAACGAGGCCTTCGCACCGGATTTCGAGGCACTGCGTCACGACCTCAACGGGGCGGTCGGACAACTTGCCGAAACGCTGAGCGCCGTGGCAAACGCCAGCCAGCAGATCGACACAGGCACGCGCGAGATCAGCGCCAGCACCGAAGACCTTTCCAAACGCACAGAACAGCAGGCAGCCTCGCTTGAAGAAACGGCTGCCGCTCTCGACCAGATCACGGCCAATGTCGCCAACTCCTCCAAGCGCGCCGAGGAAGCCCGGAAGGTCGCGATGCAGGCCAATGAAAGTGCCGCCCAGTCGGGCAAGGTTGTGGCCAATGCCGTCGATGCGATGCAGAAGATCGAGGCCTCGTCCAACCAGGTGTCGAACATCATCGGCGTGATCGACGAGATTGCCTTCCAGACCAACCTTCTGGCGCTGAATGCAGGTGTCGAGGCTGCCAGGGCAGGCGATGCCGGCAAGGGCTTTGCGGTGGTCGCCCAGGAAGTCCGGGAACTGGCGCAGCGGTCCGCCCAGGCCGCCAAGGAGATCAAGGAACTGATCCGCAGTTCTTCGGTGGAAGTCGCAAGCGGCGTCAAGCTGGTCAGCGACACCGGTGAGGCTCTGAAAACCATCGAGGGCTACATCGTCGCGGTCAACCAGCACATGGACTCGATCGCGACATCGGCGAAAGAACAATCGGTGGGCCTCGCCGAGGTCAACACTGCCGTCAACCAGATGGATCAGGTGACGCAGCAGAACGCGGCCATGGTCGAGGAGAGCAACGCTGCCAGCGCGACGCTCGCGGATGAGGCGGAACGTCTGCGGCAGTTGATCGCGCAGTTCCAGCTCGGTGGCACCCGGCGTCAGACGGCGTCCGTGATGGCTGCAGGCTCCGCCCACGCCCCTGTTGCATCGCCGGCACAACGTCTGGCGGGTAAAGTCGCCAAGGCCTTCTCCGGCAATGCTGCCGTCAAGCAGACATGGGAGGACTTTTGATGAGCGCCTCCCATCTCCCGACGACCGGCACGGGCGAGACGCTGGAGATCATCGCCTTCCGGTTGCACGATCAGGAGTTCTGCGTGCGCACGACAACCATCCGCGAGATTCGCGGATGGGGCCCGGCCACCCCGATCCCGCATGCGCCGGCCGACATGATTGGCGTCATGAACCTGCGTGGCACGGTCATTCCGATCATCGACCTTGCCAACAAGCTGGGAATGAAAAGCACCGAGCCGAACGAACGCAGCGCCATCGTCGTGGCCGAAGTCCATGGCATGGCCATGGGCCTTGTCGTCGATCGGGTCTCCGACATCCTCACGATCTCCGAGCGCTTGCTGCAGCCTGTGCCCGACATCAGTCTGTCCACGGGCATGCGCTTTGCCGACGGCATCATCGCCCAGCCGGACGGAATGATTTGCTTCTTGAACCTTGAACGCATGTTCGAGAAAGCGGAGACCCCTCAGATGGTTGCGGCATAGAGATCTGAGGCGTCGATATCCAAGGCTTGATATCCAAGGAGGCGGCGTTCACGCGCCAGCGCCGTCATCCGCGCGCGAAGATCATGGTCATCGCGGCGCCGGGTTTCGTCACGGGTCGTCATCCGGCAGAAGCCCGGATCGACACGCCCGCCTTCTCGGTGGTGTAAACACTGCTTGGCCGGCACTGGCGCGCGCATCTCGTGGGGATCCATCAGAGACGCGACAGCTTGCCGCCTTGCTGCGGGCGTCACCACGTCTTCCCAAAAGGTCTTTCAAAGCGGCATTGCCGCGCATCGCACCCGCGAAATCGTCGGCTTTGCGTGGGTTTCGGTGGCGTGCCGGGGGAGGGATGGCCTATAGAGCGTGCGACCGGACCATGGCCGCGGCGGACGGGCCAGGGGATGGACCGGGTGGCGCATGGACGAGGTGGCGCATGGACGGGACAAGACGCCTTCTGCAGGGAACGACAGCGATGACGACAGCCAGCCAGCCGAACGAGATCTATGCGATCGCCGACATTCACGGACGCGCGGATCTCCTCGAGGCCCTGCTCGGCTTCATTGCAGGCGAGGCGGCCCGTCATGGCACGAACCCGGTCCTGATCTTCCTCGGCGATCTGATCGACCGCGGGCCGCACAGCCCGAAGGTGCTCGACCAGGTGTGCGCGGCGCTCGATCTTTACCCGGGGTCGCGGCTGATCCTCGGCAATCACGATTTCTATCTGCGCGAGATGCTGCGCGGCACGCTGGCCGCGGAGGATGCGGTCAACTGGCTGGACTGGGGTGGCGTCGCGACGCTCAGCGCCTACTCGCACCGCCCGGTGCCCGATCTCGATGCCATCGCCGCGGAGATCCGCACGACCTTTCCCCATCATGTCGAGCTTCTGGAAACCGCGCTGACCTATAAGGAGATCGGACGCTTCTGCTTCGTGCATGCCGGTATCCGGCCGGGGGTGGAGCTTATCCGGCAGACGGATTACGACCTGCGCTGGATCCGGGCCGGCTTTCTCGATCATACCGAGGTCTTCGGCCACATGGTCCTGCACGGGCATACGATCACGGCCTCGCTGCGGCCGGAAATCCACGTCAACCGCATCGCGCTGGACACCGGTGCCTATCGATCCGGCCGGCTGACCGCCGCCGTGATCCGCGACGACGCACTGTCCCATTTCGTCTCGACCGAGGTGTCCCAAGAGGGCGCGATCCAGGTCGGCACCTGGCGCCCCTGACGGGCGATTGACAGATCCGCTTGCCCGGCCTACATGGGATATGCCACTTGTATATGGCATTGGATATGGCGATGCAGGATCGAAGGATTTTCCCCATGGAACAGGGTGCCGTCTTCCAGAGCAACCGAAGCCAGGCCATCCGACTGCCTAAGGCGGTCGCCCTGCCGGAGGACGTCAAGCGCGTCGATATCGTCGCGCTGGGACGCACCCGCATCATCGCGCCGGCGGGCGAGGTCTGGGACAGCTGGTTCGAAGGCCCGGCCGCGACGGCCGACTTCATGGACGACCGGGACCAGCCGGCGCCGCAGGAGCGCGAGGCCTTTTGATGCTTCGCTACATGCTGGACACGAATATCTGCATCTACACCATCAAGAACCGGCCACCGGCCGTACGGGAGGCGTTCAACCGCCACTCCGGCCAGCTGTGCATCAGCGCGGTGACCCTGATGGAGCTCCTCTACGGGGCGGAGAAATCGGCAAGCCCCGGCTCCAATCTTGCGGTGGTCGAAGGCTTTGCCGCGCGTCTCGACGTGCTGCCCTATGACGACGTGGCGGCCGGCCACACGGGGGAGCTGCGGGCCGAACTCGCCCGCGCGGGAACGCCGATCGGCCCCTACGACCAGCTGATTGCCGGCCATGCCCGCTCCCGCGGCCTCATCGTCGTCACCAACAACCGGCGCGAATTCGACCGGGTGCCCGGCCTGCGGGTCGAGGACTGGACCGGATAGGCGGCTTCGGCCACCTCGGCGAGAGCCCGCCCCCTTTTCCGGCCCGGTCCCCGGCCTTTTCCCTGCGCCCGTTCCCCTTTTCGTGTTGCCTGGGCCCGCGCCTGCGGCCTGTCCGTCGTGCTCTGTCCGTCGTGCTCTGTCAGTGCGCGCCTTGTCAGTGCGCGCTCTCTCAGTGCACGGCAGGCTGCGGATCGCCTGCGATGGAGACGAGCAGGGCGCCGTCGGAAAAGACGCGCGCGATCGCGCGGGCGGCGTCGTCCGGCGTGACCGCGGCGATCGACCGGTTGCGCTGGTCAAGCCAGGAGAGGTCGCGCTTCTCCGCCTTCAGCGACAGGAGGAGGGCGGCAATGGCGGTCGAGGAATCGAACCGGAGCGCATACGCGCCGATCAGGTGGCGCTTGGCGCGGTCCAGCTCGTCCGGGCCGATCTTCTCCCGTAAGAGAAGGTCGAGCTCGGCGCGGATCACGCCGAGCGCATCGGCGACGCGATCATTGCGGGTGGATGTCGAGCCGAGGACGGTCGAGGCGCTCTGGGTGGTGTGGAGGTAGGAACGGACCGAATAGCAGAGGCCGCGGCGCACGCGCAGCTCCTTGAACAGCCGCGACGTCATGGTCGTGCCGCAGAAGCAGTGATTGGCGACAACCGCGGCCATGGCGTCGGGATCGTCCGCCGGAAGGCCGGGTCGGCCGAAGGCGATGGAGGATTGCGGTCCCTCGATCCGGGAGGTGATCGTCTCCCCGAGGCCTTCGAGGCGCGTCTGCGGGCTTGGCGGGGGAGCGCCGGTCGGCAGGCTGTCGAACATGCGATCGAGCGCCCCGCCGAGCGTGACGGCGTCGATATCCCCGACGACGGTGATATCGAGACCGTCGCGGGTGATCGTCTCGCGGTACTGGGCGACGATGTCGTCCCGGCCGATCGCGGCGATGGAGGCCGGCGTGCCGGAGACCGGCCGGGCATTGGGGTGGCCGGCAAAGCCGCGCGCCCAGAAGGCGAGCGTCGCGACGTGATCGGGCTGGCTTGCCCGGACGCGCAGATCGGCCAGCACCGCCGCGCGCGCCCGTTCGATCGCCGCCTCGGTCAGGAGCGCCTCCTTGAGGGCAAGGCCGAGCAGGTCGAAGGCCCGGTCGGCATTGCGCGTCAGGGTCTTCAGCGTGCCGGACAGCCGCTCGTGCTCGATCGTGAAGGACAGGGAAACCGCGTGATCGGCCAGGGCCTGGTGAAAGGCGAGGCCATCGAGGCTGCCCGCGCCATCCTTCAAGAGGCGGCCGAGCAGCCGGCCGGTCCCCTCCCGTCCGTCCGCGTCGCGCGCGCTGCCGCCGCGAAAGCTGAAGGCGATGGAGACGAGCGGATGGGTGTGGTCCTCCAGCAGCCAGGCAGCGTGCCCGCCCGGGCTCCGGATGGCCTCGACCCGCGTCGCGAGCGAGAGGGACGGAAGCGGCTGTTCGATATGGATCGTCATGATAAGTCCCTTGACCTCGGGGTTGGCGCTGTCCTGCCGGGGCGAGACGGCGTCCGTGGGGATCGTCGTGGAAAGGAAACGGCGCCGGGTGCGGGCCCAGGGTTGGCCCAGGCTAGGCCCAGGCTAGGCCCAAGTCAGCCCAGGCCCAAGCTAGGCCCCGGGCGCCGTGAGCGGGCCGTCAGCCGGCGTGTGGCGCGCCGGTCAGATGGCCGGAAAGGCCGGTCTGCCGATCGAGCATGCCGGCCACGCGCCTGAGATCGTCGTTCGTGACGGCCTCGATCCGCGCCGGCCAGGTCGCGACGGTGGAAAACGGCAGGCCGATGCTCAGGACCAGCCCGTAGATATAGGCGAGCGTCGCATGGCTGTCCCGGTCGAAGATCGCCCGCGTCACGAGCTGCATCTTGGCGCGCGCGATGTCGTCCTGCGAAAAGCCGTCCGTCTGGACCGTGGCGATCACGTCGTCCACCGCCGCGTCGAGGCTTTCCAGCGAAACGCCGGATGCCGGCGACGCGTCGATATTGAACAGCGTGCGGTTGCGAAAGACGGTTCCCCAGTAGCCGGCGCTCATGGCGGTGGCCTGCCGGGTTTCGAGCACGAGGCGCCGGTGCAGGAGGGAGGTTTCCTCGCCGCCGAGAAGGCAGGCAAGCACCTCGAGCGCTGCGGCGTCCGCATGGTCGGCCGCCGCGATCGACGGCACGACATGCGCCTTCTTCAGGAGCGGCTGGCGGACGGTCGGGTCCGACAGGGTGAGCACGGTCCGTGTGCGCGCGGGCGGATCGGAGACCACAAGGCGATCGAGCGCCGCCCCCGTCGGCCGCACCGCGCCATAGATCCTGTCGGCAAGGTCGAGCACGGCCTGCGGCTCGATATCGCCGGCGACGACGAGAATGGCGTTTTCCGGCGTGTAGAAGCGCCGGTAATAGGCCGTGGCGTCGTCGAGGTTGAGCGTCTCGATCTCGTGCCGCCAGCCGATGATGGGGCGGCCGCACGGATGGGACGGAAAGGCGGCGGCATGAAGCGCCTCGCGAAGCAGCTCCGGCGGGCGGGAATCGGCGATCATGCCGCGCTCGGACAGGACCACGTCGCGCTCCATCGCCAGCACGGGGGCACTCAGCAGGAGGTTGGTCATCCTGTCGGCCTCGTAGATCATGCAGGTTTCCAGGGCCTCCTTCGGCACGCGCTGGACATAGTGGGTGAATTCCCAGCTGGTGGACGCATTTTCATTGCCGCCGACCGAGGACAGGAGATCGCTGAAATGGCCGTGACCATAGCGTTCCGTGCCCTTGAACATCAGGTGCTCGAGAAAATGGGCGATCCCGGATTTGCCCAGGGGGTCGTCGGTCGCGCCGTTGCGGTACCAGACCATATGCGCGACGATCGGGCTGCGCCTGTCCGGCACGAGAACCACATCCATGCCGTTGGCGAGTTTCGACAGCACGGGCTGGTCCCTGTCCGCGCCGAGCGGCCCGAGGGAGGGAGCCTGACGCGACGTCAGCCGCGCGGACGGCCGCCGGATGGCGCCGGGCACGAAGGACTGGGTGGGGTGAAGGGTCATGACGCTCTCTCTTTTCCGTCGCCGGCCCATCCGTCGGGAGGTGCCACGATCGTTGCGTTGGTCGGTCGGAGGTCGACGGGCTCGCATCGACGCTTCCAGCGTGGGGCAGGTGGACGGGTGGCAGCGGAGCCCACAGGGCGCGGCTGCCTCCGCGAGGTCTTGCAGGCCGGCCGACGACCGTTGGCAGGCGCGCATGATGGTTCTCGGCAGGTCTGGAAGACCGCCTTTGGCAGCCCGAAAGACCGCCTTTGGCAGGCTCTGGAGACCACCCTTGTGGGAGACCACCCCTTCCCGGGGGGGCGGGGCGGTCTCTCCGCAGCTCCGTCACAGGTTTGGCGACGGGGCCGTCATCTGTCCGTTCACCGTCGGTCGCGGGGTTCGCCATGACTTCGACACGGCTCCCCCGACGACGTCCGGCGCCCGGTTATTTCTTGATGAAGTTCAGGGCGATCTTCTGTGTCATCGGCTGTCCGCCCGGCAATTTCGGATAGGGCGCGGCCCGGTAGACGGTCGCCAGGGCCTCGCGATCGAGGATCGGCGATCCCGAGGACATGGTGATCCGGGCGGCCGTGACCGACCCGTCCGGGGCAAAGGTCACCGAGATCGTCGCAGCGCCATAGTCCTCGCCGCGCGCTTCCTTCGGAAACCGCTTGGCCCGCAGGATGCGGCTGCGCACCTTGGCGATCCAGTTGTCGATCATCGACGCGCTGGCCCCTTTGCCGCCGGTGGTCGGCGCGGCGCTGGTCTCGCCGGTCTGCACGTTCGAGACCGGCCCGCCGCCGAGCTTGGACGCCACCTGCGGCGGCCGTTCGGCCTTCTTGGGCTTCACCTTTTCCCGAACCTTTTTCGGCGTCTCGGGCTTCGGCTTGATCTCTTCGCGCTTCTGCTCGGGCGGCTTGACGTCCGGGGGCTTCACCTCTGGCGGCTTTACCTCCGGCGGCTTTACCTCCGGCGGGGTGGGCGGCAGCACGGCATCGGGCCGGACTTCCGGCGGCGGCGGCGGAAGGTCGGGCAGAACCTCCGGTTCTGGCTCCGGCGGGGGTGGCGGCGGCTCCGGTGCCTCCGCCGTCTCCTCGACCTGCGGTTCCGTTTCGGCGGATTCCGGACCGTCGGCGGCGTTGTCGGTCGTGGAAATCGTCGTGACGGGGATCGGCGCGAGGTTGATCATGATGGCCGTGGCCGGGAGTTCCTCGACCTTGGGAACCGGCTCGGTCCGGGTGAGCGCCAGAAACACGCCGACATGCAGGCCGAGCGTGATCGCGGCCGCGATCGTCCAGGTCAGCAGTCGCAGACCCAGCCCCGGCTCGCCGGGCAGGGCCGGGATCGTCGCGTCGGGCGCAATCTGGAAGGCGCGTGGGGGTGGGTGAAACATCATTGCCCCCCGCTGCCTACATCCTCAAGCCCGACGAGCCCGACCTTCAGGTAGCCCGCCGTCCGCAGGAGGTTCATCACCTGCATCAGTTCGCCATAGGGGACGCCCTTGTCGGCCCGCAGGAAGATCCGCTCTTCCTTGTTGCCATGCGTCGCCTCGTCGAGCGCCGGGCCGAGCCCGTCGCGCGCGACCGTGTTTTCGCCCAGCGCGACCGCGAGATCGGACTTGACGCTCACGAAGAGCGGCTTGTCGGGGCGCGGCTGCTGCGGCGCCGTGGAAACCGGCAGCTCGACCGGCACATCGACCGTGGAGAGCGGGGCCGCGACCATGAAGATGATCAGCAGGACCAGGATCACGTCGATGAAGGGCGTGATGTTGATGTCGGCGTTTTCCGCAAGATCGCCTGCGTCCTCGCCTCCGATGCGAACGGCCATGATCCTGCTCCTACTCGGCCGCGACGCGCAGGGCGCCGGACTTGGGGGTGGCCATGCCGTACTCCTGGCCGATCTCGTGGCTCAGCTCCTGGCTCAATTCCTGGCGATCGAGATCGCGGGACAGGTGGCGCATGATGAGCGCGACGACATCGCCCGACATCACCCGGTAGGAGCCGATGGACCGGCTCAGCGCGTTGTAGATGATGACGGCGGGGATGGCGGCGACAAGGCCGATGGCGGTCGCCAGCAGCGCCTCGGCGATGCCGGGAGCAACGACCGCGAGGTTGGTCGTGTTGGAATTCGCGATCCCGATGAAGCTGCGCATGATGCCCCAGACGGTGCCGAAGAGGCCGACGAACGGGCCGACGGATCCGATGCTGGCGAGCAGGCCCGTACCGATCGCCATCCGCCGGCTGATCGCCGTTTCCAGGCGGCTGAGGGCGATGTGGACGCGCTCCTTGATGCCTTCGCTCGGAAGACCGCGCGATTGCGCCGTTTCGTCGGCGGCCTCGTGGAGCAGGCGCGCGGCCGCGCCGCCCTTCACGCTCGCGCCGGCTTCCGCCAGGCTGCCGGAGGCGCGGATGGTGCGGATGGCCGTCTTCATGCGGCGCTTCGCAAAGACGAGGACGGACACCTTCATGAAGAGGATCGTCCATGTCATGACCGAGGCTGCGGCGAGAAGGATCATCACGCCCTTCACGACCGGGTCGGCGGCATAGAACATGCCGAGCGGCGTCATGTCGTGCTCCGCCGCCGGGATCGCGGCGATGGCGGCGCCGATCGTCGGTGCGGCCGGCGCGGCCACGGGGCTTGGTCCTGCGAGCGTGTTTGTCAGCGTGTTTGCAGCCGGGCTCTCGAGGGCGGCGGCTGCGGGGCCGGTCAGAGGCGCCATCGCAGGCGCGGCGCCCGCATCGGCGGCCGGGGGCAGCGACGCTGCAGGCGGGTTGGATGCCGGAGGTGTCGTCGCCAATGCCGGCGCGGAAGCAGGCTCGGCCGGGACGTCAGCGGACGTTGCGGCAGAAGAGACCGGTGTTAAAACCGGGGCGGACGGCCGGGCGGACCGCTGGGATGCGGCGGCCGGCACGACCGCCGTCGCCGGCAGGGGGCTTTGCGCGGCCGACGGGGCCAAAGTCGGGGTCGACGTCGGGGCCAAGGCCGAAGAGGGGGATATGGCTGGGGCCGGGGCTGGGGCCAGGGCTGGCGCAGGGGCGGGCTGGGATGTCGTCTGGGCGCCGGCTGGCGACAGCGTGGCCGCGCCGATCAGAAGCGCCAGGGTGGCCGCGGCGATGCGGACGGCCGAAGATCCGGACCCTGTCTGCCGATCTGCCCTGTCTTGTAAATTGGTCATCGCATTACCCCTCTGTTTTTGTGGTTTTCTCTGCTCTCGCTGTGTCTGTGGGATGAGATGCAAAAACTGTCAGCGGTGGCGCGGATTTTTTTGCAAAGGGATCGGAGACGACGCCTCCGGACGCGATGCGCCGGCAGCATCTGTCCATGCTGCCGGCGCGGGTCTGCTCGGGTCGGGGTTGCTCGGGCCGGGCCGGGCCGAGTAGGGTCCGGCCGCTGCGCGCTTCCGGGCGACCGCCGCCGCGCGGGTGTGGGAGGGTGTCAGACGAGGAGGAAATAGTCCGACATATGCGCTGCATCGAGGATCTTGCCCGCCACCAGAACCGTGACATGCGTGTCCACGAGCGTGATGAGCGTGCCTGCGTCCGTGGTGGTGAAGGTGAAAGAGTCCGCCTGATAGGTGCCGGGTCCCCCATTGTCGAAGAGGATCTTGTCGATGCCGATCTCGAAATCGCCGATCGTCGCGGCGCCGGCGCTCGTTCCGAAGACGAAGGTATCCTTGCCGCTGCCGCCGAAGAGCGTGTCGTTTCCGCCGCCGCCTTCCAGGCGATCGTCACCGGCGCCGCCCTTGAGGATATTGGCCGCTCCGTTCCCCGTCAGCGTATCGTTGAAGGCTGATCCGGTAAGGTTCTCGATCGAGCTGTAGGTGTCGCCCTTGGCATAGCCGGTGTTGAGCGCGACATTCGAGAAATTGGCCACGACGCCCGCCGTGGCATCGGCATAGCTCGCCGTGTCGCTGCCGCCGCCGCCATAGAGCTTGTCGGCGCCTGCGCCGCCGGTCAGCACGTTG
>NZ_LMPE01000014.1:29856-30463 GCF_001424325.1 Rhizobium sp. Leaf341
ATCGTTGAAAGCCGATCCGGTGAGGTTCTCGATCGAGCTGTAGGTGTCGCCGGCGGCATCGCCCTTGTTGTTGGCGGGCTTCGTCAGGTCCGCCACGACGGCAGCCGTCGCATTCGCATAGCTCGCCGTATCGCTGCCGCCGCCGCCGTAGAGCTTGTCGGCGCCTGCGCCGCCGGTCAGCACGTTGTCGCCGCCATTGCCCACCAGCGTGTCGTTGAAGGCGGATCCGGTGAGGTTTTCGATCGAGCTGTAGGTGTCGCCGGCAGCAAAGCCCGTATTGTTGGCGGGCTTCGAGAAATCGGCCACGACGCCCGTCGTTGCATCGGCGTAGCTCGCGGTGTCGCTGCCGCCGCCGCCGTAGAGCTTGTCAGCGCCTGCGCCGCCGGTCAGCACGTTGTCGCCGCCATTGCCCGCCAGCGTGTCGTTGAAGGCGGATCCGGTGAGGTTTTCGATCGAGCTGTAGCTGTCGCCGGCGGCATCGCCCTTGTTGTTGGAGGGCTTGGAGAAATCGGCCACGACGCCCGCCGTCGCATTCGCATAGCTGGCCGTGTCGCTGCCGCCGCCGCCATAGAGCTTGTCGGCGCCTGCGCCGCCGGTCAGCACGTTG
>NZ_LMPE01000014.1:30485-147764 GCF_001424325.1 Rhizobium sp. Leaf341
GTCGTTGAAGGCGGATCCGATCAGGTCTTCGATGCTGGTATAGGTGTCGCCAGCGGCAAAGCCCTTGTTGTTGGACGGTTTCGTCAGGTCGGCGACGACGCCGACCGTCGCACCCTCATAGCTGACCGTGTCTTCGCCGGCGCCGCCGTTCAGCGCATTGGCCACGGCATTGGCGATGAAGACGTCGCGGCCGCTGCCGCCCATGGCATTCTCGATGATCGTTCCGCGCGAGATCTGCAGGGTTCCGTGATAGCCGAGCACGTCGGAGATGCTTTCGGGGCGGAGGTCGATCCGTTGATCCGCCGACGTCCGGCTGTAGTTCAGCGTGTCGATCCCCCCGTCGTCGACGATCGTAAACATCGCGTTGCGCGACACCGTCAGGGGATCGAACTGGCTTCCGGCTGTGCTTCCAAAGCCATAGACCGTATCGCCCGTGCGCGTCGTGTTGCTGGTGCCGTAGAGGCTGCGGATGGCGACGACGTCGGCGACCTGCGGCGTGATCGCATAGGCGAATGTGCCATGGATATACGGATTATCCGACGGGCTGAAATAGGACATGACCGTCGCCTGTTCGGAGTCGTTGGCAAACAGCGCATCCCGGTCGTAGAAGGCGCTGCCATTGTAGTAGCCGGGGTGCTGGAGCCCGAGCGCATGGCCGATCTCGTGCACGTAGCTGTCGTAGTCCCAGGTCGCGAGATTCTCCGGCTTCGGCGCGAGGTTGGCGGAGGGAATGTTGACGATGGCGCGGCTGATATGGCCGGTGGCATCCATGATCACGTTTGTGGCGGGATTGTTGTCGGCCACGGAGGTGAAGATGATCTGGGCCTTGTCCGCCTCGACGAAGGCGATGCCGGTGGCGTCCGACCAGGCCTTCAGCGCCGCCCGGGCAAAAAAGGCGTCGCCGGCGCTGATCCGGCTGAAATCGACGGTGATCGTGCGGGACGCCGACAGGGCGAACTGGTGGGTGGTGCCGCCGGTCTGCGTGCCGTACGTCAGCTGTCGGGCAATCTGGTCGTTCGACCAGACCGGCTTGGACGTTGTCTGTGCCATTCTACTTCGCTCCATGCGTCAGCTGCCGGGGGATCCGGTCGCCGTCATCCGTCGGCCCGGTCGGGCGGGTTAAACGTTGCGCGCGACACGCGCGACGAATTCGCTTTCCGGCTGGGCGCCGGCCCAGCGGTCGAACACCGCGCCGTCCTTCATCAGAATGAAGTGGGGGATGCCCTTGACCGCCAGCGATTGCGACAAGGCCTGGTTTTCGTCGACGTTCAGGCGGAAGAAATCGAGCTTCTCCTCGAAGGACGCGATGACCTTGTCCACCACGGGCGACATGCGCTTGCAGGGGCCGCACCAGTCGGCCGAAAACTGCAGCAGGACCGGCTTTTCGGCCGCCGCAATCGCCGCCTGGGCCTGCGTTCCCTCGTGATAGACTGGCAAGGTCGCCTCGATGGTCGGGGCTGTCTCGGACATGTTCGCTTCCTTTCTGGTTCCGCGGGCTTTCCTGCCCGTCACTGTCCTTGTCGAACGAGACGGCGAAAACACCCGTGCGCGCGGCAAAGAATTTTCAAGACGGCGCAGCGCCTGCGTCCTGTCAGGGGTCTGCGTGCCGTTAGCAGTCTGCGTACCGTCAGGAGGCGGCCCGCTTCGCCACCGGGTCCGTGGCCGTCCGGTCCCGCTCGACGAGCGCGACGAGGCCGTCGGCATTCGGCACGACGTCCAGGCAGCGTGCGTGATGGTCGAGAAGCGCGTCCCGGTGGCCGATCGACAGCAGCGTCGTGCCCGGCAGGGCGCGCGCGAGCGTCTCGTAGATGCGGCGCTCCAGCGCGCCGTCCATCGCCGACGTGGCCTCGTCGAGCAGCAGCCAGAGCGGGCGGGCGAGAAGCGCCCGGGCGATGGCGAGCCGCTGCTGTTCGCCGCCCGAAAGCCGCACACTCCAGGCGTCCTCGCAGGCAAGGTCGTCGACGAGATCCGTGAGCTCCACCGCGCACATCGCGGCACGGACGGCGTCCGGCGGGTAATGGCCCTCCGGCTGCGGATAGCAGATCGCCGCGAGAAGGCTTCCCGATGGCAGGTAGGGCCTTTGCGGCAGGGCGAGCAGGGCGTCATCCGCGGGGAGGGTGAGCTGGCCCGACCAGTAGGGCCAGATGCCGGCGATGACGCGCAGCAGCGTGGATTTTCCGCTTCCGGACGGCCCCATGAGAATGATGTTGCGCCCGTGGTGCAGATCGAGGCTGAGGGGGGCGGAGAGAACGGTGTCGTTCGGCAGGCGCAGGATGACGTCCTGCAGCACGATGTCGGCGCCCGCGCCCTGCCGGCGCTCGCCGTCCGTCCGGCAGGATGCGCCGGCCGCGGACAAGGCTTGGTCGAAGGCCTCGAGCCGGTCGATCACGGCCTTCATGGCCATCAGGTCATCAAAGCAGGTGGCCAGGAAGGTGAGGCTGCCATTGACGTGGGCGAAGGCGAGAGCCGTCTGCGTCATGTCGCCGAGCGACAGGCCGCGCGTGAGATAGACGCCGCCCAGCAGGAAATAGTGCATCTTGTCGCCGGCATAGTCCATCAGCGTGCGCACGAGGTTCAGGCGCTCGCGGAGGTAGGCGAGATAGTAGACGTTGCGGATGATTGGGCGCAGCTGGGCATTGCTGGCCGAGACCTCCGTCGGCCCGCCGCGCATCACGGCGATCTGCTCGACATAGTCGCGGATGCGCGCAAGGCCGTAGCGGAAATTCGCCTCGAACCGCTCCTGCTTGATCCAGGCGGGCGTCAGCGGGCGGGCGAGAAGCAACACGGTTCCGGTGAAGACGAGCGAATAGGCGACCGAGATCCAGAACAGGACACCCGGAAGAGGGAAGGACGGGCCAAACAGCGCGATCTTCGCGGAGATCTGCCAGAGCATGACGGCGTAGGAGAGGAAGGCGCTGACCTGCCCGATGATGGAGAAGGCAAAGCCGTAGAGACCGAGACTGCCCTTTCCCTCGATCAGATTGCGGATGTCCTCGTGGATGCGCTGGTCGGGATTGTCGATCGCATGTCCCCCGATCGTCAGGTGATACTGCGCGCCGGTCTCCAGCCAGCGCCGTGTATAATCGCGGGTGAGGACCAAGCGCCAGCGCGCGGTGCGGTAGACGCCGAGCAGCCGCTCGGCAATGGTCAGGAGAAGGCTGGTGACGGTCCACAGCGGCAGGTCGAGCACGAGCGTCGCCCAGAACCGGTCCGCGTCGTAGGTCTGCATCGCATTGGCGATGGCGCCCGACACGAAGACGAGTTTCAACCCGACGAGGATCTGCATCTGGCTGAGGAGGATCGTGGCGATGACCGTCAAAACCGCGATCGCCCGACCCGGCATGCGCAGGGAGAACCGGACGGGGAGGGGGACGACGAGAGGATCCTCAAGCGCGAAATAGCGGTCGCCGATCGAAAAGGCCCGGCGCACGCCCCGGATGCGGGCGACCCAGGGCAGCGCGAGGACGATGAAGGCGAAGGCGGTCGCGATGCCCGGGCGCACGCTCGATCCGGGAAAGAGCCGCCACGCGTCGGAGGCGGTGCCGAGACTGGCGATCGTCAGGAGGCACGCTTCCGTGCCGTAGACCACCACCAGCGTGCGCAGAAAGGGCGTGATCCGGCGCGCGGCCACGGCCGCCACGGCGCCGCCGCAAAGGGCCGCGGTGAGAAGAGCCCATTCCAGATCGAGGGGTCGTCCGGCGAGGAGGGCGCTCGGAAGGGCGGCGAGCGCCATTGCGAGGGAAAGCCAGATCATGCGGTTGGTCCTTGTTCGCGCCCACCGCCTGCCGGCGGACGCCATGGCACCCGCGCGGCCATGCGGATGCCGGCGTGCAGGGGAGTGGCGATCGTCCCGCAGCCGGGCGCCCGGTTGGTCGGCGTCCGGCCGCCGGCGGCCCGGGCGCGGAACGCTCCCGACCGGTCACGCGAGATGCCCGTCTCGCGGGCGCGCCGGCTCGGGTCCCGACAAGTCGGGCAGGGTCGCCACGCCTCGCCCCTCATGCAAATTCAAAAGATCCGGCGCGCTCCAGAGATCCGGCGCGTTTGGCAGAGCCGGAAAGGGCTTTCGGCAGGTCAGGAAGGGATTGCGGGCGGCAGGCGTTTCCGGCCTGCCGCCTTGCTCGGGAGGAGGATCAGAACGTCTTCTTCATCTGCAGGAGGAAGCCGCGGCGGGCTTCCAGATCATAGTTCGGCCCGGAAACGAGCGGCACGATCGCGTCGGTATCGAACAGGTTGTTGATCTTCATGTCGATCGACCAGTCTGCCGCCTTGTAGCCGATCGAGGCGTCCGCGATCACGTAGCCCGGGATGTTGAAGCCGTTCGGATAGAAGGTCGATGTCGCAAACGACTTCGAAACGCCCCGGACGCCTGCGCCGACCTGCCAGTTCTCCAGCATCGGAACCGTATCGTCGAAGGTATAGACGGCCCAGAGGCTCCCGGTCGTTTGCGGAATGCCCGCATAGGCCGGGCTCGGGAGAACGTCTTGCGGAGCACTGGAGTTCAGATGGCTCGCCCCCAGGATGAGGTTGAGATTGGGCGTGATTTCCCCCTGAACCTCGAGCTCGACGCCCCTGGTATGCTGGGCGGGGATCAGGAAGGTGCCGAAACCGGAGGGATCGTCGGGATTGGCGATGGTGACGTTGGTGCGCAGCAGATCGTAGAGAGCGGTCGAGACCTTCAGGCGATCCTCGAAGAAGGCGAAGCGCATGCCGACTTCCTTGAGGTTGCTGCCTTCCGGCGCGACGAAGGCCGAGGGGGCGTCGATGCTCGTCTTGCCGAAACCACCGGGCACGTAGCCGATGCTGCGGTTGACATAGAGCGAGGCCCAGTCCGTGAGGTCCCAGGTTGCCCCCAGGGTCCAGGACGTCGTGGCCTGAGAGTCGGCATCGGCCGAGCTCTGCACGGTCGATGCCCGTCGTTCGTCCTGCGCCATGAAGTCGCGCCGCAGAAGGCCGAAGAGATGAACCTGGTCGTTCAGGTCCATCTTGTCGACGGCATAGATCCCATGCGTGGTGGTATCGACGTTGATCTTCGACTTCAGCGGCCCGCGATACAGGTCGATTTTGGGCAGGCCGGTCGTGACGTTGAGATCGACCGGGAAAGTGCCGCCATAGCCGTAATCGAGATCGCTGCCCTGATAGTCGTAGCCGAGCTTCAGCGTGTTCTTGACGACGTCGCCGTCATACTTGGCGGTGACGTCGGCCTTGTCGGAGAGCGTATGCTCGTAATATTCGAGCCGTCTTGCCTGGAAGGCAAGGGTCGAGGGATCGAAATCGGTATCCCCGCGCATGACATATCGCAGCACGTCGCCCTTCGTGGCGTTGTGGGTATAGTCGATGCGGTTGTTGAAGGTGATCGTGTTGTCGAGGAGGTCGCCGATGTCGTAGGACTGCTCCGAATACAGGTTCTCCACCTTCTGCCGGAGACCGAAATCCTGCCCGCCCAGTCGCAGGCCTTGTCGAAGATCGACCATCGGCCCTTCGACCATCCCGAGCCCCGCGATGGTCGACAGCCGGACATGGCTCTTCTGAGCCTGGAACTGGTCGGTATAGCTGCCGCCCACCAGAACGGAGGCATCGTCGCCCTTCCACTGGATCGACGGCGCCACCAGCACCTCGTGCGGATCGGCATAGCCGCCATAGGACTCCTTGGCATGTCTGCCGGATGTCACGAAGCGGTAGCTGAGGCCTTCCGTATCGGGAATGAGCCCGCCAAAATCCAGCGCGATCGTCTTGTCCTGAAACGTACCGTAGCGGACGGTGAGGTCGCGGATCGTCTCTTCGGTCGGCCGCTTGAGCACGACGTTGACGCTGCCACCGGGATCGGTGCGCCCCGTCAGGATCGAGGTCGGGCCCTTGAGAACCTCCACGCGTTCCACATCGTCGATCGGCATCGTCGGGTCATAGCCGTAGCTGCCGAACAGCTCGCCGGGCTTCTGGCCCTCGACGGAATAGCCGGCATTGT
The DNA here is from genome assembly GCF_001424325.1 of Rhizobium sp. Leaf341. NCBI lineage: Bacteria > Pseudomonadati > Pseudomonadota > Alphaproteobacteria > Hyphomicrobiales > Rhizobiaceae > Rhizobium > Rhizobium sp. Leaf341. The sequence continues at coordinate 36,448 of NZ_LMPE01000014.1, forward strand.
TGAAGCCGCGAATGTTGATCTTCGGACGGCCGCCGCCTTCGCTCGTCGTGCCGAGCGAGACGCCGGCCGCGTTGCGCGCCGCATCGAGCGACGAGGTCAGGCCCTGCGACTCGATGACCTTCTTCGTCACGCCGGTGACGGCAATCGGAATGTCCTTGGCGGGCGCGTCGGCGATCCGGACGGAATCCCCGGCAGCGCCAGCCTTGAAGCCGTCGTCGCCGAAGGTGTTGGTATTGCCGGCGTCGGCAACGTCGATGACCTCGACGTCGCTTCCGAGCTTGGCGGCCGGCGCCTGGCTGGCGCCCTCGCCCGGCCGGATGGTGATGTTTCCGTCGGCCGCCGTCACGGCCAGGAGCCCGGTGCCGGACAGGGCCCGGTCGAGCGCGGCGCGCACCGAGGTGCGGCCGGCGATCGGGCCGGTGGTGCGGCCCTTGGCCAGCCCTGACGGAAAGGCGATCGACGTGCCGGTCTCGCGTGCGATGCGGGTGACCACGGTCGCGAGATCCCCGCCGGGAATGTTCAGGTCATACAGCTGCTGTGCCTGCGATGCCCCCGCACCGCCGATGCTCAGCGCCAGTCCCAGCGCCAAGGCTGACACCGCCGCCCGATATCGTCTGCTTCGTCCGGTCGAACCCCATGTCATTTCGCGTTCCCCTTTTTTAGCTTTCACGACGTCTGTCTTTCGAGGACGCAAAAGCGCCAGCGCCCCGGAGGATTTTTTTGCCGGCCCGGTGGCCGCCCGACGTTGGGGCAGCCGGAGTCCTGGTGTCCTGGTGTCCCGGCTTGGCGCCACAACGCGGCGTCACGCCATGTCATCACGGCATGCCATCACGGCCGGGCGCCGCGCGCGCGACGATCGGGCGCCGCGGATGCCGACGCACAAGCTGCCGAGGCCGCAGCAACGGGTCGCGCGGGTGTAAAACGGGAGGGCACGGGTTAGACGGCCCGCTCCAGGCGATGACCCGCCGGCAAGCACACTTGGTGGCACCCCTTTGGCGTGAGCCCCTTGACGGTATCCCGTGACGATGGACCTCCCGGCGGTGGGGCCGGAAGGGAGAGCCTCAGGCGGCGGCAGGGCCGACCGAGACCCAGTAATGCGAGAAACGGCGAACCTTCAGGTTAAGGGAGGTCGCCAGCACGTCGATGGATCCGTTGGTATCCGCCAGCCGCAGGACCGCCGTCGCGCGCATGTCGGCGATGGCCGGATCGAGCCGGATGACGCCGTGGAAATAGGGCCGGAGCTCGTCGATGATGGTGCCGAGCGCCTTGTCTTTCGCGAGCAGCATGCCGTCGGTCCAGGCCGTCGCGACATCGGGGTCGGCCGTCCCCCGTTCGATCCGGTCGCCGGCAAAGATGAAATCGAGGCCCGGCGCGATCTGCTCGACGGGCCGGGAATCGACCGATCCCCGCCCCTTGATGCCGGTGACCGACAGCCGCGCTGGCTGGTGATGCAGCACGAAGGTACCGCCGTCGCTTCGCAGGTTGAGCGCGCCGGTATCGACCCGGAAGGGTTGCCGCCCCTCGGCGACATCGACCAGGATCTCTCCGTCGAACAGGCGCAGCACACGCTCGCGCTCGGTAAAGCGGACGGCGACGGCCGCGCGGGGCGCGAGCGTCAGACGGCTGCCATCGGCCAGCTGCACCTGTTTCTGCTGGGCCGTCAGGGTGAAATGGTCCGCGCTGAGCGCGCCGGCCGGCAGCATGTGGTCAGCCGTGGCCAAGGCGAGCGCCCCCGTCCCGGCGAGGCCGACGATCCCCGTCAGGAATTTCCGCCGGCTGGCCTGCTTCTTCAGGAGCCGCTGGCCCAGCGCGCCGTCGGTGAGGCCGGCGCGGGCGGCCACGCCGCAGGGCATCAGCCCTTCCTGCAGCCGGATCCAGGCCGTCTCGTTGCGCTCGTCGGCATTGAGCCACGCCTCGAAGGATCGGGCCCTGCTCTCGGACATCTCGCCCGAGGACATTTCGATCATCCATTCGATCGCGATTTCCGCCCGGGGGTCGTCCAGTTGCCGCAACATGCCTGTCCCCGCTATTCCTGGCTCGCGCCGGCGAGATAGGCCGCACGCATGCCCTGGACGAGATATTTGCGCACCATGCTCACCGAGACGTTCAGCGCCTTGGCCACGTCGGCATGGCGCGCGCCCTCGATCTGGCTCATGACGAAGGCCGCGCGCGCCTTCGGCGACAGCGTCGCGAGCATGGCTTCGATCGCCTGCAGCGCCTGCAGGACGATCAGCCTGTCCTCGGCCGAAATGTCCATCGCCTCGGGAAGGTTGGCGAGTTCCGCCTCGTAGGCGCGCTGCAGATCGTTGCGCCGGCGCGCATCGTAGATCAGCCGGCGGGCGATCGTCGTCATCATCGCCCGCGGTTCACGCACCGCAGTGATATGCGGCATCCCCAGCATGACGAGGAACACATCGGATGCGACATCCTCGGCGGAATGGACGGTCCAGCGCTGGCGGCTGAGCCAGCGCGTCAACCAGCCGTGATGATCCCGGAAGACGCGATCCATGAAGCTGTGACTGTGAGACAGCGACGCACTGATCATCGAACGTCTTTCAGATGATGCGAAAATAAGCAAATGGAGATATTTGGCGAAAAAACAGACATGGCCCACCAACTTTCCGGGGTACCACTGAAGCGTTCGTACCCTCAGGCCATTCTACGCAAATCGCATGCCATATGTCACGATACTGAAATAAAGATAATTCTGAAATAACGCGGCGACCGTCCGGCATGCCGCGCTGGCAGACGGGGCCGGCATGCCGCGGGCCGGGTGTGAGCCTGAAAGACAAAGGGCCTGGAGGAGGGGAAAGGCAGGCGCGATGGAGGCGCGCTGCCGGCGCGATCCAGGTACGCTGCAGGCGTGCTGCAGGTACGATGCAGGTAGCGGCGCCGGCCTGGCGCGCACCGGTCGGCCGGGAGCGAAAGGTCGCACCGCCGGTCGTCTCCTGTCGCGCGGCCTCGGTGGACGCGCGACCCAAGTTCTCAGGTCGCGGCGGGGACGAACATCTCTTCGCGAAGCCAGCGGTGGATCCCGGCCGAGCCGGCGACGATCGAGCCCTCTCCGGGCCTTTTGCCGAAGAGGTCGGTCACCTGGGCTCCGGCTTCCTCCGCCACGAGCTTGCCGGCCGCGTAATCGTAATAGCTGAGGCCGTCCTCGAAATAGCCGTCGAGCCGTCCCGCGCCGATATAGGCGAGGTCGAGCGCGGCCGATCCGAGACGGCGCACGCCCGCGGTCATGTCGGTCACCCGGTCGAGCCCCTTGAAGAACGCCTCGCGGCCGATCGCCTTCAACTGGCCGCGCACCGGCAGGGACAAGGAGAGGATGGCATCCTGCGGTTTTTTTTCGCGCAGGCGCGGCAGCGGTACGCCGTTCAGCCGGGCTCCCCCGCCGCGAATGGCGGTGAACATCTCCCGGCGCAGGGGATCGTAGACGACGCCCAGGATTTCGCCGTCACCGTCGCAAAGCGCGATGCTGACCGCGAAATAGGGAATGCCCCAGATGAAGTTGCTCGTGCCGTCGAGCGGATCGACCACCCAGCGGCGCTCGGCCTTCGCCTGCCGCGTTCCCGTTTCCTCGCCGAGAAAGCCATAGGCATCGCCGGCCTTGGCCAGAACCACGGCGATCGCCTCCTCGGCCGCGAGATCGGCCTGCGAGGCATAGTCGCCGAGAGCCTTCTGCCGGACGGCGTCGTCGCGCATCTTGCCGAAATGGGCGTCGAGCACCTCGCCGCCGGCAAGGGCTGCCGCGCGCGCAAGATCGAGAAGGGCGTCCGGGGAAAGCTCGGTCATGGGTCAGGCCTCTGCAGGAAGGAAGGTCACGGTCTCGATCTCGACGCCGATGCGTGACCCGAGGTCGAGCGCGTTGCGGGTCTCCACGGAGATCAGGGGCGAGGACGGCGAGACGCGCAGGTTGTGGGACCATGCCTTGCCCATATAGCGTCGGTCCTCGACGACCGCATCGACGAGGCCCTGGCCGGCCGCGACGATGCGCACCTGCTCGGGGCGCACGACCAGCGTTCCGGGTCCGCGGTGCGGCCTGTCCGTCATCGGCAGGCGCAGACCGTCGGCCAGACGCAAGCCGTCCGCCTCGAACGTGCCTTCGAGAAAATTGGCGCTGCCGACGAATTCGGCGACGAAGCGGTTGGCGGGCCTGGCATAGATCGTTTCGGGATCGGCCAGCTGCTGGACGATGCCGTGCTGCATCACGGCGATCCGGTCCGACATCTCCAGCGCCTCTTCCTGGTCGTGCGTCACATATATCGCGGTCAGGCCCAGGCGCTTCTGCAGCGCGCGCATCTCGTGGCGCAGCGAAACGCGCAGGCGCGCATCGAGATTGGACATGGGCTCGTCCATCAGCAAGAGCGGGGGATCGATGACGAGGGCGCGGGCAAGGGCGATGCGCTGCTGCATGCCGCCGCTCATTTCCGCCGGGTAGCGCGTTTCGACCCCCTGCAGCTCGACCTGTGCAAGCGCTGCGCGTACGCGTTCGGCAACCGCGTCGCGCGGCACCTTCCGCAGCTTCAGGCCGTAGGCGACGTTGTCGAACACGGTCTTGTTGGGCCACAGCGCATAGTTCTGGAACACGAAACCGATGTTGCGATCCCAGGCGGGAAGCGCGCTGACATCCTGTCCGTTGAAGAGGATCCGGCCGCCATTGATCGGGTGGAAGCCGGCAATGGCGCGCAGCAGCGTCGTCTTCCCGCAGCCCGACGGGCCAAGCAGGGTAAAGAACTCGCCGGGCTTGATCGTGAGGCTGATATCGCGGAGCACGGCATTCTGCCCGAACGTCTTGGAGACGCCGTCGATGACGACATTGCAGCCTTTCGCTTCGGCGTCTTGGATTGCGCTATGAGCCACCGGATTTTCCTTGGATTTGTCCGTACCGCACGATGAAGTAGAGCGGGATGTAGATGATCAGCATGAGAAGGATGGTCTGTGCGGCGGAGACCCCGAAATCGGCATCGACGAGGGTGTTTTCGAAGATCACCGCCGTCATCGGCTTCCACGGCGGCCTGTAGAGCACGATGGTGGAGGACAGCTCCGTCACGATGTGCAGGAAGGTCAGCGTCGCCCCCGTCACGGCCCCGGCCAGCACGAGCGGTGTCGTGATCGTCGCGAACACCCGCAGGGGTCGCGCGCCGAGGCTCAGCGCGGCCTCCTCCAGCGCCGGATGGACCCGGCGGAGCGCGGCCTCCGAGGCTTTCACGGTAAAGGGCAGGTTGCGGATGAGATAGGCGAGCGCGAGGATGAACCAGGTTCCGGTCAGCTGCACGGGCGCCTGGTTGAACATCATGATGAGCCCGATGCCGAGCACCGTGCCGGGGATGACATAGGGCATCATCACCGTGAAGCTGAGAAGCGGCGCAATCAGGCGGTAGCGCTTGCGGATGACCACATAGGCGATACCGAGGCCGAGCAGGGTGGCGGCAAGGGTGCCCGCAAGCCCGAGCGACAGCGTCACCCAGGCCGGTCCCAGGCCGGAGCGCAGCATCGTCGCATAGTTGGCGAGCGTGAAGTCCGCCCGCGGCAGGCCGACACGCCATTCCATGAAGCTCGAGACCAGCACGGTCAGATGCGGCGTGAAGGCCATCAAAAGGGCAAGCCCGACGGCGGCAAGGACGAGCGCATGGGCGGCCGGCGACAGCCGCTTGCGCGGGAGCGCCCGCGCGGCGACGACGGAAAAGCCGCGGCGGGCGAGATAAAGCTGTTGCGCCATGAGGAAGAGGCTGGACAGCGTGATGAGCACGACCGAGCCGGTGGCCGCAAGCGCCGGATTGCGTCCGGCCTCGCTGAGAAACGAGGTGTAGATCAGGACCGGCAGCGCATTGACGTCGAGGCCGATGATGCGCGGCGTGCCGAAATCCGACAGGGCCGCCATGGTGGCGAGATAGAGCCCGGTGATGATGCCGGGCAGCGCCAGCGGAATCTCGATCGAGAAGCGGACGCGCGCCGGGGCGGCGCCGAGGCTTTCCGCCGCCTCGATATGGCCGGCGTCGAGACTCTGGAACGAGCTGTGGCTGAGCAGGAAGATGATGGGAAAGACGAGCCAGGTGATGACCCAGATGACCCCGTGCAGGCCGACGATCGACACGTCGAGCCCGAGCGAGGTGGTGATGAGGCCGTTGCGGCCGAGAAGAAGACGCCAGGCATAGGCCCCGAGAAACGGCGGGGAAACCGAGGCCATCGTCACGAGAAAGACGATCGCCGTGCTGCCGGCGATCTGGTAGCGGGCCACGAGATAGGCAAGCGACACGCCGACCGCAGCCGCAAGGCCGGTGGACGTGAGGGCGATGACGAGGCTGTTGATCGTGGCCGACACGGTTTCCGAACGCGTGAAGAAGGCGAGATAGTGGACCGGCGACAGCGCGAGCGCCGTGTTCTCGAAGGTGATGTAGGCATTGGCGGCGTGGGAGAGGCGGATCACGCTGTCCGACTGCGGCTGAAGGTCGAGCGGCGCGAGCGTGTTGGTGCCGAAAAGGGTGCGGGGCGCCTGCTGGCTGAGGGTGAAGAGGGCGCCTCCGGCCGCCAGTTCCAGCGCGCCGGCCGCGTCTCGGCGGCCTTCGAGCGGTTCTGTTCCGGTGATCAGCAGGGTGCGGTCGTCGGCGACCGCCACCGTCAGGCCCGCTGCCGTCCCCAACGTGATGGCCAGGCCCTCCGGGGTCTGCGCCACGCCGTAGCGGCTGGTCATTTCCGGCACGGCCTGCAGGCCGTCGCGGTTGTGCAGCAGGGTGAAGCGGCCCCCTTCATCGAAGAGGGAGGCCGCCATCAGGCGGATCTGCGGGATGACGATGGTCACGCCGCAAAGCAGGAGCGCGACGATGGAGAAGATCAGCCATGTGTCGCGCAGCGGCCTCATTTTCCGCGGATCTCCTGGAACCGCGCGGTGACCACCGGGCGGGGGTCGACGGCGGAGACGATCGTGAGCGTCGCCATGTCGGGCAGGGCGGCCGGCGGCGTGATGTCCTTGCGGGCGGAGCGGCGGACCGTGGCGTCGCGGACGATCTCGTGCGCGGTTTTCGTGCCGAGGAAATCGATGAAGCTTTTCGCATCGTCGAGATGCTGCGCGCCCTTGACGATCGCCTGCGCATCGATCTGCCCGGTGACGGCATCCGTCGGGTAGACGATCGCGATCGGCAGACCCTGTGCCTTCCACTTGGCGCCCAGGTCCTCGTTGATCCAGCCGACGGCGGCCTCGCCGTCGCGCACGGCGTTGAACGCGTCGTCGGAGCCCGGCGCGATGCGGGCGTCCTTGGCGAGCTTGCCGATGAAGTCCCAACCGAAATTGCCGGCCAAAGCCGAGAGGATCGTATAGCCGGTGCCCGATTTGGCCGGGTCGGGGATGATCAGCCCGCCATCCTTGGCAAAGTCCGGTGACAGCAGGTCGGCCTGCGTCTTGGGAAGGGCGGCTGGCTCAACACGCTTGGTGCTGACGATGATCGGCTGCAGCAGAACGGTGAAGGGATGCCAGAGATGGTTGGGATCGACCGTCACCATGTCGGCGTCCGACGCGCTCTCGTAAGGCTGGAAGAGAGCGGCGTTCTCTTCGAAGGTCTGGGTCGGGCCGCCCCACATGATGTCGGCGGAGCCGTTGCCGGCCTCTGCACGCAGCCGCTCGACGATTTCGCCGGTGCCGCCGCGCACGACGGTGACCTTGACGTCCGGATGCGCCTTGGCGAAGGCCTCGAGGATCGGGGCGGAGGTGGCCTCCCCGTGGGCGGTGTAGACCACGAGATCGCCGGCATGCGCGATGCTGAGGAGCGACGCCGACGCCAGTGCGCCTGCGACCAGATGCTGCAAGGTCCATTTCAACATGACAGTTCCCTTTCAAGTCACCGAGAAGGACGGCGGACAATTAATTCCATTAAGCGGACAATAAAGCAAGCCGTGCTTCGCGGTCAGCTACACGAGTTTTGCTGCAGTTTCATGACATGCTTATGGACATCCCCGCCAACCCCTTGCTTGACAGTCGGCTCTGGAGGACGATAAAATCCATGATCCGTACTAAACAGCGAGCACGTCGCATGACCCGCATGGGCAGCAATCATCCCTATTCGGGTCGATACAACCGTCGCCTCGTCTTCGACCTGATCCGGTCGGGCGGCGGGATCAGCCGGCGCGGTCTCGTCGAGCGGACCGGCCTGAAACCGCAGACCATGTCCAACATCTGCAAGGATCTGATCGACCGCTCCCTCGTGGTGGAAACGATCCGCCAGGAAGGCGCGCGCGGCGCGCCGCAGAAGGAGTTGCGCATCCGCCCGGACGCGGGCTGCTCCCTCGGCATCCATATCGACCGGGATGGCCTTCTCGGCCTCGTCTGCGATCTTGCCGGCCGGGTTCTCGCGCGCGAGACCGCCCGGGCCTCGCTCGACGACCCCGCCGATACCGTCCGCGCCATGGCGGAGATGGCGACGCGGCTGCGCGGCGCCACCCCCGCGCCGGCCTGGGGCGTGGGTGTCGTCATGCCGACGCTGCAGGAGGCGGATTTCGAACATGCCGTCGGACCGCCGGGCTGGGGTGCATGGAACCGGTTTCCCGTCGCCGAAGCGATCGAGGCGGCCTGCGCGCTGCCCGCGATCATCGAGAACGACGCGACGGCGGCGGCGGTTGCCGAACTTCGCGCCGGGCGGGCGATGGGGCTGACCCACTATGTGCACATCTTTGCCGGCCATGGTCTGGGGGCCGGGATCATCGACGACGGCATGCCGCTCCAGGGCTACTGGAACAATGCGGGGGAGATCGGCCTCCTGACCTGGCCGACGGAGGCCGCGGGAGCAGTATCGGGAATAGCACCGGGGGCAGATGGGCTCGCGCCGACGCCCTTTTCCCCCGACGAGCTCGCGGCCCTGCTCGGCCGGGAAAGCCGGGAGCTTGCGGTGCCGGGCTGCCTCGAAGGGCTTTACGAGGCGCGCGACAGCATCCTGATGCACTGGCTCGACCTCAACGCGAAGCGCCTGCGCCTGCTGGTCTCGCTTCTCGAAAACATTCTCGATCCCCAGACCATCCTCGTCGGCGGCCATTTCCCGCCCGTGCTGATCGCGTCTCTGATCGACCGGGCCTATCCGCTCCTGCCGTCCGTCAGCGCACGAAGCGGGCGCGACAGGCCGCGCCTCTGCGCCGGCGCCCTCGGGCCGGACGCGTCCGCGGTCGGCGCTGCGATGCTGCCGGTCATCGCCCATGGCAGTCCGGATTTCCGCCGGCTGTCCTTCATGCGCGGGCGCAGCCGGACCCTCGACTTCGAGCGACGCTTCGACCGCGTCGCCGGTGCGCCGACCGACGCCGACCCCGCCGACGCCGACCCCGCCGACGCCGACCCCGCCGACGCAGAGCCCCTGTCCTGATCGTCTTTTCGAACTTTGCCGATATCTGCCACGAGGTCTCCATGTCTTCCACCGTCCTGCCCCCGATCGACTTGCCCACCATCGACTTGCCCGCCGCATCCCCCGTGGTGGCGATCCGGCAGGCGCATTCCGCCGACGAGGCGGCCATTCTCGACATCTGCCTGCGAACGGCGGACCGCGGTCACGACGCCACGGCGCTCTATGGCAATCCGCGGCTGCCCGGCCTCGTCTGGGCCCTTCCCTATGTGCGCCTTTGCCCCGACCATGCCTTCGTGCTGACCTGCGACGGCATCGTGATGGGCTATTGCGTCGCCACGCCGGACACGCGTGCCTTCGAGGATCGGCTGGCGGTGGCGTGGTGGCCGGCGCTGAAGCAGGAGCTGGCCGGTTTTGCACCCGGGAGTGCGGAGGACGACAAGGTCCTGCGCACTATCGGCGATCCCGAGCGGACGCCCGAAAGCGTGACCGAAGCCTATCCTGCCCATCTGCATATCAACGTCCTGCCGGCCCTGCAGAAAGGCGGCCACGGCTCGGCGCTCCTGCGCCACCAGCTGCAGGCGCTCGCGCAGTCGGGCGTGATCGGCGTGCATCTCGGCATCGACCCGCGCAATGCGGGCGTCGCCGCCTTCTACGCCCGGTTCGGCTTCGTCGAACGTCTGCGCACCCCGTCGATCATCATGGGCCGGACGCTGACGCCCTGAGGCCGACAGCCTGATCCCGACAGCCTCTGGGCCATGGACCGCCATCGACGCTCGGGGCGCGCGAACCGCCTGTTGACAGCTGTCAACGGGCCGCAGGCCGAGTTGTCCCGGGGGAGGGTCTCAGCGGTGCGCATCCGGCGCAGGGATCGCTTCGAAATCGAAATCGAACGGCCTATCCTCCACGACGGCCGCGACGATCGCCCGTGCGAGCGGGAGGGCGGCGGCGTCCCGGTCGATCGTCTGGAGCAGGGAGGCGACCACGAGGGCGGTGTCGATCCCTTCCACGGTTTCGTTTGCCAGCTCCTGGGTGACCGCCTGGCGGACCGTGCGGTCGCGGCCGAGACTGTGGCCGAGGCGGCTGTTGCGCCCGCCCCCGACGGTCACGTGGAGATCGCCGAGGCCGGCAAGGTCGAAGGCGGTGCGGCGCTGTCCGCCGATCCGCTCGCAGAGCGCGGCCATCTCCTGCACGGCCTGGGTGAAGGCCGCAGCGGTCGGGTTTTTCGACTGGCCGTCGGCTCGCTGCGTATCGGGATAGCGGGTCTGCATGGCGGACACGCCGATCGCAAAGAAGTTCTTGAGCGCCGCGCAGGCCTCGACCCCGGTCAGGTCGTCGGTGGCGGCAAGGCGGTAATAGGGCGTGCGGAAGAGGGCGGCCACCCGTTCGGCCGCCGCCACCTCCCGCGCCGCATAGATGCTGGAGGTCGGCAGGCGAAGCGCAAGCTCGCGCGCGATGCAGGGCCCGCCGATGCCGATGAAGGTGCCGAGCCGGCCGATGCGCTCCGGCACGCTCTCCGCGAACGTGACGACGGCGCCGTCCCTGCGGTCGAGCCCCTTGGTCACGAAGGCGATCGTCGTCTCGCGGCGCAGCAGCCCGTTCAGCCGGTCGACGGCCCAGGCAATGCCGGGGCTGCTGACGCCGACGACGACGAGGTCGGCCCGATCCGCCTCGTCCGCCGTCAGGGCCTCGTCGGCCAGGACCCGGACGGATGCAGGCAGCGGCGCATCGAGCTTCGGATGCAGGCCCGATCCTGCCTGCATCTGCGCCACCGTCGCGGCATCGAGCGGCGTGCCGGCAAGAACGACCGCGTGCCCGTTGTCGCTCGCCGGCACGGCAAGGGCCGTGCCCATGACGCCTGCGCCGAGGATCAGTATGTTCGCCATGCCCGGTCTCCTTCTGCCGATCGGCGGTGGACGCCTGTTTCCGCCGGGCCCGATGCCGGACCCGGAGTGGGGATGTTTCATCCCGCGATGTGCGCCTTGCCCTGCTTCGCCTTGGCGGCGGGACAGGGTCTAGCGCATCATCGCGGCCACGTTGCCGCCATCGACGGTGAGGACCGCGCCGCTCGAGGTGCGGGCCTTGGCGAGATGCACGAAGGCAGCGGCCACGTCGGCGGCGGTGACCTCGCGGCGGACGAGGTTTGCCGAGAGATAGGCTTCCGGCGTCACGCCGCGCGCCTTGCTGCGGGCCGCCACCATCTCGTCGGTCATCAGGCCCGTGCGGATGCGGTCTGCATTGACGGCGTTGGAGGTGATGCCGGACGCGCCGTGCTCCACGGCATATTGCCGCATCAGCGCCATCAGCGCGGCCTTCGACGTTCCGTAGGGGCCAAAATCCGCGCCGGGATTGACCGCCTGCTTGGAGACGTTGAAGACGAGCGCGCCGCCGGTCTTCTGTTGCTCCATCACCCGCACCACGGCCCGCGCCATATAGTGATGTCCCCAGAAATTGAGGTCGAAGGCCTTGCGGAACGTGTCTTCCGACACGGTGAGGAGGCTGCCCTGGAAGGCGGCGCCGGCATTGGAAATGAGAATGTCGACCCCGCCGAAATGGGCGGCGACGGACGCGACGGCCGCATCCACGCTTTGCGGATCGGTGACGTCGCACATGACGGGAAAGGCGCCGAGGCGCTTGGCTTCCCGTGCCAGGCCCTCCGGCGCGATGTCGAAGAGCGCGATCTCCGCGCCTTCCGCCTTCAGCGCCTCGGCCACGGCCAGCCCGAGCCCGCTTGCGCCGCCGGTGACGATGGCGATCTGCCGGGTCAGTGGCTTCTCGACCGATTTCGCCAGCTTCGCCTGCTCGAGCGACCAGTACTCGATATCGAAGAGATCGGCTTCCGACAGCGCCTCGAAGGCGTCGATCCCCTCGGCATTCGTGATCACGGCGATGGTCGCTTCGGCGACATCCGCCCCGACCAGCGCAGTCTTGCGGGCGGCTCCCGCGGCAAAGAGGCCAACGCCCGCGACGTAGAACACGCGCGGCATCGGATCGAGCATGCGCTTGCCGCCGCCGACGCGGGCGTTGTTGCGCTCGAAATAGGCGGTGTAGTCGGCCTGGTAGGCCTTGACCGCCTCGGTCACCCTCTCGCCCCAGACGTCGAGCCGGCCCGCTTCGGGCGCGGGCAAGGCGACGCCGAACCGCTTGATGTGGATGACGTGTTCGGGCGTGGCGTTCCCCCGCCGGACCAGCGACGACACGGTTTCGGCATTGCAGAAGTCGAGGATGGCCGCGTTGCTCCGATGCTCGAGCACGAACCGGCGGGGCGCACCTTCCACATCCGTCTTGAGGGCGATCGCGCCGCGGATGATCGGCGCGATCTCGGCCGCGGTGGCGATCTTCGGCGGCAGCGTCACGCCGCGGAACGGCTTGGAGCGTCCCCGGGCGATCCGCTGTTCCGCCGCATTGATCTTGGCGATCATGTCTTCGTAGCTCGTCCGCGGATCTTCCGACCAGGTGAAGATGCCGTGTTTGAGGAGAATCATCCCGTCGCCGCCGGGATTGGCCTTGAAGGCCGCGTCGCAGGCCTTGGCCAGGTCGAAGCCGGGCATGACATAGGGAACGATGATCGCATCGGGAAAGAGCTCGCGCACCAGCGCCTCTCCCTGCGGCTGGTTGGTCAGCGAAACGATGGCGTTGGCATGGGTGTGATCGATGTGCTTGAACGGCAGCAGGCCGTGCAGGATCGCCTCGACCGACGGGTTCGGCGCGGACGGATCGAGCAGCAGGCGGCGCTGGAGCATCACCATGTCGTCGTCCGACAGGGTCTCGAAGGCGACCATGGCCTTCAGCGGCGCGAGGCGGACGGCGGGCAGGCCCTGCGGCTCGATCGTGCCCATGTCCCAGCCGCTGCCCTTGACGCAGAGCACCTCGACCTCGGTACCGTCCATGTCGGTAAAGACGGTTTTCACCGACGTGTTGCCGCCGCCATGCAGCACCAGCTCCGGATCCTGTCCCAGAAGGCGGGTCGTGTAGGTACGGATGGCGAGGTCGCGGTTGATGCCCTTGGCGACATAGGCATCGACGACGCTCTTGAATTCGGTGTCCGACCAGCGGGATTTCATGATGACGATCCTTTCTGCGCCGGCACGTTCGGGAAGGCCGGCAGGGTAGGGAAGGGGGGAGGCGCACCAGCGGCAGCATCGGATGCCGTGTCGGGTTCTGGAGCGATCCGGAGCGCTCCGGCGCCGGCGCTGAATGTCCTAGAGGCGCGCCTCCGTTTCGGCGTTGAACACGTGGACCTTGGACGGCGGGATGGACAGGCGCACCGCGTCGCCCTCGGCAAAGCGGGCGGCCTTGTCGACCGACACGACGAAGCGTCCGTCAGGCCCGTCGCAGAACAGCTGGGCATCGTGGCCGAGCCGTTCCACGAGGACGGATCTTGCCGCGAGGGGCCCCTGGGCATCGACCACGACATCCGTCGGGCGCAGGCCGATGACGACCTTGTCGCCGGGTTTCGCGGTCGTCGTCTCCAGCGCCACCCGTCCGGTCGCCGTGTCGACGGCTGGCATGCCGTCGGCCACGACGACCGTTCCGGGGAGGAAATTGATGGCGGAGGCGCCGATGAAGTCGGCGACGTATTTGCTGGCCGGGCGGTCATAGACCTCGTCAGGCGAGCCGATCTGCTCGATCTTCCCGCCCCGCATCACGACGATCTTGTCGGCCATGGTCATGGCCTCGATCTGGTCGTGCGTCACGTAGATGGTCGTGGTCTTCAACCGGTTGTGCAGCTGCCGGATCTCGGTGCGCATATGGGCGCGCAGCTTGGCGTCAAGGTTGGACAGCGGCTCGTCGAACAGGAACACGGCCGCCTCGCGCACCATCGCCCGCCCCATGGCGACGCGCTGGCGCTGCCCGCCGGAGAGCTCCTTCGGGTACCGGTCGAGATAGGGCGTGAGGTTCAGCGTCTCGGCGGCCCATGCCACCCGGCGCTTGATCTCGGCCGGCGCCACCTTGGCCACCTCGAGGCTGAAGGCGATATTGTCGTAGACCTTCATCGTGGGATAGAGCGCGTAGTTCTGGAACACCATGGCGATGTTGCGGTCCCGCGGATGCAGGGTGTTGACGCGGTTTCCGTCGATCAGAAGATCGCCCTCGCTGACGCTTTCGAGACCCGCCGTCATGCGCAGGAGGGTCGTCTTGCCGCAACCCGACGGACCGAGCAGGACCACGAAATCCTGGTCGGCGATCTGGAAGGAGATGTCGCGCATGATCGTGAAGGCGCCGAAGGACTTGCCTATGCGCTGGTATTCGACGGTCGCCATTGAATATGCTCCATTGTATCGCGTGCCGTGGGTGGACGGCGTCGGTTCAGTAGGCCTGCTGCGTCGGCGTGATGACGATTTCCTGGACGATGGCGCGTTGCGGCAGCGCATAGGCGTCGAGGATCAGGCCGGCCACGATGTCGGCGGAAATGCCGCCGCCGATGGCCGCTTTGTTGGACCTGTAGGCCTCGAGCGTCCGGGGATCGTTGACATGGTCCAGCACCTCGGTATCGACGATGCCGGGGGAAACGACGACCACGCGGACATTGTGGGGCGCGAGATAGCCGCGCAGGCTTTCCGACACCGCATGGACGAAGAACTTGGTGCCGCAGTAGACGGTGTGATCCGGATAGACCTTGCGGCCGGCGATCGAACTCATCATGACGAGCGTGCCGTGCCGGCGTCCGATCATGCCGGACAGCACCGCATGCACGCTGTTCATCACGCCCTTGGTGTTGATGTCGATCATCTCGTCCCATTCTTCGGGGTTCTGCGCGGCGATGTCGCCGAGCCGGGCGATGCCGGCATTGGCAAACATCAGATCGACCGGGCCGTGCTCGGCTTCGGCATCGGCGACGGCAGCCGCGATGGCCGCGCGATCGCGAACGTCCACCTTGCGCAACACGGCGCGGGGAAGGCCGAGCGCCGCCAGCCGGTCGAGCCTGCGCGCCATCAGGAGCAGCGGGTGGCCGGCGTCCGAAAAGGCGCGGGCCACGGCCTCGCCGATCCCCGAACTGGCGCCGGTAATGGCGATCAAGGGTTTGGTGTCCATCGTTTCCTCCAGTGTGTCCTCGTCGGCGGCGGCCCGTCCCGGAGGTCGCGGCGAAACCGCGACCTCCGGGCTTTCGGGGTCCGATGATGTGGCCAGGGTCCCTGGCCGGTTTCAGCGCGCGGCTCAGCCCTTGAGGACCGCGGCGACCTGCGTGCCGATATCGTCGAGCGCTTCCTTGGACGAGCCGTAGCTGCCCGCGAAATACTTGCCGAGCGCCACAGGGATCGTGTCGGAGGAGATCTGCGCCCATTCCGGCAGGTCCGGCTCGGAGCCCATGTATTTGGCGATCGTCTCGCGCACGACAGGCAGGTGGCGGGTGGTGCCGGCACCGACGCGGGCATGGCTCTTGACGCGCGGATCGTCGTAGACGCTCGCGCGTGTGGGGCCGGTGCCGCCGCCGAGCGTCGTCACCAGCGCCTGCGTATCGGCGCAGGTCGCCCACTGCATGAACAGCCAGGCGGCATCCGGGTTCTTGGAGTAGCGCGATACCGCGAGCGACGAGCCGCCCTGGTGGCCGACGCCGGGGATCTCGCCGTACCCGCATTCCTCGGGCTTGCGCAGCGCGATCGGCTGCGGCGGAATGACGGCCTCGCAGAGACCGGACACCTTGGTCTGCGTGGGGTCGTCGAAGAAGGGGAAGAACTCGCCCCAGGACAGCATGGACGCGGCGACCCCCTGCGCCACCGCCTGGCCTTGACCGTCCCAGGTCCACTGGTTGACGCCCGGCGGCATGATGTCGCGGAGCTTCGTGTAGTAGTCGAGGGCGGCGATACCGCGCTCGTCATTGCCGGAAAACACCTTGTCCGGATTGAAGATCGATCCGCCGTGGCCCCAGAGCATCGCGGTCCATTCGCATTCCAGCGCGTAGTGGCCGGACTTCATCTGCCCGGCATAGCCGAAGGTGGTCGGGCCCATCTCCTTCGTGATCGCGGCAGAGTTCGTATAGAGCTCGTCGAAGGTCGTCGGCGCCTTGAGGCCGAGCTTCTCGTAGATGTCGCGACGGTAGATCATGATGAAGATCGGAATGTCGTAGGGCACGCCGACCCAGCGATCCTCGTATTTGGAAATGCCGTCGACCAGGGCCGGCAGGAAGTCGTCGATATTGTAGTTGGGCATGGCAAGGTCAGCCTTCGCCTTGATCTGCTCGCGCGGATCGAAGACGTCTTGGCTGAAGGACGCCGCCCAGCTCTGGTCGATGTAGTAGAGGTCGTAGGTGCCGAGCGAGGACGCCACATCCAGCGTCATCTTCTGGAGAACCTGCTCGAGCGGCAGGACCTCGATCTCGACCTTGATGCCGGTCGCCTCCTCGAAATATTTCTTGAGCTGGGAGTTGATCGCGTTCGACGGGGGCGTCGATTCCGTCGCGAATTTCAGCGTGGTCCCGGCAAAGGGCTTGCCGACGTCCTTGAGCCAGGCCATCACCTCGGCCGAGGGCTGCATCTCCTCCTGCGCCACGGCCTTGTTGAGCATGAAGGGGCGGCTGCCCATGCCCATGCCGAGGGCGGCTGCACCCAGGCCGAGCTTGCTGGTCGCCCGCAGGAAGGCGCGCCGGTCCATCTGGCCTTTCACGAAGCGGTCGGTGATCGACGCCAGATATGATTTTCTATCGCTCTCTTTCACTGTTCTCTCCTCCAGTATCCGCTGCCGGAATTGACGGCGGAAGTCGTTGATCGAACGGCAGGCCCTCCCGGCCCGCCGCAGTCATTGCTTCAGCGAGCCCATGGTCAGGCCCCGCACCAGATGGCGCTGGACCAGAAGGACGACGAAGAAGGCAGGCACGATCGCAGCGGCGCCAAGGGCGGCCATGTTGCCCCAGGCGGTTCCGATCGAAGTCACGAAGGTGGACGACACCACGGGCACGGTCTTCAGGCCCGTCTGGGTGAGCGTGAGGACGAACAGAAATTCCGTCCACGAGAAGATGAAGCAGAGCACGGCCGTGGCCGCGATCCCGCCTTTCGCCATCGGCAGCACGACGCGCCGGAAGATCGTCCAGCGGGATGCCCCGTCGAGGAGCGCGCTCTCGTCGATCTCGGCCGGGATATCGTCGAAGAAGCTCTTCAGGAGCAGCACCGCCAGCGGCAGGTTCATGAGCCCGTGGATCAGAATCACGCCGATATAGGTGTCGAGCAGGTTGAACTGCTTGAAGATGAAGAACATCGGGATGGCGACGGCCACCGGCGGCATCATGCGCGTCGACAGCACCCAGTTGACGAATTCGTGGCGTCCGCGGAAATGCATCCGCGACAGCGCATAGGCGGCGAAGGTCGCAACCGTGATGGCGAGCACGGTCGACATCGACGCGACGACGATCGAATCCCACAGCCGCGGCGCCATGTAGAAGTTGCCGCCGCCCGGAGCCACGGCCTCCTGCCGGGCAAAGCCGAAGGACACGCCGAAGACCTGCTCGAAATTGCGCATCGTCGGCTGGAAGTCGAAGATGATCGGCGGCCAGTTGAAGATGTCCTTGGAATCGCGGAACGCGACCGAGGTCCAGAAATAGATCGGAAAGAAGAAGGCGCCGACGACCAGCCAGCCGGCGATGGTGCGAAGGGTGCGGACGAGCTTGCTCTGATGCATGTTACCACCTGACCTTCGCGACACGGATGAAGAGGTTGGCCAGAACCATGACG
This sequence comes from Rhizobium sp. Leaf341, assembly GCF_001424325.1. Taxonomy (NCBI): domain Bacteria; kingdom Pseudomonadati; phylum Pseudomonadota; class Alphaproteobacteria; order Hyphomicrobiales; family Rhizobiaceae; genus Rhizobium; species Rhizobium sp. Leaf341. The sequence continues at coordinate 54,431 of NZ_LMPE01000014.1, forward strand.
ATCACGAGGCTCGTCAGGCTGAGCGTTGCGCCATAGCCCCATTTGAGAAACGAGAAGGTCTGCTGCCAGGCGTAGAGGCTGACCGTGTAGGTCGCCGTTCCCGGTCCGCCCGAGGTCATGACGAAGACGTAGTCGAACACCCGGAAGAGATCGATGCCGCGCAGCAGGACCGCGACCGCGATCACCCGCGACATCATCGGCAGGGTCAGCCGGCGAAACATCTGGAACGCCGAGGCGCCGTCGATCGAGGCGGCTTCGTAGGGCTCCGCCGGCAGCGAGCGCAGGCCGGCCATGAAGATCAGCACCATGAACGGCGTCCACTGCCAGATTTCCGCGACGAGCACGCCGAGCAGCGCGAGCGAGGAGGTGCCGAGGATCGGCGTGGACTTGTCGAGCAGGCCGAGCTGCCCGAGGAAATAGGAGAGGACGCCGAACTGGGCGTCTTCCATCAGGAGGAACATCATGCCGGCGATGGCGGGCGGGATGACCAGCGTCATCGACAGGATGGCGCGCAGGGCGGCAAATCCCGGCAGCTCCGCATCGAGCAGCATCGCGATCGACATGCCGAGGATGATCTCGACCGTCAGCGCGATGACGAAATAGAGGAAGGTAACGCCGAGCGCCCCCCAGAACCGGCCGTCATTGACGAGCTGCACCCAGTTGGCCATGCCGACGAATTTGAGCGTTCTCTGCCGGGGAACGAATTCGTGGAAGCTGAGCCAGATATTGTAGAACAGCGGATAGATGGTGAAGACCACCAGCAGCGCGACGAGCGGCAGCAGCCAGGGCCACGGCGAGTCCGAGATCGCGATGCGTTTCACCTGTGCAATGGACATTGCGGTTCTTTCCTCCCAGAAAAACCGGCGCAGGCCGCGCCGCATGCTCGTCCCGTCTTCCCGGCCCTTAAGCCGATTTCCGTCTTCCGCAGCCATTCTCCCGATGATGCGAAAGGCGGTCAGTGCGACCGGCGCGCGGCCGATCGGCGTTTGCTCTAGGGTTCGGCCGCGGCCGCCGTCGCCGCTGCGGTGTCGCCCCCCGATGCCCGCGCGGCGCGGCGTCTCTGCGCCATGAAGACATCGAGCGCGGCGATCTCTTCGGCCGTCATGCGCAATCCCGATTTGGTGCGACGCCAGACGATATCGGCGGCCACGCGGGCATACTCCCGGTCCATCAGGAACACGACCTCGCGTTCCGTCAGCGACCCGCCGAAGGCGCGCCCGAGATCGTCCGCGCGGCGCGCGGTGCCGAGGATGTCGCGCGCTTCCAGTCCGTAATGGCGCACGAGGCGGCGCGCCTCGCGTTCCGACAGGAAGCGGTAGGCCCGGCAGAGGTCGCGCGCCACGTCGCCGGCCGTTCCGGCCTCGAAATCGCCGCCCGGCAGAGCCCGCGTCGCCGTCCAGCCGCGCTTTGCCGAAATGCCGGGAAACACCGCGGCAAGCCTGTCGAGGGCATCTTCGGCAAGGCAGCGATAGGTCGTGATCTTGCCGCCGAACACGGACAGGAGCGGCGCACCACCGAACGCGGCCTCCGCTGCGGCATCCGGCAAAGGGCCAGAGCCTGACCCATTTCCTGACCCGGACCCGGGATCGAGGGACAGAACGTAGTCGCGCGTGGTCTCCTGCGCGGTCTCGGCGCCGTCGTCATAGAGGGACCGTACGCCGGAATAGGTCCAGACGACGTCCTCCTCGGTGATCGCACGCTTGAAATAGGACGAGACGGCGCGGACCAGATAGGCGATCTCCTCGGGCGTGGCGTGCACGTCGCACGGATCGCCGCGATAGTCCTGATCGGTCGTGCCGATCAGCGTGAAGTCGTCCTCATAGGGAATGGCGAAAATGATCCGGCCGTCCGGATTCTGGAAGATGTAGCAGCGGTCGTGGTCGTAGAGTTTCCGCACGACGATGTGGGACCCCTGGACCAGCCGTGCGCGGCCCGCCACATTCGCACCCGCCACGCCCGAGAGGAAGGTGTCGACCCAGGGGCCGGCGGCATTGACCAGGGCGCGGGCGCGAACCTCGCTCCGCTCGCCGGTTTCCTCGTCCTGGAGCGTCAGCCGCCAGTGGTCCGCCTCCCGCCGCGCTGCAACGCAGGCCGTCCGCACGCGGATATCGGCGCCGTTCTCGGCGGCGTCGCGAACATTCAGCACGACGAGGCGGTTGTCCTGCACCCAGCAGTCGGAATACTCGAACCCGATGGCGGAGACGTCGCGCAGCGGCAGCCCCACCGGGTCGGTGCGCAGGCGGCGGGTCACCGTTGCCGGCAGGCGCTTGCGGCCGCCCAGATGGTCGTAGAGGAAGAGCCCGAGACGCAGAAGCCAGGCGGGGCGCAGCCCCTTGCGGTGCGGCAGCACGAAGCGCAGCGGCCAGATGATATGCGGCGCGATGGCCCAGAGCCGTTCGCGCTCCGCCAGCGCATGGCGCACCAGCCTGAAATCGTAATGTTCGAGGTAGCGCAGCCCGCCATGGATCAGCTTGGTCGAGGCCGACGAGGTGGCCGCACCGAGATCGCCGCGTTCGACCAGGAGCACCTTCAGGCCGCGACCGGCTGCATCCCGCGCGATGCCGGCGCCGTTGATGCCGCCGCCGACGATCGCAAGGTCGAGGACGGGCGCGTTCATGCCGCATCCCTCCGCGGGCGGGCGGTCAGGAGATGCTCGGCGACCTCCACGAAGCCATGGCCGCCGCGCGCCGCGGTCACATAGGTCGGATCCGCCTCCATGCGCCCTTCGAACTGCAGAACGTTGGCGACGCCGCAGGCATGGGGGAAGAAGCCGAACATCGGGGCGTCGTTGGGGCTGTCGCCGACGAAGACGATCGCGTCCTGCTCCCGGTCGATGTCGATCCCGAGAATGTCGGCGGCAAAGCGGCGCGCCATGGTCAGCTTGTCGTAGGCGCCATACCACCCGTTCACATGGATAGAGGAAACCTTGGCGACGGCGCCCTCCTCTTCGAAGATGCTCTTGATGCGGTCCACGTCCGAGACCGCCAAAGGCGGGATGTCCTCGCACACATCGATGGCGAGGTCCGCCTCGCGGTAAAGCTGGTCGGCCGACAGGGCGGCGCCGGGCACCTCGCGCAGGATGCGCTGCTTGATGTGCTGCAGTCGTTCCCGGTCGTTTGCCCGTTGCTGATCGGCCACGGCGAAGACGCGGCGCATCCGGCGCATCGTCTCGTCATAGGCGAAATAGAAGGCGCCGTTTTCGCCGACGACGCCGGCGACCGGCCACATGCGGGCGATCATGTCGCACCATCCCGCGGGGCGACCGGTGATGGGGACCACAGCGATGCCCGCCGCCGTCAGCCGCTCCAGCGCGTCATAGGCGCAGGCGGGCAACCGGCCGTCATTCGTCAGCGTATCGTCGATGTCGGCGAAGATCACCCGGATCCGCGACGCAACCTCGACCGGCATGTCCAGGATCGGTCGCATCCGGTCAGGCCTCCCCGGCTGCGAAATCCTCGAGAATGCCGGCATCCGCCGCGACATCGAGGAAGGAATAGCGGTTGCGCATCTCGCGGCTGTGGACCACGGCCTCGCGATAGCGCGCGGCGGGCAGGCCGAGATCCGCGGCGGTCATCGGGCCGCCGGCGTCCGACAGAAGCGTTTCCATCTCGGTCACCGGCAGGGCGAACGCGTCGAGCTCCGCCCGCAGCGTCGGCCAGAGCTCCGCAAACCGCTCGTTGATGCGGGCCGCGCCGTGCGCGTCGAAGATCTTGTCCTTCAGCTCGGCAAAGCACTGGGCCGCGATGTCGGGCCCCATGCGCCGGGCCATGTCGACCGGGTCGATGCGGGTCGGCCGGATCACCGGCGGTGTCTCGCTGTCGAGAAAATGCCGCTGCAGGCGGGCCATCGTCAGCGTGGCGACGCCGACCTGCTGGCCATGCAGCGTGCCGGGATGGTCGGCGCCGGCAAAGCAGTCGATGTAATGGGAAATCTGGTGTTCGCCCATGGAGCCGTGATTGGACATGCCGGTAAAGGAGACGCCGAGGCCGCAGAGCGTGAGGACGCGGTGGAGATAGCCGTTGGCGGCGATGTCCCCCTCGGCGATACCGGCGGCACGGGCGTTCAGCTCCGCTTCGTCCGTCTCCTGGATGATGTAGGGAACGCTCGAATAGAGCGTGGACAGAAGCCGGTGCGACATCCACCAGTCGACCTGCGCGACCGAGCGCACGAGGCAATCCGCAAAGCCCGCCGCCGAAAGATGGCGCGGTGCGGCAGCGCTGACGCCGAGATCGACGAAGAAGCCCGCCGGTCCCTGCGAGGGCAGCGACACCTTCAGGCCGCTGTCGAGGGTGATGGAGGCGGTGGTCGAGGTGTAGCCGTTCATCGAGGCTGCCGTGCCGAACACGGCATAGCGCTTTCCGGCCTTGCCGGTAACGAACTTGACGAGATCGTTGATCGTGCCGGACCCGACCGCGACCACCGCATCGGCGCCTTGCAGCTTTTCGCCGAGCACCTGCGCCTGCGCCATGTCGGCATGGGGATGGTCGAGAACCACGGTTTCCACCGGCCCGAGCCGCCGCAGCGCGGTCGCGACGCGCGCGCCCATCGCGTCCCAGCTGTTGGTGTCCGTCACGACGGTGAAACGTTCCCCGAGGCCAAGGCCCGCAACGAGATCGGCTTCCGCACCGTCGAGGCTTTCGTCGATCACGATGGTTTCATAGGGAACGCTGGCGAGCCGGCCCGTCTCGGGATTGGTCCATCTGCCCGCGACGATTTCGTCGATCAGGGCCGTCCAGCGGGCACCCGGGCGCGGGGCCGTATCCATCGTTCGGTGTTCCATACCTGCAGGGCCTCCTCGCCTTTCGTTCAAATGACAACGGCTTGTGTCATATGTCAATACACAAGACAGTGGAAGTTGACAAATGACAGCGCCAGCGTCAGATAGGGTATGGCCAAGGCAAAGACGTCAGATCGCATCGAGGTTGAAAAGGGCGCGCTCGTGCCCACGGAATTCGACGATTCCATCATGTGGGCGGCATGGCTCTATTATGCCGACCAGATGACGCAGAGCGAGATCGCCAAGCGGCTGAACGTCTCGCGCGCGACGATCGTCAATTATCTCCAGGAGGCGCGCGAGCGCGGGATCGTCTCCGTTCACATCAACCCGAAGGCCGGCAACCGCACGAGCGCCGCGCGTGCGCTCATGGACACGTTCGGGCTCGCCGGCGCCTTCGTCATTCCGGACGGGGACGAGCAGGCGCTCGTCCAGCGGCTCGGCGATGCCGGCGCGCGGGTTCTGGCGGACCAGATGGAAGACGGCGATACGATCGGCGTCGCCTGGGGGCGCACGGTGCTGGCGGTGGCCGACCAGATCGCCCTGACGCGGCCGGTGCGCAATCTCACGGTGGTGCAGGTGTCCGGCAGCTCGACCGGCGAGGCCGACTTCTCGCCGGAACTGTGCACGTCGATCCTGTCGAACCGTATCCATGCGCGCTGCGTCAACCTGCTGGCGCCGGCCGTGCTGTCGACCAAGGCCCTCAAGGCGCTGCTTCTGGCCGAACCCGTGCTCTTGAAGCAGATGGACCTTGTCCATTCGGCCAACCGGATCCTCTTCGGCGTCGGCGACATCGGGCCGAAAAGCACGGTGCGTCAGGCGGGGATCGGCGAGCCCGAGGAGATCGACGACTATGTGGCGCGGGGCGCCACGGCCGTGATCATCGGCCGCTTCATCGATGCCCATGGCGGCGCGGTCGGAGGCCCGCATGACGAGCGCATTGTCGGCATCACGCTCGACGAACTGAAGAACATACCGAGCCGGATCTGCGTTGCGGGCGGCCCGTCGAAGATCAGGGCGATCATCGCCACGCTCGAGGCGGGCTACGTCACGCATTTCATCACGGACATGGCGACCGCCGAAGCCCTGATCGGCGCGTCCGGCGCAGCCTGAGGCGGGCTTGACGCGCGACGGGCCCGCAGGCGCCGAACCGGACAGAGGATCCATATCGATTTGAAACGCTGAGACGAGATGTGCGCGATCCGGGGGAGGAGACCCGGAGGGTGCGGACCGGGCCGATATCCGTCGGGCAAGGCATCTCATGGCAGAGGGAGGAGCACTGCATGCCTGATCGTGACCGTTTCGTCATCGGAATCGATTCGTCCACCCAGTCGGTCAAGGCGATCGCCTGGACGCCGGATGGCCGCTGCCATGCGGAGGGTCGCGCGCCGCTGACGATCAGCACGCCGAGCGCCGTGCGCGCCGAGCAGAACGCCGAGGACTGGTGGACCGCGACCTGCACCGCCCTGCAGTCGCTGATGCGGCAGGTGGACCGCGACCGCATCGACGGCATCGCCATTTCCAACCAGCGGGAAACCATGGTGCTCGTCGATGCCGACGATCGGCCGCTTGCGCCGGCGACGCTCTGGCTCGACCGGCGCGCCCACGAGATCGTGCCGGTGCTGGCCGGCGAGCTCGGCGCCGACCGCCTGCATGCCATCTCCGGCAAGCCGGTGGATGTCATTCCCTGCGTCTACCGTCTGCGCTATTTCCGCGCGCATGAGCCTGCCCTTCTCGACGCGGCGGCGCGCATCCTCAGCGTTCACGATTTTCTCACGCTGAAGCTGACCGGCGCGGCCGCGGCCAGCTGGACGAGCGCGGATCCCTTCGGCATCCTCGACATCGCCAGCAAGACCTGGTCGCGCGAGATCCTCGACCACCTCGACATTCCCCCGAGCAAGCTTCCGGCGCTCCATGCGCCGGGGTCCGCGATCGGGCAGGTCACTGCACACGCGGCGGCGGCGACGGGCCTTCGGCCGGGCACGCCGGTCTTTGCAGGCGGCGGCGACGGCAATTGTGCCGGCCTCGGCGTCAACGCCATCCAGGAAGGGGCGGTCTATCTCAATCTCGGCACGGCGGTCGTCGGCGGCCTGTGGTCGGCAACGCCCGAACGCAGCAATTACTGGCGCACGCTGGTGTCCCCGAGCGGCGAGGGCTATCTGCTCGAAAGCTGCCAGCGGGGTGGCGCCTACTTCTTCAACTGGCTGCTCGACGCCTTTGCCGGCGGGCGGGGCGATCCCGGCATTTTCGAGCGGCTGGAATCCGAGGCGATCCGGCTTCCGGTCGGTTCGGACGGCGTCACCGTCTGCTCCTATCTCGTCGGCTGCATGGACCCGCACTGGGACGACACGGCGCGCGCGACCTTTTCCGGCATGGGGCCCGATACCGGCATCGGCCATCTCTACCGGGCATCGATGGAGGCGATCACGCTGGAATTTGCGCGCTCGCTGGCCAAGATGCGCGAGAGCGGCGGCAAGGCCGACCGCCTCTTCGTCATCGGGGGCGGCGCGGAAAGCCGGCTCTGGCGCCGGATGGTGGCCGATGCGACGGGCCTGCCCGTCATCCGCAGCCTCTCCAACGAGGCGTCGGCGCTTGGCGCCGGCATGTCGGCTGCAGTCGGCGCCGGCTGGTATGGCGGCTTCCGGGAGGCCGCCGATGCCATGACCCGCCTTGCCGAGGAAACCCCGCCCGATCTCGCCGCCCGCCCGCTCTGGGACGACCTCTCCGAACGGCAGGGGCGCCTGTACGCGGCGACCCGCCAGCAGACGACGCCGACGCATTCCTGAGCCGGAAACGAGAGCCGGTCGTCTGGCGGACGGCCGGCTCTTCCCGGATCAATTTTGCCCGGACCAAACTTGTCCAGATCAACGTTGCCCAGTTCGACTTTCCCGCCATCGACGTTCTGCGGACCGGCGCGTCACCCCGCCGTTGCGATCGCGTCCAGACGGGCGAGCGTGTCGGCCGAAAGCGTGAGGTGGGCGGCCGCCAGGTTCTCGCGCAAATGGGGGCGGGAGGATGTGCCGGGGATGAGGAGGATGTTGGGCGCGCGGGCAAGCAGCCAGGCGAGCGCCACCTGCATCGGGGTCGCGCTGAGGTCCGCCGCAACCGCGGTGAGCGTTGCCGACTGCAGGGGCGAGAAGCCACCGAGCGGAAAGAAGGGCACATAGGCCGTGCCGGCCGCTGCGAGGTCGTCGATCAACGCGTCGTCGCCGCGATGGGCGAGATTGTACTGGTTCTGCACGCAGACGATTTCGGCGATGCCGCGTCCCTCTGCGATCTGCGCCGGAGTGACGTTGGAGAGGCCGATATGGCGGATGAGGCCCTTTGCCTGGAGCTCCGCCAGCACGGCGAGCGGCGCTGCGATCGATCCGTCGGCCGGCCCGTGCACGTCGAACATGGCACGCAGGTTGACGACGGGCAGCGTCTCGAGCCCGAGATTCTCGAGGTTGTCGTGCACCGCCCTGGTCAGGTCTTCCCGCGAGAAGGCGGGGTTCCAGGAGGCGTCCGCACCGCGCACGGCGCCGACCTTGGTGACGATGACGAGACGATCCGGATAAGGATGGAGCGCTTCGCGAATGATCTGGTTGGTGATGTGCGGGCCGTAGAAATCGCTGGTGTCGATATGATCGACGCCGCTGTCCACCGCCTCCCGCAGGACCGCGATGGCTTCCGCGCGGTCGCGCGGCGGTCCGAAGACGCCCTTGCCGGCAAGCTGCATGGCGCCGTAGCCGAGACGCGAAACGGAGAGATCCCCGAGATGATAGGTGCCTGTCGTGTGGATATCGGTCATGGAACCCTCCTTGTGACGATGAGCATGAGATAGCGCCGGCAACAGCGCTTGATAATCCGCGCCAATGCGCACAGGTTGTGCGGGCTGGCGGACAATCATGTCGGCGCAGACCCCGAAAGCACGATGCGTGAAAAGGATTCACGCACCGCGTTTCTACGTTTTTGTTTTGATGCATGTCGTTTCCCGAAACCGCTGCACACGTTCGGGCGATATGCAGGCGTGCAGGAGAAGGCGTGATCGAAAACGGAAGCTTCGAGATCGGAGATGTGAAGGCGTTCCTGCGGGTTGCCGCAGCCGGCGGCTTTCGCGAGGCGGCGCGCGCGTCCGGCAGCAGCGCGTCGGCGCTGAGCGATGCCGTTCGTCGTCTCGAAGCCCAGCTCGGGACCCGGCTTCTCAACCGCACGACGCGCAGCGTGATGGCGACGGAGGCTGGCCGGGCGCTGATCGAGCGGGTCGACCCGGCCATGCGCGAGATCGATACGGCGCTCCGCCACGTCGTCGGCCTGGGGGAACGGCCGGCCGGGAGCCTGAAGCTCAATGTGCCGATGAGCGCGGCGCGGCTGATTTTGCCGCAGATCGTCCCGGCCTTTCTGCAGGCCTATCCCGAGATCCGCCTGGAGATCATGACCGACGAGACCTTCGTCGACATCAACGCCGCCGGCTGCGATGCAGGGATCCGTTATGACGAGCGGCTGGAGCAGGACATGATCGCGGTGCCGATCGGCCCGCGCATCCAGCGTTTTGCGACGGCCGCCGCGCCTGCCTACCTGGCGGAGCGGGGGCGACCGGTGCATCCGCGCGATCTGCTGTCGCATGCCTGCATCCGCAGCCGCTTTGCCGGGCGGTCCGTCACACCCTGGGAGTTCGAGCGCGGCACCGAAACGGTCCGGGTCGATCCGGCAGCGCAGCTTGTCGTGCAGGCCGGCGGCGGCTCGGATCTTGGCGTTCTCGCCGCCGTTCAGGGTCTCGGCGTCGTTTCGCTGTTTGAGGGCTGGCTGCAGCCGTATTTCGATACGGGGGCACTGGAGCCGGTTCTTGCGGACTGGTGGCCCCGCTTTCCGGGCCCTTTTCTCTACTATCCCGGCCGCCGCCTCGTGCCGAGCCCGCTGCGCGCCTTCATCGATTTCATCAAGGCGCGCCGCCATCAGGACGTGCCGGACGGACGATCGCCGACGGCGGTCTGACCCCGTCGGCCAAGGGCCCGTTCAGGGGATGCGGGCGATGACCTTGATCTCGAAGTCGAAGCCGGCAAGCCAGGTGACGCCGATGGCGGTCCAGGCGGGATAGGGCTTCGTGCCCAGATATCGGTCCTTGATCGGCAGCACGGACGCCAGCTGGCGTTCAGGATCGGTGTGGAAGCTCGTGACGTCGAGCACGTCGTCGAAGGTGCAGCCGGCAGCGGCAAGCGTCGCCTTCAGATTTTCGAACGCCCGTTCGACCTGATCTGCGAAGTCCGGCTCCGGCGAGCCGTCGGCGCGACTGCCGACCTGGCCGGACACGAACAGGAGATCGCCCGAGCGGATGGCGGCGGAATAGCCGTGCCGTTCGTAGAGCGCGTGGCGGTCGGCGGGAAAGATGGCCTGGCGGGTGGTCATGGCGTGATCCTCGTGGGGTTGCCGGGGTGGTGGCCGAAGCACACGGCTTCCGGACGCAACGAAATTCAGATACGCTGCGTATGCAGATACCTAATGGCATACGCAGCGTATGTCAATTACAGATACGTCTCGTATGTGAAAGAGGAACGGCATGGCGCGAACACGGGCGGAAACCATGGAGGAAAACCGGTCGAAGCTGATCGCCGCCGGACGACGCGCCTTTGCCGAGAAGGGCTATGCGGCGGCGTCCATGGATGAGCTGACGGCGGAGGTCGGGCTGACGCGCGGCGCGCTCTATCACAATTTCGGCGACAAGAAGGGCCTGTTTGCGGCCGTCGTCGACCAGATCGACGGCGAGATGGCGGGGCGGGCGCGTGCGGCCGCCACCGAGACGGGTGACGGCTGGGCGGGTCTGCTGGCCGAGGGTACGGCCTATATCGAGATGTCGCTCGACCCGGAGGTCCAGCGCATCGTGCTTCTCGACGGGCCGGCGGTGCTGGGCGATCCGTCGCAATGGCCGAGCCAGGATACCTGTCTGCAGGTGACGCGACGCACGATCGAGCGACTGATCGAGGCCGGCACCGTCAAACCGGTCGATGCGGAGGCCGCCGCCCGGCTGATCAGCGGCGCCGCGCTCAATGCCGCGCTCTTCGTCGCTGCGGGCGACGACGCGGCCGGCAGGCTTCCCAAGGCGACCGAGGCGTTCCGGGCGCTGGCGACGGGGCTGCTCGCCGAGCCGCGCCCGCGCTGAGCGCGCATGCATGCTGCCCGAACGCGTGCAGCGGTTTCGGGGAAACGACATGCATCACAACAAGACCTTGAAGCGCGTTGCGTCGATCCTTTTTCACGCAGCGCGCTTTAGGTGGATCGCAGGTTCACCCGGTGTTCGCGCCAGACGGTGAAGAGCCCGGCGCCGACCACGATCATCGCGCCGATGATCATGTTTACCGTGATCGTCTCGCCGAAGAAGAGCACGGCCACACCGCCGCTGAACACGAGCTGCAGATAGGTCAGCGGCTGTACCTCGACGGCCGTCAGCAGGCTGTAGGCCTTGATCAGGAAGTAATGGCTGCTGGCGCCGCAGATGCAGAGCGCGATCATGGCGGGCCAGTCGGCCGGTGCGATGGGCGTCCAGTAGAAGGGGCCGACGAAGGTTGCGGCAATCGCGCCGAACACGCTGGCATAGAGAACGCTCGTCATGGCGGAATCGTGCCGGCTCACCGCCCGGGTGGCGATGCTGTAGAAGCCGTACATGAAGGCGGCTGCCAGCGGCACGAGGAGGCGGAGGTCGAACTGCACCGAGAGCGGATCGAGAATGACGAACACGCCGAACAGGCCGGCGAGCACCGCAAGGCCACGCCGCCAGCCGACCTTTTCTCCGAGCAGCGGCACCGACAGCACGGTCACGATCAGCGGCGTCGCCTGCAGGATGGCCTGGCTCATGGCAAGGCCGGCGGTGATGAGCGCGAAAACGACAACGACGACTTCGCCGACCAGAAGCACGCCCCGGAGAACCTGGAGAAGCGGCTGGCGGGTGACGAAGGCGCGTTTCAGTCCGCCGGGCGACATCGCCGCCATGAGCATGACGAAGACGGCAAAGGCCCAGAAGCGCACCATGACGATCATGATGGGCGGATATTTCTCGCCCAGCAGCTTGGAGAAGGCATCCTGTCCCGCAAAGATCGTGACGGCGAGGAGGACGTAGAGGTAGCCGCGGGTCTTGGAGGTCATGGGGATGGGGACACCCGGGGCGCCGGGACTGTCGAGGGCGCTGCGACGATCGGGGGCGCTGCGCCGATCGGGGGCATTGGAACGATCGGGGCCGCCGGGACGATCGGGACCGTCGGCACGTCTTGGATATCGGGCATGTCGGGCGTCATCCGGGCGTCGTTTCGGGCTGCAGGGGATCGGGCGTCAGATGGGTAAGCGTTTGCTTTCCACCTCGGTGCCCGTCTTCTGCCTAAGGCTTGTGCGGACGAACCGCAACGCCTTGTTGCGGCAAAACGGGGGCGACGCCCTCGTCGTCAGCGCAGGTCGGGAGCGCTCCAGCCCTTGGCCTCGTCCGTCCAGGCCTTGCCCGTGGCCTTGTCGAAGACGCAGAGCATCTTGCCATGCGCGCCCTTTAGTGCCTTTTGCGGAAAGACGCCACTGACCAGCGTGACCACCTTGCCGAGCGTATCGTCGAACGCGACGATCTCGGAGACATGGGCATGTTTCAGCCCGCTTGCCGTCGCACAGGTTTCTGCGACCTTGAGGTTGAAGGCCGCCCAGGCGTCGTCGGATGAGGCATGGGCAAGGGTCGCGGTCATCAGGACGGGCAGGCTCAGGATCAGAAGGCGCATGGATGTTTTCCTCGATTCGACGGGATCATAGTGTGGAGGATGGTTGCCATTGTGGCAGCGCCGGCCCGCATGCGCCGTGAAGCCGCCCTGCCGAAATGCCGCCGGCGCGGTTAGCGAAGCACGCGTCCCTCTGCCGCGACCAGCCGCCCGCCCTTGAACACGCGTCGCCCTTTCGGCACCGAGACGACGGCGAGCGGCACGTGGTCCGTCGGAAGGGTGACGAAGTCGGCCCGCGCGCCGACTGCGATGCCGTAATCTTCGAGCCGCAGCGCCCTGGCGCCTGCGGCGGTGACCACGTCGAAGGCGGCGGAAAGCTCGGCATCCGTGTAGAAGCCGGAACGGTAGCCGATGATTTCGGCGCGGCGCAGCATGTCGCCGTCGCCATAGGGCCACCAGCTATCGCGGATGTTGTCGCTGCCGCCGAAGACGACGACTCCTTCGTCTCTCAGCAGCGCCACCGGCGGGAAGGCGTGGTTGCCGGGCGCGTTGGTCATGATCGCGATGCCGGCCTGCGCGATGCGGGCCGCCAGGCGGCGCGCCGCATCGGGTGCGAGGTCGCCGATCCCATAGGCGTGGCTGATCGCGACATGCCCCTGCATGCCGAGCGCGACCGTGCGCGCACAGATCTCCTCGATCGTGAAGGCACCGAGCGTGCCCGCTTCGTGAAGATGGATGTCGATATCGACGCCGTGCTTCTGCGCCAGGCCGAAGACGACGTCGAGATGGCCCTTCACGTCCCGGTCGAAGCTGGCGGGATCGAGCCCGCCGACGAGATCCGCGCCAAGCGCCAGCGCGGCGTCGAGCAGGTCCGGCGTGCCCGGGCTCTTGAGGATGCCGGATTGCGGAAAGGCCACGAGCTGGATGTCGATCAGGTCCCTGTAGTCTTCGCGCACGGCGAGGATCGTTTCCAGCGACGCCAGCCCGACGGAGCCATCGACCATGACATGGCTGCGCATCTGCAGGGAGCCCTGCGCGATGCAGAGATCGAGCTGGTCGCGCGCCCGGCGATCCATGGGGGCGGCCGAGGCCATGTTTTCGGCCTGGAAGGCCACCCGCTCCTTTACGTCGAAACCCTTGGTGCAGGGCCGATGCGGGATCCAGCGATCACCGTAGAAACTGGTGTCGAGGTGGATATGTCCCTCCACGAAGCCGGGGACCAGCAGTGCGCCGCCGATGTCGACGGTTTCCACGCTGTCCGACGGCATGCCGGCCGGGGTGATCGCGACGATCCGCCCGCCGGTAACGGCGAGGTCGCAAAGCGTGCCGTCCATCAGCCGGGCATTGGTGAAGAGCGTGTCGGATCGGGTCATGTCGGACCTTTCAGGTGCAGCGTCGGGACGGGTCTCCGCCCTGGCGCGTCGTCTCGCCTGCGTTGCGGAGAACGGCCTTCGTTACCCCGTCCGCAGGCTAGGGCGCAAGACGCCAACCCCGCGACTTGGCCCCCGCCACTTGCCCCCCGCCACTTGCTTGCGCGCAATCGTCGGCATGTCCACGCGGCGCCGCACGGCGGGCCGAGGTTTGCGCCCGATCGTCCATCGCGCGGGCAGCGCCCGGCCCCGGTGAAGCATCTCCCCCGTGCCGCATTTCCCCGGTGCCGCATCTCCTCAGGTGTCGGTAAAGCCGAAGGGCGCGGCAGTTCGGCGGAAGTCGTCGATGAGGATCTGGCGGCCGATCGGTGGCTCGGCGCGTGCCGTGCAGGTGGCCCGCTGGCAAAGGCGGCAGGTGATGCCGACCAGCGTCGGCGTGCGGTCGCTGTCGGGCCGGACGTAGACGAGGCGATCGGCATGCTGCGCGTCGCAGACCAAGGCCACGGCGCGATCGACCCGGGTGACGCCATGGGCGCCGCCACCGGCGCTGACCGTACGGGCGATGGAGAAGAAGCGCTGCCCGTCGGGAAATTCCAGCCACTGGGTGACGATTTCGCCCGGCGTGCGAAACACCTGATGCACGGTCCACAGCGGACAGCTCCCGCCCGAGGCCGAGACGGGAAAGCGGGCGGCGTCCAGGCGCTTTGAAACATTGCCGGCGGCATCGAGCCGGATGAAGAAGAAGGGCACCCGCTCCTGTCCCGGCTTCTGCAGCGTGGTCAGCCGGTGGGCCGTCTGCTCGAAGCTGGTGACGAACTGGCGGGCCAGAGCGGCCAGATCGTAGCGCCGCGCCTCTACCGCCTTGGCAAAGGCGCTGTAGGGCATCAGAAGCGCCGCGGCGCCGTAGCTTGCCAGCGACCGGCGGGCCAGATTGGCGCTGGTTTCCGTCTGGAAATGCCCCTCGGCGACGGCATCGGCGATCTCCGTGCCGAATTCGAGATAGGCCAGCTGTTGGGCGAGCTGGAAATGCTGGCTTGCCATGTCGAGCGACTCATCCAGCAGGATCTGCTTGCGGTGCAGATCGTGCCGCCGCAGCGCGTCCGACATGATGGCGGAGGGGAGGCGGCGGATGCGCAGGCCGTGGCGCTCGAGCAAGTATGGCGCAAGGCCGCCTCTCTCCGTCACCGTTGCCGAGAGCTTTTCCGCCACCGTGTCGAGGGTCGGGAAGCTGTTCCGGCGTGCGGCAAGGAAGCGACGCGTCGCGGCCACCGGATCGACCGCCTCGGACCTTTGTGCCCCCTGGCCGGGAAGGCGCTCGGCAAGCGCGATCTGCGCCTCGCGATAGGCGGTGTAGAGCCGCAACAAGGCCTCGCTGAAACCCGGAAACCCGGTGGCCACCTCCGATGTCTCGGTTGCGGACAGGTCGATGTCGGCAAAGATCGGATCCTTCATCACGCTCTGCAGCCGAGCGGCATGGTCGGCACCGCCATCGCCGGCAAGATCGGCCAGATCGAACGTGTAGGCGCGCGCGAGCCGCAGCAGAACCTCCGCGGTGACAGGCCGATGATTGCGCTCCATCAAGGCGACATAGGAGGCCGAGACCTCGAGGTCGGCCGCCATCTCCGCCTGCGTCAGCCCGAGATTGCGGCGCAGCCGCCGCAGGCGCACGCCGACATACACCCCCTGCTTGTCTGCCACGGTGCCCCTCCATCCTTACAACATTACAAGCAAATTCTGTAATGCTTGACAAGTGTACACGGAAACGACGGACAGCCGCATGAGGGCTGCCGTACACAGGCTCCATCCGATAGAGGAGTATCCCGATGACCCCGATGAACCCGACGACCACCAGACCCGACGCAAGAGAGATCGAAGCCCTGATCGCCGCCCATCCGCGCTGGAGCGGCATCACGCCTGACGCCGTCCTCCGGATGCGACGGCAGAACCAGTTCCGGACCGGACTCGACATCGCGCGCTACACCGCCGGCATCCTGCGCCGCGACATGGCGGCCTACGACGCCGATCCCGCCGACTACACCCAGTCGCTCGGCTGCTGGCACGGCTTCATCGCCCAGCAGAAGATGATCTCGATCAAGAAGCACTTCGGGACGACGAAGGGCCGCTATCTCTATCTGTCCGGCTGGATGGTCGCGGCGCTGCGCTCCGAATTCGGCCCGCTGCCGGACCAGTCCATGCACGAAAAGACCAGCGTTCCCGCCCTGATCGCCGAACTCTACACATTCCTGCGGCAGGCCGATGCGCGCGAGCTCGGCATGCTGTTTCGCGATCTCGATGCGGCCCGCAGGGAAGGCGACAGCGCCCGGGAGCGCCAGCTGCAGCACGCGGTCGAGACCTACCAGACCCATGTCGTTCCCGTCATTGCCGACATCGACGCCGGTTTCGGCAACGCCGAAGCGACCTATCTGCTGGCCAAGAAGATGATCGAGGCGGGCGCCTGCGCCCTGCAGATCGAAAACCAGGTGTCCGACGAGAAGCAGTGCGGTCACCAGGACGGCAAGGTCACGGTTCCGCACGAGGATTTCATCGCCAAGATCCGCGCCTGCCGCTACGCCTTCCTCGAACTGGGCATCGACGACGGCATCATCGTCGCCCGGACGGATTCGCTCGGCGCCGGCCTCACCAAGCAGATCGCCGTCAGCACGCACGCCGGCGATATCGGCGACCTCTACAATTCCTACCTCGATTGCGACGAGGTCGCCGACCTCAGCTCTCAGAACGGCGATGTCATCCTCAACCGCGGCGGAAGGCTGATGCGCCCCAAGCGCCTGCCGTCCAATCTCTATCAGTTCCGCGAGGGAACAGGTGCGGATCGCTGCGTCCTCGACTGCATCACCGCGCTCCAGAACGGTGCCGACCTGTTGTGGATCGAGACGGAAAAGCCGGACATCGACCAGATCGCCGGCATGGTCGACCGTATTCGCGCGGTCGTTCCCGATGCCAAGCTGGTCTACAACAACTCGCCCTCGTTCAACTGGACGCTGAACTTCCGCCAGCAGGTGTTCGACGCCTGGAGCCGAGAGGGCAGGGACATGGCCGCCTATGATCGCGCCCGGCTGATGACCGTCGACTACGACGAGACGCCGCTCGGACGCGAGGCGGACGAGCGGATCCGCACCTTCCAACGCGATGCCGCCGCACGCGCCGGCATCTTCCACCACCTGATCACGCTGCCGACCTACCACACGGCCGCCCTGTCGACGGACACTCTGGCAAAGGCCTATTTCGGCGAAGCCGGCATGCTCGGCTACGTCAAGGGCGTCCAGCGCCGGGAAATCCGCGAAGGGATCGCCTGCGTCAAGCACCAGAACATGGCCGGCTCCGACCTCGGCGACGACCACAAGGAATATTTCGCCGGCGACGCCGCCCTCAAAGCCGGCGGCTCGCACAACACGATGAACCAGTTCGCAGCCTGAGGGCGCAACGGGGGGCCGCGGCGACGCGTCCTGACGCGCGGCCGCGGCCCCCCGGTCATGTCCTGTAGACCACCTCGATCATGGTGTGCCCGTCGAGGCGCGGAAGCGTGAAGGAGACGGCCTTTCCTGTCTCGACGAAAGCGAGATCAGGACCGGCCGGGACGATGCGGATCGCGTTGACCGGGGCATCCGTTCCAAGCGAGACCGCGACATCGAAAAGGGGCGTGATGTCCTGAATCGGCTGGATATTGGCGTCCCAAAGGTGACCGCGAAGCGCGGGTGTCGCATGCAGCAGGTGCACGACGTCACGACCCTGCGCGGGTTGGCGACGGACGGTAACCCTTCCGGCTCTCGGCAGGCTGGTCGTAACCAGCTTTTCCCCGCCGAGCGCATATTCGATCGCGCGCTCCGCCATCTCCAGCATCCGGACGGCGCCGACCTGATGATAGATGCCGAAGATCGGATGCGCGAGATAGACGATATTGCCCTTGCGCACGCCCGAGCAGTAAGGCGAGGCCTCGGGCCGGCTCGGGGCGTGGATATGACCTGAGAAATGGCGGGGTGTGCGGTCGAAATAGGGCTCGTACACGGCACCGAGTGGCTGGCCGTCCCTAGCCGTTATCCGTTCGGAGGGCCGGTACATGAAAAGCGGCTGATCGATCCCGTCGGCCTGCAGCGACGGAATCGGCAGGCAATAGTCGCCGCCCGTCATCAACGAGGTGCCCTCCCAAACGGCGCCGAGATCAAACACGAATCCGCGTTCGGGATCGATGCCGCTACGCCCGGTCAGGAGCACCCGGCCGCCGGCCGCCGCATAGTGCTCGATGCGGACGCGCAGAGCGTCATCGACCGGGACCGCATCCGGGAGGATCAGGAGGCGATAGGGCGAAAAGTCGCTGTCGAGGTCAAGCACGTCGAAGGTCAGGCCGGCTTCGAGAAGCACGCGGGATGCACCATCATCGGCGACGCTGTCGCGATCGGCTTGGGGCCCCGGCTTTTCGACCGCCTGAAGCGAGAGCAGTCCGATATCGGCGCGATTGACCGAGGCAAGGCACCAGGGCTCCCGCGCCTCGACCCAGCGATAGGCCGGTGCGATGATCGCCATCGTCGCCGGGTCGAGCGCGCCTGTCGGGTGCAGGTGATCGCCGATGGAACAGCGAGCGCCATGGGCCAGCATGGCGCCGCATTCATAGATCAGGGCCTCGGCGCGCTTGTAGCCGCCGACTTCGCCCCAGGTGAAATGGAACTTGCCGGTCATGCCGAGGAAGTCGAAGCCGATCGGATCGACATAGCGGGCGCTCAGAGGGAAGTGATCATAGCCCCAGCCGGCCGTCGGCAGGGATTCAAGCTCGAGATGGCTGTAGAATCGGTGGTAATGCTGCCGCTGGCCGCGCCGGACGTGACCGGAATTGAAAAACAGCGGCATGGCCTGATCATGCCGGCGGACGGCAGCCGTCACCGCTTCGTAATAGGCCTCTGTCGAGTGCCCGACGAAGGTTTCGAGATCGCCGGGATCGGTCCAGTCGAGCCCGAGCCCCTCCATCTTCGCACGCGCCGCAACGGAAAGGGTCGGCATCTGGAAGGAGATGTCGAGAAAAATGCCGTCGGCATCGCCATACAGGCGCATGACCTCGTCCACCTGTCGGCAGAGATAGTCGAGATAGGGTGTCGAGAAATCGAGAAAGGCCCATCCGGTGGGCTCGTTGCGCGATTGCGGAAGGACACCGCCCGGCGAAACGATGCGCCATTCCGGATGCATCTCCGCTGCATGTTCGTCCCAGGCCGCAGACAGATACACGGGCGCCTTGATTCCGCGAGAATGCAGCGCGTCGATCTGTCCGCGCAGAAGATCGAAGCCGAGGCCCGGATGCATGCGCCCGATTTCCGTCGGGTGGTAGGACAGCCCATGATGGCATTTGGAAAACAGCGTGACGGAATCCACATGCGCCGCGCGGAAGCCATCCGCGAAGGCCTGCGGATCGAACCGCGAGCCGATGCCGTCGATCAGGCCGGACGTGTGGAAGTCGAGATGAATCTGGCGAAAGCGCATGGAGCCTCGGTCATGTGGGTTCAGGTAGCCTGTCAGTCAGGCCGCGTGTGTCGCAAACCGCAGCGTCTGGCCGTTGCGGTCGAAGAGGTAGATCGCGGCGGGATCGATCGAGAGCGTCAGCGGGTCGCCGGGCCGCATGTGGCACTGGCTGGAGCGGTGCACCGCGAGGTACCCGTCCTGTGATTCGGAATCGTAGGTCTGCAAGGTGCCCGCATCGGCATAGATCAGGGTCTCTCGGCCGAGGCTCTCCAGCACGGCAACGTGGGCCTGAAGGGTGATCCTGCCTGGCACGGCCGAGCCCGCGCGGTCCGGACCCAAAGCGTCTTCATCGAAGGCGGTGGCACCCAGTGCCTCTGCCCGCACTCCGAGCGTGACCGCATCACCGATGATCGGAGGGGCAAGCCCGGTCTCTGTCTTTAGGGTGACGGGCCTTTCCAGTCCGTCCACCGTCACGGCAAGGATCCCCTCGGCGCTTGCCGTGACGCACCCCTCCAGGAAGTTCATCCGTGGAGAGCCCAGGAAGCCGGCCACGAAGCGATTTGCCGGGCGATTGTAGAGGTCCAGCGGCGGGCCAACCTGCTCGATGCGACCTTCGTTCATCACCACGATCCGGGTTGCCATGGTCATGGCTTCCGTCTGGTCGTGCGTCACGTAGACCATCGTCGCTCCGAGATCGGCGTGCAAACGCCCGAGTTCGACGCGCATCTGCGATCGGAGCGCGGCGTCGAGGTTCGACAGTGGTTCGTCGAAAAGGAAGATGTCGGGCGCGCGGGTGATGGCCCGGCCAATGGCGACGCGCTGCTTCTGTCCGCCGGACAGCTGTTTCGGTGTCTTGCCGAGATGCTCCTCTATTCGAAGAATACGGGCGGCTTTTGCGACGGCATCCCGGATGTCGGCCTTGGATCGGCCCGCCATCTTCAAGGCAAATCCCATGTTCTCTGCAACCGTCATATGTGGGTAGAGCGCATAGTTCTGAAACACCATGGCGACCCCACGACTGGATGGCTCTGCATGGGTGATGTCGCGGTCGTCGATGCGGATCGCGCCGGAGGTTATCGTCTCCAATCCGGCGATCGCGCGCAGCAGTGTCGATTTTCCACATCCGGACGGCCCGACGAGGACGATGAAGTCGCCGGGATCCGCGTGAAAGCTGACGCCCTTGATGGCGGTGAAACTCTCATAGGATTTGATCACGGTATCGATCTGGAGACGGGGCATGACGATCCTATTTTCCAAGTCCGGACATCGATCGGACGAAATGGCGCTGGCCGAGAACGAAGACCACGAGAAGGGGGAGGGTTGCGATCGAAAGGCCTGCCATGAGGGCCGGCCAGTCTGCACTGTATTGGCCGATAAGGCCGTAGATGCCGACCGGCAGCGTGCGCACCCGTGTCTCCGTGAGCAGCATCAGCGCCAGGATAAATTCGTTCCAGGTGAACACGGCCTGGAAAATGGCGGCACTCGCGACGACGGGGCCCGAGAGGGGCAGGACGATGCGCCGGAATACCTGGAACCGGTTGCAACCGTCCAGCCTTGCGGCCTCTTCCAGTTCGCGGGGAAATTCGAGGAAGAACGCATAAAACAGCATGGTGGTGAAGGGCACCCCATAGGCCGCATAGGGAATGACGATGGCGATCCGCGAGTTCAGCAGGCCTGCGGTGGAAAGAAGCTGATAGAGCGGGACGAGCACGCTCTGCACAGGCACGGCAAAGCCGGCAACGATCATGACGTAGACAAGCTTCATCCAGACAGAGGGCGTGCGCGCGAGCACATAGGCCGCAAGGGCGCTCACCGCGACGATCAGGGTCACCGACATCGCAGTCACGATCAGCGAGTTGACGAGGAAGCCTCCGATGCCGATGGCCCAAGCCCGCTCGAACGCGGCAAAGGTCGGCGATTTCGGCAGGTCGAGCGGTCTTGTGAAGATCTCTGCCTGCGTCTTGAAGGCGGCAACGAACATGAGGCAGAGTGGAGCAAGGACGAAGAGCGTCCAGGTCGTCATGATGACATGCAGGCCGGCGGAAACGAGGCGATACCGCGTGTTCATGGGCGAGCCGTCCTCATGTCGTGCGCGACAGGCGCAGCTGCAGCCAGCCGAAGAGGACAGCGATGGCGAGCAGCACCACCGACATGGCATTCGCATAACCTATGTTGCCGAGCCGAAAAGCCTGAAGATAGGTATAGGTTCCCAGCACCTGGGTCGCGTTGGCAGGCCCGCCGCCCGTCGTCACGAAAACGAGGTCGAACACTTTCAGGCCGCCGATGATGGTGATCAGCGTGCCCACGATCAGGATATTGCGGATGCCCGGAAGCGTGATGTAGCGGAACGCACGCAGACCTCGGCAGCCGTCGAGCGCCGCGGCTTCATAGAGCTCCCGCGGGATCGCCTGCAGGCCCGCAAGGACCAGGATCATCTGGAAGCCGACGTTCTGCCAGGCGGCGATCACGAGCAGGAAGGGAAGCGAGATCCCGGGGTCGCCGAGCCATCCGAGCCGTGGTGGCCGAAAGCCGAGCGATTTGACGATTGCGTTCAGCGGGCCGACCGTTGGATCAAGGATCAGGATCCAGACGAAGGCAACAGCAATCGAGGATACCACCACCGGCATGAAGATGATGGTGCGATAGACCGTGTTGCCCCGGCGAATGCCGCGATCGAGGATCGCTGCGAGCGCGGTTCCGATGCCGATCTGCGTGATGATCGAGCCGACGATCAGGAACGCATTGTTGCGGAGCGCCGTCCAGAACACGGGATCGCCTGCAGCCGTCACGTAATTGCCGAGACCGACAAATGCCCAATCGCGCGCGGTGACGGTGAATGCAAAGAAGGATCCGACGATGGCATAGACTGCGGGCGCGAGAATGAACAGGCCGACAAGGGCGAGTGCGGGCAGGAGCATGGCAGCACCGAGCAAATCTGGGCGACGCGTATCGGTCTTGCCCATGCCCGTACTGCCCATACCCGTACTGCTCGTGCCCGTCTTGTGCATGTTCGCCTTGCGCGGAACGCGGTGCGGCTTCTCCGGAGGCAGGCTCGGTTGTTCCCGCCCGTCGCTGTGTTGCGGTACCGGCTGCGTCATGGTGGTCACCGCCGATCCGCGCGCGACTACTTCGCCGCGAGCTTCGCCTGGGCGGACAGCGCCGCCTGCCGGATCTGCGTGACGGCCTCGGCCGGCGTTGCGGTTCGGTTCAGAACCTCGACCGTCGCGTTCAGATAGGCTTCGGCCACGGTGGCATCGAGCAGAACATCCAGGACGTTGACGCCACGGGTGAAAGTGCCCATGTCGGCAACGATCGCCTTGAACTGGGGCGTGGCGTCAGGAACGCTGTCAATCAGCGTCGGGTTCGACGGCAGGAGCTTCGTCATTTCGGCGAATTTCGCGCCCTGCTCGGGCGAGACAAGAAAGCTGATCCAGGCCACGGCTTCCGCAGGATGCTGCGTCTTGCTCGACACCTGAAAGCCTTCTGGCACGAGGAAATTCGCACCGGCATCGCCCTTGCCGCCCTCGACCAGCGGCAGGCGGAAAAAGCCGTAGTTCGTGAAGCCCGCGGCGTCGAGCCCTGCCGTGCACCAGGTGCCGCAATACTCCATCGGGGAAGCCTGCGTCGCAAACATCGCGTCCGCGACCGTGTATTCCGTGGCATTCGGCGCTTCCTCGAAGCATCCGGCGTCCTGCAATTTCAACAGTTCGTCGAACGCCTTGGCATAGCCGGGATCGGTGAAGAGGGCCTCGGCGGGCCGCGAGAGATCGTAGTCCGCGGCCGTGCCGTCCACGCCCATCACGCGTTCGTTCAGCGTCGTCATCCAGTGGATCGCCTTCCAGCGCGTCTTGTTGCCGAGCGGCATCGGCACGGTGTCCGGGTTGATGGCCCGCACGGCCTTGCAGAGCCCAGCCAGCTCCCCGAGGGTCTTGGGAACGGCGAGACCATGCGCCGAAAAGTAATCCTTGTTGTAGAAGACATATTTGCTGACGGCGTCGGCCGCGGCGCCGTACAGCTTGCCGTCGTAGCGGAACGCATCCAGAAGGCCTTCGCCGAGCTCCGTGCCAAAACCGCCCTGGGCCATCGCGGACTCCGTGACGTCCAGCGCCAGTCCGTCGCGCACCAGGCGTTTGGCGGCATCCCCAGACCAGTTGAAGAAGACGTCCGGCGCGTCGGAGCCGACGAGCGCCACGGGCAGGCTGGTCTTGTAGGCGTCGCCCGGAAACGTCTGATGGTCGATCGTGACGTTCGGATGGATTTTCCTGAAGGCTTCGGCCGCCTGGGCAATGAAGGCGGGATAACCGGTGTTGTCCAGTGTCCACATCTTGAGCGTGATCTCTTCGGCCTGGGCCGCAGGCAGGGCGCCGATCAGAGCAGGAACGATGACGCTCGCCGCCAAGGCAAGCAGACGAAGACCGTATCGCCGAAGGCCATGTTTCAAAGGGGTCATATCACCATCTCCAGGGCCGATGCGAACGGTACGCTTGGTAAATCAAACCGTTTCGATTAGGAATTATGCATGTCTTAAATTAGCGTGCAAGCATCGAACATCGCTCAAACAGATAAAACAGAGGGCCAGGCCGTTCGCATCGTCGATCGCCGGGACATCCCCCGGGATAAAGAGCAGACGCAACGGTTCGACGGAGATGATGATGGCAACCATACGCGATGTGGCAAAGAAGGCCGGCGTGGCGATCTCGACCGTCTCGCTCGCGATGAATGGAACCGGCCCCGTCAGCGCCGAAACGTTGAAGCGCGTTCAGGATGCAAGCGCGGCTATCGGCTATACGCCGAATGGTCTGGCGCAAAGTCTCAAGCGCGGACACAGCAAGCTCGTCGGCCTTGTTCTCGGCGACATCGGCAATCCCTTCTTCAGCCGGTTGCTCCGGGCGCTGGAGACTGCGCTGTCGGAGACGGATCACATGGTGATCGTAGCGGAGACGGCGGCACACCCGGAACGCGAACGCAACACGATCGAACAGCTCCGGCGACACCGCGTCGGCGGCATCCTGATGGCGCCGATGATGAATGATCCGGCCTTCGCCCTTTTCCTGCGTCGGCTCGATATTCCAGTGGTCTTGATCGATCAGAACGTCGAGGGCGCTGACCGGGATTTCGTCAGCTCGGACAATGCGCTGGCGACAATGATCCTGACGGAGTATCTTCGGCGCCTCGGTCATCGGCGGATCGCCTTCATCGGCGGCGACCCCGTGCAGGGGACGGCCGCTCTCAGACTCAAAGGCTTTCGCGAAACAATGGCAGCGGCGGGCCTGCCGGTCGATCCCGCCTTGGAGGTCGTCGCCGATTTCAGCGGTGAAAAGGCGTATGACCATGTCGTCCGCTTGATGTCCCGGCCGCAACGTCCGACCGCGCTGATTGCCGCGAGCAATCTTATGGCGCTCGGTGCACTGCAGGCTATCCATGACCTCGGTCTCGACTGTCCGGGCGACGTATCGCTGACCGGCGTCGACGATGTGCCTTGGGGAAACGTCGTCAGGCCGCGCCTGACAATAGCGGCTCAGCCGGTCGAAGAACTCGCCCAAAGGGCTGCAACCTTCCTGACGGAGCGCATGAAGCTGCGGGGCTGCGCGGGGCTGCCGCCTCGCACGCACATCGCCATCCCGAAGCTCGTCCTCGGCACCTCCTGTGCGCCACCCCGGGGCGAGGGCGGCTGATGCGGCGTGTCGTCCGGCCGGGCGGGTCCGAGGGGACGCGCCCGGCCTTTCATGCAGTTATCCGTTCCGTCCGTCGACCGCCCGGCCCATCATGTCGGAGAAGCCGCGGGCGCCGGCGGGGGTGATCGTCAGCGTCCGGCTGTTCGGCGTCCGCACCACCCAGCCAAGGGCGAGGGTGCGCGCCAGAAGGGCCGCGCCGATCTGGCCCGCGAGATGCGGCCGGCGCTCGCTCCAGTCGAGGCAGAGGCGGCAGAGCGGACGCGTCGATCGGCTGGTCGGAGCAAGATCGATGCCGAAGTCGCAGAAGAAGCGGTGGCCCGCGTCCGAGACAACGCCCACGCCGTCGGACCGGTGCAGAAAACCGCGCTGCTGAAGGGCGGCGGTGAGGTCGACGGCAAGACGGCCGGCCATGTGGTCGTAACATGTCCTGGCCTGCCGCATGGCGGCGTCGCGCGGGCCGTGGCGCCGGGCCGGAAAGGCGGGCGGAGGCGGCGAAAGCGCCATGAGCCCTTCCAGGGCCTGTGCGACGGCGGCGGAGGCCAGCCGGAAATAGCGGTGGCGCCCCTGTCGCTCGGCAACCACCAGCCGGCCGTCGAGCAGCTTGGCAAGATGCCCGCTCGCCGTCTGCGGCGTGATGCCGGCCTGGGAGGCCAGTTCGCCGGCGGTCAAGACATCTCCGCCGATCAGCGCGGCGAGCATGCTGGCGCGCGCCGGGTCACCCATGAGATGGGCCGATTGCGCGATCATGTTGCCGGTGGGATGGTCGATCATGGCGGAAGATTACCGCTTTGCCGGCCACGTGTCAGGCCCGGACGTTTCGGCGATCACCGAAGCGTCCGGGCCTGAAAACCTGTAAGGGTTCGTCCATTGCCATCAACGATCTGGACACGACATGCCCGTACCGCAGCCCCGCCTTGCCGTCAGCCTCTTGATGCTTCTGGCGCTCGCAACACTCTGGGGCGGCTCCTATACCTTCATCAAGATCGGCGTTACCACGATCCCGCCAATCACGCTGATCGCCGCACGGACGATCCTTGCGGGCAGTCTGCTGTTTGTGGTTCTGCGCCTGCGCGGGCTGAGCCTGCCGACGGACCGGCGCAACACCCGCCGTTTCCTCATCCAGGCGGCGCTGAACGCCGTCCTGCCCTTCACGCTCATTGCCTGGGCGGAGCAGCATGTGGATGCGGGGCTGGCCGTCATCCTCAACGCCCTGACGCCGGTCTTCGCCTTTCTGATCAACGCCATCGTCACGCGTCATGAAGCCGTGACCGGCCTGAAGCTGTTCGGCGTCGCCCTTGGGATCGGCGGCATCTGCCTCGTGGTCGGTCCGGCGGCCCTGACCGGCGTCGGCACGGATGTCGTCGCGCAGCTTGCCATCGTCCTTGCCGCGGTCGCCTATGGCGGCGCCGTCACGTTCGGGCGGACTTTCCGCGATCTCGACCCGATGATGCCGGCCGCGGGATCCCTGATCTGGGGCGGCGCGATCCTTCTGCCCGTCAGTCTCGTCATCGATCAGCCCTGGACGCTGGCGCCGGCCCCGTCGTCGATCGCGGCTCTCGTCGCCCTGTCCGTCTTTTCGACGGCCTTGGCCTTTGTCCTCTATTTCACGCTGCTGCAAAGGCTCGGCTCTGTCGGCACCACAGCCCAGGCCTATCTTCGCGTGCCGATCGGCGTCGGTATCGGGGTCCTCCTCCTGGGGGAAACGCCGAGTCCGAACGCGTTGCTCGGCCTGGTGTTCGTGGTGGCGAGCGTCATCGCCATGACGATGCCGCAGCGAAGACAGGGTGCGTGAGAATGAGAGAGGCGCCACCCGCGTCCCCCGTCATTCCGCTTGCCTAAAGCGCGTCTCTGCCGTGCGCGCGGCCCGGCACGTCCTGTTGCGGAGAGCGCGTGGTTTCGCGAAACGGTGTCGGCGGTAAGGTCGGGCTCATGCATGTCGCCCGAACGTGTGCAGCGGTTTCGGGAAACGACATGCATCACAACAAAACCTTCAAGCGCGTTGCGTGAATCCTTTTTTCCGCAACGCGCTTAGAATGCGATGTTCTCGCGGAAGATCGGCGGAATCTCGATCAGCGCTTCCTTTGCCTTGCCCTGTTCGATGATCGAGAACACGGCGTCCAGCATGCTCTTCACGTCCTGGCGCACCATTTCGATGTCGTCGCCGAGGAGCGCGGCAAAGGGATCCCAGTCGAAGCAGCTCTCTCCACCAACGCTGCAGGCGCACGCGCGAACCCTGCGCGCTGTCTAAGGCCCGCCCCGCGCGGTCGTTGCCGCTGCGGGGTCGCGGGTCGTCGCCCCATCACGCCGTGGCGTGAACGGTCTTGATCAGGGAGATTCCGTCAGGCGCATCAGGCCGTCGAGCAGCGCGGTGCTGACGGGATCATCCGTCAGATGGCTGCCCAGAAGCCGGAACGTTGTCGCCACGAGCTTGCCACGGCCGAGCCGCTTTTCGATGAGAAAGGCTGCCGGCTTGTGGACCCAACCGATCACGACGCCGGCGTGAACGCGGCCGTGAAACTCCCAGGGTCGAAATCCGGTCATGACCTGATGCGGCACGACGTCGTTGAAGGACAGGTCGAGAAGCGGACCGCCCGGCACGTGCGAGAACGGCCCGTCGCGCCTCAGCCAGGAGAAATTGCCGACCCAGTCACCCCTCCAGAGCGACTTGTGCCGGTCCACCAGCGAATAGCCGGGGAAGGTGAAATAGGCACCGGAAATCAGGCCGCCGGCCCCCGGATCGATTTCGATCGACGTCGGTCCGTCCCGCGGCGGCGTGTCGTCGCGCAGCCGGCCCGGCGCCTTCGAGACGATCTGCAGGACGTGGAGGCCGCCATGGATCCTCTCGATCATCTCGGGGGTCAGCCGGTCGGTCACGAAGACCTCCGCCTCCTGGGGTCCCCGCGCGCCGTAGCCGAGACCCGTCAGACGCTGTTCGACGTCCTCACGATCCGTCGCGAAGGCGGGGCTTCCGGTGATCTCGCGTTCGCCGTAGAGCGACAGGGTTTCGGTGTTGGTCGCGAGCGGCGCACCGTTCGGGGCAAGCAGGCGAAAGGCGACCGGCGCGCGCAATGACGTGGCCACCGCCCCCACGGCGATGTCGAGCGAGGTCTCGTAAACCTGCATCGGCCGGATCTCGGGAACATCGACAACGCCCCTCTGGTCTGCGAGCGCCCATTCGAGCCGGCTTCCGGCCGGGACGAGCGAACCGCCTGCCGACAGCGCGAGCTCGAACCGGGCGGTCCCGCCGGAGGCGACCGCATGGGTGACGGTGCCGGGCGCAATCACGACGTCGCCGTTGACCTCCGGAAGCGCGGTGGCGAACACGCGCGGATTGCGCGCCATGTCCATCAGGCCGTTGCCTTCCCAATGCACGTCGGTCAGCTCGGTGACCACGTAGCCGCCGATCTCAGGGTGTCGCCGGATGACCTCGATCTCGTATTTGAGGTTCATGTACTGGTGCCACTGCACCTGCTCGATGAAGGCCGGGAACGGGCCGAACACCTGCGACAGGCCCAGTTCGCGATAGCGGGCCTCGACGCCCTGGGGCAGGGCTGTCCCGTCCGCCCATGTCGCACCGTAGCTCGCCCACCAGGGGTCGCGCCCGTCGTCTCCGCGCAGGCGTGCCGGGTCGGGCAGGCCCCAGACGCCGAACTCGGACAGGATCAGGGGTTCCTTGCCGGTCCGGACCGCTTCGTCGTCGGTCGAGAAGGTCCAGTCCGCGTTCCCGGCGAATTCCTTGCAGAGCAGGTCCCATTCGTCCCGCCTGTCGGTTGCCGTCCGGTAGAAGTGGTAGTCGTTGATGTCGGTCTTCACGTGGTAGTTCGGGAAGCAGGCCGAGTTGTCGACGACGAGCCGCATCGGATCTTCCGCCCGCAGCCAATCGACCATCTCCGAAATCCAGCGGCGCTGTTCGGCGGATTCGCGCAGGCGCGTTCCCCAGTCCTCGTTGATCAGGGTCCATATGACGATCGACGGGTGGTTGCGGTCCCGCGCGAGAATGCCGACCATCGTCTCCTGCAGGCGCCGTGCAGCCGCCGGCGAGAAGGTCTCGATGTTCGGGATCTCCGTCCAGATCAGCATGCCGAGCCGGTCTGCGACCTCGTAATAGCGCGGATCCGGCACCTTGATGTGGCATCGCAGGCAGTTCAGCCCCATGGCCTTCGACTTGCGGAGCTGGTCTTCGAGCATCTCGAGCGAGGGCGGAGTCCCGAAGCCGTCGGGGTAGTAGTCCTGATCGAGCGCGCCGCGCAGATAGAGCGGCTGATCGTTCAGCCAGAGATAGCCGTCGCGCGCGACGAAGCTTCGAAAGCCGAAGGTCGAGACCCGTTCGTCGGCGGCAGCATCGGGCGAGGCGCCCTCCGGCTGCAGCGACAGTTGCGCACGGTAGAGGTTCGGCGCGTCCGGAGACCAGACCGCCGGCGTCTGGATCTGAAGCGTGTGTGCAGCGACACCGGCGGTCGCCTGCACCGTTTCCGTGGCGACGAGGGCGCCGGCAGGATCGGTGACCGTCAAGGTCAATGCGGCGGCGACCGGCTGCGACAAAGTGGCCCGGATGTCCAGCCGGCCCTCCGGCCAGTGCGGATCGAGGCGCAGGCTGCTGATGTGCAGGGCGGGTCGTGCCTCGAGGTGGACGGACTGCCAGATGCCTGCCTGCGGCCCGTACCAGCTCTGCTTGCCATGGGGAATTTCGGCAAAATCGGGCGTGTCCCCATGCCGGGCGGCGTCGGGCAACGTTGCGATGACCTGCAGCTCGTTCTCGTCCCGGACAAGATGGGGCGGCAGGACGATCTCGAACGGGAGATAGCCACCTTCGTGACGGCCGATCTCCGTCCCGTTCAGGGCCACCGAGCAGATCTCTCCGACCGCGCCGAAGCAGACGGCGATCTCGGATCCGGACCAGTCGGCAGGGATCGAGAAGGATCGGCGGTAGGTGGCCGTGCCGAAGCTCACCGCCAGATCCTCGAAGCAGGCCTGCCAGGGTGCGGGCACGCGCGCCTCGCGCCAGATGCCGTCGCTGTCATGGCGGAAGGACCAGACGCCGTCGAGCGAGAGCGCCCGGCGGGTTGGGACATGCGGCAAAGCGGGCTTGGCGAACGAAGAGGACATGACGGTTCCCTGGTGATGGGGCCTTCGGAGAGGCGAAAACATGAAGAGGAGGGCAAGGCTCCGCGACGCCCCTCCACTCCGGGGAGGCGCGCGCGGCAAAGCCCGAGGCTCTGCGATCAGCGATTGCGACGAAGAACGCGCTCGACGCCGGCCTGCATGGCCGACAGTGCGGCTTGCGGTTCGGTGCCGGTCAGCCACATGGCATTGAGGTCGGTGATCATCGCGTTGTAGACCGCCCGCTGGTTCTGGACCTGGGGGAGAGCCGTGGCGTTGGTCGCCGTCGCTGCGAATTCATTGCGGTGCGGCAATGCCTTGAACGCCGCGGAGTCCAGGACGGACTGGCGGACCGAGAGATGGCCGGTGCGCGACCATTCGTAGTTGTTGTCATAGAGGAACTTCAGGAAGGCTTCCGCGGCCTTGGTCTTTTCCGCGCTGCGGTTGTCGTCCTTCGGGATCACCCACATATGGCTGTCGGCCCAGACCTTCTGATTGGCAAAAAGCTGCGGCACATTGGCGACGCGATAGGACTTGAGCGCCGCCTTGCCGCTCTTGGCCTGGCTGTCGTAGTTGTCGACGCCCCAGGTTCCGTTGAGAAGAATGCCGGCCTCGCCGTTGAGGAAGGCCTGTTCCGAGCCTGGATAGTCCAATGCCGGATTGGCCAGTCCCTCGGAATAGATCGCGGAGATCAGCTTGGCCGCGTTGAGCCCCTCGGGCGTGTCGATGCTGGCGGCCTTGCCGTCGGCCGAGACGACGTCCACGCCCTGCTGCCACATCAGGGTGTCGAAGAAGCGCACCATCATGCCTTCGGCGCTCTGGGATTCCGACGCGATAAACGTCTTGCCGGTCGCTTCCTTGAACTTCTTGCCCTGGGCGATCAGCTCGTCCGCCGACTTGGGCAGCATGGGCGAGCCATCGGGATTGACCATGTTCGCCTGCTTCATGAGATCCATGTTGACGTGGAACAACAGGGCATGGAGATCGAACGGCAGGGCGTAGATCTCGCCGTTCGCGGTCGCGTTCTTCAATGCCGCGGGAACGAAATCGTCGGACGGAATGCCGAGCTCCTTCAGCGGGCCCGACAGGGGGGTCAGGAGGTCGCGGCCGGAAAAGTTGGGCATGACCGAGGCATGCATGACCGCCACGTCGGGAATGTTGCCCGTCGAATAGGTCGCGGTCAGCTGGTCGTAATATGCGCCCCATTCGACCGTCTGGGTCACCACCTTGGCACCCAGCTTGTTTTCCGCGTTGAACTTGTTGGTCAACACCGTGATGATCCCGCACTCGCCGTTCGCCTTGGAAATGTCGGTGACGGTGCCGTATTCCGTGTTGCACTCGCCAAAGAAGCGAAGAAGCGAGATGTCCACCGCCCCTGCGGAGCCGGCCGAGGCCGTCGTGGCGAGCAGTGTGGCGAGCGCGAGGGCTCGGAATGTCTTCAGGTTGCGCATCATATCCTCCTTGTCGATGCAGATGTCGTCCGTGCGGCCTCCCGCCGCATGAACGTTATTTTCCAGCGTTCATGGCCACGCCGGCCACGATGAAGCGCTGGAAGATCAGGAACAGCAGCATGATCGGCAGGCTGGCGAAGACGGCGGACGCCATCACCGAGCCGAGACCCTCTGAAAATGCGAAGTTGCTCTGGATCGAGGCGAGCCCGACGGTCACCGTGTACATGTCCGCACGCGTGGCGGAGACCAGCGGCCACAGGAAGTCGTTCCAGGCGAAGATGAACGTGAAGAGCCCGAGCGTCGTCAGCGCCGGGACCGAGAGCGGCAGCATGATTTTCAGGAACACGGTCAGCCGGGATGCGTGATCGATTTCCGCCGCTTCCTCCAGCTCCTTCGGAATGGAGCGGAAAAACTGCGTCATCAGGAAGACGCCGATCGGCACGGCCACGCGCGGCATGATCAGGGCGAAATGGGTGTTGTGCAGTCCCCAGCCGGAGATCATCGTGTGCAACGGGATGAAGATCGACTGTTCGGGAACCATCAGGCCGGCCATGACCAGCAGGAACAGGGTCTTCTTGAAGGGGAACCGAAGCCGGGCGAAAGCGTAGCCCGCCATGGACGACACGACCAGCACCAGCGCCGTCATCACCACGGCGACGACGAGGCTGTGCAGCAGCCAGCGCGGCACCGTCTCCATCTTCATGAGGTTGATGTAGTTGTCGAGCGTAAACGGCAGCGGGACAAACCCGGCCGTGGATCGCATCAGCTCCGCATTGGGCTTCAGCGACATCACCACGACCCACAGGATGGGAAGGAGCCAGAGGAGGGCGAAACCCGCCGTCAGGCCGAGGATCACGAGATCGGTGGTGCGGCGGCGGCGGCCGGTTGACATGTCTGCCATCACGCGTCCTCCCGTCGCCCGAGCCACAGCTGCGCCATGGCGAAGCCAAGCATCAGCAGGAACAGTGCAAAGGCCATCGCGGAGGCGTATCCCACCTGCCAGTCGCGGAAACTCGTCTCGTAGATATATTGCACCAGCATTTTCGTTCGGTTGGCCGGGCCCCCTTGCGTCATCAGATGCGGCTGCCCGAAGATCTGGAACTGGCCGACGATCTGCAGCACCAGGACGAGCAGAAGCGTGTTGCGGATGGACGGCAGCGTGATGCGGAACAGGGTGGTCAGGCGGCCGGCATGGTCGAGCTCGGCCGCTTCGTAAAGCTCCGGCGGGATCTGGCTGAGGGCGGCAAGGAACAGGGCCATCGGCAGTCCGACGCCCCACCAGAGGGTGGTCACCGTGAGGGCGGGCATGGCGAATGTCGCGTTGCCGAGGAAGTTGATCGGCGTCGCGCCGAACCATCGGAAGAGCGGAACCAGCAGCCCGTTATCGGCATTGAGAACCATGGACCAGATGAGCGTCACGACCGAGACCGAGAAGACGCTCGACATGAAGAAGATGGATCGCAGGATCCCCTTGAGACGACCGCGCCCATTGACGGCCAGCGCCAGCAACAGCGCCAGCAGCGTCATGCTGGGGACCGTCATGACCACGAAGAGCAGCGTGTTGCCGACGGCCTTCCAGAAAATCGGGTCTGCCCAGAGATCCTCATAATTGAGGACGCCCACGAATTCGCGGAAATTACCCGCAAGTTCCCAGTCGTGGAGGCTCATCCAGAGGCCCTTGAAAAAGGGATAGACCAGCAGAATGCCGTAGGCCACGAGGAACGGAGCCAGAAAGAGGAGTGCGGTCAGCGCCTCCTTCCGGCGTGCCGGCGTTCTAGGCGTCGTCATGTCGCCCCTCCCGCGCAAGCGGCGTTCCCGCGGTGATGGCACGGCCGTGGCCGTCGAACACATGGCGGATGCCGGAGCCGATGGCAAAGCGGATCGCGGCCCCGATCGCGGGCGCCTTGCCGCCGCGCTGTTCCGCGACGATGGCGGTGCCGTCCGCAAGGGTCGCGTAGACCAGCTGCAGGGAACCGAGTTGCTCCACCACGTCGACCGTGCCGGTCAGGCTGCCGGCTTCCGACGGCATGAGGTTTTCCGGCCGCAGCCCGATCGTCACCATGTCTCCGACGCTCGCCGCGCCATCGCTCGCCATGGCGTGCAGCGGGATGCCGCCGGGACCGTCCAGGGTCAGGGCGCCGCCTTCGACGGCCGAAACTCTGGCGGGGATGAGGTTGATGCGCGGCGCGCCGAGGAAGCCTGCGATGAAGCTGTTGGCCGGCCGGTCGTAGAGCTCGATCGGCGTGCCGACCTGCTCGATGCGTCCGGCCCGCAACACGACGATCCGGTCTGCCATGGTCATGGCTTCCGTCTGGTCATGGGTGACATAGATCATCGTCGCGCCGAGCCGATGGTGCAGCCGGGCGATCTCGGTGCGCATCGACACGCGAAGCGCCGCGTCGAGATTGGAAAGCGGCTCGTCGAACAGGAAGACGTCCGGCTCCCGCATGATGGCCCGGCCGATCGCCACGCGCTGGCGCTGGCCGCCCGACATGGCATTGGGCCGACGTTCGAGATAGGGCTCGAGCTGGAGGATGTCGGCGGCCCGGGCAATGCGCGCCTCGATCTCCGCCTTCGGGGTGCCGATGTTCTTCAGCCCGAAGGCCATGTTCTGTCGCGCCGTCATGTGGGGATAGAGCGCGTAGTTCTGGAAGACCATGGCGACGCCGCGATCGCGGGCCGCCTCCCGATTGACGGACCGTCCGCCGATGCGGACATCGCCGTCCGTTGCATCCTCAAAGCCGGCGATGATGCGCAGAAGGGTGGATTTTCCGCAGCCCGAGGGGCCGACAAACACGACAAACTCGCCATCGGCGATGTTCAGGGACACGTCATGGATCACTTGGACGGCGCCGAAACTCTTCGACACCTTCTCCAGGGCTACCTCCGCCATCCACTCCTCCCAGAATGTTTAGTTATATTTTCATGTTTATAACCAAAGTGGCCGAGTTATCAAGTGGTGAACTTGTTGATGAGCGCATCCTTGTGATAAGCGCAGGGACGCAACAAGGACGCCATCGTGACGAAGAAGCCTACAATGTCGGACATCGCCGTCGCGTGCGGCGTTTCCCAGGCGACGGTTTCTCTTGTTCTCAACAATGCGCCGGGCACCCGGATCTCGTCCGCGACCCGTGATGCCGTCATGACCAAGGCAGCGGAGATCGGCTACACGACGGTCCACCGGCGACCGGACAGGCGGCCGGTGATCGCCATGATCATCAACGACGTCACGAGTTCGCCCCACGTCGCCGGCCTGATCGACGGCGTCACGGAGTCTGCCAACGAACGGGGACTGCTCGTGTCCGTCATGCCGACCGGGGGCGACAGCGACGCGGAACAGGCCGTGCTCGATCACCTCGCGGCCATGCCGATCGCCGGGGTCATCTACGCGCGCCTCATCACCCAGCAGATCAATATTCCTCCGGGTCTCCTGAATGTGCCGACCGTCCTTCTCAACTGCTATACCGGCGACCGAAGCATCCCCAGCGTCGTGCCGGGAGACCTGGTGGCGGGACAGACGTCTGCCCTGCTCCTGATCAAAGCGGGGCATCGGCGCGTCGGCTATATCGGCGGGGAAGACACCATCGAGGCGGCGCGGGAGCGCATCAAGGGCTACCGGCGCGCCTTGATGATGCATGACATCGCGCTCGACCCGGCGATCGTCTTCAAGGGAGGCTGGACGATCCGCGGCGGATACGACGCGTTCAAGAGCATCATGATGGTGCCGGATCCGCCGACGGCCATTTGCTGCTTTTCCGATCGCACCGCGATGGGCGTGTACGCGGCTGCGGCGGAGCTCGGCCTGAAAATTCCCGAGGACATCTCCGTCGTCGGTTTCGACAACGAGACCTACACCGCCGACATGGTGCCGCCTCTCACCACCATGGAACTCCCGCACAGCGAAATGGGGAGATATGCGGCCGAGCATCTGGCCGATCTGCTCGCCTCTCCCCGCAAGACGTCCCGCAACTTTCAGGTCAAAATCGAATGCGAGCTGATCGAGCGGCAGTCGGTCAAGGTCCTGGACCGCTCAGGGTTGCTGCCTGTCGCGTGACACGCGTCGGCTCGTGACCGCGCGGAACGCCGGCGCGCGCCATGGACGGCTCTCGTCGCCGGCATGCCGCCCGTGAGACTGTGGCGGCGGCAGCGCCGTACCGCCGTTGCGCGTCAGGCGGCGTTGCGTGCGGGAACAGGCGAGGGCCGTCCGCCAGACCCTGTCTGCGACGTCGCCCCGGTTCGGAACTCGCCCAGCATCTGCGCGATTCGGGTCACCTCCTGGACGAGCGCATGGCTGGAGGCGGTGGATTGCTCGACCATGGCGGCGTTCTGCTGGGTCCCCTGGTCCATCAGGTTGACGCTCGCATTGATGTCCTGCAGGGCGGTGGCCTGTTCGCGGGCGCCGTCAACGATGGCGGCGATATGGTGGTTGATCTCGTTGACCTCCCCGACGATGACGACCAGCGCCGCGCCGGTCTCGCCGACGAGCGAGACGCCGCTCCTGACCTGCTCGCCGGACGTGTTGATCAGCGCCTTGATCTCCTTTGCCGCCTTGGCGGAGCGTTGCGCGAGCTCCCGCACCTCCTGGGCAACCACGGCAAAGCCCTTGCCGGCTTCTCCGGCGCGCGCGGCTTCCACACCGGCATTCAACGCCAGAAGGTTGGTCTGGAACGCGATCTCGTCGATGACGCCGATGATGGACGAAATCTCCCGGGACGAGGCGTCGATCGCACCCATGGCGGCGACCGCCTTTTCCACGACGCGGCCGGACTGCTCGGCGCCGGCCTTGGTGCGGGCGACGAGCATGCCGGCTTCCTCGGCCCGCCGGGCGGAGTCCTTGACGGTCGCGGTGATCTCGTCCAGCGCCGCCGCGGTCTCCTCGACGGTGGCCGCCTGCCGCTCGGTCCGCTTGGCGAGATCGTCGGCCGCGGCGCGCATCTCGTCTGCGCCCGCCTTGATCTGGGAGGCACCGGCGTCGATCCGGTGAATGGTGGTCGACAGCGCGTCGAGGGCGACGTTGAAGTCGTCGCGCAATTGCCAATAGGCCTCGGGCAGGTCGTCACGGATGCGATAGCTCACGTCCTTGGCGACGATCGCCGCCATGGCCTTGCCGAAGCAGCTGCTCACGAGCGCGCGCTCGGCTGCGATGGCCGCCGCCTGCGCCTGCTGCTTGGCGATCTCGGCCTCGTCGATATAGACCGAGATGGCCAGATCCATATCGAGCAGCGCCGCTTTGACCAGGCTCGACAGCGCCGTGCCGAAAGCCGCGGCCGTCGTCGTCTTCCGCGAAAACACGCTTTTGGGGAAAGCTTCGGCAACCGCCGTGGTGATCAGGTGATCGAGAATGATCGCATAGCCGCCGATATACCATTGCGGCTCGAGCCCGATCCGCGCATGCACCGCTCCGATCGTGCGGACCCTGCGGCCATAATCTTCGCTGAAATCGCCGTTGGAGATATTGACCCAGTGTCCGGCCTGGGCGCCCTTCGCCCGGACGATATGGTCATCGGAGGAAAAGAAGCGCTTGACGTCCGGGGTCTTGCGCAATTGCGCGTAGAACCGGTCGAGGCCCTTCGGCAGCTCGCGTTCGATCAGGCTTTTCAGCGACCGGATGCCGGTCTTGCCCGCCTCGTCCAACTGCATGAAGTCGAGACGGCGCGCAATGCTCTCCTCGCTGAACGGGGCGGCGGATGCATGACCCGCGGGCGCGGGACCCGGGGATGCCGGGGGAGACGCCGTGTGGCGGGCAGGGGCGGACGCGGGGTTCGTCATGACAACCTCTGAAGGACGGAAAGGGACAGGGAAGGGGACAAGGAGACAGCAAGAGCACGCGATCGGCGACGTCCCAGCTCCGTCGTCATATCGGCAACCGGATCTTCTCCAGAGTATGCTCGATGTCTGATTTAGAAAGTGTGAATATGATGTTTGCTTCCGTTCGGGGGGCCGAACGCGCTGGTTTTCCGCTGTGTATTGTCGGCCGCAGGACGTTTTTACCGCGTGTTAATCGCGCTCGATTGCGGCTTGTTAAGTCGAAACGCACACAATGGGGTCGCGGAGCGATGGATGTCTTCGCCGCGGGGACATGACGGCCCCACTGGCATCTGGACGTTTAATGGCGGTAGGTAAGCTCTTTTCACTGTTTCGGGTCACCGGCGACGATGCCGACCTGGTCAGGGCGCAATATGCGGCCTTCTCCAAACAGGTCCCGCTGATGTACTTCATTCTGCTGGTCAACAGCTGGGGCCTGGCCGCCACCCACATCAATACGGCGCCGGTCTTTCTGACGATCTGGATCCCGTCGCTTCTCACCCTGGTCTGCGCCTGCCGCCTCGTCTACTGGTGGATCGAAGGACGCCGGCCGACAAAGGGCATGAATGCGCTGCGGGCGCTGCGCAAGGCCAACGTGCTGGCCTGGCTGCTGGCCGCAGGCTTTGCCAGCTGGGGTCTCTCGCTCGCGCCCTATGGCGACACCTATCAGCAGAGCCATGTCGCCTTCTACATGGGCATCACGGTGATCGGCTGCATCTTCTGCCTCTCGCATCTTCTCTCGGCGGCCCTGGCCGTCACCGTGATCGTCGGTCTCGCCTTCGCCGGCTATTTCGGCATGACCGGCAACATGGTGTTCATCGCCATGGCGGTCGACCTCATCCTCGTTTCCGCCGCGATGATCGCCGTTCTCTCGGTCCAGTATCGCGACTTCATGGCGCTGATCTCCTCCAAGCGGACACTGCTGGCCCTCAACGACGAAAACCTGCTGCTGGCAAATCAGGACAGTCTGACATCGATGCCCAATCGGCGCCGCTTCTTTGCCGAGCTCGAGACCGACCACCAGGCCGACAGCGCCGGCCGGGAGGCCATCTGCGTTGGTCTCATCGATCTCGACGGGTTCAAGCCGGTCAACGACATCTTCGGACATGGAACCGGCGACGATCTTCTCATCCAGGTCGCGCAGCGCCTGTTGACACTGGCGGGACCGGGCGCCGAGGCGTCAGACGGGGAAGGGCCTGCGGGTGCGAAGCCTGCCGGTCCGCAGACCTTCTTTGCACGGCTGGGCGGCGACGAATTCGGCTATATCACGCGAGGCGGCGGGCTGGCCACGGCGGTTGACATCGGCCATGCGGTCTGTGCGGCGCTCTCGGAGCCCTTTCACATTGCCGATGCCCGGATCGAGCTGTCGGCCTCGATCGGCATTGCGGCGCTGTCGCCGACCGATACGACGGTTGCGACCGTCTACGAGCGTGCGGATCATGCCTTGTACAAAAGCAAGCGCCAGGGGCGTGGCGGGGTCGTGGTGTTCTCCAAGGAGCATGGCGAAGCCTTTGCGCGTCTCCTGACCATCGAGCGGATCTTCGGCAAGCATGTCTACGAGGAGGAGGTCTCGCTCGTCTACCAGCCGATCGTGGACATGGCGTCAGGCCGGGTCGTGGCGTTCGAGGCCTTGGCCCGCTGGTACAGCCCGACCCTCGGTCATGTTTCCCCCGCCGAATTCATTCCCGCCGCGGAACGGTCCGGCGTGATCAATTCCCTGACCCGGCTGCTGCTGCGCAAGGCGCTCGAGGACGCCCGGTCCTGGCCGAGCGAGATCGGCCTGTCATTCAATCTTTCCGCACGCGACGTGTCGTCCGGCGAGCAGTCCCTCGCGCTGCTCGACATCGTTCTTTCAAGCGGCGTCGCGCCGAAGCGTGTCGATTTCGAGATTACCGAGACGGCCATCCTGGCCGATATGAGCCAGGCGCGGACCGTGGCCCTGATGTTCAAGGCCGCCGGCGTCGGCATTTCGCTGGACGATTTCGGCACCGGCTATTCCAGCCTGACCCATCTTCACGAAATGCCCCTCGACAAGCTGAAGATCGATCGCAGCTTCGTCAACGGCATCAACGACAACTCGACGGGCAAGAAGATCGTGACGTCGATGCTGCGGATGTGCGCGGATCTCGACATCGGGTGCGTGGTCGAAGGCATCGAGACGCCCGAAGAATACGAGACCATCAAGGCGCTCGGCGGTCCGGCGGCGCAGGGATTTTTCCTCTCGAAGCCCCTGCCGCCCGACGAGGCGCGCGCCCTCGTCACAGACGACATGGGTGTGGACGACATGGGCGCGGACGACATGGGCGTCGCTGGCAATGCCGGGGTCATGATGGCGTCGTGAGAGGAGAGGCCGGGCGCGGAACCCGCCTCGTGGCCTGCCTGGTGGCCCGCCTCGGGGCCTTGTGTCCGACCCGCTGCGGATGCGGATCTACAGGGCCAGCAGGCGCTGCGCCGTGAACTTATCGGTCACGAGAATGTCGATGATGCCGACCTTGAGGGCACCGGCGATGGCAACGGCCTTCTTGGCGCCGCCGGCGAGCGCGATGACCCGGTCGACATTGGCCAGATCCTCGAGCGGCAGGCCGATGACCCGGTCGTCGAGCGGCGTCTTGACCGCCTTGCCGTCGATGTCGAAGAACCGCAGCGAGATGTCGCCGACCGCGCCGGCATCGGCAAGATCGGCCAGTTCGCGCGCGGAGAAGATGTTGCCGGAGCGGGCGAGAAGTT
The DNA here is from genome assembly GCF_001424325.1 of Rhizobium sp. Leaf341. NCBI lineage: Bacteria > Pseudomonadati > Pseudomonadota > Alphaproteobacteria > Hyphomicrobiales > Rhizobiaceae > Rhizobium > Rhizobium sp. Leaf341. Next base: position 94,460 of record NZ_LMPE01000014.1, read on the forward strand.
CGGACGGCTCCACGGCCCCGATGCCGACGATGGCGAGCGTGATGCTGCCGAACAGATCCACCGTCTCGCGCACGAAGGGATCCGCCATCATCAGGAGCTTGGCCTCGCGGGACGAGGTCACGCCCTGGACGGGCAGGAGCTTGGGCTCGGCACCCGTCAGGCCCGCCAGCCGCGTCGTCAGCTGCGTCGCATGCGTCTGGACCGAGGGATCGCCCATGCCGCCGAGCGTCTGCACGACGAACTTGGCGCGCGCGCTCTTCTGGGGATGGATGTTCTCCACCATCTTGAAGATGGTCTGGCTCCAGCTGGACACGCCGATGGTCTCGCCCGGTGCCAGCGTAATTTCAAGAAGATGGGCGGCGGCTTCGCCGATCCGCGCCATGATCGCGCCGTCGCGATCCTCCGTGCATTCGACGACGACCGCTTCCGGCAGGCGATAGCGCTCGCGCAGCGCCGCTTCCAGATCGCCATAGGTGCCGACCGGGGGGATGACGCTGGTGCGCACGATCCCTTCCGTTTCCGCCCGCTTCAGCATGCGCGACACGGTCGCCTGCGACAGCCTCAGATGATCCGCGATCTCCGCCTGCCGGCGCCGCTCGATGTGATACATCTGAGCGACCCGCGAGATCAGGCGGAGTTCGTTGAGGCGTCCCATGGGCGTTCCCGTTGTGAATTTTTATTCACTCTTAGCGGCTGCCGGGTCAAGCGTCGAGCGGGCGAGTGCGTCATTCCACGTTTTGAGCCGCTCTGCCGCATCGTCGGCTGCCGGCGGGATCGGCGTGGTCTGCCGGGGGAGGGCGGAAATCGCTGCAAGGTCCGGGAAGATGCCGAGCGACAGGCCTGCGAGATAGGCCGCACCGAGCGCCGAGGCTTCCGGGGCCTCGCACTGGATCACCGTATGGCGCAGCATGTCGGCAACGCATTGCATCAGGAACCGGTTCTGGCTGGGGCCGCCATCGACATAGAGCGCGCCGATCGCGCCGCCGCTCTGCGTCTTCATGGCGGACACGACGTCATGCACCTGGAAGGCGAGCGAATCGGTGACCGCGCGGGCCATCTGCGCCCGGCTGGTGTTGAAGTTGATCTGGGAGAACAACGCGCGTGCCGTTGAATCCCAGTAGGGTGCGCCGAGACCGACAAAGGCCGGCACGAAGCCCGGACCGCCCGGCTCCGCCGTCGCGGCGAGATCGACGAGGGCCGCGACGTCCGGCAGGCCGAGAATGCCGGTCATCCAGGGCAGGCTCGCGGCGGAGACGAGAATGTTGCCTTCGAAAGCGAAGGTCGGCCGGCCCGCAATCCGCCAGGCGACCGTCGTGGTGATGCCGTTGCGCGGCGCGATATAGGCCGAAAGCGTCGTCATGATCGACGATCCCGTGCCGAAGGTCACTTTTCCATCGCCCGGCCGGAAGGCGCCATGGCCGAAAAGGGCCGCGTGGCTGTCGCCGATCGCCGCGCGAATCGGCGTGCCGTCGGGGATGCCGGGCACGCCTGACGTCGTGCCGAAATCGGCGGCACTGTCACGGACCTCCGGCAGGACGGCCGGATCGACGCCGAAGATGCCGCAGAGCTCGTGGCTCCACGCCTGTGCGTTCAGATCGAAGAGCTGGCTGCGGGCCGCGTTCGACGCATCGCAGGCATGAACCCGTCCCCCGGTGAGGCAGTGGATGAGCCAGCTGTCGATTGTGCCGGCCCGCACAGGGCGGCCCTGCGGCACGCGCTCAAGGAGCCAGCGGAATTTCGCCCCGGGAAACATCGGGTCGAGCGGCAGGCCGGTGATCTGCTGGACGCGGTCGAGATGGCCGTCACGGGTCAGCCGCTCGCAATCGGGCGCCGTGCGCCGGCACTGCCAGCTGAGAACCGGGCCGAGCGGCTCGCCGGTTGCCCCGTCCCAGACGGTGACGGATTCGCGCTGGTTGGAAATCGCAACGGCTTCGACGGTCGTATCGGGCGCGGCGTCGAGGCAGGCGGCGATCGCCTCGCAGACGGAGGCCCAGAGGCGGGACGGATCCTGCTCGACCCAGCCGGGTTTTGGGTAGCTGATGCCGACGGGCGAGGATCCCCGGGCCAGGACCTCGCCTGCCAGGGATACGAGCACGGCCTTCGAGTTGGTGGTGCCCTGGTCGATCGCCAGTATCGCCTGCATGTCTTTCTCCTCACCCCGGGGAAGCCCGGACACCTTCAGAAACCCGGGCACCCCTATGAAAGCCGGGCCGGCGATGAAATCGCCCGCCCGGCTGAAGGGTCTGCCGACTACTTGCGCCGGATGACGGCTTCTGCAGCGTCGGCGATCGCCTCCGGCGCCATGCCGAACTCGTTCAGCAGGAACTCGGCCGAGCCGGTCGGCGCAAAGATGCCGGGAACGCCGAGCCGCTTCATCGGCACGGGTGCGAGATCGACCACCACTTCGGCCACGGCCGATCCGAGGCCGCCGAAGGTGGAGTGCTCCTCGGCCGTGACGATCGCCCCGGTTTCGCGAGCAGCGGCGACGATGGCGTCCTCGTCGATCGGACGCACCGTCGCGAGATTGAGGACGCGGGCGCTGACGCCGCGAGAGGCCAGGATCTCGGCCGCCTTGACCATGCGGTGCGTCAGCGTGCCGTTGGCGATCAGCGTCACGTCGGAGCCTTCGCGTAGGAGATTGGCCTTGCCGACCGTGAAGACGTGGCCCTCGGGAAGGAGATCGGGGACGCCGACGCGCGACAGGCGCAGGAAGCACGGACCGGCGGTGTGCGCAGCCCATTCGACGGCTGCCGCCGTCTCGATATGGTCGCACGGCGCAATGACGGGGAGGTTGGGCAGGACGCGTGTCCAGGCAAAATCCTCGATCGAGTGATGGGTCGGCCCGAGATCGCCATAGGCCATCCCGGAGGAGATGCCGACGAGCTTCACATTGGCGTTGGAGTAGGCAATGTCGGCCTTGATCTGCTCGAGGGCGCGACCCGTCAGGAACGGTGCGGCGGCGCAGACATAGGGGATGCGCCCGCCATTGGCGAGGCCGGCCGCCACGCCGATCATGTTCTGCTCGGCGATGCCGACATTGATCAGCCGTTCGGGAAATTTCGCCTTGAAGCCGCCGAGCTTCGACGAGCCGACGGAATCGTTGCAGACGACCACGATCGTCTCGTCTTCCGCCGCGAGGCGCTCCAGCGTGGCCGCAAAGGCGTCGCGGCAGTCGTGGAGCTTCTGGGATGGGACGTGCGCGTTCATTAGAGGGCCTCCGACAGTTCTTGGACGGCGATGTCGTACTGTTCCTTGTTCGGAACCTTGTGGTGCCAGTCGACGGTGTCCTGCATGAACGAGATGCCGTGGCCCTTGTTGGTGTGGGCGACGATGCAGTGCGGTCGCGAACCGCGATGCTCGAGCGCTGCAACGACCTCGCCCATCGCATTGCCGTTGATCTCGGTGACCTCCCAGCCAAAGGCCTCGACCTTCGGGCGGAGCGGCGCGAGACCGTTGGTGTCGGCAATGGACGCACCCTGCTGAAAGCGGTTGTGGTCGATCAGCAGCGTCAGATTGTCGAGGCCGAAATGGGCGCCGGCCATGATGGCCTCCCAGTTCGAGCCTTCCTGCATCTCGCCGTCGCCGGTCACGACATAGGTATGGTAGGCCGCGCCCGAAAGCTTGGCGGCCTTCGCCATGCCGACGGCGACCGGCAAGCCGTGGCCGAGCGGCCCGGTATTGGTCTCGACGCCGGGCACCTTGTTGCAGTTGGGATGGCCGTTCAGGCGCGAATAAGGCTTGAGGAAGGTCGAGATCTCGTCCTCGGGAATGAAGCCGCGCTTGGCAAGCGTCACATACAGCGCACAGGCCGTATGCCCCTTGGACAGCACGAACCGGTCGCGTTCCGGATGCTTCGGCTGGTCGGGCCAGATCTTCAGGACGCGGAAATACAGGGCGGTGAGCACGTCGATGACCGACATCTCGCCGCCGATATGGCCCGCGCCGGCTTCGAACACGGCCTGCAGATCCCGCAGCCGGATTTGGCGCGCCATGCGCTTAAGATCATCAATCTCCATCAGTCCCTCGCGTGAATAAATATGCATATAGTGATATTCTTGCACAGTTACCCCAATAGTCAACCCCCTGTCGCCCGCTTGCCTCTGCGCGATATGGTGCACTGCAACGAGAATTCGACGCGAATTCGATATACGCATCCGGACAATTCCGGTTGACACAGTCAGCAGGGCTTGGTAGTGAATTTTCCGGCAGGAGTGAATATTTATTCTAGCAGTTGATGGCCAACGGTCTCGCTGCTTGCGAGGAGGACGAATGGTGGCGCTCGACATCAACGGACAGGCCCGGCCGTCCGGCACGTGGCGGAAGAAACTCAGTGGCGCGACGGGACCTCTCGTCGGATTGCTCGCGCTCTGCATCTTCCTCGGCGTCAGCACGGATGCCTTCTTCTCGCTGCGCAACGGCCTCAACATTCTCGACCAGATCACCGTGATCGGCATCATGGCCGTCGGCATGACCTTCGTCATCCTCATCGGCGGCATCGATCTCTCGGTGGGCTCGGTCCTCGCACTCTCCATGATGGTGATGGGCTGGACCGCCAACATCGCCGGCCTTCCCCTGGGTCTTGCCATCGTGGTCGCTCTCCTCGCGTCCGCCGTCAGCGGGCTCATCGTCGGACTTCTGGTGACCGTCTTCCGGGTTCCCGCTTTCATCGCCACGCTGGCGATGATGTCGGCTGCCCGCGGCGTCGCCAACATGATCACCGACGGCCAGCAGATCGTCGGCTTCCCCGACTGGTTCATGATGCTCGCGATCGACCGCCATTTCGGCATTCTCACGGCCACCGTGTTCCTGATGCTCTTCGTGGTGCTCGTCGCCTGGCTGTTTCTGCACTACCGCGCCGAAGGCCGCATGCTCTATGCGGTCGGGGGAAATCCCGAGGTTGCGCGCCTTGCCGGCATCAATGTCCCGTTCGTCACCATCGCGGTCTACGTGATCAGCGCCATCCTGGCGGGCCTTGCCGGCATCGTGCTCGCCGCACGCCTCGACTCGGTCCAGCCGTCGAGCGGCTTCGGCTATGAGCTCGACACGATCGCCGCGGTCGTCATCGGCGGCACGTCCCTTTCGGGCGGGGCCGGGGGTATCGGCGGCACGCTGATCGGCGTCCTCATCATCGGCGTCCTGCGCAACGGCCTCAACCTGCTCAACGTCTCGCCCTTCCTGCAGCAGGTCATCATCGGCGTCGTCATCGTGCTTGCGGTGGGTGCCGAAACCATGCGCCGCCGCCGCGCCTAGTCTCTTGTCCGGCTGAAGGTCTCTTGTCCGGCTGACGTTCGGCCGATCCGGCGGTGCTTCGGGACACGCAATTCCCCTCCGAAAGGTTTGGAGCGGAGCTTATGCCCCAGGGGTGGAGGATTATCCCCGGGTTCAATCACAACGGAGGAACGACCATGACATTTGCACGTACTCTTCTGACATCGGCAGCCATTCTCGGCCTCACGCTCGGCTCCGCCCATGCGGCCGAGGTCAAGAAGATCGGCCTTGCCGTCGCCAACCTGCAGGCGAACTTCTTCAACCAGATCAAGCAGTCCGTCGAAGCCGAAGCCAAGAAGCGCGGCATCGAGGTCGTCACCGTGGACGCCAAGGGCGATGGACCGACCCAGATCAACCAGATCCAGGACCTTTTGACGCAGAACATCGACGCACTCATCTACATCCCCGCCGGCGCAGCAGCCGCGACCGTTCCGGTGAAGCTGGCAAAGGCTGCCGGCGTGCCGGTCGTCAACGTCGACCGCAATGCCGAAGGCGCACCGGGCGACACGTTCCTGGCAACGGACTCCGTCTCCTCGGCCAAGGCGGTCTGCGACCACATCCTCAAGGAAGCCGGCGGCAAGGGTGACATGGTCATCATCCATGGCCAGAAGGGCACCACGCCGGAAGTCGATCGCTCGAAGGGCTGCGCCGAAGCGCTGAAGGCCTATCCGGACGTGAAGGTCGTCGCCGAGCAGTATTCCAACATGTGGGCCCAGGACGAGGGCTTCCAGATCATGCAGAACATGCTGCAGGCCAACCCGAACATCTCGATCGTCTTCGCCCAGGCTGATGGCCTCGCGCTCGGCGCGGCACAGGCGATCAAGGTCGCCAATCCCTCGCAGAAGATCGTTGTCGGCGGCTTCGACGGCGATACGGCGGCTCTGGAAGCGCTGAGCAAGGGCGTGTTCAACGTCACGGCAACGCAGCAGACGCAGAAGATGGGCCGCGAAGCCGTCGAGAACGCGGTGAAGATCGTGGCCGGCGAAAAGGTGCCGCCGGTGCAGCTGCTCGACGCGACACTGACCACCAAGGACAATGTTGCCGAGTTCATCGCCAACCATCCCTGATGACGTCGTGACCGAAAGGACGTTTGCCATGACCCAGCCGGTTCTGTCCCTCCGAGGCATCTCGAAACACTACGGACCGCTCCAGGTTCTCAAATCCGTGGACCTGGACGTGCATGCGGGTGAAGTCGTGGCGCTTCTCGGCGAGAACGGAGCCGGAAAGTCGACGCTGTCCGGCATCATTGCCGGATCGCGGGCGCCGTCCGAGGGAACGATGACGTGGCTGGGGCAGCCTTATGCCCCGGCCACGCCACGCGAGGCGATCGACAAGGGCGTCGTCCTCATCCACCAGGAACTGAAACTGCTGCCGCAGCTGTCCATCGCCGAAAACGTCTTCATCGGACGCTGGCCGACCCGCAACGGCGTGGTCGACCGCGCGCAGATGGAGCGTCGGGCCCAGGAACAGCTCTCGCGCCTCAACCTGCATATCCCGGCGTCCCGCAAGGTGGCGGGGCTGTCCACCGCCAACCAGCAGCTGATCGAGATCGCCAAGGCTCTGGCGCTCGACGCGAAACTCCTGATCCTCGACGAACCGACGGCCGCGCTCGGCGGCGCGGAGACCGAAGCGCTGTTCGAACAGGTGCGCAAGCTGCGGGCCGAAGGCGTCGGCATCATCTACATTTCCCACCGCATGGAAGAGATCAAGAAGATCACCGACCGCATCGTCGTGCTGCGCGACGGCGAGCGCGTGCAGGAATTCGCCGACAGCGCGACACCCGTGCGCACCGTCGTCGAAAGCATGGTCGGCAGGTCGCTCGACCGACTGTTTCCGCCGGTGCCGGTGCCGACCGAGCGCGCGGTCCTGCAGGTGTCGAACCTCACTTCCACCCGGAATGCCTTCCGCGACGTCAGCTTCGAGGTGCGGGCCGGCGAGATCCTGGGCATTGCGGGCCTCGTGGGCGCCGGCCGGACCGAGCTCGTGCGGGCGATCGCCGGGGCGGATCCGGTGAAGGCGGGCACGATCCGGCTCAACGGCGATGTTCTCAAGCTCCGCGATCCCGCCGATGCGATCGCCAAGGGCATCGTGCTCGTGCCCGAAGACCGCAAGGACCAGGGCCTCGTCGTCGCCCACAAGATCAGCGAAAACCTGATCTACGCCAATCTCGACAAGCTCGGCTCCCGCTGGATCACCGCCGGCCTCAAGAAGGCTTTCGCCGAGACCGCGATCGCGAAATTCAACGTCAAGGGACAGGCCGAGCAGCATGCCTCCGACCTGTCGGGCGGCAACCAGCAGAAGATCGTCATCGCCAAGTGGCTGATGCGGGATCCGAAGGTCGTCGTTCTCGACGAACCGACCCGCGGCATTGACGTCGGCGCGCGCGCCGGCATCTACGATATCATCGTCAACCTCGCCCGGCAGGGCGTCGCGGTCATCGTGGTCAGCTCCGACCTCGAGGAGGTGCTGGGCGTCTCCAACCGCATTCTCGTGCTCGCCCAGGGCAACCAGGCCGGCATCCTCAACCGCGAACAGGCCAATGACGTGTCCGTCATGGAACTCGCAACGATCTGAAGAACCAAGGAAAGGAAGAGCCGTGTCCGACATCGCTCTGAACGCCCCCAAGCTGTTCGACCTCACGGGCCATGTGGCCCTCGTCACCGGTGCGGGCAGCGGCATCGGCCAGCGCATCGCCATCGGCCTTGCCCAGTGCGGCGCCGATGTCGCGCTGCTCGACCGGCGCACCGACGACGGTCTGGCAATGACGGCGCATCACATCAAGGCCGCCGGCCGTCGCGCGATCGAGATCGCAGCCGACGTCACCAGCAAGGCTTCGCTCGCCGACGCCGTTGCGCGGACGGAAGCAGATCTCGGCAACCTGTCGCTCGCCGTGAACGCCGCCGGCATCGCCAATGCCAATCCGGCCGAGGAGATGGACGAGGACCAGTACCAGACCCTCATGGACATCAACCTCAAGGGCGTCTTCCTCTCCTCCCAGGCCGAGGCACGCGCAATGCTGAAGCACGGCCGCGGCGCGATCGTCAACATCGCCTCCATGTCCGGCGTGATCGTCAATCGCGGGCTGAGCCAGGCGCATTACAACGCCTCCAAGGCCGGCGTGATCCACATGTCGAAATCGATGGCGATGGAATGGGTCGATCGCGGCATTCGCGTCAACACGATCTCGCCCGGCTACACCGCGACGCCGATGAACACCCGGCCGGAAATGGTGCACCAGACGAAGCTCTTCGAAGAGCAGACGCCGATGCAGCGCATGGCCAAGGTCGACGAGATGGTCGGCCCGGCCGTCTTCCTCCTGTCGGAAGCCGCAAGCTTCGTCACGGGCGTCGACCTGCTGGTCGATGGCGGCTTCTGCTGCTGGTAGTCGACCCTCCTTCGCCGTTCCGGTGCGCAACGACATCGCGCCCCGGGACCGAACGACACCCATAGCGGTTTCGGCACCTCCCTGACGAAACCGCGGGCGGATCGTGCGTCAAGCGACGTTGCCGTGCGATCCGCTTCTTCATGCCGGGCTTCGTCCGACGGAGGGGAGACGCGCGCGCACCGGAAAACATGACGCGCCAGCCTTGGAGGACACATCCCATGAAACGTTTCGATAACAAGACGGTCGTAATCACCGGCGCAAGCCGCGGGATCGGTGCGGCAATTGCCGCCCGCTTTGCCCGCGAGGGCGCCAATCTCGTCGTATCGGCCAATGAAGACCGCGTGCACGAGGTTGCCGAGGCCATCGCCGCGGCCGGCGGCAAGGCTATCGCCTTTGTCGGCGACGTCACCAGCAAGGCGAGCGTCGTCGCCCTTTACGACGCGGTAGAGGCCGCTTTCGGATCGGTCGATGTGTCCATCCAGAACGCCGGCGTGATCACGATCGCCCGGGTCGAGGATCTATCGGAAGGCGACTGGGACAAGGTCATGGCCGTCAATACCAAGGGCGTCTTCCTCTGCGCCCAGGAAGCGATCGCCCGCATCCGCAAGCACGGCCGCGGCGGCCGTATCATCAACACCGCCTCCGGTCAGGCCCGCGACGGTTTCATCTACACGCCGCATTACGCAGCCTCCAAGATGGGCGTCGTCGGCATCACCCAGAGCTTGGCAAAAGAGGTCGCGACCGACGGCATCACGGTCAACGCCTTCTGCCCCGGCATCATCGAAACCGATATGTGGGCCTACAACGACGAGGCCTGGGGCAAGCTGCTCGGCACCTACGCGCCGGGCGAGCTGATGAAGGAATGGGTCGAGGGCATTCCGATGAAACGCGCAGGATCGGGCGAAGACGTCGCAGGCCTCGTGACCTTCCTCGCCAGCGACGACGCCGCCTATATCACCGGACAGACGATCAACGTCGATGGCGGCCTGATCATGTCCTGAGATCGCCTGGCCGCCGGCCAGCGATGTCCGAGCGTTCCATCGCTCCTCTCACCCGCCCTGTCGAGTCCCACGCTCTGTCGCGACGCGCAAGAAACTTAGCCAAACGGCTAGGTTTCTCTTGCGCGGCGGAGGAATTTCGTATTGGTTAGTCGCATGGCTAAGCATGACGTCGATCTCTCGCTTCTGTTTCAGGCTCTGGCGGACCCGACGCGACGGTCGATCCTGACGCGACTGGCCGAAGGGCCGGCACGGGTGACGGAGCTTGCAGGTCCCACGGGCCTGCGTCTGCCGACCGTCATGCGGCATCTTTCGGTTTTGGAAGAAGCCGGCCTGATCGCGTCGTCGAAGGACGGGCGGGTGCGCACCTGCGCGCTTCGGCCGGGCGCGCTCGACCCGGGCCGGCGTTGGATCGAGGACCAGCGCGCGACGTGGGAGGCCAGACTGGATCGGCTCGAGGCGCTTGTGATGCGCGGGATGGAGGAACGTGAACCATGACGACGACCACGACGGACAGCCGAAAGGCAATGCCTGCGAGCGGCGAGGGCGGCAGCCATTTTTCCACCTTGACCTTCGAACGGACGATCGGCGCACCGCTTGCCACGCTCTGGGAGGCTTGGACCGCGCCTGCCATGCGGGCCGTTTGGGCAGCGCCGTCCCCGGCCGTCGAGGTAACGTTTCTTCAAGCTGAAACGGGTGTCGGCGGATGCGAGGTGTCGCTCTGCAAGGTGGACGGCGAGCCGGATCGCCGCTGCGAGTGCCGCTGGCTGGAGATGCAGCCCGGAGCACGCTGCGTGAATGCCGAAGTGGTGTCCTGCGAGGGCGGGCCGCAATCCTGCGCTCTGGTCACCGCCGACTTTGCCGAGCAGGGCGGGCCGGACGAAAAAAGCAGGCTGGTGGTGACGGTGCAACTGTCCGCGCGCGACGGCGAGATGGAGGATGGCTACCGGCAGGGTTTCGCCGCCGGCCTCGACAATCTTTCCGGTGCAGCGCAACGGACCCTGCTCCTGCGCCGGGTCATCAAGGCGCCCCGGGCGGCGGTCTGGAAAGCCTGGATGAACGCCGAGACGCTGCCGCTCTGGTGGGGACCGGACGGGTTCTCCTGTCGCACCCGCAGGATCGATCTGCGCCAAGGTGGCGAATGGGTCTTCGACATGATCGGCCCGGACGGAACGATCTATCCCAACCATCACCTCTACGGCGACGTCGTTCCCGAGGAACGGTTCGGCTACACGCTTCTTTGGGGCGAGAACGGGCCGAAACATGCGGATGCCTGGGCCGCGTTCGAGGAGAAGGATGGGGCGACAACGGTTACCCTCGGCATGGTCCTCAGCACGGAGGCGGAATTTCAGGACGCCAAAGGCTTCGGTGCCGAGGCGCTCGGCCAGCAGACCCTCGGCAAGCTCGAGCGTTTCGTGACAGCCGTTTGAACCGCATCGCCGTCTGGAACCTCTCACGCTGCGCCCTGTTCTTCTGTCCGTGACGGGATGCGCAGCCGACCATCAAGGCGGCAAAAGCGTCCCGGCCCATCGATGATGTGGGGTCAGGAAGGACGCAAGGCATGCCGGTGATTGCGACAGCAGCCTGGTCGGTTCCGGGCACGGTTGCCGAACATTTTCCAGCCGAAGGCTCGGGACTGGCGCGCTATGCCGCCGTGTTCCCGGGCGTAGAGGTCAATTCGACCTTCTACAGACATCACAGAGAATTCACCTATGCCCGCTGGGCCGCCAGCGTTCCCGACGCGTTCCGTTTCGCGCTCAAGCTGCCCAAAGCGATGACGCACGAGCATCGCCTCTCGGAGATCGGGGCGCTGTTCGACGCGTTCCTCCAGGAGATCGCGCCGCTCGATGAGAAGATCGGCCCGCTCCTTTGTCAGCTTCCGCCGAGCCTGCCCTTCGATCCGGCCGTTATCGAACCGGCGATGACGGTGTTTCGAAACGGGTTCGGCGGACAGATCGTCCTGGAGGCGCGTCACCGGAGCTGGGCGTCCGGCGAGGCACGCACCCTGCTCGACCACCACCATATCGACCGCGTTCTTGCAGATCCTGCGCCCGTCTGGCCCTTGGAGACCTTCGACACGCCGCCCGTATACGTGCGGCTGCACGGCGCGCCGACGATCTATTATTCCGCCTATGACGATGCGGAGATTCAAAGGTTCCGGACAGCCCTGTCGGCCGACAGCTGGTGCGTCTTCGACAACACGGCATCCGGGGCCGCGATCGAAAACGCCTTGACGATGTTGCATCTGCCCGGGTGATCGTCGACGGGCGGGCTCCGGTCTTCCGGCTGGTGTTTTGTGCGGCCGTCGAAAGCGATCTTTCCGAACGTCGATCTTGTCAGGTTTTCGTTGACGTTCTTCCGCTAGGATGTCGGACTGCATGCGGATGGAAACGATGACCCTCTGGAACAATCTTCTTGGAAACCTCGCCGTCGTCGCGATCGCAACGTGCTTGCTGACCTTCGGGAACCCGTGGTTCTCGCGCCTGCACCCGCGCGTCTCGCCGATCGCGCTCGGCGTCATCATGGCGTGCGGGACGGTCTGCGTCATGATGCTCCCGTTCCAGTTCCTGACGGGCATCTATCTGGACCTGCGCTACACCTTCATCGGGATCAGCGCTTTCTTCGGCGGGCCGCTCGCCCTTGTTCTGCCGCTGGTTTCGGCGCTGGCGTTGCGGATCTCGCTCGGGGGCACCGGCGTCGTCACCGGCATCACCCATATCGTGCTGACCGCCGCCTCCGGGCTCGTCCTGTGGCGCATCACGAGAAGCCAGCCGGTCACGCCCGGACGGCTGGCGGCCCTCGCCGGTGCGGTTGCGGCGAGCGGGACCGTCGGATTCGTCTTCACCGTTGCGATCGATCGCTGGAGCGTCGTGTTCCCCTCCGTTGTCGCGCCGTTCGCATCGGTCCTGTTCGTCTCCACGATTTTTTCGGGCCTTGCCATTCTCCAGGAGCGGCGGCGCGTCGATATCACCAACGAAAACCGGATATACAGAGCGATCATCGAGGCGCTCCCCGATTGCCTGAACGCCAAGGACCTGAGCGGCCGCTTCATCGCCGCAAACCCCGCGACCGCCACCCTGATGAATGCGCCAACCGTGCCGGCTCTTCTCGGGAAAAGCGACATGGACTTTTATCCCGCTGACATTGCCGCGGAATTTCGCACCATCGAACAAAGCCTCATCGCGCAGGGAAAGCCGCTGATGGTGGAACAGCGGTTCACGAGCCTCGACGGACGGGATGTCTGGTTGGCAACGCTGAAAGCGCCCATCTTGGACGAGCGAGGCGCGATCACCGGCCTCGTGACGCACAACCGCGAAATCACCGAACAGAAGCAGACGGAGCTGGCGCTCGCCACCGCCCAGACGCGTCTGGCCGATGCGGTATCAAGCATGGCCGACGGGCTCGCCATGTTCGACGCGAGCGGCAAGCTTCTCTTCCGCAACGAACAATACCTCGAGCTGTTCCCGCTGACGGCCGATATCCGCGATGTCGGAACGTCGCTGAAGGACGTTCTGCGGATGGCCATCGCGCGGGGTGAGGACCAGGCCGTGCCCAGCTGTCCGGAGGACACGGTGGAGCGCACATTTGCAGCCTTCATGACGGCGGGAACCCGCCAGTTCCGCCTTGCCGACGGCCGCTGGATCGAGGCGCGCACGCGGCATGCGACCGATGGCGGCGCGATGATCGTTTTCACCGACGTCACGGCCGCGAAAAAGGCCGAGGTCGACCTGAAGGTCCTCAACAATCACCTGGCCGGGCTTGCCACGACCGACGCGCTCACCGGCCTCTTCAATCGCCGCGCCTTCGACGTGGCGCTGGACGACATGACACGAAAGGCCGTCGAGGCCGGCCAGGGTCTCGGCCTTCTCCTGATCGATGTCGATCGCTTCAAGGCCTTCAACGACACCTACGGGCATCCCGAGGGCGATGCGTGTCTGAAGGCGATCGCGACGTCGCTTCTGCAGGCGTCGTCCATCCACCCCGGCGCCGTCGTCGCTCGTTATGGCGGCGAAGAGATCGCCGTCATCCTGCCCGATGTCCGGGCCGGGGCGGCGCTGGAGATCGCGGAGGCGCTCTGCGCGGCCGTGCGCGCCCGCGGCATACCCCATGCCGGCAGCGAGAAGGGCATCGTCACGGTCAGCATCGGCGTCGCCCAGTCGAGCCTGCGCGGCGCGCACCGAAAGGACGACCTGCTGAAGGAAGCCGATAGCGGCCTTTACAGCGCCAAGGCGCTGGGACGTGATCAGGTGCAGCTGGCGCAGCCGCATCCCGAGAAGCGGAGGTCAAGACGCTAGCGCCGTCGTCCGCTCCGCACTGCCGTCATCTTGGGCGCGTCAGCGTTGCGGGATGGACGAAGCGTGAGCGACGTTCGACCGCCATCGGCTGGAACATGATTGGTTTTTCAGCCGGTCAGCGGTATGTCGGTGCGCGCTGCCTTGCGTAGCGCCAACAGTGATGCGAATCGCGCGGATCCACGCCATGCCCCATGACCACGCTGCCGAGAATACCTGGAACCCAATACGTGCGTACCGGCAGCGGCAGAGCGCGTCGCGCGAACCGCGCTCCTATGTTCTCGGCCTGAGCCCCTGGAAAGGATTTCTCCGGATCTGGCTTGCGGGCGAGACGGTCGTGCAATGGAACAGGACGCTCCTCCGGCCGAAATTCTACACGTTCGTGGCGCCCGCCTTGCGCCGGCGCAAAGGCTCCAAGGTCTATGTCTGGGGATACAAGATACCGGCCTTTGTCGAAGCGTTCTGTGACCGGCACGGGATTACGCTCATTCGCGTGGAGGACGGCTTTCTCCGATCGCTCGCTCTCGGCGCAACGAAAGCGCCTCCGATCTCTCTCTGCTTCGATCGGGGCGGCATGTATTTCGACGCCACGACGCCGTCGGATCTCGAGCAGATCCTTCAGACCTACGACTTCGCCGCCGATGCGCCGCTTCTGGAACGGGCCCGCCGCGGCATCGAGAGCCTCGTGGCGTCGCGGCTCTCGAAGTACAACACATCGAGAGATATCGATATTGCGTCCCTCTACGGCCCGAAGACGCGCACGCGCATCCTCGTGGTGGGGCAGGTCGAGGGCGATGCGTCGATCCTGAAAGGCTGCGACCGCGAGATCGACAACAACGACCTCGTTCGTGTCGCCGCGCAGGAGAATCCGGACGCCCAGATCATCTACAAGCCGCATCCGGAACTGCTGCACGGCACCCGTCCCTACCAGTCCGATCCGCGGGACGTACGCCATCTCGCCATGATCCTCGAGGAGGACATCACGCTGGCCGACGCCTTCGAAACCGTGGATCGCGTCTATACGATCACCTCGCTTTCGGGCTTCGAGGCCTTGATCCGCGGCATCCCCGTGACCTGTCTCGGAATGCCTTTCTATGCCGGCTGGGGAGCGACAGACGACCGCCAGCTTTGTCCGCGCCGGACGGCGAGGCGCAGCACGACCGAGATCTTTGCTGCGGCCTACATCCTTTATCCCCGCTACTTCGATCCGGCGCTCCGGACGGAACTTGATTTCGAGGGCGCCTTGGCCCTGCTCGCCGCCATGCGCGAAGACCGGAGATCGGGCAGGGAACAGGGCAAGCCATTGGCAAAGCCGCGCCTGTTCTCGTGGCTTCGAAGGGGTCGCTGACAGGCAGATCCCGGAGCGCTCAAACGCAGGCAGGCGGTCTGGCGCTGCCGGCGTGTCCGCAGCCTCTTGCCGCGTCTAGGCGAGCGAGAACATGAGGCTGGCCAAGGCGAAGCCGATGAGGCCGACGAGCGTCTGCATGACGGTCCAGGTCTTGAAGGTCGTCTTGACATCCATGCCGAAGAAACGCCCGACGAGCCAGAAGCCGCTATCGTTGACATGCGACAGCATGACGGAGCCGGATGCGAGGGCGATGACGATGGCCGAAAGCTGGAGGCCCTGATAGCCCGCGGCCTGCACGGCCGGCTGGATGAGGCCCGCCGCCGTGATGAGCGCAACCGTGGCCGAGCCCTGCGCCACCCGCAGGGCCGTGGCCACGAGGAAGCCCGCGACCAGCACCGGCAAGCCGATATCCGACAAGGCGTCCGACAGGGCGGCACCGATGCCGGACGCACGCAGCACGCCCCCGAACATGCCGCCGGCGCCCGTGATCAGGATGATGGAGCAGACGGGACCCAGCGCGGAATCCAGGATGCGTTCGACCTCGATCGCGGTCCGGCCGCGCATCGGGCCCAACACGTAGCTGGCGACGAGAACGGAGATGAGAAGGGCGACCGGCGTCGCGCCGAGTGTCCGCGCGAGCTGGAACCAGGCCGCATTCTTGTCCACCCATCCCTGCGCTCTGGCGAAATCGAGCCCGGTGTTCATGAAGATCAGCAGAAGCGGCAGAAGGAGAAGGGCAACGACAAGACCTGGGCTCGGCGGATGCGCGCCGTCGTCCTTGGGTACGGGTGCCGAAAAGCTCTCGGGAACGGGCAGCATGATGCGCTTGCCGATCCAGGTGCCGAACAACTGGCCGGCGATGATCCAGGTGGGGATGGCGACCGCCAGGCCGGCGAGAATGAGGAGGCCGGCATCGGCGCCCAGGAGCTCGGCGGCCGCAACGGGTCCGGGATGCGGCGGTACAAAGACATGCATGACGGAGAAGGCCGTGGCGACGGGAATGCCGTAGAGCAGCAGGCTTCCGCCCAGCCGGCGTGCGATGGTGAAGACCACCGGCAGCATGACCACGAGACCGGCATCGAAGAAGATCGGAAAGCCGAAGATGAGCGATGTGATGCCGAGCGCCATCGGCGCCCGCTTTTCGCCGAAGCGGGCCACGAGATCGTCCGCAAGCGCCTGCGCGCCGCCGGAGATTTCGAGCATGCGCCCGAGCATGGCACCAAGACCAACCAGAAGCGCGACACCGCCCAAGGTGGAGCCGAAGCCGCTCGTCATCGTCGTGAGAATGCTGCCGGCAGGAATGCCGGCGGCCACGGCCGTGAGGAGACTGACGAGGATGAGGGCGACGAAGGCGTGCACGCGAAACTGAATGATCAGCAGCAGCAGGAGAAGGACGGCGCCGACGGCGATCGAGATCAGCGCGCCAGCGCCGAGTGTCTGTTCAAATTCCGGCAAAATTCCATCCCTCCAGCGTGCCGGACGACAGGTCCGGAACGTACATCTTGGGCGGTTTTATAGGAATTCGCGTCTGCAGCGACAAGCTGTATCTTTTCGGCATGGGCAGAGGGCCTGCCCGGCGCGCACCTGTTGAAGGCCTGCGTGCGGCTCAGATATCGAAGAGGACGTAGCTTTCCTCGACATTCGCCGTGTTGGGCGAGGGGACTTTCGTTGCACCCTCATGGCCGAGAAGCAGGGCGAGTTCCTGCTCGTCGTCCCCGAACTGCTGGACGATGCGCTCAGCTTCGTCCGGGCTGACGGAATAGGTCTCGATGATGGTGTCCATCGCGGCCGGCAGGTTCTTCTCGTCGCTGTCCATGGCATCCTCCTGGGAACATGATGACGTTCTTTGAAAGACAACGGATGAGGCACCCAACCGTTCCATGGGGCTCCATGGCCTCTCCCAGTCTATGGCCGGTTTGAGCCTATAGTGCCTGCGAGCCTATGGTCAGCACCGTGAAGACGATGGGTCTTGCCATCGGAAATCCGGTTTCTTGAGATCCGCCGGTTTTTTATTGGGAGGCCTCTTGATTCGTTTTGGGGCCGTTCCCATCTCGCTTCCAACCCGCTGGTCCGGGCCCCTCTGGCGAGAGCTCCGGCGCTCTTGCGATGTCGGACCCTATCCCCGACACCGCGCCGGCAGAGGTTGATCCATGGACTTCGCATTTCTCTTTATCGACTGGCTGGGCAAGCCTGTCTGGATGTGGGCCGGTTTTATCGGCATCGTCATCGCCCTCCTCACCTTCGACCTCGGCGTCCTGCACAAGGAGAACAAGGAGATCGAGGTCGGGGAGAGCATCAAGCTGTCCGCGCTCTACATCTCGCTCGGCCTCGCCTTCGGCGGCTGGGTCTGGTGGTATCTCGGTGCGGAGTCCGGTCTGGCCTACATGACCGGCTTCGTGGTCGAGAAAACGCTGGCACTCGACAATGTCTTCGTCATCGCCCTGATCTTCTCCTTCTTCGCCGTGCCCCGTCTCTATCAGCATCGCGTGCTGTTCTGGGGCATCCTCGGCGTCATCGTGCTGCGCGCCATCATGATCGGCGTCGGGGCCACGCTCGTGGCCGAGTTCTCCTGGCTCCTCTACGTCTTTGCCGCCTTCCTGGTCTTTACCGGCGTGAAGATGCTTGTGATGAAGGATGCGGAGCCCGACATTGCCAAGAACCCGCTCGTCCTCTGGATGCGCCGCCGCTTCAACGTGACCGAGACGCACCATGGCGAGCACTTCTTCGTGCGCCAGCCGAATCCGGTCACGGGCAAGATGGCCCTCTTCGTGACGCCGCTTTTCATGTCGCTGGTGCTGATCGAGGTTGCCGACGTCATTTTCGCCGTCGACTCGGTCCCGGCGATCTTTGCCATCACCACCGACCCGTTCATCGTCTACACCTCGAACATCTTCGCGATCCTCGGCCTTCGCGCGCTCTACTTCGCCCTCGCGGCGATGATCCACCGCTTCAAGTATCTCAAGCCCGCGCTGGCGGTGGTGCTGATCTTCATCGGTTCCAAGGTCTTCCTTGCCGACCTCCTCGGTCTTGAGAAGTTCCCTGCCGCCCTTTCTCTCGGCATCACCTTCGCCATCATCGCAAGCGGCGTCGTATGGAGCCTGGCAAAGACGCGCGGCGCAAAAGCCGGTTGACCCCGCGCGTCACCTCCCTGCCGGATTGGGCAATCCCCTCCGGCAGGCAGGCGTCGAACAGTGACGCTGCGCGGCGAAAACGCCGTCAGGCCGCCCGAGCTCCCGTCATGATGCCGCCGGGTCCCGATCCTGAGCGCGCCCGAGGGATCGATCGAGGGCGCGCTTCAGGCTTTCATTCTCGGTCTGGAGCGCGGAAATACGCTCCCCGAGCCGCTCCATCGCCGCGGCCACGTCGGCCGCATCGAGTTTCTGGGGAATATGCTGCGGGCAGTTCACATCCCACGCCTCGACCTTGAACAGGATCGCCTGTTCCGGCCGGGCGCGATAGTTCTCGGGCATCAGGCGCTCGAGGAGACCCGGATCGTCGGTCACGACGCGTGCGCGGCCCCAGAGCTTGATCCGGCGACGATGGGCGTAATCCATCAGGAACAGAAACGCCTTGTCGTTCTCTTCGAGGTTTCCGATCGAAACATACTGCCGGTTTCCGGCATAGTCGGCGAACCCGAGCGTGGTGTCGTCGACCACCCGGATGAACCCCTTCGGACCGCCCCGGTGCTGGGCATAGGGCTGGCCGGCGGCATTGGCGGTTGCGAGATAGGCCGTATCGACATGTGCGAGGAAGGCGACAAGATCGTCACTGATCTCCGTACGGAAGCCGCCGTCCTGCTCCATCCGCGCATAGGCGATGCGCGATCCCCGCTCGGCTTGAAGCGCCTTGACCGTGGGTGTGAAGGCAATATCGCTCGAAGCCGGCATCGGTTTCATCCTTCTGCATCGCGACATCCGGAGATCGATGCCGCCTGTTACCGCAGCTTCCTAGCTTGTTGCAGAAACATGCGGTATCTGCGAAAATCACAAGCCTTCCTTCTGTTTTGTGGAACCCTCGCGATGGATCGTTTCGAAGCCATGCGCACCTTGCTGGCCGCGGTCGACGGAGGCAGCCTGTCGGCCGCGTCGCGTAACCTGGGCGTACCGCTGCCGACGGTCAGTCGCCGCGTTTCCGATCTCGAAGCGCATCTCGGCGCGCAAATGGTCGTGCGCACGAGCCGCAAACTCCTGCTGACGGAAGCGGGGCACGCCTTTGTCGCCGCCTGCCGCCGCGTTCTGGACGAGCTCGACCAGGCGGAGCGTGTCGCGACCGGAGAATATCGCACCCCGCGCGGCGACATGCTGATCACGGCGCCGATCATGTTCGGGCGGATGCATGTCGAACCGGTCGTTCTCGCGTTTCTGCAGGCCTATCCGCAGATCAACATCCGCCTCGCTCTGTCGGATCATGTCCTCGATCTCGTCGAGAACCATGTCGATCTCGCGGTGCGGATCGGCCCGCTGCCCGACAGCAGCCTCAAGGCAACGCGTCTTGGCGATGTTCGCTGGGTCACCTGTGCCAGTCCTGCCTATCTCGCGGGGCGCGGAAAACCGGAAAGCCTCGACGCCTTGGCGGAGCATGACTGTATCGCCTTCGAGCGGCTTTCTGCCGGCGCCGTCTGGCTGTTTGGCGGCGGCAAGACCGCCGGAACGGCGGAGCGGGCAGAGACGATCGCCGTGCCCATCCGGCCGCGCTTTGCGGTCAACACCGCCGACGGGGCCATCGATGCGGCGCTGGCGGGCGCCGGCATCGTCCGCATCCTGTCCTATCAGGCAGCGTCAGCCCTTGCCGACGGGCGGCTGGTCGCGGTGCTGAACGATGCCCAGCCGAAGCCGCTGCCGGTTCATCTCGTGCATACGGGGCAGGCGATCATGCCGCTGAAGATGCGGGCGTTCGCGGACTTCGCCGTGCCGCGCCTGAAAGGCCGTCTCGCCAGCGTTCGGGATGCCGGGCTCACCATTTCAGCCACAGGCGACCCATGATGCTGCCGAGCGTCGTGCACAGCACGATGCCGAGCGTGTACCAGAGCGCGACGAAGGGGAGGCCGTTCTCGATGCAGCCCCAGCTGTAGATCCAGGCGCCAAGCGCTCCCCCGCTAAGGCCGGCTATCGCTCCGGCAAGCCCCGGCGCGGTGGGCGCGCTCCTGCGCAGAAACCAGAAGGTCGCTGCCATGGGCGCTGCACCGGTCGCAAGGATGATCAGCGGGCAGTAGAGGGCGGAGATGCCCATGATCAGCCGATGGCTTTCATCCGGCGTGGTGGCCTGGCGCAACTGCAGGACGGCTAGGCCGACCAGCAGCGCGTAGACGATCGCGACCTGCACGGCGCTGCCGACCGGACGCCCGCCGGGCCGTGCGACGACGAGGAGCGCCCCGACACCGATGAGGCCGAGCAGCAGCGGATAGGCGGACTTGACCCAGAAGGCAGGCAGGAAGAGGGCTGCGCCGAGATCCGGGCGCAGCCCGTGCACGAACAGGATGAAAGCGGTGGAGAGCGCCAGCCCCGGCAGCAGAGCGCGCCCGAGCAGCCACGCCAGCGCGTGCCTGTGCACAGGCCGGAGATCCCGCACGAGATCGTCGATCAATTCATCCGTCCCTGCCATGATCGCCTCTCAATCTTGCCGCCAGCGCCTTGATACCTCTGTGAATGCCCACCTTGACCATGCTTTCCGAACGCCCGGCATGCAACGCGGCCTCCGTGATCGAGCTGCCGTCAAGCCGGACCTGACGGATCGCCTCGGCCTGCCACGCGGGAAGTCCGGCGAGCAGCCGCTGGATATCCATCTGCGCCGACACCGCATCCTCGCGATAGCCGTCCGGCATCTCTCCCGCCGCTTCCAGCCCGACATGGCCCCGGCTGCCCGTCCTGCGGTGGTGATCCACCAGCTTGTGGCGGGCAATGGTGAAGAACCAGGCCGTAAAGGGCCTTTCGCGGTCATAGGTAATCCGGCGCTGATGCAGCGCAAGCAGCGTGTCCTGCACCAGGTCGTCCACATCGCTCGTGTCGGACCGTCCAAGCCGCCGTTTATAGTAGCGCACCAGAAGATGCCGGAGCACGTCGAGCAGGCAGCGATAGGCCGCCTCGTCGCCGTCGAGCGACAAGAGCATCAGCACCTTCAACTCGGACTCGGTCACAACGGTCATGTCTCTGGGAAGCTCATACGGGAACGCGTCGAAACGGTTACAGCGTGTTTCGAAAAAAGCGAGCAAATTTCCCGTGCGATCACATCGGCGTGATGGATGTAACCGGATGCAGGGGCGGTCCGAATGAGCTTTCCGTGACCATCGACGCAGCCCGCGTCCGGCACACCAGCCAGGAGAACCATCATGACCCATCGCATCATCGCCGCCACCATCCTCGGTCTCGCCCTTTCGATCGGCGCAGCGCAGGCCCAGACCAGCACGGATGCCATGAAGAAGCCGGATGCCATGCAGACGGACACGATGAAGGCCGACCCGATGAAGCCCGATGCCATGAAGCACGACGCCATGCAGCACGATGCAATGAAGGGCACCAAGGCCGACTGCACGCACAAGGCCGGCATGGAAAAGGACAGCATGAAGAAGGCCGACATGATGAAGGGCTGCGACGCGATGTAGGCTTTGCCGTCGCGGTGATCTTGGTCGTTCCCCGGCGCGTATACGCACAAGAGCCGGGGAACGACGCGTCCGCCTTCCGGCATGCGGGGCGGACCGGACAGTCTCACAGACATTGCCGACCTCGGAGGGAACGTCATGTTCGGCTCATCTTCCACGACATCCGGCCAGCAGACGCTGATCCGCCGTCACAGCCTGACCGTGCGGTTGTCGCACTGGCTGAACGTGCTGGCGATGACAGTGCTTCTCTTCAGCGGATTGCAGATCTTCAACGCGCATCCCCATCTCTATTGGGGGCAGTACGGTGCCGATAACGACCCGTCGGTGCTGTCGCTCGACGCCGTCGACAGCGATGGCGTTCTCAAGGGCGTCACGCGCATCGGCGGTCTTGCGCTCGACACCACCGGCGTGCTCGGCGTGTCCAGCGTGGACGGCGAACCCACCGTGCGCGGCTTCCCCGCCTGGATCACGCTGCCCAGCTATCAGGATCTCGCCACCGGCCGTCGCTGGCATTTCTTCTTTGCCTGGGCCTTCGTGCTCAACGGCCTCGTCTATCTCGCCTATGGCATCCTGTCGCGGCATTTCCGGCGCGACCTTGTGCCGACCAGATCCGAGCTGACGCCAGCCCATCTCGGCCACGAGATTGCCGATCATGCGCGGCTGCGGTTTCCCAAAGGCGAAAAGGCACGGCATTACAACGCCCTGCAGAAGATCACCTATCTCTTGGTCATCTTTCTCATGCTGCCGGGCATGATCCTGACGGGGCTGACCATGTCGCCCGGCTTCAATGCGGTCGCCCCCTGGCTCCTCGATCTCTTCGGCGGCCGGCAGTCCGCCCGTACGCTGCACTTCGTCTTCGCCACGTCGCTCGTCGCCTTCGTCGTGGTGCACGTGGCGATGGTGCTTGCCTCCGGCCTCTTCAACAACATGCGCTCCATGATCACGGGCCGCTACGCGATCCGCACGGAAGCACCGCTTGCCAGCCCATCGGAGATCGCGCCATGACCAAGCTTCTCACCCGCCGCCGCTTTCTCATCGGCTCGACGCTGACCGCGTCGGCACTCGGCCTCACCGGCTGCGACGCGCTTGCAGAAAACGGCAATGTCCAGTCCGTCATCCGGATGGCCGAGCGCCTGACCATGGGAACGCAGCGTTTCCTGATCGGCGACACCGCGCTTGCCCGGGAGTTCGGCGCCGGCGATCTCTCGCCGACCTTCCGGGCCAATGGCACCACCATGCCGGACGGGGCCGAGTACCAGGACCTGCTTGCCGGCCGCTTCGCCCGGTGGCAGCTGCAGATCGGCGGCCTGGTCGAGCGCCCGACCAGCCTGTCGCTGGCCGCCCTGAAGGCGATGCCGTCGCGCACGCAGATCACGCGTCACGATTGCGTGGAAGGCTGGAGCGCCATCGGCCAGTGGACCGGGGTGCCGCTCGGCAGCCTGCTGACGACGGCTGGCTTGAAGAAGGAGGCGCGCTACATCGTCTTTCACTGCGCCGACGAGTACGAAAAGACGCTCGACGGCAGTGGCTGGTACTATGAGAGCATCGACCTCATCGACGCCTTCCACCCACAGACCATCCTCGCCTACGCCATGAACGGCCGCGACCTCGAAGTGCCGCACGGCGCGCCGCTGCGGCTCAGGGTCGAGCGGCAGCTCGGCTACAAGCAGGCGAAATATCTCATGCGGATCGAGGCTGTCGCCGACCTCGCCACGTTCTATGGCGGGAATGGCGGCTTCTGGGAGGATCGCGGCTACGAGTGGTACGCCGGGATCTGACGATTTGCAGGCGGTCTTCGGGCCTTTGAGCGTTGAAGACCGACCTTGCGAAACCGGCGGATACCACCCCGCATCCGCCGGACATGACGACAGGGGATGAACAAGGAATGACACATGTTCTATCTCTCGAAAACCGGCGTCGCGGCCCTGACCGGCGCCCTCATGTCGGCCATGATCGGCACGGCGGTCCAGGCGGCCGATGCCATGCGTGTGCGCGGCACCGTGGAAAGCCTTGAGGGCAACACGTTGTCCGTGAAGACGCGGGAAGGCGCCGATGCGAAGATCCTGCTGAAGGACGGCTGGGCGGTTTCAAGCGTCGCCAAGGCTTCGATCGACGACATCAAGACCGGCGATTTTGTCGGTATCGCATCGTTGCCGACGGCCGAGGGCGGCGACGGCGCGCTCGAGGTGCTGATCTTCCCGGCGGCGATGAAGGGCACCGGCGAGGGCAGCTATGCCTGGGATCTGAAGCCCAACAGCTCCATGACCAATGCCACCGTCGCCAATGCCGTGAAATCGGTCGACGGCCAGACGGTGACGGTGACCTACAAGGGTAAGGAAAAGAAGATCGCCATTCCCGCAGGCACGCCGGTCGTGACCTTCGCGCCGGCCGTGAAGGCGGACCTGAAGGCCGGCGCAACCGTGTTCGTGCCGTCCGAAAAGGCGGCCGACGGCACCATCTCCAGCAGCCGCGTCGTCGTCGGCACCAACGGCGTCCAGCCGCCGATGTAAGACGGCGAACCGTCCGCCGCGGGCTTCTCTCGCGGCGGGCGTCGCCGATTTTGTGCGCCGGATGCGAGCCCCTGTCCGCGACTAGTCCCTGATCTCGAGCCCCGCCTCGTGTGCCGCCGCGATGAAGGACAGCCGGGCGGCTTCCACCGACGTCTTGCCCTTCATGGCCGCTTCGAGCGTCAGGAGCGCGGCGTCGAGTGCCGGGCCGTCTTCCAACGGCCAGTCTTCGATCAGGGCCCAGGACGCTTCCTGGTTGTTGCGGATGGTGGTGAACGCGCCGGGTCCTTCCAGCGCGAGCGACACAGCCTTGTTCCAGTCATTGCTCAAGCGAATGTCTCCATGCCGATGATGCCGTCTTCTACAGCGGCGGCCTCCGGATGCAAAGATCGCTTCGACGCAGACGGCCGGCTCTAGGCTGCCGCCATCATCTCGGTCTCGCTTCTGTTGAACATGCGCTCGAGGTTCAGGAAGCAGATCATGCCCGTGGGCTGCACGATGATGCCGTCGGAATAGGCCGTCGCTGCCGAGGTGGTGACGTCGGGAACCGGCTGGAGAAGATCGGCCGGGACCATGAGGATATCGGAGACCCGGTCGACGAGCAGCCCCATGGCCATGCCGTGCACCTCGGTGACGACGATGGCGCTGCGCTCGGTGGGCTCGGCACCCCGCATGCCCAGCTTGAGGGCGAGGTTGATGACCGGGATGACCGTGCCGCGCAGGTTCATGACACCGAGAACCTCCGGTGGCGCCTGGGGAATAGGCGTTGCCGGTGCCCAGCCGCGGATTTCGCGGATGGTCACCGTGCGGACGCAGAATTCCTGCTCGTGGAGCCGGAACGCAATGATTTCGAGCATGCCGTTGGTTGTCGTGTCACGCATCAGAATTCCTTCCATCCATCGTTTGTGGCGGCCTTGCCGGCCGATGCCCCTGCGGCTCTCCGCGGGCGGGACTGCGTTGGCGCAGGCGCGCGCTGCGGCGCGCTTGCGGCTCTCATGCTGGCGGCCGTCTGGCGCAGGGCCTGGGCCGGCGATCCGGCGGCGCCGAGGGCGAACTGGCCGATGAGGTGGCGGAGCGTGCTGCTCTCGCTGGCGAGCGTCATGCCGGCCGCGCTCGTTTCCTCCACCATGGCGGCGTTCTGCTGGGTCACCTGGTCCATCTGGTTGACGGCGATGTTGACCTCGCTGAGGCCGATCGACTGCTCGCGCGCGGAGGTGGCGATCGAGTCCATGTGGGCGTTGATGGTGACGATGTAGCCCTCGATCGTCTGCAGGGCCTTGCCGGTCTCGCTGACGAGCTGCACGCCGTTCTGAACCTCGACGGAGGAGTTCCGGATGAGCTCCTTGATCTCCTTGGCAGCCTTTGCCGAGCGTTGAGCAAGCTCGCGGACTTCCTGCGCGACGACGGCAAAGCCCTTGCCGGCATCCCCGGCGCGCGCCGCCTCGACGCCGGCGTTCAGCGCCAGCAGGTTGGTCTGGAACGCAATCTCGTCGATCACGCCGATGATGTTGGACACCTCGTTCGAGGAGGCCTCGATCTTGCCCATCGCCTCGACGGCCTGGGCGACCACCTGGCCGGAGTGGCTGGCGCTGGCATTGGCCTGTACGGCGACCGCGCGGGCTTCATCGGCGCGCTTGGAGGAGTTCGAGACATTGGCCGTGATCTGGTCGAGCGCTGCAGCTGTTTCCTCGAGGGACGCCGCCTGCTGTTCGGTCCGCTTGGACAGATCGTCGGCGCCCCGGCTGATCTCCTGCGATCCGCCGTCGATGGAGCCGGCCGCCTGCGCCACGGAGCGGAGGGTCTCGCCGAGCTGGCGGACGGCATTGTTCAGATCGTGGCGCAGGGCCTCGAAGTCCGGCGAAAAGGGTTCGTCCAGCTGGAAGGTGAGATCGCCGGCGGCCAGGCGCTTCAGGCCGCTCGCAAGGCCCGACGTCGCTTCGTTCAGCCGCTGCTGGGCCGCGGCCTCCGCTTCCGCCGTCAGACGGATCCGGTCGGCTTCGGCCTGCTGGCGAGCGGCTTCCGCCTCGTTCTCCAGCTGCCTGTTGACGACGGCGGCCTGACGGAAGACCTCGACGGCGCCGGCCATCTCGCCGACTTCATCCGCACGGCCGGAGCCGGGAATCGTGAGATCGATGCGCCCTGCGGCCAGGTCGCGCATGGCATCGTTGATGCCCCGCACGGGGCGGACGAGACCGAGATTGAGGACGATCAGCGCGAGCAGGGAGACGGCGAACATGCCGATGCCGCCCGCGATGTTGTTGAAGCGGCCGGACGCTGCGGCAGCAGCGGCAGCCTCGGCGCGCGTGCCGAGCAGCCCGGCCTCGACGCCGATCATCTCCGCGATGGTCGCGCGGATGCCGTCCATGGACGCCTTTCCGGCACCGCTGGTTTCGATCGCCCGCGCCTGATCCCGGGTTGCCGCGTTCGCCATCAGGGCGATCTCGGGCGTGGCCACCTTTGCGTGCCACTCCGCGACGAAGCGCTCGAGCGTATCGAGGCGGTTCTGCTGCGCCGGATTGTCCGAGGTCAGCGTACGAACGTTCTTCAGATGGGACGCATAGGCCTCCAGACCGGCCTTCTGGGGCGCCAGAAAGGCGTCGTTCGTGGAAACGAGGTAGCCGCGAATGCCGGTCTCCTGATCGACCATGCTGGCGGCGATACCGTTGAGGGCGTTGATGACCTTGTAGGTGTGGTCCGTCATCGCGGCCGTCTGCTCGAGCTTGGAGAGGGATCCGTAGCTGGAATAGCTGACGCCCATGGCAATCAGGATCAGCATGAAGAGGGTCGCGGCGATCTTGGTGAGAATACGCAGATTGTTGAAGGAAGACATCACGGCTCTCGATATTTGGCCTGCCGTGGGGGGATGGGCAGGCAATGGGCGTTGTCGGATGGGCAGCTTCAGATGTGCGATCGGACGTCGGACGGGAGGAACGAGCAGACCGACCGTACCCGACCTGTGTATTAGAAAAATCGGAAAGAAAGAATGAACGGCGCGGAAAGAAGTGAACCGAATCGCGGGTTTAATCATCGCGCCTGTCCTGCTTCCCCGTTCTCTCGCGCGTCCTCTCGCGCGCGCCCTCTCGCGCGCCGGTCCTCTCCTCCGGCCGCTTCACGGACCATGTGCACCAACGCAAAACGGGCGCCTGCAGGCGCCCGTATCCTTCCTATCCGGCTCTGAGAGGCCGATGTTTACTCGACCGCGACGGTCTTTCCGGCTTCCCACTTGTAGACCGAGAAGCTCTGCGACGTCAGGTCGCCGGTCTCGCCATAGGTCAGCGCGCCGATCGCGGTCTTGATGGGGGTGCCATCCTTCAGCGCTTGCGCCACGGCTTCGGCATCATCCGTGCTGCCGGCCTTGGCGATGCCGGCGGCGATGACTTCGACCGCGGCATAGGCGTTCAGGGTAAAGGCTTCGACCGGGATCTTCTTGGCCGTCAGGGCGTCGGCAGCAGCCTTGCTGTCGGCACTCTTCAGGGCGTCGGCGGCATTGGTGTAGATCGTGCCGTTCGCATCGTCGCCGCCGGTGGCGATGAACTCGCTGTTCGACAGGCCGTCGCCGGCAATCAGCTGCACGGACAGGCCGGCATCCTTCATCTGGCGCACCAGAAGCCCGGCCTCCGGGTGATAGCCGCCGAAATACAGGACCTCGACGCCTTCGGATTTCATGCGGGTGACGAGGGCGCTGAAATCCTTGTCGCCGGCGGTCAGCGCGTCGTTGAAGATTTCGGTGACGCCGGCGGCGTTCAACGAGGTTTTGAAGGCGTCGGCGAGACCCTTTCCGTACTGGCCCTTGTCGTTGAGGATCGCGATCTTCTTGTCCTTGAAGTTTGCGACGACGTATCTGGCCGCCACGTCGGCCTGCTGGTCGTCCCGGCCGCAGGTGCGGAAGACGGTCGTCAGGCCGCGCGCGGTCAGCTCCGGCGACGTTGCCGTCGGCGTGACCATCAGCGTGCCATTTTCCGCGAATGCCACGGATGCGGGGATCGATACGCCGGAGGTGACCGGGCCGACGACGAAGCGGATGTTGTCGGCGATCAGCTGGTTGGCGGCGGAGACGCCCTGTTTCGGCTCGCCGGCGTCATCGGCGATCTTGAGGACGATCTTCTCCCCGTTGACGCCGCCCTTCTTGTTGATTTCCTCGACGGCGGTCTCCGCGCCGTTCTTGATCTGGGCGCCGATCGCGGCGACCGGACCGGTGAGGGGGGCGACGAGGCCGACGGTGATATCGGCAAAAGCGGCGGTTGCAGCAGGCGGCGAAAAGGCCAGCGTGGCGGCCAGCGCCGCGGTGATTGTCTTCAATGTCATATCCGTCTCCTTGGAACGCGGCCTCCCGGTCCGCGCGTGATGATCTCTCGGGCTTTCCCATCGAACGGGTGCGTTCGACATGCGGGAACGAGGGGCACAGCCCTTCGCCCGGGACGCGGCCATGTTTG
The DNA here is from genome assembly GCF_001424325.1 of Rhizobium sp. Leaf341. Classification (NCBI taxonomy): domain Bacteria; kingdom Pseudomonadati; phylum Pseudomonadota; class Alphaproteobacteria; order Hyphomicrobiales; family Rhizobiaceae; genus Rhizobium; species Rhizobium sp. Leaf341. Next base: position 123,286 of record NZ_LMPE01000014.1, read on the forward strand.
GCTCGCATCGTAAGCGACAGATTTCTAAGAATTTCCGGGCTTTCGCGCAAGAACATTACCGCAAACAGCCGCCGTTTGGCGCAGAAATTCCCCACACGTTTCTGCAGACGCACAGGCCCGCGACGCGCGCGTCACGGCCCCTTCCGCGATGCCGCCCCAAACCTTGGCGAATCCGTCCCGGTCAGCCCGGGCGCCTGACGCAAACGTGACCGACGGATGGAGGGTCCCTGCCGATCGGGGCGAACCATGAAGGCCGCACTGCGTTACCGGGTGCATCTTCTTCACCGGATCGGAAATTCCTTGCCTCTTCGTCTTCTTGTGGTCGACAGCGAAACCGCCGACCAGAAAAACGAGCGCCGCAATGCCAGTGGCGCCGCCTCCTATGAAACCTATGCCGAGACGCTTCGAACCATCGATCCGGACGCCGTGATCGAAACGGTCTGCTGCATCGAGGGCGCCGATATCTCGGGCGCACTCACCCGTTTCCAGGGCGTTCTCTTTGCCGGGTCTCCCATCCAGATGCACAAGCAGACGGACGAGACGCGCGCGGCCGCCGATTTCATGACGCGGGTGTTTTCCGCTGGCGTTCCTGCCTTCGGTTCCTGCGCCGGGCTTCAGATTGCCGCCGTCGCCGCGGGCGGGGTTTGCAAGCCGCGCGATGCGGGCATGCAGGTCGGCTTTGCCCGCGATATCGTTCCGACGGAGGACGGCAGACGCCATCCTCTTCTCCAGGACCGGCCGCAGGTCTGGACGGCCCCGGCCATGCATTCGAGCGTGGTCGATCGCCTTCCGCCGGGTGCGATCCGCCTCGCGCAATCCAAGGCGACACCGACGGAAGCCGCCGAGATCCGCTTCGGCAACGGCGTCTTCTGGGGCGTCCAGTACCATCCGGAGCTCGACCTTTCCGAGATCGCCCAATCCATCCGCCGCCAGTCCGAGGATGTGCGCGAACAGGGGCTTGCCAACAGCGTGGCGGCCGTCGAGGCCTATGCCGAGACACTGGAGACGCTTAATGCGGACCCGGGCCGACACGACCTTGCGTGGCAGATCGGCGTGGACGAGGAGGTTACCCTGGCCTCTCGCCGCCAGGTGGAACTGGTCAATTTCCTGCGGTTTGTGCGGGCATAGAGGCCGTTGCGAAGATCCGGCATCCCAACCGGGGGTCGTGCAAGGGCTGAGCAAAAGATCGTTAATTATCCGTTATCAGCGCGACGACAGAACTCGCGATGAACGCTCCGGATGTATGGTAAGCCATTTATGACATCGTTAAGACATCACTTTTAACGTTAAAACACGAGCAATGGCGAAATGATCCGCCTTTTGCGTGTGTCGCGATGAGCAGTTCGGTGGATGACAACCGAATAGCGCGACAGGGGTCGCCTCGGTAAATGATTTGCTTGTGGTCAGCCTCGATCGGATATCCGGCTTCTGGGGGACACAGACGTGAAACACATCTCTATTATCGGCAAGTTTCTGATGATCATGACCGGGTTCGGTCTGTTCACGCTCGGAACCACGCTTTACTCGGGCTGGCAGACATCGGCCATGGACCGCGGCTATTCGGCGCTTTTGCAGAAGGAGGCGACAGCCTCTCTCTATCTCGCACGCGCCAACCGCAGTCTGCAGGCGATGCGCTCTTCGATCGGCGACCTGCAGATGGCACGCACGCCGGAGAGCAACGACGCCGCATCGAAGGAAATGGACGCCAACAAGGCAAGCTTCGTCAAGTTCATCGACAAGGCTGCCGCCGCCTTTCCGGAGCGTCCAGAGATCGCGACCTTGAAGGTCGACGGCCTTACGATCATTGACAAGACATGCGCTGCATCGATCGACGCCGCCCGCCTTTCAACGACCGAGGCCGCCATCAGCGCGTCGCAGGCACAATACCTGGCCGAATGCCAGCCGGCCTTCGTCGCGATCTCCCCGCGCTTCACGGCTCTCACGAGCGCGTTCGTGGACAGCGCCGACGCTGTCAGCGACAGTCTCTCGGCGCAGGCCAAGACGACCATGCTGACGACGATCGGCCTCGTTCTCGGCGGTCTTGTGCTCGTCCTGCTGGCCGGCTTTCTGGCAATCCGAGCATGGCTCGTCCGTCCGATCAGGGATCTCTCGCAGACGATGGATGTTCTCGCCAATGGCGATCTGAACACGGAGGTCAGCGGCACCGATCGCCGCGACGAGATCGGCGGCATGGCCAAGGCGGTTCAGGTGTTCAAGGACAATGGTCTGCGGGCCCGCCAGCTGGAGCAGGAAGCCGTTGCATCCCGCACCGCAAGTGAGGCGGAAGCCGCCCGCGTCGCCGAAAGCGACCGCCAGCGCGCCCAGGCGATGGCGCAGGCCACATCAGGCCTTGCCGAAGGCCTCAAGAGCCTGTCGGGCGGTGACCTGACCTTCCGCCTGACCCAGCCCTTCGCAGCCGATTTCGAAGCCTTGCGCTCCGACTTCAACGCGGCAGTCTCGCAACTCTCGGACAGCCTGCGTTCGGTTGCCGATGCGACCGGCTCGATCGACAGCGGCGCCCGCGAGATCAGCCAGAGCGCCGACGATCTTTCCAAGCGCACGGAGCAGCAGGCCGCCTCTCTGGAGGAGACGGCAGCCGCCCTCGACCAGATCACGGTCAACGTCTCGCATTCCTCCAAGCGTACCGAAGAGGCCCGCAACGTCGCCATCGAGGCCAACCGCTCGGCGCGCCATTCCGGCGAGGTCGTCGCCAGCGCGGTAACGGCGATGCAGCGCATCGAGGAATCGTCGAGCCAGATCTCGTCCATCATCGGCGTGATCGACGAGATCGCCTTCCAGACCAACCTCCTGGCACTGAACGCCGGCGTGGAAGCCGCCCGCGCAGGGGAAGCCGGCAAGGGGTTTGCCGTGGTCGCCCAGGAGGTCCGCGAGCTTGCCCAGCGCTCCGCCCAGGCTGCCAAGGAAATCAAGGACCTGATCCGCAACTCATCGGCCGAAGTCAGCACGGGCGTCAAGCTGGTGCAGGAAACGGGCGAGGCCCTGAAGGTCATCGAGGCCCAGGTGGTGACGATCAACACCCAGCTCGACGCCATCGCCACCTCGGCGCGGGAACAGTCCGTGGGTCTTGCCGAAGTCAATACGGCGGTCAACCAGATGGATCAGGTCACCCAGCAGAATGCGGCGATGGTGGAAGAGTCCACGGCGGCAAGCGCGACGCTCGCCGGCGAGGTCAACCGCCTGCGCGAGATCATTGCCGACTTCCGCCTGGGAAGCGCGGGTTCCGGCCCGGCGGCAGCGGCGCCCGCGCACAAGCCGCAGCTGGCAAAGGCCGAGCACAGGCCGATCGCCTCGCCCGCACGCCGGATGATGGCGAAGGTTGCCGGTGCCGTGGGCCTTGGCGGCGGCGCTGCAGCCGAAACCTGGGAAGACTTCTAGACCCGGCCCTTCGGCAGATCGGACGACAGCGAGAGAGGGCGGCCAGAAGCCGCCCTCGTCTGCGTCATGGCCCCGGCCTATCGCGCCGCGTCCACCGTCACCCGGACCTTGCCCGGGCGGTCGAAGATCGAGACGTCGCCGGTGACCTGCCCCAGAACGACGATGCCCGGGGGCGGAACCTTGCCGTTGCGATAGTAGATGACAAAATCACTTGTGCTCCACAGGCCGAGCATGCCGACGGTAAAGGCGCGCTGGCGCGGAGCCTCGGGCAAGGCGGTCGGTAGATCGCCCGTCTTTTCCTGGCGCAGATGATCGTCCATCTCGATCGTCACCGGCAACATCGCGACGAGCGCGCGGGCGGCGGCATTGTCGGCAAGCTCGGCGGTCACGTCGCCCCAGTCGGACGACAGGCGGATCTGATCTCGCGCCATGGCGGACCCTCCCATGAAAAGCGTCAGAAGAAGTGCGGCAGATGTCGATCCGGCAATCCGTGCCATGTTTCGTCTTCCCATTGGTTGTCGGCCAGTCCGGGAAGCGGGCAGGGCCCGGCGGCGCCGGACCGCCGCCTGGCTCTTGGGCTGTCCGATCAGGCCAGATGCTGGTCGAAGAAGCCCTTCAGCTTGTCAAACGGGATGAGATCCACGCGGTCGTAGAGATCGACATGGCCGGCCCCCTTGACCCAGACGAGTTCCTTCGGCTCCGACGCCCTGTTGTAGGCGTTCTGGCTGAACTCCTTCGAATGCGCCTTGTCGCCCGAGATGAACAGCATCGGCCGCGGCGAGATCGTCTCTATGTCGTTGAACGGGTAGAAATTCATGAACTTGACGCTGCTGCTGAGGCTCGGCTTCGTCGTGCTGGCCCTGTCGACGCCGACCGGCGTGACTTCGCCGCGGGGGGTGCGGTAGAAATCGTAGAACTCCCGCTGGATCGGATCGGTCTCGGCCGTCAGTTCCAGCGTCGTGCCGCCGATATACTGGGGATCGGCTCCGTCCGCCTCTGCCCAGCGTTGTTCGGCCGCCGTGGCGATGAAGGCCTTGCGCTGTTCGACCGTCTGAGACCTGTTCAGGGCATCCCGGAAGGCGGCTCCCATGTCGTACATGCTGACGGTTGCGACCGCCTTGATGCGCGGATCGATCTTGGCGGCGCTGATGACGAAGCTGCCGCTGCCGCAGACCCCGATCGCGCCGATATTGCCGCGATCGACGAAGGCGTGCGTGCCGAGAAAATCGACCCCGGCGCTGAAGGCTTCCGCATAGGCTTCCGGCGACACGAGGTTGCGGGGCTGCCCCTCGCTCTCGCCCCAGAAGGGCAGGTCGAGCGACAGGGCGACGAAGCCCTGCTCGGCCATCTTGGTGGCATAGAGATTGGCGCTCTGTTCCTTGACCGCACCCATGGGGTGGCCGACGACGATCGCCGGGTGCTTGACGCCCCTGTCCATGTCGTTGGGCACGAACAGGTTGCCGGCGACCATCGTCTGGTACTGGGTCTTGAACGTCACCTTCTGAAGGGTCACCCGATCGCTGCTGTAGAAGTTGGAAGCACCGTTGGACATGTCCTGAGCCTTTGCGGTCATGGGGTCGAAGAGGGAGACCGTACCGAGGGCGGCGATGCCGGCACCCGTGATCTTGAGGAGGTTGCGGCGGTCGATGCCGGATGCCTGAGCCGGGGCCTGGGCCTCAGCCTGGGCGTCATTGAAGGGGATGTCGTTCGTCATGTCTGGGGTCCTTGAGACGAGAGGAAAGAAATCAGCCGTTTTGGCAACGTCCGGCCGCTGCGGCGAGAAGGGAGGACGCAGCCAGAAGGGCGGCGGCAAACAGGAAGGTCGCCCACCAGCCCAGGGCATCGAACAGCAGGCCGCCGGCGGACGCACCGAGCGTGATGGCAAGCTGGATCGTCGCCACCTGCAATCCGCCGCCGGCTTCGGCGTCCTCGGGCATGGTGCGGCTCAGCCAGGTGCCCCAGCCGACCGGTGCGGCGGTGCCGAACAGGCCCCAGCCGACAAGGAGGGTCGCTGTCGCGGCAACGGAGGATCCGAACGCGACGAGCGCCACGGCAAGGACGGCCATGACCAGCGGGATCGCGATCAGGACGGAAAACAGGCGTGTGTGCAGGAGGGTGCTGACGAGGTAGGTGCCTGCGACGCCGGCAAGGCCCATCCCGAGGAGCAGCAGCGAGAGAATGGGGATCGATACCGCAGTCACCGTCTCCAGGAAGGGGCGGAGATAGGTAAAGAGCGCGAACTGGCCCATGAACAGGAACAGGATCGACGCCATGCCGAGCGCGACCGGCTTCCGAAGAAGCAGCCGGAACACGTTGGACGACGTCTTGGGGCTGATGAATGTTCCTTCGGCGGACGCGGCGGGACCCGACGTCGTCTCGCTGCCCCGAGGTGGCAGCGACGGCATTTTCAGCCACTGCCAGACCAGCGCCACGATCGCCAGCGGCACCACCGCGAAGAAGGCGCCGCGCCAGCCGACATAGCTTTCGAGCAGGCTGCCGAGAGGCGCCGACACCGTCGCGGCAATGGCGTTCCCGGCGTTCAGGATGGCCAGCCCCCGCGGCAGGCCGTCCTCGGGCACGAGGCGCATGACGATCGCCGTCGACATCGACCAGAAGCCGCCGATCGCGATGCCGAGAAGCGCACGCCCGATCATGAGGACGAGATAGTTGGGTGAAAACGTCACGATCATACCGGAGATCACCAGCATCAGCGAGAAGGCGGCGAGCATCAGCCGCCGGTCCAGCCTGCGGGTGAGGCCGGCCACGAACAGGCTCGTCAGCACCGCGAACAGCCCGGAGATGGAGATCGCCTGACCTGCCCGCCCTTCCGTCACGCCCAGCGCGGTCGCGATGGGAGAGAGAAGGCTGACCGGCAGGAATTCGGATGCGATGAGCACGGCCACGCAGAGGGCCATGGAAATCACGGCACTCCAGGCCGGTGTGGACACGGTCGTGCCGGCAGCCGTGGCGGCTTGCGAGCGTTTCCCCGGCGTGGCGTCGGGAAGGCCGGGGTCGTGCGATGCGCGTGCGTCTGTGCGGGCTTGCTGTGTCATGAGGCGAAGGTAAGGCGAATGCAGTCCGGGAATTAGCCGTTGCAATTCGCATGGACTTATCGATGATGGACATCAATCCGGCGAGCGGACCGGCGAAACGGATACGGGCAACCATGAAGCGCGAAGATCTGAACGACATGCTCTGGTTTCTCGCCGTCGCGGAGGAGCGCAGCTTTACCAAGGCGGCGGCGAAGCTCGGCACGTCGCAATCGACCATCAGCCATACGATCAAGAAGCTGGAAGCGCGGATGGGCCTGCGCCTTCTGACGCGGACGACGCGCAGCGTCGTTCCGACCGAGGCGGGCGAGCGCCTGATCCGTTCGCTGGCGCCGCGCATCGAGGAGCTCGAGACCGAGATCGACCAGCTGATGGAGATCCGCGACAAGCCGGTGGGCTCAGTGCGGATCACGCTGTCGGATTATGCCCAGGAAAGCATCGTCTGGCCCAAGCTTCGCCCCCTCCTGCACCGCTACCCCGACATCAAGGTCGAGCTGAACAGCGACAACGGCTTTCGCAACATCGTCGAGGAGAAGTTCGATGCCGGTGTCCGGCTGGGCGAAAGCGTCGACAAGGACATGATCGCGGTTCGCATCGGCCCGGATTGGCGGCTGGTGGCCGTCGCATCCCCGGACTATCTGGCGACGCGAGAGACGCCGCGAACGCCGCAAGAGCTGGTCGGCCACATCTGCATCAACCATCGTCAGGCGCGAGCCGGCGGTCTCTATGCGTGGGAATTCGAGAAGGATGGGCGGGAGGTTCGGGTGCGTGTCGACGGACAGCTGACGTTCAGCACCTCCTACGCCATGATCGATGCGGCGGTTGCGGGCTACGGCATCGCCTATGTTCCGGAAAGTCTCGTCACCGCGGATATCGCCGCCGGTCGCCTTATCCAGCTCCTCGACGACTGGTGCCCTCTGTTCCCCGGCTACTATCTCTACTATCCGAGCCGCCGACAGAACTCGCCGGCCTTCCGCATCGTGGTCGATGCCCTGAAGGCCTGACCAGCACCGCCAAGTGACCAGCAACACCACGTGATCGGCATCGCCAAGTGATCGTCAAGACGCACATATTCAGATGCTCCAGGCGAAAAACGAAAAAAGGGACCTCTGTTGCGAGAGGCCCCTTCTGAATTGGTCGTTACAGACTTACTGAACGATCTGGACGACCTGTCCGGTCTGCGGATCGACGATCAGGCGCTGCTGGTCGACGATGGCGTAGGAATAGGACGGATCTTCCGGAATGGGGGTCAGAACGACCGTCTGCGGCACGCGCTTGCCCACGACGATCGGCTCATCGACGACAACGCGCTGCGTCGGCATGGGCTGCTCGCGGACATAGGTGACGACGCGTGCCGGCGGCGGATCGATCGCCGTGCCGGCAATCGCGCCGACGGCGCCACCCACGACGGCACCGACCGGGCCGCCGACGACGGCACCCGTTGCCGCACCGCCGGCAAGGCCGGTCACGGTGCCGTTACCATCGGCATAGGCGGCCGTGCCGAAGCCCAGCGACATCACGGCGAAAGGAATAAGAAGAGCGGTTTTCATGGTTCTGGTCCTTGTGGTGTTTCGAAGCGTCTTGTCGTGTGGTTCGAGACGGAAAGGCTTTGCATGACCTCTTGGTTCCGGCTCGGGACTTCAGTCCAAGCCATGCGCCAGCGCATCGGACTTAAGTCTGACGTGAGGCGCGAAAGGGAAAAGGGAAAGGCGGGAACGGCGCCTGGTTGCGGTTCGTCCGTAAGCGAGTGTGGACATTCTGACGACGCCGGAAGGCGTGGTCGAAACGAAGACGGATGTTAACCACCATCTGCAACCGCGGCTTTACGAAGACGATGTAAGGATGCCCCAAAGGGATCTTTCATGCGTCTTGTCACCAAATTGAACGTTGCGCTGCTCGGCGTCGTCGCCGTTTCCGCGGTTCTCAACTTCGCGACCTTGCGGCTTGCGGTGCTGCCGAGCTTCGCTGCCCTCGAGGAACAGTCGGCCGAGCGAAACCAGACCCGCGTGCTGGAAGCCATCCAGCTGCAGAAGGATCAGGTCGCCAACAGTGCCGGCGACTATGCCATCTGGGACGACACCTATGCCTTCATGCAGGGCGAGGGGCCCGACTATCAGGGAAAGAACGTCACGGCGGAGTCGCTGAAGACGCTGGGCGTCACCTTCTTCGTTGCGATCGACACCGAGGGACGCGTGGTCCTCGACAGCGGCTATGCCGACGACGCGGAGGAGCCGCGACCGGTGAAGCTCCTGTCGGCCGACCGCGTGCCGCAGGGCAGCCCGCTCCTGTCCGAGCCCGAAGGCGTGGCCATCCGCTCGTCCCTGATGCAGACGGCGGAAGGTCTCGCCGTCATCGGCTATTCGCCGATCCTGCGCTCCGACAGGACAGGCGCTCGTGCCGGAACGCTCATCCTTGGCCGGCTTCTCGATGTGGACGCGATCCGCGCGGCGACCCGCGTCGACTTCGATCTCGTGGCAACGTCAGCCTTCCCGACGCGGCCGATGGCCGAAAGCGACGGGACGGTCGACAAGATCGATCCCCTGCTCGGTCCGGACGGCCGGGCGCTGGCGATGATCCGCTCGCATACGCCGCGCGACATCACGGCCGTCGGCGAGAAGACGATCCTCACGACGCTGCTGCTCCTGCTCGCCGGCGCCACGGTCCTCTTGATCGTGCTCGGCGTGATCCTGCGGACCATCGTCATCCGTCGTATCGAGACGCTGCGCGCGCACCTCCTGTCGGTCGCCGCAACCGGACATCTCGATCCGATGCGGGAGGACGGCAAGGGCGACGAGTTGAGCGAAACCGTTATCACCTTCAATGCCATGACGCGCCAGCTCGACGACCTCAGGGCCAAGCTGCGGCGGCAGGACTATGACCACGGCGCCGCCGACGAGGCCGCCGGCCTTCTGCACAACGTGCGCAATGCGCTCAGCCCGATCTCGGTCGTCGCCTGGGGGCTGGCGAAGGCGAACGCCGCACCCTGGAAGCAGAACCTGAGCAAGGCGCTCGACCAGCTTGGCGAGCAGGGGCTCGCACCCGACCGCGCCGCCAAGCTGCAGCAGTTCGTCGCCTTGTCGTCGGCGCGACTGATGGACGAGGACCGGGCACGGCAGGAGGAAGTCGGCTCGCTGGTCGCTATGCTCCGCCATGTCGACGACATTCTCAAGGATCAGGACCGCGCGGCCCAGCGGGAGCGCGTTCTCGACGCGGTGGACGTCGCCGCCTCGCTGCGCAACGCCATGCCGCTGATCGAACGGCGCAGCGGCATCTCGGTGGATCTTAGTGACCTGCAGTCCCTCGCGGTCCTCGGTCATCGCGTTCCGCTCGAACAGGTCTTCGGAAACCTGATCGTCAATGCGGCCGAGGCGATCGAGGCGTCGGACAGGGGCACGGGCACGGTGCGCATTGGCGTGCGGCCGGTCAGCGACGCCGCGGGCACGGAAACCGTCGAGCTGACCGTCACCGATGACGGCGTCGGCATCGACGGGGAAAACCGGGATCGGCTGTTCGAGAAGGGATTCTCGACGAAGACGGGCGGCAAGCGCGGCGTCGGCCTTCACTGGTGCGCCAACGCCGTCAATGCCATGGGCGGCCGCCTGTCGGTCGAAAGCAACGGGCCGCAACAGGGGGCCACGTTCCGGATCGTCCTTCCTGCGGCACTTTCAAGACGAGACGCAGCATGACGATACCGACCCAGGAAAAACGCCGGATCCTGATCTGCGACGACGAAGCGGGTATTCTCGACGCCTACCGCCGGATCTTTTCCGACCTGCTCGCGCCCGCAGCAGAGGCGACCGCCAGCGACTACGATGCCCTGGCCGCCGATCTCTTCGGCGACGCGCCTGCGGCCGCGGTCGGCGTGATCGACGAGATCGTTACCTGCCGTCAGGGCGAGGAAGCGGTCGAGGCCGTGCGCGCGGCAAAGGCCGCCGGCCAGCCTTTCGGCGTGGTGTTTCTCGATGTGCGCATGCCGCCCGGGATCGACGGCGTCGAGGCGGCGCGGCAGATCCGCGCGATTGAGCCCGTGATCAACATCGTGATCGTCACCGGCTATTCCGACCACCGCCCGGCCGAAATTGCCGGCATGGTGGGAACGCTCGACCGGCTGTTCTATCTCGTCAAACCCTTCGATGCGGACGAGGTGCGGCAGATGGCGACGACGCTCGTCAACCGCTGGACCAGCGACAGCCGGATCGCGACGGAACTCGCGGCTCAGGTCGAGGCGCTGGAGGAACTCAACAAGGCGTTGCGGGCCAGCGAAGCATCCGCCCATCAGGCCGCCCGCCGCGACCCGCTGACGAACCTTCTGAACCGCACCGGCCTTCAGGAGCAATTCGACAGTGCCCGCATCCGTGCAACGGCGACCGGCGCAAGGATCGCGCTGCTGTATCTGGATCTCGACCGTTTCAAGTGGGTCAATGACACCCATGGTCATGGTATCGGCGACCTGCTGATCTGCGAGGTCGCGCGGCGCCTGTCGGCTGCGGTTCTCGACGACGGCTTCGTTGCGCGCCTCGGCGGGGATGAATTTGCCGTCGTCTGCGAGACGATACGCCTCGAACCGGTGCTGGACCGCGTCCTTGCGGCGGCGCAGGCGCCGTTCGTCACGGGTGCGCATCATCTGCCGGTTCATTTCTCCATCGGCTATTCCCGCGACAGCGACGAGGCGGAGACCGATCTGCCGGAGCTTATGCGCCAGGCTGATGTCGCGCTGTATGTCGCCAAGGATGCCGGGCGCGGGATCGCGCGCTCGTTCGACCCCTATCTCGACCAGATGTTCCTGCACGACCAGGCGATGGCACGCGACCTGAAAGTCGCGATCGAGACGAACGGCCTTTCGCTTAACTACCAGCCCTTGATGTGCATCGACGGCAAGACGGTCACCGGCGTCGAGGCGCTCCTGCGCTGGGAGCATGGCGACCATGGCCTTGTTTCGCCCGAGGTCTTCGTGCCGATGGCGGAAAAGAACGGCCTCATGGGAGAGCTTGGCGACTGGGTTTTGAGAAACGCCCTGACGGACGCGCGGGCCTGGCCCGACGTGACCACCTCGATCAATCTCTCCGTCCTGCAGTTTGCGAAACCGGATTTCGCCGAGACCGTGCTGACGCTCACGCGGGAAATGGGTGTCTCGCCGGACAAGATCGAGTTCGAGATCACGGAAACGGCGATGACCAACGACACGGCCCTGTTTCTCGCGCAGGTCGAGATCCTGCGGCTGGCCGGATTCCGGTTTGCACTCGACGATTTCGGCAGCGGCTATGCCAGTATCGGCTATCTCTCGCGGCTCAATTTCCACAAGCTCAAGATCGACCGCTCCTTCGTCAGTGCCCTGACCACGAAGCCGGATGCCGACAAGATGATCCGATCAATCGTCAGCCTGGGCCTGGCCATGGGACTGACGATTACGGCGGAGGGCGTGGAGGACGTGATCCAGCACGACATCCTGAAGGCGGCCGGCTGCGACCAGCTTCAGGGGTTCCTGTTTCACAGGCCGTGCTCGCGAAGCGAGCTGGAGAAGATCCTGAGCCGCGCACGTCCCGGCCGCCAGAATGCCGCTTGAGGGAATGCCAACGGACCCGGCCGTGCAGTCCGCTCCGGCGAGCAGGGAAACAGCCGCGGCTACTTCTGAACGCCGCTCTTGTCGGTGCCGAGCTGGCCCGAAAACGCGACCAATGCGTCGGCGACGCCATAGTTCGGCGTGCGCTTCATGGTCTCGGAGAGGGCCAGCACATTGGCCTTGTAATGATCGCCCTTCAACGTGCCTGTCTGCTCGAAGGTGGCGACCAGCGCCAGAAGCTGGGCCTCGTGCAGGAGATGCAGCTTCTCGATTTCCTGAAACGGGTCTTTTTTCTCGTCCTTGGCCATGACAGGTCCACTTTCTCGGAGGGTGCTCCGTGTTTGAAGAACATGTCTGCGGCAGGCCGCCACGCGGGGCGACCTGCCGCAGACACGCCGCTCGCCAACGCGCCGCCCGCAAGGGGTTCAAGGGCGGCGGCCGGCGAGACGGTCAGGTGCCGTTATTCGACGACCTGAACCACGGTGTAGGTGTTCGGATCGACGATGACCCGGCGCTCGTTGACGACGGCATAGGCATAGGTCGGGTCTTCGGCGACCGGGGTCAGCACCACCTCGCGGGGAAGCGGCTTGCCGACGGCCACATCCTGCTCGATGCTGATGCGCTTTTCGGGCAGAGGCTGGCTTTCGACATACTGCACGACGCGCGCCGGCGGCGGATCGATGGCCGTACCGGCGATGGCGCCGACGGCCCCGCCCACGACGGCACCGACAGGACCACCGACGACAGCCCCCGTAACCGCGCCGCCGGCAGCGCCGGTGACGGTTCCCTCCTGGGCCACGGCCGTGCCGGCAAGGGCGATGAGTGCGGTTGTTGCAATGAGAAGATGTTTCATGGGTTCCACCTTTCGGATCGTTGCGATGCCCCTCAACCCGGTTCGCGCCGGCCCGTTCCGCAGCTCAGACTTTTGCCATGCGACCTCCGACTTTGGTCGCACGGTGAGCAGGGAGAACGGGAATCTCTGGCAAAGGTCTCTGGCGATGGCGCTCTTGCCTTGCGTTAGGCGCCTTCCATGTAATCGCACACTGACATATTGGCGGCTGGCAGCCGACGTCGAGGATCCATGCGCCGACCCATTGAAGGGCACATCCAGAGCCGAATGCGCGCCATGACCGGCCGCTGGAATGCGCTGTCCCTTGCGCATCAATTCTTCATCGCCGGGGGGGCGGTCGCGCTCGTTGCGATCGTGCTCGTGGGCGCCTTCGTCACCAATCTGATCGAGGCGACGGTGACGCGCAATTCGGCAGCGGCAACCGCGCTGTATGTCGACAGCATCATTGCGCCGATCCTTCCCGATCTGAAAACGGCCGCGGCTCTTGACGAGACCGTGGAGCGGGCGCTCGACGAGACCCTGAGCCAGGGCGCACTCGGCCAGCGGCTGATCTCCTTCCGGCTCTGGCGGAAGGACGGCACCGTCCTTTATGCCAATGACAAGGCGCTGATGGGCCGCCGGTTCGAGCCGAACGCCGATCTGCAGCGCGCCTTTTCGGGTGGGATCGTCGCGCGTTTCGATCATGCCGACGACCCGGAAAGCACGACGGAGAGGGCGACGGGGAAGCGGCTCCTGGAGATCTACAATCCCGTTCTTCAGCCCTGGTCGGGCGAAATCGTTGCCGTTCTCGAGTTCTACGAGGTGTCGAACGAGTTCGAGAACGATCTTCGCACGGCTCGCCTCTCCACCTGGGCGGCGGTCATCCTGGTGACCCTGCTGTTCTTCAGCGTGCTTTCGCTGATCGTGTTTCGCGGCAACCGGACGATCGAGCGGCAGCGTGTGGCGCTTGCCGGCCGCATTGCGGAGCTCTCCTCGCTTCTCTCCGAAAACAAGGCGCTCAGCGCGCGCGTGCAACGTGCCTCGCAGCGCACTGCCGCGCTCAACGAGAACTTCCTGCGCCGCGTCGGGGCGGACCTGCACGACGGGCCGGCGCAACTGGTGGCGTTTGCCGGCCTGCGGATCGACAGCGAGGTCTTGCTTGATCCTTCGGTTTCGCGCGCAAGACGGGAGCAGGAGATCACCGCGATCAAGGACAGTCTCGACGAGGCCATGCGCGAGATCCGCAGCATCTGCACGGGTCTCGTCCTTCCCGATATCGAGGCGCTCGGCGTCCGGGACATCGTCGAACGCGCCGTGCGCGCCTACCGCCAGCGCACCGGAGCGCGGGTGGCGCTGGTCGACGAAACGCCAGTCGAGCTTCCGGCTTTGTCCACCGCCATGCGCATCTGCGTCTATCGTTTCGTCCAGGAAACGCTCAACAACGGCTATCGACACGCGCATGCCAAGGGTCAGAGCGTCACGCTGAACGTGACGGATCGGACGGTGACCGTAAAGACGGCCGACGAGGGAGCCGGCTTCGACGTCTCCGCGGTGCAGCCGAAAAGTCTCGGCCTTGCCGGCCTGCGCGAGCGGATTGAAAGCCTCGGCGGGCAATTCAATATACAGGCAACGCCGCAAGGCACCGTGGTCACGATGCGCCTCGGCCTGGAGGAGGGGGAACAGACATGAAAGAGGCAGGCATGAGAGAGGCGGGCATGAAACAGGTCGGCATGAAACAGGCGGGTATGACTTCGGCAGGTCCGGCGCATACAGGACAGGCGATCACCATCGCCGTGGTGGACGACCATCCCCTGTTTCGCGAAGGCGTAAGTCGCAGCCTCAATGAAATCGGCGGTTTCCGGATCGTGGGCGAGGGCAGCAGCAGTGCCGACGCCGTCCGGCTGTCGCGCGAATGCGCGCCTGACGTCATGCTCCTTGACATTTCGCTGCCAGGCGGCGGGCTGGAGGCGATCGAACCCATCCTCGAGGATTGCCCGACGCGCATTCTGATCATGCTGACGGTGTCGGAAAGCGCCGACGATCTCAAGACAGCCATCCAGCGCGGTGCCAAGGGCTATGTGCTGAAGGGCGTCGGCTCGCGCACGCTCGCGGATATCATCCGGACCGTTCATTCCGGCGAAAGCTACATCGCGCCGGCGCTGTCCTTCAAGCTGGTGGCCGACATGACCGAGGCCCATGCCAAGCCGGCCGATCAGGACGTGCTCGCCGGCCTGACCGCCCGGGAGCAGGACGTGCTGAAGCTCGTTGCATCCGGCCTGAGCAACAAGATGGTCGCCCGCGACCTGAACCTGCATGAAAAGACGATCAAGCATCACATGACGCGGATCTTCGTGAAACTGAACGTGAAGAACCGCACCGAGGCGGCCTTGGCCATGCGGGACGCCAACCAGCCCCGCTGACGGGGTCTCGCTCACCGCTCTAGTCACCGGCGTCGCGGGCTTGAGGGCAAGGCGCTCGAGCCCTGGCCGTCAGCGGATCGCCAGCCGCCGGAGCCTCTCGCGATCCGCCCGCGTCGCGCGGCGATCGACAACGATACGCCCCTGGGCATCCCGCATGACGTAGCGGTCGCCGGTCAACTGTTCCCGAAAACCGTTGCGATGCCGTATGCTCAGGGCCTGACCGTCCGCCCCGTCGGCATCCGGCCTCGAGAAGGCCGGAAGGCTCGAAGCCGGTGCGGACGCGCCCGTGTCCCCATTGTTGCTGCCCGCGGAACCGCTCTTGCCGCGCCCGCCGTTGCTGCCATTGCTATTGCCATTGCCATTGCCATTGCCATTGCCTCCCCCGCTGCCCCCCGAATTTCCCCCGCCATTGTTCCCTCCACCGTTGTTCCCCCCTCCGTTGTTCCCGCCGCTGCTGTTCCCCCCGCCGTTGCCGCCGCCATTGTTTCCGCCTTTGGCAAAGGCGGAAACGCCGTCAAAGGGGATCGTCCTGTCCAGCGCAGGGCGGACGGGGGCTATGGCGAGGAGACAGCCCATCAGGCTTGCGAGATACAGCTTTCGGTTCATCATCTCTCCGGACCCCGGCGCGTCATGATCGTTGCCAGTCTACGTTCCCGCGACGTCGTTGGACTATCGCGGTGACGCCATCTCTCTGCATTGCCCGACGATCGGGATCACCGTTGAAGCCCTTTGTCATGACCAAAGTTCCATTTTTCGGGCGGCCTCCCACCAAAGGCGCAACCGCACCGAAAAAGGTCTGATGCCGGCCCCGACTGAAGTCCCGACATGGGAACCTTTGCGCAGCACATCCCCAAGCGATGGAAAACAGGCCCTTCGACAAGAGACGCATACGGCTGCAGATGGGTTTCGCTGCGGGTCGAAATGCGGACACGGCCCCTGCCTCCGGCCGGAGCCTTGTCGAGACGCTTGCCTCCAACGCTGCCGGGATTCAGTCCCGGTTCATCTCCGGAGGGTCATATCGGGTCCTGGAGACACGCTATGACCGAAACGTTCCATGATCAGAAACTGCCGGCGAGACGCAGCCTGCCGCTCAAGGCGATGGCCGGGTGCGTGACGGCGGCGATCGGTATGAGCTACGCGATCGGCAGCTATGCCGCGCACGCGCCGAGGGATGTCGGAATCGGCGCCAGTTCCTGCGCCGCCACGGTCGAGATGCTCGGAGACATGCATTTCGATCGCATTGTCACGGCGTGGAGCTCGGGCTTCATCAGCGGATCCAACGCCGGCATCTCCGGCGAGCGCGCGCGACCCCGCGATATCGCGACCGTCTCGGAAGCCTCGATCCTTCGCCACGTGCGAACCTTCTGCGCCGCGAACCCTACGGAAACCCTGGGCTCTGCCGTGGCGACCCTGTTTGCCACTCTGCCGGACGATCATTAGCCGGATGTGTAATTCGGGATGGCTTCGCGCCCTACGGCGTCTCGGGTCAGCGCCGATCTCGGACCGGACGCGTCGTCCGCTCTGTCACTTCCGGACGAGACTGAAGGAGAAATGGCTGCCGCGATGATAGTCGATCGCGTAGATGACGGGGATGCCCGTGACCGTGTAGCAGGTTTCGGTGATGAGCAGGGCAGGGCCGAAGCTTGCAAGATCATGGCGGTCGATGACCTCGTCCGGCAGCATGACGGCGGTGACCTGGGCGGATGACATGCGCGGCCGTTTCTTGTGGTGATCGAGCAGCGAGAGGAGCGAGCCGCTCCAGTCGGTCTCGTCCAGCGCGCCGGGGATCAGGGCGCGCGGCACGTAATCGATGCAGTAGAGGATCGGCACCGCCTCTTCGAACCGCAGCCGCTCGATGCGGATGACGCGATCGGTCGCTTCCAGCCGCAGGCGCGCCTGCAAACCCGCATCGGGTTCCTCTTCCGAAATCGACAGGACACGGTTCACCGGCTTGTAGCCGTAGTGGCGCGTCATCTCCGTGACGCTTTCGAAGGCCGTGATGGGACGATCGACCTGAACGGCGGCGATGGCCGACACGAACCGGCCACGCCCATGCTCGACGTAGATCAGATCGTCCTGCTCGAGGAGTTTGAGTGCCTCACGCACCGCCGCGCGGGAAATCTTGAAACGCCCGGTCAGCTGGGCTTCCGTCGGCATCTTGTCGCCGGGCTTCAGGCCCTCCTGGCGAATCAGATCCGAGATCCGGTCGCGCAGCTGGATGACAAGAGTTCGGGCATCACGAAGCGACTCGTCCAAAGCAACCCTCGTGCCCTTCCCGTGAAATTCTTTCATGTCCGACAACGGCCTTTTGGTCAAGCGTCAAGCATTAGCAGAGCCTCTTGGAACGATGTTGTCCCAATCTTTCCGGCGTTACGCACCTCCTCAACAAGAGCTCTTGCAAGAGGGAAGTCTTCGAGGGGAAACGGGATTTGGCTTGCTCTCGCCGCACCATTCTATCCCGGACCATCTTGACAGAAAAGATGCCGGATGTCAGTTGTCTTACAACATTGAAGGAGCGGCAAGGCCGGAGCCATGTCCGCCGAACGGGAGGAACGTCATGCTGAATTTCGACGAACAGCGCTATCTTCGTATCCAGTCGGGAGCGGTCGCGCTTGCCGGCCGGTTCGATGAGGTCATCGGCCGCTGCCTGGAAGCGGGCGCCGACAGCGTGTTCTTCCTCGGCACGGGCGGGGCGGCGATCCTGATGCAGCCGGCCTACCAGCTGCTGCAGCGGCGGTCGCGCTTCCCCGCCTTTATCGACCTGACGGCCGAACTGGTCATCACCGGCTCGGCCAATCTGACCCGCAACTCGATCGTGGTGATGCCGTCGCTGTCCGGCACGACCAAGGAGAGCGTGGCGCTTCTGGCGAAGATCAAGGAGATCGGCGCCACGGTCCTGACGCTGGTCGGCCATGCGGAAACGCCGCTCGGGCAGGGTGGGGACCATGTCTTCGTCAACTTCGCCGAAGACGACACATCCTGCGAGTCCTTCTATCTCCAGTCCCTCTTCGTCGCGCTGTCGATCATGAAGCACCGCGGCGAGATTGCGAACTACGATCAGCTGATCGGGGAAATCCAGGCGCTTCCCGCCGGCCTTCTGGCGGTCAAGCGCGCCTATGAGGGACAGGCCGAAGCCTTTGCACGGGTGCTCGCGGGCTCGGATTACCACATCGTCACGGGTGCCGGAAATGTCTGGCCGGAGGCCTTCTATTACGGCATGTGCATCCTGGAAGAGATGCAGTGGATCCGCACGCGGCCGGTCCACGCGTCGGACTTCTTTCACGGCACGCTGGAACTGGTCGAAAAAGGCGTCAGCGTCATCCTGTTCAAGGGGGAGGACGCCTGCCGCCCGTTGGCCGACCGGATCGAGAGCTTCGCGCCGTCCTACACGGACAAGCTCACCGTGCTCGACACCGCCGCCTTCGACCTGCCGGGCATGTCGAGCGAGCTTCGCGCCCTTCTGTCCCCCGTGCTTCTCGCGGCCGTCCTCGAGCGGATCAGCGCCCATCTCGAAGTGATGCGCGACCACCCGCTGACGACACGCCGCTACTACAAAAAAGTGGCGTACTGATCTCGTCGGCGAACCCGAGGCAGCGCATCGCGTTGCCTGTTGCATGGCAAGGTTTCCCTTGCCATGCCGTTTCGAGAGGGCAGGGTGATCGGAACGCGCTGACCCGTTTTGTCTGCAATGTCCCGGTGCCGAGGCAATCGCCCCGGCGCACTCTACAAGACTGGAGCAAGGTGCCTGATGTTTCCCGCCCGTTTTGGCATTGTCGGCGACAATTGCGTCGATCGTTTCCAGCCGCCCGTCGCCCAGTCGCTGATCGGCGGCAACGCGATCAATGTTGCCGTGCAGCTGGCCTTGCTCGGCCATGACGTTTCCTATTTCGGGGCGGTCGGCATCGACAAGGATGGTGCGCGAACGCGCGATCTGTTGCGCGCCAACGGCGTGCGCACCGATCATCTCCGCGAGGTCGCAGGCAACACGGCCTTCACGAACATCGACATCACGGAGACGGGCGAGCGTATCTTTGCCCATGAAGATTTCGGCGTCTGCAAGGACTACATCCCCGACGCGGAGGATCTTCAGGCGCTTCTCGCGATGGATCACGTGCATCTCGGCTGGATCGCCGACGACGGCCTGGTACGGCGCCGTCTGGCGGCCGGCGGCTGCAGCCTCTCGCAGGATGTCTCCGTCAACAATGATCCCGTGCATCTCGGCGTTGCCGGCCTCAGTGTTGCCTTCGGCTCGGCGGGCGAGGACGGAGACGCTGCCGACGCGATGATGGCGCAGTTCCTGGCCGATGGGGCGCGGCTTGCGGTCGTGACCCGCGGTGCGCGGGGCTCCTGCGCCACGGATGGCGCCACCCGGGTCGAAACCGGCATCGCGCCGGTTGACGTGGTCGATACGACAGGCGCGGGCGACAGTTTCATCGCGGGATTCCTGCACGCCATGATGGACGGCCGCGATCTCCAGGACTGCCTCGTCGCCGGCCGCAGCCGCGCCGCAGTGACCTGCACGCATGTCGGCGGCTTCCCGCAGGACATCCAGCCCCTCTGAAGTGCGTTGCGTGAAAAAGGATCCACGCATCACGCTTTGAGTCCTTGTCTTGATGTATGTCGTTTCCCGAAACCGCTGCACACGTGTCGGCGACATGCATGAGATCGTCCCCCCCACCCGTAAGGCGCATTGCACCCGTGGCCGGGTGCCGGGGCAACAGCTCCGGCCCTGATACACCTGGGTGAGACGAAGGCGTCTCGTTTCCGGCGCTCAGCGGGCGTCAGTGCAGGATCTGGCTGAGAAAGGCCCGGCTGCGCTCGCTTTGTGGATTGTCGAAGAAGGCGGCCGGGGCCGCTTCTTCGATCACCCGGCCGCGGTCCATGAAGATCACCCGGTCGGCGACCTGGCGGGCAAAGCCCATCTCGTGCGTGACGCAGATCATCGTCATGCCGTCCTCGGCCAGCGACACCATGGCGTCCAGCACCTCCTTGACCATTTCCGGATCGAGCGCCGAGGTCGGTTCGTCGAACAGCATGACGTTCGGGTTCATGCAGAGCGCCCGGGCGATGGCGACGCGCTGCTGCTGGCCGCCGGAAAGCTGGCCGGGATATTTGTGCGCCTGATCGGCAATCCGGACGCGTTCGAGATAATGCATGGCCGCCGCAATGGCCTCGGGCTTGGCCGTCCTGCGCACCCAGATCGGGGCAAGGGTACAGTTTTCAAGGATCGTCAGGTGCGGAAAGAGATTGAAGTGCTGAAACACCATGCCGACGTCCCGCCGGACCTCGTCGATGTTCTTCTCGTTGCCGTCCAGCTCGACGCCGCCAACGACGATGCGGCCCTCTTCATGGGCTTCGAGCCGGTTGATGCAGCGGATCAGCGTCGATTTTCCGGAGCCCGAGGGCCCGCAGATGACGATGCGTTCCTTCTTCGCGACATCGAGCGTGATGTCGTCCAGCGCATGGAAGCTGCCATACCATTTGTGGACGCCCGACAGGGAAATCTCGGGGGCGATGTGGGTCGGTTGCGACACGGGACTATGATCTCCGGTTGGTGCGGATTCGGGCGGCTGGGGAGCGGGCGGGGGGCGGGCGGGGGGCGGGATCGTCGGGCGGCGTACGATCAGCGCGCGTTGAAGCGGCCGAAATGGGCTTCGATGCGCGATTGCAGGAACTCGAGGCCGATCGATAGGATCCAGTAGATCATCGAGGCCGTGATCAGCATTTCGATGTGACGGAACTCCGTCTGCCCCTGGGTGCGCGCGAGGTACATGATTTCCCAGACGCCGACGACAGAGACGAGCGAGCTGTCCTTGAGCATGGCGATGAACTGGTTGCCCGTCGGCGGCACGATGACGCGCATGGCCTGCGGCAGGATCACGAGGAACATCGTCTGGTTCGGGCTGAGACCGAGCGCGGTCGCGCCCTCCGTCTGCCCGCGGTGGATGCTCTCGATGCCGGCCCGGAAGATTTCCGTCATGTAGGCGCCGTAGCAGAGCGACAAGGCGAGGATGCCGGCGGGAATGGCGCCGATCACATATCCCACCTGCGGCAGGCCGAGATAGATGATGTAGATCTGCATGAGCAGCGGCAGCCCGCGGAAGAGCGAGGTGTAGAAGGTCGCAAGGCCGTAGATGACGCCGTTCTTCGACAGTTTCGCGATGGCGCCCGCCAGCGCGATGACGGTGGCGATCGCAATCGAGATGGCCGAGATGTAGAGCGTCGTCACCACGCCTTGCGAGATCATGAAGCCGATCTTGCGGGCGATGAAGGAAATCGACAGGTCGAACGAATAGAAGAACAGCATCAGGAGCGTGAACAGCTCCAGCCAGACCGCGACGATTTGCTGCCGGCGGGAGAGGAACTGCAGGAGCTTCCAGTTGACCGCCAGCAGCGCGGCGATCGTGACCGCCGACACGATACGCGCCAGCGGCTTGTTGTTCTGCAGCCAGTCGGCCATCGACGGCGCGACCTTGCCCATCCAGGCCGCGCTGATCCCCATTGCATAGAGAGCGGCAGCAACAAGCGTGAAGATGGACAGGATGAAGAGGCGCCGCGCCGCTTCGGGATGGTTTAGGATCAGTCGTCCGAGCATCGAGATTCCCCGCCGGATCAGGCTGCGCGTTCGCGCCACCAGTCCTGCATCTGCAGTTTCCAATAGGTCAGCTGAGCGGTGGCAAGGCCCGCAACGCCGCCGGCCCAGACGAGCCCGAACGGCGAGAACATCGTGTAGCGATCCGACTGTCCGAGAATGCCTTCCGCAACCAGCTTGCCGCCGATCGCCGTCGTGTTCAGCCCGTGGCCGCCAAAGGCGGTGCAGTGCCAGACGTCCGGCTGCATCTGCCCGATCTGCGGCATGAGGTGGCGGGCATAGGACATGAGGCCCGACCAGGCGAGTTCGGTCTTCAACCCTTCCAGCTGCGGGTAGGTCCCGAGCATCTCGCGTCGCAATGCCTGTGCAAGCGCTGTCGGAGACGCGGCGCGTGTCGTGATCCGTCCGCCCCAGAGAATGCGCGTGCCGTTCTCGACGACCCTGTAGTAATCGCCCGCCCGCCGGTTGTCGCCGATGGCATCCGTGGTCGCGATCGCGGTGCGGATCAGGTCGGGCGCGGCCTCGGTGATCATGACATACGTCGCGATCGGCAGGTAGGCGCGGCGGAGGCGGCCGACGAGTGAACCGGTATATCCCCCGGTCGTGAACACGACGTGGCGCGCAGAGACGCGACCCTGCGGCGTGTCGATGCGTTTTTCCGGGCCGTCGAGCATGCAGCGTGTGGCAGGCGTGCGCTCGAAGATCGTCCCGCCCAGCCGCTCGATCTCGGCGGCAAGCGCCCGGAGATAATTGAGCGGATGCATGTGAAAGGCCTGGGGGTCACGCAGGCCCTGGAAATAGCGCCGGGATTTCAACCGTGCACGGACGGCATCGGTCTCGAGGTAGTCGAGCGTGTAACCGTAGTCCCGGGAGATCTGGTCCGCATAGCGGCGGAGGCTGTCGCCATCGTCGTATCGGGTCACGCTGGTGATGCCGGGAACAGGCTTCGCATCCAAGATCGACAGGTCGCGAATGGTGTCGCGCACGAAGGCCACGCCCTCGATCGACAGGCGGTGAATGTCCTGTGCGGCCTTGGCGCCGGCAAGCCGCGCAATCGCATCGCTGCCGGTGGCAAAGCCCGGGCTGACGAAGCCGCCATTGCGCCCGGAGGCGCCGAAGCCGACGCTTTCGGCCTCGAGCACGACGACGGCATGGCCGGCCCGCGCCAGTTGCAACGCCGTCGTCAGGCCGGCAAGGCCGCCGCCGATCACCACGGTCTGGGCGTCGACACGCCCCGACAGCGGGGCGCGCTCCAGCGGGCTCGCCATCGTGCGGCGATAATAGGTATCCGGATAGGTCATGATGAGGGATCGCTTCGGCAGGGAAAGACAGTGCCTGCGGCGCAGGCACTGTCGGGGTCTCAATCGGCGCTATAGTCCTTGCCGTACCATTTGGTGGTCAGCGCCGCGAGCGTACCGTTGGTCTTCATATCCGCGATCAGGCTGCCCACCTTGGCCGTCCATTCCGGATCGACCTTCTCGTCGATGACGACGAGCGGCTCACGGAAGGCATAACCGCCTTCGAGGATGCGCAGCGGATAGCCGTTCTTGATGGCGTTCTTCGCCGTCTGCTCCGGCGCGATCACGGCATCCAGCCGGACGCCATCGCCAAGGCGAAGATCGTCGAAGGGCAGCATGGAGTCGGCAAAGGTGCGGATTTCGCCGGGCTCGAGATTGTATTCGATCGGCGGCAGGCCGGGCGCGTCGATCTCCAGCTGGTGGCGCACGAAGTCTTCCGAGGTCGTCGCCGTTTCCACGCCGATCACCTTGCCCTTGAGGTCGGCGACCGTCTTGGCGGCGCTGTCCTTGTGGACGACGTAGACATAGGGGCTGTAATAATAGATGCCCGCAAAATCGATGACCTGCGCCCGCGCCTTGGTCGGCGTGACCGAGCCGACGCCGAGATCGTAGCGGCCCTGCCAGCGTCCGCCCGTCAGGGTCGCCCAGTCCGGTGTCTGGAAACTCACCTCGACGCCGAGCCGCTTGGCGATTTCCTTCGAGACATCGATATCGAAACCGACCATTTCATTGTTGTCGTCGAGGAAGCTCTGGGGCGGCCAGCTGCTGTTGGTCGCCACCACCATCGCCTTTTTGTCCATGACGCGATCCAGCGTCTCGCCGGCAAAGGCACCGATCGGTGCTGCCAGAAGCGCTGCACCCGTGAGGATAAGTCCGAAATATCGCATGTTCCCTCCCAAGAACGTCAGAGTATCTTTGTAAGATGTCTGACAACTATTTAATGCCGCCGATCGCCTTGGTGTCAAGAGGGGATCCGGAAAACGCGATGCTTCTCCCGCATGATGCCATGCGCTTGATGCACCATGTGTGGTCAGGCGGGTTGGCAGCGACCACCGAACCGGCAATCAACCGGCATGTGGATCGGAAGCCGGCCGACCTTGGTTTTGGAGACGAAGACCTTCGACAAGGGTGCTACGGCGGCAAAGACCGCCTCACGCTGGTCATCCCAGATGCGATCGATCCGCCGAGGTCTTTGACATGGCGGTAAGAGCCTTGATGTTCCGCGGTTCCATAAGACAGCTTATCTGATCCGGTGATGTAGCCGGGGCAGCTTCCATTTTCAAATGCAACGAGGACAATAATGGCCATGGTTTCAGGAGGATGGAATGGCCCGC
>NZ_LMPE01000015.1:0-184241 GCF_001424325.1 Rhizobium sp. Leaf341
CATCCTCCTGAAACCATGGCCATTATTGTCCTCGTTGCATTTGAAAATGGAATCTGCCCCGGCTAAACGTACCGATCAGATAAGATAGATTATGGAACAGAACGATATCGATGGCACTGGAATGGACGGCCTCAGGTTCTGCACCGGTGCTGTCGCCACGGGCATTCCTGTGTTGACGCAGCGTCCAAAGCACGGCTAATCGACGGAGGTGTTTCCACGAGCGACGAGATGGGCCCTTGACCGACAGCAATCAGCGTATTCTCCCCGACGCCCATATTCCCGAGCTTCCCGGCCGATACAATGGCAAGGTCCGCGAGAACTACGATCTGGCGGACGGACGACGGATCATCATCGCGACCGACCGGCTGAGTGCGTTCGACGTCGTGCTGACGGCGATCCCGTTCAAGGGCCAGGTTCTCACGCAGACGGCGCGCTACTGGTTCGAACAGACCGCGGATATCTGCCCCAACCACGTGCTCGAATATCCCGATCCCAATGTCGTCGTCGGGACACGGCTCGATATCCTGCCGGTCGAGATCGTCGTGCGCGGTTATCTCGCCGGCACGACCAGCACGTCGATCCTGACGAAATATCGAAACGGCGAGCGGGTCATGTACGGGACCGAGCTTCCCGATGGCATGAAGGACAACGAGAAGCTTCCGACCGCGATCATCACGCCCACGAGCAAGGCGTTCGACGGCGGCCATGACGAACCGCTCTCGGCGGATGAGATCCTGGCGCAGAAGCTTCTGACGCCGGACCAGTGGGAAACGGTCTCGACCTATGCGCTGGCGCTTTTTGAGCGTGGACAGGCGTTGGCCGCCCGACGCGGGCTGATCCTGGTCGATACGAAATACGAGTTCGGCACCGACGCGTCCGGGCGGATCGTGCTGGCCGACGAAATCCACACGCCGGACAGCAGCCGCTACTGGATCGCCGAGAGCTACCCTGAAAGCTTTGCGACAGGCGGCCGTCCAAAGAGCTTCGACAAGGATTTCGTACGAGCCTGGGTGACCGAACGCTGCGATCCTTACAAGGATCCGATTCCAGCCATTCCGGACGCGCTCGTGACACAGACCTCGCGGGTCTATATCGAAGCCTACGAGACGATCACCGGCGAGGCATTCGCGCCGGATCTGCGCGGCGAGAGCGTCCTCGCCCGCATCCGGGAGAACCTCAGGCCTTACTTCGCCGGGTAACGGGTCTCGATCTCCGTCACGATCTGCAAGCCATCATACGCCGGCTCCACATGAGCCGGTGTTTCCGCCATGACGGTATCGTAGTCGAGCGGAACATGCATGTGCGTGAGAACGGCACGTTTCGGCGCGAGGGTTTCGACCCAGGCGAGCGCTTGTCCAAGCGACAGGTGGCTCGGATGATATTCATATTGCAGCGTGTCGAGGATCAGGGTCTGCAGGTTTGCGAGCTTGCCGACCGTCTCCGGCGGGAAATCGGAGACATCCGTGCAGTAGGCGACGTCGCCGATGCGGAAACCCAGGGAGTGGATGGAGCCGTGCATCTGCAGCAGCGGCTCGAAGATTATTGTGCCGCCTTCGCCCTCGACATGGAAAGGTTCGAGCGATGGCGTGATCGGGCAGGCGCGAATGATCGGCGGGTAGTTGCTCCCGGGCGGTGATTCCAGGCAGTAGCGAAATCCCTCGCGGATCCGCGCCAGGGTGAAGGCATCGGCCCAGATCGGCGTCTGGCGGCGATTATGGATCACGAAGCCCCGCAGATCGTCGATGCCGTGCAGATGGTCGGCATGCGAATGGGTGTAGACCACGGCGTCGAGACCCCTCACCCCGGCGGAGATCAGCTGCTCGCGCAGATCGGGCCCTGTGTCGATCAGCACCGTCGTGCGTCCGCCATTCTCCGACACCTGCTCGACCAGCAAGGCAGCACGCAACCTGCGATTTTTCGGATTGCGCGGATCGCACGCCCCCCAATCGCCGGTAATGCGCGGTACCCCGGGCGACGAGCCGCAGCCAAGAATGGTGAAGATCCGTCTTGCTGCCATCGACGCCACCGGTTCAGGATCGTGGCATCTTGGAGAAGACGCGATGGGCGTTTTCGGTGGTCACCGCCGCGATCTCTTCAAGGGAAAGGCCGAGGGTTTCCCCGAGAACCTGAGCCGTATGCGCGACATAGGCCGGCTCGTTGCGCTTGCCGCGGAAGGGTTTGGGCGCAAGATAGGGCGCGTCCGTTTCGACGAGCAGCCGATCGTGCGGCACTGCGCGGGCGATCGTTCGCAGATCCTCGGATTTCGGAAAGGTCAGAATGCCGGAGAAGGAGATATAGCCGCCGAGGTCCACGCCGATGCGCGCGAGTTCCGCCCCGGACGAAAAACAGTGGAGAATGAAGGGGAAGGCCCCCTTCCCTGTCTCTGTCGTCAGGATGTCGGCCATATCGTCGTCTGCCGATCGGCTGTGGATCACGAGCGGAAGGCCCGTTTCCCGCGCGGCGGCGATGTGACGAAGCAGGCCCGTCTTCTGATCGTCCGGTTTCTGCGTGTCGTAGAAATAATCAAGACCGGCCTCGCCGATGGCGACCACCTTCGGATGGGCCGAGAGCCGGACAAGATCCTCCGTCGTGACGTCGAGCTCCTCGTCCGCGTTGTTCGGATGCGTTCCAACCGAGCAGAACACCTGGTCGTACCGTTCGGCGACCGCGAGGATCGTCTCGAAGCGTTTGACGCGCGTACAGATGGTGACCAACTTGTACACGCCGATGTCCGCCGCCCGCGCAACGATGTCGTCCCGCTCGGCCTCGAAATCCGGGAAGTCGAGGTGGCAATGCGTGTCGATCAACAAGGGAGACGCCACGATCAAACCTCGGGTGCGACGTAGCGCGGAAAGACCGGCTTCGGAGCTTCGAGCGGCGTTCCCGACGCGAGGCGTCCGGCGGCTCCCAGAAACGCAAAGCTGCGACGGTCGTCCGGAACAGCGACGAGGTCGAGAAGCTTGGCCGCAGAACCCGGCATGAAGGGCTGCAGCAGGATCGCCACCTGGCGGACGACGTCCGCGGTTACGTAGAGCACCGTTCCCATGCGTGCCGGATCCGTCTTTTTCAGTGCCCAAGGCTCCTGCCCGGCGAAATAGCGATCGGCTTCCGACACCACGGCGATGATCGAGGCCAGCACCTTGTGAATGGCGAGCGCATCCATGTCGACACGGGTCGACGCGTGCAGCGCGTCAGCTGCAGCCAGCATCGCCGTGTCTGCATCGCTTAGGGGTCCGCAGGTCGGAATGGCGCCATCGCAATTCTTGACGATCATCGACAGCGAGCGGCTCGCCAGATTGCCGATCCCGTTGGCAAGGTCGGAATTGATCCGGGTGGCGATGGCTTCCTCGCTGTAGCTTCCATCCTGCCCGAACGAGACTTCGCGCATGAAGAAATACCGGATCTGGTCGAGACCGAAATGATCGATCAGATTCACGGGATCGACCACGTTGCCGAGCGACTTCGACATCTTCTCGCCCTTGTTGAGCAGGAAGCCGTGGGCGAAGACCTTTTTCGGCAGTGGCAGGCCTGCCGACATCAGGAAGGCGGGCCAGTAGACGGCGTGGAAGCGAATGATGTCCTTGCCGATCATGTGGATGCTTGCAGGCCAGTATTTGGCGCGGGGCCCCGCCGGGTCCGTCAGGGCACCCGTGGCCGTAATGTAGTTCGTCAGGGCATCAACCCAGACATACATGACATGCGCCGGGTCACCCGGCACGGGGATGCCCCAGTCGAAGGTGGTGCGTGACATGGAGAGGTCCTTCAGACCGGACTTCACGAACGAGATCACCTCGTTGCGGCGTTCGGCCGGACCGATGAAATCCGGGTTGTCCTCGTAATGCTGCAGCAGCCGGTCCTGATAGGCGGAGAGCCGGAAGAAATAGCTCGCCTCTTCGACCCATTCCACCGGCGTTCCCTGTGGGCCATAGCGCACGCCGTCGGCGCGCACCTCGGTTTCGCTCTCCTGATAATAGGCTTCGTCGCGCACGGAGTACCAACCGGAATAGGCATCCTTGTACAGGTCGCCGGCGTCCGCCATCCTGTTCCAGATAACCTTCACCGCCTCGTGGTGGCGAGCCTCGGTCGTGCGGATATAGTCGTCGTTGGAGCCTTCGAGACGCTTCACCATCGCCTGGAACTCGGCGGCGTTGCGATCGGCAAGTTCCTGCGGTGTCAGGCCTTCCCGACGCGCCGTCTGCTGCATCTTCTGCCCGTGCTCGTCCGTTCCCGTCAGAAAGAAGACATCGCGCCCATCGAGTCGCTCAAACCGCGCAACGACGTCGGTCGCGATCAGCTCGTAGGCATGGCCGATATGCGGCCGGCCGTTCGGATAGGCGATGGCGGTGGTGATGTAGAAGGGGGACGTGTCGGTCATGGGCGGGACTTCTGCAGGTCGAGGTATCGGGCGCGGGGCGTGGATCGTCCTTAAACCAATCCCGGAGCCGAGGGAATGCAAGAGGCGGAAAAACGGGTCCCTCTCCGCAAGGGATCTGTGGTTCTCGGGACCGGACGGCCTAGGCCGCCGTTCCTGCCGCCCTCAGATCATCGAGAATGGACAGGACTGTCTGCTTCCGATCGAGATTGTAGGCCTGAGCCACCGTCAGGCGCTCGGACAGATCCGAGGACAACCGCGCAAAGCGTTCGGCGCTGGCAAGGTCCCCGGCGAGCCCGGCCGCCCTCGCCTGCGTGGTGACATGCCGCGCCACCAATGTCGCAAAGAAGTCGAAGATCGTGTCGCTGTCCTTGGCGGCGAGCACATCGCCCAACTTGTGCATCTCGCGCCG
This sequence comes from Rhizobium sp. Leaf341, assembly GCF_001424325.1. Taxonomy (NCBI): domain Bacteria; kingdom Pseudomonadati; phylum Pseudomonadota; class Alphaproteobacteria; order Hyphomicrobiales; family Rhizobiaceae; genus Rhizobium; species Rhizobium sp. Leaf341. Next base: position 4,785 of record NZ_LMPE01000015.1, read on the forward strand.
GGCCGGTGCATCGTCGGGATGCGCGAGCATGTGGTCGAACGCGTCGATGATGTCGAGCCCGCCGTAGTGGACGAGCTTCAGGGCCTCGGAGACGCTGCCTTTGGCCGCAGCGAGCACCCTTGAGCCGAGCTCTCCTTCGAGCCGGATATCGAGATGCGACAGCGCCTTGATCATGTGCGCATCGGTCAGCGGCTTCAAGGTCAGCGGCAGACAGCGCGATCGGATCGTCGGCAGGAGGCGACCCGGCGCGTGGCTGAGGACAAGGAACATCGAGCGTTTCGGGGGCTCCTCGAGAATCTTCAGAATCGCATTCGCCGCGTTCCGATTGAGGTCGTCGGCCGGATCGATGATGACGATGCGCCAGTTTCCGGTGCCCGATGTCTGGGAGAAGAAACGCCCTGCCCGCCGCACCTCGTCCACGGTGATCGCGCTTTTCACCTTGCCGGTCTTTTCGTCGACGGGACGCGCGAGATGCAGGACATTGTGGGACGATCCCGCCGCAATCTGCCGGCTGACCACGGATCCGCGATCGGGATCGGCGATCACGGTCGGCGCATCGGCAGGCTCCGGATGGCTGAGGACATGGTTGGCGAAGCGAAAGGCAAGTGTTGCCTTGCCGATCCCTTCCGGCCCCTCGATGAGGATGGCGTGATGGGCTTTGCCCGACCGGTAGCCGGCCGCCAGGAAAGCCTGGGCCTCTTCATGCCCAAAGAGCACGGTGTTGTCGGACGGCGCAATGGCGCCCTCCAGAGCATCGGACCGTCCCTCGCTCATGCTCTTTCCTTTCGCGCCTGCCGCTCGGAGATCAGGGCCTGAACGGCCGCCAGCACGTCGCCGGCAATCACGTCGATCGGGCGCGATGCATCGACGATGCGGCACCGCTCGGGATTGCGTGCCGCGATGTCGCGGAAGGCTTCCCGGCGTTTCTCGTGCGTTTCCAGTTCCTCTTTCTCAAAACGGTCCGGCACGGCTTTTAGGCTCTCTGCAGACTGGTTCGCCCGTTCCCGCGCGCGCGCGAGGCCTTGGGCGGCCGGCATGTCGAGGATGATGGTCATGTCCGGACGCAGACCGTTGATCGCGACGCGTTCCAGCCCGTCGATCAACGGTTCCGGCAGATTTCCCGTGATCCCCTGATACACGCGTGACGAGTCCATGAAGCGATCGCAGAGAACGATCTGCCCGTCATCCAGCGCCGGCCGGATCACGGTTTCCACGTGGTCGCTGCGTGCAGCGGCAAAAAGCAGCGCCTCCATGCGAACCCCGTAGGATTCGGCAGCCCCGGACAGGATGACGTGCCGCACCGCTTCTGCCCCCGCAGACCCTCCAGGTTCGCGGGTGATGAGAACGTCATGCCCTTGCGTTTTGAGGGCATCGGCCAGCCGGCGGATCTGGGTGGATTTGCCCACCCCCTCACCGCCTTCGAATGTCACGAACACTGCGTCTGCCGCCAAGATACATCGCCCTCTGTCGTCCGGAAGACGCCGGTTTCGCCCTGCGTCCTGCCGACGCGGTCATCCGGTCCGACGTCCCGCTCAGCTCCGTTGCAGTAGACCATTGCGCAGCGTCTGAAAACCGGCAGCGCGGAAAACGCGCGACGTGACGGCGCGCTTCAGACGCCGTATTCGCTGATCAGAGCCAGAAGAACAGAAGCTCCTGGAGCGCGTCGGCCGCGCGGCTCGTCAGCGTGCCCGCCTCGACGGAGGTCGCGGCCTTCAGGGGTACCTCGCGCAGGAGGTGGTCGCCGTTCCAGATTCGCAGCGTGGCGGCGACATCGCCGGCGCGCACGGGAACCGCCAGGGGCCAGCGATACACAACGCGTGCCGACAGCTTGGGTGGCGTCTTCACCGGGAGGAGGATATCGACCGGTCCGGCGGTGACCAGTCCCACCGTGGCAAGGTTGCCGCCATACACGCTTGCTTCGGCAACCTGCTCACCGGCTGCAAAGAGGCGTTTCTCGGAAAACTGCGTCATCGCCCAGTCGAAAACGCGCTTCGCCTCGGCGACCCGTTCCTTGTCCGTCGCAAGCCCGTTCAACGCCAGGTCGACCCGCCGGCCACCCTGTTCCATCGAAGCGACAATGCCGTAGCCATAGCCCTCGGCAAAGCCGGTGACATAACCGTCCACGCCGATCTCGGCCGACAACAGCGGATTGCGGTTTCTCTGGCGGATCTTGTTCCATTCGAACTCCGGCTGCCGGAAGAGCGCGACGTCGTCCGGATAGGCGGAACGCAGATGCCGTGCGAGGGTGACGAGATCCCGCATCGTTGTCAGATTGCCTGCCGCCGGGAGACCCGTCGGATTGGCGAAGGTCGATGCCTTCAATCCGATGTCGCGCGCCCGTGCCGTCATGCGTTCGGCGAACTGGTCTTCGCTGCCCGTCATGCCTTCGGCCAGAATGATGCAGGCATCATTGGCGTATTGCACGATGACGCCCTGCAGAAGATCGGCGACGGATACGCTCGACTTCAAGGCCGCAAACATCGTGGAGGTGCCGGAGGGGGCCCCGCCCGTCCGCCAGGCATGTTCGCTGACCGGAAAAAGCGTTTGACGCGACAGGCTCCCATCCTTGAGCGCAGACAGCACGAGCTCCACGGTCATCAATTTGGCCATGGATGCGGGCGGCACGGGTTCGTCGGCGGCCTTCGCCAGAAGGATCGTGTCGGTCAGGGCGTCGATCACCAGGGCTTGGCGGGCCTTGGTTTCAAACTCCTGCGCCTGCGACGGGGTGCCGAGCAACGCATGGACCATCGCGATTGCGAGCACACCGCCCCGCTTCAGCCGTTGCACGGAGCACCCTCCACGCCGGCGCAGACCATACGCCGCCTAGCGGGCGTTGCGTTTGGCATGGGCCACGATCGCGGATGACGTAAGAGCGTGCGGATCGACCATGATCGCGTCGAAGGCCGCTTCCGATGGGCTCACACGTGCCTCGACATAGGCGGCCGCATAGAGGACGCCGTTGCCCGGACGGCCGACATTGCCGGGACGCTCTGCCGGGATCGGGCCGATGTCCGGCAACGTCACGAAAGCCTCGAGCGCCTCCATGGCACCCGGTGCCCGGAGAACGTGCTCCGGCTCGGCGAGCGCCGTCATCGACGAGTCCCGATCGAGCGAAGAAACGGCAGACGGTGCCGGGCGTGTGCGCCCTGTTTGCTGCGATGATGCCTGCTGCGATGATGCCTGAGACGGAACGGGAGCAGAGCCGAGTCCAGCCGACCCGAACGTGCGCACCTGCCGCGCGAGCGGCTCGTTCGAGGCGACCATGACGCCGGACGCGATCTGTCCCTCGGGCGCGATGCCGGGAACGCGGCTTCCCTTCGGCGCGTAGGATGCCATGAGATACGGCATGTCGTTGCCCTCGAGCGGCGCGCGACCGACATACTGGACGCGAACCTGCGCGCTGCCCTTGCGCTTGATGTCGAGCAGATCGGCCGTCTTCGAGGAAACGTCAATGATCCGTCCGAACTCGTAAGGACCGCGATCGTTGACACGGACGATCACGGAAGAGCCGTTCTCGACATTTGTCACGCGGGCATAGCTGGGCAGCGGGAACGTCGGGTGAGCGGCGGACAGGTGCGCCGTGTCGTAGACTTCGCCGTTCGCGGTCAGGCGTCCGTGGAAGGCAGATCCATACCAGGAGGAGATGCCGACCTTGTTGTAGCTGAAATCCTCTTTCGGCGTGTACCAGGTATCCTTGACCTTATAGGGCTTGCCGACCTGGTAGCGCCCACCGCCTTTCGGGATGTTCTTGCCGTCGGCGACGCGGGGGCTCGCCTTGACGCCATAGACCGACTCCGGAAAATACTCTTTGCTGCGCTTTTTCGGGGCATTGACCTGCCCTGTGGTCCCACAGGATGTCAGCACCAGACAAATGGCCGGAACGGCCACAAAGCCTGCGCTTTTCGCGAGAAGACGAGCATAATGTCTGAAAGTCATGTGTCCCATTGCCGCTGTCTGACGAACCGATACCCCTACCCCCGTAGGTGGACCGATCGTACCAAAAAGATACAGTCGTCAAAAATGACAGCAACATGGCGTAAATGCGAACGCCACAGCAGTGATGCGGACGGAATTGATGTTTATGGTTAATACTTGGTTAATTGGCGCAAGGGACGATATCAGCAGACATATTCAATGATCGTATAGGTAACGCCGACGATGCGACCGCCGGGATCGCGCACGAAGGAGGGAATATACTGTTCTTCCGGCGGCACGCAGACCTCGGCCCGCTGTTCATAGGCCTCGCCGTTCACAGGCGTCGCGAACGAGAGGCCCGCCAACGCGATTTCATCATAATCCTTTGCCCCCGGAGTGCCGAGTGCAGCAACGGCCGGCTGCGACAAAGCAACACCAAGAACGAGAGCCGAGATCGTCAAGACGTTCCGCATTGCTCATCTCCATCGTTACGATTGATCTACTCGCTGGAACCCGCCCGACTGATTTTTGTTCCATGGACCGCCACGAGCGCTCGCGCCGCGCGGTCCGCGCGCATGACATTGCCGAGACCCAGCGCGAAGCCGAGTTGACGATCCCGCCGTGAGCCGCTAATCCGGTGAAACCCTCGCATGCGCGCATCCGGAAGAGTGTCCGAGTGGTTTAAGGAACCGGTCTTGAAAACCGGCGTGCGGGAGACCGTACCGTGGGTTCGAATCCCACCTCTTCCGCCACAAGCCTATGTTATAGCTTATCAAAATTGGTTGACGAATTTCGCCGCCTTGGCTGGACCCGCTGCAACATTGTCAACATATCCTGCAAGAGTGCTGCAACTGCAGACGTGTTACAAAATATTCGGTTCACTGTTGTAGGTAAGAATTGGCGTTCGACCTATGCATTGAACGCTACGAGCCTGGAAAAGCCGGAGGTTTTGGGCTGGAACCCTACCGCGGCTTTTTGGAGATTGTTCAGTGATAGCGAACGCACGCCATGAAATTTTGATGGCAGCGGAAACGATCCCTCGGGTCTGGCAACGGCTTTATTCGGGTTCCAGACGCGCTATGCTGAGGCCCGCCGAAAGGCGTCGGAAGCGCAACCATTATACCCGACCGAGTGACGCCGGCGTTAGAGTGGTTCGCGGAGGGGTCGCGGTCATCTTCATCAAGCGTGGCGGGCAGCCCTGAGGGCGTCATGTTCACAGATCACCCGCGCGACGCATCCTCTTGGCAGACCTAGGCCTCCGAAATCTCCGAACCTCTTCGGGCGACCCAACGCTACGCGACAGGTGCGGCTTAGGACGGAGACCGTCGTCCTAATTTTTTCGGGGCCATTCCTGCATCGGTTTCGAAAGGCTTGACCGACAGACGGACGCAGTGGCGCCCCTTCCGCGATCCTGTGGCTGCTGGTCCCAAGAAAAGTTGGAAAAGCAGGCCCCTCCTCTTGCGCTTCGTCTGGGATGATTCTAAACGCTGGCCACGGCTCGTTGATCGACCCTAAGAGGCCTCGTGGCGGAGTGGTGACGCAGAGGACTGCAAATCCTTGCACCCCGGTTCAATTCCGGGCGAGGCCTCCATTCTCACCCGCTTCTCCCCTATCTGTCTGATCAAGCAACCTGTTTTCCACAGGCGCGGCAATCTTGAGGTTCAGCGGTTACCCTGGCGAGCTCCGGTTGGCTGATGTCGCTCTCCCGGTGAACGTCGTGTTGCGCAGTGGCGTAGCCCCAAGGCCGCACCTTGATCAACCTAGCCATTTGAAGCTTCATGATGACGGAGATACTTATCCCGAGCAACATCGTCCAGGGCGAGCACTGCATATGGCGGTGATGGGGAGTGGACGGATGTTTCGACTTCTGTCAGAAGGACCTCGGACGCGACTGCCGCTGGTTCTAGAGCGGGGTCGGGCGACAGATTGACGTCACGTCGCTGCCACGAGGTTACGGCGGCCGTCCAAATTTTCCAATGGTAACGACAGAGCCGTCGCCTCAGGCAGCTGCGGCCGCCGTGACGAGGGTGCGCCTCTCTCCCCTTTGCCGTTCAGTGCATCTTTCCCGCATCATCGCCTTGAAATCCCTAGGGATCACTCCGCGTAGGTTACACGCCGTTAAATCGGTGGCAGGCGTCAGATTCCCGTTGAACCCGCTTAAGCCATCGCTATTCTTCATTTAGCGTCCACGAACGGACGCCACAGAGATTCCTTGGGGGGATAAACACAATGTTGACACTGGCACGGCTGACAGGCGCGCTTGTTTTGGGCACGATTTTGATGTCCGGAACGGCACAAGCGGAAGATCTCGTCTTCTCGCTCAAAAACGGCACGCAATCCGTCCTCACGCGGTTCTACACGTCGCCCGTCGGCGTCAGCGAATGGGAAGGTGACGTATTCGGCGAGCAGGTTCTCAATCCGGGCGAGACCATCGAACTGACGATCGCAGATGGTCGCGATGTTTGCGATTATGACATGCGGTTCGAGTTCGAAGAGGGATCGAACCTCGCAACGACGGAAGACAAACAGAACCTCTGCGAGATGGGATCCTACACGATCCACGAGTGACCGAGGTCTGGTCGCGCCGCGCCATGCTTGCGCGGCCTTTCCGGCACTCCGGAGCAGCCTGGCGTCTCTGTTAGAGGGAGCTGGCTGCTCCGACGGTGGTCATCGGGACACTGTTGCCAAGGTCGTTGTTGGCATATTTGATCACGAGGATACTGAGGACGGATGCAAGCATCCCGACGAAAATCATTCTCATAGACATGATCCTTTGCGCAAAAGCGCGGAAAAAGTGGGGCCGCGAGGTCGGCCTTCTCAGTCGAAATCACCGATCCGACCGTGCTGTTCCAGAACGACGGATGGCTCGCACTCTCCGATCGCCACGCGTCCGCGCCTGGAGAGGGCAATCGTCCCGGCGTGCGTTTCCGCCAGCCGACCCGCCAACTGCCGTGCAGCGTCGGCACTTTCGGCCATGATCGGTTCGCGTGACTGAGAGACCTCGCCCTCGTTCACATCGAAGACCAGGACTTCAAAACTTTCCGTTGTTCCCGGCATCTCGGTCTCCGCAGCATTCGGACGGTTAACGCGGCCGCCTGCAACCGGTTCCACAGTCCCGTCACACGACTCAATCGATAGGAGAACGGCACTGTCGCTCGGCGACAGGCTTTGGCCACCACGTACCGAAACGCAACTGCTAGCCTGATCCCGTGGAACGTTCATACGACCAAGGACGCGAGACGAAACCGCACGCACAACATCACGCGCGCGCTTTCGCGACACGACGACCGGGAGCGAACCCATCGCACCAGCGGCCATCTTGCTCGGTCAGCGATACCGGTCGCCGATTTCTGTCCGACGTGGTGCGGTCAGGTGTGCGTGGATTTTACTGATAGCGGCGAATCAAGCCGACAAGCTTTCCTTGAACCTTGACACGGTCCGGTCCGAAAATGCGGGTCTCATAGGCGGGATTTGCTGCTTCCAGGGCCACGGACGCTCCTTTGCGTCGGAAGCGCTTCAAGGTCGCCTCTTCGTCATCGACCAGCGCAACGACGATCTCACCGGGGCTCGCGCTGTTGGCGTTCCGAATGATCACGGTGTCGCCATCGAGAATACCGGCATCCACCATGGAGTCCCCGCGGACCTCCAGGGCGTAATGTTCGCCGCTGCCCAGCATGAAGGCGGGTACGGCAATGTCATGCGTGTTGTTCTGAATGGCGGAGATCGGAACCCCCGCCGCGATGCGGCCCATGACAGGAACCGATACGCTGTTGTCGTTTCCCACCGCCAACGGCGGCGTCAGCGGTGTCTCCGAAGCGGGAGCCGGACGGCTTCCCTGGATGACGCTGGGCGTAAAGCCGCGCTTCGGCGGAGTGGACGCGAGATAGGCGTCCGGCAATTTGATCACCTCCAGCGCGCGCGCCCTGTTCGGCAGACGCCGGATGAAACCCCGCTCCTCGAGCGCCGTGATGAGACGATGGATGCCGGACTTGGATGCCAGCTCGAGGGCATCCTTCATCTCGTCGAACGACGGCGGGACACCCGATTCCTTCATGCGCTCATGAATGAAAATCAGCAATTCTTGTTGCTTGCGGGTCAGCATGATCAATCGACTCCAGAGTCACGAAACAAAGCAAGAACAGTGTTATATGTTCCTCATGTGTTCTGCAAGTCCCATTCCGCCTAACTCAACTGTCGTCGGCTCGCTTCCCGCTATTTCCATCAGCTTTTTTCTTGGTTTGGAGGCGCTTCTGGCACGATACGATCTCTCGATCGCGCAGAGGCCAAGCATCATACAGAAACGCCGTCGCGAAGACATTCGCAACGGCGAAAACTGTTCGATCGTGATAATCGGAAACGGAATCAGAACGGAATATCGTCGTCCAGATCCCGCGAGAAACCACCGCTAGATCCGCCGGCACCCCCGCCGGACCGGCCGCTGGAAGACGACGCCGGACGGTCGTAGTCGTCGCCATAGTTCGGGCCGCTGCTGCCGCCGTAATCGGCGCCACCGCGGCTTCCGCCGCCTCCACCGCCGCCGCCGCCGTCACGTCCGTCCAGCATGGTCAGCGTCGAATTGAAGCCCTGGAGCACCACTTCGGTGGAATAACGGTCGTTGCCGTCCTTGTCCTGCCACTTGCGTGTCTGCAACGCGCCTTCGAGGTAAAGCTTCGCGCCCTTCTTCACATACTGTTCGACGACTTTGCAGAGACCCTCGTTGAAGACGACAACCGTGTGCCATTCGGTCTTCTCGCGCCGCTCGCCGGAATTCCTGTCCCGCCAGCTTTCGGAGGTGGCGATGCGCAGGTTGGCAATCGGCTTGCCGTCCTGCGTCCGCCGGATTTCCGGGTCCGCACCGACATTTCCGATGAGGATCACCTTGTTTACGCTACCAGCCATCTCTTTGTCCTGTCTCCTGAACGCGGCTCGACCATCCGCAGTGTGCCGGAAGCCTACGCTTTTCGACGTGGCTTTTCGCCCCCGGCCGGCGGCAATCCACAGTTTGCAAATTTGTTCTTTATTTGTTCTAGGTGTTCGCTATGATCCTGTCAATCGAGCGACGCGCCAGACGGGTCGTGCGGGTTCGCAAGACGGACCGCGCGTTCCCTTCCGGCCGCCATCCGTCCGGCGGATTGCTTCAGCGTGGAATTTCGGTTTCGCGCGACGCCGGCTCGACATATGAAGTATCGATCTTAAGTAATGGCTTCGTCCCCACACAGAGCATCCTACCATGAGCGAATTCAAGACCATTTCGATCCGCGGTGCGCGGGAGCACAATCTCAAGGGGGTTGATCTAGACCTCCCGCGCAACAAGCTGATCGTGATGACCGGCCTTTCGGGGTCGGGAAAATCGTCGCTCGCATTCGATACCATCTATGCGGAGGGGCAGCGCCGCTATGTCGAGAGCCTCTCGGCCTACGCGCGCCAGTTCCTTGAAATGATGCAGAAGCCGGATGTGGATCTGATCGAGGGCCTCTCGCCGGCGATCTCGATCGAGCAGAAGACGACGTCCAAGAATCCGCGTTCCACCGTGGGGACGGTGACGGAAATCTACGACTACATGCGGCTGCTCTTCGCGCGCGTCGGCGTTCCCTATTCACCGGCGACCGGCCTGCCGATCGAAAGCCAGACGGTCAGCCAGATGGTCGACCGGATCCTGGCAATGGAGGAAGGTGCCCGCCTCTACATCCTCGCGCCGATGATCCGGGGCCGGAAGGGGGAGTACAAGAAAGAGCTCGCCGAGCTGATGAAGAAGGGCTTCCAGCGTGTGAAGGTCGACGGCCAGTTCTACGAAATTGCGGACGTGCCGGCGCTGGACAAGAAGTACAAGCACGATATCGACGTGGTCGTCGATCGCCTGGTCGTTCGCGGCGACATTGCCGCACGGCTCGCCGACAGTCTCGAGACGTCGCTGCGGCTGGCGGATGGATTGGCCATCGCCGAGTTCGCCGACAAGCCCCTGCCCGAGAAGGAGACGTCGGCCGGCGGCTCGGCCAACAAGTCGCTGAACGAGACGCACGAACGGGTGCTCTTTTCCGAGAAGTTTGCCTGCCCTGTGTCGGGTTTCACGATCTCGGAGATCGAGCCGCGCCTGTTCTCCTTCAACAATCCGTTCGGCGCCTGCCCCACCTGCGACGGCCTTGGCAGCCAGCAGAAGATCGACGAAGCCCTGATCGTGCCGGAGCATGACCGCACGCTGAAAAACGGCGCCATCGCGCCGTGGGCGAAATCGTCCTCTCCTTATTACAATCAGACGCTGGAGGCCCTCGGCAAGACGTTCGGCTTCAAGCTGAGCAATACCTGGGCCGACCTTTCGGACGCTGCCAAGACGGCGATCCTGCGGGGAACGGACGAGAAGATCGTGTTCCAATATGCCGACGGCGCGCGGTCCTACAACACCACCAAGACCTTCGAAGGCATCGTGCCGAATCTTGAACGGCGCTGGAAGGAAACCGAATCGGCTTGGGCGCGCGAGGAGATCGAACGCTACATGTCGGCGGCCCCCTGCCCGGCCTGCAAGGGTTTCCGTCTGAAGCCCGAGGCCCTGGCCGTCAAGATCGACCGGTTGCATATCGGCGAGGTGACCAACATGTCGATCCGCGTCGCGCGCGACTGGTTCGAGGATCTTCCCGCGCGGCTGACCGAGAAGCAGAACGAGATTGCCGTCCGGATTCTCAAGGAGATCCGCGATCGTCTGCGCTTCCTGAACGATGTCGGGCTGGATTACCTCAGCCTCTCGCGAAATTCGGGCACGCTTTCGGGCGGCGAAAGCCAGCGTATCCGGCTCGCCTCGCAGATCGGATCGGGCCTGACAGGCGTTCTCTATGTCCTCGATGAGCCATCGATCGGCCTCCACCAGCGCGACAATGCGCGGCTGCTCGATACGTTGCGGCATCTGCGCGACATCGGCAATACCGTCATCGTCGTCGAGCACGACGAGGATGCCATCCTGACCGCCGACTATGTGGTCGATATCGGTCCGGCCGCCGGCATCCATGGCGGTCAGGTCGTCGCTTCCGGCACGCCGCAGGAGATCATCGATCATCCCACGTCTCTGACGGGGAAGTATCTGTCGGGCGATCTCTCGGTTTCCGTGCCTGCCGAGCGGCGGAAGCCGAAGAAAAAGAAGGAACTGACCGTCGTCGGCGCGCGGGGCAACAATCTGAAGAACGTCACCGCGTCGATTCCGCTGGGCGTCTTCACCGCGGTAACGGGTGTTTCCGGGGGCGGCAAATCCACCTTCCTCATCGAGACGCTCTACAAGTCGGCTGCGCGACGCGTGATGGGCGCGCGTGAAATTCCGGCCGACCATGATCGCATCGACGGGTTCGAACATATCGACAAGGTCATCGATATCGACCAGTCACCGATCGGCCGGACACCGCGCTCGAACCCGGCGACCTATACCGGCGCCTTCACACCGATACGCGACTGGTTTTCGGGGCTGCCGGAGGCAAAAGCCCGCGGCTATCAGCCGGGACGTTTCTCGTTCAACGTGAAGGGCGGTCGCTGCGAGGCCTGCCAAGGCGACGGCGTCATCAAGATCGAGATGCACTTCCTCCCGGACGTCTACGTCACCTGCGATGTCTGCCATGGTAAGCGCTACAACCGCGAAACGCTCGACGTCACCTTCAAGGGCAAGTCGATCGCGGACGTTCTGGATATGACGGTCGAGGAGGGCGTGGAATTCTTCGCGGCCGTGCCGGCCGTGCGCGACAAGCTGGTCACGCTCAACGAGGTCGGCCTCGGCTACATCAAGGTGGGCCAGCAGGCCAATACGCTGTCGGGCGGCGAAGCGCAGCGCGTCAAGCTGGCCAAGGAGCTGTCCAAGCGCTCGACGGGGCGCACGCTGTACATTCTGGACGAGCCGACGACGGGGCTGCACTTCCACGACGTCGCCAAGCTGCTCGAGCTGCTGCACGAGCTCGTCAACCAGGGCAATTCGGTCGTCGTGATCGAGCATAATCTGGAGGTCATCAAGACAGCCGACTGGATCCTCGATTTCGGGCCGGAGGGCGGCGATGGCGGCGGGCAGGTCGTGGCCGAGGGAACGCCGGAGCAGATCGTGCGGGAGAAGCGGTCGCACACCGGCCACTTCCTCAAGGAACTGCTGGAGCGCCGTCCGGTGCGTAAGGCCGTCGCGGCGGAATAGGCTGTCGAGCAGGTCGTCCAAGGCTTTTGACGTTGGCGAGGGGTATCGGAATGCGTGGTAAAGGCGGCAGGATCCGTGTCGGCATCGGTGGCTGGACGTTCGATCCGTGGGAAGGGACGTTCTATCCCGAGGGGCTCGCGAAGAAGCGGCAATTGGAGTTCGCCGGCAAGGCGCTGCAGGTGATCGAGGTCAACGGAACCTACTACAGTTCTCAAAAGCCCGAAACCTTCGCAAAGTGGGCGTCAGAGGTGCCGGACGATTTCGTCTTCACGCTGAAGGCAAGCCGCTACGCAACCAACAAGAAGGTGCTGGCAGATGCGGGCGAGTCCGTCGCCCGTTTCCTCGGCCAGGGATTGACCGAACTCGGGCCCAAGCTCGGGCCCATCCTCTGGCAGTTCATGCCGACGAAGAGGTTCGATGCGGCGGATTTCGCGGCGTTTCTGGCCCTGCTGCCCGAGACGCAGGATGGCCTTGCCCTGCGGCACGCGATCGAGGTTCGTCACCCGTCGTTCCAGGTCGAGGCTTTCGTGGATCTGGCGCGACGGCACAACGTCGCCATCGTCTGTGCCGATCATGCGGATTATCCCATGATTGCGGATGTGACGTCAGACTTTGTCTATACCCGCCTGCAGACGGGCAGCGACGATGTCGAGACCTGTTACGACGAGCCGCGTCTCTCCGAATGGCAAGCGCGCCTTGAGGCCTGGGGATCCGGTGGCGTTGCGGACGGGCTGCCGCTGCTCTCGGACGCTCCGCCCAAGCATCCAAGAGACGTCTTTGCCTTCTTCATCCACGAGGGCAAGGTCAACGCCCCCGGGGGCGCCATGGAGCTGCAGAAGCGCGTGGGCTAATGCATCGCCCGAAAGTTTGCAGCGGTTTCGGGAACGACATGCATCACAACAAGACCTTAAGGCGCGTCGCGTGAATTCTTTTTCATGCAACGCGCGTCAGGCGGCGGGCCGCCGACGGCGTCATTGTGTCCAAGGTTGCAGCCGCTCTTGGTCTCTACGATCGTTCCGACGTGTGCGGCAGCGGGCGGATCGCGCGGAGCAGGTCTTCGGCCGTCATCCCCTCGCCTGCCATATGTCCGGCAGCGCCGTGACGCCAGACGGCGCTGGCCGCCGCCTCGAAGGCGGGCATGCCTTGCGCGAGATGCGCGCCGACGAGGCCCGCGAGGACATCGCCCGAGCCGGCCGTTGCAAGCCAGGGCGGGGCATTTGCGTTGATCGCGATCCGACCGTCCGGGGCGGCGATGACGGTATCGGACCCCTTGAGCACGATCACGGCATTGCTGCGCCGTGCGGCGCGCGTCGCGCGGTCGATCTTGGACGCCTGATCGTCTGCCGCGAGATCGGGAAAGAGGCGTGCGAACTCGCCGTCATGCGGCGTGAGAACCAGGCGGACCGGCCCGTGGAACGCGGTAAACAGAGCCTGCGGATCGTCGCGAAACGCGGTGATGCCGTCTGCGTCGAGCACCAGCGCGCGCTTGGCGAGGGCGGTGACGATGCTGCGGGCCCGGTCGGCCTGTCCATATCCCGGGCCAAGAACAAACGCATTGAGGCGCTCATCCGCCATCAGGTCCTCCAGCATTGCGTCGCCATCGACAGGTTTCAGCATGACCGCCGTCAGATGTGCGGCCAGTGTGGGGATCGCCTCGGAGGACGCGACCATCGTGACCAGTCCGGCGCCTCCGGCGAGGCCCGCCGTCGCACTCATGCGGGCAGCGCCGCTGCTGGCGGCCGGGCCGGAGAAGACGACGAGATGTCCGCGGCGATATTTGTGGGTCGACGGGTCGAGCGCCTGCACGGCGTCCTCCCAGAGCGCCGGTACATTCTCGATGATGTCTTTCCGGTACGCCTCCAGGATCCGCCCGGGGATGCCAATATCGACCACCTCCAGATCGCCGCAGGCAGAGCGCCCCGGCAAAAGGAGATGACCCGGCTTGCGGGTCATGAACGTGACCGTCCGCGCTGCCTGGAAGCAGGCCCCGAGAACCTGCCCGGAGCGGCCGTCGATCCCGGATGGCAGGTCGATCGCGACCACCGGCAGACGCGCCGCCGTGACGGCTGCCATGAGATCCGCGACATCTTGCGAAACAGGCCGCGAAAGACCGGCACCAAAGAGCCCGTCAACGATGACGTCGCCCGTCTCAGGGACATAGTCGGCCAGAGCGAAGCAGGCCGCGGAGAGCCGAGCGAACGCGGAAGCTGCGTCTCCCGTCAGACGGGCGGGATCATCGAGCAGAAACACCGTTACGTTCGCGCCGCTCTCCAGCAGCGCGTCGGCTGCGATCAGGGCGTCGCCGCCATTCTTGCCGGGACCACAGAGACAGGCGAACCGAACGGCTCCGGGATAGTGCCGTAACGCGGAAGCCGCGACGGCATGGCCTGCGGCCCGCATCAGGCCGAAGGAGTCGATGCCCGATGCGGCGGCCTCCGTGTCAACCTTCGCCATGTCCGCCGGCTTGATGATCCATGATGCGATGTCCGTTTTGATACCCATCTTGCCACCTGCGCCGAAATACGTGATCCTGCCCTTACAGTGTAGGGGGCGATACCGGAAATCAAGGTCGTCACGGGAATGCGAGTTGACCAATTCCTGAGCATCTGCATATATTTGCCGCCTAAATATCATGCTAAAGTTGGTGAACTTCCGTCCGTAATGCATCAAATTGCCGTAAATGGCCTGCACGTCACAAGAAATAGGCATTACCCTGCAAGATTGGTCGGCAATGTCGGGGCCACGTTTCTTCCCGGACGTACAAGCGGCAAATGCGTCGAGATATTGAAGACATGGCATGCTAAATGCATAAGGTGGGGCGAGCGGGGATTCCCCTGTTCCAACGGGAGAAGCGGAGAGACATTTTCTCATGAAAAAGGTCGAGGCGATCATCAAGCCATTCAAGCTGGATGAAGTGAAGGAGGCCCTTCAGGAAGTTGGCCTCCAGGGCATCACGGTGACGGAAGCCAAGGGTTTCGGACGACAGAAGGGCCACACCGAACTGTATCGGGGCGCCGAATATGTCGTGGATTTCCTGCCCAAGGTGAAGGTCGAAGTGGTTCTCGCGGACGAGAATGCAGACGCCGTCATCGAGGCGATCCGCAAGGCCGCCCAGACGGGGCGGATCGGCGACGGCAAGATCTTTGTGTCGAACGTGGAAGAGGTCATCCGAATCCGCACGGGCGAGACCGGCGTCGACGCTATCTGATTTCATGCCGCCGCATTTGCGCGGCGGTCTATAACCGGCAGGGAAGGACATCTCCGATATGACGACTGCGAGCGACATCCTTAAGCAGATCAAGGAAAACGACGTCAAGTTCGTTGATCTTCGCTTCACCGACCCCAAGGGCAAGCTTCAGCACGTGACCATGGATGTGTCCTGCGTCGATGAAGACATGTTCGTCGACGGCGTCATGTTCGACGGCTCGTCCATCGGCGGCTGGAAGGCCATCAACGAGTCCGACATGGTTCTGATGCCGGATGCGACGACGGTGCACATGGACCCGTTCTTCGCCCAGTCGACCATGGTCGTGGTCTGCGACATTCTCGATCCGATTTCGGGCGAGGCCTACAATCGCGATCCGCGCGGAACCGCGAAGAAGGCGGAAGCCTATCTGAAGTCGTCCGGTATCGGCGACACCGTGTTCGTCGGACCCGAGCCGGAGTTCTTCATCTTCGACGACGTGCGCTACAAGGCCGATCCCTACAACACCGGCTTCAAGCTCGATTCCTCCGAGCTGCCGTCGAACGACGACACGGCCTACGACACCGGCAACCTGGGTCACCGCCCGCGCGTCAAGGGCGGCTACTTCCCGGTACCGCCGATCGACAGCTGCCAGGACATGCGCTCGGAAATGCTCACCGTTCTCTCGGAGATGGGCGTGACCGTCGAGAAGCAGCACCACGAGGTGGCCGCGGCCCAGCACGAACTCGGCGTCAAGTTTGATACGCTGGTTCGCAGCGCCGACCAGATCCAGATCTACAAATATGTCGTGCACCAGGTGGCGAACGCCTATGGCAAGACGGCCACCTTCATGCCGAAACCCATCTTCGGCGACAATGGCTCGGGCATGCATGTGCACCAGTCGATCTGGAAGGACGGCAAGCCGACCTTCGCGGGTGACGAATATGCCGGCCTTTCGGAAAACTGCCTGTTCTACATCGGCGGCATTATCCGTCATGCCAAGGCCATCAACGCCTTCACCAATCCGACGACCAACTCCTACAAGCGTCTGGTCCCCGGATACGAGGCTCCGGTCCTGCTGGCCTATTCCGCGCGCAACCGTTCCGCATCGTGCCGCATCCCGTTCGGCTCCGGTGCCAAGTCCAAGCGCGTCGAAGTCCGCTTCCCCGATCCGCTGGCGAACCCCTATCTGGCCTTTGCATCTATGCTGATGGCTGGTCTCGACGGCATTCGCAACAAGATCCACCCCGGCAAGGCCATGGACAAGGATCTCTACGACCTGCCCGCCAAGGAATTGAAGAAGATTCCGACCGTGTGCGGCTCGCTGCGCGAAGCGCTCGAGAATCTCGATCGCGATCGCAAGTTCCTTACCGCCGGCGGTGTGTTCGACGACGATCAGATCGACGCTTATATCGAGCTGAAGATGGCGGAGGTCATGCGCTACGACATGACGCCACATCCGGTCGAATTCGACATGTATTATTCGGCCTGAGAACGATCCGAACGAACAGAAAGGCCGGCGCCACACGCGCCGGCCTTTTTCGTTGAGCGGGTACGGGCAGGCGCTGGCAGCTGCCCCACGCAGGCCTCGCTCGCTGTCGCCGCGTCACGCATTCGTGTTGCCGCTTCGTCCCTTGATCTTGCAGCGTTTCCTCCCACATATTGAAGGAAAGGATACGATCATGATGAAACAGAGAGATGCAAAGTTCCAGATCGGACAAGTGGTGCGCCACCGGCTCTTCCCGTTCCGTGGCGTGATCTTCGACGTGGATGCCGAGTATGCCAACACGGAAGAGTGGTGGAACGCCATCCCCGCCGAGGTCCGGCCCGATCGCGACCAGCCCTTCTACCACCTGCTGGCAGAAAACGACGAGAGCGAATATGTCGCCTATGTCTCGGAGCAGAACCTGATGTCGGACGAGACGGGAACGCCGGTTCGCCATTCGCAGGTCGAAACGTTCTTCGACCCGGAGACCATCGGACAGTACAAGCCGAAGGCTGTCGTCACGCATTGACGTGATCTGCGGACGCTCCTGTCAGCGTGGCTGTGAAATGACCACATTAAGGACATGCAAAAAGCCCGGATCGTCAGATCCGGGCTTTTCTTTTGGGGGTCTTGCGACCGATCAGTTCTGCTTGGCAGCCTTCTGGGCTTCTTCAAGCTTCTTGCGGGCATCTTCTGCCTTCTTCTGCATCTCTTCCTGCAGCAGGCGCTGGCGTTCCTGCAGCTTCGACTGCTCGATCGGCTCGCCATCGAACACGCCGGTGAAGCCTTCGAGCGACATCTTGATCGGGTTCGGCGCACGCTGGAAGTTAATCGAGGTGAACACGACCTCGCTACCCTTCTTCAGGCTTGCGATGACGGCGTCGGTCAGGGGCGCTTCGGCCACGCACTTGTCGGGCATGCAGATCGCGTAGTCGAGCTTGATCGGCTTGCCGCCGTCGATCTGGACCTGAACGCCAGGGGGAAGGAGACGCGCGGAGGGCACCGAGACCTGCAGGATCTTGCGGTTGACCTTGCCCTGCACGCTGATGAGGCCTGCCGCTGTCACGAGCTGGCCGTTATTCGCGGACAGCAGGTTCTGGACGATGCAGACATCGTTGTCTTCCTGCTTGGTGCAGACTTTGAACCAGCCCTGCGGCGCGCGCTGGCCGGCCTGCTGCGCGAAGGAAGCCGACGGCATTGCGGCGGCCGCGACGGCGCCGACGAAAGCCGAAAGTGCGACTTTCCTGGAAAGGGTGGGCTTGAAGGTCATAACGATATCCGTCTCCTGAATTCATCGTTTCTGCGGCTCGGATCTAGCGCTCTCGAGACGAGACGCGCAACATCACGTTCACGACAGGATCGGTTGCGATCGTTCTGCGCCGGACCCGAAACGGTCTTGAGAACCACCGAAGCGAATCCGCTCATCCCGATGTCGCTGGCACGTCCACAAACTGATTGCTCGACTGGGCGAGTGCTCGGCCGCCCGCTCCTCTGTTGGTCAATTGAGGCAATTGCATGACCCGTCCAGGGGCGGTTTCCTCTCCTAGCGCGTCACGCGCGCCTAATCCAGCCTTGCCCGTCGAAAAACGCAATCCGGCATCGATGATTTTGGCGCGCGCGGCCCATAGAACTGCCATTCTGCGGGGGCAAGCTTCAAAAACAGGCCCGGCGTGATAGGTTGCCGGGAATCGTTTCTGGATCTGCTCGAGATTTGCGGGCCTGTCCGCATCGGAGAACCGCGTGCGCGCCTTGTTTCTGGGTCTTGCCCTGTCCACCTCGCTGATGGCTGCCGGCTTTGCCATGGCCGAACCCGTACACGGCATCGCCATGCACGGGACGCCTGCCCTGCCCGCCGGCTTCAAGAACTTTCCCTATGTCGATCCGCAGGTGAAAAAGGGCGGCCACATCTCCTACGGGGTGGTCGGGTCGTTCGACAATCTCAACCCGTTCATCCTGAAGAGCATGCGCACGACCGCGCGCGGCATGCTCGATCCGGAATATGGCAATCTCGTCTACGACTCCCTGATGATGCGCTCGCGCGACGAGGCGTTTTCCCTCTATGGTCTGCTGGCGGAAACTGTGGAGTGGGACGAGGATCGCACGTTCATCCAGTTCAATCTCAATCCGAAGGCGCACTGGTCCGACGGCCAGCCGGTGACGCCGGAGGACGTGATCTTCACCTTCGAGATCTTCCGCGACAAGGGTCGCGTGCCGTTCGCATCGCGGCTCGACAAGGTCGCCAAGATGGAGAAGGTCGGCGAACGCAGCGTGCGCTTCACCTTCAACGAGAAGAGCGACCGCGAATTCCCGCTGCTCATCGCAATGACGCCGATCCTGCCCAGGCATGCAACTGCTGTCGAAAGCTTCGACCAGACGACGCTCAAGTTTCCGATCGGCTCCGGACCCTACAAGGTGGCCTCCGTCACGCCGGGCGAGAGGATTGTCTACGAGCGCGATCCGAACTACTGGGCGAAGGATCTGCCGTCGAAGATCGGCCAGGACAATTACGACCGCATCTCTGTCGAGTATTTTCTCCAGGACAATTCCTTGTTCGAGGCCTTCAAGAAAGGCGAGATCGACGTCTATCCCGAAGGCAGCCCCAATCGCTGGGCGCGCAGCTACGACTTTCCGGCCGTGCGGTCCGGCGAGGTCATCAAGGATACCTTCTCGCCGAAGACCCCCTCGGGCATGCTCGGCTTCGTCTTCAACACGCGCCGGGCCATGTTCGAGAACCCGAAGCTGCGGCAGGGCTTAGCGCTCGTCTTCGACTTCGAATGGGTCAACAAGAACCTCTATGACAGCGCTTACACGCGCACGCAGAGCTATTGGCAGAACTCTGGCCTCTCCTATCTTGGGCAGCCGGCCGACGATCGCGAGCTCAGCCTGCTCGGCGACATCCGCAACCGGATCCTGCCCGGCGTGCTGGATGGAACCTACCGCCTGCCGGTGACCGACGCCTCCGGGCGCGACCGCAACGTCCTACGCGAAGCGGTCACCCTTCTGCGGGAAGCCGGGTATACGATTCGCGACGGACAGATGAAGAATGCCGCCGGGCAACAGCTCGCCTTCGAAATCATGACCCAGAACGAGGGCCAGGAGAAGATGGCGCTGGCCTATCAGCGCTTCCTTGCCGCCCTCGGCATTCGCGCAGGCGTGCGAACGGTCGATGATTCGCAGTATCAGCAGCGCAGTCAGTCCTTCGACTACGACATCATCATCAAGTCTTTCCCGTCCTCGCTCTCGCCGGGCATCGAACAGGTCGGTCGCTGGTCCTCGCAGTCCCGGGATCGCGAAGGCAGCGACAATTTCGCCGGCGTTGCCGACAAGGATGTCGATACCCTGGTGAACAACATTCTGCAGGCCCGTTCGCAGGAGGACTTTACCGCCGCCGTGCGTGCCCATGACCGGATGCTTGTCTCGAATTTCTACGCGGTGCCTCTCTACCACGTGGCATCGCAATGGGTTGGCCGTCACAAGCGGATCGGGCGGCCGAACACCGTGCCGCTCTATGGCTACAGCCTCCCGACATGGTGGGATGTGGATGCACAGACCACGCCTGCCAACGAAGCGTCTTCGCCGGCCCCGCAGCAGCCTGCCGCGCCAGCGCCGACGCCCGACGCACCCCTTCAGCAAGGGAAGGAATGATCATGGAGCATGTCACCGTCGACGTCGTCTCGGATGTCGTCTGCCCCTGGTGCTATCTCGGGAAGGCCCGGCTGGACAAGGCGATCGCGGAGCTGGCGAGCGAGATCCTGGTCACCGTCAACTGGCGTCCCTATCAGCTCAATCCCGATCTGCCGCCGGAGGGCGTCGATCACAAGGCGCATCTCGCGGCCAAGCTCGGTGGACCCGAAGCCGTGGCTCGGGCGCATCAGACGCTCACGGCGCTCGGCCATGCCGACGGCGTGGTTTTCGACTTTGACGCCGTGACCGTCTCGCCGAACACGCTGGATGCCCACAGGCTCATCCGCTGGGCGCAGGCCGAGGGCGCCGATGTGCAGGCGAATGTCGTGTCCGGCCTGTTCAGGGCGAATTTCGCGGAGGGCCGCAACGTCGGCGATCGCGAAACGCTGATCGACATCGCCGAAGCCGGCGGGCTCGATCGCGCCGTCGTCACCGCCCTCTTCGCATCCGATGCGGACACCGCAGACGTGAAGACGGAAATCGACATGGCCCGCGATATGGGCGTCACCGGCGTGCCCTGCTTCATCATCGAGAGCAAATACGCCGTGATGGGGGCTCAGTCGGTCGAGGTGCTCACCGGCGCTCTGCGCGATATCGCCGGAATGAAGAACCAGGCCAACATCAACTGACGCCCTGACGAAAGAGGCAGCCGTGCGGTCACCAACGACCGCAGGCTGCCGTTTCTCTAACTCCTGCTAGCTCTTGCGGCCCTGCTAGCTCTTGCAGCCCTCTTAGCCCTTGGCGATACCGGCAAGCTGCGTCATCAGCATCGCGGCCCCTGCCAGCCGTTTCTCCGGCGTCGGGTAATCGCGCTGGAAAAAGATGCTCTGGTCCTGTCGAACCTTGGCGAGCGTCCCCTGCTTGGCGATATAGCCGACAAGACCGGCCGGGTTCGGAAAATCGCGGTTGCGAAAGTGCACCACGACGCCCTTCGGACCGGCATCGAGCTTCTCGACATTTGCCGTTCGGCACAGCGATTTGACATAGACGATCTTGAGAAGGTGCTGCACCTCGATCGGCAGCGGTCCGAACCGGTCGATGAGTTCCGCACCGAACGCGTCGATATCGGCGAGCTCCGTGATCTCTCCGAGCCTCCGGTAGAGCATCAGCCGGAGATGCAGGTCCGGGACGTACTCGTCCGGGATCATGACGGGCGTTCCGACGGAGATCTGCGGCGACCAACCGCTGTCGGTCACCTCGTCGTCTCCCTTCAGTTCCGCCACGGCCTCTTCCAGCATCTGCTGGTAAAGCTCGAAGCCGACCTCCTTGATGTGACCGGACTGCTCGTCGCCGAGCAGGTTACCGGCACCGCGGATATCGAGATCGTGGCTTGCAAGCTGGAAGCCGGCGCCAAGCGTGTCGAGAGACTGCAGGACCTTCAGGCGCCGTTCGGCGGGACCCGTCAGGGTCTTGTTGACCGGCAGCGTAAACAGCGCGAAGGCGCGGACCTTTGACCGCCCGACGCGACCCCGCAGCTGGTACAGCTGCGCCAGACCGAACATGTCGGCCCGATGCACGATCAGCGTGTTGGCGCGAGGAACGTCGAGGCCAGACTCGACGATCGTTGTCGATAGAAGCACGTCATACCGGCCCTCGTAGAAGGCGTTCATGATGTCCTCGAGTTCCGTCGCCGGCATCTGACCATGGGCGACGGCCACCTTCAGTTCCGGAACGTCGGACTGCAGGAAGGCCTGCACATCCTCGAGGTCGGCCAGCCGCGGGCAGACGTAGAAGCTCTGGCCACCGCGATAGTGCTCGCGCATCAGCGTCTCGCGGATCACCAGCGCGTCGAACGGCGAGATGAAGGTGCGCACCGCCATGCGATCGACGGGCGGCGTGGTGATGAGCGAGAGCTCCCGCACGCCGGTCAAGGCGAGCTGCAGCGTCCGCGGGATCGGCGTTGCCGACAGCGTCAGCACGTGGACGTCGGACTTCAGCTCCTTCAGCCGTTCCTTGTGCTTCACCCCGAAATGCTGCTCTTCGTCGATGATGAGAAGGCCGAGATTGGCGAAATTGATGGCGCTGCCGAGAAGAGCGTGCGTTCCCACGACGATATCGGTCTTGCCTTCGGAGACCTCCTTCTTGGTCAAGGCCAGTTCCTTGGAGCCGACGAGCCGCGAGGCCTGGGCCAGCCGGATCGGCAGGCCGCGGAAGCGCTCGGTGAACGACTTGAAATGCTGGCGGGCGAGAAGCGTGGTGGGCACGACGACGGCCACCTGCACGCCGTTCATCGCGGCGATGAAGGCCGCACGCAACGCGACTTCGGTCTTTCCGAAGCCCACGTCGCCGCACACCAGCCGGTCCATCGGACGGCCGGCACCGAGGTCGTCGCGGACGGCCTCGATCGAGGTCATCTGGTCCTCGGTCTCGTCATAGGGGAAGCGCGCCGCGAACTCGTCGTAGATGCCCTCCGGTGTGATCAGCACCGGCGCGCGCCGGGTCAACCGCTCGGCGGCGATCCGGATTAGTCCGCCGGCCATGTCCAGCAGACGCTTCTTCAGTTTCGCCTTGCGCGCCTGCCAGGCAACGCCGCCCAGCTTGTCGAGGATGGCATCGCTGCCTTCCGAGCCATAGCGCGAGAGAAGGTCGATGTTCTCGACCGGAAGATAGAGCTTGGCGTCGTCCGCATAGACGAGCTCCAGGCAGGCATGCGGGGCGCCGGCGGCCTCGATGGTCCGCAAACCGACGAACCGACCGATGCCGTGTTCGGCGTGGACGACGATCGAGCCTTCATCAAGCCCGGCCACTTCGGCGATGAAGTCCGCACCGCGCTTGCGACGCTTGGAGCGGCGCACCATGCGGTCGCCAAGAATATCCTGCTCGCCGATGACGACGAGATCGCCGCTTTCGAAACCGCTTTCGAGGCTGAGCACGGCCGCAGCCGCCTCCCCGGACTTCAGCTTGCCGACCTCTCCGAACGACGCCACGGGTTTGATGTTGCCGAGCCCATGCTCGGCAAGCACCTGCAGCAGACGGTCGAGCGAGCCTTCGGACCAGCCGGTCACCAGGATCTTGGCGCCCTTGGCACGCTTGTCGGCAATGTATTTCACTGCCTGGTCGAACACGTTGACGCGTTCGCCTTCCGGCGCGCTTTCATTGGCGTTCTTCGCCCACCGCACGCCGAGTCGCGCATCGATGGTCACGACCTTGCGGCCCTCGCCGTCCGGCTCCGAGAAGGGCGACAGGCGAATGGCGTTGGCGCTCGCCAGAGCCGCTGAAAACTGATCGGCCGTGAGATAGAGCTGCTCTGGCGGAACCGGCTTGTAGGGTGTTCCCTGGGATGTCGCGCCTTTGCCCGGCGTGCCCGTTTCGCGCCGCGCATCATAATAGTCGTGCACGAGCTTTGAGCGCTCGGCCGCCGCCTCACGCACGACATGATCCGTGACGATCCGGAAGCCCGGGAGATAGTCGAACACGCTGTCGAGGTTGTCGTAAAACAGCGGCAGCCAGTGCTCCATGCCGGCATAGCGCCGGCCTTCCGAGACCGCTTGATACAAGGCATCGTCGCGTGTCGCCGCGCCGAAAAGTGCGAGGTAGCGCGTCCGGAAATGGCTGATCGTCTCCGGCGTCAGCGAAACCTCGCTCATGGGGTTGAGGTCGAGCGATCGCGCCTGCCCGGTCGTCCGCTGGCTGGCAGGATCGAAGGAGCGAATCGTCTCCAGCGTGTCGCCGAAGAAATCCAGCCGCACCGGTTCCGCGCTGCCGGGAACGAACACATCAAGGATGCCGCCGCGCACGGCATATTCGCCGACCTCGCGAACGGTCGCCACGCGCTCGAAACCGTTCCGCGACAGAAGCGCGGCGACATCGTCCATGCGGATGTTCGCGCCGGGCCGTGCGGAGAAGGCGAGCCCCTCGATCACATCCTTCGGCGCCATCTTCTGCAGCGCCGCATTCACCGTCACCAGCACGATGGCGGGATGCGGCTTGCGGGCATGGGCGATCAGCGCGCTCAGCGCCGACAAGCGCCGGGCCGACACGTCTGCGCTTGGCGACACACGGTCGTAGGGCAGACAGTCCCAACCCGGCAGGGTCAGGATGGGGATGTCGGGCGCAGCAAAGCCCAGCATCTGTTCGACGTCGGCCAGACGCTGCCCGTCGGACAGGATATAGGCGACCGGCCCCTCCGCGCGCGCGATCTCGGCGAGCAGCAGGGGCTCGACACCGGCCGGCACAGGACCGATGGTGATCTCGCGCTGAACGCCGGCAATCTTCTTCTTGTCGAATCCGTCGATCATTCGGTCGGTCCTGCGGCCGCCGGTGCCGCCTGCGGCTCGAAGTCCGGTCGGTAGGCGGCGATGCGGGCGAACAGCGGCGTGCGGAAATGATCGGGCAGGTCGCGCTCGCCCAGAATCCACTTCACGAGGTCGTTGTCCTCTTCGGACATGATGCGCTCCAGCTCGTCGAGATCGGCATCCGGCAGGTCGGAAAGCTCGTTGTCCGCGAATTGCCCGAAGACCAGATCCATCTCGCGCAGGCCGCGATGCCACGCGCGGAAGAGGATCTTTCGGCGGCGAAGATCGAGATCGGCACTGGTTCGGGTGATGCCTGTCATGGACTGTCCCTTCTGCGGCGTCTGTGCGGTCTCGTGACCGTCGGTCGGGATGGACATATTGCGCCTTGCTGCCGCCGTCCCGCCGCTCCTATAAACGCTGGACAACGACTTGTCAGCCTTGCCAAAGTCCGTTTCGTCAAGTGAAGTTCCCCGGATGCGCCCTGCCCTTCTCGATCCGCTTTTTGCCTCGCTCGATACGCTTCCCGGCGTTGGCCCCAAAGTCGGCGAATTTCTTGCCCGGCTTCTCAACCGGGAGAGCATCGAGGAATGCCGGGTGGTGGATCTGCTCTTTCACGCCCCGCACTCGATCGTGGATCGCCGTCATCAGCCGGGTGTTGCCAACGCGCTGGCTGGCGCCATCGTGACCATCAAGGGCCGGGTCGATCGCCACGTGCCTCCTCCGCCCGGACGTTCGTCCATGCCCTACCGCGTCTTCCTGCAGGACGACACGGGGGAGCTGGCGCTGACCTTCTTCAAGGTCAAGGGCAACTGGCTGGAGAAGCAGCTGCCGATCGATGATGTGGTCATCGTCTCGGGCAAGGTCGACTGGTTCAACGGCCGGGCGTCCATGGTGCATCCCGACCTGATGGTGCGCGAGGCGGAGGCGGAGACGATGGCGCTTGTCGAGCCGGTCTACGGGCTGACGGCCGGGCTCTCGCCGAAAACCCTGCGGCGCACCGTCGAAGCGGCCCTGACCCGTCTTCCGCAGTTTCCCGAATGGCTGGACACATCCCTTCTCGACAAACAGGAATTTCTCACCGCGCGCGAAGCCTTCATCGCTTTGCACGAGCCACGCGATGCGGCCGACATCGATCCTCGCGCACCGGCAAGACGCCGTCTCGCCTATGACGAGTTTCTGGCCGGACAACTGTCGCTCTCCCTCGTTCGACAGCGCCTGCGTGCCCTCCCGGGGACGCCCGTCGCGGCGACGGGTGCCCTCAGCGGCCCCGTCATCTCCGCTCTGCCCTTTTCCTTGACCGGAAGCCAGACGGCGGCCGTCTCCGACATCCTGGCCGACATGGCGCGGGAAGAGCGCATGCTGAGGCTCCTGCAGGGCGATGTCGGCTCCGGCAAGACCGCGGTGGCGCTGATGGCGATGCTCGCAGCCGTGGAAGCCGGTGGACAGGCAGCCCTGATGGCGCCGACCGAAATCCTCGCGCGCCAGCATTTTACCACCCTCAGCCGCCTTGCAGGTCCCGCGGGCGTTCGGATCGACGTTCTCACGGGACGCACCAAGAGCCGCGAGCGCGACGCCCTCCTGGAACGGCTGGCGTCCGGTGAAACGGACATCGTGATCGGCACCCATGCCCTCTTCCAGGATACCGTCGCGTTTCACCGCCTGCTTCTCGCGGTCGTCGACGAACAACATCGCTTCGGCGTCCACCAGCGTCTGCGACTGACGGCAAAGGGCGTGTCCCCACATATGCTGGTGATGACCGCGACGCCGATCCCGCGCACGCTGGTGCTTGCCGCCTTTGGCGATATGGACGTCTCCAAGCTCACCGAAAAGCCGGCGGGCCGAAAGCCGATCCAGACGGTGACGCTGCCGACGGAGCGCCTGGACGACATCGTCGAGCGCCTGCGTGCGGCGATCGCGGACGGCAAGAAGATCTACTGGATCTGCCCGCTGGTCGAGGAGTCCGAACTGTCCGATCTCATGTCCGCGGATGAGCGTTTCCGGATTCTCGTCGCCCGCCTCGGTCCGGTCGCCGGGCTGATCCATGGTCGCATGGCCGGCCCGGAAAAGGACGCGGCCATGCTCGCCTTCAAGAACGGCGAGACGCGGCTGCTCGTCGCCACCACGGTTGTTGAAGTCGGCGTCGATGTGCCCGACGCGACCATCATGGTCATCGAGCATGCCGAGCGTTTCGGGCTTGCGCAGCTCCACCAGCTGCGCGGGCGCGTCGGGCGCGGCAGCGAGGCATCGAGCTGCATCCTGCTCTACAAGGGACCGCTCAGCCTGACGGCGCATTCCCGCCTGTCGATCCTGCGCGATACGGAGGACGGCTTCGTGATTGCCGAAGAGGATCTGAAACTGCGCGGCGAAGGCGAGCTGCTCGGCACCCGACAATCGGGAACGCCCGGCTTTCGTATCGCCAGCCTCGAGGCGCATGCCGATCTCCTGGAGATTGCCCGAAAGGATGCCGCCTACGTGATCGAGCGCGATCCGGACCTCACGACGCCGCGCGGCCAAGCGCTCCGCACGCTCTTGTACCTTCACCGCCGCGACGAGGCGATCCGCTTTCTCCGGGCGGGCTGACGCTCAGGGCTCGATGACGACGGGGACGGGCTCGGCGACCTTGCGGCCCTTGCGCGCCGGCGCGGCCACCGGCCCACCTTCCGGTGGCGTGACCAGACCGACCGAGATCACGAGCTTGGCGGCATCCTCGGCGCTCATGTCGAGGGGTACGATCTTGTCCCGCTGCACGAAGACAAGAAAACCGGCCGTCGGCACGGGGGTCGGCGGCATGAAGCAGGCCACCATATCGCGCCCCATCGCATCGAATTTCGAGGCGATTTCGCCCTTCGCATCGGTGGAGATGAAGACCAGCGACCAGAGACCCGCGCTCGGATACTCGATCAGGGCCGCCTTGTTGAACGGCGTGCCCTGCTCCTTGAGAACGGTTTCGAAGATTTGCTTCAGGCTCTTGTAGAGCCCGCGCACGAGCGGCGTGCGGTTGAGCACCTGCTCGCCGACATTGACGATCGAACGTCCGATCAGATTCTTGCCGAGGAAACCGATGATGGTGATCATGATCAGCGCGATGAGCAGGCCGAAGCCTGGAACCGCGAAGTTCAGGTAGCTGTCCGGATTGTACCGGGCCGGAATATAGGGCTTCACCCAGCTGTCGGCCCAGCGCACAAAGCTCCAGGTCAGCCACAGGGTAATGGCGATCGGCGCGCAGATGACAAGCCCGGCCAGGAAGTTGTTCCGCAGCCGGGTCGCAAGGGAGATACGCGTCTGAGCTTCCGTCATGCTGATTCCATCGACGCCGAGATGCCGCCACGCCATGATGATATGGCGTTGCGGCCAAGCGGACAATGGCAAAAGCCGCAGTGCAGCACGGCGTGCTGCGACCGCGTCTTGGCCGGACTATTCGACCGTCACGGACTTCGCCAGGTTCCGCGGCTGATCGACGTCTGTGCCCATGAAGACCGCCGTGTGATAGGCCAGAAGCTGGATCGGCAGCGAGAAGATCATCGGCGATATCAGCTCGTCGACGTTCGGCAGCACGATCGTGCTCATCGTCTCCAGCTTCGAGGCGCTGGCACCCCGCTCGTCGGTGATGAAGATGATCCTCCCGCCGCGCGCGGCGACCTCCTGCATGTTCGAGATGGTTTTCTCGAAGAAGCGGTCATGCGGCGCGATCACGATCACGGGCATGTTCTCGTCGATCAGGGCAATGGGCCCATGCTTCAATTCGCCGGCAGCATAGCCCTCGGCGTGGATGTAGGAAATTTCCTTGAGCTTGAGCGCGCCCTCCATGGCGAGGGGAAAGCTCGTGCCGCGGCCGAGGTACAAGACGTCCCGGCACTTGGAGAGATCGCGCGCGAGGCTTTCCATCTTCGGCTGAATCGTGTTCAGCACCTGCGCCATGATCCGCGGCATTTCGACGAGATGCCGGACGAGAACGCGCTCCTCCTCGGCGGAAATCGTTCCCCGAGCCCGACCTGCACCGACGGCGAGCGCTGCGAGGACCGCAAGCTGGCAGGTAAAGGCCTTCGTGGAGGCGACGCCGATCTCCGGGCCAGCCAGGATCGGAAAGACGGCATCGGACGAGCGTGCAATGGTCGATTCGCGCGCGTTGACGACCGCCCCGATCGTGAGGCCCAGATCCCTGCAGTAGCGGAGCGAAGCGAGCGTGTCGGCCGTCTCGCCGGATTGCGAGATGAACAGCGCCGCCGCGTCGGACGAGAGGGGGATGTCCCGATAGCGGAATTCGGAAGCGACGTCGATTTCGACGGGAAGCCGGGCATAGCGCTCGAACCAGTATTTGCCGATAAGCCCGGCCAGATAGGCCGTACCGCAGGCTGCGATGGCAAGGCTCGGGATGCGCTCGAAATCGATCGCCGACGCCGCCACGCTCACGCGGTTCTCGGTGAAATCGACATAGTGCCCGAGCGCATGGGAAATGACCTCCGGCTGCTCGTAGATCTCCTTCTCCATGAAGTGCCGGTGATTGCCCTTGTCGACCATGTAGGCAGCGGCGATCGACACCTGGCGGGGCCGCGTCACGTGCCGGCCGTCATGGTCGAGGATCTCGACGCCATCCGCGGTCAGCACCGCCCAGTCGCCATCGTTGAGATACGTGATCTCGTTCGTAAACGGCGCCAAGGCAATGGCATCCGAGCCGAGAAACATCTCGTCCCGCCCGTAACCGACAGCCAGCGGCGGGCCGGACCGGGCCGCAAGAATCGTGTTCGGCGTATCGGCAAACAGGACGGCAAGCGCATAGGCACCGGTGACGGACCGCAACATGGCCTGCATGGCCTGCCGTGCATCGAGCCCGTCCCGGCGCAGCTTGGCGAGCAACTGCGCAACGACTTCGGTGTCCGTCTGGGTCGAGAACGTCGCGCCTGCGGCGACCAGCCCGTCCTTGATCTCGGAGAAATTCTCGATGATGCCGTTGTGCACGACGGCCACGCCGTCGGTGAAATGCGGATGGGCGTTGTTTTCCGTCGGCGCGCCGTGTGTCGCCCAGCGCGTGTGGGCGATGCCGATCGCGCCGGGAAGCGGATCGCCGGCCAGCCTTGTCTCCAGGTTGAACAGCTTGCCTTCGGCCCTGCGCCGATCGAGCTGCCCTTGGTGGATCGTGGCGACGCCGGCGGAATCATAGCCGCGGTATTCGAGCCGCTTGAGCGCATCGACCAGCCTCTCCGATACGGGACGCGCTCCGACGATGCCGACGATGCCGCACATGACTTTCTCCGATCCTGTTAGCCCCAGACCTTATGGACTAAGCTGACTACTGTTTTTTTCAAAGCGAGCAACCGACCCACCGTCACTTTCGGTGTCAGCCGGTAATGCGGCACCGCGCGGGAGGTGCGCTCAGGCCTTGGGCTTTCTTGCCGCCTTTTCCGCGAGATACCGCTCGCGCAGCACTTTGGCGTGGCCCGGCTTGTTGGCCTGGCGGGCCCGACCGAATGCGGCAGCATCGTCAGGCACATCGTCGGTGATGACGCTGCCGGATGCGATCAGGGCGCCGTCGCCGATGGTGACGGGCGCCACCAGGGAGGCGTTGGAGCCGATGAACGCCTTTGCGCCGATGCGGGTGACGTGCTTGTTCACGCCGTCATAATTGCAGGTGACGGTTCCGGCGCCGATATTGGCTTCCGGGCCGATGACGGCATCGCCGATATAGGTCAGGTGGCTCACCTTGGCCCCCGCGCCGATGTCCGACTTCTTGATCTCGCAGAAATTCCCGACCTTGGCGTTCGGGCCGAGATGCGCGCCCGGGCGAAGGCGGGCGAAGGGCCCGACGTTGGCCCCGGCCGCGACATGTGCCCCTTCAAGATGCGAAAAAGCGTGGATGACGGCATCGCGCTCCACGGTGACGCCCGGGCCGAAGACGACATTGGGCTCGACGAGCACATCTTGTTCGAGTTCGGTATCGTAGGACAGAAACACGGTTTCCGGCGCAATCATCGAGACGCCCGAGATCATCAGTGCGTGGCGCCGGCGCGCCTGCCACGCCGCCTCGATCGCAGCGAGTTCCGCGCGATTGTTGCACCCCATGAGTTCGGTTTCAGGCGCTTCGATCGCGATCGTCTTGCCCCCGGCTGCCCGGGCGACTTCCACCACGTCCGTCAGGTAGTATTCGCCCTTGGCATTGTCGTTGCCGATGGCATCGAGAAACGCGAGGGCCCGCCGACCGTTGATCGCCATGAGACCGCCATTGCAATAGGTGATGGCGCGCTCGGCTTCGGACGCGTCCTTTTCCTCGCGGATCGCCAGCAGCGCGTCGTTCTCGATGATGAGGCGACCATAGCCCGTTGGCCGCTCCGTGCGAAAGCCGATGACGACGACATCGTCGCCGGCTGCGAGACGCGCGCGCGCCGCCTTGAGCGGGCCGGCCGTGATCAGCGGCGTGTCGCCGAAAACGACAATGACGTCATCATAGCCCTTCGCGATCGCCTCGCGCGCCGCGAGCACCGCATGCCCCGTTCCCAGACGCTGTGTCTGCAGATGGGTGCTGACAGGCAGATCCGCCCGGCGCGCCGCAGCGGCGACCGCATCGGCATCGCGACCGACGACCAGAGCAGCCGCCTCGATGTCGGCGCCGGCAAGCGCCTCCATCACATGCGCGATCATCGGGCGCCCCGCAACGGGATGAAGCACCTTGGACACGGACGACTTCATCCGGGTGCTCTCGCCGGCGGCAAGAACGACGGCAAGACAGGAGCGGGCTTGGGTGTCGGGGATCTGGCTCATCAATGTCTCCTGTCTCGTCCGGCCGGGCGCCGGACAGATCGTCTGCCTCATAGTACAAAAGGTCGGGATTCGCGAAGCCGATTTGCAAGCCGTGCGAGACGCGGGTCTGGCACGCGGCCGGGGCGGACTTTGGCACGGCGGTCCGTTAACGCGATGAAAAGATCGCGATGCGATAAGCAGGATAGTTCGACAACTCAGCCGCGTTGAGGCGATCCATGGCATCCGTCGCGAATGAAATGCTCGCAGCGCCGGACGGCCTCCGCGTTCGCCTGAAGCGGCTGGCGCCTCTCCTCACCCTCGTCGCAGTTCTGCTGCTGCTGCCCCTCGCCCTTGTGACCACCATCCCCCAGCTGATGGGCGCGATGATGTGGGATCTCTACATCTATCTCGACGTGACCAACCGGATAGCCGGCGGGCAGATGCCCTCCGTCGATTTCTTCGCGCCGGTCGGCGCCCTCGGCTACTATCTCTTCGCCGGCCTGAACCGTGTCTTTCCGCAGGGACACCCCCTGCTCGTCTCCGCCTGGTCGCTTCTCGTCGTCACCGCGCCCCTGATGGCCGTGGTGCTTCTGGACGTTCAACGCCGCTCGACCGCGCTCGCCTTTGCCCTGCTGGTCCCATTCCTTCTCTACGCCCTCTTGCCCTTCAACATCGGCAACTTTTACCCCTACCCCGGCGCCGAGGGCTTCGGCATCTACAACCGACAGGTCTGCCAGCTTCTCTACGTTTTGTCGGCAGGCCTGGTGTTCGTTTCGAACGGCCGAAAACTCTGTGGCCTTGTGGCAGTCGCCATGCTTGCCCTGTTTTTCACGAAGATCACCGGCATCATCGCCGGTGCGCTCATGTGCACGATGGCACTCCTTGCGGGGCGGCTCCGCCTGACGTCTGCCCTGATGGCCGCCGGCATCTTCGCCGCCGTGCTCATCCTTCTCGAAGGCGCAACCGGCATCGTGTCTGCCTATCTGGACGACATCCTCGCGCTCCTGCGTCTCAACGACGAAACGCTGCTGCCGCGCCTGCTGCGCGCCGCGTCGATGAACATCGGCATCTCGCTTGCAACCGCCGGCCTCTGCCTTGCGCTTCTCCTCGGCAATCTCCCCCTCGTCCGCGAAAGGCTGCAGGCTGTCGCGCGCCACCCTTCGACCAGGACGATCGCTGCCCTCCTCGATCTTCCCTTCGTATGGATTTCCGCCTTCCTCCTCGCCGGCCTGTTCTTCGAAAGCCAGAACACCGGCAGCCAGCCGCTGATCTTCCTTTTCCCGCTCGTCTTGTCGGTCGTTCTCGATCAGCACCGTGACCATGGAAACACGGTGCGCTCGGGCGTCGTTGCCGTGCTCGCGCTCGCCGTGGTCATCCCGCCAGCGCTTTTCGTCGTGCAGAAAGCGAGCCGCGCCATGGTCGGCATGCTGGGGACCGTGCCTCTCGAGCATCGGAACCTGCGCACGCTCGGCGCCTTCGCCATCCGGCCGGAGTTCGCGGCACGCGCCCGATTGATGGAGGCGATGTTCGTCGAGAACCGCAAGGCTTTCGATGCGCTGGCGGCCGCCGGCGAGCCGTTCTCCGTCCTCCTGTTCAGCGACTTCGACTTCCAGTGGGCCTGGCTTGAAAACGCCGACCGCGCGATCTCCGCCGTTCTGGCCCTGGAGGCCCGCGACGACGTTCGATTCGAGACGGTCATGTCGATCGATTTCGTCAACCCGTTCCCGTGGCTGATGGACCGACAGGCGCCGCGCGCCATCGCCGTGGGCGCCGACCCAACACGCGCCGTCCCGCCGCCGGGCGCTGCGGAAGAGGCTGCGATCCGCGCCGTGGATCTTGCCCTGATGCCGACATGTCCGGCCACGCCAACGCAGACGCGCCTCCTCGAACTCTACAGGCCGGCCCTAAGTCCGACGCACACGCAAATCGGCCTCACGCCCTGCTATGACGCCTTCATCCGCAACGAACTCGTTCGACCCGCCCGGCGCGCCGCGGAGTGACCGTCAGGATCGTTCCGCGCCCTTTGCGATTTCTCCTTAAATTGATTCCGATTTCGAAATTTATGCAGTAAGGAACGACACGGTTTGCCACGGGGCGAACGCGTGTTTTTTCGGTTGAGGTGCGCAGTCTAATGTTGGAAATGCTGAGGAGAGGCGCCCAGACCTGGGTCGTCAAAGGCCTGTTGATCATTCTCGTCGCCTCGTTCGCCGTGTGGGGCGTTTCGTCCACGATCGCACCGAGCGCCGCCACCTCGGTGGTGACGGTCGGCGACGTCAAGGTCTCTCCCGCCGACTTCCGGCTCGCCTATGAGCGGCAGCTGGCCCAGCTCTCGCGCCAGTTCGGCACGCGCCTGTCGCGCGATCAGGCCCGCGCCTTCGGCGTCGAAGCCCAGGTCTACTCGCAGCTCGTTGCGGGCGCGACGCTCGACCAGCTGTCGAGCGACATGAACCTCGGCCTGTCGCAGGATCGTCTGGCGACGCTGATCAGCCAGGATCCTGCGTTCCGCGCCGTCAACGGCCAGTTCGATCGCACCATCTTTTCCAGCGTGCTCCGCAATGCCGGGCTTCGCGAGGTCGACTACATCACGAACCGCAGCCAGGTCGCCGTGCGGTCGCAGGTGGTCGAGGCTCTTTCGGATGGCTTCAAGGCCCCGTCCGTTCTCACAGATGCGCTCAAGACCTACCAGAACGAGACCCGCTCGATCGATTACCTCCTGCTCTCCAACGCCAATGTCGACCCGATCAAGGCCCCGGCCGACGACGTGCTGGCGCCCTGGTTCGAAGAGCACAAGGCCGAGTACCGCGCACCCGAAATGCGGAAGATCTCCTACGTCAAGCTGGAACCGTCTGACATCGCCAATCCGGCCGCCGTCACCGACGAGGAACTGCGCGCCGACTACGAGAAGCGCAAGGCAAGCTTCAGCACGCCGGAAACGCGCACCGTCGAGCAGCTGACCTTCGCCAGCCGCGCGGATGCCGATGCCGCGGCGGCAAAGCTCGGTTCCGGCACGACCTTCGATACGCTGGTGTCCGAACAGGGCAAGACATCCGGCGACGTCCTCCTCGGCGATTTCACGCGCGAGCGGATGCCGGATGGAAAGCTGGGCGATGCCGCCTTTGCCGTGGCCACGGATGGCGGCACGACGCCGGTTGTCGATGGCGCCTTCGGTCCGGTTATCCTGCGCGTCACAAATCTCCGCCCGGCCGTCACCCGGTCGTTCGACGAGGTCAAGGAAGAGCTCCGCCAGGAGGTGGCGCTGGCCAATGCGAGCAACGAGATCACCGCCATTCACGACAAGTTCGAGGATGCCCGCGTTTCCGGCGCGACGCTTCAGGATGCCGCCACGGAAAGCAATCTGAAAGCCGTCTCCATTCCCGCCGTCGACGCGCGCGGCAACGACGCACAAGGCGAGAAGATCGCCGATCTGCCGCAGCCGCAGGAATTGCTGGCCGAGGTGTTCAAGACGGATCCCGGCGCCGATGCCCTGCCGATCAACCTCGGCCGGGATGGGTATGTCTGGTTCGAAGTCGACGATGTGATGCCGGCACGGGACCGGACGCTGGACGAATCGCGCGAGAAGGTCGTGGCCGACTGGACAGCCGAGCAGCAGCGTGCCGAACTGGCAAAGCGCGCAGCCGAACTGAAGGCGCGTGTCGAGAAGGGGGAAACCCTGCAGACCATCGCGACGGAACTCGGCATCGCCGTGGAGACCAAGACGGGCCTGCGGCGCACCGCACAGGATGCCGCCCTGTCGCCGGCTGCCGTCACCGCAGCCTTTGGTGGCCCCAACGGCCTTGTGGCAAACGCCGCCGGCACGGATGGCGAAGGCCAGATCCTGCTCAAGGTCACGAGCGTCGAGAACAGCACAGGCGATGCGCTGGACCAGGACAACCGTCAGGTGGATGCCATCGCCCAGGCAAGCGGTGACGATATCCTCGACCAGATGGTCACCGAGCTGCAGACCCGCTACGGCGTTTCGATCAACCAGCAGCTGGCGGAAGCGTCGCTGGCGCAGCGGTAGGCGGGCACGGATGGCGGATCTCAAACCCTTCATCGCCAAGGTGGCGCTCGGTCAGGCGCTTGACCGGGACGACGCGCGCGCCGCCTTCGAAATCATCATGTCCGGCGCGGCAACACCCTCGCAGATCGGCGGCTTCCTGATGGCGCTCCGTGTGCGCGGAGAAACGGTCGATGAGATCGTCGGTGCGGTCGGCGCCATGCGCGCCCGGATGCTGACCGTGGATGCACCGGCGGATGCGATCGACATCGTCGGCACCGGCGGAGACGGCGCCGGGACCTACAATATCTCGACCCTTGCCGCTCTGATCGTGGCGGGTGCCGGCGTTCCCGTCGCCAAGCACGGCAACCGCGCGCTGAGCTCCAAATCCGGAACGGCCGATGCGCTGTCCTGTCTCGGCGTCAAGCTGGATATCGCGCCCGACGTGATCGCTCGTTGCATCCGCGATGCCGGCGTGGGGTTCATGTTCGCGCAGCAGCACCATTCGGCCATGCGCCATGTCGGCCCCACCCGGGTCGAACTCGGCACCCGCACGATCTTCAACCTGCTCGGCCCGCTCTCCAATCCCGCCAGCGTCGGACGGCAGCTCGTCGGCGTCTTCTCGCCGCATTGGGTGGTGCCCGTGGCCGAGGTGCTGCGCGATCTCGGATCCGTCAGTGTCTGGGTGGTCCATGGCGAAGGTCTGGACGAAATCACCACGACCGGCACGACCCATGTTGCGGCAATCGAGAACGGTACGATTCGCACCTTCGACCTCACCCCCGCCGATTTCGGTCTCCCGACCGTCGATCTTGCCGCTCTCAAGGGCGGCGACGGCGCGCACAATGCAAAGGCGCTGTCCGGCGTCCTCGCCGGCGATGTCACGCCCTATCGCGACATCTCGCTTGCCAATGCCGCTGCCGCGCTGGTCATCTCCGGTCGTGCCGGATCGTTGACCGAAGGGATGGCGATGGCGCGGGAAGCGCTCGAGACTGGCGCGGCACGGGCGGCGCTCGAGGCGCTCGTGCGCGTCTCCAACACGGTGGAGACCTGACATGAGCGACATTCTGCACCGCATCGAAGTCTACAAGCGTGAGGAAATCGCCGCCGCAAAGGCACGCGTCCCGCTCGACGACCTCAAAGCCCTGATCTCCGGCCAGGAAGCCCCGCGTGGCTTCCTCAAGGCGCTCGAGGCGAAGCGGGCCGCCGGCCGGTTCGGTCTGATCGCCGAGATCAAGAAGGCCAGCCCCAGCAAGGGCCTGATCCGGCCCGATTTCGATCCGCCCGCGCTTGCAAAGGCCTATGAGGACGGCGGGGCTGCCTGTCTGTCGGTTCTGACGGACGGTCCGAGCTTTCAGGGCGCACCCGACTTTCTCACCGCCGCGCGCGCCGCCTGCGCCCTGCCGGCACTCCGCAAGGATTTCATGTTCGAGACCTATCAGGTGCATGAGGCCCGCGCCTGGGGTGCCGACTGCATCCTCCTCATCATGGCGTCGCTCACCGATGACGACGCGCAACGTCTGGAGGACTGCGCGTTCGACCTCGGCATGGATGTGCTCGTCGAAGTGCATGACGAACCGGAGATGGAGCGCGCCCTGCGGCTGTCGTCGCCCCTCCTCGGCATCAACAACCGCAACCTGAAGACCTTTGACGTAGACCTTGCAGTCTCCGAGCGGCTTGCGCCCATGGTACCGGACGACCGGCATCTCGTCGGCGAGAGCGGCATCTTCACCCCGCTCGATTGCGCGCGGCTGAAGGCGGTGGGAATCGGCACGTTCCTCGTGGGCGAGAGCCTCATGCGGCAGGACGACGTGGCCGCGGCCACACGGCGCCTGCTGTCCGAGGCGACACGGCAGGCAGCCGAGTGATGTCCGGAACGCCGCTCACTCATCTCGGCGAAACCGGCGAGGCCAGCATGGTCGATGTCGGCGACAAGAGCGAGACCGTCCGCATCGCCGTGGCCGAAGGCTATGTCCGCATGCAGCCGGAGACGCTGCGCATCATCCTGGCCGGCGACGCCAAGAAAGGCGACGTCATCGGGACGGCGCGGCTGGCCGGCATCATGGCGGCCAAGCAGACGGCAAATCTCATTCCGCTTTGCCATCCGCTGATGCTCAGCAAGGTCTCCGTCGACATCCGTCCCGACGAAACCCTGCCCGGCCTGCGCGTCGAAACGCTGGCCAAGCTCAACGGCCGCACCGGCGTGGAGATGGAAGCGCTGACGGCGGCAAGCATCGCCTGCCTGACGATCTACGACATGGCGAAAGCCGTCGATCGCGAGATGGAGATCGGCGGTATCCAGCTTTTGAAGAAATCCGGCGGACGTTCCGGTGATTATATCCGTGGTCGCGACGAGACGGGCGCCGCATGAGCCTGCTTCCCGTCGAGACGGCGCTTCACCGCCTGCTGTCGGCCGCGCGCCCGGTGACCGGAACCGAGTGGGTCGCCATTGCAGACGCACAAGGGCGCGTGCTGGCGCAGGACGTCGCGTCCCGGATCACGCACCCCCCCTTCGATTCGTCCGCGATGGACGGATACGCGCTGCGCAGCGCCGACATCGCAGAGTTGGACACCCACCTGACCGTCATCGGGGAGTCCGCCGCCGGCAGCCGCTTTTCGGGGACCGTCCTTGAAGGACAGGCCGTGCGCATCTTTACCGGCGCACCTGTTCCCCAGGGCGCCGACACGGTTCTGATCCAGGAAGATGCGGAAAGGCTGGAGGGCAGCCGTATCCGGACCCGCTTCGTGCCGGCAAAGGGTCGCCATATCCGCCCGAAGGGGCAGGATTTCCACGAGGGCGACGTCGTGCTGCAGGCCGGCGAGCGCCTCGATTCCGGCCGCCTCACGGTTGCGGCGGGCATGAACCATGACAGGCTGCCCGTCTACCGGCGCGTGCGCGTTGCCATCCTCGCGACCGGAGATGAACTGCTGCCGCCGGGAAGCACGCCTGGTCCCGACCAGATCATCGCGTCGAACACGCTCGGCATTGCTGCCATCGCGCGTGAGAACGGCGCGGAGGTGATCGATCTCGGCATCGCACCGGACCGACGCTCGAGCATCGAGGAAAAGCTTGCGGCGGCGCGGAGCGGAGGTGCGGACGTTCTCGTGACGCTGGGTGGCGCCTCCGTCGGCGATCACGACCTCGTGCAGTCGACCCTCGTCGGCGCCGGCATGGAGCTCGACTTCTGGCGGATCGCGATGCGGCCCGGCAAGCCGCTGATGGTCGGCCGCCTTGGCGAGATGCAGGTGCTCGGCCTGCCCGGCAATCCGGTCTCCAGCCTCGTCTGCGGCTTCCTGTTTCTGGAGCCGCTGGTTCTTGCCCTCGGCCACCTGCCCGAACGAAACCGTCTCTCCACCGCGATCACCACGAAGGCGCTTTCAGCCAATGACAAGCGCCAGGATTATATCCGCGCGAAACTCGACCGTCTGCCGGACGGGCGCATGTCGGCCACCCCCTTCGAGCGACAGGATTCCTCGATGATGCAGATCTTTGCGCGCGCCGATGCCCTGATCGTCCGGCCGCCGGAGGCGCACGAGACCGAGGCGGGATCTGCCTGCACGGTGTTCATGCTCCGCGACGTCCCCCTTCTCTAAAATGCGTTGCGTGAAAAAGGATTCACGCAACGCGCTTTAAGGTCGTGTTGTGATGCATGTCGTTTCCCGAAGCCGCTGCACACGTTCGGGCGACATGCATGAGCGATCGTGGTTCCCCGCCCTGCCGGATCTTTTCAAATCGCGTGTCCGCCCTATGTCCGGCGTCGGTAAGTATCGGTAACGAAGGGGATATCAGCATGAACCGAAACGGACTTTACGCCCTTCTGGGCGCCTTGGTCGTCCTTGTCATCGTCATGGGCGTCTACATCTACGACCGGGAAAAGGAACCTGAGGGCGTCGAACTGAAGATCGGCGAAAGCGGCATCTCGGTTCAGGAAAAGTGAATTCTCTCCAGCGTGGCGCAAGACTTACGCGTTAACACTGTATTTACTGTTCCAGCAGATACTCAGTGTCAGGTGATCTGACTACGGATGAACTAGCAGGTTACAAGAACTCTGAGAACGAAAGGTCGGGCACGCCCCGACCTTTTTGTTGTTTGGCACTCGCGTTTGGCGGACGGGGCGACCATGCCGGGCCCGACCTCGGCCCTCACCGTTCGGGCGGGGCAACGTCCAGTTTCGACACGAGGATCTTGTCGATACGCCGACTGTCCATGTCGACCACTTCAAACCGGTAGCCGAACGCTTCTGCGACATCGCCCTCCTCCGGAGATTTTCGCAGTTCCTGAACAAGAAACCCGGCGATCGTCTCATAGCTTCCATCCGAATCGATTTCATCAATGCCGATGGTGAGATGGATCTCGTCGATCGGCGTCCGGCCGTCCACAAGGTAGGATCCGTCATCGCGCTGGCGGATCAACGCATGTTCGATGTCGTCGTAATTCGAGGGCAGCACGCCGACGATCGCCTCGAGAATGTCGGCGATAGTGATGATGCCTTCAATGCTGCCGTACTCGTCGACGATCATGGCCATGTTGATGCGGGAAGACTTGAAGGCCTCCAGGGCCTTCAGGCAGGACGCCGTTTCCGGCAGCGCGTGGAGTTCCTTGACGAACACCCTGATGTCGAAAGCGCCGCGTCCGCCGACGTTCAGGACCTCCTTCACGAGCACGGCGCCGAGGATCTCGCCCGTCGCTGTGTCCATGACCGGATAGCGGGAGTGCGACGTCTGCTCGATCTTCGCGCGCACCGCTTCCAGCGTGTCGTTGGCATCGATGAAGCTCACCTCGGTCCGGTGGGTCATGATCGATTTGACGTTGCGATCTCCAAGCCGGATGATCCGGCGGAGCATCTCATGCTCGGATTTCTCGATCGCGCCGCTTTCGACGCCCTCGGCCATGATCGCCTGGACCTCTTCTTCCGTCACCGCGTCCTTGTTGCTGCTGACGCCGAAGACGCGCATGAAGACCTTTGCCGAGCCTTCGAACAGATAGACAACGGGTGAGACCACCTTGGAGAGGACCGACATCGGCCGCGCCACGAACATGGCGATGCCCTCGGAATTGCGCAGCGCCAGCTGTTTGGGAATAAGCTCGCCGATGACGACCGAGAGATAGGTGATGAGCGTGACGACCACCGCCACCGAGACGGTGCTGCCGTAGGGATTGATCCAGCTGATGTCGTTGAGGACCGGTGCGAGCTTGTCGGCGATCGTTGCGCCACCGTAGGCACCGGCGAGCGTTCCCACGAGCGTGATGCCGACCTGGACGGTGGATAGGAACTTGCCCGGGTCTTCCGCCAGATTGAGCGCCATCTCCGCCCGAACGTTTCCTTGCCGGGCCATTTGCCGCAGGAGCGGACGGCTGACCGACACGAGCGCCATTTCCGACATGGCAAAGAAGGCGTTGATCAGGAGAAGGACGAAAATAACCAGCAGTTCGGACATGGATCCTCGAAAACCGATGCTCCACGCCCTGCAGGTTTGAGGGCGCGCGATTTCATCGTTTTCATGAAATAGGCGGAACCGCGCAATGCAGCAAGGCGAGATCGGCCAAGTTTCACCATTCTTGCAGGAACGGGCCGTGGATTGTCAGCCGGCGACCGTCTGCGGCACGTCGTCCATGGCCACGCGAACCCGTGCGCGACCTACCCGGATCACCACTTCCATGGCCGCTCTTGCCCCGGCCTCGTCTCTTCGGCTGATCTGCTCGACGATGCGGATGTGGTTGCGCGAGACATCTTCGATCCCCTCGCGATCTGCGGCCGGCGAACTCAGCTTGAAGATGCCGACAAGCGCCGCCTCGATCAGGCTGCCGACGCTGCGCATGAAAGGATTGGCCGAAGCCTCGGCCACGGCGAGATGAAAGCGAAGGTCGGCAACGGCCAGCGATTCGGGCGTATGCGCCGGATCGCCCATGGCGACCGCGAGCCGCATCATGTGGCT
Source organism: Rhizobium sp. Leaf341 (assembly GCF_001424325.1). Classification (NCBI taxonomy): domain Bacteria; kingdom Pseudomonadati; phylum Pseudomonadota; class Alphaproteobacteria; order Hyphomicrobiales; family Rhizobiaceae; genus Rhizobium; species Rhizobium sp. Leaf341. The sequence goes on from NZ_LMPE01000015.1 coordinate 46,107, forward strand.
GATCTCGGCTTCCGTCGCGTGGATCGCGGCCAGCGCCGCCGCATGCGGCTCGAAGGCCATGCGCACCTCGCTGATATGCGTCAGAAAATCCTCGTCGATCCCGTTGTGGAAATGCCAGGTCAGGATATCGCTGTCGAAGAGATTCCACTGGTTGCGCGCCGTGACCCGCGTGCCGATGCGCGCCCGCGGAACGATCAGGCCCTTGGCAGCCAGCGTCTTCATGGCCTCGCGAAGAACCGTTCGGGACACCTTGAAGCGCATCGCCAGATCCTGGTCGCCAGGCAGAATGGTGCCGACCGGAAATTCCCCCGAGATGATCGCGCGGCCGAGCACGTCGACCACCTGCGAATGGCTCGTGCGCGTATCGACGCCGGTTATCAGTGTCTCCAGCGGACCCTTTTTCATGCTTCCCCCTCGTCGGACTCGATACGCGTTCCATCGCCACGTTCCTCCCGGACGACGGAAAAATCATATCATATGACAATATCGGTGTCTTGGAGACAGGTAGAATTTTCGTTTCATTCTCAGGCAGAATGGAATTCAAAAGCAATGTCGGAAAAACGCTGCGCTTGTCAACACGGCGCTTAAAAACGCAGGGCCGTGTGACACGGCCCTGCGCTGATATGGTCGAATGGTGTCCTCGGCGGACGTGCCCTGCCCTTATTGCGGCAGTTTGTCGTCCACGCCTTCGACATAGAAGTTCAGGCCGAGCAGCGTTCCGTCGTCGGCGGTCTCGCCTTCCTTGAGCCAGACGCTTCCGTCCTGCTTCTTCAGCGGGCCTGAGAACGGCTTGAGCTCGCCCGATTCGATCTTCTTCTGCGTTGCCTCTGCCATCGCCTTCACATCGTCCGGCATGTTGGTGTAGGGCGCCATCGTCAGGATGCCGTCCTTCAGCCCGTCCCAGCTGGTCACGCTCGTCCACTTGCCATCGAGGAAGGCCTGCGTGCGCTTGATGTAATACGCACCCCAGGTGTCCTTGATCGCGGTCAGCTGCGTCTTCGGCCCGGCGGCAATCATGTCGGATGCCTGGCCGAACGCCTTGATGCCACGCTCGGCGGCAACCTGCATCGGAGCGGTCGTATCGGTGTGCTGGGTCAGCACATCGACGCCCTGGTCGATCAGCGCCTTGGCGGCATCGGCCTCTTTGCCCGGGTCGAACCAGGTGTTTGCCCAGACGACCTTGATCTTGAAGTCCGGGTTCACCGAACGCGCGCCGATCACGAAGGCGTCGATGCCCATGACCACTTCCGGGATCGGGAAGGAGGCAATGTAGCCGGCAACGCCCTTCTCGGAGATCTTGGCCGCAATCTGGCCCTGGATGTAGCGGCCTTCGTAGAAGCGGCTGTTATAGGTCGAGACATTCGGCGCCGTCTTGTAGCCGGTCGCATGCTCGTACATCACTTTCGGGAATTTGGCAGCAACCTTGGCGGTCGCATCCATGAAGCCGAACGAGGTGGTGAAGATCAGCCCGCAGCCGGAGCGGGACAGGCGCTCGATCGCGCGTTCCGCATCCGGGCCTTCCGGCACGTTTTCGAGGAACTGCGTTTCGATCTTGTCGCCGAGCGCCTTTTCGAGTTCCTGACGGCCGAGCTCGTGCGCCTGCGTCCAGCCGCCGTCCGACTTCGAACCGACATAGACGAAGCAGATCTTGGCCTTTTCCTGGGCGCTTGCCGACGCGGCAAACCCAATGGCCGCCGTCGTGGCGACGAGAGCGAGGATAAGTTTCTTCATTTTGGACCTCTCATGTTGTCGAACAGATATCTGCGGCCGATCGGGTCAGCGATCGGGCACGAAGGGCTTGCCGAGCGACGCCGGCGTATTGATCATCGTCATCCGGCGGTTCTGCGAGATGAGCACGAGGACGACGATCGTTGCAAGGTAGGGAAGAGCCGACAGCAGCTGCGACGGCACGTTGATGCCGTTGCTCTGCGCGTAGAGCTGGCTGATGGAGACGGCACCGAAGAGATAGCCGCCGGCCACGATCCGCCACGGACGCCAGGACGCGAAAACCACGAGCGCAAGCGCGATCCAGCCGCGCCCGGCGGACATGTTCTCAACCCACTGCGGCGTATAGACGAGCGACAATTGGGCGCCGGCGAGCCCGGCACAGCCCCCGCCGAACATGACGGCGAAATAACGGGTGCGGATGACGTTGATGCCGAGCGCGTGCGCCGAACTGTGATTGTCGCCGACCGAGCGCAGCTTCAGCCCGGCACGGCTGCGAAACAGGAACCAGTGGATGCCGGCGATCAGCGCGATCGAGAGGTAGAAGATCAAGTCCTGGCGAAACAGCACCCGGCCGAGAAACGGGATGTCGCTGAGAACGGGAAACACGATCTGCGGCAGCTTGATGCCCGACTGGCCCGCATAGGGCTCCCCGATCTGTCCCGAAAGGCCGAGGCCGAGAATGGTGAGCGCCAGACCGGTCGCGACCTGGTTGGCCACGAGCGTCAGGGTCAGGAACCCGAAGAGCAGCGAGAACAGCGTGCCGGACAGCACGCCGGCGAGGATCCCGACATAGGGCGAGCCGGTCGCCTGGGTCGCGGCAAAGGCGCAGACGGCGCCCATGATCATCATGCCTTCGACGCCGAGGTTCAGCACGCCCGACCGCTCGGTCACGAGTTCGCCCGCAGCCGCAATCACGAGCGGCGTCGCCGCCGTGATCACCGTGAGGAGGATCGCCTCGATGATACCCATGTCAGAGCGCTCCTTCGGCCGGAGTTGCGCGGCGCATCTGCCGCCACAGGATCCGGATGCGGTACTGGATCAGCGTGTCGCACGAAAGCACGAAGAAGAGCAGCAGGCCCTGGAACACCCGCACCACCTTGTCGGACAGGCTGAGCGAAATTTGCGCCGCCTCGCCGCCGAGATAGGTCAGGCCGAGAACAAGGCCCGCGACGATGATCGCGATGGGGTTCAGGCGTCCGAGAAAGGCGACGATGATGGCGGTAAAGCCGTAGCCGGGAGAAATGACCGGCTGCAGCTTGCCGATGGCGCCGGAAACCTCGGAGATCCCGGCAAGGCCGGCCAGGGCGCCGGAGAGCAGCATCGAGAACCAGATCATCCGCCGCGAGGAGAAGCCGGCAAACCGCCCTGCGCGTTCCGATTGCCCGAGAACCGTGATCTCGAAACCCTTCAGCGTGAAGCGCATCATGAACCAGATGGCGAGCGCTGCGATGATGGCGAAGGCAAAGCCGTAATTGGCGCGGCCCGAGGCAATCATCTCGGGCAGGATCGCTTCCGGCGAAAACTCGCGCGTCACGGGAAAATTGAACCCGCCGGGGTCGCGCCACGGACCGCGCACCAGCCAGTCGAGGAACAGCTGCGCGACGTAGACCATCATCAAGCTCGTGAGGATCTCGTTCGTGTTCATCCGGGCCTTGAGAAAGGCCGGGATCGCGGCATAGAGCGCGCCGCCGATCATGCCCATGACCAACATCAGCGGCAGGACGAGAGACGAATGCCATTCGTGAAAGACGACGGGAACGATCGAGCCTGCGACCGCACCCATGATGAACTGGCCTTCCGCACCGATATTCCAGTTGTTGGACCGGTAGCAGACGGAAAGCCCGACGGCGATGAGGATCAGAGGGGCCGCTTTGATGGCAAGCTCGTGCAGCGACCAGACCTCGGTCAGCGGCTCGATGAAGAAGCTGTAGAGCGCCAGTCCCGGATCCTTGCCGAGAATGCTAAACAAAATCGCCCCCGCGACGATCGTGAGACCCAGCGCGATGATCGGGGACAGGAACGCGTAGAGAACCGAAACCTTCGGCCGTTTTTCAAGCTCAATGCGCATGGGCGCCCTCGTTCACGGTCGGGCCAGGGGTGGTCTCGGACGCAGTCGTCCCGTGCATACCCCCCATAAGGAGCCCGATCTTCTCCCGGGACAGTGTTGCTGCCGGATAGATCTCGGAGAGCCTGCCCTCGTTGATCACCGCGATTTCGGTCGCCACTTCGAAGATTTCATCGAGATCCTGACTGATGATCAACACGGCGGAACCTGCCTTTGCGAGATCCACCAGCGCCTGGCGGATCCGGCTCGCAGCACCCGCGTCCACGCCCCAGGTCGGCTGGTTGACGATAAGAACCGACGGTTGACGATCAAGCTCGCGCCCGACGATGAACTTTTGCAGATTGCCGCCGGAGAGCGAGCCTGCCGGTGGATCGTCGCCGCTCTTGCGCACATCCATCGCCTCGGAAATCCGCTTTGCGGCCCGCTTCACGGCACTGCTGCGGATGAGCCCGAGCGCACCGCCGCCGAGAAACGCCTTTTTGTCGGAGGAATAGCGGGCGAGCACCAGATTGTCCGACAACGGCAGCGCCGACACCGCGGCATGCCCATGACGCTCTTCGGGCACGAAGCCGGCGCCGAGCGCCCGTCGCTGGTTGATGCCCTGCCGGCCGACCGGTTTCTCGCGGATGAACACCGCCGCATTGTCTCCCGTCGGATACTCGCCCGAGAGGGCGTCGAACAGTTCGCCCTGCCCGTTCCCGGCGACGCCCGCAATCGCCAGCACCTCGCCGGCATGAACCTTCAGACAGATATCCTTGAGCGAAACCGCAAAGGGCGTGCGCGCTGCGGCCTTCAGATGCCGTGCCTCAAGCTGCACCGTTCCCTTGGTCGACATTCCCGTTGCGCTCACATGCGCCACGTCGCTGCCCACCATCATGCGGGCAAGCGAGGCCGGCGTTTCCTGCCGCGGGTCGCAGGCGCCCGTCACCTTGCCGTGGCGAAGAACAGTCGCGCGGTCGCAGATACGCTGGACCTCCTCTAGCCGGTGGCTGATGTAGAGCACGGAGCGTCCCTCGGCCTTGAGCTTGGCAAGGGTCTCAAACAGCCTATCTGCCTCCTGCGGCGTCAGCACGGAGGTCGGTTCATCGAGAATGATGAGCTGCGGATTCTGCAGCAGTGCCCGGACGATCTCGATGCGCTGCCGTTCGCCGACCGACAGATCGGCCACATGTGCCTTGGGATCGAGCGGCAGACCGTAGCTGATCGAGAGAGCGGCGGCCTCGTCGGAAATTTTGCCGAGCGAGATGCCCGGATCCATCGACAGTGCGATGTTTTCGGCCACGGTCAGCGCCTCGAACAGCGAGAAATGCTGAAACACCATGCCGATGCCGAGACGACGGGCCGCACCCGGGCTTGCAATGTGCACCGGCTGGCCGCGCCATGTGATCTGTCCGCTGCTCGGGCTCAGAACCCCAAACAGCATCTTGACCAGCGTGGACTTGCCGGCGCCGTTTTCGCCGAGGAGGGCATGGATTTCACCGGGCCGGATATCGAGATCGATCCCGTTGCAGGCGGCAAATGTCCCGAAAATCTTCGTCAGCTTGCTGGCCGACAGCAAGGCGCCGTCAGCGCTGGGCACATCAACCGCCACGCCATCCCTCTCTTATATGCCGCAGATGCCCAGGCGCCGTTTCGGCTTCTCAGGGGATCAGCAAAGTTGTTCCGCTCGTCTTCCGGGCTTCCAGATCCGCATGCGCCTTGCCGGCATCGTCGAGAGCATACGTCTGGTTGATATTGATACGCACTTTGCCGCTGCGCACAACATCAAACAACGAGTTTGCACATGCCTCGAGCTGCGGGCGTGTCGAGGTATAGGAGTAGAGCGTCGGACGGGTGGCGAACAGCGATCCCTTCTGCGAGAGAATGCCGATGTTGAAGGCCTCGACCGCGCCCGACGAATTGCCGAAACTGACCCAGAGACCCCGCGGCTTCAGGCAGTCGAGCGACGCCGGATAGGTATCCTTGCCGACGGAATCGTAAACGACATCGACGCCCTTGCCGTGCGTGATGTCCTTGACCCGCGCCACGAAATCGTCGGTCCGATAGTCGATCACATGATCGTAGCCGTGCTCCAACGCCATCGCGATCTTCTCCGGCGATCCGGCCGTGCCGATCACCGTCGCCCCGAGAGCCTTGGCCCACTGCCCCGCGATCTGCCCGACGCCGCCCGCGGCGGCATGAAACAGGAGAACCGTATCCGGCCCGACAGGAAACGTCTGGTTCAGAAGATACTGCGCCGTCATGCCCTTGAGCATCATGGCAGCGGCCGTTTCCAGCGGAATATCGTCCGGGACCTTGATCAGCTGCTGCTCGTCGATATTGCGCTCGCTCGCATAGGCGCCGTCGGCGCCCGCATAGGCAACGCGGTCGCCCGGAGAAAACAGCGCGACGCCGTCGCCGACGGCCGTAACGATCCCTGCCCCTTCCTTGCCCGGAATGAAGGGCAGGCTCGCAGCCTTGTAGAGGCCCGTGCGGAAGTACACGTCGATGAAGTTCACGCCGATCGCTTCCTGGCGGATCTGGACCTCCCCGCGCGAGGGTGGCGGAACGGTCACGCCTTCCATCTTCAGGACATCGGGGCCGCCAAGCTCGCGGATCATGATTGCTCTTGCCATAAGCCTGTTCCTATTCGCGTCCGAGGTTGGGAAAGATCTGCAGGATGAACCCGATGACATAGAGATAGACGCCCGTGGCGACCACACCCCATACGACCCAGGCGGGCGTCTCGAAATGCATCAGCAGCGCATAGGCGCTGAGCACCGACCAGGCCGTGAAGACCGCAAGATTGAGCGGGCGGAGCCGCCGCACGCGCACCGGATGAAGGAAGCTGATCGGCATGAAGGTCAGGAACACCGACACGAAGACGACGATGGATGCAGCAAGCTCGCTCGCCTTGACGACGAAAAGCGTGAACACGACCATGTTCCAGACGACCGGAAAACCGGAGAAGAAATACTCGTCGGTCTTCATGCCCATATCGGCATAGTAGATGGCGCTGGACATGACGATCGCGCCGGCCGCGAAAAAGGACCAGGGTTCGCCGATCATGCCGCTCTGATAGAGCGCGAACGCCGGCAACAAGACATAAGTGACGTAGTCGATGACGTTGTCGAGCGTATCGCCCGACCAGTTCGGCAGGACCTCCTTGACGCGCACCTTGCGCGCGATCGGCCCGTCGATGCCGTCGACCGCAAGCGCCAGGCCCAACCACCAGAACATGTCGACGAAGCGGTGCTCCGCCGCGGCGACCACGCCGAGAAATGCCAGGAACGAACCGGACGCCGTGAGAACATGGACCGAAAAAGCCCGGATCTCGGCATAGGGGACCGGCTTGTAATTGAAGAACTTCATCGGCAGACGCATCCTGTGCTGACGCTAAGCGTAAACTCGGTGGGGCACCCGAAACACGGAAAGGTCATGCCACACCACCTCCTCCGCCGCGACCTGGTCGCTGCCGGCATGCCCGTACTATGCATCGTTTGCCCCGCCCTGCCAGCAAAAACAAGCGATTGCAAAGCGTCAAGCGTAATCCGTTGTGGACGTAGGCATCCCCTGCGGCAATGGTGACCATTCCAAAAGCCCAAGCTCGGCGCTAGATGTGAGCGTGGGAGACGGTCGACGCGACCTGTCGGGGCGCGGCATCGGCAGCGCAACGCCCTGACGATCGCTACCAGCTGGCCTTCGGCGATCGATCGCGCAATGGCCCGGAACAGGCCGGGACGGATGGCCGCACAGGGCATGGCGGGGACAGGCGGCGGGGCCAAGGCGAAAGAAAGGGACCGGATCATGGATCATTACGATATCGCCATCATCGGCGCAGGCCTTGCCGGAGCGCTGGCCGCGATCGCCCTGTCGCGCGACGGGCGCAGCGTGGCCCTGATCGCGCCACCTGCCCCGTCGGATCGGCGCACGACGGCCTTGATGGACGAGGCGATCGGCTTTCTCGGAAAGCTTGACCTCGGGAACGAGGTCGCAGCCCTTGGAGCGCCGCTGGCCACGCTGCGCATCATCGACGGGACCGATCGCCTGCTCCGTGCACCCGTCGTTACCTTCCGCGCAGCGGAGATCGGGCTGGAGGCATTCGGCTACAATCTTCCCAACGCGCCGCTTCTTGAAGTGCTCAACGCGCGCTTCGCCGATTCGCCATCCATTTCCCGCATCGATGCACGGCTGGAAAGCCTCGAGGAGCACCCGGCCGCCTGCACGCTCACGCTGACGGAGGGCCGCGCGGTCACGGCCTCGCTGGTGATCGGCGCCGACGGACGCCGCTCGCTCGTTCGTGAAGCCCGCGGCATCGAGACGCGCACCTGGAGCTATCCCCAGACGGCCGTCGTCCTCAATTTCGCGCATGAGCGCTCCCACGAAAATGTCTCGACCGAATTTCATACGCAGCAGGGCCCGTTCACCCAGGTTCCGTTGCCGGGCCATCGCTCCAGCCTCGTCTGGGTCATGACCCCCGCGCAGGCTGCCGAGATGGTGACCCGAGATGCCGCCGCCCTGTCGCTGGCCGTGGAGCAGCGCATGCAATCCATGCTGGGCAAGGTGACCGTGGACAGCGAGCCGCAGGCCTTCCCGCTTTCCGGCATGGCCGCAACCCGATTCGGCAAAGGACGCATCATTCTCGTCGGAGAGGCCGCACACGCCTTTCCGCCCATCGGCGCACAGGGTCTGAACCTCAGCCTGCGCGACGTCATGGCGCTGGTGTCCATGCTGGCGGACGCGCCGTCGATCGCCGCGGATATCGGCGATCGCTACGACCGCCGTCGCCGCGCCGACATTCTGAGCCGGACGGTCAGCGTGGATCTTTTGAACCGCTCCCTGCTCACGGGCTTCCTGCCGGTCCAGATGGTGCGAACCGGGGGGCTCCAGGCCCTGTCGTCGGCCGGAGCCCTGCGCAGTCTGGTCATGCAGGAGGGGTTGCGGCCCGGCAGCGCGATCCGGTCGGTCCTTGGCGGCCTACGGGAAAAGATCGGCCGGCACTCCGCCTGATCCGATCAGATAAAGCAGGCCGGTGACGCTCAGCATCGACAGCGCGGTGGTGATGAGGATGGCCGCGGAAGCCCGCTCCTGCCAGACGCCATACTGTTCGGCGATCACGAAGACGTTGGTTGCCGTGGGCAATGCGGCGAGCAGAACGGCGGCCTGCACCCAGACGGGCTCGAAATGGCCGGCGGCGCTCATGCCGAGATACATGACGGCCGGATGCAGCAGGAGCTTCACTGGGACGATATAGGTCAGTTCCACCGGCACGCGCCTCAGCGGCCGCAGCCCGAGGGTCACGCCCATCGCAAACAGCGCACAGGGCGCAGCCGTCGGCGCCAGCGCCTCGATCAGCCGCCGGATCGCGACCGGTGGCTGGAGCTGGAAGGCGGCGGCTGCGACGCCGATGGCCGTTGCCAGGATGAACGGGTGCAGCAGGATCTTGCGCACGACGGACAGTGCAAGCCTCGCCGCGGTCTGCTTTTCGCTTCCGGCAATCGCCATCATCGCCGGCGCCGTGATGAAGTGCGCGACGTTCTCGACCGAGAAAATCAACGCCACGGGCACCGCCGCCCGCTCCCCGAGCGCCATCAGGGCCAGCCCCGGCCCCATATAGCCGATATTGCCATAGGCGCCGGCGAGCCCCTGCACGGTCGCTTCCGCCAGAGACGTCCGGCGCACGAAGCGCGCGACGACGAAGAGCAACGTGAAGATCGAATAGGTCGCGGCGACGTCGGTGAGAATGAAATCGAACCGCGTCAGCTCCTGGATCGGCGTGCGAGAAATCAGCGTGAAGAAGAGGGAGGGCAAAGCAAGATAGAGGATGTAGGCGTTCAGCCATGCCATACCCTCGAGACCCGGCTTCACCGCCTCGGCCGGACCTGTCGTTCGCCGGCCGAGGAGATAGGCGGCGCCGTAGCCGAGCAGAATGAGACCGAAGAACGGTGCGACCAGGCTGAAGATATCGCTCATGGCATGATCCCGACGGCAGACGGCATCTCTCTCAGCCGATCTGCATCAGCACGGGAAACGTCTGCTGAAACCAGATGGAGACCGTGCTGACCAGCCCGAACAGAAACGCAAGGCCGGTCACGATGAGAAGCGCGCCCATGATCTTCTCGACAAGGCCGAGATGTCGGCGAAAGCGCGACAGGAACCCCATGAATGCCCCCGAGAACGCAGCGGCGATCCAGAAGGGAATGGCGAGGCCGAGGGAATAGACGGCGAGCAACCCGGCGCCTTCCGACACCGTGTCGCGCGATGCGGCGACACCGAGGATCGTCCCCAGCACGGGGCCGATGCAGGGCGTCCAGCCGAAGCCGAACGCGAGGCCCATGATATAGGCGCCTGACAGCGTCGCCGGCTTGCCCCCGCCCTGGAAGCGCGCCTCGCGCCCGAGAAGCCCGATCCGCAGCACTCCGAGGAAATGCAGCCCCATGATGATGACGACGATGCCGCCGATCCGCGACAGCAGGTCCATATGCTGGCGCAGAAGCAGCCCGACCGACGATGCACCGATCCCCAGGGCGATGAAGACGGTGGAAAATCCGAGCGTGAACAGAAGGGCCGAGGGAAGCACGGCCCGGCGCGTCATGACGGCCGGCTGCCCGTCGCGGGCGCGGAACTGATCGACGGAAACGCCCGCCATGTAGCAGAGATAGGGTGGTACGAGCGGCAGCACGCAGGGCGACAGGAACGACAGGGCTCCCGCCAGCACCGCGGTCCAGATCGAGATATCGGCAATCGACACAAGCACGTCCTTCGAAACCATAGGGTCGCGGTGATCGGCGTCGCGCTGCTGCGGACCCCGGTTCCACGACACGCGTCGCGCCTGTGTTATCGCGCGATGCCGCCGCCAGCAATGGTGCCTGACGCCGCAGGTCGGCGACCACGCCATTCGCCGGCAGACGTCGATGGCGGCGGTCCCGGATCTGCCGCGGGGATCCTCGATGTCGGGGTACGACCGCCACGGCAGACAGCATTCGAGGCACGGGGAAATCGGAGGACGACGGATTTTTGGGTTGACCGCGACGGCGCGCCTATGCATATCTCCGCCAACTTTCGCCAGGCGGCCCGCCGCCCGGCGCGGGAGCGCGTAGCTCAGTTGGTAGAGCAACGGACTTTTAATCTGTAGGTCCAGGGTTCGAATCCCTGCGCGCTCACCACTTTCCTTCAATGACGTCGCGGGAATGAGATACCCAACGTCCCAGTCTTGCAACACGGCTGCAGCAGCGGAACTGGCATCAGAAACTTTCAGCACGACCCTTCAAACAAGCCGAGTGCGCTGGACACTCTGATTGCCCGGAACCCGGTAAAGCGCTTTTCTTGATCGATGGGTCGAATCAAGGTGTTCCTTGCGAACGTCCTCGGCCATGGATATGCGGCGAGCACACCCAAATCGAAGTATTTTCACCGTTGACCAACGTCTCGCTTTTTGGACCACGCGGCTGGAATGTCCTGTCCGCGTCGAAAGATTCGAAGGATCTCCACCGTGTCCGTGTTGTCGATAACACGGAACGCAATGGACGCACTCCGTTCAAACCCGATAATCCGTAGCCCGGGAAGGACATGGTCACGCAAGGTGCCCCGTTCGGGGAAAGTCCGAAGCGACATACAGGCGGCCTCAAGACGGCCAAGGTATGCGCCTGCGCGCTCGTTGCCCGCCTGCTCGGCGATATAGAGATAAAGGCTTTTAAGATCGGCGCTGGCGGTAGGACGAAAAACGACCTTAGGCGCCACGCTTGTGCGCTTTCACCCGTTCCGCATGGAAATGCTGCAGTTCCGCGAATACATCCTCTGCCGGAAGACTGGGGCGCGGATCGTCAATCGATTCTTGGACTTTGGCACGCAGTATCGCGTCCAGAGCTTGTTCTTCGCGGTCGAGCGCGCGGAGAGCCGCTCGCACCACCTCGCTGGCAGACTCATAGGCGCCGGAGGCGACCCGCGTATCGATACTGGCCTGTTGCTTGCCGAGGCTGACGGTGATCGGTTTACTGGCACGCATGTTAAGGGTCCTCGTCTTCCCCCTTTATAGCACAAAGTATGACAGTGTCATCATACGGGTAGCGCGTCTTTTCTGCGCTCAACCAAGCTTGCTGGGTCCATCATTGGCTGATCGTGAGAAATCGGCGCCGTGAGCGTTTGCTCCAGAACCTTCGGTCTGTAGGTCCAAGTTTGAGTGCCTGCGCGCCAGGGATTGCCCGCCTCGTTTGCCGTCGGCAAACACAGGCGCGTCGCTCCCATGGCACCGGCGACGATGCGATACGGCATGGCATCGAGCGGCGACTGACCAGGAATATCCCTTGTCAACTGCGGGTTGGACCGTTCGCGAAGGGCGTGCCGCATGGTGAACCTTCCCCACAACGCCGCCAGCCTCTTTCGGACAGGAGATTCGAACGTTCTGCGCAGACATTTTTTGCCGAGCCAATTCCCGTCGGCTCGAAAACGATCTATAGAGCTTCGGCAACCTGGGGGAGCAAATGCGCGAGCAGACGTCCGAGATCGAGTGGATCGACGAAACCATAGAAATACTCAAGGCGACCGAAGGAGGATCGGACGCCCAGAGGATCGAGAGCATCTCGGCCGTTCTCATGGCGCTGCTTACGCGGGCACGGGCGCAGCAGAGTCTGGAACTCGATTTTTATGCGGCGATGCCCGTCGATCGCGCCTGATCCCATCGCCCGACAGCTTTTGCGCACGGCCGCGCTGAAGGCGCCCGTCATTGGTGACATAAGGAACATTTTCCTTCGCAGAGCCGTTTCCGCCGCACCTGAAGGAATAGGAGCGCGCAGTATGATCGAGTTTCGGAAAATCCCGATGGCCGGCGGCGAGAACGGCGATTTTCGTCCCGTCGATCAGGCCGCTGAGCAGGATCACTCGCAGGCAACCAACGCCTCAAAACGAGACGGCGTCGAGAACCCCGAACGTGCGGACTCGGGGGATCAGGACGCCAAGGACGAACGCGGCGATGAAGCCGGCGATGATGCCGTGAACTCGTCCGGGCGGACATCGCGTGAGACCTGAGACCGACTGACAAGCAGGTAATGGCAGCCACGCGTCACCGGGTTTCGGCTGCGGAACGAAATTGCATCACCCTAGTTGAAGCGGCGAAAGCGGCTCTGACGGAGATGTGCGATGCTTGACACGTGGAAAAGGAATGGTCGGAAAGCCGTAGAACGCGACGACTATCATGCCTTCATGATGCGCGAACTGCTGGTCTGGGTGGTGGGCGTTCCCGTTCCCATCGCGATGGTGATCGGCCTGTTCGTATTCTGAGTTTGAAATCCCGCCTCGCGTCGCAGGCTCGACACGTCGCGGCGACGACCGCTTGCGAATTGCCCTTAAGCGCCGAGCGAGAGCGCGAAAAACATCAGGAATGACACGGCGCACAGGGCGGCGATCACAAGAATCAACTCCTTCATCATGAAATCATACATGGCGGGCCATCCTTTCCAGGACTGATGTATGATCATATCTTGCTTACGCAAGACATTCCTCTCGAAAGTTCGTCATTTGGATGCGCGGTCCGCTCGCTTGGTTCGCGCACGGCAACGCTGCCGATCGCAGGACAGCTTGCGGACAGTTTTTCAGGGCACACTGGTGGTCGCGTCACACCGATTTTCGAATCCGATGGTGCGTATATGTGCAATAGCTTGAAGAGCACCGCGACTCCTGTCATTTCTGCGGTGCCTTCAATCGACCGAGTGGACTGCGACGATGAAACCAACCTCCCTGCCCTTGGGCGTGATCCTGATTGCATGCCTCGTTGCGACCGTTCTGACGATTGTCCTCGTCCCGCATCGGGGCACAGCTGCGCCCCGAGCAAACATCGAGACCGTTCACCGTCTCTGATCCCTCTCGACGGTTGGGGAGAGAGCGCCTCGGCCTCCGGCAATATGAAGGCTGTTGCCCATCCAGCGTGGTTGTCCGTGCAGGACTACTGGCAATCCGAAACGATAATCTGACAATTCGGGCAGTCGGCCGTCGCCATTTTTTCGGCAGCTTTCAGAGTCGATCCATATCCGATGCCGTAGTTGACCCGGTCGCCCGCATAGGCACCGCAGCGCTCGAACCAGACGGCCACCGTGCAGTCGTCATTGCCGGCCGATTTGCATTCCCGCACCGCGTTGCGCTCGGCTTCCTGGCGCGAACTTCCCCATCCCATGCCATAGCCCGCTTCACTGGCTGCCGTGCCCTGCGAGTCGTTGACGGCGATCGCCCCGAAAGCGAAGGCGGACGTGACCGGACCGGCGAGCAGAGTGAGCGTGATAAGCGCTGTGCGTACGAACGTTTTCATGTGTCCCCCCAGACAATTGAGGACGAACCTTCAAACGTTCGTCCATCCTCCTCGCCGCAACGGCAAGGCCTCCTTGAACAGGCTACAAGACAAGAGAACCGACGACAATCGGTCCGCCCGGCGGCCTTCGCATTTAAATGGCGTGATGCCTAATCCGCTTGGTTAACGCGCATATCGTCTTGCGAATGCAATCTGAAGATGCGGCAAATTGGTAGTAGAGAAGCCGTAGATTACATAGAACGTCGTCGTCACGAAATGGGAGATGACAATGGCAGAATGCAAGGACGCGAACGGCGACACGTGGGAGATCTATGCGTCGAACGGCTGGCGCTGGAGGCGGAAGGCGCGAAACGGCGCAATCGTCGGACAGTCGAGTGAAAGCTATGTCAACAAGTCGGATTGCATCGCAAACGCGCGGCGCAACGGCATGACGTGTACGCCGGTCTGATCGCCACGGCGTGATGATCGTGCGCTGATCATCAGGGTGTCCGATCACGGCTCCGACGCGCGCCTGCGAGCGTCAGCCGCAGCCGGATAGCCCGATCCGAACAGAGCGGTCGGCGCGCATCCGCGCCGGCCGCTCTTCTGTCCGACGTCTCCTGTCCGACGGCTACTTTCCTGCGAAGGGATCGGCAAGCGCCGCTTCCGGACGGCTGATCGGATACTTCGTTCCGGAGACCTTCGCTGCCATGCCCTTCGCGCCGGCCTGCTTCAGAAGCGTGCGAAAGACCGGATGCATGCCGCCGTCGACATAGGCGCTCATGGACGCGCTGACGGGAACCGGTCCGCCGATCAACGCATCGATCGCGCGGCTCTCCTGCGCGATCTTCGCCAGAGCCTGCGGTTCGATGCCGGGTGTCGCCTCGGGGCACGGCGCCAGCGGGTCGGACGGCTCGCCCTCGACGAACGCCTTGTCGAACACGTAGCGACCGCCGCAGGCCGAGACCTTCGGTTGCCGACGCGTAACCTCGAAGGCGTCGTAGCCCTCTTTGAGAACGCGCCAGAAAGCGAGGTTCGCATCGCCGCGATGCGCCGCCATGTTGGCAGCCGTCATCCGGAACGGATAGGCCTGAACCTGGAAACTCGCCTGCCCGCTATCGAGCGCCTCTGCGACGACGGCGTAGATTTCGCCGATGCCCTGATCGGTCATGGCGTAGCAGCCCGACGACGAGCAGGCGCCGTGCACCATCAGGGCCTCCCCGGTATAGCCGAGCGCGCTTTCAAGCTGATTGGGGTAGCCGAGATTGAACGAGACGTAGAACTGCGAGTTCGGATTGAGCATGCCTTTCGTGACATGATAGAATCCTTCCGGCGCATGCCGGTCGCCCGATTTCCGCTTCGGGCCAAGGTCGCCCGACCAGCGACAGATCGGATAGGTCTTCAGGAGCGCATATTTGCCGCTGCGATCGACCTTCCAGATCTCCAGTTCGCTTTCCTGCTTGAAGATCCGCACGAGAACGGGGCTTTCCGCCTTCATGCCCTTGCGGCTCATCTCGGCCAGCATTTTCGAGGAGAGCTTCGGCGGCGCTTCGGTGATGTCCAGCGCCATGCAGCCGCTGAGCGCCACGCCCAGGGCAACCGAGACGGCGGTCAGGATAGAGGCCTTGCGGAGGGCTTTCAGGGTCGGAAATGTGGGCATGCGGCCTCTATCGATGGCAATCGCGACAAAGTTGTGTCGCGTCCACACATGAGCGGACGTCGAACACTGGCTCTACAAGGTTAAGCTTTCCTGAACCCGAACGGATGAGCGCGATCACAATAAGCTGTCCGACCCTTCCAAATGCTGCAGTGCACACTACCCTTGCGCCATGAGCGAAATGATCACATGGCTTGACCAATCTCTCCGCTGGGTGCCTGCCTGGGCCGTCAGCATCGTCCTTTTGGCGCTGTTGTTCGGTATCGGCCTCTTCTCCCATCGGGTTCTGTTCGACATCGCGACACGCATCGCCGCGAAATACGACCTGTTCTGGCGGTCGCTGGTCGCGCGAACGGAGCGTCCGATGCGCCTGCTCGCCATCATGGTCGCGCTCTCGTTCGGCGTTTCCATCGCGCCGCTGAGAGACAATCAGGCCGGCACGCTGCATCACATTCTTCTCCTTGGGTTCATCCTGGATTGCGCATGGATCGCGAAGGTCACCCTGCACATCTGGACCACCGTCTATCTGCGCCGCTTCAAGCTGGATGCCGAGGACAATCTTCTGGCGCGCAAGCACGTCACACAATCGCGCATCATGGAGCGCATTGCCGGCTCCATTATCATCATTCTCGGCGTGGCCGCCTGCCTCATGACGTTCCCCGCCGTGCAGCAATACGGGGTGAGCCTCCTGGCCTCCGCTGGGGTCGCCGGCATCGTGCTCGGTCTGGCCCTCCAGCCGGTCCTGAAGAACCTGTTTGCAGGCATCCAACTGGCGATCACCCAGCCCATCCGCCTCGATGATGCGCTTCTGATCGAAGGCGAATGGGGCAATGTGGAAGAGATCACCGCGACCTATGTCGTCGTCAAGATCTGGGACTGGCGCCGGCTCGTGCTGCCGCTCAGCTATTTCATCGAGAAGCCTTTCCAGAACTGGACGCGTGAAACCGCCGCCCTGATCGGCACCGTGATGCTCTATCTCGACTACAGCGTTCCGGTCGATGCGATCCGCAGGGAGGCGGAGAAGATCGCGAAGGCCTCCGCCCTGTGGGACGGTCAGGTCATCAACATCGCCGTGACGGACCTAAAGCCCGAGACGGTGGAAATCCGCATTCTCTGCTCTGCTGCCAATGCTGCCCGCACCTTCGATCTCCGTTGCGAGATGCGCGAGAAGATGATCGGGTTCATCGCCGAGACCTATCCGAACGCGCTTCCGCACCTGCGCGCGGAATTGCGGACAGCGGAACCCGTCGGAAGCATCGCCGTGACGACGCCCCGGCGTGCGCACGCGTGACACGCTAGCTATTGCGCGGCGAGCGTGCCCACCGGCAGCGTGTAGGCGACCGCTCCGGCGTTCTGAAAATGCAGCGTCAAAGGGATCGCGTCGCCCTGGCGAAACGGCTTAACGACATCCATGAACATCAGATGCAGCCCGTTGCCGGCCAGCGTCACCGTCTGCCCCGCGGGCACAGGTATGCCGTCGAGCTTGCGCATGCGCATCACGTCGTTTTCCATCGTCATTTCGTGCAGTTCGACGCGTCCGGCGGCCGGGCTTTCGACAGAGACCAGCCGGTCGTCGGACGGCCCGGCATTGCCGATGGTCAATCCCCCACCACCGACCTTCGCCCCGGGTGGCATCGGCTTGGCGCCGCCGCCCGACAGCGTCAGGGCTCCGCTCACGACCTGGCTGCCGGGAACGGCGCTCTCGGTGGCCAGCGCAGGCATCACGGCGAGGAGAGATGGCAGGGCCAGCGTCAGGGCAGCGAGAAACGTCTTTACCGAAGGCATATCGTGATCTCCGTGGGCAGCATGCGGCCAGATGAGCCAGACGCATTCCTACAGCGACCCCTCCATAAAGCAAGGCGGCAGAGAGTGCTCGCACCATCCGCAGAGCCGTCCGCGCGACCATACCAGTGGCGACGAAAATCTTGGTCCCTGCGACATTTTCCGCTTGCCAAGGATGGGCGATCCTTCTTATCTGAGGGCGATCTTGTTGGGAGAATCCAGCTTCGCGCTGGTGCCGAAGGAGCAACCGCCCCGGAAACTCTCAGGCCCACGAACCAGCAGGATGCCGGCAGGACTCTGGAGAGAAGCATTTCGCTCGCCGAAGGGATAACAATCTCAGGCACAGGAACAGAGGGGGCTCAATCGACGGCACGATTCCGTGCGCGTTGACGCGAGCCGGCGCATGTCGCCAACCTGGAGACCGGATTTGGACGATCACACAGCCTTGAACGACGCCGCATTGAAGCAGACGCCCTTGCACGCCCTGCATCTGGAACTGGGCGCCCGCATGGTGCCCTTCGCTGGCTACGACATGCCGGTACAATATCCCGCCGGCGTTCTGAAGGAGCACCTTCATACCCGCGCCGCCGCCGGCCTGTTCGACGTGTCGCATATGGGCCAGGTCGAGCTGCGCGCCGCCTCCGGGACGCTGGAGGATGCGGCACGGGCTCTGGAGAGCCTTGTTCCCGTCGATGTCCTCGGAATCGCCGAGGGCCGACAGCGCTACGCGCTCTTCACCGACGAGACGGGCGGCATTCTCGATGACCTGATGATCGCCCGGCTTCCCGGCCGCTTCCTGATCGTCGTCAACGCAGCCTGCAAGGATGCTGATTTTGCCCATCTGAAGGCGCATCTCGGCGATCGTTTCGCCCTGACTTTGCTCGAGGACCGCGCGCTTCTGGCGCTGCAGGGCCCGCGTGCGGAAGACGTGCTGGCGGAGCTCTGGGCCGATGTGGCGGGCATGCGCTTCATGGACGTCGCGGAAGCCCTGATCCATGATGTTCCCTGCATCATTTCCCGCTCCGGATATACCGGGGAAGATGGCTTCGAGATCTCCATTCCCGCCGACAAGGCCGAGGATATCGCCCGCCGTCTGCTCGATCATCCCGACGTGCTGCCGATCGGTCTCGGGGCCCGAGACTCGCTGCGGCTCGAAGCCGGCCTTTGCCTTTATGGCAACGACATCGATACGAGCACCAATCCGGTCGAGGGTGCCCTTGAATGGGCGATGCAGAAATCGCGGCGGATGGGGGGCGCCCGGTGCGGCGGCTTTCCTGGCGCCGGCACGATCCTCGATGCGCTGACCAATGGTGCCGCGCGGCGGCGCGTCGGTCTGAAGCCCGACGGCAAGGCACCGGTCCGCGGCGGCGCGACGCTCTATACGGATGCGACCGGCACGACCGAGATCGGCAAGGTCACGTCCGGCAGTTTCGGCCCGACCGTCGGCCATCCCGTCGCCATGGGTTATGTCGAAACCGGGCGTGCAGCACCGGGTACCACCGTCTTTGCGGAACTGCGCGGCAAGTTTATCGCCATGACCGTTTGCGCCCTTCCTTTCATCACCCCCACCTACAAGCGCTGATCAGGAGCCAATTCCATGCTGAAATTCACCGACGAACATGAATGGCTGCAGATCGATGGCGACATCGCAACGGTCGGCATCACCAAGCACGCCGCCGATCAACTGGGCGACCTCGTTTTCGTGGAGCTTCCCGAAGACGGCACGGCGCTGACGAAGGGCGAGAGCGCGGCCACGGTCGAGTCCGTCAAGGCCGCCTCGGATGTCTATTGTCCGCTCGACGGCGAGATCGTCGAGACCAATCCGGCCATTGTCGAGGATCCCGCGCTCGTGAACGGCGACCCGCAGGGGGCCGGCTGGTTCTTCAAGCTGAAACTCTCCGATCCCTCGGCCGCCAACGCGCTGCTCGACGAGGATGCCTATAAGGAGCTGATTGCCTGATGACGACGCCCGTGAGCACGCCGGCTGATTTCACCTTCACGGACTATCAGCCCTACGACTTTGCCAATCGCCGCCATATCGGCCCCTCGCCGTCCGAAATGGACGCGATGCTCAAGGTGATCGGCTATCCCTCGCTCGACGCCCTGATCGACGACACCGTCCCGGCGTCCATTCGCCAGAAGACGCCGCTCGCCTGGGGTGCGGCGCTGACCGAACGCGAGGCGCTCGACACGCTGCGCGAAACGGCGAACATGAACAAGCCGCTCGTGTCGCTGATCGGACAGGGATATTACGGCACGATTACCCCTCCGGTCGTGCAGCGCAACATCCTGGAAAACCCGGCCTGGTACACGGCCTACACGCCCTATCAGCCGGAGATCAGCCAAGGTCGGCTTGAAGCGCTCCTGAATTACCAGACCATGGTCTGCGATCTCACGGGTCTCGACGTCGCCAACTCCTCGCTGTTGGACGAGGCGACGGCTGCGGCCGAAGCCATGGCCATGGCCGAACGCGTCTCGAAGTCCAAGCAGAAGACGTTCTTTGTCGATGAAAACTGCCACCCGCAGACCATCGCGCTCCTGCAGACCCGGGCGGAACCGCTTGGCTGGACGATTCTCGTCGGCAATCCCTTCGAGGATCTGCAGTCGGCCGACGTGTTCGGTGCGATCTTCCAGTATCCCGGGACCTACGGTCACGTCAGCGACTTCACCGGTCTGATCGCGCGCCTTCACCAGACGGGGGCGATTGCCGTGGTCGCCGCCGATCCAATGGCCCTCGCGCTCCTGAAGTCGCCCGGTGAAATGGGTGCCGACATCGCCATCGGCTCGACGCAGCGCTTCGGCGTGCCCGTCGGCTATGGCGGCCCGCACGCAGCCTATATGGCCGTCAAGGACACGCACAAGCGGTCCATGCCCGGCCGGCTCGTCGGCGTTTCGGTCGACAGCCGCGGCAATCGCGCCTATCGCCTGTCGCTCCAGACGCGCGAGCAGCATATCCGGCGCGAGAAGGCGACGTCGAACATCTGCACCGCGCAGGTGCTCCTGGCCGTGATGGCGTCGATGTATGCCGTCTTCCATGGTCCGGAAGGCATCAAGGCGATCGCCCAGAGCATCCACCAGAAGACGGTGCGTCTCGCCAAGGGCCTCGAGGCGCTCGGCTATACGGTCGAGCCGGAAACCTTCTTCGACACCCTTACCGTCGAGGTCGGAAAACTTCAGTCCGTCATCATGAAGGCAGCCGTCGCGGAAGGTGTGAACCTGCGCAAGATCGGCGAGACCCGCATCGGGATCAGTCTTGACGAGCGGTCCCGTCCGATCACGCTCCAGTCGGTCTGGCGCGCCTTCGGCGGCGATTTTGAAGTATCCACGTTCGAGCCGGACTACCGCCTGCCGTCGGCACTGCTGCGCCGCAGTGCCTACCTCACGCATCCGATCTTCCACATGAACCGCGCGGAAAGCGAAATGACCCGCTACATCCGCCGGCTTTCGGATCGCGACCTCGCGCTCGACCGAGCGATGATCCCGCTCGGCTCCTGCACGATGAAGCTGAATGCCACGGCCGAAATGCTGCCGATCACTTGGCCGGAGTTCGCCGAGATCCATCCGTTCGTTCCCGCCGATCAGGCTCTCGGCTACAAGGCGATGATCGACGATCTTTCCCAGAAGCTCTGCGCCGTCACAGGATATGACGCCATTTCCATGCAGCCGAATTCCGGCGCGCAAGGGGAATATGCCGGCCTGCTGACGATCCGCGCCTATCATCTCGCCAACAACGAGGGACACCGCGACATCTGCCTCATCCCAACCTCCGCTCACGGCACCAATCCGGCCTCCGCACAGATGGTCGGCATGAAGGTCGTGGTCGTCAAGGTCAGTGCGAACGGCGATATCGACATGGAGGATTTTCGTGCAAAAGCAGAGCAGTATGCGGATACTCTCTCCTGCTGCATGATCACCTACCCGTCGACCCATGGCGTGTTCGAGGAAAGCGTTCGCGAGGTCTGCGAAATCGTCCACCGGCATGGAGGCCAGGTCTATCTGGATGGCGCCAACATGAACGCGATGGTCGGCCTTTCGCGTCCGGGCGATATCGGCTCCGACGTCAGCCACCTCAATCTTCACAAGACCTTCTGCATTCCGCATGGCGGCGGTGGTCCGGGCATGGGGCCGATCGGCGTGAAGGCGCATCTCGCGCCCTATCTTCCGCGCGATCCGTCCAACCCGGAGAGCGCCGGAACGGGCGCCGTGTCCGCCGCGCCGTTCGGCTCGGCATCGA
Organism: Rhizobium sp. Leaf341; assembly: GCF_001424325.1. Lineage (NCBI taxonomy): Bacteria > Pseudomonadati > Pseudomonadota > Alphaproteobacteria > Hyphomicrobiales > Rhizobiaceae > Rhizobium > Rhizobium sp. Leaf341. Next base: position 67,828 of record NZ_LMPE01000015.1, read on the forward strand.
TCCTGCCGATTTCCTGGAGCTACTGCCTGATGATGGGCGGCGAAGGCCTGACGCAGGCGACCAAGGTCGCCATCCTCAACGCCAACTACATCGCCGCACGGCTGAAGGGCGCCTATGACGTGCTCTACAAGTCGGCCAAGGGGCGGGTCGCCCATGAATGCATCATCGACACGCGCCCGCTGGCCGACAGCGCCGGCGTGACCGTCGACGATGTCGCCAAGCGTCTCATCGACTGCGGCTTCCATGCCCCGACGATGAGCTGGCCAGTCGCTGGCACGCTGATGGTCGAGCCGACGGAGTCGGAGACCAAGGCAGAGATCGATCGTTTCTGCGATGCGATGCTCGCCATCCGCGAGGAAGCGCGCGCCGTCGAGGATGGCCGTCTTGACCGGACCAACAACCCGCTGAAGAATGCCCCGCATACGGTCGAAGACCTCGTCGGCGAATGGGATCGTCCCTATTCGCGCGAACAGGCCTGCTTCCCGCCGGGCGCCTTCCGGGTGGACAAATACTGGTCGCCCGTCAATCGCGTCGACAACGTCTATGGCGACCGCAATCTGATCTGCACCTGCCCGCCCCTCGAGGACTACGCAGAAGCAGCCGAGTAGAACTGCCGCGGCGTCGCTTTCCGCAGCGGCGCCGCGCTTTTTTTGGACGAGAACAACCTGTTTCGTCCAGACATGGCTACCGTCCCGCCGCAACTTGCGCTAGGACGGTCCATCATGAGATGCTTAATTATCAATCTGGATCGCTCTCCCGAGCGTTGGCAGCATGTCCTCGCGGAATTCGAGCGTCAGGGTCTTGTCCCCGAGCGCGTGTCGGCCGTCGATGCAAATCGCTTGCCCGCCGTCGCCCTGCCGAGCCTCCGACGCGGATGGAAACCCCTGACCGACGCCGAGGTCGCCTGCTTCCTCAGTCATCGCGCATGCTGGCGTCTCGTCGCGGATGGCTCGGATCCCGTGGTCGCGATCTTCGAAGACGACATCGTCCTGGCGGAGGGAGCCGGAGCGCTCCTGTCGACCGGAAACATCCACACGACAATGGCCGATCTCGTGAAGATCGAGTCGCACGGCCAGCCCGTGCTTCTGTCCCGCCACAGTTTCACCCTCGCTGAAGGATACCGACACCATCGGTTGTCGAGCCTGCATCTGGGCAGCGCGGGCTATCTCCTGACGAAGGATGGCGCCATCCAGCTGCTCGCCCTTGCAGAAAGCCGCGTGCCGTGCCAGATCGATCACTTCCTGTTCGATCCGTCCTTCCCGGTGATGCGCTACATGAAGGTGCACCAGATGGTCCCTGCCCTTGTGAAACAAGGCCGGCTTTTGCCGACATGGGCCAGCGCTCTTGGTAGCACGATCAGAGACGGCATCCGGCCCACGACACGGCTCGCGCCCTCGTCGAAGATCAGGCGGGAGGCAATGCGGCTGATCCAGCAGCTGGCGGCCTTGCCGAAAACGATACCATCGGCCGTGCGGTATGTCCGCCTGCGGCTCGATCACGTCCCGCACATCGTCCCGGCCCATTGCCGAACCGCGGAGACGCCGCTCGAGATGGAGACAGCGGGCGCGCCCGCCGACCCCGCGAAAGCAACACGGTAAGCCGTGCCGTCCCCTAAGATTGCTGCCTGGCGCGTATGTGTCAGGCGGCAGGCAGGCTGACGATGAACCGGGCGCCGGCCCGGTAATGAGGGTCGAGAACGATCGTTCCGCCGTGACTTTCGGCGATCCGGCGGGCGAGCGACAAGCCGACGCCGGTTCCGGGATAGAGATCCTCGTTGCGATGAAGTCGCTGGAAGATATCGAAGATCCGGTCGGCGTGACGAGGGTCGATCCCGACGCCGTTGTCGGGGAAGGCGATGTGGACGAAGCTCCCTTCCCGCCACCCGTTGATCGTCAGCTCCGGCGCCACGCCTGTCCGGCGATACTTGATGGCATTCCCGATGATGTTCTGGAACAGCCGCTTCAGAAGTTCCTGATCGCCGATCACATCCGGGAGGTGCTCGACGACAACGCGCGCGCCGCTCTCGTCGATGTGCGCCTGAAGGTTGCCGAGCGCGTCTTCCACGACCTCGCGCAGCTGGACACGCTGGGGGCTCGCGATCCTGTCGGCGATCCGCGCATAGTCGAGCAGACTGTCGACCAGCTGGATCAGGCGTCGCGACTTTTCATGAAGCTTCGCCGCGTAGGATGAAACGTTGCCGAGATCGTTCGTTGCGATGTCGTCGGAGATCATCTCGGCGAACATGGAGATTTGCCGCATCGGCGCCTTGAGATCGTGGGACACGCTGCTCGTGAACTGTCCAAGCGCGTCGTTCTTGCGCTGGAGCTCGAAACTCTGCTCGGCAATCCGGATCTGCTGCTGCTTGATCTCGGTAATGTCCCGGCCCACGGTGACATATTCGACCAGTTCTTCGCCCTCGAAAACGGCCAGGTTCGACCACTGGATCCAGACCTCCGCGCCACCAGCCGTGATCCGGCGTTGCTCACGCATCGTTGCCGGGGCATCCGGCGTCAGGCTGCGAAGTGTGGCTGTCAACGGATCCTCGCGATCGATGAAATCGCCGACCTTTCGCCCGACGACAGCGTCCGGAGACAGGCCGATAAAAGCTGCGAACCGCTGGTTGACGAAGGTATAGACCAGATCCGGCGAGAGCCGGGTGATGAGATCGGGTATGGTTTCGACGAGAGTCGCGTAATCCTGGCGCTGACGCTCCAGGGCCATTTCGACACGCTTGAGATCGGTCACGTCGACGCGGATCACGACCGTATTGCCGTCGGCCATCAGCGTGTTTTCGGCCCTCAACCAGCGGCCATTGCCATAGGAGATGATCTCGGCGCGGCCATCGGCCCGTCGGAAGAAGTCGAGCTGCCGTGTCACCCACGCTTCCGCTTCCGGAGATCCCGGGGGTGCGGGCGCCATCCCGTCGGCAGACAGGAAACTGGCCGCGATCTCGACTACTGACATGCCGATCCGCAAGCGGTCTCCGACCGGGCCGAAGAGCGCACGATAAGCCCTGTTGCAGAGAAGCAGACGTTCGTCCCGGTCGTAGATGGCGATGCCTTCGGCGATCACGTCAAGCGCGGTATCGACTGCTCGCGAGGACGAGGCGATCTCCGGGACGTCGGGCCGGTGGCGGATCGAAACGACCCGAAGGACATATGTGTCGCCCCCTGCCTCGCCATGCACGGCGAGCGTCCGCGTCATGCCGGAAAAAGACGCGCCATCCGCGCGCCTGTAGAGAACGGGGCCTGATTGATCGACAGTCGCGTGCGCTTCGCCAGCGCCGTCGACCAGAAGGGAAAAGGGCTGACCGATCAGGGAAACGGGGTCATAGCCGAAGACGGTCGCGCATGCCGGGTTGGCTGACTGGATCAGCCCCTGAAGATCTGTGACGACGACGGCATCGGGAAGAGCATCGTAGAGCGCCTGGAGAATCGTCCGGTCCGGGATCGGCAAAGCGGGCCTCTGCAGCGTGTCGGGGCAAGGCGCCTGATCGGAGCGACAACGCCCTGCCGGTTGAAGTCGGTCGGCATGATACGTCATTCTGCCGCAGACGCCAGAACATCCCAGAGACGTGACGCAGACCGCGTCACTCTTCTGTTCCAGACCCGTCCGACCGCCTTATGGCAGCGCTTTAGCCGACCCGCACGACGGCATCGCCTTTGGCGGCGAGCGCTGCCAGATCCGCGGGCTTCAACTCGACCGATTCGCCGCAGCCGCAGGCCGAGGTCTGGTTCGGATTGTTGAAGGTGAAACCCGAGCGCATCTTCGTGACTTCGAAGTCCATGCGCGTGCCGAGCAGATACAGGACCGCTTCCGGTGCGACCCAGACCCGAGCGCCGGCATGCTCGATCAGATCGTCTTTGGCATTGGGTTCGGTGACGAGATCGACGGCATACTCCATGCCGGCGCATCCGCCCTTCTTGATGGAGAGCCGGATGCCCTTCGTCTCGCCACCCGCATGTTCAACGATGGCGTTGACGCGCTGCGCAGCCGCGTCGGACAGGCTCATGACCGCAAAACCCATGGAAATCTCCCTGCAACATCCGGGTTCAAGGCCCAGTGCTTCGCATGTGAATGTAAGACCCTCTTGCCCGGCGATCAATACCAGCCGACAGCGACCTGCGCCTCTTCGGACATCCGGTCGGGCGTCCACGGCGGGTCGAAGGTCATCGAGACCTCGACGCCCGACACGCCTTCGACCGCGCCGACGGCGTTCTCGACCCAACCCGGCATTTCACCGGCCACCGGGCAACCGGGCGCCGTCAGCGTCATGGCGATCTTGACCATGCGGTCATCCTCGATGTCGATCTTGTAGATCAGCCCGAGTTCGTAGATGTCGGCCGGAATTTCGGGGTCATAGACCGTCTTCAGTGCCGAGATCACGTCGTCCGAAAGGCGCGCCAGTTCCTCCGGCGGAATGGCGGACTGAACGATCCCGTCGCGGGCGTCCTGTGTCTCGCCGGCAGATTCGGCCTGGGTTTCAGCTGTCATGCTCGTATCCTCACGCAAAGAATGTCTGCGCTTTTTCCAGCGCGGCGACCAGCACGTCAACTTCGGCGCGCGTATTGTAAAGCCCGAACGACGCCCGGCAGGTGGACGTCACCCCGAACCGCTTGAGCAGCGGCATGGCGCAATGCGTGCCGGCCCGCACAGCGACCCCGGAGCGATCGATCACCGTCGAGATGTCGTGGGCATGAACGCCCTCGATCTCGAACGAGAAGATCCCGCCCTTGCCCGGCGCCTGTCCGATGACGCGCAAAGCGTTGACCGACTGGAGCCGCTCTGCCGCGTAGGCGGCCAGACCGGCTTCGTGCTGCGCGATCCTGTCGCGTCCGACGCCGTCCATATAGTCGAGCGCAACCCCGAGGCCGATCGCCTGCACGATCGGTGGCGTCCCGGCCTCGAAACGATGCGGCGGCTCGTTGTAGCTGATGGCGTCCTCGCTGACGTCGATGATCATCTCACCACCGCCCATGAACGGGCGCATCTCCGCCAGCCGATCCTTCTTGCCGTAGAGCACGCCGATCCCCGACGGACCATAGAGCTTGTGACCGGTCATGACGTACCAGTCGCAGTCGATGTCCTGCACGTCGACCGGCATATGCACCGCCGCCTGGCTGCCATCGACCAGAACCGGAATGCCGCGCTCGTGCGCGATGCGGCAGATCTCCTTGACGTCGACGATTGTGCCGAGCGCGTTCGACATGTGCGTGATCGCGACCAGCTTCGTCTTCGGTGTCAGGCACTTCACGAAGTCATCGATATGAAAGGCACCCTGATCGTCCACCGGCGCCCAGACCAACTTTGCGCCCTGCCGTTCGCGAATGAAATGCCAGGGCACGATGTTGGAGTGGTGCTCCATGATCGAGATGAGGATCTCGTCATCGGCACCGAGCTTCGGCATGCCCCAGCCATAGGCGACCGTATTGATCGCCTCGGTCGAGGACTTGGTGAAGACGATCTCGTCCACCGAAGCCGCGTTCAGGAAGCGGCGCACCTTCTCGCGCGACAGTTCATACGCATCGGTCGCAGCATTCGACAGGAAATGCAGGCCACGATGGACGTTGGCATATTCGTTGGCATAGGCGTGGCTGATCGCATCGATGACGACCTGCGGCTTCTGGGCCGACGCGCCATTGTCGAGATAGACGAGCGGCTTGCCGTAGACGGTCCGCGACAGGATCGGAAAATCCTGTCGTATCCGCTCGACGTCATATGCCTGTGGGGAGACCGTCTGGTCCATGTTGCCTCTGCTTTCTGCCTCGGTGCGAGCGCCGGCCCGATGCGATCAGGCGTGCCGCGCCAGCCATTCGGAGATCATCAGCTCCAGCGGCTCGATCAGCGCCTCGTCTTCCAGCTCTTCCACGATCTCGTCCACGAAAGCGTTGACCAGCATGGCGCGTGCCCTGTTTTCCGGGATCCCGCGTGCCTGGAGATAATAGAGATGCGTCGGGTTGAGATCGATCACGGTGGCACCGTGGCCGCACTGGACGTCGTCCGCGAAGATCTCCAGCTCCGGTTTTGCGGCGAAGTCCGCATCGTCCGAGAGGAGCAGCGTGTTGCACGCCATCTTCGCATCGGTCTTCTGTGCGTCCTGCGCCACCCGGATCTGTCCCTGGAACACGCCACGCGCCTTGTCGAACAGAACGTTGCGGATGATCTCGGTGGAGGTCGTGTTCGCCACGTCGTGGCCCAGCGTGAAGGTCACGTCCGTCAGTGTGTCGCCACCCATCAGGTTGATGCCGCGCAGCTTGAAATCCGAGCCTTCGCCCGTCACCACGCCGTGCACTTCCTGGCGCACCAGCTTGCCGCCGGCGTTGATGACGAACAGCCGAAACGACGCGTTCTCGCCGAGCTCGAAGTTGAGCTGACCGAGATGCGTGTCCTCCGCGCCCTGCTGCTGCAGCAGGATCCAGGTCACCTCGGCACCGTCCTCGACGATAAGGTCGGAAACGGAGGAGACAAGGCTCGGCCGGCCATCGACCGAAAGATGCCGCTCGATGACGGTCGCCTTCGATCTGGGGCCGAAGGTCACGGGGAAGCGGCTGTGACTCTGGCCGGCGCCCTGCACGATCTGGAGCTCCAGCGGCTGCGCGAGAACGGTTCCCTCGGGGATCTCGATCTCGAACCCGTCGCGGACGAAGGTGCCATTGATGCGGCCGATGGCATCTTCCGCATTCCGCTCGACCAGATCCCCGGCCGCGGTGCCGTCCAGCAGGCTTTCGCCGTAGCGCTTGACGTGAAGGCCCTCGGGCGCCTGCCCGGCATCCGCATGCCCGTTGATGACGGTCAGAACGGCCGATCCCACGGCCAACGGCTCGACCGGTTCCGCGAAGGTCGATCCGTCGAATGCCGGCACGGTGCGCAGCAATGCGCGCAGGTCCGTGTAATGCCAGGACTCCTGCCGACGCGTCGGCAGGCCCGCATCCTTCAGATCAGACAGAAGCGTGTCCCGCGCGGAGAGAACGGCGCCGTCACCGGGCAGATCGCTCAGTTGATGGCCGTACGCCTCGAGCAGCGCCTGCTCGGCGGCCGTCCGGGTGATCGTGTTTTGAATGTTCATGAGCAAACGCTCCTTCAAGCCGCCGCGCCGATGATGTCGGCATAGCCGTTGGCTTCCAGGTCGAGCGCCAGCGACTTGTCGCCGGTCTTGATGACCTGGCCCTTGTACAGGACATGGACCGTATCCGGGACGATGTATTCGAGCAGGCGCTGATAATGCGTGATGACGATCACGGCACGATCAGGCGACCGCAGCGCGTTGACGCCATCGGACACGATCTTCAGCGCATCGATGTCGAGCCCCGAATCGGTCTCGTCGAGGATGCACAGGCTCGGCTCGAGCAGGGCCATCTGCAGGATCTCGGCGCGCTTCTTCTCACCGCCGGAGAAGCCCACGTTCAACGGGCGCTTCAACATGTCGGGATTGATCTTCAGCTCGGCGGCGGCTTCCTTCACCCGGCGGATGAAATCGGGAGTCTTCAACTCCTCCTCGCCGCGATACTTCCGCTGCTCGTTCATCGCCACCTTCAGGAACTGCATGGTGGCGACGCCGGGGATCTCGACCGGATACTGGAAGGCGAGAAAAATGCCCTTGGCCGCGCGCTCGGAAGCGTCGAGTTCGAGAATGCTCTCGCCATTGTAGAGGATGTCGCCCTCGGTGACTTCATAGTCTTCGCGACCCGAAAGAATGTAGGACAGCGTCGACTTCCCCGAGCCGTTCGGCCCCATGATAGCGGCAACTTCGCCGGCCTTTACGGTCAGGTTCAGCCCGCGGATGATCTCGGTCCCGTCCTCGGCGATCCGGGCATGGAGGTTTCTGATTTCAAGCATTGGTCCACTCTTTCGTACGACGGTACCGACCTGTCCTGCAGACGGTCGATCGTTCAGTTCCATTCATGTTCGCGACGAGGGCGGCCGGCCCTTGGGTCGGCCGCGATCGTTCAAGCCCGTGGTCGGGCGATCAGCCCACGGACCCTTCGAGCGAGATCCCGATCAGCTTCTGCGCTTCGACCGCAAATTCCATCGGCAGTTCCTGGATGACCTCTTTCACGAAGCCGTTGACGATCAGCGCGATCGCCGCTTCTTCCGGGATACCGCGCTGCAGGCAATAGAACAGCTGGTCCTCGGAGATCTTGGAGGTCGTCGCCTCATGCTCGAACTGCGCCGTCGAGTTCTTCGCCTCGATGTAGGGCACCGTGTGCGCGCCGCAGCGATCACCGATCAGAAGCGAATCGCATTGCGTGAAGTTGCGGGCGTTCGTCGCCTTGCGGTGCGCCGACACCTGGCCGCGATAGGTGTTCTGCGACACGCCGGCGGCGATGCCCTTGGAGATGATGCGGCTCGACGTGTTCTTGCCGAGATGGATCATCTTCGTGCCCGAATCGATCTGCTGGTGGCCGTTCGACACCGCGATCGAATAGAACTCGCCGCGGCTGTCGTCGCCGCGCAGGATGCAGGACGGATACTTCCAGGTGATCGCAGAGCCGGTTTCGACCTGCGTCCACGAGATCTTCGACCGCGCACCGCGGCAATCGCCACGTTTGGTCACGAAGTTGTAAATGCCGCCCTTGCCGTCCTTGTCGCCGGGATACCAGTTCTGGACCGTCGAATACTTGATCTCGGCATCGTCGAGCGCGACAAGCTCGACCACGGCCGCGTGCAACTGGTTCTCGTCGCGCTGGGGTGCCGTGCAGCCTTCGAGATAGGAAACGTAGGCGCCCTCTTCCGCGATGATCAGGGTCCGCTCGAACTGGCCCGTGCCCTTTTCATTGATGCGGAAATAGGTGGACAGTTCCATCGGGCAGCGAACGCCCTTGGGAATGAACACGAAGGAGCCGTCCGTAAAGACCGCCGAATTCAGCGTGGCGTAATAGTTGTCGGTCGTCGGGACGACGGTTCCCAGGTACTTCTTTACGAGATCCGGGTGCTCGCGGATGGCCTCCGAGATCGACATGAAAATCACGCCGGCCTTCTTCAGCTCTTCCTTGAACGTCGTCACCACCGAGACGGAGTCGAACACGGCATCGACGGCGATCTTCGAGGTTTTCACGCCGGCAAGCAACTCCTGCTCGCGCAGGGGAATGCCGAGCTTTTCGTAGATCTTGAGAATCTCCGGATCGACGTCGTCGATCGAGGTCGGACCAGGCGTGCTTTTCGGCGCAGCGTAGTAGGAGATCGCGTTGAAATCGATCTTGGGATAGTTGACGCGCGCCCAGTCCGGCTCGGTCAGCGTCACCCAACGGCGATAGGCCTCGAGGCGCCATTCGAGCATCCAGTCGGGCTCGTCCTTCTTGGCGGAAATGAACCGGATGATCTCTTCCGACAGGCCGTTCGGAGCCTTGTCCATCTCGATCATCGACTCAAAACCATACTTGTACTGGTCAACGTCGATCAGCTTTACCTGATCGATTGTTTCCTGCACGGCAGCCATGTCATTCTCCCGTCTTGCCGGATGTCAAGGATCCGGCCCTCTGTGGGGCACGATCGTGTCGTGCCGTTCATGTAATGGATCGATCGGGCAGTTTCACCCTTTCCGGATCCGTAAATTCAGCTTTCGCACGCTTTCTTCATGCGGCCGCGCTCTTCAGGCGGCGTCGCCCGGCAATGCGGGCGAAGACATCGATGGTCCGGTCGATCTCGTCGACGGTCGTCGTCGGTCCGATTGAGATACGCAGCGCGCCGAGCGCCGGATCTGCCCCCATCGCCATCAGCACATGGCTCTGGCCGACCTTGCCCGAAGAACAGGCGGAGCCGGCGGAAAGGGCGACCCCTTCGAGATCGAAGGCGATCTGCCCCGTCTCGGCCTTGAGGCCGGGAAGGCTGAAGAAGGTGGTATTGGCAACGCGCGGGCTGTTCACGCCGTGGATCAGCACGTCGGGCGCAGCATCCCGCATCGCCATCTCGAGCCGGGAACGCAAGGCCGTCACATCGGCGGCATAGCTGTCGAGCGCCGCCTTCGCCGCACGCGCGGCAGCGCCGAAGCCGGCCAGGGCTGCCGGGTTTTCGGTGCCCGAGCGATGGCCCTTCTCCTGGCCGCCGCCGTGAATGAGCGCATGCGGCATCAAAACCTCGCCGCGCGCCACGAGCGCGCCTGCGCCCTTGGGACCGCCGATCTTGTGCGACGCCAGAATGACGAAATCCGCACCGAGATCTGCGATCGACACCGGGATACGGCCGACCGCCTGGACGGCATCGACCACGAGCAAGCCGCCAGCATCCTTTACACGGGCGGCCACTGCCGCGATCGGCTGAACCACACCCGTCTCGTTGTTGACGAGCATGACGGCCACCATCGGCAGGCCCTCGCCGTTCGGATGATCCGCCAGGGCCCGATCGAGCGCATCGAGATCGATCGTTCCGGCCGGGGTGACGGCAAGTTCGTGGACGCGATCCTTCGGGAAGCGCCCGCCCTCGCGCACCGCAGGATGCTCGATCGCGGAGACGTAGAGCCGCCCGATGCGAAGTGGCGTCCGGCCCATGCGGAAGTCGGGCGTCAGAACCATGTTCGCCGCTTCCGTCGCACCGCTCGTAAAGGTGACGCAGGCAGGCTCGGCATCGCAGAGCGCGGCCACATCCCGTCGCGCACCCTCGATCAGCGTCTTGATGCGGCGACCCTCCGCATGGACCGATGAACCGTTTCCCGTCAGGTCGAACGCGGTCAGGAACGCATCGCGCGCGGCGGCCGACATCGGCGCCGTTGCGTTCCAGTCCATGTAGATCCGCGTCGTGGTCATATCGACCGCCTGTACCTTCTTCCGCGCAAGCTCGTGCATGCCGGGACGTGTTCTTGCCAAATGCGCAGGCCGGCCCATCTTAACCGAGGCCGGCACCGCATTTTCCTTGAAGTTTTCGCTGCGCTTGCCGTAAGAGACGACACCGGCACGCAGGCCGTGCCAAGTTTTGAATGGTTCTAAACTGGTTCTAGAAAAGCTGAGTGCTTTCGTCAAGACTGCTCGGCTGTCTTATCCGCAACTTGGAACCATGCTCACGCTGGAGACCCAATGCCCGAAGTCATATTCAACGGACCCGCTGGCCGACTGGAAGGCCGTTATCAGCCTTCCAAGCAGAAGAATGCGCCGATCGCGATCGTTCTGCATCCTCACCCCCAGTTCGGCGGGACGATGAACAACCAGATCGTCTATCAGCTCTTCTACATGTTCCAGAAGCGCGGCTTTACGACGCTCCGGTTCAACTTCCGCTCCATCGGCCGCAGCCAGGGCGAGTTCGACCATGGCGCAGGCGAACTGTCGGATGCCGCTTCGGCGCTGGACTGGGTGCAGAGCATGCATCCCGACAGCAAGAGCTGCTGGGTCGCAGGCTACTCCTTCGGATCGTGGATTGGCATGCAGCTGCTCATGCGGCGCCCGGAGATCGAGGGCTTCATCTCGGTTGCTCCGCAGCCCAACACCTACGACTTCTCGTTCCTGGCGCCCTGCCCGTCGTCCGGCCTGATCATCAACGGCGATGTCGACAAGGTGGCGCCGGAGAAGGACGTCAACACGCTGGTCGAAAAGCTGAAGACCCAGAAGGGCATCCTGATCACCCACCGCACCGTGCCCGGCGCCAACCATTTCTTCAACGGCCAGGTCGACACGCTGATGGGCGAATGCGAAGACTATCTCGACCGTCGCCTGAACGGCGAATTGACGCCGGAGCCCGCTGCAAAGCGCATCCGCTAGACGGCTCGCGCAAGGAGAGACCGAGCCAGATCGATCCCTTCGCGGCGGCTCCCGGACCTGTCTCTGCGGCGGCCGACGCCGGGACGACCATCGGCGCGGATCGTCGCGGCTTTCGCCCTGCGGAGCGCCGATGCGGGTTCAGAAAAACCGCGCCCGGACAACGAGGTATACGGCGCGGTGCTCCCCCCGTTCGGCACCCTGAACGTCAGGCCGGACCCCGGATGCCGTCCATCGCCGAGAGAACACCCCCGCTCACCGCCGCGCGCACACCTGTCGTTCCCGGAAACGTCAGCGGCAGCCCGCGCAGCGAGCGCACGGCGAGATAGGCCCAGGCCTCGGCCTCCATCGCCCCGCCATCGAGCCCCACCATATCGGACGACAGCACCCGGGCGTCACGTGCCGCCGCCAGCGCTGCGAAGTCGTTCATGATAGCGGGGTTGAGCCGGCCACCGCCCGAAACGATATAGGTCTTCGGCGCGACCGGCAGGTGTCTTGCGCAGGTGAGGATGGCGGCGCCGGTCACGTGCGCCAGCGTTCGCGCGCCGTCGGCCAGCGAGACCTCTCCCATCGACGGCGGCGCGAAATCGCCGCGGTCGAGCGAGCGGCGCCGGTTGTCCGTGAAGAAGGCGTGATCGAGATAGCGGGCGACGAGGTCGGGGACGATGGCGCCGGACGCCGCAATCGCACCGCCCGTGTCGAAGGTGCCACCGCCATGCGCTTCCACCCACTGGTCGATCAGCATATTTCCCGGACCGCTGTCGAAAGCGCAGAGATCTCCATCTTCGCCGACATAGGTGAGATTGGAAATGCCCCCGATGTTGACGAACACCACGGGCTTTTCGAGGTCGCTCGCAAGGTTTGCGGCAAGCGCCCGGTGATAGACCGGAATGAGGGGCGCGCCTTGCCCGCCCGCCACCATGTCCGCGGCGCGCATGTCGTGGACGACGTCGATCCCCGTCTCGGCCGCCAACAGGGCGCCGTCCCCGATCTGAACGGTCAGCCCCGCATCCGGCCGATGCAGGATCGTCTGCCCGTGGAAGCCGATCACGTCGATATCGACGGCCTTCAGCCCGTTGGCATGCAGGAAGTCGTGAACGGCAACGGCGTGCAGCAGCGTCAAATCCCGCTCGATCCGTGCGAGATCTCCCGGGCGCTCTTCCCGCTGCCGGATCGTCTGGGCCATGACGAGCGCCGCCTTCAAGCGGTCCCGGAAGCCCGTATCGTAGGATAGCCCGTGGGACGGACCACGACGCACGACGGCCTCGCCATCGGTCTCCAGCAGGGCGACGTCGATCCCGTCCATGCTGGTGCCGCTCATCAGCCCGATCGCCGTCTTCACCACCGCCATGCCGCTCTCTCCGCCCGAATCGCATCCACCGACCTTGTCGGAAACATTCATGACCGAGACGGATGCACTTCGCAAAAAACAATGCTAAAGGCCCGGCTTCCGCCAGATTGAAGAGTTCACGCCATGTCCAGGTTCACGTCCGATTTCCTCCGCACCCTCGACGAGCGCGGCTTCATCCACCAGCTCTCCGACGAGAGCGGGTTGGACGCGCTCTTCCGGAAAGAGGTCGTGACGGCCTATATCGGCTATGATCCGACCGCATCCAGCCTGCATGTGGGGCATCTCACGCAGATTATGATGCTGCATTGGCTGCAGGAAACCGGCCACCGGCCGCTGTCGCTGATGGGCGGCGGCACGGGCATGGTCGGCGACCCCTCCTTCAAGGAAGAAGCCCGCAAGCTGATGACGGTGGAAACGATCGAGGAGAACATCGCCTCGATCAAGCGCTGCTTTGCCAATTACATCGACTACGACAAGCCCGGCAATGCGGGGCTGATGGTCAACAATGCCGAATGGCTGCGCCCGCTCAACTATCTGGAATTCCTGCGCGACGTGGGACGCCATTTTTCCGTCAACCGCATGCTCTCCTTCGACAGCGTCAAGACAAGGCTCGACCGCGAGCAGTCCCTGTCCTTCCTCGAATTCAATTACATGATCCTGCAGGCCTACGACTTCGTCGAGTTGGCCAAGCGGTACGACTGCCGCCTGCAGATGGGCGGCTCGGATCAGTGGGGCAACATCGTCAACGGCATCGACCTTGGCCACCGCATGGGAACGCAGCAGCTCTACGCGCTGACCTCGCCCCTGCTCACCACCGCGTCCGGCGCGAAGATGGGCAAGTCCGCTTCCGGAGCGATCTGGCTCAACGCCGACCTTCTGCCGGTCTATGACTTCTGGCAGTACTGGCGCAACACGGAGGATGCCGATGTCGGCCGCTTCCTGAAGCTGTTCACAACCTTGCCGATGGACGAGATCGCCCGGCTGGCGGCGCTCGGCGGGGCGGAGATCAACGAGGCGAAGAAGACGCTGGCGACGGAAGTGACCGCGATCCTGCATGGCCGCACGGCCGCTGAGGCTGCCGCTGAAACCGCACGCAAGACCTTCGAGGAAGGCGGGCTGGCGGAAGACCTGCCGTCGATCACCATTCCCGCGGGCGAGCTCGAGGCGGGCCTCGGCCTGCTCACGCTGATCGTCCGTTCGGGCCTTGCAGCCTCCAATGGCGAAGCACGCCGCCATGTCCAGGGCGGCGCCGTCCGCATCAACGATGTCGCCATCTCCGACGAGCGCACGTCCATCGGCATAGGCGAACTGACCAGCGACGGCGTGATCAAGCTGTCCCTCGGAAAGAAGAAGCACATCCTCGTCCGCCCCGCGTGAGCTGTCATATTTATAAGACATTTCACATATAGACCTGATGTCATGATCAATCTGGCATCGGGTCACACCATGCGCATGCGTCTGCCGCGTCTCGCACCGTCGAGCGTCATGTTTTCAGCGGAAGCGCGCCGGCCTGTCACGGCCCCGTTTGCGGTTTTCGTCGGTGACAGGGATGAGGCGCTGTCGCCCGAGGCCAATGGATTGGCGCCCGCGCGCGATCTCGAAGGCCGGGCCGAGCTGCATATCCTGGCGAATGCCGGTCATTTCACCCTTCTTGCGCCATGCACGGAGGACGCGATGCGCGAAACCCCCGCCCTTTGCACGGATCGTCCCGAAATCGACCGCGTCGCTCTTCATCGAGACATCAATCAGGAGATCGAGCGCTTCTTCGACAGTCGTCTCGGAATGTCCACCCAGTGAGCGGAGGTGCCACGCCTTCGGGAATGGCTCTCAGTTGAATTCGAAGATGTTGCGGAACACGCCGGGGGCGATGATCGAGAGCGGATTGATCGTCAGGTTCGGCTTGGCGAACGAGCCGGTGAGCTTGAAGGTGATGCCGAGCAGGCCCCGATCGCGGCCGTTTCCGAGCAGCGTGCCGATCAGCGGCAGTTCGCTGAAAAGACGGTTGAGCCCATAGGCCGGCATGAACGTGCCGGTCATGTCGATCTTGCCGTTGGGGTCGCGCACCACTCCCTGGAACGTGGCGCCGACGTCGTTGCCGCGTACGACGCCGTTGTCGAGCGCGATCTGACCGCCATCGAGAGCGAGGTTGGCAAACCCGCGCTCGAACTTCACGGAACTCAGGTCGATGTCCTTCTTCACCGCCTCCTTCAGGCTCTGGCCGTTGGATCCCGACGGCGACGACACCATCGACTGGAGGCGCTGCTCGTTGACGAGCGCGAATTTGCGCAGGTCGAGCGTGCCCCGCCAGGAGTTGCCCCCGCGATCGCGGAGCTTCAGATTCAGGAGACCCCCGCGCATGTTGGCATAGATATCGGCAAACCGCGCCAGTGCGCCGGCGTCTCCGCTTGTCAGTTGCACGATGTTGTCGGCGCCGGAACTCACGAGATCGCCGACCACGGCCTGCCCGGTCGACGTCACGGCCTTCAGCTTCAGTCCCTCGATGGCCCGCCCGCGCGCGACATAGGAAAGGTCGACATTGGAGAGCGTTTCGGAATGAAAGCCTTGCACGTTCTGGAGCGATGCATCGATCGACACGCGCTTGGCGGCGGCCTGCGAGACGTCGCCCTTGCTGCCGGGAGATTTCAGGCTGTCGATGACGGATCGGATATCGGCCGAACTTCCGTTGACGATCACCCCGTAGCCGCTTTTCTGCCGTTTGACCGAAACCGCATAGTTATCGCCGGCCGCCAGACGCACGGAGGTCAGGTTGGCCGCCGCAAGACCCGCTTTGTCGATCGTGATCGACCCGCCTGCTCCAAAGCTTTCGCCGGCAATCTTGAAGTCGCTGATCGACGTCACGCCGTCCTTGGTGATGGCCGACAGGCTCGATGTGGCGGCCACGCCGGGTCCCTTGCTCCAGCCGATCCACGGCAGCGAAAGGCTGGCGTTTTCCAGGTCGACCTTGACCACCTGCCGGTCGCCGTCCTGCAGGTCCACGTCCAGACCGACGGGACCGTCGACGATCCCGTTCAGTCCCGGTGCGAATTTCGCCAGCGCACCCCCCGGCAAGGTTCCCGAAACGGTGCGGCTGCGCTTCACCGGGCTGTTTGCGCCGATCGGTTCCACCGCGTCGAGCTTCATCGTCACGCCGTCGACGCCGGCCTTTGCGTCGAGCACGGCGTGCTGGGGATCGATACGCAGCGTGCCGTCGATGTCGGAGATCGCCCGCCCCGCCATGGCCGGCTTCAGCGACACGCCGTTGAGGCGCATCTGCGCCTGCCACTCCGGTGCGGGCGGGTTCTGGTCGCGGACGAGCCCGAATCGTGCCCCCACATCCGCGGTCATCGGACCGGAGAAGTCCTCGGCCTTGAACGGCGTCTTCTGCAGGGCTTCCAGCGGCCGGTAGCTGACCAGTTCGGCAATGGCATCCGCCTGGCCGGTGACCTGCAGCTTGAGCTCGGCCATCAGCGGTTTGGCATAGGTGTTCGGCAGGATGAAGTTGCCGGTATTGACCGCAACCGTTCGCCCGGACGGGAAGTAGGCGGTCCCGCCGTTTATATCCACGTCGGCGCGTTCGCCGCGCAGACTGAAGTGCCCCGTGGCGTCCCGCAGCGGCGGAATATCGCCGGCAATATTGACACGCGCGCCATCGATACCGAAATCGATCATCAGCTCGCCGGCCCCCAGTTCGACCGGACCGGCCGTCTCGGCGAGACGCCCCTCCTCGATCGCCACCTCGATCTTGCCGTTTTTCACGGCGCCGCCGAAAATGTTCGAGATGACCCAGGCGCGTGCCTTCTTGCCCACCCACCATGGCCAGAGCTGCTTGATGCCGGCCGTCTGCATGTCCGTGGTCAGGCCTGCGAAGTTGATCTGCGGCGATGTGCTGGAGAAGGCGATCGACAGGGAGCCGGCGAAGGTGCCGAGCTTGCTGGAGACCGTCAGCTCGCGAAACAGCAGGGCATGCCGCTCCGACTGGAAGTCGCCCGCAATCTTGGCATCGAAGGTCAGCGGTGGTTCGTTAACGTCGACAGGCGCGGAGGTTCCGCCCTGCACCAGCACATCGATGCTGAACCCCTTGGGGAGGGCGAGCGACAGCGGGTCGGACGGCGGCGTGGTCTCCGCGAGCGTCGCGGCGGGCGTCATGGAGGCGGCACTCGTGGAATCGATGTCGCGGATGGCGCCGCTGAAGGGAAAGACCGACGCGCCGAGCCGGACGGTCGACGGCTTGACCTCGATGCTGCCGCGGTCGAAATCATAGGCAAGGTTGACGTCGGACGGCAGAAGATCGGACTGCAGGCCGCCTGCGACGAAGGCCCCCTGGTCGAGAGCGCCGGACATGGTGAGTTCGGGGGCAATGCCCGCGCCGCCGCGCACGGCCGACAGGTTGACCGAAGCCTTGGTATCCAGCCCGAACGGCGGCTCGGTCTGCGTTTCCGCACGGTAGAGCAGCGCCGACGTCGGCAGGCCGGTCAAAGCACCGCCGAGACGCACGATCCGTCCCTTGTCGCTGTCGGCCGTCAGCTGCAGCGCCGTCGGCGTTCCGTCGATCGCGGCGTCACCGCGGATGGTCATCGATCCGTTTTCCGCGCGCGCGAAATCGAGCGAGTGCACATCGAGTTTCACGACCCGGTTGCGCGGCCCGGAGAGCGGCAGCATCACGTCTGCGATCCGTACAACCTGCGTGCCGCTGCGGGCGATCAGGCTCGAGATCGTGTCCATCTGGGCAAAGATCGCTTCCATCGCCCCGCTGACGTCGGCGATCCGCACGCGCGTGAGGTCGAGCGGCTTGCCCTGCGGCAGGATGGCCGGCGCCAGACGGGCACCCTCGGCCTCGATCCGGGACACGGAAATCCGGCCCGACAGGAGCGCGAGCGGATCGAGCTCGATGAACACGGACTCCGTGGTCAGGAGCTGTTCGTCGGACGCGCGCCGCTTGAGGGACACATCCTGCGCCTTCAGCGCCAGCGCCCCGTCGCCCGTCAGGCGAACCACGGTGCTCGAGACGTCGACATGATAGGCTTCGCCGAGCGCGTTGTTCAGCGCCGTCTGGGCGCGCGCGTTGAGGATCCGGTCGATCCCGCCGGCCTCCACCGCGACCACCAGGCCGGCAGCAAGCAGGATCAGGAGACAGACAAGGCCGAGCAGGCCCTGCAGGC
The DNA here is from genome assembly GCF_001424325.1 of Rhizobium sp. Leaf341. Lineage (NCBI taxonomy): Bacteria > Pseudomonadati > Pseudomonadota > Alphaproteobacteria > Hyphomicrobiales > Rhizobiaceae > Rhizobium > Rhizobium sp. Leaf341. The sequence goes on from NZ_LMPE01000015.1 coordinate 86,019, forward strand.
ATCGACGCGGCCAGCGACGACGCGTGGTGCCATGCAGAATGCAGGGGTCGTGCGCCTGGGCCGATGGCAGCGAATGCAAAGCGACGATGTCTTCCTTGCGAAAGACGGTCTTCTCACCCCTTATCTCACTCATGAGCGGTGTCGGCCTCTGCAAAGGTCGAAAAATGCATCTCTCGGCAAAATCCCGTGGCTCGAGGCGTAAGCCTATACTAACAAATCAATGGGTCGCCTTGCGCATCCTGCCTGTCGGCGGATGCTGCGGCAACCCGGCGTTCGCGCTGTGGACCTCGCCCGCGCATGTCGATGACCAGGATGGAGGAGGCGAGCCGTCGATCCGCCGTCGATCATCCGTCGTGACCCGAGGGGATGACGACATGTTGCCTTGCACCATATAAGTGAGGCGACAAATAGTCGAAACCGCCGCGTCGATGAAAATAGCGGACAATCGCTTGGAAACAGGAGCCCCCATGACCGTCATCTCCAAAGGTGCCAAAGCCCCGGACTTTACCCTGCCGCGCGATGGCGGCGGAACGGTTTCGCTGGCCGAACAGGCGGGCCGCCAAGTCGTCCTTTTCTTCTACCCCAAGGACGACACTACCGGCTGCACCGCTGAATCGATCGCGTTCACCGCCCATATCAAGGCCTTCGAGGCAGCCAATGCCGTCGTCATCGGGATGTCGCCCGATTCGGCGAAGAAGCACGACAAGTTCGTCGCCAAGCACGACCTGGCCGTGATTCTCGCCGCCGACGAGGACAAGGCCACGCTCGAGGCGTATGGCGTCTGGACCGAGAAAAGCATGTACGGCAAGAAATACATGGGTGTGGAACGCACCACCGTGCTGATCGGTCCCGACGGCATCGTCACCGAGGTCTGGGAGAAGGTGAAAGTGCCCGGCCACGCCGAGGAGGTTCTCGCCGCCGTGCAGGCCGCAGCCGCGTGACGGGAACACGGATGCCGGACCCGACGGATCAGGCGTCGTCCGCCGACTGTGGCAGCAGTGCGTCTCTCGCCATGCGCTCGCTCCGCGATGGAGCGGCGCTCGCCATCCGCGCCGCCGATCTCGACCGGAAGGCGGATCTGGCGCAGGAGGCCGCCCGGAGGTGGAGCGAGCGGCGCCTGTCTTTGCGCTCCCCGCTGGACACCGAGGTCCCTGCCCGGCCCGGACGCCCGGCGAGGCCGGAACTCATTCCGCCGCAACGCGTGCCGCGCCGCGCGCTGACCACGCTGCGCGGGCGCATCGCACTTCTGCATGCGATTGCCCATATCGAGTTGAACGCCGTGGATCTGGCGCTCGACATCGTTGCCCGCTTCGCGACCGAACGCGTCCCGAACTCGTTTTTCGACGGCTGGATGCGGGTGGCTTTCGAGGAGGCCAAGCATTTCCGGCTGGTGCGGGCCCGCCTGCGCGACCTCGGCGCAGACTATGGCGATCTGCCCGCGCATGACGGGCTCTGGCAGGCGGCGCACGACACCCGCAACGACCTGACCGCACGCCTTGCCGTCGTTCCCCTCATCCTCGAAGCCCGCGGCCTCGACGTAACCCCGGCTCTTCAGGAAAAGATGCGCCAGTCCGGCGACGACGCAAGCGCCGCCGTGCTCGACATCATCTACGAGGACGAAAAGGGCCACGTCGCGGTCGGCGCCAAGTGGTTTCGCTTTCTCTGTGCCCGCGAGGGCAAGGATCCCGCCCGGACCTTCCAGGAGCTCGTGCGCGCCAACTTCCGCGGCCCCCTCAAGGCACCGTTCAACGATGTCGCACGTGCCGAGGCGGGGCTGACACCCTCCTTCTACCGCTCGATGACCGCGTCGGTGAATATCTGACGCCCGGTCTATCGCAGCGGCAGCAAGCAAATATTAACCTTAACAAGGTCTACTCTTCCCCACAGCAAGTGCATGCGGCGGGAGTGAATTGTGTCTCAGAGTTCGGGAAGCCCGATATTCGGCAAGCGCAAGGAACAGCCGATCCTGATCCTCGCCCGCGGCGAAAAAGTCCATCATATGACGGTCCGTCCCTGGATGACCGCGGTCGGCGTCTCCATCGGCGCGCTGTTTGCTGTCGGCTATCTCGCTTCGACCTCATATCTCGTCCTGCGCGACGACCTCATCGGCGGCACCATGGCGCGCCAGGCGCGCATGCAGCACGATTACGAGGATCGCATCTCCGCCCTGCGGGCCCAGGTCGATCGCGTCACCAGCCGGCAGCTTCTCGACCAGCAGGTCGTGGAGGAGAAGGTCGAAAAGCTTCTTCAGCAGCAGCAGGCCCTGACCTCGCGCCACGGCAAACTCGGCTCCCTCATCGAGCGCGCTGAGGAATCAGGCCTGGCCGATCCCGGCAAGGACGAGACCGAGACGGAGAAGCATGCCGATGCAACCGGCGGCATCCAGGCCATCGAACGCCTGATGGGCCTCGCTGCGAAAACCGCACCGAAAGGGCCGGCGCTCGCCTATGCTGCGCCGTTTTCCCGCGCCGATGCGCGTGGCGGCGATACGATCACGGACCGTGCCGACCGGCTCTTCTCACGGGTGACGCACTCGCTGAAAGACATCGAGCGCTCGCAGAAGGACAGGATCGCCCAACTAACCTCCGGCGCCATCAACGCGACGGACGCGATCGAAACGATCGTCGCCCGCACCGGTCTTTCGGTCACGCCGGATCCGGCAGACGCCGAAGAAGCTCGCGCGACGGGCGATGACGCCGACATCCGGTCGGGCGGCGACGATACCGGCATGGGCGGGCCCTACGTGGCCCCGGAGACCAAGGACGTGTTCGATCGGCAACTGGTGGAACTCGACACGGCTCTCGTTCGTCTGGAACAGGTGCGCGGAGAAGTCCGCAAGCTGCCCTTCAGCAACCCGGCCCCGCAGAGCGACATCACCAGCCAGTTCGGCAACCGGATGGATCCCTTCCTCGGGCGTCTCGCGCTGCATGCCGGCATCGACTTCCGCGTCGCCATCGGCACCGGCGTCCGATCAACGGCGCCGGGCAAGGTGGTGGTCGCCGGACGCAATGGCGGTTACGGCAACATGGTCGAGATCGATCACGGCAACGGCGTCAGCACCCGCTATGGCCATCTCTCGTCCATTCTCGTCAATGTCGGCGATGTGGTCACGGCAGGGGACGTGATCGGCCGCTCGGGGAGCACCGGGCGCTCGACAGGCCCCCACCTGCACTACGAAGTCCGGCTTCACGGCGATGCCGTCGACCCCATGCGTTTCCTCAATGCCGGGATGAAGCTCAGCACTTATATCGACTGAGCCTCTTCCCAACGCGCCATTCCGACCCATATTGAGCGTATCCGAGGTGGATTTTCCGTCTCGGAGCGTCTCGATTGCCGCAAAGCGCCAGTTTTCTTGACTTTCCGCGAGCGTAGGCCTAAGAGCGCCCACGACGGACCTCGAGAGCGCGGCCCGCGGCACCAGAGTTCGTTTGAACCGGAACGGAAACAGATTTCCCTTTGACAACGTTTGCTGATCTTGGCCTGAGCCAAAAAGTTCTCTCCGCCGTCACCGATGCGGGTTATACGATCCCGACGCCTATCCAGGCGAACGCCATTCCGCCGGCGCTGATGCGCCGCGATATCCTCGGTATCGCGCAGACGGGAACGGGCAAGACGGCCTCCTTCGTGCTGCCCATGCTGACCCTTCTCGAAAAGGGTCGCGCCCGGGCGCGCATGCCGCGCACCCTGATCCTCGAGCCGACACGGGAGCTTGCCGCGCAGGTCGCCGAGAATTTCGAGAAGTACGGCAAGAACCACAAGCTCAACATCGCGCTCCTCATCGGTGGCGTCTCGTTCGACGAACAGGACCGCAAGCTGGAACGCGGCGCCGACGTGCTGATCTGCACGCCCGGTCGCCTGCTCGACCACTGCGAGCGCGGCAAGCTGCTGATGACCGGCGTCGAGATCCTGGTGATCGACGAAGCCGACCGCATGCTCGACATGGGCTTCATTCCCGATATCGAGCGCATCGCAAAGCTCATCCCCTTCACGCGCCAGACGCTGTTCTTCTCGGCCACCATGCCGCCGGAGATCCAGAAGCTGGCCGACCGCTTCCTGCAGAACCCCGAGCGTATCGAGGTCGCGCCGCCCTCCTCGACCGCCAAGACCGTGACGCAGCGTTTCGTCGCGACCCACGGCAAGGATTACGAGAAGCGCGCCATCCTGCGCGATCTCATCCGCTCGCAGGACGAACTCAAGAACGCGATCATCTTCTGCAACCGCAAGCTCGATGTCGCCGATCTCTTCCGTTCTCTCAGCCGCCACGGCTTTTCGGTCGGCGCCCTTCACGGCGACATGGACCAGAGCTCGCGCACGAAGATGCTCGCCGGCTTCAAGGACAATGCGATCACGCTGCTGGTCGCCTCGGACGTCGCCGCCCGCGGCCTCGATATTCCCGATGTCAGCCACGTCTTCAATTTCGACGTTCCGATCCATGCTGAGGATTATGTTCACCGGATCGGCCGCACGGGTCGCGCCGGACGGTCGGGTGCCGCCTTCACGCTGGTCAGCCGGCGCGATGTGAAGGCTGCCGATGCGATCGAAAAGCTGATCGGCCAGAAGATCGAATGGCACAATGGCGGTCTCGACGACCTGCCGGCGCCGGTGGAAAGCACCGAGTCCGGTCGCCCCGACAAGAAGGGTGGCCGCGACGGCAAGCGCCGCGGACGTGAGCGGGAGCGCGATCATGCCCCCCGCCATGTCGTCGATCACAATCCCGACGCACCGCGCCCGTACGGCACCCGGCCGGATGGCTACAGCGCCGAAAGCTACAAGCCGGATGCGGCGAAAGCGGACGGCGTCAAGGCCAGCAGTCACATGTCCGACATCAAGACGGACGATACTCCCCTCGAAACCGTATCGGCGCAGCCAAGGATCGAACCCGTGAGAGCAGAACGCAAGGCAGACCCGAAGCCGCAGAACGCTGGCCCCCGGAACCATCGCCCGGCGTCTCCGGCCAACGACGACAATCGTGACCGCCGCAACCGCTACCGTCGCGATCATGACGACGGCCCGACCCCGGTCGGCTTCGGCGACGAGATCCCCGCATTCATGCTGGTTGCCGGCAAGGCCTGATCAGCGCTTGATCCATAGGAAAAGCGTGGCGTGTCCCTGACCGCCACGCTTTTTGCGTTTGTAAAGTGCGCGTCTCCCGGGCGACACCACTGTCAGCCCGCCGGGATCGTGAATGTCAGCCCGCCGGATCGTGAAGGAGCCCTTGATGTCCCTGCCCTCGTCCGCCTCGTCCCCCTCGTCCCCCTCTTTCCCCGCCTCTCCCGGCATCGACTTTCCCGGCGTTGGCTGTGGTCTCGCCATCCTGCGCGACAACCAAATCCTTCTCTGCCGGCGACTGAAAGCGCCCGAGCGCGGGCACTGGACGATCACTGGCGGCAAGGTCGACCTGATGGAGGACAGCCGGACTGCGGCGCGGCGCGAGGGCGGGGAGGAAAGCGGTCTGATCATCGGTCCGGCGATCGATTTTCTCTGCGTCAGCGAGCAGGTGCTCGAGCAGGACCGGCAGCACTGGATCTCGCTCATCTATGTCACGCACGACACGACAGGCGATCCACAGGAAACCGAGCCGGACAAGCTGGCGGACATCGGATGGTTTGATCTCGATGCCTTGCCCTCGCCCCTTTCGCGCTTTGCAGCCGATGCGATCTCGGCCATCCGGGCACGTTACCCCGAACGGGCCGACCGGACTGCCGCGTCATAGGCAAGCCGCGCCCAGCGGGTCATTTCATCGGGATCGTCGAGCGCCTGATCGGGAATCGACCAGTAAGGCATGAAAACCGGCTTCTTGCCGGCCCTGCCCGGGTAATGCCACTGGCGCGCGCCCGCAGCCTCGAACAGAGGGGCCGTGTCGCGATCGGCTTTGAGCATCAGCTCGCTGTTGAGGTCGATCGCCACGATCAGGCCGTTGCGATAGATGCCCTTGCCGCCGAACATGCGCTTGATCGTCACCGGACCCAGTCCGGAAAACAGTTCCTCGATCGCGTCTGCGTCCATCGACTACCCCTTCAAGACGCCTCCAGCTGCCGCGATCGCCTCCGGCGTGTCAAGATCGAGATGGGCTGCCGCGCCGATATCGACATCGACGACGGGAAGATTGCCGGTTTCGATCACATGCCGGGCGCCGACGTCCCCCTCGAGCTTGCGCAGCGCGGGAAAGAGCGCGCGCGGCAGAATGACCGGGTTGCCGCGCTTGCCGCGATGGACGGCCCGCACCACGGCTTCGCCGGCATTGTCCTCGAAAGCCGCGTTCAGCCGTCGAAGATCCTCAGGCGTGACGCCGGGCATATCCGCCAGAAGCACCAGCATCCCGTCCGGCTCGGCTCCGATGCAGTCGAGGCCGGCGATCAGCGACGAGGCCATGCCGGATGCAAAATCCTCGTTGTGTGCAAGCGTGAGATCGAGCCCGGATAGCGCCGCCCGGATTTCGGCCTCGCGGTGCCCCGTCACCACGGTGACCGGACCCGTGCTCGCGGCAAGCGCCACCTCCGTGGTTCGACGCACGAGCGGCACGCCGCCGAATTCCGCCAACAGCTTGTGATGCCCCTCGGCCCCCATGCGGCTGGCTTGACCCGCAGCAAGAACGACCGTGCGCACGACGAGGCGACGCTCGACCGGATGGTCCCGTCCCTCCGTCTCGCTGCGGGCACGCGGCCGCGGCCGGGTCGGGATCTCCGCCAGCAGTCCGCCGACGCCCATCCCCGTGATCTCGCTTGCGCCGATGGTCTCCCCCGCAACGATCCGGTCGAGCACCCAGTCGAAGCCGTTTTCCTTCGGGCTGCGTGCGCATCCGGGGGCTCCGATGATCCTGACCGTGCCGATGGTGCCGAGCACCAGCAGGTTTCCCGGATCGACCGGCATGCCGACGTGATCCACCCGGCCACCGGCCGCGCGGATCGCCGCGGGAATGACGTCCTGCGCATCCGTAACCGCAGAGGCTCCAAAGACGATCACCAGTCTCGGTCGTTCTCCGGGCTCGGCAAGGGCCGTGCGGATGGCCTCGGCAACGGCGTCCGCCCGGTGGGCAACGCGCGCCTCGCTCGTCAGCCGGCTCCCCGAGCGCCGCAGCCGGTCTTCCAGGATGCGGCGCGTCTTGTCCATCACCTGCGGCTTCAGCGAGGGCAACCGGGTGGCGACGAGCGAGACGTCATGCGCGGCAAAGGGTTTGACGGCGAAGGCGGGCCCCTCCGCGAGAATGGCCGCGGCCCTCTCGGCGCGCTGGCGGTCCACCGCAAACGGAATGATCTTGATCGTCGCGACCATGTCCCCCGCACGCACTGCCTGGTGATCGGCAAGACAGGCGAGCGTGATGGCCGGATCGACGCGGTTGAACCGGTCCACCCGTTCCCGTGTCGCGACGAACAGTCCATCGACGGCAGCGTGCAGGTTGAGCCGGCCGGTCGAGGCCGGCGAAAACGTCAGGTGATCCGGCGCGATCGCCGTTCCGACCAGCCTCGCCGCCTCGTCCTCGCCGATGTCCCCGGGCTCGAGGCGCGCAACCACGATTTCGCGCAGGCCGATCTCCGCAAGCGCGGCAAGATCGGCGCCGGCGAGACGTCGTCCCTTCGCGAACCGCCCATCGGGAAGCGCCACGGCATGCGCCAGCATGGCGCCCTCTGCCTCCTTGAGAGGAACGGGACCGAACTTCATGCTTCCAAGGTTTCCGCGCGTTCGCGCGCAAGAGGCACGCTGTCGGGGCTCGGCCGCGTCCGCAGCGACTGGATGATGTCGGCGAGAATCGAAACGGCGATCTCGGCCGGTGTCGCCGCCCCGATGGAAAGGCCGATCGGGGCCGAAATCCGCGCCAGGCTCTCCGGTGGCAAACCGAGCGCCTGAAGGCGCTCGATCCGCCGCCCATGCGTCTTGCGGCTGCCGAGCGCGCCCACATAGAAGCATCCGGCCTCCAGCGCCGCCTTCAGCGCGCCATCGTCGATCTTCGGGTCGTGCGTGATGGCGGCCACCGCCGTATAGGCATCGAGCGGCCGACCCGGCAAGACGTCTTCCGGCCACTCCGCAACGAGATCGACGCCCGCGAAGCGCTCCGGGGTCGCGAAGGCCGTCCGCGGATCGATGATCAGGGTGGCAAAGCCTGCGATCTCGGCCATCGGCACCAGCGCCTGGGCGATGTGCACGGCGCCGATGATCACCAGACGCGGCGGCGGCCTGTAGATGTTGACGAAGGAGCTTCCGTCGGCGGACAGCCGCGAGATTCCCGAGGAGAAGGCCGTCCGGACCTCATCGGGCGCGCTGTCGCCCTCGGCGAAGACGGTCGTGCGCCCCGTGGCAAGCTCGGTCCAGGCGACCACCGCATGCCGGGTGGCGCGCAATGTGTTGAGCCGGCTAAGAGATGCTTCGTCGATGTTCCCGCCAAGTGTCTGGACGAGGACCCGGATCTGTCCTCCACAGGAGAGGCCGACCTGCCAGGCCCTCTCGTCCGCGACGCCGAAGGACAGGATCCGAGCTGCTCCGGTCTCGATCACGTCCGCGGCCTCGGCCACCACCGCGCCCTCGACGCATCCCCCGGAGACGGACCCGTCGAAATGCCCATCGGCATCGATGACGAGATGGCTTCCGACGGGCCGCGGTGCCGACCCCCAGGTCTCGATCACGGTCGCCAGCGCGACGCGCCGTCCCGCCGTGTTCCAGTCCTGCGCGAGCTGGAGAGGATCATGTGCCTGTGCATCGAGTGTCATGGAAATGCCCCTGATCGTGGAACCGGCGCGCGGGTCGAGGCGACCCCATGCCGCAATGGCTCTCATATAGGGCGTCCATCCCGGTTTTCAGCCTGTGCCCTCCCGGCAGACCACAGATCGGCCACGGCGGACGATCGATCACGCGCGGGACCGGTCAGGTGCGGTGGATTCCGTCAAAGACAGCGAAAACATGGGCATGTCGTCGGCGGGCTGCTGTTTTCCTTTGACGCGGGTTGCGGGATTGCCGAACATGCCGGGGCATGTCGACCGTGCCGGAAATGCGGGCGATGTGCCCGTGGTCGCGGGTCCGACATCCGGTCGAAGCCCTGGCCGGCCGGTCGAAGCCCTGGTCAAAACATCCGTCCTCTCAGCAGCGTTGAAAGTCCCATGTTCCGCGTTCTCTTCGTTCTTCTCCCAGCCGTTGCGCTCGGGTTCGCCGGCGCATCCGGGGCAGCGGCCGCCGGCTTGAAGGTGGGCGTCGTCGCGCCGGTCGAAGGACCGCTGGGGGCGCTGGGGCGGCAGGTTCTCGAGGGAGCCCGGTTCCAGGCCGAAGCGCGCGGCTCGGAGGTCGTTTCCATTCCCGAAACCTGCGAGGCAGGTGATGCCGAAGCCTTGAAGGCCGCTGTTGCCGCGGCCGCCACCGAGGCCCTGATCGGCTTCCTGTGCACGGAGAGCCTCGACGCCGTCCTGCCGACGCTTGGTGGCACGGGGGTCCCCGCCATCAGTCTCAGCGTCCGGTCCGATGTGCTCATGGAGGATGTCCGCAAGAACGGATGGCCGTTCTACCGGCTCGTGCCAAACGCGCGCAAGGAGACCGAAAAGCTGACGAGCGTCATTCTGGAGCGCTGGAAGGGCGAGCCGCTCGCGCTCATCGATGACGGCACGATCCACGGTCGCGATCTGGTGGAAGGCGTGCGCGCCGCCTTGGCCGAGATGGGCCTCACGCCGGTGTTCTCCGACACGTTCCGGCCCGCGCAGGAGCAGCAGGTCAGCCTCGTACGCCGCCTTGCCCGCAGCGGAGCGACCCATGTCCTGATCGGCGGCGACCGCAGCGATGTCGCGATCATCGCGCGGGACGCCGCGAGCGAGAAGCTGTCGCTGACGCTGCTCGGCGGGGAAGCGCTCGATGCGGCGGACCAGCCGATTCCTCTGGCGGACGGCGTTCTTGCGGTCACGCTCCCCGATCCCGAATCTCTGCCGGACGCCGCGCAGACGGCAGCCGCGATGCGCACGGCGAACATTGTGCCCGAAGGCTACACCCTGCCCGCCTTTGCGGCGATGAGCCTTCTGGAGCAGGCCAAGGATCGCGCGTTGAAGGATGGCACGCCGCTCGCCGACGCACTCCCCAAGGCTGCCTATCCGACCGTGCTCGGTACGATCCGCTTCGATGCCGGACACGAGCTCGCAGACAATCCCTACCGCCTGATGATGTGGCAGCAGGGGCGCTTCATCGACGCCCCGCCCGCAACCGAGTGAGGCTGCAGATGCCGGTGCAGCGTGGCCCCCTGAATGCGTTGACCGATGTTCCGGGACTTGCGGTCGGCCACGCGCAGGATGATCGCCTGAAATCCGGGGTCACGGTCATTCTCTGCGATCCCCCGGCGGTTGCCGCCGTGTCGATTCTCGGCGGCGCGCCGGGGACGCGCGAAACCGACCTCCTCGAGCCGCACAACAGCGTCCAGACGGTGGACGCGCTCTGCCTTTCCGGCGGCTCGGCCTTCGGGCTCGATGCCGCGTCCGGCGTCCAGGCCGCGTTGCGCGCCATGGGTCGCGGGCTGGCCGTGGGGCCCGCCATTGTCCCGATCGTCCCGGCGGCCATCCTGTTCGACCTCAACAATGGTGGCGACAAGGATTGGGGGCTCCATGCGCCCTATCGCGACCTCGGCTTCGCGGCCGCCATGGCGGCCGGCATCGAGGTGGCCACAGGCAGCGTCGGCGCGGGAACGGGTGCAACGACCGCGAACCTGAAAGGTGGGCTCGGAACGGCATCGACCCTCCTTGCAAACGGCATCACGGTCGGGGCTCTCGCAGCCGTCAATCCGCTCGGATCGGCCACCATCGGCGATACCGCCTGCTTCTGGGCCGCGCCCTTCGAATGTGATGGAGAATTCGGCGGTCGCGGCCTGCCCGCTCCGCTGCCCGCCAACGCGACGGCCGTTCGCACCAAGCTCGATGCCGTCGCACCGATGGCCAACACGACGATCGCCGTCATCGCGACCGATGTCTCGCTGACGAAGGCTGAAGCCAAACGTCTCGCCGTGGCAGCCCATGACGGCTTTTCCCGCGCGCTCTGGCCGTCGCATACGCTGCTCGATGGCGACCTCGTCTTTGCCGTTTCGACCGGCCGGCAACCTGGAAACCTCGATCCCGCGGCGTTTCTCGATCTCTGCGCCGCCGCTGCATCGACGATGGCCCGGGCGATCGCGCGCGGGGTTCACGACGCGACGGCGGCCGAAGGCGACCTTCGTCCCTGCTGGCGCGACCTGCACGCCGCGTCCGCCTGAGAGGCACGCAGGCCGTGCCGCGACATTGCCGCCCTCGGCGACCAGTGCTACTGCATCCCCATTCGGGCGGGAATCCGCTCGGACAGCGATGATGCAGTCGTTCTCCTCGCGTCGGTCGCGAAGGAAACACATTCCGGAGATTTCAGCATGCCGCGTCCCCTTCGTATCGCCCCTTCCATTCTCGCTTCGAATTTCGCGCGGCTCGGCGACGAGGTCCGCGACGTTGTCGCCGCAGGGGCGGACTGGGTGCATCTGGACGTGATGGACGGGCATTTCGTTCCCAACATCACCTTCGGGCCCGACGTCGTGAAGGCGTTGCGCCCTCTGACCGATGCCACCTTTGACTGCCATCTGATGATCGCCCCGGCCGACCCCTATCTCGAAGCCTTCGCCAAGGCGGGATGCGACAGCATCACCGTGCATGCGGAAGCGGGGCCGCATCTCCACCGCTCGCTGCAGACCATCCGCAACCTCGGGAAAAGAGCCGGCGTCGCCATCAATCCGGCAACGCCGGAAGCAACCATCGCGTATTTGCTGGACACGGTGGATCTGGTGCTGGTGATGACCGTGAACCCCGGCTTCGGCGGCCAGACGCTGATTGCACCAACGCTCGACAAGATCCGCCGCGTCCGCGCGCTCGTCGGCGACCGGCCGATCGACATCGAAGTCGATGGCGGCATCACGGAGGCGACGATCGCGTCCGCGGCCGAGGCCGGGGCCAATGTCTTCGTCGCGGGCTCCGCGATCTATGGCGGGGGCTCCCCCGACGCCTACCGCACGGCCATTTCCAGCCTCCGGGCGCGGGCGGAAAGCGGCCGCGGATGACCGGAGACGGCGGCCCGGCGCGGCTGCCACCGCTGCCGTCGAAACGCGCCACGCGTCAGCGCCCTCGCCCGGCGATCACCGCGCAGGAGCATGCCGGCCAAGGGGCCGGATGGCAGGCGCAAGCGCGAGCAGGCTGGCTCGGCGCAAAACGGCATCTTCCTCTCGTGCCGCTGTGGGGCCTGACGATGGCGCTCTGCGCCGTCACCTCGCTGCTCCTGCAGGGACGCATCGATACCGGACACAGTCTCGCGATCCTGGTCCTTTTCTTCTTCGGCGGCTCGCTCGCCTTTCCCATCGCGGTCTTCGCCGCGCAGGGTCTCGCCTTCGGGCGCCCAGCCGAAACACGCTTTGCCGCCAGCTTCCTGTCGCTGACGCTCCTGACGATCGGCATCACGGGCATCCTCTTTGCCCTGCAGTACCGCCTGTTCTTTGCCCAATGGCACGCGCCCTTCGCCACGCGGATCTGGTTCTATCAGTTCGCCTTCACCGGCGCGGGCGCGATCTACCAGTTCATCGTCATGGGCATCCGCCTCTACCTGCCGCTCGGCCTCCCGGCTCTCCTCGGCATGAGCCTCTGGCTGACGCGCGTTCAGCGTTGAGCTTGCAGGACATCTTTGATAGAGGCTCGGCCAACGATATCCGAGAGAAAGCTGACAGCCGATGATCCCCCGCTATTCCCGGCCGGAAATGGTCGCCATCTGGTCGCCCGAGTCCAAGTTCCGCATCTGGTTCGAAATCGAGGCCCACGCCTGCGACGCCCTCGCCGACCTCGGCGTCATCCCCAAGGAGGCTGCCCGGACCATCTGGGAAAAAGGCGGCGCCGCCACCTTCGACGTCGATCGCATCGACGAGATCGAGGCCGTAACCAAGCATGACGTAATCGCCTTCCTCACGCATCTGGCCGAAATCGTCGGGCCCGATGCCCGTTTCGTCCACCAGGGCATGACGTCGTCGGATGTGCTCGACACCTGCTTCTCCGTCCAGCTCGTCAAGGCGACAGACCTGCTTCTCGCCGACATGGACCGCCTGCTGGAGGCCCTGAAGCGTCGTGCGTTCGAGCACAAGGACACGGTCACCATCGGCCGTTCGCACGGCATCCATGCCGAACCCACGACATTTGGCGTCAAGCTGGCACTGGCCTATGCCGAGTTCGAACGCTGCCGGGCCCGTCTCGTGGCCGCACGCGAGGAAATCGCGACCTGCGCCATCTCGGGCGCCGTCGGAACCTTTGCCAACATCGACCCGCGCGTCGAGGAGCATGTCGCGGCGGCCCTCGGGCTGAAGCCGGAGCCGGTCTCCACGCAGGTCATCCCGCGCGATCGTCACGCCATGTACTTCTCCATCCTCGGCGTCATCGCCTCCTCGGTGGAACGCGTCGCAACGGAGATCCGTCACCTTCAGCGCACCGAAGTGCTGGAAGCCGAAGAGTATTTCTCTCCGGGCCAGAAGGGCTCATCGGCCATGCCGCACAAGCGCAACCCGGTCCTGACCGAAAACCTCACCGGCCTCGCCCGCATGGTTCGCGCCTTCTCCATCCCGGCCATGGAAAACGTGGCGCTCTGGCACGAGCGCGATATCTCGCACTCGTCAGTGGAGCGCATGATCGGCCCGGATGCGACCGTCACGCTCGACTTCGCATTGGCGCGCCTGACCAACGTCATCGACAAGCTGCTGGTCTACCCCGACAACATGATGGGCAACCTCAACAAGTTCCGGGGCCTCGTCCACTCGCAGCGCGTTCTTCTCGCCCTCACGCAGGCCGGCGCCTCGCGCGAGGACGCCTATCGCCTGGTCCAGCGCAATGCGATGCGCGTCTGGGAACAGGGCAAGGACTTCCTGGAAGAGCTTCTCGCCGACGAAGAGGTCCGCGGCTATCTGCCTGAGGAGAACATTCGCGAGAAGTTCGATCTCGGCTACCACACCAAGCACGTCGACACGATCTTCCGCCGCGTGTTCGGCTGACCGATCCGACGCAAAGGCGTGCCAGAAACGACGGAACGGCCGCGTTCGATAGAATGCGACCGTTCCCCGCAAGGCTTCCGTGATGGTTTTTGCTTAATCTGCAACTCTGGACAAACAGAGAGGCTGAGAGGAGCACACGAGACATGCCGGCACAATTGGGGACGGAGCGCGAGAAGCGGTCCCGCGTCAAACTGGTGGGCCGCGTAACATGCCGGGACAAGGCCAGCGGCGCGACCGTGACCGACCTGTCCGACGCGGGCATGAGCTTGCAGCTCACCTACGACATCCAGGCGACCCAGGGCCAGAATGTCGTCATCGAAACCGAAGAACTCGGTCGCCTGAACGGCTCGGTCCAGTGGACGCGCGGCAACCAGATCGGCGTTCGCCTGATCACATCGTCGAACACGAGCGCGAAGATCGCCTCCTTCTACAAGTTTTTCCGCTAATCACCCGTCTCCCGGAGCGAAAGCCGCCTGTCCGGCCCCATCGTGGGTCTTGACAAGAAAACCGTGCCGCCTCACATCGCGACATCATGAAAGCTTCGGAAGCAGATATTCTCATCGTTCCCGGATACACCAATTCGGGCCCCGATCATTGGCAGACCCGCTGGGAGAGCAAGCTCGCCTCCGCGCGCCGCGTCGAACAGGCGGAATGGGTCAAGCCCGTCCGTGAGGACTGGGTGGCGCGCATGAACGAGGAAATCGCGGCCGCGACGAAGCCGGTGGTCATCGTCGCCCACTCACTCGGAGTCGCCACCGCGGTGCATGCGATCTCCAAGGAAAACCAGCACAAGATCGCCGGCGCCTTCTTCGTCGCGCCGCCGGATGTCGAAAACCCAAGAATCCGTCCGAAACACCTGATGACCTTCGGGCCATATCCGCGCGATCCGCTCCCCTTTCCGTCGATGATCGTCGCCAGCCGCAACGATCATTTCGGCTCCTACGAGCATGCCGGCGACATCGCCAACGCCTGGGGATCGATCCTCGTCGACGCGGGCGAGTCGGGCCATCTCAACGCGGAGTCCGGTCACGGACCCTGGCCGGAGGGAACGATGGTGTTCGCGCAGTTCCTCAGTCGCCTGAAGCCGCCGCCGACGACGATCTGACGGCCTTGACTTACCCTGATAACTCGGTGAAGCCTGACGTCCGGTGAAGTGCTTGAGGGCGACCCTGTCCAGGGCATCGTTCCCCAGGCGGGGCGGACCTGGATGTGACGAGCGAACCAAGCACGGGGGAAAGCGAGGACGGCGGATCGGGCTCCGATCGCGGTCCCGCAGACGATATTGCCCGCCGGCTGAGGCTGGCCCTCGATGTGTCCAAGATCGGTGTGTTCGACGCCGACCTGGAGACCGGTCGCGTCAAGCGCGATGCCGCCCTCATGCAAATTTTCGGCTACAGCGAGCAGCCGCACGAAGACGAGGGCGACGTCCTTGAAAAAACGCTTCACCCGGATGATCGCGATCGCGCATGGGCGACGATCGACGCTGGGATTGCCTCGGGCGAGCCCTTCTACAATGCCTTTCGTATCGTCCGGCCGGACGGGGCGGTTCGCCATATCCGGTCCCGGTCCGTCACCTTCAGCGACAGCAAGGGGCACCGACGCCTATTGGGCGCCAATTGGGACGCGACCGACGACGTCATGCTCCAGCAAAACCTCGAACAGGCGCGGGCGCTTGCAGAATCCCGCTACGAAGCGCTGGAGGGCGCGTGGCGGGAAATCGAACGGAGGGCGTTGCAGGACCAGCTGACGGGCCTTTCGAACCGGCACGCTCTTCTGCTGCATCTCGATCGTCTTTCGGCCGAGCCGCCTCCCCGTGCCCGGCACGCGGTCCTGCAGATCGACCTGTCCCGCTTCAAGGAGATCAACGACACGCTTGGACACCGGGCGGGCGACGCGGCCATCATCTGCGTTGCCGGCCGGCTCGCGGCTCTGCGCAACGAAGGAGAATGCCTCGCCCGCATCAGTGGCGACGAGTTCGCGCTCGTCCTGACGGCCGGCAGCCGATCCGAGGACGCGGCGCACCTGGCGGACGAGATCGTGCGGAGCCTCGAGCAGCCGATCCCGTGCGAGGGCCATCTCTTTCGATGCGGGGTCAGCGTCGGGGTCGCCTGGACCGGCGACGCGGTCGACGGCCCCCAGGCGCTGATCAACGCGGCGACCGCGCTCTCCGCGGCCAAGTCCCGCAAGGGCAGCCGGACCGTGCTCTTCACGACGGAGCTCGACGCGCGGAACCGCGCGATCAAGCAGACCGCGGACGACATCCTGCGCGGCGTGGCGGAAGACGCTTTCCTTCCATTCTATCAGCTGCAATTCGACGCTCGGACGCTGGAGGTCTGCGGCGTGGAGACCCTTGCCCGCTGGCAGCACCCTCAGCACGGAATCCTGACCCCCGAGCGTTTCCTCAAGATCGCCGAAGACATCGACGTCATGCGGCGCATCGACCGGACCCTGGCCAAGAAGGCGAGCGCGGATTTTCTGCGCTGGCGCGCAGACGGCCTCCGCATCGACCGCCTCTCGCTCAACGTGTCCGCCCGCCGCCTTCTCGATCCGCAGCTGCTTTTAGACGTCCCGACGAAAGACCTTCCGAAAGGAACCATCGTTTTCGAAATGCTCGAATCGATCTTTCTGGACGTGCTCGACGACGACATGGCGAAAGCCATCAGCCGGATCCGCAAGGCCGGCGTTGCGATCGAAATCGACGACTTCGGGACCGGCCACGCCTCCGTCCTCGGTCTCACGACCCTTCGACCGAAACGCCTGAAGATCGATCGGGCCCTGATCGCCCCGGTGACGCGCGACGACCGACAGCGCCGCCTCATCGCCGCCATCATCGAAATGGGCCACGCTCTGGACATCGAGATCGTCGCCGAAGGCGTGGAGACCATGGCCCAGGTCCATCTGCTCCAGACCATGGGTTGCGACGTGCTCCAGGGCTTCGCCCTCGCCCGCCCCATGGATGCCGCAACCCTCGAGGCCTTCCTGCGGACGAAGGCGCTGGAAAAACGGCCGCAGCCATGAGCGACCAGCCTCAATCGCTCGGCTTCCATCATCCCCGTTATGTCCTCAACGCAGGCCTGCAATGCCGCCCGGGCGTCGCCGTCCCCCGCCGAGAGATGAGACGCCGATTGTGAAACGGTTTCTTTTCCGCTATGGACCCGGGAGAAGATCATGCCCGAACTGCATCAACGAAAAGGCGCATCTCCCAGCGCCTGCAACAATAAGAGACAGAGTCTATGAACCGTCGCCGCCGAATCTATGAAGGCAAGGCCAAGATCCTTTATGAGGGCCCGGAGCCAGGCACGCTGATCCAGTTCTTCAAGGACGACGCAACCGCCTTCAACAAGAAGAAGCATGACGTCATCGACGGCAAGGGCGTTCTGAACAACCGGATCTCGGAATACATCTTCACGCACTTGAACCGGATCGGCATCCCGACGCATTTCATCCGCCGTTTGAACATGCGCGAGCAGCTGATCAAGGAAGTCGAGATCATTCCGCTCGAGATCGTCGTGCGCAACGTCGCGGCCGGCTCCCTCTCCAAGCGTCTCGGCATCGAGGAAGGCACCGTGCTGCCGCGCTCGATCATCGAGTTCTACTACAAGGCCGATGCCCTCGACGATCCCATGGTCTCCGAAGAGCACATCACGGCCTTCGGCTGGGCGAGCCCGCAGGAGCTGGACGACGTGATGGCGCTGGCCATTCGCGTCAACGACTTCCTGACCGGCCTGTTTTTGGGCGTCGGCATCCAGCTGGTCGATTTCAAGATCGAGTGCGGACGCCTGTTCGAAGGCGACATGATGCGCATCATCCTGGCCGACGAGATTTCGCCGGACAGCTGCCGCCTCTGGGACGTCGAGACCAAGGAAAAGATGGACAAGGATCGTTTCCGTCGCGACATGGGCGGTCTGGTCGAAGCCTATCAGGAAGTCGCCCGCCGTCTCGGCATCATGAACGAGAACGAGCCGCCGCGCGGTTCGGGTCCGGTTCTGGTCAAGTAAGCCGCCAGAGCCCGAGAGCATCCAGTTTCGAGGAAGACGAAAGTGATCACCGCACGCGTAACTGTCACGCTGAAGAACGGCGTACTCGACCCGCAGGGGAAGGCCATCGAAGGCGCCCTCGGCGCCCTCGGTTTTGACGGCGTCGGCCAGGTTCGCCAGGGCAAGGTGTTCGACCTCCAGGTCGACACCGACGACCGAGCGAAAGCCGAAACCGACGTAAAAGCCATGTGCGACAAGCTGTTGGCAAACACCGTGATCGAGAACTATACTATCTCCCTCGACTGAAGGTTGCGGGAGCGTGGCATGACGAACGTCACGAACGAACGGATGTACGAACTCCTGAAGCAGATGAATGGCGATCTATCGCACACCAGACATGCCGTAACGGAGCTGAAGAGCGAGATGCAGAGCATGCGTGGCACGCTTGTGTCGGTTCAGCAGGACATTCACAACATCGGCGGGATCCTCGGACGCCACGAGACCCGTCTCGACCGCATTGAAAACCGCCTCGAGCTGCGCGAGCTCGCCGAGGCACAGTCAAGGTTCGATCCGCATCCATGAAGTCCGCCGTCGTTCAGCTCCCCGGTCTCAATCGCGACCGTGACATGATCACCGCCCTCACCATGATCTCCGGCAAGCCGCCGGTCACCGTCTGGCAGACGGAAACCGAGATCCCGGATGTCGATCTGATCGTCATTCCCGGCGGTTTCTCCTATGGCGATTACTTGCGCTGCGGCGCCATCGCCGCGCGCATGCCGGTCATGCAGGCGATCAAGGCCAAGGCGGAACAGGGCGTCCGGGTGCTCGGTGTCTGCAACGGCTTCCAGATCCTGCTCGAAGCCGGCCTGCTGCCGGGCGCGCTGATGCGCAACGCCTCGCTGAAGTTCGTCTGCAAGGAGATCAAGCTCGAGGTCGTCAACGCCGCCACGGACTTCACCCGCGCCTATGCGGAAGGCCAGATCATCCGCTGCCCCGTCGCGCATCACGATGGCAACTATTTCGCCGATGCGGAAACGCTGAAGGCGATCGAAGGGGACGGCCAGGTGGTGTTCCGCTATGCGGCCGGCACCAATCCGAACGGGTCGATGAACGATATCGCCGCCGTGACAAATGCCCGCGGCAACGTTCTCGGCATGATGCCGCATCCGGAAAACCTGATCGAGGCCGCCCATGGCGGTTCCGACGGCCGCGCCCTGTTCGCCTCCGCTCTCGACGTCATTGCGGCCTGATTTTCCGGCCGCAACCTTTCCGACACAGCTGCCGGATTGCCCGGCTTATATCGAGATCCAGCGATGAATCCTGCCTGCCTCTCCTCCATCGCTGCCGCCATCGCGGCGCTGCTGTCCGGCTGCCAGTCTGCACCCGCGCCCGCACCGGTCCGCAATGTCGCAGCACTGCCGACCATGGAGCGCATCGCCCTAAGTGCCAATGCGTGCTGGTTCAAATCGGGCGACGCCGCCTTCAAGCCCTATCGCCTCGCGCCGGAGCTGAACTCCTTTTCGGGACGCCCGCGCATCCTGCTCGTGAAGCGCAACAATCCGGAAGCCCGCCCTCTCGCGGTCATCCAGGCCGAGGGCCACCCGGCCAAGGTCGATGCCTTCGGCCCGCTGTTCAACGAACCGATCGGGGTGCGCATGACAGGTGACGTGAAGCGCTGGATGAACGGCGACAAGGGCTGCTGACACCGCCATCGTCACCGCCATCGTCACGGCCCGTCAATCCGGCGCCACGGGGCGTGCAGCGATCGTCCGTCTGCGAACATCGATCCCGGCCATCGACAGGCGTTCGACAAGGCTTCCGAGCCGCCTCGTGACCATGGGCGCGGCGACAGGACAGTGTCGATTCACGATACCCTCTCCTTGACGAACGCGGACGATTCGAGCTCCGCGCGAACGTCCCAGCGCGTCAGGCCGATATCCTTCAGCTGATCGTCCGTCAGTTCCCTGAGCACGAGCCGTCCCGCGCGCTTCATCCGCCAGTGAACAAACCTTTCCCAGATCCGAGCGAGTCGGCCCTGTTCCGCCGTGGGCGGAGCGGAGAGCATATCGCCGTCGGAGCGAAATAGCCGCTCACGCCGATATCCATCTGGGAAAAGTGTATCAATTGTATCATTATAGCTTTGCCGTAACATGGCTAGACCTCGGAAGCGTTGAATTGTGTCAGTTCGACAATCAATACAATTGACAAATACAATCGAGCAATGTCATTATTGTTACCATGACAAACTGGCTCCCTGACCTCTCTGCCGGCGATGGACCGCTCTATCTCAGGCTCGCCCAATCGATCGAGGCCGCGATCGACAGTGGTGTTCTGCCGCCAGGCGAAAAGCTTCCGGCGCAGCGCAATCTCGCCTTCGATGTCGGCGTGACATTGGGCACGGTCAGCCGCGCCTATGCCTTGATGCACGAACGCGGCCTGGTGGCCGGGGAAGTCGGGCGCGGCACCTATGTCCGCGAGCGGAAGTCGCACACCGAGACGGGCGCCACCGAAGTCCAATCCTTAGCCGGCACACAAACAGGGGACGCACCGGTCGGAAAACTGCGATTCGATTCGACCGGAGCGCCGCAGGTCGGCCAGGCCGCCGCGATCGAGGAAATCCTGAAACAGGTCGCAACCGACCAGCCGACGGAAGTCTCCGAATACACCCGCTCGGCGCCGCACCGCTGGCAGGAAGCAGGCATGATCTGGTTGTCGCGTGCCGGCTGGGAGCCCGACGCCGAGAGCATCGTGGCGACGCAAGGCGTCCATGCCGCCATCATCTCCGTCGTTGCGGCGGTGACGGCTCCGGGCGACCGGATCCTGTTTGAGAACCTGACCTATAGCCAGGTTGCCCGGGCGTTGAGTCTCATGGGCCGGCGCATCCTTGCGGGCGATACCGATGCGCAAGGTCTCGTGCCCGAGGATTTCGAGCGCATCTGCCAGCAGCAGCATCCGGCCGTCGTCTTTCTGATGCCCACCCTGCATAATCCCACGCTTGCCGGGATGGATCGGGTCCGGCGTCAGAAGATTGCCGACATCGCGCAGCGGTACAATGTTCTCATGATCGAGGACGACATCTACGGCATCCTCATCGGCGACGCGCAGCCCATGCTCGCCTCCCTCGCCCCGGAGCGGACCTTCGTCGTCTCCGGCCTCTCGAAATCCGTGGGTCCGGGCGTTCGCGGCGGCTGGGTCTCCTGTCCCCGCCATTTCTCCGCCCGGGTCAAGATCGCCCATAAGATGCTGAGCGGCGGAACGGCCTTTCTGTTGGCCGAATGTGCAGCCAGGCTCGTTCTGTCCGGCGCAGCCCGGGAGATTCGAACGCGCGTCGTCGCCGAACTCGCCGCGCGGGAAACGCTGGCACGCGAGAGCCTCAAAGGGTACGACTTCCGTTCCCTGCCCCAGGTTCCCTTCCTCTGGCTGCACCTGCCGGAACCCTGGCTGTCCGGCACCTTCAAGGCGGCGGCCCTCGAGGCCGGCGTGATGATCGACGGCGAGGACGAGTTCAAGGCCGGCCGCTCCGACAAAGTGCATCACCGGGTGCGGATCGCCTTTTCCAATCATGGCCGTGACGACGTTCGACGCGGGTTCGAGCTGCTCCGGACCGTTCTCGACGGCGGTCTTGCCGGATATGACAGCGCCAGCTGAGCCGATGTCAGCACGCCGTCGACCCGCGTCGTTCACGAGCTTCGACCCCGTGGACCCCACGCGGGCCCGCCGAAAGCATCGCGCAGCCCCCTGGAAACGTGTGGGCATCGGGATATCGCTGGGGGGTGCCTGCGTCTGGAAAACGGTTTTGGAAAAGCAGCGTTTGCGGTGTTCCCGCGCCATTCTTCCGGTATTTTCCTGTCGCGCAACGGGCAGGCTTCGGCTAAGAACCGGCCAACGTCTCAGGGAACCTGCACATGGCCATCTCAAATGCCCGCCCGATCACGCCGGACCTCATTGCCTCCCATGGCCTGAAGCCGGATGAATACCAGCGCATCCTGGATCTGATCGGCCGCGAGCCGAGCTTTACCGAGCTCGGCATCTTCTCGGCCATGTGGAACGAGCATTGCTCCTACAAGTCCTCCAAGAAATGGCTGAAGACGCTGCCGACCAAGGGTCCGCGCGTCATCCAGGGCCCGGGCGAAAACGCGGGCGTCGTGGACATCGATGATGGCGACTGTGTCGTCTTCAAGATGGAGAGCCACAATCACCCCTCCTTCATCGAGCCCTATCAGGGCGCGGCCACCGGCGTCGGCGGCATTCTGCGCGACGTGTTCACCATGGGCGCCCGCCCGATCGCAGCCATGAATGCCCTGCGTTTTGGCGCGCCGGATCACCCGAAGACACGCCACCTCGTCTCCGGCGTTGTCGCCGGCGTCGGCGGCTATGGCAATTCCTTCGGCGTTCCCACGGTCGGCGGCGAGGTCGAGTTCGATGCGCGCTACAACGGCAACATCCTTGTCAACGCCTTTGCGGCGGGCCTTGCCAAGACCGATGCGATCTTCCTCTCGGAAGCCAAGGGCGTCGGCCTCCCCGTCGTCTATCTCGGCGCCAAGACCGGCCGCGACGGCGTCGGCGGCGCGACGATGGCGTCTGCCGAGTTCGACGAATCGATCGAGGAAAAGCGTCCGACCGTTCAGGTCGGCGACCCCTTCACCGAAAAGTGCCTGCTCGAGGCCTGCCTTGAACTGATGAAGACGGGCGCCGTCATCGCCATCCAGGACATGGGCGCCGCCGGCCTCACCTGCTCGGCGGTCGAGATGGGCGCCAAGGGCGATCTCGGCATCGAGCTGATCCTCGACCAGGTGCCCGTGCGCGAGGAGCGCATGACGGCCTATGAAATGATGCTGTCGGAAAGCCAGGAGCGCATGCTCATGGTGCTCGAGCCGTCCAAGGAAGAGGTCGCCAAGGCGATCTTCGTGAAATGGGGTCTGGATTTCGCCATCGTCGGCAAGACGACGGACGACCTGCGGTTCCGGGTGCTGCACCAGGGCGAGGAGGTCGCCAACCTGCCGATCAAGGAACTGGGCGACGAGGCGCCGGAATACGACCGTCCCTGGACACCGGCAAAGGTGCCGGCTCCGCTGGCCGCCGACGACATTCCCCAGGCCGATATCGCCGAGGCCTTGCTGACGCTCGTGGGCTCTCCCAACAATGCCTCGCGCCGCTGGGTCTACGAGCAGTACGACACGCTGATCCAGGGCAACTCGCTGCAGCTGCCGGGCGGCGATGCCGGCGTCGTCCGCGTCGAGGGCCACGCCACCAAGGCCCTGGCCTTCTCCTCCGACGTGACGCCCCGCTATGTCGAGGCCGACGCCTTCGAAGGCGGCAAGCAGGCTGTTGCCGAGTGCTGGCGCAACATGACCGCCACCGGCGCCCTGCCGCTGGCCGCCACGGACAACCTGAATTTCGGCAATCCGGAAAAGCCGGAGATCATGAGCCAGCTGGTCCACGCCATCAAGGGCATCGGCGAGGCCTGCCGGGCACTCGATTTCCCGATCGTCTCCGGCAATGTCTCGCTCTACAATGAAACGCATGGCCAGGCGATCCTGCCGACCCCGACCATTGCGGGCGTTGGCCTGATCGACGACTGGTCGACGATGGCGCGCATCCGCTTTGCCGCGGAAGGGCAGACGATCCTGCTGGTCGGCGCACCGGTCGAGCTCGGCACCCACCTCGCCCAGTCGGTCTATCTGCGCGACATCCACGGCCGCACCGATGGTCCGCCGCCGTCTGTGGACCTTGCGCTCGAGCGCAGGTCGGGCGACTTCGTCCGCGAACTCATCCGCGATCGCCTTGCAACCGCCGTGCATGACTGCTCGTCGGGGGGCCTTGCCCTGGCGGTTGCCGAAATGGCGATCGCCTCCGATATCGGCGCCGTCATCGATCCGGTCGAGGGCCGCAATCCGATCCCCGTCTTCTTCGGCGAGGACCAGGCCCGCTACGTCGTGACGGTCAAGGCGGACGACGTGGAGGAAATCCAGAAGATCGCCGAACTCCGCGGCGTTCACGCGCCCGTCATCGGCCGCACGGGCGGCGCGACCGTGACGCTCGGAACGGCGCGCGCCGTGCCGATCGAACGATTGCAAAAGGCCCATGAATCGTGGTTCCCTGACTTCATGTCCGGCGCACTGCCGGCGACCGAATAAGCCAGGGCAGACCGAACGGTCGAGCGGGCACGGGAACAAGGAGGACACCACATGCCGATGAAACCGGGCGATATCGAAGACATGATCAGAACCGGCATTCCCGGCGCGCAGGTCACAATCCGCGATCTCGCCGGCGACGGCGATCATTATGCCGCCGAGGTCGTGGCCGAGGCGTTCCGTGGCAAGAGCCGCGTGCAGCAGCACCAGATGGTCTACAACGCGCTTCAGGGCAACATGGGCGGCGTGCTCCATGCCCTGGCGCTGCAGACCTCGATCCCGGAGTA
Source organism: Rhizobium sp. Leaf341 (assembly GCF_001424325.1). Classification (NCBI taxonomy): domain Bacteria; kingdom Pseudomonadati; phylum Pseudomonadota; class Alphaproteobacteria; order Hyphomicrobiales; family Rhizobiaceae; genus Rhizobium; species Rhizobium sp. Leaf341. Next base: position 110,410 of record NZ_LMPE01000015.1, read on the forward strand.
GGCGCGTGGCAGGCCTGATCAAGCTCCTGATGGCCGGCGTGGTCGACGGCGTCTTGAAGGAGATCCTGAAGAAGAGCGGCACCGGCCGGACGAAACGCGGGAAACGGCAAGCCCGCACGCCGACCGGCGTGGTCACCGACCTCGTCAAGGACGCTATCGTCAAGGCCGTGGCGCCGAAGAAGCAGGTGAGCCGCAAGCGGACAGCGGCCGCGCGCAGCAAGCATAAGCGAGGCTGAACCGCGTCCGGGCGCGGAGACGCAAAGTCTGCCGGGCGGAAATGCCGCCCATTTTTTCTGCCACAATGGGTGAAACCTGCGTGGCGGCATGCTATGTGAAGGGTTATCGACACCCGTCCTTGAAACGGGACAGAGAAGGAATTCCAGTATGAGCGGTATCACCGATTTCATCGACAATGAGGTCAAGACCAACGACATCGTGCTTTTCATGAAAGGCACCCCGCAGTTTCCGCAGTGCGGCTTCTCCGGTCAGGTCGTGCAGATTCTCGATTACCTCGGCGTCGACTACAAGGGCGTCAACGTGCTGGCCGATGCCGACCTGCGTCAGGGCATCAAGGATTATTCGAACTGGCCGACAGTTCCCCAGCTCTACGTCAAGGGCGAGTTCATCGGCGGCTGCGACATCGTCCGCGAAATGTTCCAGGCCGGCGAACTCCAGACCCATCTCCAGGAAAACGGCGTCGAGGTCAAAGCCTCGGCCTGATAAGGCCTGTGTTTGAAATGCTCCGATCCCCGGCCCTGCGCCGGGGTCGTTGTTTGAGGACCGCTCGTCTGTTCGCGGCTCGTGAAGCGCGCGCCATGCGCGACGTTTTCGCCGCCGCGTCAAAAGATGGTCCCTCAAAGTAAGTCGTCACCATTCTGTTGCCGGATTGCGCTATCGAAGCCCGGAGGCGCGCGATATGCTCGGCGTCGGGTTCCGAATCACGCGTTGACCCGGCCTCCTCCGAGAATGACCGGGCAGCAGCGACGCCTCCCATCTTTGCCGGCTTCCGGCAGATTTCGTATTAAAGCGCTATAGGCCGGAGATCCTGGGGATCGCGCGTGACCTATGGCCGAACGTCCGGCCGATGCGCGGCGCTGCTGCGTGCTCCTGTCGGATCGCCTGCCGCGCAGCGGCGGGATGGAAGGACACTTGAGAATGACGTCCACGACCGAGACCGCCGCTCCGGAATCCGCTATCGCGATGCCGTTGTCGAAGGGCCAGTTCATCACCATCATGGCCATGCTGATGTCGATCAACGCCCTGTCGATCGACATGATGCTGCCCGGCCTGCAGCAGATCGGGCAAAGCCTCGGCGTGGTCGATGAGAACAGCCGCCAATTCGTGATCACCTCCTACCTGATCGGCATGGGCAGCGCCCAGCTGTTCTTCGGGCCGCTCTCCGACCGGTTCGGCCGCAAGGTGCCGCTGATCGCCGGCCTCATGATCTACGCGCTGTGCGCGCTCGCCATCGTCTTCGTTCCAAGCTTCGGCGCTCTCTTGGCGCTGCGCTTCGTGCAGGGCCTCGGCGCGGCCGCCACACGCGTCATCAGCGTGTCCATCGTGCGCGACATCTACGGCGGGCGCATGATGGCAGAGGTCATGTCCCTCGTCATGATGGTTTTCATGGTCGTGCCGGTCATTGCGCCGAGCATCGGCCAGCTCGTCATGCTCTTTGCCGAGTGGCACATGATCTTCCTTGTCATCGCCGTCTATGCGACCTTCGCGACGGTCCTCGTCATGCTGTATCTTCCGGAAACGCTGACGGACGAGCGCCGTCGCCCGTTCACGGTCAAGGGCATCGCAGCCTCCTTCGCCATCGTGCTCGGCAACCGCACGGCGCTCTGTTACGCGCTCGCCATCTCCTTCATCTTCGGCGCGTTGTTCGGCTTCATCAATTCGGCCCAGCAGGTCATGGTCGGCGTGTTTGGCCTCGGCAATTACTTCCCGCTGGTCTTTGCCTGCTTCGCCGGCCTGATGGCCGTCGCATCCTTCACGAATTCGCGCCTCGTCGGCCGCTACGGCATGCATCGCGTATCCCACATCGCGCTGCTGCTCTTCGTCGTCGCGAGCGCCGTCTGGGCGGTCTTTTCTGCAGCCGGCTTCCTGCCGTTCTGGCTGTTCGCCATCCTCTACGGCAGCGCCATGTTCCAGTTCGGCCTGATCGGCGCCAATTTCAATGCCATGGCGATGGAGCCGCTCGGCCATGTCGCGGGAACAGCCTCGTCCGTGATCGGCTTCATGCAGACCATCGGCGGCGCGCTGATCGGCGCGATGATCGGCCAGGCCTTCGACGGCACGGTGACGCCGCTCGCATTCGGCTTCCTCTCGGTCGCCATCATCGGCCTGTTCTTCGTGCTTCTCGCCGAGCGCGGCCGCCTGTTTTCCTCCGATCACCACCACACCGCCGGCTGACCCGTCACCGCCAGAAATCGAGTCCCGTATGCCCACGCCCCCTCTGCCACCTCTGCCGCAAGGCTCGCAACGCATCGGACTCGGTTTCCGCGAGTTCGTCGTCACCATCGCCCTGATGACGGCCAGCATCGCGATCGCCATCGACAGCATGCTCCCCGCCTTGCCGCATATCGCAAGCTCCCTCAACGTCACGAATCCGAATGATGCGCAGCTCGTGATCGCCGTCTACTTCTTCGGCTTCGGCTTCGCCCAGCTCGTCTTCGGCAGCCTTGCGGATGCGTTCGGCCGGCGGTCCATCCTGCTGCTCGGTCTGGCCATCTTCACGGTCACGACCTTTGCCGCCGCCTGGACGGAGAGCTTTACCGCCCTCCTCGCCTTCCGCTTCGCGCAGGGCGTCGGCGGGGCGGCCATCCGCATCACCACCACCGCCATCACGCGCGACTGCTTCGACGGCCGGGAGATGGCGCGGGTCATGTCCTACATCATGATCGTCTTCATGCTGGTGCCCATCCTCGCGCCGTCCTTCGGCCAGGCCGTCCTCACCTATGCCGACTGGCACTGGATCTTCCTGCTGCTCGGCGTGATCGGCGCCATTCTCTTCGTCTGGGCGAGCATGCGCATGCGGGAATCGCTGCCTGTGGCGGAGCGTCTGCCCCTGTCGGTCGCGGCCATTTCCGGCGGCTTCCGCACGGTCCTGACCAATCGCGTCACCTGCGGCTACATGCTCGGCCTCACGCTGTTCACCGCCGTCATCTGCACGTTCATCGTCACCGTGCAGCAGATTTTCGGGACCGTGTACGGGCTCGGCGACTGGCTGCCGATCGCCTTCGCCGGAACGGCCTCCGGCATCGCGGTCGCGAACTTCGCCAATGGCTACTTCGTCCGCCGCTTCGGCATGCGCCGCATCTCGCATGCCGGCATGATCGTCTTTACCCTGCTCGGGATGCTGGCCGTCGTGGTTGCGCTGTTCGGCACGCCGTCCTTCCTCTTCACCTATTTGATGCTGAGCGTCATGCTGATGTTCTTCGCCGTCATCACGACGAACTTCACCGCCATCTGCCTCGAGCCCATGGGGCACATTGCCGGCACGGCCACCGCCGTCACCGGCTTCGTGTCCACGACGGGCGGCGCTCTCCTCGGCGGCATGATCGGTCAGATGTTCGACGGGACGGTGCGCCCGCTTTTCGTCGGCTTCGCCCTCTTCGGCCTCTTCACCATCCTGGCTGTCTTCTGGGCCGAGCGCGGCCAGCTGTTCACCCATCCGGGCGACGAGGCGGACATGGAACCGGGCATGGGCGGGCACTGAACCACCCGACACCGCGACGCAAAAAAGGGCAGCCCGGTGGCTGCCCTTTTTGCGTTTCGCACCGATGCGAAGATCAGACCGTGAAGACGTTCTCGCGCAACGCGTGCCAGCTTGCCTCGTCCGACGTCACGAGCAGGCCGCCGTCGACGTGCTGTGGCTGATAGCGCGAACCGTCGAAACGGCGCACATAGGCGCCTGCCTCCTCGGCGATCAGGCATCCCGCCAGATGATCCCACGGCATCAGCTTCTGATACATGAGGAAGTGGAAGTGGCCGGCGGAGAACGCCCGGTATTCATGAGCCGCGCAGCGGTAGCTGGTGGCGATCCGCACCCGCGCCATGTTGCCCATGACGGTGCGGCGGTCTTCCGGCGGATAAAAGCCCGTCGAAGCGCAGCCGACGAGATCCTCCAGCGTCGATGGCGCCGGCGTGACCGAGAGCTGGTCCTGCGATCCGTCTGCGCGGCACGCCCAGGCGCCCGAGCCCTTCTCGGCGATCACCCAGTCGTTGCCCATGGGGTCGTAGATGATCCCCGCGATCGTTTCGCCACCGGCGACCACGCTGGCCATCACGCCGAAGAGCGGCAGGCCGGCCGCGTAGTTGAAGGTGCCGTCGATCGGATCGACGATCACGGCGAGATCGGCGCCCGCCAGCTTGCCGAGCAAGGCCGGATCGGCAGCCACCGATTCTTCGCCGATGAACAGGGCGCCGGGCACGATATCGCCGATACGCGCCTTTATCAGCCGCTCCGCGGCTTCGTCGGCCTCGGTGACGAGATCGATCGCTTCGGTCTTCATCCGCACGTCGCCGCTCGAAAGATTGCGGAAGCGCGGCAGGATTTCGATCGCGGCGGCCTCCTGCAGCAGGTTGGCCAGTCCGGCAATGTCGATCTCGCGGGTCATGGGTGGGGTTCCGTTGTCATGGGTTTCTGGGTCGTCAGCGACTGGAAGTCGAAGAGCTTCGGATCGAGCAGATGCGACGGATTGGCATGGCCGAGCGCCCGCAGCATCGTGTCCTTGCGACCGGGCATGCGCGCCTCGATATCGGCCAGCATCGCCTTCATCGCATTGCGCTCCAGGCCGTCCTGCGAGCCGCAGAGGTCGCAGGGAATGATCGGGAACTGCATCGCGGCGGCGAATTTCGCCAGATCGTCTTCCGCCGCATAGGCCAGGGGACGCAGCACCGTCAGGTCGCCCTCGTCATTGACGAGCTTGGCCGGCATCGTCGCCAGCCGCCCGCCATGAAAGAAGTTCATGAAGAAGGTTTCCAGAATGTCTTCGCGGTGATGGCCGAGCACGAGCGCGTCGCAGCCCTCCTCCCGGGCGATGCGGTAGAGATTGCCGCGCCGCAGACGGGAGCACAGCGCGCAATAGGTGCCGCCGGCCGGCACCTTTTCCTTCACGATGGAATAGGTGTCGCGGTACTCGATGCGGTGGGCGACGCCAATGGACCGCAGGTAATCCGGCAGGACATGCTTTGGAAAATTCGGCTGACCCTGGTCGAGATTGCAGGCGATCAGGTCGACGGGCAGCAGGCCGCGCCACTGGAGGTCGATGAGCAGCGCCAGGAGGCTGTAGCTGTCCTTGCCGCCGGAGACGCCGATCAGCCACCGCTTCTGGCCGTTCAGCATGCCGAAGTCGTCGATCGCCTGGCGCACATTGCGCAACAGCCGCTTGCGCAGCTTGTTGAAGCTGACGCTGTCCGGCATGCCGTGAAAGATCGCCGGCAGCTCGGTTGCAGGCGCGGTCGGCAAGCCTTCGTCGTCGCGGAGCAGCGTGGATTGAGATGTCATCGAACAAGGCTTTCCGGCGGGGGCGTTGTTCGACAACGCCGACGGCCACGAATACGTATGGACGGCCTGCCTTGCCCGCCCTGCGCGGCAAGATCAAGACAAATCGGTACGGGCGCGCGTCAGGCGCCGAACACGGACCATCCGGTGCGGTTTGCGAGCATCTCCAGCGCCACCGAGCCCAGCTGCGAGTTGCCGTTCTCGTTCAGCCCGGGCGACCAGACGGCGACCGAGGCCTTCCCCGGCGCCACTGCCATGATGCCGCCGCCGACGCCGCTCTTGCCGGGAAGACCGACATGATAGGCAAAGTCGCCCGAGCCGTCATAGTGGCCGCAGGTCAGCATCAGGGCATTGATGCGCCGCGCGCGCTGGCGGGAGACGATGGAATGGCCGGTTCCCGGCTGCTGGCCATTATTGGCCAGGAAGAGGCCCGCCTTTGCCAGCTGGACGCAGGTCATGGCGATGGCGCAGTGGTGGAAATAGACGCCCAGCACATGATCGACAGGGTGATCGAGCTTGCCGAACGAGCGCATGAAATTGGCGAGTGCGGCATTTCGGAACCCCGTCGCGGCTTCCGATTTCGCCACCTGCGGATCGATCGAGATGTCCTCGTCGTCGGCAAGCATCCGCATGAACCGCAGGATTTCGCCGATCACCTCCCGCGGCGTATGCCCGGCGAGGATGAGGTCGCTGATCGTAATGGCACCCGCATTGATGAAGGGATTGCGCGGTTTCCCGCCCTCCTGCTCCAGCTGCACGATGGAGTTGAACGCCGTGCCGGACGGCTCCCGCCCCACCCGCGACCATAGGCGCTCTCCGTGCTTGCCAAGCGCCAGCGTCAGCGTGAAGACCTTGGAAATGCTCTGGACCGAAAACGGGATCTGGGCATCGCCGACGGAATAGACCGGCCCATCGACGGTCGCGATCGTCATCCCGAAGCGCTGGGGGTCGATTCGCGCCAGCTGGGGGATGTAGTCCGCCACCTTTCCCTCGCCGCGACGTGGCGCGATGGCGGCATAGATGTCGTCGAGCACCGACTGCAGGTCGAGAGATTCCGTATCCGACATGGGGTCCTCACGTCGTTGCCTGACCGTTTCCGCATGAAAAAAGCCGCCCCGAATGGAGCGGCTTTTTTCCGATTGTGCAAGGCCGAAGCCGTAACGATCGCTTATCGCGAATAGAATTCGACGACGAGGTTCGGTTCCATGATGACGGCGTAAGGCACGTCGGCAAGGCCCGGGATGCGAGCGAAGGTTGCAACCATCTTGTTGTGGTCGACTTCGATGTAGTCGGGAACGTCACGCTCGGCGAGGCTCACGGCTTCCAGAACCATGACCAGCTGCTTGGACTTCTCGCGAACCTCGATCACGTCGCCGACCTTGCAGCGATAGGAACCGATGTTGACGCGAACGCCATTGACCGAGACGTGGCCGTGGTTGACGAACTGACGGGCAGCAAAGACCGTGGGAACGAACTTGGCGCGGTACACGATCGCGTCGAGACGCGATTCGAGCAGACCGATCAGGTTCTCCGAAGTATCACCCTTGCGGCGGTTGGCTTCGTCGTAGATCGCGCGGAACTGCTTCTCGCGGATATCGCCGTAGTAGCCCTTGAGCTTCTGCTTGGCGCGCAGCTGGACACCGAAGTCCGACAGCTTGGACTTGCGGCGCTGGCCGTGCTGGCCGGGGCCGTATTCGCGGCGGTTGACCGGGGACTTCGGACGACCCCAGATGTTTTCGCCCATCCGGCGGTCGATTTTGTACTTGGACGATTCGCGCTTGCTCATCGCATTTCCTTTCAAAACGTTGCACCCGTCCGTTGCCGGACAGGATGAAGGAAACACGCCCTCCTCTGAACCGCTTGCGCCGTTCTGACAGGTATCTCACATAAAGCTAAGGGAGACGCCACGGGACATGTCAAATAAAACACCGGGCGTTTCGGCCCGGCGTTGTCGCGGTGTTTAGGGGCAAGTCACGGACTTGTCAACCTGGTCGGCGCGCGGACAAGGCAGGACGCAACCCGCCCGTTCGATCCCGCTCCCCGCGATCGTGAAAGCCTGCGCTCGTGAAACCCTGCGATCGTGAAACCGTGCGCTCCGGGACGAGCACTGACACCCGTTGTCTCGGCCCGCGGCATCGAAAGTCCGCCGCCCCGCAACCGTCATATCCATGTCGACACGGCCCTCGGCGGCGCCGAAGACGTTCGGGTATCCACAGGCTTACGTCTACTCCGCGGCGCTGCGCTCGTCCATCTCCAGGGCGGCGTTCGGGTCGCCAGGCGCCGTCTCGGCACTCAGATCGGGAAAGGCGACGATCCGGCGTCCTGCCGCGTCGCCATGGACGACGATCAGCCCCTGCTCCTCGAAATAGCCGAGAAGGCGGCGGGCGCGTCTGGCCGAATGCGTGCCATAGGCCCGCGCGATCATCAGGTCGGACGGACATGGCTGCCCCCGCAGCGCGGCCTGCGCCACGTTGAGGAACACGCCCTGCAGGTCTTCCGTGACCTGCCGCGAAAGATCGAGGGCGGTTTTCCACGTATCGCTTGCCGCCGTTTCGGCATCGACGCCGGAGCGGCTGATCGCCATCTTGCGGCGGAACGCCGGCAGCGACAGGGCCGCACCCGGCACCCGTCTGATCCGGCAGCGCACCAGAAAATCCTGGAACAGCTCCGCATCGGCCCGGAAGGCCGCGCCGGGATGGTCGAGGATTTCGGAGAGGATCTGGTCCAGCAGCGCCTCCCGGTCGGCCGGCGGCATGTCCGGCTGTTGCGGGCGCGCCTCGACGGGCGCGACAGGCTCCGGACGCGGACGCGAGAGCTCCGCCAGGATGTCGGTCGCCGGCCGGGGCGCCGGCGCGACACGGCGTGTCAGCGGCCGGGTCAGTTCGTCCGGGTCGGGCGTGAAGATCAGATCCTCGACATCCGCAACAGCCTCCGGAAGCGGCGTCAGCATCGGGCTGGTGGAGCGCGCCGAGGTCTCGACCGTTCCGATCGTCACGGGCAACGGCCGGCGCGACAGGGCCGGGCCAAGCGCCACGAAGGATCCGCGCTTGAGGTCGCGGAACATCTCCGCCGTGCGCCGGTCCATACCCAGGAGATCGGCGGCGCGCGCCATGTCGATATCGAGAAAGGTGCGCCCCATCAGGAAGTTGGATGCTTCCGCCGCCACGTTCTTGGCCAGCTTGGCCAGCCGCTGCGTCGCGATCACGCCCGCCAGGCCGCGCTTGCGGCCACGGCACATGAGGTTGGTCATCGCACCGAGCGAGAGCTTGCGCACCTCCTCGGTCACGTCCCCGCCAACCGACGGCGCAAAGAGTTGCGCCTCGTCGACCACCACGAGGATCGGGTACCAGAACTCGCGGTCGGCGTCGAAAAGCGCGTTGAGAAACAGGCCGGCCGTGCGCATCTGCTGCTCGATGTCGAGCCCTTCGAGCGAGAGCACGCAGGAGACACGGTGCTGGCGGATGCGCGAGGCGATGCCCACCAGTTCCGCTTCCGTGCGCTCGCCCTCGACGACGACATGGCCGAACTTGTCGGCCAGCGTGACGAAGTCGCCTTCCGGATCGATGATGCACTGCTGGACCCAGGGTGCGGACTGCTCGAGGAGACGCCGCAGGAGATGCGACTTTCCGGAGCCGGAATTGCCCTGCACCAGAAGCCGCGTCGCCAGCAGTTCCTCGATATCGAGCGGTACGGACTTGCCGTCGAGCGCCGTCCCCATGTCGATGCCGACCTTCATGAAACCCTCGTTCTCATCCGAATTGCCGCGCCGCCACGCCACCAGCCTGCAGGTCTATCAGAGTTTCCGCCGTGCTGCGCCCGCCATCGGGCGCAACCCACAGCTAAAGCGGCGGCGACACCGTGAGCCCGAATCCCTGCAGCAGCCGCCGGGTCGAAAAATCCGGGGCGGCCGAGGTGAAGATGGCCGGGTCGATGCCCGTCAGCGGCACGTAGCTCTCGGCCGCGGGCACCAGCCGGCGGGCCTGCCGCGCGATCGCCTCCGCCGGATCCAGCCAGTCGACAGGCCAGGGCGCCAGCTTGCGGAAGAGATTGGCCATGAAGGGATAATGCGTGCAGGCCAAGACGACGATATCCGTGCGACGGCCTCCGGCCTCCTGGAAGCAGGGCGCGATCTCCCTCAGCACGGCCGCATCCTCGAGCGTCTCGCCGCGCACATAGGCCTCCGCCATGGCGGCCAGCGGCTGCGACCCCACCAACTGCACATCGCACTGCGCGGCAAACGACTGGATGAGGTCGCGCGTATAGGCGCGCTTGACCGTGCCAGGCGTCGCGAGCACGGTGACCATGCCGGACCGGGTCCGTTCCGCGGCTGGCTTGATCGCGGGAACGGTGCCGACGAAGCGCATCTGCGGAAACGCGGCACGCAGGTCCGCCCCCACCAGCGTGAACGCCGTGTTGCAGGCGACGATGCAGACCTCCGGGTCGTGCTGGGCGATCAGATCGGCGAAGAGACCGACGATGCGCGTCTTCAGCGCCGCCTCGTCCGTCCAGCCGCCATAGGGAAAACCGGCATCATCCGCGACATAGACGAAATGCCGCTCCGGCATCAGCACGCGCGCCTCGCGCAGCACGGTCAGACCGCCGATACCGCTGTCGAAGACGAGGACGGGCTTCATGTCAGCCTTCGCTCTCGTCTGGCATCGTCGTTTCCGGCGCCACCGTCCGGCCGGCCCCGCTCCGTCCGTCGGCCGGTGCGCCCGCACCGCGCGGCGTTTCCCGGGTAAACCGGTCGAGCGACGAGATGACGCCGCGAACGACGCGGATTTCCGTGGCGCTGAAACCCGGCCGCGTCAGCACGGCGCGCAGGTTGTCCACGAGTTTCGGACGCTTGGCGAGCGGGCGGAAGTAGCCGCGGGCGTCGAGCGCCTCCTCGACATGGTCGAACAAGCCCTGCAGATCCGTCTTGGTCGCCGGCTGCTGTGGCAGCGCCTGGAACGAGGTCTCATCCTCCGACGCCATGGACGTCTTCATCCACTCGTACGACATCAAAAGCACGGCCTGCGCCAGGTTGAGCGACGCAAAGGCGGGATTGACCGGAAAGGTCACGATCTCGTCGGCCAGCGCGATCTCCTCATTGGTCAGGCCCGTACGCTCGCGCCCGAAAAGGATGCCGGTCTTCTCGCCACGTGAGAAGCGCCCGCGCAGCGTCTCCGCCGCAACGCCCGGCGCGCGCACCGGCTTGTAGCCGTAACGGTCGCGTGCCGTCGTCGCATAGACGAAATTGAGGTCGGCGACCGCCTCCTCCGTGGTTTCGTAGAGCTTGGCCTGATTGATGACGTGATCGGCGCGGCTTGCGGCGGCCTGCGCCTTTTCGCTCGGCCATCCATCGCGCGGGTTGACCAGGCGGAGTTCGACGAGGCCGAAGTTCGCCATCGCCCGCGCCACCATGCCGATGTTCTCGCCCAGCTGCGGATGAACCAGAATGATCGCCGGTCCTTCCGCCAGAAGCGGGCGCTCGCTGTTCGTGCCTGCCATATCGTCCTCGTTTCCTGCGTGCGCGGCGTTTCTGCGTGCGCGATAGGGCGGGCACCGCACGGCCGACCCCCGATGCCGCGTTGTCCTGCAGCCGTCCTCGTTTGCCGCTACGTCGCACAGATCGGCAGATTTTGAAAGACGCCGCCTACTGTGCGCCTTGGGCGGCAATCGCGGCGAGTTCGTTCTTGAGCGACCCCTGCTCGCCGCCGCGCAGGATATCGTCGATCACGGGCTTTCCGTTCTCCTCGACGACGATGAAGTGCAGTTCGGCCGGCTTGCGCTCGCCGGGATCCTCGAGGCAGGACACATTGTCGAAGGTGACCGCGACGTCCGCGCGGGCATCGACAGGCGCCGCCGGCACGATCTTGACGTCCTTCAGCGAGCAGCTGTCCTGCCCGCTAACGATCGGATCGTAATCAAGCGGGGAATCGCCGTCTTCGAAAGCCGGAAACCGGGTCGCGTCCTTGTAGACGCGGGTAAAATCCCGGCTGTAGATCCGGTTCAGGCGCTCGTCGTCGAAATAGTCCCGCGGTTCGCCCACCGGCGTTTCCGACCAGCCATTCTGCGCTTCGGCCATGATTTCCTTGACCGGCGCCGTCACATCGGCGGCCTGTGCCGCCCTGGCGGTCAACGTCGTCGCCACGATGGCGGATGCGGTCACGGATAGAAGAAAGGAAATGGATCGTTTCACGCAAGGCTCTCCTGGTGCGTCCCCGGACCGTCTCGCGGGGGTGTCTGTGGCGCGTCCTCCGCCTGCGGCGCGGGCTCCAATCGCGACAGTGTCTGCGCGATCATTTCCAGGCCGACAAGGGACGATGGCCGCGATAGGCGGAAATGACGGCGCTTGCGCGGCAGCGACGGGCGCTTCGTCAAAAATAAGCTGCCGCCCCTCGCCTCGATCCGATCGACGGCGGCCAGCGCCTCCGCCACCAGAAACGCCATCCGGTCCTCGGAAGGATCGCAGGCTTCCCGACCGTCCTCCGCGGACTTGTCCTCTTCCCTCGAGGCCTCGTCTCGTGATGAGAGCTTCCCGACGGGCGCTGCGGCCAGCCCGCCGGCAAAGGTGCGCGCCCAGTAAGTCGCCGTCATCAGCGTCATCAGGGTCTGGCGAACGACGCCCGGCCGGGTCACGAGCTGCCAGGGAGAGCCGAGCGGTCGGACGACGGAGGCGAGCTCCGCATACGCCTGCTCCAGAACCTGCGAGCCGTGGATGAGATCGAAGCCGCTGCGTCCCTCGGCGGCGTCGTGCAGAAGACGCCGCAGGGCGGTACACCAGTGCCGCAGCGCCTCGCCCGCCAAGGCGTCGGTGCGGGACGGAAAGACGAGGAAGGCCACCGCAAGCCCGGCGAGCGAACCGATCACCGTTTCTTCGAGCCGGAGCACGAGCACGTTCAGCGTCAGGCTGCCGATCAGGCTATAGACCAGGGCAAGCACGATCGACACGAAGAAGGTCATGGCCGCATAGGAGACAGCCAGGAGGTAGAAGGCGAGAAAGACGCAGACCGCGGCCAGCCCCAGAATGACGGATGTCATCGTCTGCAGCAAGCTTGCAGCGACGAGGCCGACCGTGATCCCGAAGAAGGTCCCGATCGACCGCTGCACGGCACGCATCGCCGTATCCCCGCGCGAGCGCGTGTTGGTGAAGACGAGAAAGGCCGAGAGCACGGCCCAGAACCATCGCTCCCGGGACAGCATCAGCCCGAAGACCATGGCGATCGCAGACGCGAGCGTGATCTGGATCGCGCGCCGCACCGCCGGATCGTCCAGCGAGATGCCGGATGTCGTGGCCGCACCGGGCTCGGCCGGACCCGGCTTTGCCGTTGGCGCACCGTCCGGCGCCGAGACGAGCTCGGACACCGCACCCGCAAGCCTGCGGCGCACCGCGTCGAGCGACAGGCAGGCGTCGATGGCCTCGAGCCGATCGGGATCTTCCCCTGCGGAATGCCCCGCGCGCCTTGCATGCCGTTCGACCGCCTCCCGGGAGCCCTTCTGCAGCGCAGCGATCAGGGGCGCCGGTAGCGCCGCCTGCCGCGAGAGCATGACGAGGCTTTCCGCGACGACATGCGCCTCGAACAGCGCGATCGTCACCGCGCTCCGACGCGGGTCGTCCCGCTCGGCGTCATGGCGGCCATCCGTCTCCGGGCGTGCCGGGACGAAGCTCTCGGCCATCAGAACGGCATCCTTCAGCCGCTCGACATGCCGGTCCGTCTTCGACCGATCGGTCGCTGGCCACATCCGCGCGTCGTTCGCGCCGCGCGCAGAGGACAGCTGCGCGAGAATGCGGTCGATCCGTGTTTCCACGGCGGCGACGGACCGGACGAGATCGAGCCGCCAGTCCTCCGCAAGGACGAAGCGGCGAACCCCCTGCCCGACCAGAAGCGCCGTCAGCGGCCCGAGCGCCGTCGCCGGCAGGTCCGGCAGCGCCGGCCGCAGGTAGGCGCCGATGAAGTAGGACATGAAGGCGAACATGCCGAGCGCGAAACCGCGGGGCCCGAAGCGTCTGGCATAGGTCGCCGCGAAGATCAGCACGAGGAAGACGAGGTCCGAGACCAGCCGCGTGCCCTCGAGGAGAGCCGCAAGCCCGACGACCGCAACGCAGAGGCCGCAGCCGAGAAGCCGCGTCACGAACTGGTCGTGCAGCGTGGTGTCCTTGACCGACAGACCGCTCTGGATCGACAGCGTGATGGCGAGCGCATAGGCAGCCTTGGGCAGAGGAAGCCAGAAACCCTGCAGCGCCGCCAGCAGGGCCACGGAGAGGCAGACGCTCAGCGTCACCCGGAGCCCGGTCCGCAGCCGTGAAAAGGCCGGGTCGTTCGCCAGCAACCGGTCGCGAAGAGACGAGATATCCACCATCATGCCCGACCCGCTGGTCGCCTGTTTTCAAACGAAAAGATCGCAAAACCCGCCCATGTTTTCGCACCCGCCGGCCGTTCTGGGGCCTTTGCCTTCGGCCTTGCCAATGCTATAGCGCCAGCTATCGTCCGTTCCGCAAACGGGGGCATTCACACCATCGAGCCCCATTCCAAGCTACGAGGCACGTTTTCATGACCAAGATCAAGGTTGCCAACCCCGTCGTCGAACTCGACGGCGACGAGATGACCCGCATCATCTGGCAGTTCATCAAGGACAAGCTGATCCACCCCTATCTGGACATCGACCTTGAATACTACGATCTCGGCATGGAAAACCGCGATGCAACCGACGACAAGGTCACGATCGACGCTGCCAACGCCATCAAGAAGCACGGCGTCGGCGTCAAGTGCGCCACCATCACCCCGGACGAAGCCCGCGTCGCGGAATTCGGCCTCAAGAAGATGTGGAAGTCGCCGAACGGCACGATTCGCAACATTCTCGGCGGTGTCATCTTCCGCGAGCCGATCATCTGCAAGAACGTGCCGCGTCTCGTCCCCGGCTGGACCAAGCCGATCATCGTCGGCCGTCATGCCTTCGGCGACCAGTACCGCGCGACCGATTTCAAGTTCCCCGGCAAGGGCAAGCTGACGATGAAGTTCGTCGGCGACGACGGCACGGAAATCGAGCACGAAGTCTACGACGCGCCGGCTGCCGGCGTGGCCATGGGCATGTACAACCTCGACGAATCGATCACCGATTTCGCCCGTGCATCGCTGAACTACGGCCTGCAGCGCGGCGTGCCGGTCTATCTGTCCACCAAGAACACCATCCTCAAGGTCTATGACGGCCGCTTCAAGGACATCTTCCAGGAGGTCTTCGAGAAGGAATTCGCGGACAAGTTCAAGGAAGCCAAGATCTGGTACGAACATCGCCTGATCGACGACATGGTCGCCTCGGCGCTCAAGTGGTCCGGCGGCTACGTCTGGGCCTGCAAGAACTATGACGGCGACGTCCAGTCCGACATCGTGGCGCAGGGCTTCGGCTCGCTCGGCCTGATGACCTCGGTCCTGATGACGCCGGATGGCCAGACGGTCGAAGCCGAAGCCGCCCACGGCACGGTCACGCGCCATTACCGCCAGCACCAGAAGGGCGAGGAAACCTCGACCAACTCGATCGCCTCAATCTTCGCCTGGACGCGTGGTCTCGCCCACCGCGCCAAGCTTGACGGCAATGCAGAGCTGACGCGATTTGCCGACACGCTGGAGCGCGTCTGCATCGAGACCGTCGAGAACGGCTACATGACCAAGGATCTCGCGCTCCTCATCGGTCCCGACCAGCCCTGGCTGTCGACCACAGGCTTCCTCGACAAGATCGACGAGAACCTGCGCAAGGCCATGGCGGCCTGATCGACGGTCGAACAGGTCTGGAAAACATCGGAACCCGGCTCACCGCCGGGTTCTTTCGTTTAGGCCACGCCTTCTCAGGATATATACGTGTTCTATGAAATAACATTGGGCGGAATCACATAGAGAACGTCTCTCACACAGCGCACGAGGAGACGGCATCCTCGGCGCTCCGCGTTCCCGCATGACATATCAGCCGTGGAGTCCCGATGCCCGAAGCAATCCGACCGACGATCCGCCCCTGATCGCGCAGGACCGGGCTGAGTGGGAACCGATGTGGCGTGCCTATCTCGCGTTCTACGAGACGGAGCTGCCGGCGGCGCAATACGACCTGACCTGGGAACGGCTGCTCGATTCCGCAGAGCCGATGCACGGTCTCGGTGCCTTCTCCGGCGAAGGTCGGCTCATCGGCCTTGCGCACATCATCTTTCACCGGTCCTGCTGGCTGCCGGACTGGACCTGCTACCTGCAGGATCTCTTCGTCGATCCTGCCAGACGCGGGTCGGGCACGGGCGCCGCCCTCATCGAAGCCACCGCGGATCTCGCGCGGGAAAAACAGGCGGGTCGCCTCTACTGGCTGACGCAGGACACCAACGCTCCCGCCCGCCGCCTCTACGACCGCATCGCCGCCGCCTCCGGGTTTGTTCAGTACCGGAAGCATCTAGAGCCGTAACAAGGCGGCGAGGCATCGGAAACGGGGGAATGGACCGAGGCGCCCTTCGACGACGCTCAATCGATACCGTTACCTGGACGGAGCGATTGACTTCTCATTAGGCATTGCTCATGTTGGGTCCACTGCGGAGGGAGATGCGGATGTCAGCAAAGACTCTTCTGATGGCTCTGGCCCACTACAAATACCGCAGTGACGATGAAATCCTGAGGGCTCTGGCGTCCTGCGAGGATGACGTGCCAACGGATACGATGACGGCCGCGCGCCGCGTTCTGCATCATGCGCATCTCGTCGACACGATATTCGCCGCCCATCTTCAGCGACGCACCCACGATTTCAGGGGGAGCTGGCAGCTCGTCCCGCCTTCGCTGGACGAGCTCTCGCAGTCCATGCGCGACATCGACACCTGGTACATCGCGTACATCACCGGCGTCACCGATGCGGACCTGGACGAGCGCATCGATTTCACCTTCACGGACGGACAGAAGGGGCGCATGTCGCGCGAAGAGATGCTGGCCCACGTCATCACGCATGGCGGCTATCACCGCGGCGAGGTTGGGCGGCTCGTTCCGGACATCGAAGCAACCGCCATGCGGGATGTTTTTGCCGGATATCTGCACGCAGCGGAACCCGAGCGCCGCCAGCCGAGCATGTGAGGCGCATCGCGAATCTTGACAGTCGAGATCCCCATGCATGTCGCCCAAAGGTGTGCAGCGGTTTCGGGAAACGACGTGCATCAAAACAAGGACTTAAGCGCATTGCGTGACTCCTTTTTCCACGCGACGCGCATTAAAAGCACGGCCCGAACGCGCCCCATTCGAAGAGCCCTGCCGTCCGTTGATGACGACAACCGACGGCTTGTCTTTCGAAAAGCGGACGAGAACCGCCCATTGAGAACATGGCCTCGGTGCAGGGGTCTTCAAGGGATCCTTCTCTCTGCACTTCACGGGGAAGACGGACGTCATCGGAGCACTCCGCGTGATTTCGTCGAAAACCTCAGTGGCTTCATGAAGATTGAGGTCGAGCGAGGGCCCGAAGGCGCTTGGTCCGGGAAGCTCGGGAATTGGGTGACCGCATGTCCTGGCGGATATCTCCAGCCAACACGATGGTACCACGCGTCTGCTACGCAGCCTCCGCACCGCCTCGGGGGTCTGACGCAGAACGTTCCGATGGACAATCGGCGAAACCGCCTTCACGCATCATACGGCATCATAACTGGTCCCCGCAGGATGGGGCACGCACGGCCGTCTTCCGGTTCAACGCGCTTCAGACCGTCGTCAATCAAGGCGATAAGGGCGGGGCGGCCGAGGCGCGCAAGGCGGTTCTCCGGACCAGGTACCGACAACGCGCAGAATCGTCCGCCAACGCGATGCGCCAATCACCACGGCATGCGCCGGTGCCCACGGATCACCCTGAGATTTTCGAGGAGACGCGGCGCTCAGCCCGGCAGTGCCCCGTCCCATCCTCGCTGATGACGTCCACGCGCGATACCTGCGCAGACGACAACGACCGCCGGTGACGGCGGCCGATATGGTCAAGATCCCGCCCTTCGATCAGGCCGCAGCCGCGATCTCGGCGATGCTCCGTGCGACCGCCTCGATGGCTTCCGCGGCACGGGTGCCGTCCGGGCCGCCGGCCTGGGCCATGTCGGGGCGGCCGCCGCCCCCCTTGCCGCCGAGCGCGGCAGAGGCGATGCGGACGAGATCCACGGCGCTGTGGGACGTGACGAGGTCCGCCGTCACGCCGATGACCGCACTGGCCTTGCCGTCGTCGGCCACGCCGATGAAGGCGACGATGCCGGAGCCGAGGCTCTGCTTGCCGTCGTCGGCAAGCCCCTTCAGGTCCTTGGGATCGACGCCGGTGACGACCTTGCCCAGGAACTTGATGCCGCCGATGTCGCGCGCGGCATCGGCAGAGCCGGAGGCGCCGCCACCGCCAAGCGCGAGCTTGCGCCGCGCATCGCCCAGTTCCCGCTCGAGCTTGCGCCGCTCGTCCATCAGGCTTTCCACGCGACCGATGAGGTCGCCGGGCTGAACCTTGAGGGCAGACGCCAGCGTCTTCACGCGTTCGTCCTGTTCGGCGAGATAGGTGAGCGCCGAGATGCCCGTCAGCGCCTCGATGCGGCGAACCCCCGAACCGACGGCGCTTTCACCGAGAATCCGCACGAGCCCGATCTCGCCGGTTGCACCGACATGCGTGCCGCCGCAAAGTTCGACCGAATAGGGACGGCCGGCCTTCGTGCCCCGCACGCCCTGCCCCATGGACACGACGCGAACCTCGTCGCCGTATTTTTCGCCGAACAGCGCCATCGCGCCTTCGGCGATCGCATCGTCGACGCTCATCAGGCGGGTCGTCACCGGCGTGTTCTGGACGATGATCTCGTTGGCCATGTTCTCGACAATCTTCAGCTCTTCGGCGCTCATCGGCTTCGGATGCGAGACGTCGAACCGCAGGCGCTCGGGCGCGACGAGCGACCCCTTCTGCGCCACATGGGTGCCGAGAACCTCGCGCAATGCCTCGTGCAGCAGGTGCGTGGCCGAATGGTTGGCGCGCAGCCGGCCGCGGCGCGCGTGATCGACGGTGAGCGCCACCGCATCGCCGGCCTTGATGCTGCCCTCTTCGACCGTCGCGGTATGGACGTAGACGCCCTCGCCGCGCTTCTGCGTGTCGGTCACGACGAGGCGTGCACCATCGGATGCGATGACGCCAGTATCGCCCATCTGGCCGCCGGACTCGCCGTAGAACGGCGTCTGGTTGACGACGATCTGGACGCTCTCCCCGACGGATGCCGCCTCCACGAGCGCTCCGCCGCGCACCAGCGCCTGCACCACGCCTTCGGCCGTCTCCGTATCGTAGCCGAGGAACTCCGTTGCGCCGAAGCGATCCTTGAGCTCGTACCAGATGGTCTCCGTCGCCGTGTCGCCGGACCCCGACCAGCTGGCGCGGGCCTCGGCCTTCTGCCGCTGCATGGCGTCGGTGAAGCCGGTGAGGTCGACGCCGATGCCGCGGCCGCGCAGCGCGTCCTGCGTCAGGTCGAGCGGAAAGCCGTAGGTGTCATAAAGCTTGAACGCCGTCTCGCCGTCGAGCGTGTCGCCCTTGTCGAGCGTGGCCGTCGCATCCGCAAGCAGACCGAGCCCGCGATCGAGCGTCTTGCGGAACCGCGTTTCCTCGAGCTTCAGCGTTTCCGAGATCAGCGGCTCTGCCCGGACCAGTTCGGGATAGGCTCGGCCCATCTCGCCGACCAGGGCCGGCAGCAGCTTCCACATCAGCGGCTCGCGGGCACCCAGCAGTTCGGCATGGCGCATCGCGCGGCGCATGATGCGGCGCAGAACATAGCCGCGGCCCTCGTTCGACGGCAGCACGCCATCGGCAATCAGGAAGGCTGCCGACCGCAGGTGATCGGCGATCACGCGGTGGCTGGCACGCCGGTCGCCCTCAGCCTTGACGCCCGTCGCTTCCTCGGAGGCCGAGATCAGCGCGCGGAAGAGATCGATGTCGTAATTGTCATGCTTGCCCTGCAACAGGGCCGCGACGCGCTCGAGGCCCATGCCGGTATCGATCGACGGGCGTGGCAGGTCGAGACGCTGCTCCTTGGTGACCTGCTCGTACTGCATGAAGACGAGGTTCCAGATCTCGATGAAGCGATCGCCATCCTCGTCCGGCGAGCCGGGAGGACCGCCCCAGATGTGGTCGCCATGATCGTAGAAGATTTCCGAGCAGGGACCGCAGGGACCGGTATCGCCCATCGCCCAGAAATTGTCGCTGGTCGGAATGCGGATGATGCGGTCTTCCGACAGGCCGGCGATCTTCTTCCAGAGACCGAAGGCCTCGTCGTCGGTGTGGTAGACCGTGACCAGCAGCCGCTTGGCGTCGATGCCGAATTCGCCGGTGATCAGGTTCCAGGCCAGCTCGATCGCGCGTTCCTTGAAATAGTCGCCAAACGAGAAGTTTCCGAGCATTTCGAAGAAGGTGTGGTGGCGCGCGGTGTAGCCGACATTGTCGAGATCGTTGTGCTTGCCCCCGGCCCGCACGCATTTCTGCGCGGTGGTTGCCGTCGAGTAGGGGCGCTGTTCCAGGCCCGTGAAGACGTTCTTGAACTGCACCATCCCGGCATTGGTGAACATCAGCGTCGGATCATTGCGCGGAACCAGCGGGCTCGACGGCACGACGGTGTGGCCGTTCGTCTTGAAATAGTCGAGGAAAGTCGACCGGATCTCGTTTACGCCGCTCATGTCTGGTCCTTCGTCCCTGCGCACCCTGGCGGCTGCTGACGAGCGGCTCCGGGCAATCTCGATGGTTGATCGTACTCGCAAAGGCGCCGTCCATCGAAACAGGGCGCTCGCGCGAACCCGAGGCTTTTATCGCTCGCGCAAATGCCTGTCCAGCCGCATGTCCGGCTGTACGACCCGCAACCTCCCGATCCCGCAAACAATCACCCGCATTTTTGAACGACGCCCCCCTGCAAGACCGCCTCTCCAGAAGGAAACCAGCGTGCAGACGGCAAAACGGAGCATGCAGACGGCAAAACGGCCGCTCCAGGCAGGAGCGGCCGAGGATGACGCCGCACGATGACGACGAACAAAAAAGGCGAGAGCGCGAGGCCGTGACCGCCGTCCTAGATGCCGGAACCCCGGGCGAGGCCGACCGATCGAACGGTGCCTCCCCCGATGTTGTCCTAGCCGAGCGCGGCGTCGTCGCCGTCGCTGTCCGGCTCCGGACCACCGTCCTCCAGGAACTTCTCGGCGATCAGGCCGGCATTCTGGCGCAGCGACTGTTCGATCTCGCGGGCCGTTTCCGGATTGTCGCGAAGATAGGACTTGGCGTTCTCGCGGCCCTGCCCGAGGCGCTGGCTGTTATAGGAGAACCAGGCGCCCGACTTCTCGACGATGCCCGCCTTGACGCCGAGGTCGACCAGTTCGCCGGTCTTGGAGACGCCTTCGCCATACATGATGTCGAATTCGACCTGCTTGAAGGGCGGTGCCATCTTGTTCTTGACGACCTTGACCTTGGTCTGGTTGCCGATCACTTCGTCCCGCTCCTTGACCGCGCCGATGCGGCGAATGTCGAGACGGACCGAGGCATAGAACTTCAGCGCATTGCCGCCCGTCGTCGTTTCGGGCGAACCGAACATGACTCCGATCTTCATGCGGATCTGGTTGATGAAGATCACCATGCACTTCGACTTGGAGATCGACGCCGTCAGCTTGCGCAGCGCCTGGCTCATCAGGCGGGCCTGCAGGCCGGGAAGGCTGTCGCCCATCTCGCCCTCGATTTCCGCCCGCGGCGTCAGGGCCGCAACCGAATCGATCACGAGCACGTCGATCGCGCCGGACCGAACGAGCGTGTCCGTGATCTCGAGCGCCTGTTCGCCGGTATCCGGCTGCGAGATCAGAAGATTTTCGAGATCGACGCCGAGCTTGCGGGCATAGACCGGATCCAGCGCGTGCTCCGCATCCACGAAGGCGCAGACGCCGCCGTTCTTCTGCGCTTCCGCAATGGTCTGCAACGCCATCGTCGTCTTGCCCGAGCTTTCCGGCCCGTAGATCTCGATGATGCGGCCCTTGGGGAGCCCGCCGATGCCGAGTGCGATATCCAGGCCGAGAGACCCCGTCGAAACGGTCTCGATCTCGACAATGCTGTCTTTTCCACCGAGCTTCATGATCGATCCCTTGCCGAACGACCGTTCGATCTGGGAGAGTGCTGCTTCCAGCGCCTTGCTTTTGTCCACCGATTTGTCCTCTACGAGCCGCAAAGAGTTCTGAGCCATTTCATCCACCTTTAGGTTATCGGGTCAATCGAGGCAATGAACCCGCCGCTGGTCTGTATGTACTCTTTTTGTTCTCATTTCGCAAGAGGCCTTCAACGCATTGACGCAGCAATCGAATTCGATGTTTGTTCGCTGGACGTTCCACATCTCCCATGTCCTTGATGCAAATCCCTGTTTCGCACGCCGCCACCCCGCGAATCGGTTTATGGACAGCGGGAAACGGGGAGAAACGCGATGAAGAACGTGGTCGTTTTCGGCGGTGCGCATATCGATCGCCGGGGCCGCATCGCCGGTGCGACGACGCTTGGCGCCAGCAATCCCGGACACTGGTTCGAAGAAGCGGGCGGCGGCGGCTTCAATGCGGCCCGTGGCCTTGCGCGCCTCGGCTGCGCTGTCAGCATGGTCGCGCCGCGCGGCGGCGATGCGCAGGGGGAGACGGTCTCGCGCGCAGCGGAGGCGGCGGGCGTCGTCGATCGGTCGTTCACCTTTCTCGACCGTCGCACGCCGAGCTACACCGCGATCCTCGAGGCCGACGGGAACCTGATCGTCGCACTTGCCGACATGGATCTCTACGCCCTGTTTTCGCCGCGCAGGCTTCGGCAACGGGCGCTGCGCGATCTCGTGGACGCCGCCGACCTCGTGCTGGTCGATGCAAACCTGCCGTCGGATACGCTGCATCACGCCTTGCGGATGGCCAAGCAGGCCGGCGCGGCCACGGCGGCCATCGCCATCTCCCCGGCAAAGGTCGGCAAGCTTGCCGCGGCCTTCGCCCATCTCGACACCCTGTTTCTCAACGAGGCCGAGGCGACGACGATCGGCGGCGAGAAGAGCGTGACGGCGGAGGGTTGGCCGGCGATCCTGCGCAAGGCGGGCATTGCCGCCGGCGTCGTCACGCGTGGCGGCCGCGCCGCCGTCGCCTTTCGCGGCGATTTGGTCGCCACCGTGCGGCCACCCGATATCGATGCGCTTGCGGACGTCACCGGCGCTGGAGACGCATTGGCAGCCGGCTTCCTGGCCGCATTCCTTGGGGGTGCGGATCTCGGCTCCTGCCTGCAGGCGGGCGTTGCCGCCGCCGCGGTCACCGTGCGCTCGCCACTCGCCGTCGCCGAGGATCTCTCACCCGAACGGCTGGCGCAGGAATTGCGCCTTGTGTCTCCCGCCGAAATCCTGTCTTCACAGGCCCATCACAGCAGTGCCGAAAAGGATGCCCCATGACCCGCCCCATCTCGCATGATCTCCCGATCGCCTACTCCGCCGAGGTTGCCGCCGCAAAGGCGCGCGGCTCGGCCATCGTGGCGCTGGAATCGACCATCATCACCCATGGCATGCCCTATCCCGGCAATCTCGACATGGCCCGGAGCGTCGAGGGGATCATTCGCGATCAGGGCGCCGTTCCCGCAACCATCGCCGTGATCGACGGCACGCTGAACATCGGCCTTGATGCCGAGCGGCTCGAGGCGCTGGCCCAGACGCGCGGAGCGATGAAGGTCTCGCGCGCCGATCTTGCCTTCGCGATCGCCGAGCGCCGCACCGGGGCGACGACGGTTGCCGCCACCATGATCGCCGCGGCGCGCGCGGGCATCCGCGTCTTTGCCACCGGCGGCATCGGCGGCGTGCATCGCAAGGCGGAGGAGACCTTCGACATCTCGGCCGACCTCGAAGAGCTTGCCCGTACCGGCGTCATCGTGGTCTGCGCCGGCGCGAAAGCCATCCTCGACGTCCCCAAGACGCTCGAGGTGCTCGAGACCCGCGGCGTGCCCGTGGTCACCTATGACAGCGAGATCTTCCCGGCCTTCTGGTCGCGCGACTCGGGCCTGAAGAGCCCTCTGATGCTGAACAGCCCGGCGGCAATCGCCAATTTCCAGCGGATGCGCGATCGCCTTGGCATCGATGGCGGCATGCTCATTGCCAATCCTGTGCCCGAGGCAAGCGAAATCCCGCGCGACGAGATGGAGATCTATATCGCCCGCGCGCTCGACAATGCCGATCGCGACAAGATCATCGGAAAGGCCGTCACGCCCTATCTGCTGCAGAGCATCTTCGAGCTGACCGACGGCCGGAGCCTGGAAACCAATATCGCCCTGGTGGAAAACAATGCGCGCCTCGCCGCAGAAATCGCCGTCGCCATGATGTAAGGCAAGGCACCAGCGAGACGGGTGCACCGTCCCCGTCTCGCGTGCTTGCCGTCTCGCCTGCTTTCCGTCTCGCCTGGATTCTTGCTCGCTATCTGCTCCGGCTCGCCTTCGGCGCCGCCTCACCTGTTGGCGTCGTCCAACAGCCCGGTCAGGCTCCAGGGCACGTCGCCCTGCTGGTTGGCGATATCGTCGACCTTCCAGCCGCCATGCTCCCGGACCAGCGTGTAGTAGAGCGTCACCCGTTCCCCATTTTCGAAGCTCACCTCCAGCTCGGCCCGGTCATCGATGACGATCGGCGGGCTGAGCGTCACATGTCGCGCGCGGCCGTCATTGCCGGAAATCACCGGATCGAAGTCGATCGCGCCGACCTCGCCGTCGGGCGTGCGATCGCGGTCGGCCTGGAAGCGGGCGTTCAGCGCATCCGAGAAGAAGGGCGTATAAGGCGATGGCGCTTCCGCATCCGTGTCGTCCGGGTCGTAACGATAGAGCGCCCGGATCAGGGCCTCGGGCGTCTTGAAGGTGTCCGCGAGGCTCGGCCCGGCGGTAAACAGCACGAGAACCGTACCGAGGAGAAGCAGCAGCAGACGCATCGACAGATCCCGATCGTTGACGGCCACCATGGACCGTGTCGCAGCATTTCAGTTGTCCATGACCGAGCGACACGGCCAGGGCCGTCTCAGGGCCGTCCCTAGTCTGGCCCAGGGCCGTCAACGACCGCGTCGCGCGGGCACGCTAGCTGTCCAGCATCTCGCGTACGGCCACAGCCAGCTGCTTCAGCGAGAACGGCTTCGGCAGGAAGCCGAATTTCGCATCGGCCGGCAGGTTGCGCGCAAAGGCGTCCTCCGCATAGCCCGACACGAAGATGAACTTGAGGTCGGGATAGGTCTTGCGCAGCTCCCGCAGGAGCGACGGCCCGTCCATCTCGGGCATGACGACGTCGGACACCACGATGTCGACCATGCCGTTCAGCTCTTCCATCACTTCCAGCGCCTCGACGCCGGAGCCCGCTTCGTAGACCTTGTATCCCCGTGTTTCCAGCATGCGCTTGCCACCGCGGCGCACGGCCTCCTCGTCCTCGACGAGCAGAACGATGGCGCTGTCGCCGGTCAGGTCCGTCGGCTCCTCGGCCTTGGCAGGCGCGGAGGTCGCGATCGTCGACGCCTGGTCAGCCGCCCCGGCCTCGCCGGAGGCCGGCAGCGCCTCCTCGATGAAGCGCGGCAGAAGGATGCGGAACGTCGTGCCCTTGCCGACTTCGGATTCCGGATAGATGAACCCGCCGGACTGCTTGACGATGCCGTACACCATGGAGAGGCCGAGGCCCGTTCCCTTGCCGACCTCCTTGGTGGTGAAGAACGGTTCGAAAATCTTGTCGACGATCTCGGGCGCGATGCCCGTGCCCTCGTCGCTGACCTCGACGATCACGAAATCCTCCGCCGGAAGCTCGCGCCGGTTCAGCGCCGCCGCCTCGTCGGCCGGAAGATTGCGCGTCCGGATCGTGATCGTGCCGCCGTTCGGCATGGCGTCGCGGGCGTTGACCGCCAGATTGATCAGCACCTGCTCGAACTGGCCGAGGTCTGTGCGGACCGGCCAGAGGTCACGGCCATACTCGACCTCGAGCTTCACATGCGTTCCAGTCATGCGGTCGACCAGCATGCGCAGGTCGCCGATGACATCCGTCATGTTCAGGACCGTCGGCCGCATGGTCTGCTTGCGCGAGAAGGCGAGCAGCTGGCGCACCAGCACCGCCGCGCGGTTGGCGTTCCGCTTGATCTCCATCAGGTCGGCAAAGCTCGCGTCCGATGGCCGGGCGGAGAGCAGAAGGTGGTCGGACGACAGGAGGATGGCGGTCAGCACGTTGTTGAAGTCGTGCGCAATGCCGCCGGCCAGCGTTCCCACCGCATTCATCTTCTGCGTCTGGGCCATCTGGGTCTCCAGCGCCTTCTGCTCGGTGATCTCCACCGCATAGACGATCGCCGCTTCTTCGGGCGCCTGCTCGCTCTGGTCGATCACGGCGTTGACGTAGAAGCGGAAGAATCGCTGGTCGTCGGTCGGATGCGGCAGGTCGAGCGGCGCGATATCACTCTGCCGATCCTTGGCCGCAGCCAGCGCCTCCTGCAGGCGGCCACGCTCGGAAACGCGGGCCACGCTCTCCAGCAGCGCGCCGCGCTCCATGTCGTCCTGCGACACGACGCCGGAGAAGAGCTTCAGGAACGGCGCATTGGTGCGCAGGATCCGGCCGTTGCCGTCGACGGAGGCAATCGCCATGGGCGTGTTGTTGAAGAATCGCGTGAAGCGGATGGCCGCAAGCGAGGCGGACGGATCGGCCTCCTCGTCCACCGTGCGGGCCAGCACGATGGTCCGGCTTTCGCCGGGCGCTCCGTCGCGGGCAGACGAAACCCGGTGCACCATGCGCACGGCAAAGCTCTGTCCGTTGGCGCGGCGAAGGTCGAGATCGAGCGTTTTCGTCTTGCGCAGGCCGGGATCCGCCTGGACCGACTGCACCAGCGCCAGCCCCTCGCCTGCCACGAGATCCGCGATGGTCATCGAGCCGGGCTGGAACTTCGTGAGGTCCAGACCCAGCCAGTCGGCAAGCGTCGCGTTGATATAGAAGATCTCGCCCTTCTTGCCCGCCGAGAAGAAGCCGGCCGGCGCATGGTCGAGATAGTCGATGGCGTTCTGCAGCTCCTTGAAGAAGCGCTCCTGGTCGTCCCGATCGGCCGTGATGTCGGAAATCTGCCAGATGTAGAGCGGATTGCGGTCGGCATCTTCCAGCGGCAGCACGCGCGCCTTCAGCCGGAACCAGTGCGCACCCGAGCCGGCCGACCCGCCGGCCGCGCGCAACGGCTTCATCAGCCGGAATTCCTCGTGGCCGGCCTTGCCCTCGCGCAGTCCGTTCGTCAGCCGGTAGATCGCCTCGGTCGCTTCGCGATCACGCGAGAGAATGGTCTCGAGCGACTGCACGTCGGTCGCCTTCTCCGTGCCGGTCAGCGCGCCATAGGCGGCGTTGGCATAGACGATCCGTCCCTTGCGGTCGGTGATCAGCGTGCCCTCGGGATGCCCGTCCAGAAAGGCGCGCGCGAGCTCGTCGGGGCGCGACTGCGGCATCACCTCGATGAAACCGA
Organism: Rhizobium sp. Leaf341; assembly: GCF_001424325.1. NCBI lineage: Bacteria > Pseudomonadati > Pseudomonadota > Alphaproteobacteria > Hyphomicrobiales > Rhizobiaceae > Rhizobium > Rhizobium sp. Leaf341. The sequence continues at coordinate 137,359 of NZ_LMPE01000015.1, forward strand.
TCACGGCGGACACGAGGAAGAAGATGCCCACCATCGCCAGGATGCCGAGAATGCCGAGGACGACCTCGTTGCCGAGCTGGTTCTTGAAGATCACGAACGTCGCTGCCGAGGCGATCAGCACGATCGCCAGAAGCACGATGCGCAGCACGGTCCCCGGACGCGTTCCCCGATCGACGATCGGCATGCGATACTCGTCTGCCTGTCGCAGTTTCGTCATCAGGGTCCTCGTTGCCCCGCCGCCTGAAGGGTCCCGGCCCATGAAAGGTCCGCGCATGCGACGTCATTGGTCGATTCTCTTTATCAGCCGGCGTCCGTCTGACAAAGCGTTCTCAGGGGGTTACCGGGACAAAACCGATCCGAATTCACAAGGAATCTCGGGATCGTAGCCGAACGGGACCTATTCCGGCACGGGTTCCGGCCTTCGGCCGCGTGCGTGCCCCGTCGCTTGCCCGCTAAGACATACGTCCCGAGAGGACCGCCTCAGCCTGCCCCCGCAACCGTCGGCACCGGAGCGGAAGCGTCCGCCGCGATTTGCGCGATGCGGCCGGTTTTCCACCCCTCGATCTCTGGACGCAATCGCCTCCCGCTCCATTTACCGGGACAACGCGTTCTCACGGCTTGTTTCCACCGGCAAAAAGACGTCAATTCCCATTTTACGGCGTCGTCCCACGCCGTCCGTTTCAGACGAGGAGAGCGAAGATGTTTGAAGATGTCGTCGGCAACAACGGCGGTCGGTTCATCATCGCGGCCGTCGCCGTGGCTGCCGGGCTGCTGCTGCTCGTGGCCGTCCTCTGGTTCATGCGCAATCGCGCCTCGTCGCCCTTCATCCGCGGCGGCAAAAATCGCCAGCCCCGCCTCGCCGTCCTCGATGCTGCCGCGGTGGACACCCGCCGACGCCTCGTTCTCGTGCGTCGCGACGATGTCGAGCATCTCATCATGATCGGCGGTCCGACCGATATCGTCATCGAAAGCCGGATCGTCGGCGCCAATCCGGGACTGGAACCGATGAACGCCGGAAACGCAGCGATCACAGCCGCACCCTCGGCGGCCCGGATCGCCCCTCAAGCCGCGCCGGCGAACCTTGCCCGACCCCCGCGGGCCGACGCCCTGCCCGCGCCCGCCGCACGGATCGCGCAGGAGCGACCGGCGGAGACCCGTGCCGAGCCGCGACCGCCCGCCCGGCCTGATGCCCGCAACGAAGCCAGGCCCGAGGCGCGGCCCGATGCGCGGCAAGACGCGCGTCTCGAGACCCGGCAGGACACCCGTCCCGTGGCGCGCCCATCCAGCCCGGCCGCACCGTCTCCGGCCGTCGCCGCGACGGGCGTGTCCAACATGGGCCAGGCGCTCTACGGAGAGGAAGCAAGCGCCCCCCGAACCGCGCCCGACCCCCGCGCCGTTGTATCGCCCAGCACGACCCCGCGCGCAGCAGCGCCCGCACCCCGCGCCGCGCCCGAAGACATCCTCGAGGCCGCCCGTGCGCGCGTTCTTCCGCAGATCGCCGCGGCGCCCGCCGCGGTGGCCCCGTCGCATGCGACATCCCCAGTGCTATCGTCGCCCCCCGCAACTGCGGCCAAGGGCGGTCCCGCAGCAGCCGAAGCCGGCAGGCGCGACGAGGCCCGCGATTTCGAGCGCCTGCTCGACGCGCAGATTTCCGGGGATCTCGGCCGCCTCGCAGCGGACCCCGCACCCCGCGCGCCCTCGATCGAAGCGCCCCGCGCCGCGCCGCGCAAGGAGCCAACGCTGGAGGAAGAGATGAACCGCATGCTCAGCGAGATGGGGAACGACCGAAAGGCGTAAGGCGTCGGTCGCGTTTCGCGACGAAGCGATCATGCCCGGTGAACCACCGCCCGTCTCCTGAAAGAACTACCGGTGTCCTGAAAGACCTGTGCGCGACACGTCCGACACCAGGCTGACGTGACAAGCGCCTCGTTCGTCACGAAAAATGGCCGCCGGAGGCGACCATTTGGCAGGGGGACAGGACGGATCGGTCGGGGCGAACGATCACTCGTCGCGATAGACCTTCTCGCGACGCTCGTGGCGTTCCTGCGCTTCGATGGAGAGGGTGGCGATCGGACGGGCGTCGAGGCGGCGCAGGCCGATCGGCTCTCCCGTTTCCTCGCAGTAACCGTATGTGCCCTCGTCGATCCGCTGCAAGGCGGCGTCGATCTTGGAGATCAGCTTGCGCTGGCGGTCCCGCGCGCGCAACTCGATGGCACGATCGGTTTCCGAAGAGGCGCGGTCGGCAAGATCGGGGTGGTTGGCGCTTTCTTCGGCAAGGTGGCCCAGCGTTTCGCGCGCTTCCCGGAGAATATCGTTCTTCCAGGCATTCAGCTTCGCCCTGAAATAGGCGCGCTGGTTGGAATTCATGAATTCATCGTCTTCGGAAAGAACGAAGGTACCAAGATCGATCTTCTCACTCAACGCGATTCTCCTGAAGAACATCTCATGCGGCGGGTCTATAGACCTATGAACTGCGTGTTTCAAGTCTCAGCAAGAGCCACGCGCATATTTCAAATTGCTCGAAAACGAAGCTAGCGGCCTCATATTTCACCAGAATTACAAGACCATGACAGTGACCCGATGGGTCGACGCCGACGCGCTGCCTTGCCACGCCAGGTTCGGGATCACACAGGATACAATCGCGGCCCAAAAAACGGGCAAAGTTTTTCGCGCGCCCGTCAGGTCGTCCCCGCAACGCTCGCGGGAATTCGCGAGGACGCTTGATCTTTGCCGGCGCGCGGGAGACAAGACCGGATCGCAGTCGTCCGGTGCCCGATCCATGTCGTCCGAAATGTCCCATCCCGCCCTGTTTCTCGTGCGTCATGCGCGTGCGGCAGCCCCAAGGGCCGGAGAAAGGGATTTCGACCGGACCCTCGACGATGTCGGCCGGAGCGACGCGGCGCGCGTTGCCGACCTCTTCGCGAACCAAGGCTGGTCTCTCGGCGACATCACCGCCTCGCCCGCACGCCGCTGCCGCGAAACCGCCAGCATTCTGCAGGGCGCCGCGCCCTCGGCATCGATCTCCTTTGCGCAACCGCTCTACGATGGCGGGCTCGATGCCTATCTCGCCGCCATCGACGACCACAGCGCGTCAGCCGACCCTGGCCGGCCGCTGACGATCGTCGGGCACAACCCGATCCTCGAGCAATTGGCCTGGGAGTGTCTCGGCACGACGGTCGCGGCGGGCGCCCTGCCGACAGGTTTCCTGCCGGGAATGGTCGTCGCGATCGCCCGCAGGCGGGATGCCGCCCCGGACGAGCGTCCGAGCCGGCTCGTGGCGGTTCTGAAACCATAAACCGCGAGGATGCGACCGGCCGCCCGGTCTCGAGAACCGTCCCGTTCATCTTTCCGCAGAGCGTGCGGCTCCCTATATCGCATCCGGGTCTCCGGCCCCAACGTCGTCCCGCATCCGGGTCGCTGCGGCCCGGATATCCGCGCATACCATCGATTTCTCAAGAGGGAAGCCCCGCCGCGTGTCATTTCTTACCCGCATGTCCGATGATGCGAAGCTCGCTCTGGATACCCTCACCGATCGCGCCGCCGGGCTGGTCAATCCCTCCGTGCGCCTCGGCGTTACCGGCCTGTCGCGGGCGGGCAAGACGGTGTTCATCTCCTCCCTCGTCCACAATCTCCTGAACGGCGGCCGCCTCCCGGTGTTTGAGCCCGTTCGCTCGGGTCGCGTGTCGAAGATCCGTCTGGAGCCGCAGCCCGACGATGCCGTGCCGCGGTTCCAGTACGAGGATCACATCACGGCCCTGGTGCGCGACCGCGTCTGGCCGGATTCGACCCGCGCCATCTCGCAGCTGCGGATCACGCTCGATTATGAAAGCGCCAGCGGCTGGAACCGCATGTTTTCGCCCGGCCGCCTGTCCATCGACATCGTCGACTATCCCGGCGAATGGCTGCTCGACCTGCCGCTGCTCTCGCAGGACTACCGCCAGTTCAGTGCCGCCACGGTCGCGCGGGCCCGCAGCGGCATCCGCCGCGAGCTGTCCGCCGAATGGCTGGCGCTCTGCGACACCACGCAGGCCGGCGCGGAGGCGGACGAAGCACGCACGCGCGCGCTGGCCGACGCCTTCACGCGGTATCTGCGCGCCTGCCGCACGGACGAGCGCTCGCTGTCGACCCTGCCGCCCGGGCGCTTCCTGATGCCGGGCGATCTCGAGGGCTCCCCCGCCCTCACCTTCGCCCCGCTGCCGGATCTGCCGGACGGCCGCGCCGCGTCCGGCTCGCTACACGCCATGATGGAGCGCCGCTACGAGGCCTATAAGACCCATGTCGTGAAGCCCTTTTTCCGCGAGCACTTTGCCCGCCTCGACCGGCAGATCGTTCTCGTGGACGCGCTGCAGGCGATCAACCGTGGCCCCGAGGCCCTGCTCGATCTGGAAAATGCTCTGGCCGACGTCATGGGCTGCTTCCAGCCGGGAACGAATTCTTTCCTGTCGTCCTTTCTCACCCGCCGCATCGACAAGGTGCTCATCGCCGCGACCAAGGCCGACCACCTGCATCACGAGAGCCACGACCGGCTGGAACGCATCACGGCGCGCATCGTCGCCCGGGCGGTGGAACGCATCGGTGGAAGCGGTGCCGGCGTCGAGGTCATGGCGCTCGCATCGGTGCGCGCCACGCGCGAGGCGACCGTCAACCATGATGGCCACCCCCTGCCGGTCATCGTGGGTACGCCCATCGCCGGCGAACGCATCAATGGCGAACTCTTCGACGGCGAGCGCAAGACGGCGATCTTTCCGGGCGACCTGCCGCGCGATCCCGACACGCTGTTTCGCAAGCACGCCGAGGGACTGGCTGGGTCCGGGCCTGGCCCCGAGCGGGACCACGGGCCGGACCACGCGCCGGAGGTGAACTTCGTGCGCTTCCGTCCGCCCCATATCGAGGAGACCGGCGGCGGGCTGAAGCTGTCCGTCCCGCATATCCGGCTTGATCGGGCCATGCAGTTCCTGTTCGGAGACCGTCTCGCATGAGCGACCTTCCCCGCCGACCCGCCGCCTTCACCATCGAGGGAGAACCGCCGGCAAGCCCGCAACCGAAGCGCGCGCCCGCAAGCTTCGGTGACGGCGTCGTCCTGACGCCGGACGCAGAGGACCCCTTCGCCGAGACCACGCTCGCGACCCCGGTCGTCACGGCGCTGCAGGAACGACGTCCGAAACGGCGCTTCTCGCTGGCAAAGCTCGCCTTCAGCGCGCTCGGCGTCCTCGTGTCGCTCGCCCTCGGTCTCTGGATCGACAGCCTCGTGCGCGACCTGTTCTCGCGCAATGACGCGCTCGGCTTCATCGCCATCGCCGCCGCCGCCATCGTCGTGCTCGCGGTTCTCGGCATCATCGGCCGGGAGGTGCTCGGCCTGATGCGGCTGAAGGCCGTCCAGGCCCTGAAGGCGGAGGTGAGCGCCGCGGTCGCGGCAAGCGGTCATGCGGTCGCGCGCAAGACCGTGGCGGACCTCGTGCACCATCTCGCCGCGCGCCCGGAGACCGCCCGCGGCCGCGAGCGGCTGAAGGCGACCGAGGGCGAGATCATCGATGGCCCCCACCTGATCGACCTTGCCGAGCGCGAACTCTTGACGCCGCTCGACCGGGAAGCGCGCGCCCTCATCCTCAACGCCTCCAAGCGCGTCTCGATCGTCACGGCGGTCAGCCCCCGTGCCCTGGTCGATCTCGGCTATGTGGTGTTCGAATCGTCGCGCCTCATTCGCGCGATGGCCGATCTCTACGGTGGCCGGCCGGGGACGCTCGGCCTTGTCCGCCTCATCCGCGATGTCCTCGCCCACCTCGCCGTCACCGGGTCGATTGCCGTCGGCGACGGTCTCGTCCAGCAGGTCCTTGGTCACGGCATCGCATCCAAGCTGTCGGCCCGCCTTGGCGAAGGCGTCGTCAACGGCCTCATGACGGCCCGCATCGGCATCGCCGCCATGGATCTCTGCCGCCCCATGCCCTTCCGCGCCCTCAAGCGCCCGGGCGTCGGCGACTTCATCGGCGACCTCACGCCCGGCCAGAGAAAGCCGGTCGTGGACGACGTCTGACACCGGTTCGGCCGCGGCAGGATCAGCGCGGGCGGACCGTGGGCTGAAAGGCCGGGAAAGCCGGGCGAGAGCGCGGTCGACCGCTCAGATGCCGCCATACCAGTCGTAGCCGACGTCTTCCCAGAAACCGCCCTTGCCGCCGCCATAGGGGGCCAGCGTCGCGGCAAGTTCGATCGACTTGATGTATTTCGGCATCTTGTAGCCCAGTTGCCGCTCGACCCGCATGCGCAGCGGCGCACCGTTTGCCACCGAGAGGGTCTCGTCGTTGCAGCCATAGGCCAGAATGGTCTGCGGGTGGCGGGCGTCGAGCAGGTCGATCGATTCGTAGTAGGGCGTCGGTCCGCCCCGTCCGAGATCCATCGCGTCGTAACAGCGGACCACGACATAGCGGGCTTCCGGCCGCACCCTGGCCTCGTCGAGGATGGTCGCGAGCGGGACGCCGGTCCATTTGGCGATGCAGCTCCAGCCCTCGACGCAGTCATGGCGGGTGATCTGGGTCCGCGCAGGCATGGCACGGATCTCGTCGAGGCCGAGGTCGAGCGGCTTTTCCACCAGCCCTGTGACCGGCAGCCTGTAGGTCGCGAACGCTGCAGCCTTCATCGCGAGATAGTCGGCGCCGTTCGGATCGGTGGAGCCGTTGGGACGCTGCCCCTGCCGGATCTCGGTGGCGGAAAACTCCGGCGCGAGCCTGTCGCCCGCCAGCATGCGCTGGACGCGATAGCTGAGGCTGTTGGCCGAGGCGAGCGTCCGGCGGACGGCACTGTCGCCCGAGAGGAGACCATCGAAGGCGTCGCAGCCCGACAGCGGCACGGTGGAGGCGGCCACGCCGGCAAGCGTGAGGAAGCGGCGGCGATTGGCAAGGAAGGTTCGGCTCATGATCTCGGATCTCCGGAAACGGCCTCGGTCGCAAGCGCATCGTCCCGCGTGCGGTAGCGCCCCGTGATGATCGAGCGCAACTCGTTCAGCGGCCCTGCCAGCAACACCATGAGGAGATGCACCACGAAAAACAGGACGAGCGCCAGCATGCAGGCAAAATGCAGCGTGCGCGCCGTCTGGCGTCCGCCGAAGAGATCGAGCAGGAACGGCCATGCGGCATTCATCGTCGGCGACATCGACAGCCCTGTCAGGATCACCAGGGGAAAGAGCACGAAGAGCACGCCCCCGTAGGACAGCTTCTGCAGAACGTTGTAGCGGCCGTCATGCCGAAACCGCAGGCGGGCATGGTCGGCGATATCGCGCGGAATGTGACGGAGCTCCCGGCCCGACGGCAGGAGGTCGCGCCGCAGACGGCGGGTGGCGATCGCGGAAACGAGCCAGACGAGCAGCGTAATTGCGAGCACCCAGGCAAAGAAGAAATGCACGACGCGACCCGTGGCGAGATCCTGATAGGACGGGATCGTCGCCCAGGCCGGGAACCCGCGATAGGAGGGGTTTTCCGCCGGCCCGCTCATGCCGAACATGCCGCTCGTGTCGAAGCTGTGGCCGAGCACCGTCGTGCGGCCCTGCGGCTGGCCATCCGGCCCATAGATCGCATCCATTTTCAGGACGCTGTTGTCGAAGGCAAAGCCCGATTGCGCCCCGATATAGAGGGTCGGATGGGCGTTGAAGATCTGCAGGCCGCTCAGGAGCAGAAAGAAGAGCGCGACGGCCCACGCCCAGTGCGTCAGCCGCGTCATGATCCCATGCCGGTAGATCAGCCGACCTTTGCGTGTCGTGCCGGAACCGGCTTCCTCGGAAACAGGCGTCATCGATGATCTCCCCCGCCGTGATCGCCGCTTGCGATCCCCAGCGCATAGTGAAAGCGCATAGTGAAGGCGCGTGTTGAAGGCGCATGCTGCAGCCTACCAAAATGCCCGAGCACGGGCCATGGCAAGTGCGCGTGGCCGCGACGGAGAGAAAGCGTTGCAAATCTGCAGCGCTCTCTCGGATCGTCGCGGTTTGCGCGCGCCGTTTGCCCGACTGAAACGCTCCATTAACCATTCAAGTGCCAATGTCACATCACGTTCTCGACACCGACCCTCAAGGATCGCCCATGTTTTCGCGCCCTTCTTTGATCGCGCGCGGCCCTGCCGCCTGTATCGCCGCATTGACCCTTTCGGCCCTGGCTGCCGTCCCTGCCCCGGCGCTTGCCGAAGGCCGCGACAAGGCCTTCTTCGAGCAGGTCGGCGGCCAGTGGAAAGGCCCCGGCGAAATCGTCGCCGGCAAGTACAAGGGCACGAAATTCACCTGCGAACTCTCGGGGGAACCCACCGAGGCCACCGGCATCAAGCTGGACGGCTTCTGCCGTGTAGGCGTCTTCAAGCAGCCGATGTCGGCCGTCATCAGCCAGAAGGGCAACAGCTACACCGGCACGTTCCTCGACGGCGCCGACGGCAAGGGCCTCGACATCGTGTCGGGCAATGTCTCGAAGGACAAGATCGTCGTCGGCATCAACCGCAAGAAGCTGAACGGGGCGATGATCGCCCGTATGTCCGATCCTTCGCTGCTCAACATCACCATTTCCGTCAAGGTCGACGAGACCATGGTTCCCGTCATCGGCGTCGCCCTGACACGCCAGACCGATTCGATGGCCGTGGGCGCGATCCGCTAGACCGGACCGGGACGCCGTCTCCGGCTTTCCGCCAGAGCCTTTCCGCGGTCCCATGCCCGGGAATCCTGTGATGGGACTCAGACCCGGTCGCGCCACCAGTCCGCGCGACCGTCGGCCAGCTCGATCCCCGCCGCATCGGCATCCCCAGCCCAGGCCGCAATGCGCCGCCCGGCCACCACGTGGTCCGGCAGGATGTCGCACAGCGGCAGAAGCACGAAGGCGCGCGACGTCATCCGCGGATGCGGCAGGGTCAGTTCCGGCGTCTCCATCGTGATCGTATCGTAGGTCAGGACGTCGAGATCGATCGTACGCGGTCCCCAGCGTTCGAGCCGCAGCCGCTTCATCGCCTTTTCCACGTCGAGACAGGCTTCGAGAAGCCCCAGCGGGTCGAGCGTCGTCTGCACCACCGCGCAGGCATTGAAGAACCAGTCCTGATCGGTCTTTCCCCAGGGCGGCGTCCGGTAGAGGCGCGACACCTCCAGAATCGTCGCGTCGGAACGCGCGTCGAGCTGCGCCAGCGCCCGCGCGATGGCGGTCGCGGCGTCGCCGATATTGCCTCCAAGCCCGATCGCTGCCTGGTGCCATCGTCCGTCATCGATCGCGGTCATGGCTTGGCGACATGCTCGACGGTCACCGCGACATGGTCGAGCACGCCAGGTACGGGCGCATTCGGTTTGCGGATGGTAATCCTTGCCCGGTGGATCTGCGGCCAGCGCGAACAGAGCATTTCGGCGATCTCGAGCGCCAGAGCCTCGATGAGGTAGCGCCTGCGGCCGGTGATGATCTTCTCGATCTCGGCAAAGGCGATGCCGTAATGCACCGTGTCCTCGATCCGGTCATCCCGGAGAGCCGAGCCCTGTTCGACCACCAGTTCGGCATCGACGAAGAAGCGCTGTCCGAGAAACTCCTCCTCGTCGTGAACGCCATGCCGCGCGAAGAAGGCGCAGTTCTTGAGCGTGATCGTGTAGGTCGGCGTCATCACAAGGTCTCCTGCCGAGGAAAGGCGGTCCCGGCATGAGGCCGGCCGCTTGGAAAAGTCGAGGCGTCAGGGTCGTGCCGCCAGAATAGCATCTGCGACCATCAGGGCATCCCTGTTGAAAGCGACGTCGTGGACGCGAAAAATCGCACCCCCGGCCAGGCGCGCGGCCGTCGTGGTCGCGGCCGTCGCAACACCGCGCGCGTCCGCCTCCCGCCCGGTCGCCGCACCGAGGAACCGCTTGCGCGATGTGCCGATCAGAAGCTTGTGGCCAAGCCCGTGCAGCGCGTCGAGCCGTGCCATCAGCGCCCAGTTTTCGGCGGTGTCCTTGGCAAAGCCGAAGCCGGGATCGAGCACGATCGCCTCCGCACCGAGCCCCGCCGAGGCCGCGATCTCCAGCGACCGTCGAAAGAAGATCCTCTGATCCTCGATCACGTCCACGGCTTTCTCACGCCCGCGGCCGGTGTGCATGATGCAGACCGCGGCACCTGCAGCGGCCACGACGTCGGCAATGTCGGGCTCGCGCTGCAGGCCGTGCACGTCGTTGACGATGTGCGCGCCGGCCGCCAGCGCCAGCCGCGCGGTCTCCGCGCGATAGGTGTCGACCGAGATCACGGCGTCCGTTTCGCGCCGGAGGCGCGCGATCACGGGAAGCACGCGGTCCTGTTCCTCGGCCGCCGACACGGGATCGGCGCCCGGTCGGGTCGATTCGCCGCCGATGTCGAGGATCTCGGCGCCCGCCTCCAGGCAGTGTCGCGCATGCGCGAATGCGCGCTCGCCGTCGAGAAAAGCCCCGCCGTCCGAAAACGAGTCCGGCGTCACGTTGACGATCGCCATGAGGATGCCGCGCGGACCGAGCGTCAGGCTGCGCCCGTGCGCGAGCGACCATTCGAAGGCGGAAAACGGGTCGGCGGCTTTGATGGAATCAACCATGACGGATCTCGGCGACAAGGGCCGACCTTGTGGGGCAGCCGCGCTAACCTTGTTTGCAGGCGGCGGGCATTTCCAGTTGCGCTTGCCCAGCCTATGCCCCAAGCTTCGGACGACATCAACCGTCGAGACAGCTTATCCATGAACACGGCCCGCAAATACCTTCTTGTTCCGCTGGCTGCGCTCGTGATGCTCTCGGAACCGCTCTCGGCCGGCGCGGAAACGGTGATGAACAAGACGATCACCTATTTCGCGGTCGGCGGCCACACCGCGGCCGAACTCGACGCGGCCCTGTCGTCGCAGGGTCCGCAGATGCGCGAGACCGGCGCACGCCATCCGGGCGCCACGCGCATCAAGTTCGGAGGCACGGTCAGCTATGTCCGCCGCGGCCGTCTCTGCGCCGTCGGCAGCGCCCGTGTGACGCTCAACACCAAGCTCATCCTGCCGCGGTGGACGAACCGCAACAAGGCCGGCCGCGATCTCGCGCTCGTCTGGGACACGCTGTCGAGCGATATCAAGCGCCATGAGGAACGGCACGCCGAGATTGCCCGCAATCACGCGCGCGACATGGAGAAGGCGCTCCTTTCCCTGCAGCCGGAAGCGGATTGCGAGCGCATGCAGGCGCGCGTCGCCCGCGTCAGCGAAGACGCGATCGCCGCGCATGACAAGGACCAGGCCGCCTTCGACCGGCGCGAAGCCGTCAACTTCGACGTCCGCATGGTGCGGCTCCTCCAGTATCGCCTCGAGCGCCTGAAGAAAGCCGGGTCCGAACGGCGCTAAGACGCCTCTTTCCAAACGCGCAAGGCCGGAATGAACCCGACGCCGGCTCGGAATCCGCACGTCCGCACAACGGACGGGCGCAATAACTCATTGGTGATTTCTAGCGATAGTCTACACGATGATGTTGAGCTATAGTCTCATTATCGAAACCGAAGAATAGACGAAGCTTAAAAGCCACCGAGATGCAGACGCGAGCCGTAACCGCGACGTTCTCGATGTAAGGCTGATGATGAAATTGCAGGAGCTGCAGGACTTTTGGTCGCGTCGCGATCGGAAATGCTTGCTCTGCCCCGTTGTTCTCCTGGCGTATCCTGTTGCCGCAGATGATCCCTCCCTGATCCTGTGTGCGATGCGCCCTCCTGCCCCGCTTGTCCCTGTGACAGGCGGGGCTTTTTTTTGTGACACGGCGCAGAACAGGGCGCGATCAGGCCTGCCGTTCCGGCACGTGAACGACGAGACCATCCAGCGTGTCGCTCATCTTGATCTGACAGCTCAGCCGCGAGGTCGGGCGGACATCATAGGCAAAATCCAGCATGTCCTCTTCCATGGCTTCCGGTGCTCCGACGGCCGCCGCCCAGGCTTCGTCGACATAGACATGACAGGTGGCGCAGGCGCAGGCCCCGCCGCACTCGGCCTCGATACCGGGCACGGAGTTGCGGACAGCGTTTTCCATGACGGTCGATCCCGTCTGGACCTCGAGGTCGTGGCGGGTGCCGTCGAAGGCGATGATGCTGAGTTTTGTCATGATGGTGCGGTCTCGAGTGCTGACTGCGCGGGACCGCCGGTGCCGGGAGGCAAGGCGCCCGCAAAAAGGGGTGCCCGTTTTTCTCACACTGTTTCGCACGGGCCGTCAAGAAAACAGGTCGGTTGTTCTCCAAAGACACGTTCCCGCCTGCTCCGCGGCGATCGCCTTGGGCGCTGCTCATGGCTCGCCCGGGAGGGTCGCCCGAGAGAGTCGTCGATGAGCAGCGCTTGGGGAGCGTCAGCCTAGCGGCAGAGCTTCAAGATGAAGATCTCGGCGTCGAGCACGGCCGACGACAAGGCAGCGAGCCCCTCGGCCTCCTCCGGGCGGTCCTCGACGCCGGCGGCGACCTCGGCGACCGGGAACGCGCCGACGGCAAGCGCTGCACCCTTCAGGCGGTGCGCGGCGGCCTTGCGGACCTCGGCATCCCCGTCCATCAACGTCTTGACGATCTGGCGCGACTGGCGCGCGAACATCTGCAGCACCTCGAGCTCCAGCGCCTTGTCGCCCATCGTCTGGTGGGCAAGATGCTCGAGGTCGATCGGGCGGCCGCGTCCATGAAGCGGGTCGAGTGCCGTTTCGGGACTGTCGAAGGCGATATTGAGGGCGGCCATGCGCGGTGTTCCTTGTCCTGTTTTCGTCGTTGCGGTCTGTCGTGATCGCCGGATCGGCAGGCACCTTTCGGCCCTGCGCGCCCGGCCTGCAGCCGCATCGGCGTCTCCTGTGGATTTCACAGCAGCGCGGCTGCTATCAGATGAAAACGGGGCGCAATCAGGGCGCCTTTCGTCAACTATGGTTAACAAGGGAAAACATGCGGCATTGCAGGGAGTTCGCAGCCTCGCAGGCGTGTTTTTCGTTAAGAACTTGTTAGCATTTTAACGATTGGCCGGGGGCGTTAATTGTAAGACTACCCCGGATGTGTCACTACGATACGTTACAGGATATCGGTTTCTCAGCGGGACCGACATCTGTCCGGAAGGCTCTTTCCATGGCTGTGCGACCATGGGAAAAGCAGTGCCGGTCGCGGTATGAAATTGGTGCGGTCATTGTATTGCGTGCATCCAATGCGCAGGAACTGTCCTCACCCCCCGATCCGGCGTCGTCGGCAGCCTTGCGGCTGCGCGATGTCGAGACGGAAGTTCGGTAACGAGGCGTATCTGCATGGCGACGAACAAGAGCAACGAGTCGATCGACGACAAGGCCTTCCAAGCGCTCGAAGACGCTTTGAGGATCGACTTCGACGAACTGAAGTCCGCCCTCAACGAGACATCGCCGGAAGCGAGCCGGCCCGCGCCGAAGGCGCCGGGCGCCGCAGCCGCCCCGTCCCGTCCGGCGGGCCCCGCCCGGCCGGCAGCGTCTGCCCGCCCCGCCCAGCCCGCAGGCGTGACCGGAGCCGCAGGCCAGAGGCCACCCGCACCACGACCCGAAGCACAACGACCGGAAGCCCAGCGACCAGACGCCGCGCGAGCCGCAGCCGCGCCGTCGCGCGCCGAGCAGCCCATCGACGATCCGCTGGCCGTGCCGCGCAGCCTCGCGCCGGAGGCCGTGCCGGCCGCACCGGGCGCGAAATCGCCGACCTTCGTCCCGGCCAATGACGACAGCCGCCGCTCCGGCCCCGCCATGCTGCGCTCGCTCGAGACGCGCTCGGGCCGTGCCGCGATGCGGGGTGCCGCCATTCTGTCGCTCGTCTGGATCGTCGCCGGCCTCGGCATTTCCAACCTGCTCTACGGACCGGAGATCTGGCAGATCCGCTCGCTGGCGGCGCTCGCCGCCCTGCCCGGCGCCATCGTCGCCGCCATCTTCATCGTCCTGCCGGTCATGCTCTTCTTCGCCTTCGGGGTGATGATGGCGCGTGCGCAGGAGATGCGGAACGCCGCACGCTCGATGACGGAGGTCGCACTCCGCCTGGCCGAGCCGGAAACCACCGCATCCGACCGCATCATGACCGTCGGTCAGGCCGTTCGCCGCGAAGTCTCGGCCATGAACGAAGGCATCGAACGCACGATCGCCCGCGCGACGGAGCTCGAGACCCTCGTGCATTCCGAGGTCAATGCCCTCGAACGCAGCTACAGCGACAATGAATTGCGGGTTCGCACCCTGGTGCAGGAACTCGGTCTCGAGCGCGAGGCGATCGTCGGCCATGCCGAGCGCATCCGCTCCTCCATTACCGGCGTCCATGCCCAGCTGCGCGACGACCTGACGCATGCGAGCGAAGATCTGCAGACGCGTCTCGCCATTTCGGGCGAAGCGGCGGCGTCGCTGATCGAGACCCGTGCCGCCGCGCTCATGGAGAAGTCGCAGGCCGCATCGCAGTCGATCAGCACGCTCCTCGGCACCCGCGCGGAAGCGCTCGTCACCGGCCTGACGGCGGCAGGTGCGGAGATTACCGACGAGTTCGACACCCGCCTCGAAGCCCTGAACCACACGCTGATCAAACGCGGCCAGCAGTTGCTCGGACAGTTCGAGACGCGGGCCTCGACGCTCGACAGCAGCACGGAAAAGCTGAACGCCGCGCTGAACGAGCGGGCGCGCCAGCTCAACGAAACGCTGATCGCCCGGACGCGCGACCTCAATGAAAGCCTCGTCATCGGCCAGCAGGCGATCACCGGCGGCCTCGACGACATTCTCAACACGCTGAACGGCGCGCTCGACGAGAAGGGCGCAAGCTTCCGTCAGAACCTGAAGACCGCGGCCGACGACGCGATCATGGATCTGGACCTGCGCTCCGGTTTCTTCGAGGAGAAACTGCAGGGCACGGTCGGCCAGCTGGCGACGACCTTCGACAGCCGGTTCCACGAATTCGCCACCGCCTTCGATCGCCGCGCCGGCCTACTGGACGCCAAGATGGCGGACAGCCTCTCGCGCATCGACCGGACCGTGGCCGGCGGGTCCGACACGCTCGGTCGCCTGCTCGACGACGGGCTCGACAAGTTTCACTCGGCCATCAGCGACCAGTCGCTCGCCATCGCCACGACGCTCGGCACGTCGCAGGCCCTCATCGAGGAAAGCATTTCGGCGCGGACCGGCGAGATGGGCAGCGCGATCGACCAGGCGCATGAGCGGATCGACGGCGTTCTCGCAGCGCGGTCGGGCTCGCTCATGAGTGCGCTCACCGCCGCGCAGGAGCGGATCGAGACCGGCTTTGCCGACCGTGCCGGACGGCTCGAAACGACGCTGGGCTCCACGGAGGCCCGCCTGACCGAAACGCTCGACACCCGGACCAGCGCCCTCATCGGCGGTCTTGGCGCCACCGAGGCCCGGATCGGCAGCCTCCTGGCCGAGCGCACGAGCGCCGTGACGGCGGCGCTGGACACGACGGAACGACGCCTGTCGGATGCCTTCGACAGCCGCAGCGAGCGCCTTTTCGGCGCGCTCGACGCGGCCCGGGGCAATATCGAACAGGCCTTTGCAACGCGGAGCGAGGATGTCGCCGCGGCGATCGGCAGTGCCGAGCAGCGCCTGCAGGACACGCTCGATACCCGCGCCCGCGGCCTGCTCGATGGCCTCGATGCTGCCCAGGGTCGCATCGAGGGATCACTGACCGCACGGGCGGACGAATTGGCCGAAACGATCGCCAGCAGCCATCAGCGCCTCGACGAGACCCTGTCGGACCGCACGCTCGAACTCTCGATCATGCTGGCGACCAGCACCGAAGCGCTCGACAGTGCGTTGATGGACAATGGCGCCCGGATCGATGGCATCATGGCAGCCCGCGCGGCCACCATCACCGAAACGCTGTCCGACAATGCGGCGCGCATCGAATCGCTGATCAGCAACCGCGCCGGCGCGCTGGACGTCACCCTGTCGAACGCTGCACGCACGATCGAGGGCGCATTCACCGGCACGACGGAGCGGATCGACGACATCATCAGCGAGCGCACCATGACGCTCTCGGGCGTTCTCGCCAGCTCGACGGCGGCGCTCGAAGGCACGGCCGAACAGATCGACTCCCTGCTGACGGAGCGCACGCTAGAACTCTCCGGCGTCCTCGCCGGCACGACGGCCGGGATGGAAAGCCTGTTCGAGGGAACCACCGCGCAGATCGACACGCTTCTGTCGCAGGGCACGGCGAACCTCTCTGAGCGCCTGACGGGCGCTACGCGCGCCATCGACGCGACGTTCTCGGGAACGGCCGATCGCATCGACGAGGTCATGGCGGAGCGCACGACCCGTCTGGCCGGCGCCCTCGCGGGGTCGACGGCGGCGCTCGAAGGCACGAGCGAGCAGATGGAGCAGATCCTTTCGCGCGGCACGACCACCCTCAACACCACGCTATCAGAGGCCGCACGTGCCCTCGACGCCACATTCGCCGGCAAGGCCGAGCAGATCGACGAGATCCTGACCGAACGCACCCTGACGCTGTCCGGCGTCCTCGCCTCCTCGACCGCCAGCATCGAAAGCGCCGTTGAGGGTGCCGCAGGCGACATCAACCGCATTCTCTCGCACAACACCGAAAACCTGACCGGCCGCCTGGCCGAGGCCACCCGGACTCTCGACCGGACGTTCGACGGAACGGCGGAACGCATCGAAGACATCATGGCCGAGCGGACGATGTCGCTCTCGGGCGTGCTGGCCTCGTCCACTGCCGGCATCGAAAGCGCCGTCGAAGGCACGGCCGAGCAGATCGACCGCGTGCTGAGCCGCGGCACGACGACCCTTACCGGTTCGCTGTCGGAGGCCACGCGCGCGCTCGACGCCACCTTCACGGGCACCGCAGAGCGCATCGACGACATCCTGACCGAACGCACCATGACCCTGTCAGGCGTACTGGCGTCGTCCACTGCCGGCATCGAAAGCGCCGTCGACGGCACGGCCGAGCAGATCGACCGCGTGCTGAGCCGCGGCACGACGACCCTCACCGGTTCGCTGTCGGAGGCCACGCGCGCTCTCGACGCAACCTTCACGGGCACTGCGGAGCGCATCGACGACATCCTGACCGAGCGCACCATGACCCTGTCGGGCGTGCTGGCGTCGTCCACCGCCGGCATCGAGGGTGCGATCGAGGGAACCTCCGAACAGATCGACCAGGTGTTCTCCCGCCGGACGGCCGAACTGTCCCAGACGCTCGACCTTGCCACCCGCGCGCTCGACACGACGCTTGCCGGTTCCGCGCATGTCATCGACGAGGTCCTGTCGGAGCGCACCCTGTCGCTCTCCGGCGTTCTCGCCTCGTCCACCGCCGGCATCGAAGGCGTGATCGAGGGCAGCACCGAACAGCTCGACAGCCTTCTTGCCCGCGGCACGACCGGTCTATCGGAACGGCTTGCTGGTGCGACCACTCTGCTCGACGGCACGCTCGCCGGATCCGCCGAGCGCATCGACGCGGTCCTTGCCGCCCGGGCCCGCGAGCTGGCGGCCACCAGCGCCACCATCGAGGCGGCCGTCGACGGCAATGCCGAGGATATCAACGCGGTTCTCGTCCGCGGCGCCGGCACGATCCGGAGCACGCTCTCGGAAGCCACGCGCCAGCTCGACAAGACGGTATCGGGCACCGCCGACCGCATGGACGCGATGCTCGAAAGCCGCACCTCGGCGCTGACCGGCGTGCTCAGCGGCTCGACCGCCGCCATCGAGAACGCCATCGAAGGCACCACCGAACGCCTGGACTTCCTGCTGGCCACCAGCGCCTCCAGCATCGGCGACATACTGAACGACGCCACCAGCGGCATCGAGGAGCGTACTGCCGCTCTGTCGGGCTCCCTCACAGGCGCGACCGATCGGATCGAACAGGCGCTTGACGGCACCACCGCCCGCCTGGGCACGATGATCGACCAGCACGCCCGCGCCCTCGACGAGACCCTGACCGGGCAGACCGCCGCCATCGACAACCGGCTTGCCGAACGCACGGAAGACCTGTCGCGCATCCTCACCGGCCGCGCTTCGGAACTCGGCGACACCCTGACGACGCGTGTCGAGGACATCGCCGACCAGCTGGCCTTCCGCGCGACGACCATCTCGGAAACGCTGACCGACCGGATCGCCGAGATCGACCGCGACCTGACCACCCGCAGCGGCCAGATTGCGGACGACATGACCGGCCGCGTCACCGCCATCGCCGGCACCATGACGGGCGCGAGCGGCGAAATCGCCGGTGCGCTGTCGGCCCATGCCGCAGAACTGGCCGCCGCCATCGACGTCCGCGCCGGTGCGATCGAACAGACCCTGTCGGCCCGCGCCGCCAGCCTCGACCAGACCATGTCCACCACGGAAGACCGTCTGCGCGTCACGCTCGACACCCGCATCGCGGCGCTCAACACGGCGGTCGCCGATGGCTCCAGCCAGCTTGCCGACATGCTGAACGACCAGGCGGCGACCATCGCCACCACGATCGCCGCCAGCGCCGGCATGCTGGAGATGACACTCGAGGAGCGCCAGGAGGCCCTCGCCCGCACGATCGACCAGAGCGCCGAAGCCCTCGACAACCGCCTGCGCGACAGCGCCACGCGCATGGCTCTGAGCCTCGGCGACACCATGGCCGAACTGACGCGCGCCGCCGACGGCCTGACCGAGCGGATGGACACGTCCATCACCGGCATCACCACCCGCTTCGACGAAACCGGCGCCCGCATCGAGGCGAGCCTCGGCCAGTTCGAGACCCGCGTCCGCGACAGCGTCGAAACGGTCGATGCCCGCGTGGACGCGGCCGGCAACCGCATCGTTGGCACCCTCTCGGAGCGCGTCTCCGAGCTCGATCAGGCCAGCCGCACGGCCGCCGAGCGGATCTCCGACAGCCTTTCCGGACGCACGGACGAGATTGCCCGGATCAGCAGCGAGGCGGCCAGCCGCATCGCCGAAACCCTGGCCTCGCGCACCGACGACCTCGACCGGATCAGCAACGAAGCCGCAACGCGCATCGAAACGTCGATCGATCGCGGCACGGGGCGTCTGGAAGAGCGCCTGGGCACCATGGACCGCGCCCTGACCGTCGGCCTCGACAATGTCAGCCGCACGATCGAGGGCAAGGCCGCGCATCTCGTCGGCAGCCTGCGCACCGCCGTTTCGGACACCACCCAGGATATCGATGCCGAAGCCGTCCGGTCGTCCGACGTGCTCGCCAAGGTCGGCGGCGATTTCGCCGAAGCCATGGCCGCGCGCCAGGCCGATTTCCAGAACGCCATCGAGCGGACGGCGGCCACGGCCGCCATGCGCAGCGCCGAACTGGCGCGTAGCGTCGGGGAGGCCGCAGATGCGACCCTCGTCCGCGCCGCCGCCACGCAGGACCGCATCGCCGAACAGGGCAGCGCCCTGCAGCGCAATCTCTCGGATGTCGAAAAGGCGCTCGAAGCCCGCGGCGAAGCGATCCGCACCACGCTCGACGCGCGGACGCGCGATCTGAACGCCATGCTGTCGGGCCGCACCAGCGAACTGTCGCGCCTGATCGAGGAGCAGGCCCGCCCGGTCGTCGAGTCCTACGTCGTCGCCGGCCGCGAGGCTGCCGACCGGCTCACGACGGCCGCCCGAGACGGTGCGGAGCGCCTGCGCGCCGAAAACGACGCCCTCGTCACGGCCCTCTCCGCCCGCACGGGCGAACAGCTCGGTGCGATCTCGCAGCGCGCCGAGGAAACGGCGCGGGCGATCCAGATGGTCGAGAACCGCCTGCAGTCGACCGCCGAAGCGCTCATCGATCGCTTGTCCGCCAGCAATGCGGCCATCGCCGATGTCGTCGGGGAAGCCACAAGCACCTTCGGTGACATGGACGAACGCCTGAATGCCACCGGCGACCGCTTCTCCGAAACGGCAAGCCGGACATCCGACATGCTGTCGGCCTCCACCCGCCTGCTCGAAGGCAAGGCCGACCGGCTGGTCGCGATCTCGTCCAACACGCTGTCCCAGGTCGGCAGCCTCGTCGGCCGGTTCGAAGACCATTCGCGCATGCTCGGCCAGGCCTCCGATCTCCTGGCCGCTGCCCAGTCCAACCTCGCCGGCACGCTCGAGGAACGCCAGGAGGCCCTTCGCACCCTGTCCGTCGGCCTCGTCAGCCGCTCCGAGGACATTGAGCGCACCATGCGCGCCCTCGAAGGCTTCGTGGAAGGCTCGTTCCAGCGCGCCGAGGATCGCTCGAACCTGATCGCCGGCAATCTGCGCACCGGCATCCAGACCTCGTTTGACGAGGTCGGCCGCATCCTCACCGATGCGGAACAGCGCACGCAGACGGCCGCCAGCGCCATGCGCGATGCCTTCGCCCAGGCCGGCGAGGATGCCGGTCAGTCCGTGGACGCGCTGCTTGCCCGGACGCAGGAACGCTCCGGCCAGGTCGCCGGCACGCTGCGCGACGGCGTCCGTGGCGCCCTCTCCGATGTCGATCGCACGCTGGCCGAGGCGGAAACCCGCACCCGGACCGCCGGAGACGCCATGCGCGAGGCGATCGCTGCCGCAACCGATGCGGCCGGCGCCTCCGTCGACCGGACGTTTGCCCGTGCGGACGAACGCTCGAGCGATGTTGCGGCCCGCCTGCGCGGCAGCGTCGCGGCGTCGCTGTCGGAGATCGACGGCCTGCTCGACGAAACCGGCAAGCGCTCCGACGCCGTCTCCGAGACCATGCGCGAGCAGATCCGTCAGTCGGTCGACGAAGCCATCGCGCGCTTCGCCGGCGCGACGGACGAAATCCGCCGCTCGGGCGAGGAGATTCGCCGCGAACTCGACATGACCCGCGCCGAACTGAAGCGCGGCGCCTTCGACCTGCCGGAAGAAGCCAAGGAAAACGCGGCCGTCATGCGCCGCGCCGTGTCGGAACAGATCAAGGCCCTGCAGGAACTGTCCGACATCGTCGGACGCTCGTCCAGCCAGCTCGAGATCGGCGAACCGACGCCGCATCGCGCCCGGATGGCGAGCCAGCAGGCACCTGCCCAGCAGGCACCTGCCCAGCCTGCCTATGCCCAGCCCGCCTATGCCCAGCCTGCGCCTGCCCCGGCCTTCGGTCAGCCGGGCATGCCGCAGCAGGCCTATGCGCCCGCCACGCAGACCTATGCACAGCCGCTCTTTGCCGAGCCGCAGCCGGTCCAGACGGCCGTGGCCCCGGCATCCCCGGCCAATCCCTATGCGGCCTATCCGGCAACGCCCGGGACGCTTCTCGGCGCCCGCACGTCGGATGCCGGCGCTGTCCGGCCCGTGTCGACGCCGCAGGCCGAGATGACGCCGCGCCGCCACCCGGCCCCGATTCCGACCCCGGCCCCGGCACCAACCCCGGCCTCGGCAACGTCCGCCACGCCGCGTCCTGCGCCAATGGACCGTCCGCAGGCGACCGAACAGCGCGCTGACGCCCCGTCTGACAGGCAGGCCCCGCAGGACAGACAGGCTGCAACCCCGGCGACGAGCCCTGCGCAGGCCCAGGCCCAGGCCCAGGCCCAGACCCCTGCCTCTGCCCCGTCTCAGCCGGCGCAGCGCCAGCCTGTGCAGACCCGGGCACCCAACCAGCCCGCACAAGAGTCGGTCGAGCCGGCCCAGTCCGCGCCGCAGAGCCGCTTTGAGACCCGGTCCGAGGCCCGGGCGGAGGCCTCGTCTTCGGCGGCAGCCGCCGCCCGTCCGCAGGCGGACGCCGCACGCGCCCGGCAGGAAACGGCAACGCCCCTGCGGCCCTCCGCACCGGCCGACACGCCGCTGCGGGGCAGCGTCGGCCTTGCCGATCGCTCGCCGCTCCGCCCGGCCGCGGCAGAAGACGACATGCGCGAAGGCGGTTCGGGCTGGATGCGCGACCTGCTGCGCGGTGCCTCGCGTGACGAGGAGCCGCAACAGATCCCGCCCGCACGGCTGCGGCCCGAGACGTCGCCTGCCCCGGCGGCCCAGGGCCAGCGCAGCGCCGACAGCCGCAATCCGCGCCATGTGATGGAATCGCTGAACTCGCTCTCGGTCGATATCGCCCGCGCCATCGATCACGATGCGTCGGTCGATCTCTGGCGCCGCTACCAGCGCGGCGAGCGCGACGTGTTCACGCGCCGCCTCTACACGCTGAAGGGGCAGCAGACGTTCGACGAGATCCAGCGGAAATACGACCGCGAGCCGGAATTCCGGACGGCCGTCGATCGCTACATCGCCGATTTCGAAAAGCTGCTGGCGGACGTCGCCCGCAACGATCGCGATCGCGTGATCACGCAGACCTACCTGACCTCGGACACCGGCAAGGTCTATACCATGCTGGCCCATGCCGCCGGACGGTTCAGCTGATCTCGCCGGGCGGGGGCACAATCGCTCCCGCCGGCCATTCTGCCGGGGCACAGCGGTCCCGAGCTTCTCTGATGTCTTCGACCCGTCGCCCGGTTTCCCGTGCGGCGGGTTTTTCACGTCAGGCGTTTGGCGGTTGAGCCCATCGCGGGTTCCGCGTCCCGACGCTCGCGCCGTCGCTCCGGCCGCAGCAAAAACCCCGAGATATTGACATGTCGGCGCGCAACGCCAGATCACCTGTTGTGGAACGATCGCCCCTTCGGGCGCGTTTAATCGGCGACCTCGCGCCCCTCAGCGGGACGATGTCCAGAAAGGTGATCCATGAAGAAACAGGCTCTTGCCATCGTCGCCGCCGCGCTGTTCGGCCTCACGGCCTGCACCACGGAGGGAACCGCCTCGGGCACATCCGGCAATGCGGTCGAACCCATTCCGGGCAGCATCACCTATCGTGGGCAACCGACCACGAGGCTGACCAAATCGCCGATCGGCAGCACGTTCCCGCACCGGTTCCGCGCACCCGACGGGCGGGAGTGGCAGGAGACCTATCGCGTCGCTCCGGACCGGTCGCTCGAGCTGATTTCGCGACGCCAGATCGAGTTGGACATCGACAACAATCGCTAATGCATGTCGCCCGAACGTGTGCAGCGATTTCGGGAAACGAGATGCATCAAAACAAGACCTCAAAGCGCGTTGGGTGAACCCTTTTGACGCAACGCACTTGAGTCCCGTGCAGCGGCAGCCATCGTCGGTTTTGCGGACAGGACAAGCGCCCGCCGCTCGGGCGGTTCTTCCGGCCTCCGCAACGGGCGGACCATGAAGCAAAGGAGAAAGACATGACCAATCTCGACCTGCCCGAAGGGCATCGCGAACACGAATCGACGGCAACCAAGGCGGCAAACCTCGTCCGCTCGGAAGCCACGGCCGTTCGCCAGACGGCCGCAGAGCATCCCTCCTCGACCCTCCTGCTCCTCGGCCTCGTCGGCCTCGCCGGCTTCCTCATCGGCCACGGCGTCGGCTACCGGAAAGCCGAATCCGACCACATCCCGACCTTCCGCCGCTTCTGGTCATAGGCCGCCCAGGCAGGCGCCGATCGGCTCCCGAAATACCCACCAACGAAAAAGGCCCCGCAATGCGGGGCCTTTTTACGATGGGTGTCGTCCTCAAGGTCGCCGAACGATCCGGCCTCTGCCGGGGACGGTTCAGTGTTCCTTGTTGGCGTAGACGGACTTCTTGGTCAGGTAGATCAGGCCGGTGAAGATCAGGAGGAAGATCAGCACCATGAAGCCGGTCCGCTTGCGCTCTTCGAGATGGGGCTCTGCCGCCCACATCAGGAAGGACGCCACGTCGCGGGAATACTGCTCGACCGTCTGCGGCGACCCGTCTTCATAGGTCACCTGACCGTCGGACAACGGCTTGGCCATGGCGAGCGCCGCGGCATTGGCGAAGTACGGGTTGTAGTGGGTGCCCGCCGCGATCTCGACGCCGGCCGGAGGCTCTTCATAGCCGTTGAGCAGCGCGTGGATGTAGTCCGGGCCGCCTTCCTGGTACTGCGTGAACATGTCGAAGATGAAGGTCGGGAAGCCGCGTTCGATACCGCGGGCCTTCGCGATCAGCGAGAAGTCGGGCGGAGCCGCACCGTTGTTGGCGGCAGCCGCGGCTTCGACGTTCGGGAACGGCGACACAAAATGGTCGGACGGCAGGGCCTTGCGGGTGAACATTTCCCCGTCCGCATTCGGCCCGTCCTGGACCTCGTAGTTGGCCGCGTAGGATTTCACCTGCGCTTCGGAATAGCCAAGCTCTTCCAGCATGCGGTAGGCCACGAGGTTCATCGAGTGGCAGGCGGAACAGACTTCCGTGTAGACCTTGAGCCCGCGCTGCAGCTGGCCCTTGTCGTAGTGTCCGAACGGACCGGCGAAGGTCCAGTCTTCTTCCTGCGGCTTCTTGATCGGGAAGTGCGGCGTGCCGCCGCCATGCTCCTCGGTGGCGGTCTTGCCTTCATGCGGCGCGTTTTCCTGCGCCAGCGCGCTTCCGGCGCCGGTGCCGCCCAGCACGAAGGCCGTCAGGAAGAGGCCGGTGATCAGCTGTTTCATCGTCGTACGTTCCTTGGTCTCTTCTCTCGGCATCACGCCGCCACCGGGGTCTTGCGGGCCTTCTGTTCCAGCACCGCTTCGGTGATGGAGTTGGGAATGCGCCGCGGTGTCTCGATCAGGCCGAGAACCGGCATGATCACCAGGAAGAAGCCGAAATAGTAGAGCGTACCGATCTGCGACATCACCACATAGGCGCCTTCTGCCGGGCGCGAGCCGAGCCAGCCGAGAAGGATGGCGTTGACGACGAAGAGCCAGAAGAACAGCTTGTACCAGGGGCGGTAGACGGCCGAGCGGACCTTCGACGTGTCGAGCCAGGGCAGGAAGAACAGGACGATGATCGCCCCGAACATCACGAGAACGCCGCCGAGCTTCGAATCGATCGGGCCGACATTGAACGTGATGGCGCGCAGCATCGCGTAGAACGGCAGGTAGTACCATTCGGGCACGATATGGGCAGGCGTCTTCAGCGCATTGGCAGGAATGTAGTTGTCGGGATGGCCGAGGAAGTTCGGCATGTAGAACACGAACCAGGCATAGACGAGCAGGAACACGGATACGCCGAGCGCGTCTTTCAGCGTGGCATAGGGCGTGAAGGCCACGGTGTCCGTCTTGGTCTTGACCTCGATGCCGGTCGGGTTCGTCTGGCCGGTCACATGCAGGGCCCAGACGTGCAGCACGACGACGCCGGCGATCATGAAGGGCAGCAGGTAGTGCAGCGAGAAGAAGCGGTTGAGCGTCGGCTGGTCCACGGCGAAGCCGCCGAGCAGGAACTGCTGGATCCATTCGCCCACCAGCGGGAAGGCGGAGAAGAAGCCCGTGATGACGGTCGCGCCCCAGAAGGACATCTGCCCCCAGGGAAGCACATAGCCCATGAAGCCGGTCGCCATCATCAGGAGGTAGATGACCACGCCGAGGATCCAGAGGATTTCCCGTGGCGCCTTGTAGGAGCCGTAATAGAGGCCGCGTCCGATGTGCAGGTAGACGGCAATGAAGAAGAACGACGCGCCGTTCGCATGCATGTAGCGCAGCAGCCAGCCGTGGTTCACGTCGCGCATGATCTTCTCGACCGAGTTGAACGCGACGGTGGTTTCGGCGGCGTAATGCATGGCGAGCACGACGCCGGTGACGATCTGGATGATCAGCATCACCGAGAGCATGGCGCCGAAGGTATAGGCGTAGTTCAGGTTCCGCGGAACCGGATAGGAGACGAAGCTGTCATGAACCAGCCGCGGCAGCGGCAGCCGCGAGTCCACCCACTTTTCCAGTCCCGTCGTCGGTGTATAGGTTGAATGTTCCCCACTCATATCGGCAATCCCCCTCAACCGATCTTGATGACTGTATCGGATGTGAACGCAAAATTCGGCACGGCGAGATTCATCGGCGCCGGGCCTTTTCGAATGCGGCCCGCCGTATCGTAGTGCGAGCCATGGCAGGGACAGAACCATCCGCCGAAATCGCCGGCCTGGCCGAGCGGGACGCAGCCGAGATGGGTGCAGGAGCCGATCATGACGATCCAGTTTTCCTTGCCCTCGCCGGCCGAGCGGTCGATGTCGGTGGCCTGCGCATCGGCCGCGATGTTGGCGTTCCGCGCCACCGGATCCTTGAGGTCGGACAGCTGGACGGCCTTGGCCTCTTCCACTTCCTTCTCGGTCCGGTTGCGGATGAAGATCGGCTTGCCGCGCCATTTCGCCGTCAGCGACATGCCGGGCTGCAGGCTCGACACGTCGACCTCGATGGACGCCAGCGCCAGCGTCGATGCATCCGGCCGCATCTGGTCGATGAACGGCCAGGCCACTGCTGCGACGCCGACGGCGCCGGCCATGCCGGTCGCCAGATACAGGAAGTCGCGGCGCGTCGGCTCGCTCGGTGTCTCGCTTGTCGTGTGGTGTTCGCTCACGGCCTTCTTCATCCTCTCAACCCGGCGACTTCAAAAAAGCCGCGCACGCGTCCCCGACGCCGGTTCTGTCCTCCCGCACTTGATCGAAAGAACGGCGCCAAATCAATAAGGCGAGCCCGGCTCGCCACATTTTCTTCACCGCTTGCCCCGCGGCCTCCCGTCGGGCAACCGGCAGCCGTCAGCTGCTGCGGATTCCCGAGCCTTGTCCGGGGGTTCTATGCTTGAAAAACCGGCCTGTCCAGCCTTGCAAACGCCGCAGGGCAGCCTTGCGTCAGGTCCGCCGTGACGCATTGTCGCGGCCGAACGTCGCAGGCCGAAGGCACAGCGGTTTCCGTCCCGAACAGACGGCTTGGCCTCGACCGCAGGAGAGGTCTCGCCTTGGCCCGCACAGCCGCGGATAGGCCCGCGGGCTTATGCCGGACAGCTTATGCTGCATTGCAGCATCTGCCGCTTCGTGCTACCGGCGCTTGACCGGATCGGCAGAAGGAGCCCTGCTATGCGCCAGACCCTCGGGACCGTCCTCAACACGCTTGCGGTCATCGGCCTTTCCCTATGCGCCTTCCGCTATGTCGTGGTCCTCTGGCCGCTGCTGCTTCTCAACAGCATGCAGACCCATGTCGCCGTGGCCATCGCGCTGTCCATGCTGGTCGCGTTCCTGCTGACCCGGAGCCGCGTCAGCCTTGTGCTGCTCGTCGCAGCGCTCGGGCTTGCCGGTCACGGCGTCCTGATGAAGCGCGAATTTGCGATCGAGGCGACGGCTGCGGACAAAGCTGCGGGGCCGGCGCTGCGAATCGTTTCGTTCAACATGCTCGGCGACAATCTCACGGGCGCTACTGCCGTGGCCGACATGGTGATGGCGTCGAAGGCCGACGTCGTCGTGATCCTGGAGGGCGAGCCGCTCTTCATGCAGCTGCAGCGTCTGGCCGCCGTCTACCCCTATCGGCTCGGCTGCGGCGAACACACGCCGACCTGCGATTTGCTCATGTTCTCGAAATACCCGATGACGGACATCGCCGTCGGCGACCTCAGCGACCTTCGCAAGGATCGCGTCATGTCGGCGCGGATCGCGCTACCGGGCGGCGCTTTCCGCATGGTGGCCGCGCATCTGTCGAAACCCTTTTTCGACGATTACCACATCCGGGAACTCGCCCACCTCACCGCCTTCCTGCGCAATACGACGGAACCGGTGGTGCTGGCGGGCGACTTCAACTCCGGCACGATCGCACCGGACATGCAGAAGATGGTCCGGCTGCTGCGCTTCCGCACCGTCCCGCGCGAGCCCGCGACGTGGCCGGTCCAGTTGGTGGATACGGGGGTCGGCGTGGCGATCGACCACATCTTCAGCCGCCCGCCCCTCGTTCCGCTATCGGTGAAGCGGCTCGATCGGGATTTCGGATCGAACCATTACGGTCTCGTCGCCGACTTTGCCATCCGCAGGCCGTGACCCTCGCTGCCGGCCCGGCGACACCGCTCTATTGGGCCGCCTCTTCCCGGGCAAGGAAGCCGCCGGATTGTCGGGACCAGAGCTCGGCATAGAGCCCCTTCTGGGCGATCAGCTGGGCATGCGTGCCGTCCTGCACGATCGCGCCGCCATCCATCACGATCAGCCGGTCGAGCGCCGCGATCGTCGAAAGCCGATGCGCGATGGCCAGCACCGTCTTGCCCTTCATCAGCTCGTCCAGATTGTCCTGGATGGCCGCTTCCACCTCGGAATCGAGGGCCGACGTCGCCTCGTCGAGCACGAGGATGGGCGCATCCTTCAGCATGACGCGGGCAATGGCGATCCGCTGGCGTTGCCCGCCGGAAAGCTTGATGCCCCGCTCGCCGACATGCGCATCGAAACCGGTGCGCCCGCGCTGGTCTTCCAGCCGCTCGATGAAGGCCAGCGCCTCGGCCCGCTCCGCCGCCAGCCGCAGCGCGCGGTCGTCGGCATCCGGTCGCCCGAAGAGGATGTTGTCGCGAATGGAGCGATGCAGAAGCGAGGTGTCCTGGCTCACCATGCCGATCTGGGCGCGCAGCGATTCCTGCCGGACGCCGGCGATATCCTGCCCGTCGATCGTGATCCTCCCGCCTTCCAGATCGTAGAACCGCAGAAGCAGGTTGACGAGCGTCGATTTTCCCGCGCCCGAGCGCCCGACGATGCCCACCTTCTCCCCCGGCCGGATCGTCAGCGAAAGGTCGTCGATCACGCCCTGGCCGCGCCCATAGTGAAAGCGGATGCCCTTAAAGGCGATGCTCGGCTGCCGCACCACGAGGTCGGGCGCTTTCGGTCTGTCGACGAGATCGATCGGCTGGGCGATCATGTCGGCCGCGTTCTGGATCGTGCCGATATTGCGCATGATGCCGTTGAACTGCACCATCATCCGCGACAGCAGGAAATTGAGCCGTAGGACAAGCGCCAGCGTAAAGGCGACGGCGCCGGAGCTGATGGCGCCGGCAAGCCAGAGATGCACGCTGAGGGCGGCCATCGTCACGATCATGATGCCGGAGAGCAGCGCCATGGACGCCCGCACGCCCGTGATGAAGCGGGTAAAGCGCAGCGTTGTCGCCTGGAACGTATCAAAACCGTCGCGCATGTAGCGATCGTTTTCCTCGTCGCGCCCGAAAAGCTTCAGCGTCTGGATATTGGAGTAGGCATCGACCATCCGGCCCGAGAGCATGGAGGACGCCTCGGCCGTTTCTTTCGAATGGGCCCGGATGCGCGGCACGAAATAGCGCGCCAGCGCCGAGAAGATGACGAGCCAGACGAGCACGACCGCCGCCATCGTCAGGTCGAGCTGCCCGACCAGCACCAGCGTCGAGACGGAATAGATGCCGACGAACCAGACGCTCTCCATGAGCGAGGTCACGACGTCGCCCGCCGCCTGCCCGCCCGACCAGACCTTGGTGACGATCCGCCCGGAAAAGTCGTTCTGGAAGAAGGAGACCGACTGCCGCGCCACATGCAGATAGGATTGCCAGCGCACCAGATTGTAGAAGCCCGGCGTGATGATCTGCTGATCGACCAGCGCCATCAGCAGCGTGACCACGAAGCGCACGACGCCGATGAGGAGCAGCATGCCGACGAGTTCCCGCCCGTGGCTCGCGAGCAGCCCGTCCCATCCCGCGCTCCGGTCCACCGTCGCCAGGATATCGACGAGCCGGCCGACGAACCAGAACAGCGCCGCCTCGATCGCCGCACTCATTCCGCCGAGCACCAGCATCGCGACGAACGGCGCCTTGGCCTGCCGGATATAGAACCAGATGAACCCGACCAAACCGCGCGGGGGCTGCAGGGCCTCCTTGTGCGCAAAGGGCTGGATCCAGGTTTCGAAGGTGCGGAAGATGGGGCGCAGGAACATGGCGGGGAATATACGCGCCAAGCCGGTCACGACAATGCACGGGCGGCGTCAGGGCGCGTTAAATTCCGTCCATGATGGACCGAGCCGAGGGATAGGGCTTGGCTCTCGTCTCACGGGCGCGACCGTCTCCCCGCGCACGGGGAGACGGAAAGGGAAGACGGAGAGAAGAAGGACAGCCAAGCCCACGGAGCAAATCGAGATGCGGCATGACGGTCGGCAGCCTGCGCCGACCCGAGGCGCCTACTCCGCCGCCGCGTCCGTCGCGTCGTCCTCCTGCAGAAACCCGCCCGACTGGCGGGACCAGAGGTCGGCATAGAGACCCTTGGTCGCGACGAGTTCGGCATGGGTGCCGGTCTGGATGATCTCGCCCTGTTCGAGAATGACGAGGCGATCCATCTCCGTCAGCGTCGACAGCCGGTGGGCGATCGCGATGACAGTCTTGCCGGACATCAGCGCGAACAGGTTCTCCTGGATCGCCTGCTCCACTTCCGAATCGAGCGCCGAGGTCGCCTCGTCGAGGATCAGGATCGGCGCGTCCTTCAAGAACACGCGCGCGATCGCGATCCGCTGGCGCTGGCCGCCCGACAGTTTGACGCCCCGCTCGCCGACCTGCGCGTCCAGGCCCTTTCGGCCCTGGTTGTCCTCGAGGACCGCAATGAAGTCCCAGGCATTGGCGCGCTTGGCGGCGGCGATGATATCCGCGTCGCTCGCCTCCGGCCGCCCATAGGCGATGTTGTCGCGGATGGAGCGATGCAGCAGCGAGGTGTCCTGCGTCACGACGCCGATCTGCCGGCGCAGGCTGTCCTGCGTCACCTGGGCAATGTCCTGCCCGTCGATCAGGATGCGACCGGATTTAAGGTCGTAGAATCGCAGCAGCACGTTCATCAGCGTCGTCTTGCCGGCGCCCGACCGGCCGACCAGCCCCACCTTCTCGCCCGGCGCGATCGACAGGGACAGCCGGTCGATGACCTGCTTGTGCTTGCCATAGTCGAAGCCGATCGCTTCGAAGACGATCCCGCCGCGCGACGCGTCGAGCACCTTGGCATCGGGCACATCGATGATGTCGTGCGTCTTCGTCATCATCGCCATCCCGTCATAGACCGTGCCGATGTTTTCAAAGAGCGCCGAAACCTCCCACATGACCCATTGCGACATGCCGTTGATGCGCATGGCGAGCGAGACCGCGATCGCGATCGAGCCGATCGACACGTCGCTCGTCATCCACAGGTGTATGCCGAGGGCGGCGATCGCAAACAGCGCGACGCAGTTGTTGGTGTAGACCAGCACGTGGAACAGCGTGACCTTGCGCATCTGCCGGTGCACGGTGCCGAGGAAGGCGTCCATGCTGTCCTTCGCATAGACCTCTTCCCGGCCCGCATGCGAAAACAGCTTGACGGTCGCGATGTTGGTGTAGCTGTCGACGATCCGGCCGGTCATCATCGAGCGCGTATCGGCCTGCTCTTTGGAGATCTTGCGCAGGCGCGGCACGAAATAGGCGACGATGCCGATATAGCACGCCATCCAGAGGACGAGAGGTGCCAAGAGCCGCCAGTCGGCCGCCGCCACGACGACGAGCATCGAGACGAAGTAGCTGACAACATAGACGAACACGTCGAGGATCTTCATGACCGTCTCGCGAACGGCCAGCGACGTCTGCATGACCTTGGTGGCGACGCGGCCCGCAAACTCGTTGGCAAAGAACGTCATGCTCTGCCGCAGGAGGTAGCGGTGCATCTGCCAGCGCGCGATCATCGGATAATTGCCGAGCAGGATCTGGTGCATGACCATGGAGTTCAACGCCACGATGCCCGGCAGGCCGATGAGGATGATCGCGCCCATGATCATGAGACGCGTTCCCTCCGTCTGGAAGAACGTGTTCCGGTCGGCCGCCGACAGCCAGTCGACGAGATTTCCGAGAAACTGGAACAGCGCGACTTCCCCGACGGCGATCAGCATCGCGCAGATGGCCATCAGCAGCAGCCACGGGGCCGCTGGCCGTGAATAGTGCCAGCAGAAGGCAAACAGCCCCTCCGGCGGAGCTTCGGGCTCCGCCTCGGGATAGGCTTCGAGGCGGGATTCAAACCAGCCGAACATGATCAGACTCCAAGAACAGGAGATTCCGGAGCGATTCCCGACGACCGCAATGCGGTCGGTCCACGAGATCGCGGCGAAAAGTGGGGGTCAGGAAGGCGGAAACGTCCGCATTCGGGATAACGGGGCCGCGATGGGCGTCAGACGAAGGTTACGGGGATCAGGGCTGGAGAAGCATGATCGAACCTCGGCGAGCGGCGCTGGTTTCTCCTCGAGCGGAAAAGAAGCGGCGCGAACCGGTCAGCGGCGAGAGGTCGTCCGAACAGGTCGGAGCCACATCACCCGGAGGTTGACGGTCACTGTGATATCCATGCAATCCTCCGTACGTTCGTGTGGGCGCTGACAACCCTTTAACGATTTTTTAAGGCCGGTGCCAGATCGCCGGACGGCTTTTTTCGCGCGGCCGGGTGACGGCGCTTGCCCTGTTGCCAATTCGGCACGGATCGCCTACCCGACATCCATGCTGCGCATCGCTCTCTATCAGCCCGACATCGCCGGAAACACGGGCACCATCCTGCGGCTCGCGGCCTGCCTCGGCCTCGGCGTCGACATCATCGAGCCCGCCGGCTTCGACCTTTCCGACCGCAACTTGAAGCGCGCCGGCCTCGACTACATCGCCTCTGTCACGCTGACGCGTCATGTCAACTGGTTGTCCTTCGAGGAAGCGCGGCAGGCCGAGGGACGGCGGCTGGTGCTGGCGAGCACCAAGGCCGCGCTGCCCTATACAGGCTTTTCCTTTGCACCCGGGGACACGCTGCTCTTCGGCCGCGAAAGCGCCGGCGTTCCGGACACGGTCCACGCGACCGCCGATGCCCGCGTCGTCATTCCGATGGTCGAAGGCCAGCGCTCGCTCAATCTTGCCATGTCGGTGGCGATGATCGCGGGCGAAGCGCTCCGACAGACATCCACGGCGCCGTTCCCGTCCTCGGTTTAATCGGCGGTCGGCAGGCGGCGCATCGTGAACTCGATCCGGTCGCCCTCCAGCTGGCGCCAGCTTTCGACTTCGGTCCAGTAGGCCGCCTTCGGAAAATGCTCGAACCATTCCAACGCCTTCCGGCGTGCGGACGCGCGATCGAGCAGGAAGGTCTCGCGAACGAACAGGCTGCCGCCCGACGCGCTGCGTTGGTCGCGATGCCGCGCGATCTGCCGCTTCAACCCATCAAGGGATGGAGGTGTCGGAGGTCTTGCCATGCCACGCCCTTTCGTCTCGGGAGATCTGGTACCTTCTTGAAGATAGGCGTCGCGACGCGGATTTGCGAGTCGAATCATTGCCCCGGAAATCCGGGAAAACAACAGGATAGGCCGGCGTGACGATTCCGCTGGCCTGCGAAATGGGCTAGGACTGCCGGATCAGAACGTATCGAGGACCGCCGCGATGGAAAGACCCGACCTGACACCCGGCCTGCCCGACGATATCGAGGACAAGAAGCGGCAGGCGCGCGCCTGGTTTGAGAGCCTGCGCGATACGATCTGCACCGCCTTCGAGGCGATCGAGGACGACCTGACGGGGCCGCTCGCCGACGAGCCTCCGGGACGCTTCACGCAAAAACCCTGGCAGCGGGATGGGGGCGAAGGCGGCGGCGGCGTCATGTCGATGATGGCCGGACGCGTCTTTGAAAAGGTCGGCGTGCACACCTCGACCGTCCATGGCGAATTTTCGCCCGAGTTCCGCGCGCAGATCCCAGGCGCCACCGAGGACCCCCGGTTCTGGGCCTCGGGCATTTCGCTGATCGCTCATCCGGTCAATCCCAATGTTCCGGCAGTGCACATGAACACGCGCATGGTGGTGACCACCAGTCAGTGGTTCGGCGGCGGTGCCGACCTGACGCCGGTGCTGGATCGGCGCCGCGTGATGACCGACCCGGACACCGTGCTCTTCCACAAGGGTCTCGAGATTGCCTGCGGTCGTCACTCCGTCGCCGATCACGCCCGCTACAAGGCCTGGTGCGACGAATACTTCTTCCTCAAGCATCGCAACGAGCCGCGGGGCACCGGCGGCATCTTCTACGACTGGCTGCATTCCCCGGCGGAACAGGGCGGCTGGGAAGCGGATTTCGCCTTCACGCAGGATGTCGGGCGAGCCTTTGCCATGCTGTATCCGAAGATCGTCCGCAGCAACTTCAACACACCCTGGACGGAGGAAGACCGCGACGAGCAGCTCGTGCGGCGCGGACGCTATGTCGAGTTCAACCTGCTCTACGACCGCGGCACCATCTTCGGATTGAAGACCGGCGGCAATGTCGAATCGATCCTCTCCTCGCTCCCGCCTGTCGTCCGCTATCCCTGACGGCTTGGCGCGCCGGGTCGGCACGCGCGCAACCAATCATCGCCAGAGACGTTTGCCTCGGGACGAGTTTTCGCGCCATGGCGCAGGAGCAGAGGAGACGCGATGATGGTCTACAAGGAACGGACGTTCTTCGGCACGGACCCGGGCGATGCGGCGGCCAACCAGCCGGCGGGCCTGGAAGCCCGGGTGGCCGACATGCTGGCCGCCATGCGGGATGTGGAGGTCAGCGACGTCAGCGTCGTGGCCCGGGGCAACACCATCGTGCTCGGCGGTTTCATCGGCTCGCCGGACGAGGCCGATCGTGTGGTGGAGGCTGCGACGTCGATCGAGGGCGTCGACGAGGTGATCAACCAGATGACGATCCCCGCGGCCCGCGGCTGAAGCCGCACGCGCTCCATCCGACCGGACGTGACGACATCAACAGACCGCGCGAAGCGGTCTGTTCGTCCGCTCCGGCGTCGAAGCACGGCGTTGTCAGATCGCCGTGAGCGTCCAGCGGACGATATCGGCCACGACCTCGGCAGCCGCGCCGTCGAGACCCTTGATATAGGCGGAAGGTTCCGTGCCCGAGACCGGAACGGTGGCACGAAACGCCTTCTGCGCGCGCACTGTCCCGTTGCGGTCGTTGACGATCTTTGCAAAGATCTCGACCACCGCGGTGCGCGATCCGGTCGTGTCCACTTCGAAGGCGCGGATCTCGGTCACGATCTGGTAGTCGATTGCAAGCCCCTCGCCCGGCTTGCCGACACCGCCGACCTTGCCGGTATTCTCGAAGGCCTGCACCAGCTTCGACTGGACCATGCGCGGCAGGCGATCGCCCCACTGCGATTTCGCCAGATACTGAAGCTCGGAGCCCGAAAGACGGATGACGATCTGGTCGCTGTCCAGCGCCTTCAGCGCCGTCGGCTCGGGCACGAGGATCTGCTTGCTCGTGGCGGCCGGTCCCTGCACCGAGGGAACGGACGACAGGCTGTAGGTGTCGTTGTTGGCCTTGCCCGCGCAGGCGCCGAGCGGCAATGCGACGATGAGAAGAGCCAGAGCCCGGAGGAAACGCGATTTACCAGTACCGTTGACGTCCGGAAACATACAGCCATGACCCTTATTGTTGGGGAGCAATCTAAGCGGCGACTTGAACAAGACAAGGGCGAAACGCCCCGATCGCATCCCGTGCAGCACCGAAAAGCGACGACCTGTGCAGCCATGTCACGCTTCTCGGGCGCCGGCCGGGCGCAAGCGCGCCCGAGCCGCCCCATCGCATGCCAATTGGAAACATAAACGCGGTTTCAGCCGCGATTCCCACGTCCGGCGAGAGTGTTTTGCCGCGCAGCCGAGTCACGGGAACGACCGCTGGGAGGGCGTCAACGACGCGTGCGCCCATTATACTGCTTGACCGTGTCGCCACCGAAGAGGAGCCGCTGCGGGTTCTTGTCGAAGGTCGAGATCGTGTTGTCGAGCGATTGCACCGTGCGGCGCGTATCGTCCACCAGTGCCTCGATGTCGCGCAGGCCGGAGCTCGTGAAGCGCTTGAGGTTGTTGGCGATCGGGCCGATCTGGGCGTTGATGTTGTCAGCCACGCTGCGGAACGAGGCCAGCGTCTGGCGCGCATCCTGCGAAATGCCCGGCGCGTCGGCATCGCCCAGGAAGCCGTCGAGCTTCACGAGGATGCCGTCGACGCGGCTCGATGCGGCGTTGAGCTTGTTGGCCATCTGCGTCACGTCGGTGATGGTCTGGTCGATCTCGGGCTGCCGCTCCCGCACGCTGTCGGCGAGCGACGCGAAGGTCGAGATGGCGCGACGGGCATCCGCGCTGGCCACGGAAGCATCGTTAATGACATTGCCGACCTTCTGCGAATCGACCGCGCCGAGGAGCGAATCGACCTTGGCGAGCGTCGTCGTAGCATTGGCACCGAAGCGCTCATAGGTTTCGGCCGTCTTGCGGATCGTGGCAATCGTGTCCGACACGCCGGCCGAGGCCGCCGTCAGTTCGTCGCTCATGCGGGCGACGTTGGAGACGATGCGGTTCACATCCTGCGGATTGACGGATTTCACCAGGGCATCGGCGGAGGTGAGCGTCGAATCGAGCTTCTCGGCTGCGCTGTTGATCGAAGTCGACAGGGCGCTGACGCTTTCCAGGAACTGGTCGATGCCTTCGGAATTGTCGGCCAGCGACTTCGAGAAGCGCTCGGCATTGGTGATGGTGCCGGTCAGCGGTCCGCGGACGTCGGAGACGAAGCCTTGGATATCGCCGATCGCGTCATTCGCGCGATCCATGATCTTGTCGGCCGTGGCGAGCAGGCTGGTCACGCTCGACTGGTCGGCCTGGATC
Organism: Rhizobium sp. Leaf341; assembly: GCF_001424325.1. NCBI lineage: Bacteria > Pseudomonadati > Pseudomonadota > Alphaproteobacteria > Hyphomicrobiales > Rhizobiaceae > Rhizobium > Rhizobium sp. Leaf341. Next base: position 173,597 of record NZ_LMPE01000015.1, read on the forward strand.
TGCGCCGAGGTGCCTTCGTCCAGCGCCTTGCGCAGGATGCTCGGCTCGCCCTTGTTGCCGCCGCTGAGTTCGATATAGGCGGCACCCGTCAGGCCCTGCACTTCGAGGGTCGCCTTGGTCGAGGTCAGGACCGGCGCGTCGGCCGAGACCTCGGTGACCGCCACCGAGTAGCGCGGATCGTTGGCGTTGATCGCCAGGCTGCGCACGCTGCCGACCGGAATGCCGTTGAAGCGCACGGGCGAACCGACGCTCAGGCCGTTGGCCGAGCCGGGAATGCTGACGACGAGCTCCACCATTTCGCCGCCGCGGCCGAATTGGGACATCCAGTAGACGAACCCGAAGGCGGCGACGATCACGGCGATGGTGAAGAACCCGACGATCGTGTAGTTGGCTTTGGTTTCCATCTTTGGCGTCTACCCTGTGGCCGCTCGGGCCCTATTGAACTGTCTGAAACTTTGGAACCGGTCAGCCCGCGCGCGTGCCCTGCGGGCTGCTCTGCGGGTTTTCCTGCCGGTCTGCGGCATTGCGTTCGGCCACGGCGGCGTCGTGGTGGTGCAGATCGTGGCCGTCGTCCCGCACGATCGACCGTGCGCGCTTGCCGCGGAAATAGGACTGGACCCAGTCGTCGTCGGACGCGAGCATGTCCTCGATCGTCCCCTCGACCATGACCTTCTTCTTTCCGAGGACGGCGATCCGGTCGCAGACGGAGAACAGGCTGTCGAGGTCGTGAGTCACCATATACACGGTCAGGCCCAGAGTGTCGCGCAGCCGGGCGATCAATTCATCGAACTCGGCCGCACCGATCGGATCGAGGCCGGATGTCGGCTCGTCGAGGAAGACGAGATCCGGATCGAGCGCCAGCGCACGCGCAAGGGCGGCACGCTTGATCATGCCGCCGGAAAGCTCGGAGGGGAACTTGTCGGCCGCCTCCGGCGCAAGGCCGACGAGTTCGATCTTGAGCCGGGCGAGGTCGTCCATGATCTCCTGCGGCAGATCGAGATATTCCCGCATCGGAACCTGGATGTTCTCCTTCACCGTCAGCGAGGAAAACAGGGCGCCATGCTGGAACAGCACGCCGAGGCGCGTGTCGAGCTCGACGCGCTCCTCTTCGCTGACGGCATCATATTCGGCTCCGAGGATCTCGATCTTGCCCGAGCGGCGTGGCAGGAGCCGCAGCACGGTGCGCATCAGCACCGACTTGCCGGTGCCCGACGGGCCGACGAAGCCGAGGATCTCGCCGCGATAGATATCGAGGTTCAGCGCATCGAGGACGACATTGGAGCCGAAGGCAACGGTCAGGTCCTTGACGGAGAGGATGACCTCGCGCCCGGACGCGTCCTTCCCCGACCGGCCGCGATCGGCATCCCCGTCCGTCTCCCGGTCGTCGCGCGGCTCCGGCGTCTCCGCCGTCATGGTCTGCGTGTCCTGGGCGGTCTGCATCGACGTCGCCTCCATCAGAAATTGATCGCCGAATAGAAGATGGCGAAGAGGGCGTCGATGAGGATGACCACGAAGATCGACTTCACCACCGATTGGGTCACATGCTTGCCGAGCGATTCGGCGCTGCCGCCGACCTTCATACCCTCCACGGACGCGACGATGCCGATGATCAGCGCCATGAACGGCGCCTTGATCATGCCCGCGAGCACGGACGAGTAGTCGACCGCCTCCTGCAGGCGCGCGAGGAAGGTGGACAGCGTGATGCCGGAATAGATGTTGACGACCATGGCCGCGCCGGCGAGCGCTGCGAAGTTGGCGATGATCGTCAGCAGCGGCAAGGCGATCGTCAGCGCCACGAGGCGGGGAAAGACGAGGATGCCGATGGGACTGAGCCCCATCACCTTCAGCGCATCGATCTCCTCGCGCATCTTCATCGAGCCGACCTCGGCCGTGATCGCGCTGCCGGAGCGGCCGGCGATCATGATGGCCGTCAGGAGCACGCCGATTTCGCGCAGCTGCAGGATGCCGACGAGGTCGACCACGAAGAGCTCGGCGCCGAAATAGCGCAGCTGGAACGCCCCCTGCTGCGCGATGATCGCGCCGATCAGGAAGGACATGAGCGTGATGATCGGCACGGCCTGGACGCCCATGCGGTCGATCTGGTTGATGATCGCCGCCGGAGAAAGCCCGCTATGGCGGCCGACCTTCAGCTGCGCCCCGCGCACGGCGGAACCGACAATGTACATGGCGGCGACCATATCGTCCCACATCGACAGGACGGCCTTGCCGATCGGCTGGAACGCGCGGTCGGCAAGCGTGCGCGGCGGGCTGTCGTCCGCCTGCGGTTCGCGCAGTTCGGCCGGCAGCGCCTTGACCAGTTCCAGGTAGCCGGCATTTCCGCCGTCGAGCGTCACGGCGTCGTCGCCGCCGAGCTTCGTCATGAACCGGCGGATAATCCAGGCGCCGGCCGTGTCCATCGCGGAAATGTCGGAAAGGTCGAAACGCACCTGCGCGCCTTCCGGGCCGCCGGCGGGTCGCGCCATCTCGTCCAGGCGCTTGACCACGGGGGGCAGGCCGGAGGCACGCCAGTTGCCGGCGAAACGATAGACCGTGTCCCCTCTCTCGCCGGAATCGTCGCGCTCGACGGTCGCTTCAGTCTTGACGAGGGTTTTGGTCACGCGGTTCTGAATTCTCTGTGCAAAGGTTGCATGGGTGTCGATCAGCAAACACTCATAGCGACTGCTGCTGACGATGTCACCGACGGAAAAGAAACCGATGACAAACGTGACGACAGCCAGTTGACGACCGTGATGTCGATGCCACGTTCTCCGGTAGGATCGTTTCGGAAAGGGCATACGCAGATGACGACGCTTGAGATCACTGTCGAGCATTTTCCCATTGCCGGCGCGTTCACCATCTCGCGCGGCTCCAAGACGGCAGCGTCCGTGGTCACCTGCCGGCTTCGCGACGGAGCGGCGAGCGGCATCGGCGAATGCGTGCCCTATGGCCGCTATGGCGAGACGATCGAGGGCGTGGTCGCGGCCATCGAGGCCTGCCGCCACGCGATCGAGCGCGGCATCGGCCGGGCCGAGCTCGCCCGCATCATGCCGCCCGGTGCGGCGCGCAATGCGGTCGATTGCGCGATGTGGGATCTGGACGGCAAGAAAAGCGCCCTGCCCGTCTGGCAGCTCGCCGGCCTGGCCCTGCCCCAGCCGCTCGTTACCGCGTTCACGATCTCGCTCGCCGACCCCGAGACCATGGCGGCCCGCGCCGCCGAGGCCGCGTTCCGTCCGGTGCTGAAGGTCAAGGTCGGCACTGCGGACGACACGGCCCGCATCCGCGCCGTTCGGACGGCCGCCCCCGAATCGATTCTCATCCTCGACGCCAACGAGGCCTGGACGGATACGAACCTCGCCGCCCACTTCGCCGTCTGCGAGGCGTGCGGCGTCGCGCTGGTTGAGCAGCCGCTCCCGGCAGGTCGCGACGAGTGCCTCGCCCGCGTGCCGCGCCCCGTCCCCGTCTGCGCCGATGAGAGCGTCCACACCATCGCCGACCTCGATCGGCTCGCCGACCGTTACGATGCCGTCAACATCAAGCTCGACAAGACAGGAGGCCTGACCCACGCCTTCGAGATGCGCGACCGGGCCCGGGCCCTCGGGCTCGACGTCATGGTCGGCTGCATGGTCGGAACCTCGCTTGCCATGGCGCCCGCCGCCCTCCTTGCGCAGGGTGCGGCCTTCGTCGATCTCGATGGGCCTCTCTTGCTCGCGCGCGACCGCGAGCCCGGCCTGCGCTACGAGGGCTCGCGGCTGATGCCGCTCGAGCCCGAACTCTGGGGCTGAAGCGTCCAGGCGGCAATCAGCAAAGCAAAGCCGATGAAGGCCGCCACGGCCATGGCGAGAAAGCCGTGGACGCCGAACCAGCCGTAAAACGCGCCCGAGACGAAGGTGCACAGGGCGGTGAACATGCCGGTGTAGAAGAAATAGAGCCCCTGCGCGGCCGTCTCCTGCCGCTCTGCCACGCGCCGCACCAGCATGGACTGCAGCCCCGTATGCATGATCGCATAGGTGAAGGCGTGCGAGCACTGCAGCGCGAAATAGCCCCAGAAGCCGAGATCGAGCGGGAACACCAGCCAGCGCAGGATGGCCAGCCCCGCGCCCGAGAAGATCATCGCCCAGAGACTGACGCGGAGGAGAATCACCTTTGCGGCGATGAACATGGCGATCTCAGCCGCCACGCCCGCGCTCCAGAGCAGGCCGATCTGCGTGCCGGAAAAGCCGATGCTCGCCCAGTAGAGGGCCGAAAAGGCAAACAGCATGCCGTGGCTGCCATTGATCAGTCCGACGCCCATCAGCAGCATCTGGATGTCGGGCGCCCGCAACGCCTTTGGCGGCGGATCGGCCAGCGTCGTCAGCGTCGAGGGACGGCGCGGCGCGCCGATGCGCGGCGCGAGGAAGGTCACCGCCACCATGGCGACGAACCCCACCGTCATGGCCGGCAGCACCATCGTCGCGCCGTAGCGGCTCATGAGGGCGCCGCCGATCATGGTCGAACAGATGAAGGCGATCGAGCCCCAGAGCCGCATCCGTGCATAGTCGAAGCCCCAGCGCCGCACGCCGGTCAGTGCGACCGCCTCGACGATCGGCACATAGGGCGAATAGACGACGCCCTGCAGCGTGTAGATGACGAGAACCGCCCAGAAGCCATGGGAAACGAACAGGCCGAGCGCCGTCAGCAGCGACAGGCCGGCCGACCAGAGCAGCAGGCGCGTCCGCTCGCCGAGCCCGTCCGCGATCATGCCGGCAACCGGGGCCGAGAACACGCGGACGAACATGGGAACCGCGAGAATGATGGAGATCTGCGCCGCGTCGAACGCGAGCGACGCCAGCCAGACCGGAAAGAACGGCAGTGCGAACCCGTTGATGAACAACGGCGCGCTGAACAGCAGCGCGATCCGCGCCACGAAACGGGACGGCGGGGCCGGCTCGGGAAGCCGCGGCGGTGTAGGAGGTTCCATGCGTATTGACCTGCTGCCGCCGTCCTGAGACCGGAATCGCTGTGAGGTGACGGTGTGATGCCGGTATAAAGCGTTCCGCCGCTGCGGGATGCGTCTTTTTTGACGCAAGCGCGGGGAATTTCTACCCCGCCGGTCCGGCGGGCCGGAGACCTGCATCCGGTCTCCCCGGCGCGTCGATGCCGCTGCCACGGTCCCCCTCGTCCGCGATCGCAAACCGTGCCACGCGGCGTTGCCCCCTGCATGCCGCGTCATGCCGCTTCATGCCGCTTGAAGCCGTTCAGGCCGCCTGACGCGCCAGAAGCGAGCCAATCAGCGCCTGTGCCTCGCTCGTATCCTCGACGGGCTGCGACACGCCCGCCAGGATGTTCCAGGTGATCAGCTCCATGCGGCCGTCCGGGTGCTCCGCGATCGCCGTGCAGCTTTCCACCCAGTCCCCCGAATTCATGTAGCGGATCCCGTCGATATCCTCGATCACCGCGTGATGGATATGGCCGCAGACGACGCCGTCGGCTTCGGCTTTCCGGGCTTCGGCTGCAACCACCGTCTGGAACGCGCCGATGAAATTGACCGCGTGCTTGACCTGCTGCTTGGCCCAGGCGGAAAACGACCAGTAGGGCATGCCGAGCCGGCGGCGAACGGCGGCAAGGCCGATATTGACGACGATGGCCATGTCGTAGGCCCAGTCGCCGAGATAGGCCAGCAGCCGCGCGTTGCGCACGACGACATCGAACTCGTCGCCATGCAGCACGAGATAGCGCAGCCCGTCGGCGCTGTCGTGGATGTGGCGCGCGGCCACTTCGATGCCGCCGAAATGCGTCCCCGGAAAGGCGCGCAGGAATTCGTCGTGATTGCCGGGAATGTAGATGATCCGCGTGCCCTTGCGGGCTTTGCGCAGCAGCTTCTGCACCACGTCGTTGCAGGCTTGCGGCCAGTACCAGGAGCGCTTCAGCCGCCAGCCGTCGACGATGTCGCCGACCAGGATAATGGTGTCGGCATCGTGCAGGCGCAGGAAATCGAGCAGGTAGTCGGTCTTTGCGGCCTTGGAGCCGAGGTGCACGTCGGAAATGAACAGGGTCCGGTAGTGCCGGACGGCAGGTTCGCTCACTCTCTTCTCCTTCGCAGCTCTTTCGGTTTCGGATGCTGCCATCCGTGAAAACAGACTCCTGTTTCAGCAGCATGACAGTGGCGCGCGTGAAAGCGAGAACCGGTCCAAAACCGGACCTGCGAACTGTACGCACCGGCCAAATCGTGCCAGAAGGACCGCGTTGAGAAAGAGGTACTGACGCAATGAGCAGCGGCGACGACACGACGACACCGAAGACACCGGCCGGCGGCGACCTTGACGAACAGGCGCTGTTCTTCCACCGGTACCCCCGCCCGGGCAAGCTGGAGATCCAGGCGACGAAGCCGCTCGGCAACCAGCGCGACCTCGCGCTCGCCTATTCCCCGGGCGTGGCCGCCCCCTGCCTCGCCATTCGCGACGATCCCTCGATGGCAGCCGCGTACACGGCACGCGCCAACCTCGTCGCGGTCGTCTCCAACGGCTCCGCCGTTCTCGGTCTCGGCAATATCGGGCCGCTCGCCTCCAAGCCCGTGATGGAAGGCAAGGCCGTCCTCTTCAAGAAGTTCGCCGGCATCGACGTCTTCGACATCGAGATCGACGCGCCGGAAATCGCGCGCATGGTCGATGTCGTCTCGGCGCTCGAGCCCACCTTCGGCGGCATCAACCTCGAGGACATCAAGGCCCCGGAATGCTTCGAGGTCGAGCGCCAGCTGCGCCAGAAGATGGACATTCCCGTCTTCCACGACGACCAGCACGGCACCGCCATCATCGTCGCCGCCGCGATCCTCAACGGCCTGGAACTGGCCGGCAAGGAGATCGCCAAGGCGAAGATCGTTACCTCGGGTGCGGGTGCCGCGGCGCTCGCCTGCCTCAATCTTCTCGTCGAACTCGGCGCGAAGCGCGAGAACATCTGGGTCCACGATCTCGAAGGTCTCGTCTATGAGGGCCGCGAAGTCCTGATGGACGAGTGGAAGTCAATCTATGCCCAGAAGAGCGACCACCGGGTCCTCGCCGACAGCATCGCCGATGCCGACGTCTTCCTCGGCCTGTCGGCCGCCGGCGTCCTGAAGCCCGAGCTACTCGTGCAGATGGCCGAGCGTCCGCTGATCATGGCGCTCGCCAACCCCAATCCGGAAATCATGCCCGATCTCGCCCGCGCCGCCCGGCCGGACGCGATGATCTGCACCGGCCGCTCGGATTTCCCCAATCAGGTGAACAACGTCCTCTGCTTCCCCTACATCTTCCGCGGCGCGCTCGATTGCGGCGCCCGGACGATCAACGAGGAAATGAAGATGGCCGCCGTGCGCGCCATTGCGGGGCTTGCCCGCGAAGAGCCGTCGGATGTGGCCGCGCGCGCCTATTCCGAGGAGACGCCGATCTTCGGGCCCGATTATCTCATTCCCTCGCCGTTCGACCAGCGGCTGATCCTGCGCATCGCCCCGGCGGTCGCCAAGGCGGCCGCAGACACCGGCGTCGCCACCCGGCCGATCGCCGATTTCGATGCCTATCTCGACCAGCTGAACCGGTTCGTGTTCCGCTCCGGCTTCATCATGAAGCCGATCTTCACGCTGGCGAAAGCCGCCGAGAAGAAGCGGGTCATCTTCTCCGAAGGCGAGGACGAGCGCGTGCTGCGCGCCGCCCAGGTCCTGCTCGAGGAAGGCACGGCCCTGCCGATCCTCATCGGCCGCCCGCAGATCATCGATCAGCGCCTGAAGCGTTTCGGCCTGCGCATCCGCCCGGACACCGATTTCGAGGTCATCAACCCGGAAAGCGACCGCCGCTTCAAGGATTACGTCGACCAGTACCTCTCGCTGGTCGGCCGGCTCGGCGTCATCCCGGAAGCTGCCCGCACCACCGTGCGCACCAACTACACCGTCATCGGCGCGCTCGCCCTCAAGCGCGGCGAAGCCGATGCGCTGATCTGCGGCCTCGAAGGGCGCTATAGCCGCCACCTGCGCGACATCTCGCAGATCATCGGCAAGCGGCCCGGTGCGCTCGACTTCTCCGCCATGAGCCTGCTGATCTCCCAGCATGGCGCGACCTTCTTCACCGACACCTTCGTCACCTTCAATCCGACCTCCGAAGAGGTCGCGCAGAAGACGATCATGGCGGCCGAGGAGATCAAGCGCTTCGGCATCACCCCGCGCGCCGCGCTCGTTTCCCACTCCAATTTCGGCTCGCGCGAGTCCGAGAGCGCGAGCAAGATGCGCCGGGCGATGGAATTCGTGCGGGAGCTTGCGCCCGACCTCGAAGCCGATGGCGAGATGCACGGCGAGTCCGCGATCTCGCAGGTCCTGCGCAAGCGGGTCATGCCGAGCACGACCCTGCACGAGGACGCCAACCTCCTCGTCTTCCCCAATCTCGATGCCGCCAACATCACCTTCGGCGTGGTCCGAAGCATGATCGACGGGCTGCATGTCGGACCGATCCTGCTCGGCGCGGCCCTGCCCGCCCACATCCTGTCGCCCTCGGTGACCTCGCGCGGCGTCGTCAACATGGCGGCCCTCGCCGTGGTAGAAGCGTCACACCCGGTATAAACCTGGCGGCCGCGACCGCCCGCCCCGCGAAAGTGATCGGTGGACGCGTTGCGGCCTTACGCAAAGCGGCTAAGATGGTTCCGCGCCCGTGATGGCGCGGACCTCCCGGCGGACCGCCTGATGGATCAGGTTGCTTCGTCGCTTGGTGAGGCCGACCCGACTTGCCGACCATATCCGGGCCGACCATAACCGTGCCGACCATAACCGTGCCGACCATAACCGGGCCGACCATAACCGTGCCGACCATAACCATCGAGACAGGCTAGCCGTTTGACGAACCGCAAACTCTCCATGGCCGCAGTGCTGATGCCCCTTCTGTTTCTGTCGGCGGGCGCCCAGGCGTCGGCGCTTTGCGACCGGCTGTATGCGCGCCTTGCCGACCTGCCGCAGCCGACGCAGGACAGCGGCGGATACAACGAAGCAGGCCAGCGGAACTATACGGGCGCCATTTCCCGACAGAACATCGAGCTGCGCAGCGCGCGCAGCCAGCAGCGGACGCTCGGCTGCAGCACGGAAAGCGTAACGGTCATCAACGGCGACAACGAAGAGGCCTGCGCCGATCTCGACAACCGGATCGCCGCGATCAGCGCCGATCTCGAGGAGCTGAAGGCCCGCCGCCGGGATGACCTCGTCGGCTCGAAGGACGATGCGGATCGGCGGCGCGTCCTGGTCGCGCTGCAGACCAACCGGTGCGAGGCGATCGACAGCGATCTCGTCAGCGCCTCCGTTTCCGGCCCCGACGGGGACGGGCCGCGCCGCTTCCGCAACATCATCGCCGACCTGCCGCCGATCGGCAGCGACGAGACGAGCCTGCGCGGCCCCTCGGACGGCGCCGCATCCGAGCCGTCGATCTCGGACCTTTCCACCCCCGAACTCCATTCGCTGACGCTGGACGGTCCGCTGCGGACCATGTGCGTGCGCACCTGCGACGGCTCGTTCTTCCCGATTTCCGCCAATGCGACGCCGGACGATTTCGCACGCGATGCCCAGGCCTGCAGCGCGCGCTGCCCGGGTGCGACGACCGAACTCTATTTCCATCCGCTGACCGGCGAGACGCAGGACATGATCTCGGCGAGCACCGGCAATCCCTACACGGATCTTCCCACGGCATTTGCCTACAAGAGTGGAAGTCCCGCGACCCGCAGCCAGTGCGGCTGCCGTCTGCCGAGCCAGGCGTCGGGTCAAAAGCCCGCCACGCCATCGGGCGCCGGTTTCTCCACCTTGCCGGGCGATGCCCCCGCACCCCGGATGAGCACCCCGTCCGAAAAGGCCGTGGTGACCATCACGACGAAGCCGGGCAGTGTCGGGGCTGCCGACACCGGCCCCGCCCCGGACGTCGAGGCCGTCGAAAGGACGGTCCTGCCTGCGGTGGCGCCGGTCGACGCGCCCGCGCGCGTGGGCAACGAGCGCCCCTATGACCCCAAGGCCAACCGCGTCCGCCAGGTCGGCCCGACCTTCCTGCCGGCCGAGGAATCCGCCATCGACCTGCGCCATCCCGCCGGCCCCGGCTATCAGCCGGAACAGACGAACTGAGCCTTTTCGCCGACCCCTCTGCTACACGGGCGCGTAGCGGACGAACGCGAAACACCGGCTGTCCGGCGACCAGTTCGGCACGTTGATCGTGCCCTGCCCACCAAACAGCTCCAGCACCGCGCGCGCATGGCCGCCGTCGGGATCCATCAGCCGCAGCCGCACCGTCAGGTCGCGGGGATGGTCGACCACATCGCCATCATAGGAAAGAACCAGCAGGTGCCGACCGTCCGGCGAGGGATGCGGGAACCAGTCGGCATAGGGGCTGTCGGTGATGCGTTCGGCAACGCCGCCGTCTGCCGGCACGCGCCAGATCTGCATTCGGCCGGTTCGGCTGGAATTGAAGTAGATCCAGCGGCCGTCCGGCGAATAGTCCGGCCCGTCGTTGCGCCCCTCGCCATGGGTCAGCCGCGTTTCCTCGCCGCCATCGACGCCGATCGTGTAGATGTCGAACACCTGGTCGCGAATACCGCAATAGGCGAGCCGCGCGCCGTCCGGCGACCAGCCATGCCAGTAGGAGGGCAGGTTCCGCGTCACCAGCCGTGGCTCGCCGCCGCC